>NZ_JAAAMG010000001.1 GCF_010500815.1 Jiella pacifica
ACTCAGGCGATGATGCGCAACCTTGGTGGCCGCATCACGCGGCCCTGCGGACTTCCTTGATGGTGACGGTCCCATGGTTCGGTCCTCCTTCCCAAAAATAGCATGGAAAGAAGATTAAGAGGACAGGCAACACGATAGGCCTGTTCTTGTTTACCCTCTCCCCCATCCAATGCTAAGCACGTCGTCTCTCTCCTGACGGCGGCCCCATTGCCGCCCCATCGGACCCATCATGGAATTCCTCACCTTCATGGGCCGGAACGCCCGCTGGCTGGCCGGCGGGTTCCTGCTCTGCTTCTTCTCGTCCTTCGGGCAGACGTTCTACATCTCGCTCTCCAACGGCGACATTCGCCGGGAGTTCGATCTGTCGAACGGCGATTTCGGGCTGATCTACATGGCGGCGACGCTGGCGAGCGCCGCGACGCTCCCCGCGCTCGGTTGGACGTTGGACCGGTTCAAGGCCTGGCAGGTGGCGGCCGTGACCGTGTTCTGCCTAGCGCTGGCGACGGCGGTGATGTCGCTCGCGGCCAGCCTGCCGCTGCTGCTTCTCTCGCTCTATCTCTTGCGGCTGTTCGGGCAGGGGATGATGACCGAGACGGCGATGACCGCCACCGGCCGCTGGTTCGCCGCCAATCGGGGGCGGGCGATGGCGATCATTTCGCTCGGCTTTCATGTCGGCACCGGGCTGTTCCCGCTGATCTTCGTCCTCGTCGCCGCCACCCTCGGCTGGCGCGGGACGTGGCTTGCCTGCGGCGCCGTTCTCCTCGTCGTTGCCCTGCCGGTGGTCGCCTACACGACGATGAAGGAGCGCGATCCGCAGTCGGAGCCGAAGGTGCGGGACAGGCCGGCGGTGCGCGACTGGACGCTCAGGCAAGTCGTCGCCTCGCCGACCTTCTGGCTGGTCGCTTCCGCCGTCCTCGCGCCGCCCTTCATCGGCACGACTTTGTTCTTCCACCAGGTCTATCTCACCGAGCTGCGCGGCTGGCCGATCGAGGTGTTTGCCTCGGGCTTTGCGGTGATGTCGGCGACGACGGTGGTCTTCGCGCTTCTTTGCGGCTCGCTGGTCGACCGGTTCTCGGCGGTGCGGCTCTTACCGTTCTTCCTGGTGCCGATGGCGCTCGCCTGCTTCGTCGTCTGGGGCTCTTCCGCCGTCGCCGCGATCTTCGTCTTCATGATCCTGCTCGGCATTTCCAACGGCTTCTCCTCGACGCTGCTCGGCGCGCTGTGGCCGGAGCTCTACGGGACGAAGCATCTCGGCTCGGTGCGCTCGGTGACGGTGGCGCTGATGGTCCTGTCGTCGGCGCTCGGGCCCGGCGTCACCGGCGTCCTGATCGACTGGCAGGTCTCCTATCCGCTGCAGATCGGCGTGATGGGGCTCTATTGCGTGGCCATCTCGTTTGTCATGGCGCTTGTCGCCCGGCGGCAGCGTCAGGTGGAGGTGGCGAGTCCCGTGACAATGGGGCTCACCGAGCGCGCCGTCGACCGGGTGGATCCGCAGCCGCGCGAGCGCTGACGGGGAAGGGGCGCAGCCTTGAAGCGGCCGAGACGGCGAACGCTGCAGGGGCCGCCGTCAAAAGCTTCGTCATTCTCGGCCCCCGTGCCGAGAATCCAGGCATCGTAGGGCACAATCGGTTGCCGTCACATGGGCACCCCGTCATCCGCCGTGGCGGCAACCGCCCCTGGGTTCTCGGGACGGAGCCCGAGAACGACGACGCGGGGAGGACAGCGCCTCTGCATGCGACCGGGGGGGCGAGAACGACCATGGCGGGGGAGCCCGCTATCCCGACCTTCCGGCTTCAGCCGCTTTCGTGTAGGTCGCGTGCATGACCGTCATTCTCCGCTTCGCCCCGTCGCCGACTGGCCGGCTCCATATCGGCAATCTGCGCACCGCGCTGTTCAACTGGCTGTTCGCGGCCCGGGAGAACGGCGTTTTCGTCCTGCGCTTCGACGATACCGACAAGGAGCGGTCGACCCGCGAATTCGCCGATCTCATCGAACGCGATCTCGCCTGGATCGGCATTCGTCCGCACAAGACCGCCCGGCAGTCGGAGCGGATCGCGCTCTACGACGCGGCAGCCGAAAAGTTGAAATCCGCCGGGCTGCTCTATCCCTGCTACGAGACGCCGGACGAACTCGACCGCAAGCGCAAGCGCCTCGCCGCACGCGGCCTGCCGCCGGTCTATGGCCGCGAGGCGCTGAAGCTTTCGCAGGAGGAACGGGCGGCGTTCGAGGCTGAGGGCCGGCGGCCGCACTGGCGGTTTCTCCTGCCGAACTTCGCGACCGACCCGTTCTCGCCGCAGCGCACCGAGATCGCCTTCGACGACCTGATCCGTGGGTCGACGGTGATCGATCTGGCTTCCCTGTCCGACCCGGTGCTGATCCGCGCGGACGGCAGCTATCTCTATACGCTGCCCTCGGTGGTGGACGACGCCGAGATGGGCGTCACCCATGTCATCCGGGGTGACGACCATGTGACCAACACGGCGGTGCAGGCGGCGATCTTTGACGCATTGTGTGCGAAGACGCCGCGCTTCGGCCACCACAATCTCCTCACCACCGTCGGCGGCGAGGGGCTGTCGAAGCGCACCGGCGCTCTGTCGCTCGAGACCCTGCGCGAGGAAGGCTACGAGCCGATGGCGGTGGCCTCGCTCGCCGTCCTCGTCGGCATGTCCGGCTCGATCGAGCCGATGGCCGATCTCGAAGCGCTGGGCGCGCGGCTGGATTTCGGGGCGATCTCCGGCTCGGCGTCGAAGTTCGATCCGGCGGAACTCGACCGGTTGAACCGCGAGATCGTCCATGCGCTGCCCTACGCGGCGGTCGAGGGCCGGCTTGCCGGGATGGGGGTGAGCGAGAGGGACGGCGAAGGCTTCTGGCTGTCCGTGCGCGCCAATTGCGACAAGGTGCCGGATGCCAAGGGCTGGGCGGAGGTCGTCTTCGGCGACGTTGCCGTGCCGCCGGCGGCAGACGAGGCGGAAGCGGCGTTCCGCGCCGCGTCCCTGCGGCTGCTGCCCGAGGGCGCGGTCGGGCCGGAGACCTTCAAGGCCTGGACCAGCGCGATCAAGGCCGAAACCGGGGCGAAGGGCAAGGCCCTGTTCATGCCGCTGCGCCGGGCGATTACCGGCCTGGAGCACGGCCCGGAGCTCGGGCCGCTGCTGCCGCTGATCGGGCGGGAGCAGCTGGTGCGGCGGCTGGGCACGTCCTGATCGCGCGAACACCGCGCCGCGGGCGAGCACGCTCGGCGGTGCCATTCAGCCAAGCGACATCATCGCGCGGGTAAGAGCAGAACTGCCCGGGCAGTGCCTGCCAGGGCTACGCCGAAGACGGCGTCATCATCAGTGTCACGAGAAACGGCCGGTCGATTGCGGTGCGATCGAGCGGCTCGGAAAGGGTGAAATGCGCGCGTTGTTGATAGGGCTTTTCGGGGCCGCCACGCTCTGGGCCATGCCGGTTTCCGCCAAGGCCGACGCCATGTGCGGCGGCAGCGGCGGAATGGCATGCGGTGAGCACGAATACTGCGATCTCGGGGAAACTGGCGGATCGGATGCCGCGGATCGGGTGGGTGTCTGCGCCCCGCGACCATCGGCCTGCACGCGCGAGTTCGCGCCGGTCTGCGGGACCGACGGCAAGACCTATCCGACCGCCTGTGTCGCCCATTCGGCGGGCATGAGCGTCGCGTCGACCGGAAGTTGCGAGGACGCCTCACGCGAGGCGGACGAGCGTACCGAGGGTCAACCGAACGACGGGCGGATGTGCATGCAGGTCGTCAGTTGCGGCATCAAGGACGGCGCACCGAAAGAGTATCCGACCCCATGCGCGGCCGAGGACGATGGCGCGACGAACGTCCAGCCGAAGACCGGCGGCAGCTGCCCTGCGCTTCAGTAAATCTCATCCGGGCATGAAAAAAAGGGCGACGGTTGGCGTCGCCCTTCGATCTCATGGCGCGGTGACAGAACCCGTGCGAAGCAGCCTCATCTACTCCTTCATCGCGCCGGGCCCTGGCGTCGCGCCGGGCGGGCATTTGCCGAGGATGATCATGCCGAGGACCTCGTCCTTGGTGACGTCCTCGGTCTTTGCCGAGCCGACCACCTGGCCGTTCTTCATCACGACGACACGGTCCGACAGGTCGAAGACGTCGTGGATGTCGTGGCTGATCAGGAAGATGCCGATCTCTTCCTTCTTCAGCTCCTTGATCAGGTCGGCGACCTGCGCCGTCTCCTGCGGGCCGAGGGCCGCCGTCGGCTCGTCCATGATCAGGATCTTGGCGTTGAAGAGGATTGCTCTTGCGATCGCTACCGACTGGCGCTGTCCGCCCGAAAGGGCTTTCACCGGCTCCTTGAAGCGGCGGAAATTGGGGTTGAGCCGCCCCATCACTTTGCGCGCCTCGGCCTCCATTGCGCCGTCGTCGAGGGTGCCCCAGGGGGTCATGATCTCGCGGCCGAGGAAGAGGTTGGCGGCGGCGTCGACATTGTCGGCGAGAGCGAGCGTCTGGTAGATCGTCTCGATCCCATAGGCTTTCGCATCGCGGGGATTTCCGATCGAGGCCTTTTCGCCGCGCACGAAGATCTCGCCGGAATCGCGCTTGTAGGCGCCGGACAGGATCTTGATCAGCGTCGATTTGCCGGCGCCGTTGTGGCCGAGCAGGGCGACGACCTCGCCCTTGTAGAGGTCGATCGAGGCCTGATCGACGGCGTGGATGCCGCCGAAGGCGATCGAGATGTCGCGCATGTCGATGAGCGGCGTCCCCGAGCGATCGACGTCGGAGTGATGATGGGCCGGACCGTGATCGGTGATGGAATCCATCGTGGTACTCATGCGGACCTCCTGCGGTAGAGGGTATCGAGCCAGACGGCGACGACGAGAACCGCGCCGACGACGATGTTCTGCAGCGGTGTGTCGAGGCCGAGAAGCACCATGCCCGACTGCAGGCTCTGCATGACGAGCGCGCCGAGCATGGCGCCGGCGATGGTGCCGGCGCCGCCGGCGAGAGAGGTGCCGCCGATGACGGCGGCGGCGATGGTGTAGAGCTCGTCCAGCGTGCCTTGCGCGTTTGTCGCCGATGAGAGGCGCGCCGTCGAAATCGCCGCGGCGACCGCTGCCAGCATGCCCATCAGCGCGAAGACCATCAGCGTCACGCGCTTGGTGTTGATGCCGGCGAGCTCGGCGGCTTCGGGATTGCCGCCGATGGCGAAGACGTAGCGGCCGAAGCGGGTGCGCCTGGTGATGAAGGTCATGACGATGCCGACGCCGATGAAGAGCAGCACCGGGATGGCATAGCCGAAGCTGATCTCGAGGCCGCCTTCCGGAACGGTGATGCCGTTCGTCTCGGCATAGCGGCGGGCAAGCGGGCCGGGCAGGAGATAGGAATTGACGATCATCGTCGCGCCGATCACCGCGATCAGGGAAATGCCGAGGGTGAAGGCCTCTGCCCACATCGGCTTCTGCGCAAAGTTGAAGCGCTTGCGCTGGCGGCGGGCGGCGAGCGCCCCGAAGACGATGAAGACGATGGCGGCGGCGGCGACGATCCAGCTCCAGGTGGCGCCGATCGAGCCGTCCGAGCCGCCGCCGAGGAGCTTGAAGTTGTCGTCGGTGAGCGGGATCGTCCGACCGGACGCCACCCACCAGGCGGCGCCGCGCCAGACGAGGAGGCCGCCGAGGGTAACGATGAAGGCCGGGACGCCGAGATAGGCGATGACGAAGCCCTGCAATCCGCCGATCAGGAGACCGCAGACGAGGCCGATCGCCAACGTGGCGATCCAGACCAAGCCTGAATCGTAGCCGAGCATCGGCGTGATGTACTGGGTCTGGGCCACGGCCATGATCATGCCGGTGACGCCGAGGATCGAGCCGACCGACAGGTCGATGTTGCGGGTGACGATGACCAGCACCATGCCCGTCGCCATGACGCCGACCGACGCCGTCTGGACCGAGAGGTTCCAGAGGTTTCGCGGGGTCAGGAAGGTGCCGCCGGAAAGAATGTGAAAGCCCACCCAGATGACCAGCAGCGCGCCGATCATGCCGAGCATGCGCGTGTCGATCTCCGTCGCGCGCATGAAGCCCTTGAACCCGCCGGCGCCCGCCGTGGGGCCGGGTCTCGTCAGGGACGTGTCCGAGGTCGCCTCGCTCAATGCCGCCTCCCTTGCACGATCGTGTCGAGCCGGCCTTCGGCCGTCATCTGCCTGCACGTCGCGCGGTCTTGTTCTGGTTGAAGCCTGGTCGCTGCGGACCGGCTCGTCGCGTGGCCTCTGCACTGTTTCATGGCAGCATGGCCGAGTTGCCCTCGTCGGTCGAGAGCAGTCGTCTCGAAAAATGGCCGCAGCTTTACGCCGCGGCCATCGGTCTCATCGGGCTGTGGCGCTTATTCGCAGGCCGGAACCGAACCCGGCTTGACGCCCTGGCAGACGGTCTCCTTGGAGACCCAGCCGGCATCGATGACGGTGTCGAGATTGTCCTTGGTGATTGCCACCGGGGTCAGGAAGATCGACTGGAGCTTCATGCCGTTCGGGCTGTCCCACTCTTCGGCGCCGGTCACTTCGCTCATCTCCTTGCCAGCGGCGAGCTCGAGGGCGATTTCCGCCGCGCGCTTGCCGAGTTCGCGGGAGTCCTTCCAGACCGAGACGGTCTGCGTCCCGAGGGCGATGCGGTTCAGCGCCGCCTGGTCGGCGTCCTGGCCGGAGACCGGAACCGTGCCGGCAAGACCCTGTGCCTCGAGCGCCGCGATGGCGCCGCCGGCGGTGCCGTCGTTGGAGGCGACGACCGCGTCGACCTTGTTGTTGTTGGCGGTCAGGATCTGTTCCATGTTCTGCTGGGCGTTGGCCGGAAGCCAGCCGTCCGTATAGGCCTCGCCGACATTCTTGATCTTGCCGCTATCGATGGCGTCCTTCAGGACTTCCATCTGGCCGGAGAACAGGAAATCGGCGTTCGGATCGGACGAGGAGCCCTTGATGAAGGCGTAGTTGCCTTCCGGCTGGGCCTTCTGGACTTCGCGGGCCTGGATGCGGCCGACTTCCTTGTTGTCGAAGGTGATGTAGAAGGCGTCCGGATTCTCGATCAGGCGATCGTAGCCGACGACCGGAATGCCGTTGTTGGCCGCCGTCTGGACGGCCGGGCCGATCGCCGCCGAATCCTGCGCGAGGATGATCAGCGCAGTGGCGCCCTGGGTGATCAGCGACTCGACGTCGGTCAGCTGCTTGGCGGCCGAGGACTGCGCGTCGGCCGAGATGTATTTGGCGCCGGCGGCCTCGAGGGCCTTCTTGATGGCGGCCTCGTCGGTCTTCCAGCGCTCCTCCTGGAAGTTCGACCAGGAGACACCGACCGTGATGTCCTTGCCATCCTGTGCGACGGCGGCGCCGCTGCCCATGGCAGCCATCGAGAACATCGCGCCGGCAAGCGCGAATTTCAACGTTTTCATGAATTTCCTCCCATGGCGCCCATGGCGCCCTTGCGTCACGGAGCCCGGCGACGTGGCGCCGGCCGAGACTTTTTCCAAGCCTCGGAAAAAATGGTGACAGCAATTGTGATCCATGTCAACGTGGCAGAACAAAGCCGCCCAAACGCCGAAAAGAGCGTCGAGCGGAGGAGAGGAAACGAGCGTTGAGCAGTCTGGCGAAAACCGACGCCGACATGGTCCGTGTCCACAATCGGCTGGCGGTGCTCGATCACTTGCGGCGGGTCGGCGTGACGACGCGAAAGCTGGTCAGCGAGGCGACGGGCCTGTCGGTCTCCGCGTCGTCGGCGATCTCGGGGGCGCTGTTGCGCGGCGGCCTCCTTTCGGAGGTCGAGGAAGACGATCGGTCGACCCGGCGAGGACGCCCGGGCAAGAGCCTCGCCATCTGCGGCAGGGCAGCGCGGGTGGCGGCGCTGAAGATCGCCGTCGGCGAGGTCTCCGGGCGGATCAGCGACTATGCCGGCCGGCCACTCACCGAAATGCGGCGCGGGGTGGACCTGTCCGGAAGAGACGGCGGCTTCATCGTCGATCTCCTCGCCGATCTGGCCAAGGAACTGACCGGACGGCTCGCGGAAGAGCCGCGAGCGCTCGACAAGGTCGTCGTCGCCGTCCAGGGCAAGACCTTCAGCGACCTGTCCGGCATCGTCTGGTCGCCGGCGCTGAAGCATCGTCACATCGAGATCGCCGCACCGCTTTCCGCCCGGCTCGGTGCCGAGGTCAGCGTCCTCAACGACTGCTCGCTGATGCCGGAAGCCTTCCGCTGGCGCCCGGACTTCACCGGCCTCGACTTCGCGACGCTGTTCGTCGGCTTCGGCGTCGGCATGGGCCTGAGGCTCAACGGCGCGACCTTCCAGGGCAAGCACTCCTCCGCCGTCGAATTCGGCCACATCAATCACATGCCCGGCGGCGCGCTCTGCCGCTGCGGCAATCAAGGCTGCGTCGAGGCCTATGCCAGCGACTATGCGATCTGGCGCAGTGCCACCGGCAACGGCGACATCCCGGCCCACCGGATCGGCGACGAGGCGATGCAGCGGCTCGCCGATGCCGCGCGGGCCGGCGATCCGGCGGCGCGATCGGCCTTCGAGGCGGCGGGAAACGCCATCGGCTACGGCCTCGGCCGGGTCTTCACCATGATCGATCCCCTGCCGATCGTCATGACAGGCTCCGGCGCTCAGGCGATCGATCTCCTCGAAGCGTCGATCAGACAAGGAATCCGCGAGAGCGCGGTGGACGGGCTCGGTAGCGATACGCCGCTGATCCTCGAGGAAGATACCGACGCGCTCGTCTTCGACGCGGGGACCGCCTATGCGCTGGCCGCGCTGGATCAGGAATTCGCCCGCTCAGCGGCGGAAGCGACGGAGGCGGCATGATGGGCAAGAGGCGAACGACACTGATTTTGGCGGCACTGGCAGCCATCGGTCCGGTGCCGCTTTCGGCGGCGGCCGGCGAGCCGGCCTGGAGCGAGAAGGCGATCAAGCAGCGGGTCGATCCGGCGTCCCTCGCCGGCACGATCGCGGGGAAGCGGCTCGAGGATCTGGCGGAAAAGGGCCGCGATCTCTTCGAGGCGCGCTTCACCACTCTCGACGGGGCGGGCCGGCCGAACGCCACCCAGGCGATCGTTCCGACGGCGCCGCGCCGGCCGGCGGAATTCGTCTTCCAGCGGCTCGCCGGCCCGGACGCCAATGCCTGCTCGTCCTGCCACAACGAGCCGGTGACCGGCGGAGCGGGCGGCTTCGTTGCCAACGCCTTTGTCTCGGAAGGCTTCGAGAGCGCGCATTTCGATACGCTCGACGCGCAGTTCTCCAACGAGCGGGGCACCAATCATCTCTTCGGCGCCGGGCTGGTCGAGCTGTTGGCACGGGAGATGAGCGCCGATTTGGCCGCCCAGCGGCGCGAAGCGCTGCGGCGGGCACGGGATGCGGGCGAAGAGGTCCGCGCGGAACTTTCGTCGAAGGGAGTCGACTTCGGTCGCATCACGGCCTTTCCGGACGGCTCCGTCGACTTGTCGGGGCTTGCCGGCGTCGACGACGACCTCGTGCTGCGCCCCTTCACCCAGAAGGGCGTGATGACCTCGCTCCGCCAATTTACCGTCAATGCGATGAACCAGCATCACGGCATGCAGGCGGACGAGCGCTGGGGCACACGCTGGACCGGCATGGCCGACTTCGACGGCGACGGTAACAGTGACGAACTCGGCGCGGGGGAGATCTCGGCGCTGGTGGCCTTCCAGGCGACGCTGGCGCCGCCGCGCGAGGCGGTGCCCGAGGACGAGGCCTGGGCGGAAGCCGCGACACGGGGACGAGAAATCTTCGCCGAACTCGGCTGCGAAAGCTGTCATCGGCCGTCCCTGCCGCTGAAGAGCCTTTCCTTCGAGGATCCCGGGCCGGTCGACATGGCGGGAACGCTGCGGCGCGGCGACGTGGAGACGCCGGCGACCTACGATCTGGCGACGCTGGAATGGGCGAAGCGCCTGCCGCGCAACGACAAGGGCGAGGTGATGGTGCCGCTGTTCGGCGACCTGAAGCGCCATCGCATCGCCGACAGCCGCACGCCCGTCCTCGGCAACGAGACGCTGGCGCAGCGCTTCGTCGAGCGCGACGTGTTCGTGACCGCCGAGCTCTGGGGCCTCGCCGACACGGCGCCCTACGGCCACCGCGGCGACATCACGACGCTCGACGAGGCGATCCGCGCCCATGGGGCGGAGGCGGAGGCAAGCGGGCGGGGCTATGCCGCGCTCGCCGAGGCCGACCGCTCGGCGCTGATCGCCTGGCTGAAGACGCTGCGGGTGGGGGAGTGACGGGGATGGCGAACATTGAAGGCGGCGCGCGGGTGGACAGGCCGCAGACCCCCCTCTGTCCTGCCGGACATCTCCCCCACAAGGGGGGAGATCGGCTGCTTCGGCGTCCGGCGCCTGCCTGTCATCGCTTCAGCCGTCTTTTTCCATCGGAGACTGGCCGGGACGTTCGCGCGAGATCGATCTCCCTCCGTGTGGGGGAGATGTCCGGCAGGACAGAGGGGGGCGCGACGGGTGCTGGCGTCTGCCGTTTGGCCAAAATGGCACGGCCTTTTCTGCCGATCCTCGCCGCCCTTCTCCTCGCTGCCCCGGCCTTGGCCGAAGACGGCAAGCCCTTTGCCGGCGACATCCCCATCCTGCACGAAGAGGCGCAAGCCGCCGGCATCGACCACAGCTACACCGGCCCGTGGGAGTTCTTCGTCGGCGGGGGCGGCGCGGCTTTCGACTGCAATGACGATCGGTTCCCGGACCTCTTCCTCGCCGGCGGCAAAGGGGAGGGGGCGTTCTACGCCAATCGATCACAGGCCGGCGGTAGGCTTTCCTTCGAGACGGTGCCGCAGGATCTCGATCCGAAGGACCTTCAAAACGTCACCGGCGCCTATCCGCTCGACGTCGACCAGGACGGGCGGCAGGACCTCGTGCTGTTGCGCGTCGGCGGCAACATCCTTTTGAAGGGCCTGCCGGAATGCCGTTTCGAGAAGGCGAATTTTCCCTGGCATTTCGACGGCGGCCGGGCCTGGACCACGGCGTTCTCGGCGATCTTCGAGCCGGGCAACCGCTATCCGACCCTCGCCTTCGGCAACTATGTCGACCGCGCCGCGCCGGGCTCGCCCTGGGGGACCTGCGCCGACAACGTGCTGATCCGGCCGAAAGGCGTCGGCGCGGGCGAGCGGCCGACGCCCGTCGCAGCGGTGTCGGACCCGGCCGGCGGCGCGGATGGCATGGGGAGGGCGGCGTCGAGCGGCCCGACCGCGCCCGACTATTCCGAGCCCTTCGCGCTATCGCCGGGCTACTGCGCCCTGTCGATGCTGTTCACCGACTGGAACCGTTCCGGCGAGCCGAGCCTCAGGATTACCAACGACCGGCAATATTACCGCGGCGGCGAGGAGCAGCTGTGGCGCATCGAGCCCGGCCGGGCGCCGCGGCCCTACCGCAAGGCCGACGGCTGGCAGCACCTGTCGATCTGGGGCATGGGGATCGCCGAGGGCGACGTCGACAATGACGGCTATCCCGACTACGCGCTGACCTCGATGGGCGACACCAAGCTGCAGTTCCTCGACCGCGAGTTCGAGGACGCGCCGACCTATCGCGACGAGGCCTTTCAGCGCGGCGCGACGGCCCACCGGCCTTACGTCCACGACGCCGGCAAGCCCTCCACCGGCTGGCACGCCGGCTTTGCCGATTTCAACAACGACACCGCCCTCGATCTCTTCATCGCCAAGGGCAATGTCGAGGCGATGCCCGATTTCGCCGCCTACGATCCGGACAATCTCCTGATGGGCGGCTTCGACGGGCGCTTTGCCGAAGTGGGCGATGCTGCCGGCATCGCGCTGCCGACCAAGGGGCGCGGCGCGCTGATCGCCGATTTCAATCTCGACGGGGCGATGGATCTTCTCGTCGTCAATCGCGGCCAGAAGGCGAGCCTGTTCCGCAATCTCGGCGGCAAGGCCGATTTCGGCGCCCGGCCGCTCGGCAATTTCGTCGAGGTGAAGCTGACCCAGAAGGGCGCGAACCGGGACGCCATCGGTGCGAAGCTGGCGGTGAAGATCGGCGCCAAGACGCTCAACCGGACGATCCAGGTCGGTGGCGGCCATGCCTCGGGCACTGCGGGTTTCGTCCATGTCGGCCTCGGCACGGCCGAGCGGGCGGAGATCCGCGTGCAATGGCCGGACGGCGAGTGGAGCCATCCCTACCGGGCGTTTGCCGACAACTTCGTCCTCATCGACCGCGATGCCGTCGCCGCGCGGTACTGGTATCCCGACGCCGATCGGCCGGAACCGCCGGCCCCCGAGACGACGGCGCAGTCGCGCCCCGCCGAATAGAGCGGCAATCGACGAGACCCTCGCAGCCGGCGGCCGAGACGGGCGCCGCCATGGCCGCACGCTTCTCGATCATGCGGCTGTGATGACGATCACTCATGAAGTGATCCGGAACGTGTAGGAAGGGGCGGTGCACGCCGAGTGCTTGCGCCTATGTTGGCAAACAGTTTCAGCCCCTGGAGACCCTCCCATGTTCGGCCCGCCATCCGCCCCGATCACCCCCTATCGGGCGCCTGACGTCGACCGCTGCGCCATTGCCGCCGAGGCGGGCGGGGGACCGACGGCACCGAGCCGCCAGGAGGGGCTTTCGATCGGGCTTCGCCGCCTCATCGTCCTCGGTCTCAATCTTGCGACCATCGCCGGCCTCGCCGCCATTCTCCTGAGCATTCTCGGCGGCGACGGGCTCGGCGTTCTCGATATGGTGATCTTCGCCGGCTTCCTGCTGGCGACGCCCTGGACGGTTCTGGGCTTCTGGAATGCGGTGATCGGTCTCTGCGTCATCCATCTCGGCCGGGCGGAGAGGAGCGTCTTTCCCTATTTCACGGCACCGGGTCGGATGCCGGAGAGACGGGGCGCCGACGGACGTCCCTCTGACCGGCCGCTTTCGAGCCGGACCGACCTCTTGCTGTTTCTGCGCAACGAGGCGCCGGAGCCGATCTTCGCGCGGCTGGAAGCCATGCGCCGCAGCCTGGAGGCGACCGGCAAGGCGCGCCATTTCCGCTTCGCCCTCCTTTCCGACACCTCGGACGCGATGGTCGCCGCCGCTGAGCGGCGGGAATTCGACCGCTTCGCGCATCTCTTCGATCACCTGCCGGAGGATCGGCGGCCAATCTACCGCCGGCGCGAGGAAAACAGCGGCTTCAAGGCCGGCAATCTGCGCGACTTCCTCGAAGCCCGGCCTGGCGAATCCGATTTCTTCCTGCCGCTCGATTCCGACAGCGTCATGGGCGGCGCGGTGATCGTCAAGATGGCGATGGCGATGGAGGACGATCCCCGCATCGGCATCCTGCAGAGCCTCGTCGTCGGCATGCCGGCCGAAAGCGGCTTTGCCCGGCTGTTCCAGTTCGGCATGCGCCACGGCATGCGCGCCTTCACCATGGGCTCGGCCTGGTGGAGCGCCGATTGCGGGCCCTATTGGGGCCACAACGCGCTGATCCGCACGGCGGCCTTCGTCGAGCATTGCGAACTGCCGGTGCTGCCGGGCGCGGCGCCGCTGGGCGGGCCGGTCCTGTCCCACGACCAGCTCGAGGCCGTCTACATGCGGCGCGCCGGCTACGAGGTGCGGGTCATCCCGGTGGAGACGCGGAGCTACGAGACCAACCCGCCGACGCTGCTCGAATTCGAAAAGCGCGATCTCAGATGGTGCCAGGGCAACATGCAGTACTGGCGCTTCCTCATCGAGCCCGGGCTCCTGCCGGTCAGCCGCTTCCAGATCCTCCAGGCGATCCTGATGTACATCGCGCCGCTTGCCTGGATCGCCATGACCTGTGCTGCCACGGCGCAGGCTCTGACCGGCGGCTACGACGCGTCGATGCTCGTCCTCGGCATGGGGCTGTTCGTCACACTGTTCTTCCTGTCGGTGGCGCCGAAGATCGCCGGCGTTCTCGACGTCGTCCTGACGCCGGGGGCGATGAAGGCCTATGGCGGGGCGCCGCGCTTTCTCGGCTCGGCCGTGATCGAGCTTCTCGCCTCGATGCTGATGGCGCCGCTCGTCGCGGTCTATGTCTCGGTGTTCCTCGTCGGCCTCTGCTTCGGCAAGACGGTGGTCTGGAACGGCCAGAACCGCGACCGGCTGGGCATCGCCTGGGGCACGGCGCTGGCCGCGCTCCTGCCGCAGACGCTGCTCGGTCTTGCGCTCGCGGCGGCGCTGTTCGTCGGCGCCAACATTTCCGCGGTTCTTCTGGCGCTGCCGTTCCTGGCCGGGCTCGTCCTCGCCGTGCCGTTCACGGTGGCGACCGCCGCGCCGGCCTTCGGCCGCCTGACGGCGCGGCTCGGCCTCTTCGCCATTCCGGAAGAAACGGTGATGCCGCCGGTGCTGCGCGCCGTGGTCAGCCCGAAGGCGCGGCGCTGGCGCCGGCCGATGGCGCGGGCGGCGGGCGATGATCGTGCGGCGAGAGACCCTGCGGCCGGCTCCGGCGAGGATGGTTTCGCCGCTGAGGGCGAGCGGGCATGAGGCTTGCCGGCCGGCTGGCTGCGTGGCGAGGCATCGCCCGCAGCATCGCCGTCTACCGCCTCGACCGCCGCCACAGACACAGCCTTCGCCGTTTCGCCAGTGGCTTCGTGCGGCCCGGCGAGCTCGTCTTCGACATCGGCGCCCATGTCGGCGACCGCACCGCGGCCTTCGCCGGGATCGGCGCGCGCGTCGTCGCGGTGGAGGCGCAGCCCCGCCTCGCGCGCCTGTTGCGCTGGCAGTTCTGGCGCGCGCGGCAGGTGACGGTGGTCGGCGCGGCCGTCGGGCGAAGGGCAGGGACGCTGACGCTCCGGCTGAACACGCAGAACCCGACGGTCGCGTCGGCCTCCGACGGCTTCGTCGCAGCCGCCAGCGCCGGGGCCTCGGGCTGGGAGGGACAGGTGTGGGACGAGACGATCACGGTCGACTGCACGACCCTCGACGATCTGATCGCCCGCTTCGGCCGGCCGGCCTTCGTCAAGATCGACGTCGAGGGCTTCGAGGTCGAGGTTATGGCCGGGCTGTCTCCGGAAAACGCACCCGCCGCCCTGTCCTTCGAATTCGTCACCATGGACCGCGCCCCGGCGCTTCGGGCGCTGCAGGAGGCGGTGCGGCTCGGCTTTGCCCGTTTCGACGTCTCGCTGGGCGAGAGCCATGAATGGGTGTTTGGTGAGAGGCAGCCGGTGGAGGTGATCGAGGCGTATCTGCGGAATTTGCCGGATGAGGCGAATTCGGGGGATGTTTATTGTTGGGGCGGTCGGTCGGGGGGAGGGCCGGCAAGGCAATCCATCTGCGATGAAGCGATCAGCGGCGCGCCTTTTGCAACGTTCATCTAACGATTCTGGAAGAAAGGATTGACGAAAAATAGCGCAGCCTGTGGAATACGACTAATCAATGGAACTCATCGCAGTGTTTGTGCTAGCCGTCATGCGGCCGTTGGGTAAAAATTTCCAATTATAAGGATTGATGATGTTTTATCTTGTACGTGCAGCAGGATCTCAGAAAATTAACATTGCCGGGATAAAGGTGGAAGATTGCGGCAATGCTGAAATATTTGTGAATGTAGATGGCAGCGTTCTGGTAAATTGCGGTCAAAAGAATTGCGGATTGGAATTCTCCTCGCAGAATGCGAGATGTGAGAATTGTACTTTGCGCATTAACGGAACTACAAAAATAAGTAAATTTATATAAAATTGCCAATTTGGGTGCTTATATTCCTAACGTAATTGCCATCAATTGACCTAGCTTCTTGGATTTTTCCCTCAGATAAAAGTTTCCCTACTATATTTAGCAAAACGATTTGTGCCTGATAATTGTCTGATATATGCCAAGTGTAGTCGTTTCTTACTATATTAATTCCGAATTCTTCGGCTTGTAAAAAATACGTCTGTACTTGAGCGGCATATCCATCGAGATATAAAGCTGTCATCCTCCTCCTTCTCTCATCGCGTATTTCATGAAATCGATCGAAGCGAACCCCTTCCCTCGCCTCGTGTTCTGGCAGCCGAGGGAGTTCATTAACCTTGTTTTTCAGTTCAGACAAAGCTTTGGATGTCCAAATTTCCACTTCACGCCCAAACTTTTCAGCTTTTTGACGCAATTCATCTTTTGTGCGCTTCTGTTGGAGGCTTGGGTTTAGGAATATCGCGTCCACCCAAACTCCCAATGCAGCCCCCAGCCCAAACAGCGATACAAGTAAGGTTATCGGGTGATAAACAATATCAACAAGAATATTTTTTCCACTTTGCGGCGATATTGCATCTGCTAACAAATCACCCAGGCCAATTCGCGTGGCGGCATTCTCGATGTTGAAATAGAGCACCACGAAGAACGCGGTCCCCAGCGCGGCTACAATCCGCCGTATCACTTTTCGAATCTGCATCCCCCACACCTACCTCCCTTCACTGCGGTTGTGGAGTCGAACGCAACAAGTGACGCTCATTTTGGAATTGTCTTCGTCTACGCCTCTGTCGTGAGCCCGTGGGTCTTGTTGCGTTACGCGAGGCGCTTCTCGCTCTCAGCCGAAGTTTTGAGTCCTTAAGGTCGCGCGAATGGAAACAGATCGTGTCATTGCTCCTGCCGCAATCGGTACGGGTGGAGGAGCCGCGCAAGTTCTCGGTGATCTCTATCGCTTAGCGCTTCGGCCCTGAGGTGATGAAATCGCTTTCTCTCCCGCAGGAGGAGAAAGGACGCCTCCTCTGGCGCCGCCTCCTCGTCACCCCACCTCCACCATGAACTCCCCATCCTCCCCCAGCCCCACATGCGCCGTTCTGGCGATCTCCCCCGACACCATCCTGTCGAGGAACTTTCGCGACAGGTCCGGCAGAAGCGTCTGGGTGACGATGCGGTCGATCATGCGGCCGCCGGATTGCGGGTCGCGGCAGCGGGCGACGATGGCGGCGACGACCTGGTCGTCGATGGTGAGGACGGCGCGCTGGCTTTCCCTGACGCGGGCGACGATGCGGGCGAGTTGCAGGCGGACGATCGCCTCCAGCATGGCCGGCGACAGCGGCCGGTAGGGCACGGTCACCATGCGGCCGATAAGGGCCGGCGGGAAGACGGTGAGGAGTTCGGGCCGCAGCATCCGGTCCAGATCCTCGTCCGAGACGTCGGTCAGGCCCTCGTCGCTGGCGGCCATGATCGCCTCGGTGCCGACATTCGAGGTGAGGATGATCAAGGTATTGCGGAAATCGATGCGCCGGCCGGTGCCGTCCTCCATCCAGCCCTTGTCGAAGACCTGGAAGAACAGCTCGTGGACGTCGGGATGGGACTTTTCGACCTCGTCGAGGAGGACCACCGAATAGGGCCGCCGCCGCACCGCCTCGGTCAGCCTTCCGCCCTCGCCATAGCCGACATAGCCCGGCGGCGCGCCCTTGAGGAGCGAGACGGTGTGGGCCTCCTGGAACTCCGACATGTTGATGGTAATGAGGTTCTCCTCGCCGCCATAGAGCGTTTCGGCCAGCGCCAGCGCCGTCTCGGTCTTGCCGACGCCGGAGGGGCCGCAGAGGAGGAAGACGCCGACCGGCTTGCCGGGATCGTCGAGGCCGGCGCGGCTCGTCTCGATGCGGCGGGCGATGGTTTCGAGGCCGTGATCCTGGCCGATGACGCGGGTCTTCAGGAGATCGGCGAGCTTCAGGACGGTCGCCACCTCGTCGCGCATCATCCGGCCGACCGGAATGCCGGTCCAGTCGGAGACCACCGAGGCGACGGCGTCGGCGTCGACATGGGCGTGAATCATCCGCCGGTCCGGATCGATCGCGGCAAGGGCGGCGAGGGTTTTCGCGAGGTTTTCACAGGCGGTGTCGTCCGATGGGGAGCCGGGGGACGCTTCGGTGTCGGGGTGAGCCGGCTCGGCCGAATCCTGGCCCTCCGCCTCGATGCCCGCGGGATCGCCCGCCGGCGTCGCCGTCAGCGCGTCGATCGTCTTGACGAGTTCGGCCTCGGCCGCATGGGCGGCGACGAGGTCTTCGCGAAGTGCCGTCTTCTCGGTGATCGCCGCCGCGATCTCTGCGAGGCGCTCGGCGCCCTCGTTGCGAAGAGCCGCCTCGCGGCCGAGCGCGGCCTTCTCGACCTCCAGCGCCGCGATCGCGGCGGCAAGGTCGGCGATCGCGGCGGGTGTGGTCGTCCGGCTGATGGCGACGCGGGCGGCGGCGGTGTCGAGCAGGCTGACGGCCTTGTCCGGCAGCTGCCGGGCCGGGATGTAGCGGGCCGACAAAGAGACGGCGGCGGTGACGGCTTCGTCGAGGATGCGCACCTTGTGATGGCGCTCCATCGGCAGGGCGAGGCCGCGCAGCATGATCGCCGCCCGGGCGATGTCCGGCTCGCCGATCTCGATCGGCTGGAACCTGCGGGTGAGCGCCGGGTCGCTTTCGATATGGGCACGATATTCGGCGAAGGTGGTGGCGCCGATGGTGCGCAGGGTGCCTCTGGCCAGCGCCGGCTTCAGGAGATTGGCAGCGTCGCCCGTTCCCTTGGCCCCGCCGGCACCGACGAGGGTGTGGATCTCGTCGACGAACAGGATGATCGGCTCGGGGCTCGCCTGCACCTCGTCGACCAGCGCCCGCAGCCGCTGCTCGAACTCGCCCTTCACCGAGGCGCCCGCCTGCATCAGCCCGATGTCGAGGGCATGGAGCCTGACGCCGGCAAGGGCGGGCGGGACGTCGCCGCTCGCAAGCCGCTGGGCGAAGCCTTCGACCACGGCGGTCTTGCCGACGCCGGCCTCGCCGGTGAGCAGCGGGTTGTTCTGGCGCCGCCGCAGGAGGACGTCGACGATCTGGCGGATCTCGTGGTCGCGGCCGACCACCGGGTCCATGCGGCCGCTTTCCGCCTCCGCCGTGAGGTCGGTTGCGAAGCGGGCGAGGGGGGAGGCGGCCTGATCGTCGGGCGCGGCACTCTTGCTCGCGGCTCGTCCGGCATCGCCCGAAGCCTGGGGCAGCTGCGACCCGTCTACCGGCCGCTGGCCTTCCTCCGCCGAGCGGCTCCATACGGCGCGGGCGCTGTTTGCCACCGCGTCCGGATCGAGCCTTGCAAGGCTGCGCGACGAGGTGGCGAGGATGCTGCGCAACGCCTCGTCCCGCAAGGCGCCGAGAAGCACGTGGCCGCTGCGGATCGCCGCCGAGCCGAAGAGCAGCGAGGCGTAGAGCCAGCCCCGATCGAGGCTTTCGCCGAGCGGGCCGGCGATCGAAGGGATCTCTGTGACGTTGCGCTTGCCCCGGCCGATCGTCTCGGTGAGTTCGGCGAGCACCGCGCCGGCCGGAACGTCCAGGTGATCGAGGGTGGCAGCGACGTCCGAGCCGTCGGCCGAGACCAGCTGGAAGAGAAAGTGAGCCAGCTCGACGTTGCGATTGCCGGCCTGCTTGGCCTGCCAGAACGCCTTGCGGAAGGCCTCGTGGGCGAGCGGCGTCAGCTTGCCGGTGAGGATCTCGTAGTTGATGTCGGTCATGGTCCAACCTCTGGAGGCTCGGCCTCTTCCGCGGGGGGCGGGCCGGTCGGCGCCGGGACGTAGCGGGCATCGAGGCGCCAGGGTGTTTCGCCGCCGGGGCCGGGCTTGGCCGGCGAGACCCAGGCGGTGAGGCCGAGTTCGCCCGCCTCGCCGAGCGCGATCGGCGGTGCGAGATGGGCGGGAATGCCGAGGCGGATCTCGGTTTCGACGCGCCGTCCGAGGGCGAGAAAGACGAGTTCGCCCAACCGGCCGGCCCGCCTGCCGCCGGGCAGCAGCGTGCGGTATTCGGCAAGGTCGCGGGCGCGGATCTCGATCGCCACCTTGTCGGCGATGGAGGGTTGGCGGGAGCCGAGCGCGGTGTCCCGCCCGAGGCTGGAGCGCGCGGCGCCGAGCCGCGTCTGCTCGCCCGCCTCGAAGATCAGCCAGGTCGGCACCCGCTCGACGACCCGGACGTCGACGCGAAGGGCGCCCGAGATCAGCTGCGAAAGCTGCGCCGGGGTTTTTGCGCGGGCCGAGAGGAGGCCGGCGAAGGCGGCGCCGATCGCCGCCGCGGGCGCCTCGGCCGCGCCGGGTCGCGGTTGCGGCAAGCCCGCCACGGCGGCGAGATGGCGGTAGAAGCGATCATCGAGGGGGCGGTCGTTCTGGGCGATGGCGCGGGCGTCGGCAAAGGCCCGGAAGAACAGCTGCAGGAAGCGGTTCGAGACGATTTCGGTGAAGCGCAGGAAGGCCGGATCGCCCTTGTCCCGCCAGTCGATGGCATCGAGCGTCGTTGCGAGCGGCAGGGCGCCCTGGGGGCCGAACAGGCCGAGAAAGCGCGTCGTCACATGCGGGCGGTCGCCGCGTTTCTCCACCGCCGCCACGTTGCCGGCCGGAAACGCGGCATAGGGCTCCTGGCCGAGCGTGACGCAATCGTCACGGGCGGTACGGCTCTTGCCGATCCGCGGCTTGTCCGCCGAGCCGCGCTCGATCGCCCGCAGCAGGACGATGAGGTCCAAGGCTTCCGTGTCGTCGGCGGCCTTGGCCGCGAGCCACGGCCCGACGATCGCGGCAAGATGCTCGGGTGGGCCGTGGAGCGGCGCCGCGCTCACAGCACCGGTCCCGTGCCGGAGCGGGGCGGCCAGCGCTTGACGACACCGCGAGCCGGCGTTTCGATCACCGTCTCGGTGAAGGAATTGACGCTGGAAAGATCGGCGAGGAAGCGCTCCAGCACCGCGCCGAGCAGCATGACGCCCGCTCCCTCGAAGGCGGCATCGTCGAGGGTCACCGTCACCTCGACGCCGCGTGCGCCATGAAAGCCGTCGGGCCGTCGCAGCCGCCGCGTCACCGGCCGGCAGCAAAGCGCGAGGATGCCGCGCAGCCGCCGCTCCGCCGCGACGTCCGAGAGGTCGGCGTAAAGCGACAGCACGGCTCGCAGCGCCTCGGCACCGGCTTTCGGATCGGGGCTGGCGAGCCCGGTATGGTTGAAGGAGAGAAAGCCGATCAGCCGCCAGAGGATCTCGCCGCGCTGCGGGCCGCCGGGTCGTGGCGGGCCGGCGACGACGGATTCCCGCGGCTCGCTCGGCCCGACGATGGTGTCGAGCGGCAGTTCGCTGTTGCCGAGGAGGCGCATCCTGCCGCCGCCGGGAACGCGCCCGAGTTCGCCGGCCAGATGCCGATTGGAGCAGAGCGCCGTGACGGCGAGCTCGCGCGGCGCGGCGTCGAGGCCTTCCGCCGCCGTTCCGCCGAGGCTGAGAAACAGATCGGTGCCGCGATAGGCCGGGGCCGAGCCGTGGCGGCGTTCCTGGTCGGTGGGGCGGCGGGGCAGGCGGCGGGCAGTATAGGTGAGGGAACCGCCACGCTTCCCGCCCGTCGCGTCAAGCGCCGCGGCGGGGGCGTGCAGCGGCAGGACGGGGGCGCCGTCCGCCTTGCCGGAAAAGATCGCCGTGACGCCGAGGATTCGATGCGGCTCGTATTCGAGGAGCGCGCTTCGATCCGGCACGACGTGATGTTCGTGGCGGTCCGCCGTCAAGCGGATGCGATCGCATCGTTTCTCGAACAGGTTGACGGCCGGCGCGGCGAAAAGCCGGAAGCTCTTCGCCGAAACGCGCGCGCCGAGCGAGGCCGCCACCTCGGTGAACTCGAAGACGAGGTCGATCGTGTCGGCGCGCACACCGCAAAGCGCTGCGCCGAGGCCGGTCAGTCTGAAGCCGAGATACTTGTCCGGGAAGGCGAAGAACTCCCGCAAAAGCGCAAAGCCCGGCGAGACCCGGTCGTCGGGCGGAAACAGCGCCTCGTCCGGCGAGAAGCCGATCTGCTCGACGGCCGAAGCCGGCAGCCGGGCCGCGCGCGGATCGCCGGTCTCGTTCAAGTAGCGGACGGCGATTCCCGAGAGCCGGGCGAAGAGCTGCTCGTAGATCGCGTCCCGTTCGGCGCGCTGGCCGACCAAGTGGAGGACGAGGTCGTCGAGCTTCAATTCCCCGATTGGTCTCACCTTGGCCTCGGGGCCGCCGCCGGGGGCAAGGCGCTTCAGCGTGATCTTCAGGCCGGCGACGACCTGCGGCCCGGAGCCGACGCCCAAGGCCTGCATCGCGGCAGCCGAGGGCAGGTATTCGGCGGCTGTGATCTCCAGCGGCCAGAGGGCGATCGGGCTGGTCAGGCGGAACTGGCAGGCGACGCCGCGGGCAGCATCGCGGTGGGTGCTTTCGGCGATCGACCCGGCCGGAACCAGGCGGCCTGCTGCATCTGCATCGCTTCCCGCGGACGGCAGGGCGGCGAGGAGGGCGAGAGAGGGCACCGGCTCCAGATGGCCGGGCAGGATCTGATCGAGGAACTCGGTGGTGAAGGTGGAAAACTCGGCCTCGAGCTGCAGCTGCACCCGCGCCGCCATGAAGGCCGCGCCTTCGAGCAGCGCCTTGATGCCGGGATCGGCGGTGCCGCGCTTCAGGCCGCCCAGCTGCTCGGCGACGCCGGGGAACTCGACGGCGAACTCCTCGGCGCGCTCGTAGAGGATCGCCAGTTCTTCCTCGAAGGCAGCAAGCAGCGCGTCGTTCATGGCGGTGATCAGGACGGGCCGGCGACGTCGATCTGGAGCTTGCCGGCGGCGACGTCGATCTCGGCATGGAAGGTGAGGGGAATCGGCAGGGGCGCGAAGGCGAGATCGAGGGAGATCTCGAAGCGGAGGGACTGGCTCACCGCATCGAAGCCGTGGCGATGGGGCGCCTCCTCGGCCGGGCCGATGGTGAGGCTCCCGTCGACGATGCCGGGCTCATGGCGCTCCAGGGCCTTGCGCAGAGCAGCGGCGAGATCGCCGAGCCGACCCGTGCCGGCGATCATGCCGGTGACGTCCGGGCGGCCGTAGTTGAGGATCGAGGCGGCGACGCGCGGATAGGCGGAGAGGTCGCAGGCGGAGGCGAGATCGATCGACCGCGATAGCGTCTTCACCCGTTCCTTGAAGTCGTCCTCGATGCTCTTGCGGGTGGCGGCGCGGACGGGAGCGGACCGGCCGCGCGCCTTTTCCGGGGGCGCCAGGAGGCTCTGCCGCGCTTGTCGACGTTCCTCGCGCCGACGATGCGGCTCGGAAAAGACGAGCATCAGCGGGGCCTCGAAGCGATCTGGGAGTGGAGGCGGGGACATGGGCTTGCTCGGGGTTCATGAGCCGGGGGAAATCGGCCAGCCCTGCTGCGGCCGACCGAAGCGATGGCAACGTCGGGACGCGCGCCGTCGCGGCAGCCCCACGCGACTCAGGCTCAGGAGCCGACGTTCGCGGCGATGTCCCAGGTGGCCTCGGTCGCCGCGCCGGGCGTACCCTGCTGGGTCTGCTCGGTGTAGGTGACGGTGAATTTGCGGAAGTTCAGCGTCACCGTCTCCTGCAACTGGTCCAACCCGTCGGCCGCTCCGCCGGTGGCGTAGGAGGAGACGATGAGGTCGTTCATTTGCAACTTGAAATACTCGACCGGCGCGTCACCGCCTGCCTTACGTATCGTCAGTAGCGCGCTCGGAATATGCCTTCCGTTGGAGCAGAACTTCACGATGTTGGTCGTTGCTTTGTCGCAGTTTTTTGTGAAGGTGATGTCCTGCACCGCGACTTTTCCCGAGCCCGCGCCGGGGCCCATGTGAGTCGTGCCGCTCTGTGCCAGGCCCCAACTCCAAGCAAGAATTCTGATCTCGTCTCGATGCCTGTGATCCAGTGTCTCTCCCGGAATACCATCAATCTTCAGAAATATATCGACTGACATCGTAGCGTCTCCGATCCTGTCGGGTGGGTGTTCCACTCGTGAAAGGTGTCATTTGTTCTTGAATCCGAAGAAGTCCCGGCAAAAGAATATTTTGGCGGCGTTTCGGCCTAGTCGTGAGGCGGATGCGTCAGGCCGTTTCTCGTTTGGGGAGTTTGGAGACGAGGCTCAGCCCGATATCCATGCCTTCAAGCTGGAAATGCGGTCTCAAGTGAAACCGGGCGCCATAGTAGCCAGGGTTTTCCTCGTCGGGGAAAACCTCCAGGCTGGCCCCAGCGAGCGGGCGTTTTGCCTTCTCCGCATCGGTCGACGTCTTGGGGCTGCCATCGACATACTGCATGATCCACGTCTGCAGCCAGTTTCTTAACTGGTCTTCTTCTCTGAAGGTGCCGATGTGGTCGCGGACCATCTGCTTGAGGTAATGGGCGAAACGCGACACCGCGAACATGTAGGTGAGGCGCGAGGAGAGGTTGTCCGAGGCCGTCGCGTCGGCGTCGTCGTAGGTCTTGGGGCGATAGAGCGACTGGGCGCCGATGAAGGCGGCCTTGTCGGTGTTCTTGCGGTGGATCAGCGGCAGGATGCCGGCCTTCGAGAGTTCCGCCTCGCGCCGATCGGAGATGGCGACCTCGGTCGCGCATTTCAGGTCGACCATCTTGCCGCCGACGGTATCGGGATCGCTGGTCGAGAAGGCGTGGGTGGGAAGGTCGGAGACCTCGCCGCCGGAATTGACCCCGCGGATGCGCACCGTCCAGCCATAGTCCTTGAACGCCCGGTTGATGTTGGCGGCATAGGTGTAGGCGGCGTTCATCCAGGCGTATTTTTTCCCGGCATGGCCGTCGGTCTCTTCTTCGAAGCCGAATTCCTCGACCGGCACCGACTTGGCTCCATAGGGCTCGCGGGCGAGGACACGCGGCATGCAAAGGCCGAGATAGCGGGAGTTCTCCGAATCCCGCAGCGTGTTCCAGGCGGCGAAACCGGGGGTGTCGAGCAGGGTGGAGATGTCGCGCGGCGTGGAGAGTTCGGTCCAGCTCTCCATGTCGAGCAGCGCCGGGCCGGCGGAGGCGACGAATGGGCAGTGGGAGGCCGCGGCGATCTTGCCGAGATGGCGCAGCAGCGCGATGTCGGTCGGTGACTTCTCGAAGTAGTAGTCGCCGATCAGCGCGCCATAGGGCTGGCCGCCGAGCTGGCCGAACTCCGCCTCGTAGATTTCCTTGAACAGCGGGCTCTGATCCCAGCGGGCGCCCTGATAGCTTTCGAGTTCGCCGTAGAGTTCCATCTTGCCGACGTTCATCACCCTCAGTTTGAGGTTGGAGTCGGTTTCGGAACGGGTGACGAGATATTCCAGCCCTCGCCAGGCGCTTTCGATCTCCTGGAAGGTCGGGTGGTGGATGATCGCGTTGATCTGGTCCGAAAGGGCGTCGTCGATCCGGCCGATCAGCGATTCCAGCGTCGCGTAGACGTCGGTCTTGATGAGATCGGCGTTCTCCAGCGCCTCGGCGATCAGCGTGTCGAAGGCGCGATCGACTTCGTTCGCTCGCGCCTCCGACTTCGACGGATTGATGCTCTGCTTCAGCGCCGCGGCGAAGGCGTCCGCCTGGCTTTCCTGGGCATAGAGCGGCTCGGCCTGGAGCCTGGCTGCGGTCGACTGGGTTTCGCTCATCGGGCAGTCTTCCCTCTCATCGTCTCGTCAGGCGTCGTCGCCGGGCTCGGGCGAGCCGGCCGGGCCGGTGATTTCGGTGGCAGGTGCGGCGATGCGGCTACGCTCCTTGAGCGCTGCCATCAGGGCCGGATCGTCCAAGAGCTGGCGCAACATCTCCTCGGCCTGGACGCGGCCGGTCATGTAGCTGCGCAGGTTGGAAAGCTGCTTGCGCGCCTCGAGCAGCCGCTTGAGCGCTGGTACGTTTCTCGCGACGGCGGCCGGGCCGAAGTCGTCCATCGACTTGAAGCCGAGTTCGACGGACAGCTTGTCGCCGCTCCCTTCCTTCAGCCTGTTGTCGACGGCGAAGCGGACGGCGGGTTTCACCTTGCCGATGAACTCGTCGAACGTGTCCATGTCGACCTGCTCGAAGGACCGCTCGCCGACCGGCGGCTTCTCTCTCGGGGAGGCGTTGCCGGACAGGTCGGCCATGACGCCCATCACGAAAGGCAGTTCGACCCGACGGTTGGAATCGTGCGGATCCTCGTAGGAGATCTGCACCCGCGGCGGCCGGTTGCGTTTGAGGAAGCGCTGACCGGAATCGGAGGCCATGGTTCGCTGCTCCTTGACATTGTGTCATCGAAGCAAGTCAGAGTTGAAAACAAAAGTCAAACAAAACCTGTTGTAGAAAATTGACTGCCGCGCGCCGACCATGAATCAGCTCCGGACCGGGCGCAGCGAGGGAAACAGTTCCGGCAGGAGCGCCAGGAAGTCGCATCCGATCAGCGCGCGCGCCCGCGCCAGAACGAGCGGCACAGGGCTCGAGGGCTCGGCCAGGCGCAGATAGGCCTCGACGCTGGCGATCAGCACGGCCGCCGCCTCGCGATCGGGGGCGTCGAAGGCCCGCCGCGGCGGCACGCGCGCGCCGGCGGGGGGATCGACGGAGGCGTCATGGGCCGTCTCGCTCAGCGCCGTCAGCCGCGCCAGATCGAGCGCCAATCCGGCAGGGCTGTCGAGGCCGAGCGAGGCGGAGTCGACCATCCCGGGGGCGAGAAGTTGCAAGGCCTCGACCAGCGGCCGGCCGATCAGCTTGCGGGCCTGATGGGTCAGAAGCAGCACCGGCGAGGACGGTTCGGCCCGGGCGAAATAGGCTTCGGCCGCAAGGAGCGCCGCGGACGCTTCGCCATGATCGCCGATCGGCACGGTGGCCAGTTCCGCGATCGGCAGGGGCGCCTGGGCGGCCTGTCCCGCTTCGACATGCACCGCAGCGCCGGACGCGCCGCGACCCGGCGCCCCGCCACTCTCCCCGTCCAGAAGTGCGGCGATCCGCGCAACCGCGGCGAGGAACGCCTTCATCTGCGGCGCCGATCCGCCATGGCCATTGGCGGCGAAACTCGCCTTGACCGCCTCGAAGCTTTCGCGGACCGCCGCGAGGGCGCCGCGCGTGGCCGCCACCGCCGCTGCGTTCGCGGGATCGGCGATGGCCGCGCGGATCGTCGCCTCGTCCGGCGTCGTCTCGTTCTCTGGCCCCTTCGCTTCCCCGAGCGCGAAGACGAAGTGGCGAAAGCGGATGACGTCGGCCCGGCGATCGCGCAGGAGCGGCACGAATTGCAAGGGGATCGAACCCGAGATCGGCGGTTCGAAACATTCGAACTCCACTCGGCGTTGCGGGACGTTTTGCGGGTGGACGTGCTCCCATCGGGCTTCCAGGAGATTCGCCGCGAGGGCGATGTCTCCGGCAAAGCCGGAAAGGTCGCCGGTGAAGATACGGAGCCGGGCCTGCAGCAGGAGGAAACGAAGGTCGCGGGAGCGATCGAGAAGCGCTGCGATGACCTTCGCCTCGTCGCGGAACTTGATGTCGCGCGGCTCGAAGGGCTTGCCGTCCTCGCGGAGCAGCCGCCCGCCTGAAAGACGCGTCGGCGACAGGGCGTCGATCCGATCGCGGAAGGTCAGGAATTGCAGATCGCTCGCCGCGACGAGATCCGGCCCGCAGGGCGCTTCGTCCGAGACGGGCTCGAGAATCGCGGCCAGGTCCGGCATCGCTCGCCGCCCCTGTCGACGCCGCTAGCGGACGCTCACCCGCATCTCCACCCGGCGGTTGACCGGGTCGTAGGGATCGGAAACCCGCGGCACCCTTTCGCCGAGACCGACCGCCTCGATCTTGTCGGGCGCGATGCCGCGGGCGAGGAGATAGCTTCGGACGGAGGCGGCGCGCCGCCGCGACAGCTCTTCGTTGTACCAGTCGTCGCCGCGGGCATCGGTGTGGCCCTCGATGACGAAGCCCACGGCGCTGAGGCGCTGATCGGCGAGCGCTGCCGCCATTTCGTCGAGGTTTTCCCGGGCGGCGTAGGTGAGGGCGGCCGAGTCCAGATCGAAATTGATCAGCATGTCGAAGCCCTTCGGCGGCGCCTTGGCTCGGCATTCGGATTCGAGCCCGACGCAGATGCCGCGGGTGCCGGCGAGCCGCATCGAGCGGGACTTGCCGAGGCCCTGCACCTCGTCGGCGGATTTCGCCAGGAAGTCGGCCACGTGGCGGCGGTCGTAGGCTGGATCCGCGCCGGCCGGACCGGCGAGCCAGACAGGCGCGGCAACTGCCGTCGCCAGGCAAATGGCCAGAATCGATCGCCGCGCCATGATGAACCCCGTCGCCCGTAATTCTCGCATTGGTTGCGGCAATTTAAATCGACGCAATCAACGGTGTCAACGACGGGTTTGGCGCGTGGTCGAACGAAGCCGGCACCGTTGGTGCAGCCACGGAAAATCGAAGGGAAAGGGCAATGCTGCGGGCGCGGCCCGGCAGGGCCGTCGAGCCGGCAGATCTACCGGCGCGGTCTGCGCTCGGGCTCGAAGCTGCGCTCGCCGGCGCAGATGGAGCCGGCGAGGACGAGACGGTTGCCGATATGACGCACCGGGGCCGGCGGGCAATCTCGTGTCAGGCGGGGCGCGGACCGAGTTCGGCGAAGGCCGGAAACCGTTCCGGAAAGGCAGCCAGCCAGCTGGCCAGCGCGGGGCGCTCGGCTTCGAGCTTGCCCTTGAAGCGGAAGGACATCCACCCGAGCAGGCCGGCGAGAGCGAAATCCGCCGTCGTCAGGTCTTCGGGCAGATCCGCAAGGAGGGTCTCGAGCGCGGCGAGGCCGCGATCGGCCTTGCGCATCTGCATGTCGACCCATGGCTGATGGCGCTTGTCCGCCGGCCGGTAGCGCTCCTCGTAAAGGGAAAGGATCAGCGCATCGCCGATGCCGTCGGCCGTCGCCTCGATCAGCTTCACCTTGGTCCAGGCATCGAGGGTCGCGGGCAGGAGCTGCCCGCCGGTGGCCTTGTCGAAATAGTCGCAGATCGCCCGCGAGTCGTAGAGGGCGGTGCCGTCGTCGAGAACGAGGGCGGGAATCTTGCCCAGCGGATTGGCGGCGATCAGATCGGCCGGCTCGGCCGCCGTGTCGACGGCGACGCTCTCGATCTCGAGGTCGCAGTACTCGGCCGCCATGCGGACCTTGGCCGCAAAGGGCGAGGCGGAGGAATAATAGACGCGCATTGGCTGCAATCCGGGGGTTTGGTTCAGTATTTCGAGACGAAGCCCGGGTAGTCCGCGACCGCGGCGTCCGGCGGATAGCGGCGAAGCGACTGGCAGTTGGCGCCATAGACATGCCACTCGTCGAGACCGAGGACGCAGCCCTCCGCCTTCCAGGCTCGGGCCGGCGAGAACATGCCGAGATAGTCGCCGGCAGCGGCAAAGCCCATCGGATACTCGACGACGTAATAGACGGTGCGCCACTTTTGATCGGAGATCAGCGCCTTCGCCTGGCAGTAGCGCCGCTCGATCGGATTGGCGGCGGGGTAGGGGTCGTTCAGCAGCTGCGGCTGGTAGGCCTTCTCGAACATCCCCTGGAATTCGAGGATCTCGAGCTTCGCCTCGAGCATCCGCGGGGCGCCGTATTCGAACTGATCCTCGACCTGACCGAGGACGGCGGCATCGTCGCAGGCCGGGACCTTCGACGGGATCGCCTCGCTCCGATAGGTCGACATCACATCCGCGGCGACGGCGGGAGAGGAAGCGGCAGCGGCGGACAGGGCGCCGAGCGTCAGGACGAAGGCCGAAAGCCGGTTCATGGTGGCAAAACTCCCGCACAACCAGATCACTTTTGCCGCAAGGTCTAGCACCATTTGCCGCTCTTTGCCTGTCACGAAGGCCGGGAACGGCATTCTTTGACGGAATATGTTGCCTTGCTGCCGCGCTCCAGCACCGGGGCGAGCAGCGCGAACAGCGCCTCGGCCTCTTCGGCGAAGACGAAGGGCGGATTGACCACGGCAAGCCCCGTGCCGACGAAACGCTCGTCGCGGCCGAGCGGCTCGCGGCAGAATTCGGCGAAGACGATTTCTGCCGGGGCGATTGCGGCGAGGGCTTCCTTCAGCCTTTCGACCATCGCCGGCTTCTTGATCGGATACCAGACGGCATAGACGCCGCCGCGCCAGCGGGCGATCGCCTTGTGAAGGGCGGCCGCGATGTCGTCCACCTCGCTCAGCTTTTCGTAAGGGGGGTCGACGAGTACGAGGCCGCGCTTTTCCTTCGGCGGCACATGGGCGCCCAGCGCCAGCCAGCCGTCGAGGGCGATCGCCTTCACCGCCGTGTCGCCGGCAAACAGTGCCCTGAGCGCTGCGCCATCCTGGGGATGAAGCTCATAGGCCGACAGGCGATCCTGCGGACGCAGGAGCCGCCGGGCGATCAGGGGCGAGCCCGGGTAGCGACGGGCTGCGAGATCGGGCTCGATCGCCGCCCAATAGTCGGCCAAAAGCGGATTTTCGCGGATCGCCCGATCTGCCGCTGCGAGGGCGGCGATACCGGATTCGTGCTCCAGCGTGCGCGCCGCCTCGTCGCCGCCGAGATCGTAGAGGCCCGGTCCCGCATGGGTGTCGTAGATCCGGATCGCTCCGTCCTTGCGCTGGAGATAGCGCACCAGCCGGCAGAACAGGGCGTGCTTGACGACGTCGGCGAAGTTGCCGGCATGGAAGGCATGGCGATAGTTCAAGACTGAGACCCGCTCGATCGGCTTTGCTTGTTCGCGCCGCCCGACCGTCCGTTCCCTGCGAACACAACGTTCATCGCGCTTTCCGTCCTGTTGCGGCACACCAAATGGAGGGCGAACGGATGATCGCTCGACCTCGGGCGATCTCCCGGCCCGGCTTTTGGCGAGCCACAGCGAAGGACTTCCGCTATCATGAAACACGACCGCCTCCTACAGCCCTACGACCTCGGGCCGATCAGCCTTCAGAACCGCGTCGTCATGGCGCCGCTCACCCGCAGCCGCGCGACCAGCGACGGCGTGCCGAAGGACATGCATGTCGACTACTACCGCCAGCGCGCCAGCGCCGGACTGATCATCACCGAGGCGACCAACATCTCGCCGGAAGGCCGCGGCTATGCCTGGACGCCGGGCATCTTCAACGACGAACAGGTCGCGGCCTGGAAGAAGGTCACCGACGCCGTGCACGAAGAGGGCGGCAAGATCGTATTGCAGCTCTGGCATGTCGGCCGGGTGTCGCATCCGGACCTGCAGCCGGGCGGGGCGCTGCCGGTCGCGCCGTCGGCCATCGCGCCGGCGATGCAGGCCTTTACCGAGGGTGGCATGAAGGACGCCGTGACGCCGCGGGCCCTCGATGCCGGCGAGTTGCCGCGTGTCGTCGCCGATTTCGTGAAGGCGACGGAGAATTCCAAGGCCGCCGGCTTCGACGGCGTCGAGATCCACTCGGCGAATGGCTATCTGCTCGACCAGTTCCTGCGCGACGGCGCCAACCGGCGGACGGACGAGTTTGGCGGTTCGATCGAGAACCGCCTGCGCTTCCCGCTGATGGTCGTCGATGCGGTGACGAAGGTCTTCGGGCCGGAGCGCACCGGCATCCGCATTTCGCCGGTCTCGCCGGCCAACGATCTGAAGGATTCCGATCCCGAAGCCGTCTTCACCGCCTATGTGAAGGAGCTTTCGGCGCGCCGGCTCGCCTATCTCCACGTCATCGAGGGCGCCACCCGCGGCGACCGCGACCCGCATGCCTTCAAGGCCTGGTCGCTGCGCAAGCTCTTCGACGGGACCTATATGGGCAACAACAACTACACGCCCGACCTTGCCGAGGAGCGTCTGGAGAAGGGCGAGATCGACCTCGCCTGTTTCGGCCGGCCGTTCATCTCCAATCCCGATCTGGTCGAGCGCATCCGCCTCGGCGCGCCGCTCGCCGAACCTGACGAAAAGACCTTCTATGGCGGCGACGAGACCGGCTACACCGACTATCCGGCCCTGACGGAAGAGGAAAAGCGGCGCTACGCCGCCTGAGCGACGAGCCCTTGCGCGGCCGGAGTGATCCGGTTCGCGCGGGGGGCGTACCTAATAATATGACGAAAGCCGCGTCGTCAGATGGCCATCGCAGCGCGGGCGTCAACGTCAAGTGTGCCTCGTTCTGCCCCCTCCGCAGCCTCGCCGAAGACGTTGCCGACGCCGATGAGAATCGGCCGGTCGAGGCCAACCGTCGTCACCATGTCGGCAAGCTCGGCGAGGCGGCCGGCGGCGCGGGTCTCGTCTTCGCGCGACAGGTTGGCCGCGACCGCGACGGGGGTTTCCGGCGAAAGTCCCTCGGTGATCAGCCGCTCGGCGATCCGGCCGGCCATGCGCCCACCCATGTAGAAGATCGTCGTCGCATTGGGCTTGGCGAGCGCCGGCCAGTCGACGTCCTCCGGCAGGCCGCCCTGCTTGGAATGCCCGGTGACGAAGCGCAGCTCCTGGGCATGGTCGCGATGGGTGAGCGAGACGTTGAAGCTCGCGGCCAGCGCCGAGGCGGCGGTGATGCCCGGCACGATCGACACCGGGATGCCCTCGGCCTTCAGCTCCTTCAATTCCTCTCCGGCGCGTCCGAACACCGAGACGTCGCCAGACTTCAGGCGGACGACCGACTTGCCGGCCTTGGCGAACTGCACCATCAGCGCGTTAATGTCCTCCTGCCGGCAGCTCTCGCGGGAAGCGCGCTTGCCGACAAGCATGCGCTTGGCCTCGCGGCGGGCGAGTTCGAGCACCCCGTCGGAAACGAGGTCGTCAAAGAGGATGACATCGGCGGCCTGCAGCGCCCGCACTGCCTTCAACGTCAGAAGTTCGGCCTCGCCCGGGCCGGCTCCGACCAGCGTGACCTTGCCCACCTTCGGGCCCGAGGCGCCCTTGGGCGCTGCCGCTATGGCCTCGATCAGCCGGCCGGCCTCCGCTTCGTCGCCGGCTTCCGGCGCGCGGGTGAGAAACGCCTTGTCGGTGAAGCGCTCCCAGAATGCCCGGCGCTCGAGGCCGGGGGAGAGGCGTTCCATCGTGGCGTTGCGCAGCTTTGCGGCAAGTCCCGCCCAGCCGGACAAGGCCGGGGGCAGCAGCGTCTCGATGCGGCGGCGGATGGCTTGGCCGAGAATCGGCGCCGCGCCGAAGGTGGAGATCCCGACGACCACCGGGGAGCGGTTGACGATTGAGCCGAAGGCGAAGTCGCAGAAGGCCGGCTTGTCGACGACATTGACGGGCACGGAGGCCGCCCGCGCCGCGCAGGCGAATGCATGGCCTTCCGCCTCGCTCTCGGTGTCGAGAATGGCGAGGGCGAGGCGATCGGGCCGAGGCGCGAAGAGATCGAGCGCCCAAGGGCGGTCGTGATGACGGATGCGCCCGGCCTGCGGCTCCTTCTCGGTGCCAATCTCGGCGAGCAGCGCCGTCATCTCGGCGTCGAGGTCGTCCGCTGGAGCGTAGAGCTCGACCCGGGCGCCCGCTGCGGCGAGCATTTCCGCCTTCCAGGCCGCCGCCGCAGAGCCCCCGGCCATCAGCACGCTCCGCCACTTCAGCGAGAAGAACACCGGCAGCACCGCGAGCTCGCCCATGCGCTTGGGGCGGGCAGGCGTCGGGTCCTTTCTCGGGGGGACGATCGGTGTCAGAGACATGGCAGGTTCCATCTTCCTCGGTGCCGACGAAGATAAGTCGGGCGGGTCGGGGTTGGCGAGGGTGCATTTTTCGCAATTGCGAAGGAAATGGCAAGTTCGTGCTCGCCGCCGCCCGCACAGCAGCGCCGAGAGCCCCGATACCCCCGCCCTTGCGCCTCGGCGCCGCAGGGCGATAGAGGTCGGCGATCTTTCAGGCCGGAACCATGCCGGCCGAGCCGGGAGCCAATCCATGCCGAACGTCGACCCCAAAACGCTGCCCTATCGCCCCTGCGTCGGCATCATGGCGCTCAATCCGGCCGGTCTTGCCTGGGCCGGGCGCCGGCTGGTCGAGGACGAGGGCGAGATGACCGGGGCCGAAAAGCTGTGGCAGATGCCGCAGGGCGGCATCGATGCCGGCGAAGACGCGCTGGAGGCCGCGAAGCGCGAGCTCTACGAGGAGACCGGCATGAAGACCGTCTCCTATCTTGCGCAAACCGAGGGCTGGATCACCTACGACCTGCCCGCCGACCTCGTCGGCGTCGCCTTCAAGGGCAAGTATCGCGGCCAGAAGCAGCGCTGGTTCGCCTTCCGGTTCGAAGGCGCAGAGACCGAGATCGCGATCAACCCGCCGCCGGGTGGTCACGAGCCGGAATTCGACCGCTGGGGCTGGAAGACGATGGATGAACTGCTCGACGAGATCGTGCCGTTCAAGCGCGGGGTGTATGAAGAGGTGGTCGCGGCGTTCCGGCATCTCGGCCGGTAGGGCGCTGCGACCGGACGGCACCCCAGCAAGAGCCGGCCTCGCCACGCGTGTCGCCGACAACAAAGGAAAAGCCCGGAGCGGTGTCCGCCCGGGCTTGGATGTTTCGGAGCATCGGAGATCGTCGGGCGCGGCGCCCGGATCAGCCCGCCAGCCCGGCCCGCGCCTCACGCAGTTGATCGAGTGCGTGCTGAGCCTTGCTCTTGGCCTCGGCGCCTTCCGCGTCGGCGACGTCTTCCTCGGCATTCTTGATGCTCTGGTCGAGCGCAGCCATGTCGACCTGGTCGGCCGGCTCGGCATGTTCGGCCAAGAGCGTCAGGCCGTTCTCATTGACGTCGGCGAAGCCGCCGCGCACGAAGATGCGCTGTTCGGCCCCGCTCTCGGGGGTGACGAGCACGATGCCGGGCTTGATCGTCGTCATCACCGGAGCATGGTTCGCCATCACGGTGAAGAAACCCTCCGAGCCGGGCACTGAAACCGCCGTCACGGCCTCCGACATCAGGAGCTTTTCCGGGGAGACGAGTTCAAACTGGAAGCTGTCGGCCATCTTGCGTCTCTTTCATCGCGGCATCGGACATGGCGGCATCGAAGTGGCGCGTCGCCGCCTCGAACTTGTCGCGGCAGCCGGGATTGCAGAAGCCGACGACCGCGCCGTTGTAAGTCGTCAGAGAATCGCCCGCGATCGGTTTTCCCGACCACGGGCAGGTCTCGTTGATCGCGTTCTCGACGAGGAGTACGCGATCGTCGCTCATCAAGCGGCGTCCTGCGCCAGCTTCTTGGCCTTCTCGACGGCCATCTCGATCGAGCCGACCATGTAGAAGGCGGCCTCGGGGAGATGGTCGTACTCGCCGTTGACCAGGCCCTTGAACGACTTGATCGTGTCTTCCAGCGGAACCAGCTGGCCCGGCGCGCCGGTGAACACTTCGGCGACGAAGAAGGGCTGCGACAGGAAGCGCTCGATCTTGCGGGCGCGGGCGACCGTCAGCTTGTCCTCTTCGGACAGCTCGTCCATGCCGAGAATGGCGATGATGTCCTGCAGCGACTTGTACTTCTGCAGCACCTGCTGGACGTTACGGGCTACCTCGTAGTGCTCCTCGCCGATGATCATCGGCGACAGCATGCGCGAGGTGGAATCCAGCGGATCCACCGCCGGGTAGATGCCCTTTTCCGAGATCGCGCGGTTGAGCACGGTCGTCGCGTCGAGATGGGCGAAGGAGGTCGCCGGCGCCGGATCGGTCAGATCGTCGGCCGGCACGTAGATGGCCTGCACCGAGGTGATCGAACCGGTGGTCGTCGTGGTGATGCGCTCCTGCATCTGGCCCATGTCGGTGGCGAGCGTCGGCTGATAGCCCACCGCCGAGGGAATGCGGCCGAGCAGCGCCGACACTTCCGAGCCGGCCTGGGTGAAGCGGAAGATGTTGTCGACGAAGAACAACACGTCCTGGCCCTGGTCGCGGAAATGCTCGGCGATGGTGAGGCCGGTGAGCGCGACGCGGGCGCGGGCGCCCGGAGGCTCGTTCATCTGACCGTAGACGAGGGCGGCCTTGGAGCCTTCGGCCGAGCCGTCATGCTCGTGCGGGTCCTTGTTGACGCCCGACTCGATCATCTCGTGGTAGAGATCGTTGCCCTCGCGGGTGCGCTCGCCGACGCCGGCGAACACCGAATAGCCGCCATGGGCCTTGGCGACGTTGTTGATCAGTTCCTGGATCAGCACCGTCTTGCCGACGCCGGCGCCGCCGAACAGGCCGATCTTGCCGCCGCGGGCGTAGGGCGCCAGAAGGTCGATGACCTTGATGCCGGTCACCAGGATCTGGCTCTCCGGCGACTGCTCGATATAGGCGGGAGCCGACTGGTGGATGGCGCGCTTCGATTCGTAGGAAATCGGACCGACCTCGTCGATCGGCTCGCCGATGACGTTCATGATGCGGCCGAGCGTGCCGTCGCCGACCGGAACCATGATCGGCTCGCCGGTGTCGACCACTTCCTGGCCGCGGACCAGACCCTCGGTCAGGTCCATGGCGATGCAGCGCACGGTGTTCTCGCCGAGATGCTGTGCCACCTCGAGAACGAGGCGGATGCCGTGGTTGTCGCATTCGAGCGCGTTCAGGATCTGCGGCAGCTTGTCGTCGAACTCGACGTCGACGACGGCGCCGATCACCTGGTGGACGCGGCCAATGTTTTTGTCAGCCATTTTTGAAAGGCCTCCTCTCGATCGGTGTCAGAGCGCTTCGGCGCCCGAAATGATTTCGACCAGTTCCGTCGTGATCTGCGCCTGGCGCTGGCGGTTGTAGGAGATCGACAGCCTGTCGATCATGTCGCCGGCGTTGCGCGTCGCGTTGTCCATGGCGCTCATTCGCGCGCCCTGTTCGGACGCCGCGTTCTCGAGCATCGCATGCAGGATCTGGACCTTGATGTTGCGCGGGATCAGGGCGTCGAGAATGGCGGCCGGCTCCGGCTCGTATTCATAGACCGACGTCGTGCCCTTTTCGCCCGCCTCATCGCCGCCGGAAAGGTCGGCGGGGATGATCTGCTGAGCGGTCGGGATCTGGGTGATGACGTTCTGGAACGCGGAATAGACGATCGAGCAGACGTCGAATTCGCCCTTGGCGAACAGCTCCATGACCTTCTCGCCGAGCATGTCGGCCTCGGTGAAGCCGATCTGCTTGACCTCGCGAAAATCCACCCGCTCGACGATCTTGTCCGACAGGTCGCGGCGCATCATGTCCCAGGCCTTCTTTCCGACGGCCAGGAACTTGACGGTCTTACCCTCGGCCTCGAGCTGGCGCTGGCGCTGGCGCGCCAGCTTGACGATCGAGGCGTTGAACCCGCCGGCGAGGCCGCGTTCGGCCGTGAAGACGACGAGGAGATGCGTGTCGTCCTTGCCGGTGCCGACCATCAAGGGCGGACCGTCTCCCTCGACGGCGCCGGCTATGTTGGCCAGGACGGCCGCCATGCGATCGGCATAGGGCCTCGCAGAGGCTGCGGCCTCTTCGGCCCGACGCAGCTTCGCCGCCGCGACCATTTGCATGGCCTTGGTGATCTTCTGCGTGGATTTGACCGACGCGATGCGGTTTCGAAGGTCCTTCAGTGATGCCATGGTCTGGCGCAGTCTCCCGCTGGCGTGGCCTTGCCCGGTTCGACGGACAAGGCCTCATGCCTGGTTTTACGGATCAGGCGAAGGTCTTGGCGAAGGAATCGATCGCCTGCTTCAGCTTCCCGCGGAGATCGTCCGACAGGGCCTTTTCCTTGGCGATCTGGTCAAGGACGTCCTTGTGCTCGCTGCGCATGGCCGCCAGCAGGCCCTCCTCGAACTCGCCGACCTGGGAGACCTTCAGCTTGTCGAGATAGCCCTGCGTGCCGGCGAAGATCACCACCACCTGCTCTTCGGTCTTCAGCGGCGAGAACTGCGGCTGCTTGAGCAGCTCCGTCAGGCGCGCGCCGCGGTTGAGCAGGCGCTGGGTCGCCGCGTCGAGATCGGAACCGAACTGGGCGAAGGCGGCCATCTCGCGATACTGGGCGAGCTCGCCCTTGATCGAGCCGGCGACCTGCTTCATCGCCTTGACCTGGGCGGCCGAGCCGACGCGCGAGACCGACAGGCCGACGTTCACCGCCGGGCGGATGCCCTGGTAGAACAGCGTGGTCTCAAGGAAGATCTGGCCGTCGGTGATCGAGATCACGTTGGTCGGGATGTAGGCCGAGACGTCGCCCGCCTGGGTCTCGATGACCGGCAGCGCCGTCAGCGAGCCGTTGCCGTGATCGTCGCCCATCTTGGCGGCGCGCTCGAGCAGGCGCGAATGCAGGTAGAAGACGTCGCCCGGATAGGCTTCGCGGCCGGGCGGGCGGCGAAGCAGCAGCGACATCTGGCGATAGGAGACGGCCTGCTTGGACAGGTCGTCGTAGCCGATCACCGCATGCATGCCGTTGTCGCGGAAATACTCGCCCATCGCGCAGCCGGTGAAGGGCGCGATGTACTGCAGCGGCGCCGGCTCCGAAGCCGTCGCGGCGATGACGATGGAGTATTCCATCGCGCCGCGCTCTTCGAGCGTGCGCACGAACTGGGCGACGGTGGAGCGCTTCTGGCCGACGGCGACGTAGATGCAGTAGAGCTTGTCGTTCTCGCGGTTCTCGTCGTGCGCCGGCTTCTGGTTGAGGAAGGTGTCGAGCAGGATCGCGGTCTTGCCGGTCTGGCGGTCGCCGATGACCAGCTCGCGCTGGCCGCGGCCGATCGGGATCAGCGCGTCGATGGCCTTGAGGCCCGTCGACATCGGCTCGTGCACCGACTTGCGCGGGATGATGCCCGGCGCCTTGACGTCGACGCGGCGGCGCTCGGTGCCCTCGATCGGGCCCTTGCCGTCGATCGGATTGCCGAGACCGTCGACGACGCGGCCGAGCAGGCCCTTGCCGACCGGCACTTCCACGATGGCGCCGGTGCGCTTGACGGTGTCGCCTTCCTTGATCTCGCGGTCCGAGCCGAAGATCACGACGCCGACATTGTCGGCCTCGAGGTTCAGCGCCATGCCCTGGATGCCGCCGGGGAATTCGACCATCTCGCCGGCCTGGCAGTTGTCGAGGCCGTAGACGCGGGCGATGCCGTCACCGACCGACAGAACCTGGCCGACTTCCGAGACTTCCGCCTCGTTGCCGAAGTTCTTGATCTGGTTCTTCAGAATCGCGGAAATTTCCGCGGCGCGGATGTCCATCAGCCGACCTCTTTAAGTGCAAGCTTGAGCGAATTGAGTTTGGAGCGGAGCGAGGTGTCGATCTGGCGCGAACCGATCTTGACGATCAGCCCGCCGAGGATGGTCGGGTCGACCGTCTCGCGCATCGTCACCGTCTTTCCGGCGTAGGAACCGAGAGCCTCGGCGAGGGCGCCGCGCTGGCCGTCGTCGAGCGGATGGGCGCTGGTGACCTCGGCCTCGATCTCGCCGCGATGCGTGGCGCAGAGCTGGCGGAAACGGCGGATCATGCCGGGGAGGACGAACAGTCGCCGATTCCCCGCCACCACTTTCAGGAAGTTGCCGGTGAGTTCACTCGGGCCGGCCTCGGCGACGATCGCCCCGATGGCGCGGAGCTGCTCGTCCGACGAGAAGGCGGGGCTTTCCACCAGACGGCGGAAGTCGGCGCTTTCCTTGATCAGTGCGTCGAAGGATTCAAGCTCGGATTCCACCGTCGCGAGCGCGTTCTCTTCGAGTGCGAGTTCGAACAGGGACTGGGCGTAGCGGTCTGCGACCCCCGAAACGGGAGAGGATGATTGTGCCACGGACGACCGTTTCTCTTTCGCGTTTCCTCAACACTCGCTGCGCGTGACTTGCCATGCGCTACAAGGTGTTGAAACCGTTGGTTGGATGCTAGCGGACTGCCAACGTTGCGCCGGCCCTCCCCCTTGAGACAGGGTCCGTCTAGCATAGGGATTTGACCGCGACAACACGCGTGAGCAAGCTTCATCGCCGGGATTTGCGAGTTATTCACGGAGCTTTCGCAGATATGCGGCATGTGTCTCGACAAGTTCCGCCGGCTCAGGAAGAGGCGTCAGGAGGAAATGAAGCCCAAGGCCGGGGCAAGAGCGGCACAGGCAAGTGCAAGTTCGACGAGGAGATAGAAGATTGCGCGCAAGCTCGCGCCGTCAGTAAGCAGCGAGACGAGCCGACCGAAGGCGGAAAAAAGCCAGCCGGTGCCGAGAGCCAGCTGGATGAAGGGCTGGTCGTAAAGGGCGGCGCCGACGAGTCCGACGCCGAGCCAGAAGCCAGCGAGGCTGGCCCGGGCGCCGCCGAGGGCGTCGATGCTTCCGGCGCTCGGGGCAAGGCCGATGGCCGACAGAATCAGCCTGGGAGCGAACAGGGCGGCGAGGCCGAGCAGAATCGCAACGACGGCTGCCGTGAATGGAAGCCAGCCTGCGAGGTTCGTCGGAAGGGTGAAGTCCATCGATCTTTCTCTATCATGTTGCGGGCCGTGTCGCCGTGCCGGCGAAATGGCGGCCCCGGGCTTGCCAGGGCGCAAGGTGAAGACACCCTGCGCGCCCTCGACGTCAAGCGATCTCGCTTGTCGCGGCTCCCGAGCCCCTCGAAAGGCCGGGTCGGCGTGGAGGATCTACTGGGGCGCCGATGGGGGAGGCATGGCGGCAGATCGGCTGTGGACGAAGCGATCGTCTCGTCCAGATATGGCGCGAGCGGCGCAGCGTCTCATGTTCGCCGCCGCTCTCGCCTCGCGTCGGTGTGGCCGCATCCTGTTCGAGTGTCTGCCGCCGATGCACCGACTTACCCCATCCACCTTGGACCATCCGGCCGGCGAATGAGCGCGTCTGAAGTTCACGACCAGGCCGTGGAGGATCACGGCGCCGCCCGCCCGGCTGACGCGGCATCGCCCGCTGGCCGTCCAGGGGAGCTCAGGCGGCGGGGTCTTCGCATCGGACGCGACGTGTCGCGGGCGGGGTGCGATTTGAACGGGTTGCCGGGCTTCCCGCGCGTTCGCCGAATCACGGTGCCGTTGGCGACGCTCGTGCTCGCCGCCCTCGGCGCCAGCGCCGGCGTCGAGGCTTACGGCCAGACGCCGGCCCAAACCGAAGCATCGACGGGCATCGGCCCTTCCGAAGGCGGCAAGGCCTATCTCGAATCGGTCGAAGGACTGAGGCTGCAGACCGAAATCCGCTATCTCCCGCCCGAGTCTGGTCTCGACGAGGCGCCCGTGACCGAGGAGGCGGTGCCGGCAACCGACCGGTCGGCGCCGCTTCAATGGGGCGGGACGACGGTGCTCGTTCTCTGCGGGCTGTTCCTCGCGGTGCTTCTCTGGCTCGGCCGTGGCCAGCTTGCCGATCTCAAGGGCCCTCGCAACCGGCGATTCTCGTCCTCCGCCACTGCCGCGACCAGATCGCCAACGGCGGCACTCGACCTCGACCTCATTGCCAGGCTGCGCCGGGAAAGCGATCCGCGCAGCGGCCTGCGCCTGGTGCTCGAGCGTTTCCTGAAGCTCGCGGCGGAAGACAACGCCATCGTCCTGAAGCGCTCGCTGACCACCCGCGAGCTGATGCAGCGCCTGCCGGGAAGCTGGGCCCATCGCCGCGAACTCGAAGTGTTGGCCGAGAACACCGAGCTCGTCCTGTTCGGCGGCCGCGACATCGGCATCGCCGAGTATCAGCGCTGCCTCGACCTTGCCGAGCCGTTTCTGCGGAGGACCCGCCGATGAGCGTCGGGGCCACGGTCCAGCCAGCGGCCGGGGGAACCGGCAAGGCCGAGAACGCCAAGGGCATGGCGATACTCGCCGCCGTGGTTCTCGTCGTCGTTCTGCTCGCCGTCCTCGGCGGGCGTCGGCCGCTGGAAGACAGCGCCATCGGCTTTGCCGGGCTGGAGCACTGGCTGAAGGTCAAGGGTCTCGCGACCGTGCCCGCCATCGACGAGGCGAGCGCCGCCGGGACGATTCGCATCCTGCCGATCTACGATCCCAAGCTCGCGGGCGAGGGGGTGCGGCAGGAGGACGGAACCGAGGACGAACGCGGGGCGCTGGCGCCTCGCCCCCTTTCGAGGGCGGCGTTCGTCGAGCGGGCGAATGCGGGGCCGATGCTGGCGGTGCTGCCGAAATGGCGGGGCGGTGTCGTCTCGCGGGGCGCGGTGCATCCGGAACTCCTCGTGCCGCTGTGGGCGATGGATTTCTTCGGCGAGCGGCCGGTGGCGCGGCTGTCGCAGCGGGGCCTTGCCAGCTTCGGGGTCTATGACGCCGACTACGACCGGCTGCTGGAGCAGGCCGCGACGCTCTATTCCGCCCAGGTGCTGAGCCCGTCGCTCGACGAGAAGTGCCGCCCCATCCTGGTCCTGCGGGACGAGAGCGGCGGGGAGGTCGGAACGCTGCTCGCCGACTGCACGAGCGCCCTCTTCGACGGCGCGCAAAATGCCCTGTTCGTGTTGTCGGACCCGGACCTCCTCGACAATGCCGGCCTTGCCGCCGGCGACAATGCCGCTTTGGCGCTCTCCGTGATCGAGGGTTTCGCGGGTAACGCGAAGGTCTTCGTCGAGACCGATTCGACCAGCGGGCCGACCATGGCTCCGGCCCAGTCGGAGCTCGGCGGTGAAGATCCGCGCGAGCGTACGATCGGCGATCTCGACCGCTTCTTCGCCTATCCCTTCTCGCTGTTCTGGATCGGTGTCGTCCTCGTCACCGGCCTTGCGCTGTGGCGCGGCAGCCGGCGGTTCGGCCGCCCACAGGAGGACGTCGAGCCGGCCGAGGCGTCCAAGCGCCGCACCATCGACGCCTCGCGGCGCATCCTGCTCCTTGCGAAGGCCGACGACGCGCTGGTCGAACGGCACGTCGTCGACCGCGTCGAGGCGCTGGCCAGCGCGCTTCTCGGCACCGGCCGCAGGGCCCGCGGCGCCGGCGAGGACGCCGCGGCGATCGGCCGGTTCCTCTCTCGCCGGGCCCCGGAACTCGGCGAGAAATTCAACGCGGCCTATGCTGCGGTCACGGCTTCGCCGCATGGCGGAAGCTCCCGCTTCGAGGCTTTGGCCGCCTTCGAATCGGTCATTCAGGAGACATGGCATGACTTTGGACGAGCTGCGGGCCCTGCGCGACAGGATCGCCGCTGAGATCGAAAAGGCGGTGCAGGGGCAGGCGGCGGTCGTCGAGCTGCTTCTCGTCTCCCTGTTCGCGCGGGGACATTGCCTGATCGAGGGCCCGCCGGGAACGGCGAAGACGCTGCTCGCCCAGAGCCTCGCGGCGGCACTGTCGCTTCAGTTCAAGCGCATCCAGTTCACGCCGGATCTGATGCCGGGCGACGTCATCGGGTCGAACATCTACGATTTCGGTTCGCGGCAGTTCGAGCTGGTCAAGGGACCGATCTTCACCGACATCCTCCTCTCCGACGAGATCAACCGCGCGCCGCCGAAGACGCAGGCCGCCCTTCTCCAGGTGATGAACGAGCGGCGGGTGACGATCGACGGCACCGACCACTCGGTCGGTGAAGTGTTCTTCGTCGTCGCCACCCAGAACCCGATCGAGCAGCAGGGCACCTATCCCCTGCCGGAGGCGCAGCTCGACCGGTTCCTCTTCAAGCTCGAGATCGACTTTCCGGAAGAAGAGGCGGAGCTTTCGATCCTCAGGCGGCACGCCGGTCAGCCGCTCGACCACGATGCCCGCAAGGCCGCGATCGTGCCGACGGCGAGCCTCGACGACATCCGCGAGGGCCAGGAACTCGTCGACGCCATCCGCCTCGACGACGAAATCCTGCGCTATGTTCTCGCTCTCGCCCGGGCGACGCGCGTCGACGTCGACATCGCCTATGGCGTCTCCACCCGGGCGGCCGACGGGTTGTGCGGCGCCGTCAGGGCGCGGGCGGCGCTGGACGGTCGCGACTATGCGATCCCCGACGACGTCAAGCTCCTGTTCCAGCCGACCATGCGCCACCGCATCGTGCTGTCGCCGACCGCCGAGATCGAAGGCCGCAGCCCGGATTCGGTGCTTTCGGCCATCATCGAGCAGATCCCGGCTCCGCGCTGATGCGGCCCTCGCGTCGCCTGCTGGTCGCCGCCAGCCTGATCGCGCTGGCATCGCTCGGCCTCGTCGTCTTCCTCGACGCCCCGGCCCTGGCGGTCGAGGCGATGTGGGGCGTCCTCGCGATCCTGGCCGCCGCCGACATGTTGCTGACGCCGGGTCGGAAGCGCTTCGTTCTCGATGCGCCGGCGACGAGGGAGCTGTTCGTCGGCGAGGCCGCAGAGCTCGAGTTCCGGCTGCGGCCGGCGGCCGAGGAGCGCGGGCCGCAACCGGGCTCGGCGATGGCACGCATCGCCTGGCCGCCCGGCCTCGACGGCCCGCCGCAGTTCGTGCTCGTTCCGGTGGGGCAGGGCTCCCGAGCGACCGTGACCGTGAGGGCCGGGCGCCGCGGCCATTTCCCGATCGGCGAAGTCGCGATCCTGCGGTCGAGCCGGCTCGGACTGGTCGACATGGTCGCCGCCTATCCCTGCGAGACCCGGCTCGTCGTGGTGCCGAACGTCCGGGCGATCACCTCCGGGGAAATCGACGTGCAGATCGCCACCGAGGCCTTCGGCAGCCGGGCCTCGTTGATGCGGGGCGAGGGCTCGGAGTTCCATCAGCTGCGCGACTTCGTGGCCGGAATGGACAGCCGCACCATCGACTACAAGCGCTCGGCCCGCCACGGCGCCCTGGTCGCCCGCGAGATGCGGGCCGAGAAGAACCACAACGTCGTCCTCGCCCTCGACAACGGCCACCTGATGCGCGAGGAGATCGCCGGCCTGCCGAAGATCGATCACATGATCAACGCCGCGCTGGCGCTTGGCTGGGCCGGCATCCAGGGCGGCGATCTCGTCGGGCTCTACGCCTTCGACGCCCGGCCGCGGCTCTATCTGCCGCCGCGGGGTGGGCGACACGCCTTCGCCCAGCTGCGCTCCAAGGCGGCGGAACTCACCTATCGGTCGATCGAGACCAACCACACCCTCGCCATGACCCATCTCGGCCAGCGCCTGTCGCGGCGCTGCCTCGTCGTGGTGTTTTCCGACTTCGTCGACACCACCACCGCCGAGCTTCTGGTCGAGAATGTCGAGGTGCTGAACCGGCATCACGTCGTCGCCTTCGTCTCGACCCGCGACCCGATGCTGCAGGCCTATGGCCGCCGGACCGCCACCGATCTCGGCGAAGTGGCCGCCGCCGTCGCGGCGGCGGGGCTGGAACGCGAGCGCCGGCTGGTGCTCGACCGGCTGGCGCGGCTCGGCGTCTTCGTCGTCGACGCCGAGCCCGGCGGCATCACCGCGCGGCTCGTCTCGACCTATCTCAACATCAAGGCGCGGGAGCTGATATGAACGCCCCCATCCGCTCGACGCGGTTTCGCGACGAACGCGAGGCCGACTGGAAACGCCTTTCCGCGATCGTCGAGGCGGCGGAAAAGCGCGGGCTGTCGCGGCTGTCCTTCGATGACGCCCGCGATCTCGTGCTGCTCTACCGCCAGGCGACGAACTCGCTGTCGGTCGCCCGCGAGATATCCCTCGATCTCGCCGTCGTGCGCTTTCTCGAAAGCCTCTGCGCCCGGGCCTATCTCGTCGTCTACGCGCCGCGCGAGAGCCTCTCTGGCCTCGTCTCGAGATTCTTCGCCCGTTCCGCACCGCAGGCGGTCCGCCGTTCGCTGCCGGCGATCGCCGCGGCCTTCTTTCTGACCGCCTTCGGGGCGGTGGCCGCCTATGCCCTGACGGCCGACGATGCCAGCTGGTTCTACGCCTTCGTTCCGGGCGATCTCGCCTCGGGGCGCGGGCCGGGCGCCAGCGCCGAGGCGCTGCGCCGGGTGATCTACGGGGAAGACGTTCAGCCGCTGGGCGAGCTCGGCGCTTTTGCCACCTATCTCTTTTCCCACAACACCAAGGTGGCGCTGTTCGCCTTCGCGCTCGGCATCGTCTTCTGCGTCCCGAGCGTCATCCTGCTTCTCTACAACGGCGCCATGCTCGGCGCCTTCGTGGCCATTCACGTCGACAAGCAGCTCGGGCTTGATTTCATGGGCTGGCTGACCATCCACGGCGTCACCGAACTTGCGGCGATCATCATCGCCAGCGCCGGTGGGCTGTCGCTCGGATACGCCATGCTGTTTCCCGGCCTGAAGAGCCGCTCGGCGGCGCTGCGCCACGCCGGGCGAGACGCGGTCAAGCTCGCCATCGTGGCGGCGATCATGCTCGTCGTCGCGGGCGTTCTCGAAGGGATCGGCCGGCAGGTCGTGACCGAGTTCTGGGCGCGGCTGGCGATCGGCTGGGGCGCCGGGCTCGGCTGGGCCCTATGGTTCGCGCTCGCCGGACGCGGCACCGGCGCGGCGAGCGCCGTCGAAACGGAGCCGGTCTGATGGCAAGGTGGCGCCTCGGCCGGCGATCGAAGCAAGACACCAGGGCGCACCGCCGGCCGCCGGAGGCAAACCCCAAGCGCCTGACGCTGGCCCCGCCGGAGGGCGTTCCCCTCCATCTCGACGTCGCCGGCCTCGCGGCGCGCTTCGGCGCGCAGTTCGTCGACTTCGTCATCACCACGACGGCGATGATCGGCATCATCCTCGCCTTGCTCTTCGCCGATCTGGTGAGCGGCGCCGCCTTCACCGCCCTCGCGACGCTTCTCGTCCTCGTCTTCGGTACGCCCTACTACATCGCCTGCGAGCTTTTGATGAACGGCCGCACGCCGGGCAAGAAGATGCTCGGCCTGCGGGTGGTTTCCAAGGACGGCTCTGGACTTTCCACCCACCAGATCGTCGTGCGCAATCTCACCAAGGAGGTCGAGGTGTTCCTGCCCGCCGCCTTCCTCCTCGGCGGCGGCGAGGACTCGTTCTGGTTCAACGGTTTCATGCTGGTCTGGCTTCTCGTCGTCATCGCCGTGCCGATGCGCAACAAGGCCAATCAGCGGATCGGCGACCTCATCGCAGACACTGCCGTCGTCCTCGAACCGCGGCCGCTGCTTCTGCCGGACGTCGCCGAGGCGGTCGGCCGGACGGCGCGCGAGCGCTTCGTCTTTTCCACCGCCCAGCTCGAACACTACGGGGCTTACGAGCTGCAGGTGCTGGAGCGGCTCCTGCGCGGCGGCGAGGAGGCGAGGGACAGCCGCGAAAGGCAGAAGGGGCTCGCCCGCATCGGCGAGCGCATCCGCGCCAAGATCGGCTTCGAGGAGACACCGCCACCGGCCGAGGAGGAGGCGTTCCTGAAGAGCTTCTACGTCGCCCAGCGGGCTTTTCTCGAACAGAAGAAGCTGATGGGCGAGGCAAGGGCCGACAAGTTCCACCGCGAGCCGGAGCCGGCGCCCGAGCCGCGATGACGACGAGCGCGATCACGACGACGAGCCATCCGCTCGCAACTCCCATGGAAGAACCGACCTGAAAGGACATGAGATGACGGCCATGGACACTGCCACCAGATTGCCGAAGCCGCGATTCGGCGTCGGCGCCAGAATGGGCGACACCCTCCAGATCTTCTCCAGTCGCCTTGCCCTGTTCGGCCTGATCGGCGTGGTCGCCGGTCTCCTGATGCAGTTGCCGAGCTATCTCGCCCTCGGCTCCGTCACCTTCGAGGCCCAGTCGCAGCAGGCGACGCAGACCTTCATCGCGCAAAACCCGGTGCTCTATGTCGGTGCCGTCGTGGTCGTGCCCCTGCTGGTCTATTCGCTGCTGACGGCCGTTCTCGTCCTCGCCGCCTACGACGCGAAAGCAGGACGGGAGGCCGCCGTCGGCGCCTATGTCGGCACCGCCGTGAAGCAGATCCTGCCGCTCATCCTTCTTTCCATTGCAGCCTGGCTGTTGATCGCGATCGGCTTTGCGCTGCTGATCGTGCCGGGTCTGTGGCTGCTCGGCGTCCTTTCGGTCTTCGTCCCCGCGATCGTCGTCGAGGGGGCCGGTTTCGGCGCGCTCGCCCGCAGCGCGCGGCTCACCAAGGGTTATCGCTGGCCGCTCGTCGGCTTCGTGATCCTCGTCTATGTGGTCTTTTATCTGGTCGGCTTGGCCATCGGCCTCTTCGGCGGCTTCCTCGTCGGCCTGTCGCCGATCCTCTTCCTCGCCTTGCAAGGGATCGTCAGCGGCCTTGCCGCCGCCTTCGCCTCGATCGCCGTCGCGGTCGCCTATGCGAGGCTGCGCGAGATCAAGGACGGCGTCGGCATCTCCGACCTCGCCGACGTCTTCGCCTGAGACTGGCCGATCCCGATTGAGCCGCCGGGTCGGCAAAGTCGCCGTCGGCCACATGTGCCTCACGATACGAACGGTTGGCCCAGGCTTTATAGCAGGAGCAAGCGGTCCTTCAGCGGGCTGAACGTCATGCGGTGCAGCGGCGAGGGGCCATGGGCCTCGATGGCGGCGAGATGGGCTGCCGTGCCGTAGCCCATGTGCCTAGAAAAGCCGTAGCCGGGAAATGCCAGGCAGGCCCGACGCATCATCCGGTCGCGCATCACCTTGGCGACGATCGAGGCGGCGGCGATCGACAGGGACGCCGCGTCGCCGCCAATCACGGCGGAGGCCTGGCAGGCGCAGCCGGGCGGGACGTCGCGACCGTCGACGAGGACGTATTGCGGCGCAATGCCGAGGGCGGCGATCGCCCGGCGCATGGCGATCAGCGTCGCGCCACGAATGTTGAAGCGGTCGATCTCGCCGGCACTGGCGCATGCCGAGGCGACCGTCGCCTTCGCCACGATCTCGACGAACAGCTCTTCCCGGCGCTCGGCGGTCAGCGCCTTCGAATCGTCGAGGCCGTCCGGGATGTCGTCGGGGTCTAGGATGACGGCGGCTGCCGTCACCGGGCCGGCGAGCGGCCCGCGCCCCGCCTCGTCGACGCCGGCGACGAAGCGCATCCCAAGCGAGATCAGCTGGCGCTCGCGGGAAAAGTCCGGACCGGAACGCGCTGGTGCACGGGTCCCGCCGGCTTTCGGCTTGGCCGGTGCCTTCGCAGTCTTGGAGCTGGCTGCGCCGGATTTCGCGGCGGCAGGCTTGGCGGCGGCTCGCTTCGGCACGCGGGGTCGGCCCGTCGTCTGCGAGGCGTCCCCATCGTCGGTGAGTGCAGGAGAATCGGAGGAATGCGCGGTCATCGTGCGGCGGAGACTCGCGCATCCTCCGATCCCATGCAAGGTCCACCTTTGCCCGCCGGACGCCTCAGGGGAAGCGCCGGGCTCGCGTGGACCCGTCCGGCGGCAAGAGCGCCACCGGTCCGTCGGCAGGGGTGATGCGGCAACCCCGCCGACATGACTTGCCGCGTTCTACAGCAGGGCGAGCTGGACGCCGGCGCTCTTCGGCGGCGTGAAGAGGTCGGTCCTCAGCTGGAGCCGATTGGCGTTCAGATCGAGCCTGCGGGCGGCCATCTCGAAGCGGCGGCGGATCTGGAAGGCGTAAGGCCCGGAGCCGCGCATCCGCTTGCCCCATTCGGCGTCGTAGTCCTTGCCGTCGCGCATCGAGCGCAGCAGCGACAGGACGTGCCGGTAGCGGTTCGGATAGTGCCGCAGCAGCCAGTCCTTGAACAACGGCGCCACCTCCAGCGGCAGGCGGAGCAGCACGTAGCCGGCCTCCTTCGCGCCCGCCGTCACGCCGGCCTCGAGCAGCCGCTCGATCTCGGAATCGTTGAGGCCGGGGATGATCGGCGCCGTCATGATCATCGCCGGAATGCCGGCCTCGGTCAGGGCCTTGATGGCTTCCAGGCGCCGCGCCGGCGTCGCCGCCCGCGGCTCCATCGCTCGCGCCAGCGTCCTGTCGAGGGTGGTGACCGACAGCGCCACCTTGGCGAGGCCCTTCGCCGCCATGCGCGAGAGAATGTCGATGTCGCGCGTGACGAGCGCCGACTTCGTGACGATCCCGACCGGATGGTTCGCCGCCTCCAGCACTTCGAGGATCTCGCGCATGATGCGCCGGTCCTTCTCGATCGGCTGATAGGGATCGGTGTTGGTGCCGATGGCGATCGATTTCACCTCGTAGCCGGGCTTTGCCAGCTCGCGCTCCAGAAGTTCCGCGGCGTTCGGCTTGGCGAACAGCTTGGTCTCGAAGTCGAGGCCTGGCGACATGCCCATGTAAGCGTGGGTCGGCCGGGCGAAGCAGTAGACGCAGCCATGCTCGCAGCCGCGATAGGGATTGATCGAGCGGTCGAAGGAGATGTCCGGCGACGAATTGCGGGTGATGATCGTCTTCGGCTTCTCGACCTGCACCTCGGTCTTCAGCGCCGGCAGGCTGTCGAGCGTGTCCCAGCCGTCGTCGAAGCTCGACCGGGCAAAGGGTTCGTAGCGCCCGGACGGATTGACCCCGGCTCCACGCCCGCGCCTGCGATCGGCCGGAAGCCTGAGATTGGCGCCGTCGACGAGATGATTGGCGACTTCGACGCCATTTGCGCCGGCGAAAGCTGCGCGGTCGGCCGCGATGATCTGCTGCATGTCTCCGCCTCCTGGGATGGGCCTCGGATACCGTGAACAAACAGCTAACGCCAAAGCGGGAACAATACAAGAACAAAATGCGATCGGGGTTGGCGCGCCCTCGTGTTTGCGGCTATGCGGGGGGATGCTGAGTGTTTTCATCGACTGCGGGCCGGACGACCACAAGCTGGCGTCCACACTCGGAAGCCTCGTGCCGGGAGCGGTGGAGGGGATCGTCCGGGAGGTCGTTCTGGTCGACCGGGGCATGGGGGCGGATGCGCGCAAGGTCGCCGACCATACCGGCTGCCGCGTCATCGCGCGCGCGGCGCTGCGCGATGCGATCCGGGCCGCCAAGGGCGATTGGCTCCTGTTCGTCGAGCCCGGCGCGCGGCTCGTCCCCGGCTGGATCGCCGCGGTGGTCGAGCATGTCGAGCGGGTCCAGGAGGGTCGTGCGAAGATGCCGTCCGCCCGCTTTCGCCGGGCGGCGATCGACCGGCCGCGCTTCCTCCAGCGCATCCGCGAGATCAGGACGGCGATCGCGGAGGGGTTCGTGGTCAGGAAGGAGCAGGCGATCGGCTTGGCGGGGCAGGGCGTCTCGGTGCCGACGCTGGAGGGCATGGCGAAGGGTGTCGCCGTGACGCGGCTCGACGCGGAGATCCGGCCGGCGCATCGCGGGTGAACTGCCGTCCGGCCCCGCGTGGCGCCGGATTGCTCAGCTTTTCGGTTCGCAGGCCACGAGGCAGCCGGCCAGCCGCTTGGCGGCCCGCAGCGCGTCTTCGCCGTTCAGCGCCCAGCTTTGGGTGAGCCCTTCGAGGATCAGCGTCAGCTCGGCTTCGTTTCCCGACAGACCGACCGCGGCCGCCATGCGCCGGGCGATCTCTCCCTTATGTCGTTCCAGAAGCTCGCGAAGTGCGTCGCTCTCTGGCATGGCCGCAACGGCGCCGTGGAAGAGGCAGCCATGGCCCGCTTCTTCCCGCATCCAGCCCGCGACCCGCTCCAGAACAGCGTCGAGCGCCTCCTTCGGATCTGCGGGCAACCCGTCGAGGAGGCGTTCCACATAGCGGCCGTGGCGATGCTCCAGCGCGCCGAGGATCATCGCGTCGCGGGACGGGTAATATTTGTAGAGGGTGCGCAGGCTGACGCCGGCCGCCGCGCGCAACTCGTCGACGCCCGGCTTGGCGAAGCCCTGGCGCACGAAGGTCTGCTCCAGGCCGGTGACGATCGCAGTTTTGGTCGAATCGCTCATGGTTGACGAAGTAGAACGTTTGCTCTACCTGTTCAAGTAGAACGAACGTTTTACCAAGGAGCAAGACGATGAGCGCACAGGCTGAAACGATGAGCGGCGTGGTTCTCACCGGCCATGGAGGATTGGACCGTCTCGAATGGCGCGACGACCTGCAGAGACCGAGGCCCGGCAAAGGTCAGGTTCTGATCCGGGTGCTGGCCTCGGCCGTCAACAACACCGACGTCAACACCCGGATCGGCTGGTACTCCAAGGCGGTGCGCGGCGACACCCAGGCGGCGGTCGCGTCGGCCGGCGAGGATGCGGCTGCGAGCGGCAGTTGGACCGGCGCGCCGCTCGGCTTCCCGCTCGTCCAGGGTGCCGATTGCTGCGGCGAGGTCGTCGGGGTGGGCGACGGGGTCGATCAGGGCCGCGTCGGCGAGCGCGTCCTCGTGCGGGCGCTGCAGTCCGTCGCCGGCGAAGACGGCCGCCACCGCACCGTCACCTTCGGCTCCGAACATGACGGTGCCTTCGCGGAGTTCACCCTCGCGACATCGAGCGATGCGGTCGCCGTTTCCTCGGACCTGTCGGATGTCGAACTGGCGAGCTTCCCCTGCGCCTTCTCGACGGCGGAGGGAATGGTCCAGCGGGCACGGCTCGGCGCCGAGCGTGTCCTGGTGACCGGAGCCTCGGGCGGTGTCGGCTCGGCCGCGATCCAGCTCGCCAAGCGGCGCGGCGCCAATGTCACGGCGCTGACCAGCGCGGCCAAGGCGGAGGAACTGCGCCGGATCGGGGCGGACGACATCCTCGTGCGCGACGAGGCCTTCCCGGAGGATGCCTTCGACGTGGTGCTCGATCTCGTCGGCGGGCCGCGCTGGCCGGAGCTTCTCGGTGCCTTGCGTCCCTTCGGCCGCTACGTCGCCTCCGGAGCGATCGCCGGCCCGATCGTCGAGCTCGACCTTCGCACTCTCTATCTGAAGGACCTGTCGCTGCTCGGCAGCACCCACCAGCCGGAGAACGTCTTCACCGACCTCGTCCACTACATCGAGGCGGGCGAGATCCGGCCGCTGCTGGCGACGAGCTATCCGCTGCGCCAGATCCGTGAGGCGCAGACGGCCTTCATGGAGAAGGGGTACGTCGGCAAGATCGGCCTCACCGTCGCCGACGGGTAGGAGCCGGCACGCCTTTGCCGTCACGACGAAAAAGCCCGCGGCGATCGCTCGCCGCGGGCTTTTCACATTCGATTGGCTGCCGGCGGAGCGATGCCCGCCGGCGAACCGATATCCTACTCGTCGTCGCCGCGGTTCTTCAGAGCCGCGCCGAGAATGTCGCCGAGCGAAGCGCCGGAGTCCTGCGACCCGTACTGCTGCACGGCTTCCTTCTCTTCGGCGATCTGCAGCGCCTTGATCGACACGCCGACCTTGCGGGCCTTCTTGTCGAACTGGGTGACGCGGGCATCGACCTTCTGACCGACCTGGAAGCGCTCGGGGCGCTGCTCGTCGCGGTCGCGGGCAAGGTCGGAGCGGCGGACGAAGGCGGTGAAGTCGGTATCGACGATCTTCACTTCCAGGCCGCCGTCCTTGATCTCCGTGACCTCGCAGGTGACCACCGAGCCGCGGCGCATTTCGCCGGCCTCGGCCGCATCGACGAACGAATCGCCGGCAACCTGCTTCATGCCGAGGGAGATACGCTCCTTGTCGACATCGACGTCGAGGACCTGGGCCTTGACCATGTCGCCCTTGTTGAACTCCTCGATGACCTGCTCGCCCGGACGGTTCCAGTCGAGGTCGGAGAGGTGGACCATGCCGTCCACGTCGCCTTCCAGGCCGATGAACAGGCCGAACTCGGTCTTGTTCTTGACCTCGCCCTCGACCTGGGTGCCGATCGGGAACTTGTCGCGGAAGGCTTCCCAGGGGTTCTGCAGGGTCTGCTTGAGGCCGAGCGAGATGCGGCGCTTGTTCGGGTCGACCTCGAGAACCACGACCTCGACCTCCTGGGAGGTGGCGAGGATCTTGCCCGGATGAACGTTCTTCTTCGTCCAGGACATTTCCGAAACGTGGATGAGGCCCTCGATGCCAGGCTCCAGCTCGACGAAGGCGCCGTAGTCGGTGATGTTGGTGACGCGGCCGGTGACCTTGACGCCCATCGGATACTTGACGCCGATGCCGTCCCAGGGATCCGCCTCGAGCTGCTTCATGCCGAGCGAGATACGGTGGGTTTCCTGGTTGATCCGGATGATCTGGACCTTCACCGTCTGGCCGATCTGCAGGATCTCGGTCGGATGGTTGACGCGGCGCCAGGCCATGTCGGTGACGTGCAGGAGACCGTCGATGCCGCCGAGGTCGACGAAGGCGCCGTAGTCGGTGATGTTCTTGACGATACCCTCGACGACCTGACCCTCTTCGAGGTTCTGGACGATCTCGGAGCGCTGCTCGGCGCGGCTCTCTTCGAGGACGGTGCGGCGCGAAACGACGATGTTGCCGCGGCGCTTGTCCATCTTGAGGATCTGGAAGGGCTGCGGCGTGTTCATCAGCGGGGTGACGTCGCGGATCGGCCGGATGTCGACCTGCGAACGCGGCAGGAAGGCGACGGCGCCGTCGAGATCGACGGTGAAGCCACCCTTGACCTGGTTGAAGATCTGACCTTCGACCTTCTCGCCGGCTTCGAACTGCTTCTCGAGCTTGACCCAGCTCTCTTCACGGCGCGCCTTGTCGCGCGACAGCACGGCTTCGCCCAGCGCGTTCTCGATGCGCTCGACATAGATCTCGACGATGTCGCCGATCTTCAGCTCGCCGTCCTTGCCCTTGGCGCCGAATTCCTTCAGCGGCACACGGCCTTCGACCTTCAGGCCGGCATCGATGACGGCCATGTCCTTTTCGATCGCGACGACGGTGCCCTTGACCACCATGCCTTCGGCAACGTCCTGCTCGTGAAATGAGGCTTCGAGCAGCGAAGCGAAGTCTTCGCGCGAGGGGTTGAGGTTAGACATTCTTTCTCCTTGGGGACCCTTTCCGCCTGTCAGTGTGGTGAAAAGGGCATGCGCCTCGGGGTGTCCGCCCCGCGCGGGTTCATCGTTGACGGGTCGTCCGTTCCAGGCTCGCGGTTTCGACGACCGATCGTCTGAAACCCCCAGGGTGGCCCGACCGCGATTGGCGGTGGGCGCAATGCTGGCCGGCGCTCGAAAAGCCTGGACCGGACGAATTTTATCAGCTTGGCCGCGTCGGGCGGAACACGCCGCCCTTCATAGCCGAAAAGGGCACGCCTCCCTTAGGGATGCGGCCCCTCAATGCTGGTCCAGCGCCGCCAATGCGCGATCGACGACTTCGCAGGCGGCACGGAATGCGCCATCTATATCCAACTGGCTGGTATCCAGCAAGTGGGCGTCCTCCGCCGGCCTGAGCGGCGCGACGTCGCGGCCGGAGTCGCGCTCGTCGCGGGCCCGGACCTCGGCGAGGATGCGCTCGTAGTCGACGTCGTCGCGCCCGTGGGCGAGCAGTTCGTCGGTGCGGCGGCGGGCCCGGACTTCCGCCGAGGCGGTGACGAAGATCTTCACCCTGGCCTCAGGACAGATGACCGTGCCGATGTCCCGCCCGTCGAGAACGGCGCCTTCGGGTCGGGCCGCGAAGCCGCGCTGGAAAGCGACGAGGGCCTCGCGCACCGGTCCATGCACGGCGACGCGGGATGCGAGTTCGCCGGCCTCGTGACCCCGCAGCGTCGGATCGTCGAGATGGGAGACGTCGAGCTGGCGGGCGAACATGCCGGCCGCATCCGCATCGTCCGGATCGGCGCCGGCATTGGCGATCTGGCGGCCGACCGCCCGGTAGATCAGGCCGGTGTCGAGATAGGGCAGGCGGTAACGCTCCGCGACGCGCTTTGCCAGCGTTCCCTTGCCGGCTGCGGCCGGCCCGTCGATGGCGATGGTCAGCGGCGGGTTCATGACACGGGCTCTACGGTTTTTTCCTGTGGCTGTTCAAGCCGGAAATTGCCCAACGCGTTGCGGTTGAGAAGGACGACGGTGGGGATGCTGCCCGCACCATAAGGCAAGCAGAGCGAAAACAGAATGAGCGGACGACATCCGATCCACGCCTGACCCGAAACCGCGAAGACCTCAGTTCCGCGATCCCGGCTCCAATGCAGCGCCCAACCCCGCCATCATCGCGACGAATTCCGGAAAACTCGTGGCGATCATGCGGACGTCGTCGATGGTGACCGGCGCCTCGCTCGCCATGCCGAGAACGAGGAAACTCATGGCGATTCTGTGGTCGAGATGGGTATCGACCCGCCCGCCGCCAAGCCCCTTGCCGTCCGGTCTGCCGGTGACGGACAGGCTGTCTTTCCCTTCGACATGGGAAATTCCATTTGCTTCCAAACCCTTGGCGACAGCCGACAGGCGGTCGCTTTCCTTGACGCGAAGCTCGTCGAGGCCCTGCATCAGCGTCGTCCCGTCGGCGAAGGCGGCGGCGATGGCCAGCACCGGATATTCGTCGATCATCGAGGGCGCGCGCTCGGGCGGTACGGCGACGCCTTTCAGCTGCGAGTGGCGCACGTGCAAATCGGCGACGTCCTCGCCGCCTTCGTTGCGGCGGTCGGCGATTTCGATCGAAGCGCCCATTTCGAGCAGCGTCTCGATGAGGCCGGTGCGCGTCGGGTTCATCAGGACGTTCTCGATGACGACGTCGGAGCCCGGCGTGATCAGCGCCGCGACCAGCGGGAAGGCGGCGGAGGAGGGATCGCCGGGCACCGTCAGATCGCCGGCGGCGCTGAGCGGGCCCTGACCTTCCAGCGCGATGTGCCGCGCACCCTCCGCGTCGACGGTGACGTCGAGCTTCGCACCGAAGCCGAGAAGCATCTTCTCGGTATGATCGCGCGTCGCCACCGGCTCGATCACCGTCGTCACGCCCGGTGCGTTGAGGCCGGCGAGGAGAACCGCGGATTTCACCTGCGCCGAGGCCATCGGCACCCGGTAGGAGATCGGCGCGGCGACCCGCGGCCCGTGGATCGACAGAGGCAGCCGATCGCCGGAGCGGGCAACCACCTGCACTCCCATCAGCCGCAAGGGATCGAGCACGCGGCCCATCGGCCGCCGCGACAGGGAGGCATCGCCGACGAAGGTGGCGGCGAAATCATAGGAGCCGACGAGGCCCATGGTGAGCCTCACGCCGGTTCCGGCATTGCCGAAGTCGATGACGCCGTCGGGCTCGAGGAGGGCGCCGTTGCCGACGCCGTCGACGATCCAGACGTCGCCGTCCTTCTTCATCCGCGCGCCCATCGCGGCCATCGCGCGGCCCGTCGCCAGGACGTCCTCGCCTTCGAGCAGCCCGCTGATCCGGGTCGTGCCGGCGGCGAGCCCACCGAAGAGGAACGCCCGGTGGGAGATCGACTTGTCGCCCGGGACGCGGACCCGGCCGGTCAGCGCTCCGGCCCGCCGCGAGGCGAGGGGGCGAAACGCCTGATCGATTGGTTGCATGGTCTTCACTCCCTCGCGACGGCGCGGCCCGGGGGCGCTCGTCGAGCCTTGTCGGGGAGCGCGGACGCGGCCCCGATGATCGGGCCCTTTCTGTCGTTCCAATCGGCCTTTGACAAGGGCTGGACGAGGCCGTATGGACCAGCCGATTTTGCCGGACCAAGGCCTGGCGCGGCGAGCGGGGGACATTTCCGCTCGAAACCCGCGATCACCGGCACGAGAGCCTTGGCGAAAGTTGCGCTGGCCGGCGATCGAGGGCACCCGTCGCCGCGTTCGGCATCAAGGAAATTCAGACAAGAATGACGAGGCAGTAATGGTGAAGCCCGAACTCGGTACCAAGCGGATCGACCCCGAAACCGGACGCAAATTCTACGATCTCAACAAGGACCCGATCGTGTCGCCCTTCACGGGGAAGTCGTACCCCCGCTCCTACTTCGAGGGGGACAAGGCGCCCGAGCCGGAAGAGGTCGAGGAGCCCGAGACGGTCGAGGTCGAGGCGACGCCGGACACGGTCTCGCTGCAGGACGTCGCGGAGGAAGAGAGCGATTCCGATGCGGACGGACTGCCGGACGTCGATGACGATTCCGACGATGCCGATGACGACGACACCTTCCTCGAGGACGAGGAAGACGACGACGACGTCTCGGACATCATCGGCGGCGGCCGCGAAGACGACGAGGACTGAGACCGTACGACCCATCCGGATCGACGGGCGGGTCGTTCGGCAGGGTCTCCGGCGAGCGAGCGGTCTTGAAAGTGAGGAGCCGGTGGAGCCTGAGGGCCCGCCGGCTTTCTTGCGTCCGCGTTGTGGCGAGTCCCCCGAACGCGTGTCGTCGGGCGTAGGCTTCGAGGGGACGGGCGATGACGCTCCGCCCCTGGTGCCGACGGCCGAGGCGATGAGGGGTACAGGGGGGCGCCCGCCGTCGAACACGATCGCGGTCGCTGGTACGAAGTCCGAATGTCCCGTCGGGACGTCGGACTTCCAATCCGCTCATTCGCCGCGCGGGCTTGGATTCACCTTCCGATCCGATCGATCAGACAGCGCATGAGGCCAAGGCCGAGGGGCGAGGAGATTTGCGGGAGGGAGCCGAGAGCCGATTTCGTGCGCCGGAGAATCAGCCGTCCTCGCCGAAGCGGTTGGCCACCAGTTCCTGCAGTGCGTCGAGCACGGCATGCGCCTCGGGGCCGCTCGCGCTGACGTCGATCGTCGTTCCCTGGCTGGCGGCGAGCATCAACAGGCCCATGATCGACAGGCCGCCGACGCTCATGCCGTCGCGAGTGATCGTCACTTCGGCGTCGAAATTCTCGACCGTCTCGACGAAGCGAGCGGAGGCCCGCGCATGCAGGCCCCGCTTGTTGACGATCGCGAAGGTGCGGCTCGCCTCTCCGCCCTGCAACGCTGCTTCGCCCTCGTTCGAGGCCTGTCCGGTCGGCTCGCGCCCGGACGACGACGCTGAACCACAGGGTGGCGTCTCGGATCGGCCTTCGCTGCCGCTCTTGTGCTCGGTGTTTCGCACGGTTCGTCTAGTTCCCGCTGAGCACTCGGCTGGCGACGTTGATGTACTTCCGGCCGGCCTCCTGGGCGGCGAGAAGCGCTTCGGCCATCGGCTTTTCCTCGCGCACGCTGGCGAGCTTGATCAGCATCGGCAGATTGACGCCGGCGAGGACGTCGATCCGGCTGCCTTCCATCACCGAGATCGCGAGATTGGACGGCGTACCCCCGAACATGTCGGTGAGGATGATGACGCCCGAGCCACGGTCGGCCCGCGCCACCGCCTCGACGATGTCGATCCGCCGCTGCTCCATATCGTCCTCGGGACCGATCGATATCGTCTCGAACGCATCCTGCGGCCCGACGACGTGCTCGACCGCGTTGAGGAACTCATCGGCCAGCCGGCCGTGGGTGACGAGGACCAGTCCGATCATCGAGGCGCTGCCTCGCAAATCCGTTTTCGACTGGAACTTGCCATGCACGATTTCTCCGTTACCCGATGGTGATCTCGAAAGCCGGTCCGGCAGCTTCGCCGCGCGGAACTTTCCCGCGCAGACAGCTCCGCACTCGAAACGAAGTGCCACGCACTGCGCCGATCGATCGGCATCTTGGCAGCCTTGTCCGAATGCGCAAGCGAAATGATCGCCGGTTAGGCTCGTCTGATGCTTTTGCGAGCATCGGGGATGGCGCCTGTTGCAAGGTTCAATCAGGCAGTCGCCCCGAAATCGCAAGCGTGGTCAGAATGTCGGTGGAAAGTGCGGCTTCTCGCCGCGGCAGGCTGAGCAACGGCACGACGTGGCCGAGGATTTCGGCCGTGCGCGTCGGCGGATGACGGATCATCGCCTCGGGCGGGACGAGATCGACGACCAGCCAGAGCGGAGCACTTTGCCGGAAGGGCTCGCGGACGATGCCGATACCGGCGATCTCGAGAAGACCTGCGAGTTTGCCGGGCGCCGACAGTTTGATCGTCCCGTCCGACGCCTCGGCGATCACCCGGTCGTCGGCGACGAGTTCGGCTTCGACGCCGGCGGCGGGTCCGCGCCGCAACAGCGCCAGGGCGAGAGCCGACTTGCCGCTGCCTGCCGGACCGCGGATCAGGATGCCGCGGCCCCGAAGGGCGACGGCGCAGGCGTGCAGGTTGGCCGCCGCGGTCATCCGGCCGGCAGCGAGACGACGAAACGGGCGCCGCGAATCCTGCCGGGCGCCGCCGGATCGACGATGTTCTCCGCCCGCAGCGTTCCCTCATGAGCTTCGACGATCTGACGCGAGATCGACAGGCCGAGACCGGAGTTCTGGCCGAAGGCCTCGCCGGCGGGGCGATCGGTGTAGAAGCGCTCGAAAATGCGGTCGATGTCCTCGGCCTGGATGCCGGGGCCGTTGTCTTCGATGGCGACGACGACCCGCGGGCCGCGGCGGCGGATCGAAACGTCGATGCGGCCGCCGTCTGCCGGCACGAAGGAGCGGGCATTCTCGATCAGATTGGTGAACACCTGGCTCAGCCGCAGGTCGTGCCCCGACACCACGTAACCCTGCCTCTGGGCGGGAGGAAGCTTTTGGGCCTCGAAGTTGATCGTCAGCTTGCGCCCCATGGTCGTGTGGCCCCGCGCGCCGTCGACGACGGAGCGCAGCAGTGCGGCGAGATCGACCTTGTCGGCAACATTCCGCGCCAGTTCCGCGTCGAGGCGCGAGGCGTCCGAAATGTCGGTGATCAGGCGATCGAGGCGTCGGACGTCGTGCTGGATGATCTCCATCAGCCGGGTTTTCGAGGTCTCGTTCTTGGCGAGCGGCAGCGTCTCGACGGCACTGCGCAGCGAGGTGAGGGGGTTCTTCAGTTCGTGGCTGACGTCGGCGGCGAAGGATTCGATCGCGTCGATCCGGGCGTAGAGGGAGCGGGTCATCTGGCCGAGAGCCCGGGCGAGATTGCCGATCTCGTCGGTGCGGTCGCCGAAATCGGGAATCGCCGCCCGGTCCTTCACGCCCCGGCGCACCCTGATGGCGGCGGCGGACAGCCGGCGGAGCGGCGTGGCGATGGTCGAGGCGAGCAGCGTCGACAAGACGATGACGACGAGGGCCGCGACGCCGAAGACACGCACGATCGCCATGCGCTCGGCCTGGACGATCTTGTCGATGTCGCCGCCCTGGGTGGAAAGCAGCAGCACGCCGAGAACGGCGCGAAAACGCTGGATGGGAACTGCGACGGAGACGATCAGCTCGCCGTTCTCCGTCGCCCGCACGACGGTGGCCGGGCCGCCGGTCAGGGCGTTCATCACCTCGGGATAGGAGGTGCCCGAGCCGCCGGGCGCCTCGTGATAGATCGGCAGGTCGCTGCCGGTGAAGATGCTGCGAAGGTAGTCGAGGAAGCGGCCGGCGGGATCGGGCTCGTCCTGAGAGACCGGTGGCAGGTCGTAACGCAGGATCTGGCCGCGGGAATAGAGATGGCGGGAATCGAGGATCAGATTGGCGTCCCGGTCGTAGAGGCGCGCCCGGGTGCGGGTTGGCGAAATCAGCCGCCGGAGGAGCGGCGCGACCCGTTCCGGATTGATCGGAAAGTCCAGGCTGTCGGTCGCCTCCGCCGAGGGTGCCAGCGTGTCTCCGGCCTGAAGCTCGAGCAGCTTTTCCGGATCGAGGGTGATCGAATTGGTCTCGACCGTCGCCGAGGAGGCGATTGCGGCGGCGATGATCTCGCCCTGTGTCAGGAGACTTTCGACCCGGGCGTCGATCAGGCCGGCGCGGAACTGGTTCAGATAGAGGATGCCGGTGACGAGGACGATCAGCGCCACGAGGTTGAGAAAGACGATCCGCCGGGTCAGCGACGAGAAGATCGAATGGCCGAGCAGCCACCGCACGCGATAGAGCACACGGCGAATGAACGGCAGCCGGCGCAGCCGCTTGCGCAACGCCGCGTCGCGGCGCAGGCGCCGGTCACCCGCTTCGTGATCCTGCTTCTCTTCGCCTTCCAATACCGAAACCATGGACCTTCATGTCTCGCGCCAGGGGATCTCGGAGCGCATCCGGTGTCGCCGGAGGGCACCCGTTCGGCGCGTTCAGCCGGAGCTTTCGTGCCGCCGCCGCTGGTGGTTCCCGCGGCTGCCGGCTTCGTTCGCCACCGAGCCCCGGCTGTCTGCGGCACGGCGCAGCCGGGACCTGTCGTGGATGCGAACGGCTACGCCTCGCGGAAGCGGTAGCCCACCCCATAGAGCGTTTCGATCATGTCGAAGTCGTCGTCGATCGCCTTGAACTTCTTGCGCAGCCGCTTGATGTGGCTGTCGATGGTGCGGTCGTCGACATAGACCTGCTCGTCATAGGCGGCGTCCATCAGGGCGTCGCGGCTCTTCACCACGCCCGGACGCATCGCCAGCGAGTGCAGGATGAGAAACTCCGTGACCGTCAGGGTCACGGGCTTGGCCTTCCAGGTGCAGGTGTGGCGCTCCTGGTCCATCACCAGCTGGCCGCGTTCCAGGGAGGATTCCGGCGTCGCCGTCGTGCCCGGCTTGGCGGTGACGTCGCGTGGGGCGCCGCGCCTCAGGATCGCCCGCACGCGTTCGACCAGGAGCCTTTGGGAGAAGGGTTTGCGGATATAGTCGTCCGCGCCCATCTTCAGCCCGAACAGCTCGTCGATCTCCTCGTCCTTGGACGTGAGGAAGATTACCGGCAGGTCGGACTTCTGCCGCAGCCGGCGCAAAAGCTCCATTCCGTCCATGCGGGGCATCTTGATATCGAAGATGGCGAGATGCGGCGGGCTCGACTGCAGACCTTCCAGCGCCGAAGCACCGTCGGTATAGGTCTCGACCCGGTAACCCTCGTTCTCCAAAGCAATCGAGACGGACGTCAGAATGTTTCGGTCGTCGTCCACGAGGGCGATTGTCGGCATTTCAAACTTCTCCAGTCTTCAGATCCGGCTGCGGACCGCAACAGGTGTCGCGCGGCGAGCGCCGCCGGATCAGGCGTGGCGGCGGCCCGACGGTCTGGCGCCGCAGGTGTGCCTGCTCCCGCCTGTGTCGAGCCATGCCAACGCATGAGATGAGCCCCTTACTTGACATCAATCCGCATAAAAATGTGGCAGACAGCGAAATCGGCAACATAGCCCCGATGTCATGGCCTCGATGCGTCTGCCGAGGAGGCTCGGGCCGGCTCGTCTTCAAGCTCCGGCCGCGCCGTCTCGGCATATCGATCCGCCCTGTCATCGACGCGCGCGGCGCGCGACGCAGCAGAGGCCGGTCGACGCGTCACTATAACAGAAGATAGCGGGAATACAGCCCGTCCCGGCAGGGGCGGCAGGCTGCGTCGGCTGCCCTGCGTGACATGCTGGAACGTCCGGCCGCGAAGGCCGCCGGATCGTCACTCGAAATGAAGTATCGGCACAGATTCAAGCATCGAAACGATTAGAACGCGGTCAAACCCGACTTAATCGATTAAATTACTGATATCGTTAAGTTTTAATTGCGATAGTGCTTGCGGGTGACTGGGCCGTCGTCTATCTGTCGTCAAATCCAGGGTGGGTCGAGCGAGTTTTCAGGAGGCGAGTGGTGGATCAGATCGGGACGCGAAATCCGCAAGTCGGGATCGAAACGACGGGGCTGGAGGGGCTTTCCTCCATCCGTTGGAACCTGCCGGAAGCCGAACTCGTCGAGATCGCCGTCAAGCGGGGCGAGGCGCGGCTGACCGCCCATGGCGCCCTCGTCGCCACCACCGGCAAGCATACCGGCCGCTCCGCCAAGGACAAGTTCGTCGTCCGCGACGAGAATACTGAGCCGGCGGTGTGGTGGGACAACAACGCCGCGATGGAGCCGGAAGCCTTCGAGCGGCTCTACGAAGACTTCAAGGCCGCGGCGAAGGGCCGGGACCTCTTCGTTCAGGATCTCGTCGGCGGCGCCGATCCCGAAAACGCCATCAATGTCCGCGTCGTCACCGAATATGCCTGGCACTCGCTGTTCATCCGCAATCTCCTGATCCGTCCCTCCGCCGAGGCGCTGAAGAGCTTCGTGCCGGAGATGACGATCATCGACCTGCCGTCCTTCACCGCCGATCCGGAGCGGCACGGCTGCCGCTCCGAGACGGTCATCGCCTGCGACCTCAGCCGCAACATCGTCCTGATCGGCGGCACCTCCTATGCCGGCGAAATGAAGAAGTCGGTGTTCACCGCGCTGAACTGGCGGCTGCCGGCGAACGGCGTCATGCCGATGCACTGTTCGGCGAATGTCGGCCCCGACGGCGACGGCGCGGTGTTCTTCGGCCTGTCGGGGACGGGCAAGACGACGCTTTCGGCCGATCCGCACCGCACCCTCATCGGCGACGACGAGCATGGCTGGGGCGAAAACGGCATCTTCAACTTCGAGGGTGGCTGCTACGCCAAGACCATTCGCCTCTCGGCCGAGGCGGAACCGGAGATCTTCGCCACCACCCGCCGGTTCGGCACCGTCCTGGAAAACGTCGTTCTCGACGAGAACCGCGTCCCCGACTTCGACGACGGCTCGCTGACCGAGAATACCCGCGCGGCCTACCCGCTGCACTTCATCGCCAATGCGTCGGAGACCGGCCGGGGCGGCCATCCGAAGAACGTCATCATGCTGACGGCCGACGCCTTCGGCGTCCTGCCGCCGATCGCCAGGCTGACCCCGGCCGAGGCGATGTATCACTTCCTGTCCGGCTACACCGCCAAGGTCGCCGGAACCGAAAAGGGCGTCACCGAACCGGAGGCGACGTTCTCGACATGCTTCGGCGCGCCCTTCATGCCACGCCATCCGAGCGAATACGGCAATCTCCTGCGCGATCTCATCGCCCGCCACGGCACCCATTGCTGGCTGGTCAACACCGGCTGGACGGGCGGGGCCTACGGGACCGGTAGGCGCATGCCGATCAAGGTGACGCGGGCGCTGCTCGCGGCCGCGCTCGACGGCAGCCTGAACGGGGCCGAGTTCCGAAACGACGCGAATTTCGGCTTCCAGGTGCCGGTGGCGGTCGAGGGTGTCGATCCGGGCATTCTCGACCCGCGCTCGACCTGGAGCGATGCGGCGGCCTACGACCGCCAGGCGGCCAAGCTGGTCTCGATGTTCCGGAAGAACTTCGAACGGTTCGCCGCCCATGTCGACGAGCAGGTGGCACAGGCCGCGCCGGCCCTGCCGCTGGCAGCCGAGTAGAACGAACGGGCGAGGGCGCCTCGGCGCGTCCGCCCGGTTCGAACCAGACACCTTCCTGGGAGGGAACACGGCATCGGCTGGCGCTGCATCTGCAGCTGCCGGCCGGTGCCGAATGTATTTCCGGCGGGACCTGATCGTCCGGCTCGCGGCGATGTCGTAACGGCAAATCACAGGCGGCAAGGGCCGGGTTCGGACGATCGCCCTTCACGCGGTGCCCGCGTCGTGCTTCAGACTGTCCGACGGTAGCCGGCCCGCCCATCGGGGTCGCGGGCGCCGGCGGTTCGAAGACGGAAAAGGCGATGGCCGAAACACGGGATCTCAGGATCAGCAATGCGGTCGTCCTGCCGGAGGCCGACCTCGAGGAGCAGTTTATCCGCGCTTCGGGCCCTGGCGGCCAGAACGTCAACAAGGTCTCGTCCGCCGTTCAATTGCGCTTCCTGGCCGGCCAGTGCGAGGTGATATCGCCTGAAGCGAAGCGCCGGCTCTACCGGCTGGCGGGACAGCGCGCGACCAAGGATGGCGACGTCCTGATCGAAGCGTCGCGCTTCCGCAGCCAGGATCGCAACCGCGAGGACGCGCGCGAAAGGCTGGCCGAACTGGTGCGCGAGGCTCTGCGCCCACCCCCGCCGCCGCGCAAGAAGACCCGGCCCTCGAAGGGGGCGGTCGAGCGGCGCATCAAGGAAAAGAAGGGCCGCTCGAAGATCAAGGCGATGCGGCGCTCCGTCGGCGACTGAATGGGCTGGCGACGTTTCGAGGACGTCTGCAACGGACGCTGGGGCGCATGTCTAACAGTTGCGGGCGCGATACGTCTGGGGCGCGGCGTGGATGCATCGCTCGGGCAGCGGCCACTTGACGCAGCCGGTAAGTATATCGACCGAGGATTCTCGATGTCGGCAGCGACGACATGCGGTTCCTTCCGCATATCGCGAGAATTATCGCAATTTTCCGAGGGGGTTCCATCGACATGAAAATATAATGGCGTCGGGCGTGTTTCGGAGCTGCAGTGATCTCTCGCTGCGGCCAAGTATGCATCGATGGCCGATAAAGAATGCGTGAAAGAAGTGCTCGGAAGCCGAGCAGGATCCCGTCTCGTAGCTTTGGCATCCTCCGCCGAGAGGGCACGATACGAACGTTTCAAACGGGAGAATCCACCAATGTTGAAGTCCATGATCCGCGCCGCCGCCATCACGACGCTCGTCGCCGCCGGCTCGCTCGCCGTCGCGCCGGCCGCGCTTGCCCAGGATACGACGCAGTCCGGTGACATGCCGATGGTCGGCGGTGCTCCGATGGATCCGCAGAAGACCATCGTCGAAAACGCCTCGCAGGCCGACAACCTGACCACGCTCGTCGCGGCCGTGAAGGCAGCCGGCCTGGCCGAGACGCTGAGCGGCGATGGTCCTTTCACCGTCTTCGCGCCGACCAACGCCGCCTTCGAGAAGCTGCCGGCGGGCACCGTCGACGAGCTCTTGAAGCCGGAGAACAAGGACAAGCTGACGAAGATCCTGACCTATCACGTGGTGCCGGCCAAGGCGACGTCCGAAGCCGCCATGCAGATGATCAAGGACGACGGCGGCAAGCATCCGGCCAAGACGGTCGAGGGCGAGGAAATCACCCTGTCGATGGATGGTGAGAACATCGTCGTGATGGACGCCTCGGGCAACACTGCAACGGTCACGCAGGCCGACGTCATGCAGTCGAACGGCGTCGTCCACGTCATCGACACCGTGCTGATGCCGAAGATGTAATCGCCGCCAGAAATCATCCCGGTCGGTTGGCCACATTTCCGACCGGGAGGCTTTCGGGCGACGGGGGCGGGGCAGGGTGTAACAAGCCCCGCTCCGTCCCCGAACACATTCGTGAAGGGCCGCGGCGCCGCGAACGTTGGCGCCAGGCCGAAGACGCACCATCTCAATCCTCGTTCGGAAGAGATGGCGGGCTACGATGGAGCTGTTGGCGATGATCAGACGCAATTTTCTCAAGGCCGGCCTTGCTGCCGGTGTCGCGGCAGTCGGTGCCGTGGCGCTGGGCCGCCAGGGGGCGGGCGCGGCCGAGGGCAAGTTTCCGGTGTCCCGCACCGAGGCGGAGTGGAAGAAGCTGCTTTCGCCGGACCAGTACGCCGTGCTTCGCCAGGAGGCGACGGAGCGGCCGTTCTCGAGCCCGCTGAACGACAACAAGAAGTCCGGCATCTACAGCTGCGCCGGCTGCGACACGGCGGTCTATTCGTCCGAGACGAAATTCGATTCGGGCACCGGCTGGCCGAGCTTCTGGGCGCCGATTTCCGACGAAGCCGTCGGCACGACGACCGACTACAAGCTGATCTATCCGCGCACCGAGGTCCATTGCGCCACCTGCGGCGGCCATCTCGGGCATATCTTTAACGACGGCCCGAAGCCGACCGGCAAGCGCCACTGCCTCAACGGCGTCGCCCTGAAGTTCAAGCAGGGTGCTGCCCAGGCGTCGTGACGCCGGCGCTGGATGCCGAGCTCGTTCTCTGCGAATGACGCCGGCCGTGCTCTCCGGTAATCCGTCGTTCCGGCTGGCTGCGTTGGCGCGGCCGATCGAGCGAGTACGAGAAGCACGTCTTCAACTCTTGGGAAGATTTTCGGCGCAGGATGACCTCGGGCAGCTTCGCTCGTGGCGAGCATTGAAGCAGCACCCGGCCGTCGCCATATGATTGGTCGTGCGGACGGTGCCGCTGATGGGCCGTCGCCTGTGAAGTCGCTTGAACGAGGGCTTTGAACGATGTCTCGTATGACGCCTTTCTCCAGCCCGTTGCTGCTCGGTTTCGACAGCGTCGAGAAGACGCTCGAACGAATTGCCAAGGGTGGTGACGGCTACCCGCCGTACAACATTGAGCGGGTCCGCAAGGATCCTTCGCTCGATCGGGGCGAGGATTGCGACGTCGGGGACCTCATCCGCATCACGCTTGCCGTCGCCGGCTTCCTGCCGGAGGATCTCGAAGTGACCGTCGAGGAGAATCAACTCCTCATTCGCGGCCGCCAGAGCGATGATGACGGCGAACGGGAATACCTGCACCGCGGCATCGCTGCGCGGCAGTTCCAAAAGTGCTTTCTGCTTGCCGATGGCATGCGGGTGATCGGGGCCCAGCTGAAGAACGGGCTGCTACTGATCGATCTGGCGAAGCCTGAACCCGAACGCATCGTCAGGAGAATCGAGATCGCGGTCAACGAATGACCGGTTCTCGCGTTTGCCTTGAAAGGAGACGACCATGACTGATCATGTTCCCGGCACCGCTGCCCCCTTCGACCTCGCCAACTTCGGCGAGGGGCAGATCGCCTATATGCGCCAGATGTCCTCGGACGAGATGCGCGCCCGGTTTCCCGCCGCCAAGTCGATCCAGCCCGGGCTGAAGCTCTGGGCACTGTTCGGCGCCGACGGGACCCCGCTGGCCGTCTCCGACGATCGCTCCAGCATTCTGGCCAGCGCTTCGCAGAACGAACTGCTGACCGTCAGCCTGCACTGACGACGGAATTGGCTTGGCGACGACCCGATCGAGGTCGCCGCCGAGCGATCTTGTGCGACCGGCCTGCGGCCCGGGACAGGAAACCTGCGAGCCAAGGCGCCAACGCGCCCGCCCACACATCGCAACTTCGGCGCGATGCGGGGGACAAGACGCAAAATGTGATGCGGACGGAAGCGCCATTTTCATCGGCTCTTGACACGATCTGTGGCTTCCGCGAGCCGGGTTTCGTCTCTCGGGGCCGGAACGGGCAACAGGCCTCCGCTCAGCTCGGCGCCCAGCTCGCGGGAAGCGCCAGGCTACCCTGAAAGAGAGGGTGGGCACGGGTCGGCTTTTCCTCCCACGCCACCGGTGACGACACAACTTCCTTCGTCGCTCAGGCCGCCATCATCGACGTTTCGGGCTTCTTCGCGCCGGTCATCAGAGCAACGGCGTCGTTCATCGTGGCCATCTTCGGGTCTATGACGCAGAGCCGCTTGCCGAGGCGGTGGACGTGGATACGGTCGGCGACCTCGAACACATGCGGCATGTTGTGCGAGATCAGGACGATCGGCATGCCGCGGGAGCGGACGTCCTGGATCAATTCCAGAACTTTCCGCGACTCCTTCACGCCCAGCGCCGCCGTCGGCTCGTCGAGAATGATCACCTTGGAGCCGAAGGCCGCGGCCCGCGCCACGGCGACACCCTGGCGCTGCCCGCCGGACAGCGTCTCCACCGCCTGGGCGATGTTCTGGATGGTCATCAGCCCGAGTTCGGAGAGCTTGTCTCGCGCGATGCGCTCCATCGCCTTGCGGTCGAGCATCCGGAGATATTTCCCGGCAAAGCCGCTTTTGCGGATCTCGCGGCCGAGGAACATGTTGTCGGCGATCGACAGGGCCGGCGAGAGGGCGAGGTTCTGATACACCGTCTCGATGCCGGCCTCCCGCGCCTCCATCGGCGAGGTGAAGTGGACGACCTCGCCGTTCAAGCGGATTTCCCCGGCGTCGGGTACGACGGCGCCTGAAAGGGTCTTGATCAGGGACGACTTGCCGGCGCCGTTGTCGCCGATGACCGCGAGGATCTCGCCGGGATAGAGATCGAAGTCGGCATGATCGATTGCGGTGACGCGGCCGTAGTTCTTGACGATGTTGCGGCCTGAAAGGGTGGGCTGCCGGGCGCTCATGCCGATATCCTCCGGATCCATTGGTCGAGTGCGACCGCCAGAATGATCAGACAGCCGGAAGCGAAGAGAACCCATTGCGGATCGGCGCCGGCGAGCTTCAGCCCGGTCGCGAAGGTGCCGACGGTGAGGGCGCCGAAGAGCGAGCCGAGGATCGTGCCGCGGCCGCCGAAGAGCGACGTGCCGCCGATCACCACGGCGGCGATCGAATCGAGGTTGGCCTCGGCGAAGGAGGACGGCGAGATCGAGCCGACGCGGCCGATCGCGGCCCAGGCGGCGAAGGCCGCGATGAAGCCGGCGACGACGTAGACCGAAAAGATCACCTTGTCGGAGCGCACGCCGGCGAGGTCCGCCGCTTCCTTGTCGTCGCCCACGGCATAGACGTGCCGCCCCCAGGCCGTCAGCCGCATGATGTAGGAAAAGACGGCGAAGATCGCGACCATGAGGACGACGGCGTAGATCACCGGCGCCCCGAGGATGGTCAGGTCCCAGCCGCCGATCGAGACGCGCTCCCCGAACAGCTTGAGAAGCGGCGCGGTGGTGTCGATGGCCTGGCTGCGGATCGATTGGGAGCCGGTATAGAGATAGACGGTGGCGAGGACGATCTGCCACATGCCGAGCGTGACGATGAAGGGCGGCAGCTTCACGCGCGTCACGAGCAGGCCGGAGACGGCGCCGAGACCCATCCCGACGCCGAAGCCGCCGAGAAGGGCGACGGGCGCGGGCAGGCCATAGGTCACCGCGAGATGGCCCATGGCGACATAGGAAAGAACCATCACGGCGCCGATCGACAGGTCGATGCCGGCCGTCAGGATTACCAGCGTCTGCGCGCAGGCGAGGATGCCGACGATGGAGACCTGCTCGAGCGTGATCTTGATGGCGAGGCCGGTGATCAGCCGCCCGTCCGTGGCGATGGCGAAGACCACGACGGAAGCGAGCAGGATGAGAACCGGGACGAGCGTCGGATTGTTGTGGAGCAGATGCTGGATCTGTCCGATCAGCGAGCGCTTCGGCCGATCGAATACGGGGCTGCTCGTGTCTGCGTCACGAGCTGAGCGCTCGTGATCTGTCGATTGGCTGACCATCCTCGCCTCTTTCGCTGGAGAAGCGGCGCGCCCCCGATGAGGCGCGCCTGCCGTCTCGACTGGGGTTCAGTCTCGCAACGGGATCACCCCCAGCAGCGATCGAGACCCTCCGCGACGGAAATCGACGGCACGCCGTCGACGGGCTTGTCGGTGACGAGATTGACGCCGGTATTGGTGAAGTCGAGGCCTTCCGAAGCCTTCGGCTTCTCCCCGGTCTCGGCGAATTTGGCGATCGCCTGGATGCCGAGCCGGGCCATGTCGAGCGGATATTGCTGCGACGTCGCGCCGATGACCCCGTCCTGGACGTTCTTGACGCCCGGGCAGCCGCCGTCGACCGAGACGATCAGGACGTCGCCGGCCCGGCCTGCCGACTGCAGCGCCTCGTAGGCACCGGCCGCCGCCGGCTCGTTGATCGTGTAGACGACGTTGATCTCGGGATCCTGCAGGAGAAGGTTCTCCATTGCCCGAAGACCGCCTTCCTCGTTGCCCTGGGTCACCTCGTGACCGACGACGCGCGGGTCGGTCTCGTCGCCCCAGCGGCTCTTGTCTGCGGTGTCGATGCCGAAGCCCTCGAGAAAGCCCTGATCGCGCAGGACGCCGACGGTCGGCTGGCTCTCGTTCAGATCGAGCATGGCGATCTTGGCGTTTTCCGGATCCTCGACGCTCGCCTTCGCCCAGGCGCCGATCAGCCGGCCGGCCTCGAAATTGTCGGTCGCGAAGGTCGCATCGGCGGCATCGACCGGGTCGAGCGGGGTGTCGAGTGCGATGACCAGGATGCCGCGATCGCGGGCACGCTTGACGACGTCGGTGATGGCCGAGGTATCCGAAGCGGTGATCAGGATGCCCTTCGCCCCGTTGGCGATGCAGGTCTCGACGGCGTTGACCTGGCTTTCGTGGTCGCCGTCGACCTTGCCGGCATAGGACGACAGCCGGATGCCGAGCTTCTCGGCTTCGGCGGTGGCGCCTTCCTTCATCTTGACGAAAAACGGGTTGATGTCCGTCTTGGTGATCAGGCAGGCGCCGATGTCGGCAGCCGAGGCCGGAACGGCGAATGCGGCGCCCGAAGCCAGGATCGAACCGGCGATGAGAGTGCGGATGTTCACGTGTGATTTCCTCCCGAAACCGTTGGTTGCGCCGGATCCTCCCCGGCGCCGCCGGTCGAGCTCCCACCGACCGGACGGTGAAAGGGAACACCATGAAGTTGCCGATGTCAACAAACATAATTCAGATGGATTTATTTATTGAGTTCGATAACGATTCGAGCGGGTAGTGGCTCATACGAAGCAATGATAGCGTCGCGCCCAGGGATTGCGGGCGGGTCGATTCGCTCGTTTCTGCGATAGCAGGAGCCCTGGACCTCGGGAGTCTTGACGATGGAGCCATCGAGTTCGCAGTTTCTCAAAAAGCGGCGCGATGCGGCCGAAAGCCGCATGCGCGGCTCCAACCAGTCGGGGCTGCGGGCGCACAACAAGCGTGCCGTCCTTTCGCTGATTCGCCGCAACGGCCGTCTCGCTAAGGCCGAGATCGCCCGGCGCACCGGCCTTTCTCCCCAGACCGCCTCGGTCATCATGCGGGCGCTCGAGGCCGAGGAGCTCGTCCTGCGCGATCAGCCCCAGCGCGGGCGGGTGGGGCAGCCGTCGATCCCGATGCGGCTCAATCCGGACGGGGCATTCTCGCTCGGCCTGAAGATCGGTCGGCGTTCCGTCGACCTCGTCCTGATGGACTTCACCGGGCGGATCCGCGGGCACGAGCGGATTCCCTATCCGTTTCCGCGGGTTCGCGAGGTGCTCGAATTCGTCGCCGTCGCCGAGCCGAAGCTGCGGGCTCTGCTGCCGGCCAAGCTCGAGCGGCGGATTACCGGGCTGGGCGTCGCCCTGCCTTACGAACTCTGGTCGTGGGCCGACGAGATCGGGGCGCCGGCGGCGGTGATGGAGGAGTGGCGCGACCTCGACGTGCAGTCGGCCCTCGCGGTGGTGACGGACCTCACCGTCGACGTCGCCAACGACGCGACGGCGGCTTGCGCGGCGGAGAACGTCTTCGGCTCGGGCCGCTCGGCCGACTTCGTCTATTTCTTCGTCGGGGCTTTCGTCGGCGGCGGGATCGTGATGAACGGGGATCTCGTCTCGGGCCGGCTGGACAACGCCGGCGCCATCGGCTCGATGCCGGTGCCGCGCGAGGAGGAGGGGGGCGTCGCTCAACTCATCAACTTCGCCTCCCTGCATCTGCTCGAAAAGGCCTACGAGGCCGAAGGCGGCGACGCTCTGGCGCTCTGGCGCGGCAAGGTGTCCTGGGACAGTTTCGGTCCGCTGCTCGACCGGTGGCTCGACAGGGCAGCCTACGGGCTCGCCCATGCGATCGCCTCGGCCACCTCGGTCTACGACTTCGAGGCCGCCGTGATCGACGGCCGGTTCCCCGGCAATGTGCGCCAGCAACTGGTCGAGCGCACCGAGGCGGCCTTGCAACGGATCAATCGGCAAGGCCTTTCCCCTGTCGCGGTGCGTGCCGGGACCATCGGTGCCGACGCCCGCGAGATCGGCTCGGCGAGCCTGCCGTTCTTCGCCCATTATCTGCTCGACCACAGGGTGTTCCTCACCGACCCCGACTGATGCGGGCATGCCATCGCGTGGAGGAGCGGCAATCGGGCCGTGCCGGCTCGGTCACCATGATTTCCGCCGCGGGAACCCCTCCGGGTGCAGGGGACCGTTCGGCCGGCATTTCCACCACCGAAATCTGCCATCGATCCACGCGCAAACGGGGGTGCCCGTTTCCCGGCATGCCTAAATGATTGCCATTCGAAAGATTGATGTTACCGTAACGAAAATTGATGGAAGCAAAAGCGGGCGTCGGCTCGCCACGAGGAGTGGCAGGATGGCAGCTGAGATCTTCGTCGTCGCCTATGATGGCATCGACAGGAACCCCGTGGACTATGCCGCCACGCGGGCGAAGGCGAGCGGCGCCACGCTCTGTCTCGTCCATGTTCTGCAATGGTCGCCCTATTCGTTTCTCACTCCGGAGGAGTTGGAGGAGCGCAAGATGCGCCGCCGCCAGGAACTCGAGCGTGCGAAGACCGCGCTGGTCGATCCGATCGTCGCCGAGTTGAAGGCCGCAGGGATCGAGATCGAGAGCGAGATCCGTTTCGGTTCCCCCACCGCCGTCATCCTCGACCTCGCGACGGACAAGGGCGCCTGCCAGATCTTCGTCGGTCGCTCTTCGAAGTCGGGGATCGAGAACAAGATCTTCGGCAGCGTCACCCTCGGCCTTGCCCAGGCGGCGAAGATCCCGACGGTGATCGTCCCATGACGATCTTAGGCCCGGTGGCCGGTCGCCACGCGCGCTTCATCGACTTTGCCCTAGCCCGCCGTCTTTCGTTGGCCCGCCGTCTTTCGTGGGAACGTCGTCTCTTCGATCATTAAGGAAATCCGTCCATGCGCGTATTCGGCCGCTGCTTTCCGCTCTTGATCCTCGCGCTGACGTTTGCCGGACCGGCCCTTTCGCAGGAAGCCGCGGAGGAGGGGAGCGGCACCGCCTCGGTCGATGCCTGGGTCGACGGCATCGTCGGGCCGGTGACGGCGCCCTTCGTCAGCTTCATCTTCGCGCCGATTCCCGGCACGGAGCTTCCGTGGATCGTGCTCTGGCTGATCACCGCGGCGGCAATCTTCACGGTCTATTTCGGCTTCGTGCAATTCCGCATGGTGCCCCACGCGATCGATCTGGTGCGCGGCCGCTACACTTCGCCCGACGCCGCCGGCGAGGTCACACACTTCCAGGCATTGGCGACGGCGGTTTCCGGCACGGTCGGCCTCGGCAATATCGCGGGCGTCGCCGTCGCCATGTCGGTCGGCGGTCCCGGCGCGACCTTCTGGATGATCCTGTCCGGTCTTCTCGGCATGGCCTCGAAATTCACCGAATGCACCCTCGGCGTCAAATACCGCACCGAATATGAGGACGGGCGCGTCTCGGGCGGGCCGATGCATTACCTGAAGAAGGGCATGGCGGAGATCGGCCACACCACCTTCGGCAAGGTTCTGGCCGTCTGTTTCGCCGTCTGCTGCGTCCTCGCCTCCTGGGGCGGCGGCAACATGTTCCAGGCCAATCAGGCCCATTCGCAGCTCGTCGTGATTACCGGCGGTGACGCGAGCTTCCTCGCCGATCGCGGCTGGATCACCGGCCTCGTCATGTCGGTCATCGTCTTCCTCGTCATCGTCGGCGGTATCAAGTCGATCGCGCGGGTGACGGAGAAGCTCGTGCCCTTCATGGGCATCCTCTATCTCGGCGCGGCGCTGATCGTCATCATCGCCAATATCGATCAATTGGGCGCCGCCTTCGCCGAGATCTTCGAGGGCGCCTTCACCGGCCTCGGCGTCGCCGGCGGTCTGATCGGCGCATTGATCCAGGGCCTCAGGCGCGCCACCTTCTCCAATGAAGCCGGCATCGGCTCGGCGGCCATCGCCCACTCGGCGGTGCAGACCAAGCATCCGGTGACGGAGGGCTTCGTTTCGATGCTGGAGCCCTTCATCGACACGGTGATCATCTGCACCGCGACGGCCCTCGTCATCACCATCTCGGGCGTCCTGCAGCAGGATCCGGCGACCGGTCTCTATGTCTGGGACGAGGCAGCCGGGCAGATCGCCACGGCGAACAATCTCTCGGGCGTCGAGCTGACCTCTGCGGCCTTCGGCAGCAAGATCACCTGGTTCCCCTATGTGTTGGGCCTTGCTGTCGTGCTCTTCGCCTTCTCGACGATGATCTCCTGGTCCTATTACGGCGTGAAGGCCTGGTGCTTCCTGTTCGGCGACAACTACGTCTCCGAGCTGATCTACAAGGTTCTGTTCTGCGTGTTCGTCATTCTCGGCGCAGCCGTCAGCCTCGGCGCGGTGCTCGATTTCTCCGACGCCTCGCTGTTCGCCATGGGCATCTTCAACATCGTCGGGCTCTACTTCCTGGCGCCGATCGTCAAGCGGGAGATGACCACCTACATGGCCAAGCTGCGCGGCGGCGAGATCCCGAAATATCCCAAGGCGGCGAGCGCCAGCGGTTCGACCGCCTGATCGCGGATCGCGTCGCCGGAACGACCAGAAGCGTCACGCCGTCGAGCGTGACGCTTCTTTGTTTGGCGTGTCTCAGGCTCCGCCCTGCCACGTCTTCACCGCTTCGATCGGCCACAGCAGCATCAGGACGTTGAGGGCCAGATTGTCGCGGATCATGAAGCCGACGAAGAGCTCCAGTCCGACCGCGATCAGGACCGTCAGCCAGACCGGCAGCTTGCTGGCGAGCCAGAAGCCGACCGCCATGAAGCCGATGTCCGACAGCGAGTTGAGAATCGAATCGCCGGCGTAGTCGAGCGAGATCGTCGTCTCGCGGTAGTGCTGGATCACCGCGTCGGTGTTCTCGACGATCTCCCAGGCGCATTCGACGAGGAGCGCCAGGATCAGCCGGGGCGCCAGGCCCCAGCGCCGGAAGACCAGCCAGGTCGCGCCGCAGAACAGGAAGCCGTGGATGAGGTGCGAGGCCGAATACCAGTCGGACAGATGCTGGGAGTTTTCCGGGCTGTTCACCGCCCCCCACCACAGCTTGACGTCGCCGCAGGGGCAGATCGGGTTGCGCCCCATGGCGAGGAGTATGGCAGCCGTTGCGGCGACGATGCCAAGGCCGGCGAGGACGTAGGGCAGGCGGCGGGATCGGGCGGGCGAGACTGGGGACAAGCGAGCGGCTCCGGACAGGCGAAGGCCCGCCAGGGGCGGGCCTTTATGTTGCTTAGCTGGCTCGCCTCGGATCGGCAAATCGCTCGGCGGAACCGCGGGAGGCGCCTCTTCCGGGGCTCTCAGTCCACCTCGGTGATGCGGCCGTCCGTATAGGGCTCGTAGGGGATGTTGTCCCTGGCAAGATAGTCGGCCAGGACTTCGTCGAGCCCCGGGCCGAAATCATAGGCGTCGGTGGCCTTCTCCGCGAAGGGCGTATAGCCGTCGCCGCCGGTCCGCATGTAGTTGTTGGAGACGACGAGATAGGTCTCGTCGGGGTCGAGCGGCACGGTTTCGTCGCCCTGTTCAACCATCACCTCCTTGATCCGCTCGCCCGGCTTGGCCGATTTCGACCAGGTGAACTGCAGCCCCGCCACCTGCGGGAACCGGCCGGCGCCGTCCTCGACCTGGGAGACGCCGTTTTCGAGCGCCGCCTTGAGATCCGCACCCTTCAGCTTGAAGGTCGCCAGCGTGTTCTGGAACGGCAGGACGGTGAGCACCTCGCCCATGGTGACGGGGCCTGCATCGATCGAGGCCCGGAGGCCGCCGCCATTGGTGATGGCGATCTCGACGCCCTGATCCTTCACCCGGTCCAGCATCGCGTCGGCGACGAGGTCGCCCATCTGACATTCGCCCGCCCGGCAGGCCTCGCGCGAGCCGTCGATCGGCTGCGTCGTCTCGGCGACGACCTTCTTGCGGATCTCCTCCAGCGGCTTGGCGAGTTCGGCGATCCTTTCCGCGAGTTTGGAATCCTCGGTGATCTTTCCGTCGAGGATCAGCGGCTGGCCGGCGGCGGACTTCACCACGCCGGCGTCGTCGAAGGTCACCGTCAATTCGCCGAGATATTTGCCGTAGGCGTAAGCCTGGACGATCGGTACGTCGTGGCCGTCCGGACCCTTCACCATGGTCGGGTAGGGGCCTTCGGCCTTGTCGTCGGTGTTGGAGAGGAGCGAGTGGCTGTGGCCGCCGACGATGACGTCGAGGCCCGGCACTTCGGCGGCGATCCGCTGGTCCTCCCTGTAGCCGGAATGGCTGAGCAGGACGATCTTGTCGACGCCCTGATCGGTGAGGGTCTTCACCTCGCGCTTCAGCGCCTCGACCGGATCGGAGAAGGTTATGGCCTTGCCCGGGCTCGACAGCTCGCCCGTATCGGCCGGCGCGACGCCGAGGAGGCCGATCTTCTGGCCGTTCTTCTCCACCACGACCGAGGGCTTCACCGCTTCGGCGAGTTCGGGTTCCTTCGAAACGTCGGCATTGGCGAGGAGAACGGGAAAGTCGACCGCCTTGATGAAATCCCGCAGCACCTTCGGGCCATCGTCGAATTCGTGGTTGCCGACGGTCATCGCCTCGTAGCCCAGGGCGTTCATCATCTCGGCCGCGGCCTTGCCCTTGTACTGGGTGTAGAACAGCGTGCCCTGGAACTGATCCCCGCCGTCGACGAGGATCGGGTTCTCCGCCGCCTGCTTCGCCGCCATGATCGCCGTGAAGAGCCGGGCCGACCCACCGAAACACTTGTTCTCGGCGACGTCGTCGCCCTCGCAGGTCGAATCGTATTTGTTGATCGGCTCGACCCGGCTGTGGAAGTCGTTGGTGTGGAGGATGGTGAGCGTAAAGTCGGCGAAGGCTGCGGTCGTGCCGAAGGCGAGCAGCGCCATGGCGGCGGCCGATCCGAGCAAGTGCTTCATCATGAACTCCCTTTGGGCGGCGTCGATCGGTGGAAGTCTAGCAAGGCGGCGCGGTTCTGCGAAGCCGTCGCGGCAGTGAGAATAAACCGCCGTTGCGACGTTCCGATTGCGCCATCGCAGCCCCGCGGCGATTGCCGAAAGTTGCGGAAATCATCGGAGAGACCCTCTCTGTTGCCGATTTTCACGCACAAATGATCCCATGGGTTCCAGACTGGCCAATGCGTTGATTGACTCATCAATCAACTTTGCTATCGTCTCCGCCATGACAGACGCTCTCCGCCAGCCCCCACGCCAACCCGGCGGTCGCCGCCCCGTCGAGCAGGCGCGCCGCGAAGCCGTCATCGCCGCGACGATCGCCGCGATCGACGAGGCGGGCTCGCTCGACGTCACGGTCGCCGACATCGCCGCGCGGGCGGGCATCTCGCCGGCGCTGATCCATCACTATTTCGGCTCGAAGGACGACGTGATGATCGCGGCGATGCGCCGGCTTTTGCGGCAGTATCGCGGCGAGGTAGCGCGCAGGCTGGCGGTGGCTGACGGTCCGCGGCAAAGACTCGCGGCGGTGGTGGCGGGCAGTTTCGCCCCCAGCCAGTTCAGCCGCGAGAGCGTGTCGGCCTGGCTGGTGTTCTATCTCTACGCCCGGCGCTCGGGCGAGGCGGCGCGGCTTCTCCGGATCTATTTCCGCCGGCTCGAAACCAACCTCGTCTCAGCCCTCAGGCCGCTCGTCGGCATGCCGCGGGCGGCCCGCGTCGCCGCCGCGACCGGCGCGATGATCGACGGCGTCTGGCTGCGCCAGGCACTCACCCCTCTCACCCTGCCCGATCCCAAAGGCGCGGCCGAAATGGTCGAGCGCTTCATCGACGCGGAGCTCAACCAATGAAGACCATCGACGAAGCCGACTACGTCATCGTCGGCTCCGGCTCGGCCGGCTCGGCCCTGGCCCATCGCCTGTCCGAGAACGGCCGCCACGAGGTGCTGGTGCTCGAGGCCGGCGGCACCGATGCCGGGCCGTTCATCCAGATGCCGGGCGCCCTGTCCTTTCCGATGAACATGCGTCGCTACGACTGGGGCTATACGGCCGAGCCGGAGAAGACGCTGGCGGGCCGGCGGCTGGTGACGCCGCGCGGCCGGGTGATCGGCGGCTCCTCCTCGATCAACGGAATGGTCTATGTGCGCGGCCACGCGCTCGACTACGAGCACTGGGCAGAGAGCGGCGCGGCCGGCTGGGCCTATGCCGACGTGCTTCCCTATTTCAAGCGGATGGAAAATTTTCACGGCGGGGCCGGCCGGGGCGTCGATCCTCAGTGGCGGGGGACGGCGGGGCCGCTTCACGTCAAGAACGGCGACATGCAGAACCCGCTCTACGAGGCCTTCGTCGAGGCCGGCAAGCAGGCCGGCTATCCGGAGACCCAGGACTACAATGCCGAGCGCCAGGAAGGCTTCGGCCCGATGCAGCAGACGATCTGGCAGGGGCGGCGCTGGTCGGCCGCCAACGCCTATCTGCGCGACGCCCTCGAGCGGGACAGCTGCCGGCTCGTCCATGCGCAGGCGCTGCGGGTCGACATCGATCGCAAGAGCGGCCGGGCGAGGGGTGTCGTCGTCGGCTCGGGCAAGCGGGCGTCCGGCATCATCAAGGCGCGGCGTGAAGTGATTCTCGCCGCCGGCTCGATCAACTCGCCGGTCCTGCTGATGCATTCCGGCGTCGGCGACCCGGCGCAGCTACGCCGCCATGGCATCGACGTCGTGGCTTCCCGCGCCGGCGTCGGCAAGAACCTGCAGGATCATCTGGAACTCTACATCCAGGAGACCTGCATCCAGCCGATCACCCTCAACGGCTATCTCGGACTGTTCTCGAAGGGCCGCATCGGCCTCGAATGGATGATGCTGCACACTGGCCACGGGTCGACGAACCACTTTGAGGCGGCGGCGTTCATCCGCTCGGATGCCGGCATCGAATATCCCGACATCCAGTACCACTTCCTGCCCGGCGCGATCCGCTATGACGGTAAGGCGGCAGCGCCCGGCCACGGCTACCAGGCCCATGTCGGGCCGATGCGCTCGAAATCGCGCGGCGAGGTGCGCATCAAGAGTTCCGATCCGACGGCGGCGCCATCGATCCGCTTCAACTACATGTCCCATCCGGACGACTGGAAGGAGTTCCGCACGGCGATCCGGCTGACGCGGGAGATCTACGGGCAGAAGGCTTTCGAGCCCTATCGCGGGCCGGAGATCCAGCCGGGCGCCGATGCCGTCTCGGACGCCGATCTCGACCGCTTCATCGCCGAGCATGCCGAGAGCGCCTATCATCCCTGCGGCACGGCACGCATCGGCTCTGTGGACGATCCGCTGGCGGTGGTCGATCCGCAATGCCGGGTGATCGGGGTCGAGGGGCTGCGGCTGGCCGATTCGTCGATCTTCCCGCGCATCACCAACGGCAACCTCAACGGGCCCTCGATCATGGTCGGCGAAAAGGCCGCCGATCACATTCTCGGCGAAGGCATGCTGGCGCCCGAGCCGGAGATGAAGCCCTGGATCAGTCCGGACTGGCAGACCAAACAACGCTGAAGGTGGAACGGCTGGTTTCGGCTTCGGGGGGAGGACTGTCGAGGGACGAGATCGAAGTCGTCTTCCGACGCCTCGCCCAGCACATGCCGGGCCGCACTGCGACGGCCAAGGGCCCGAAGGATCAGCCTGATCCTTTTCGCTCGGTCGTGTCCTGCCTGCTTTCGGCCCAAAGCCGCGACGCGAACACCGCAGCCGCGACGAAGGCTCTGTTCGCTCTGGCGACGACGCCCGGGGCAATGCTCGCGCTGTCCGAAGGCATGATCGCCGCTGCCATCAAGCCCTGCGGCCTCTACAACACGAAGGCAAGGAACATCCGGCGCCTCTGTCATGTCCTGCTCGACGACCTCGGCGGGATCGTTCCGCAGACGCGCGAGGGGCTGATGCGGCTTCCCGGCATCGGGCGCAAATGCGCCGACATCGTCCTCAGCTTCACCTTCGAAAAGGACGTGATCGCCGTCGACACCCATGTCCACCGGGTGGCGAACCGCATCGGCCTTACCGAGGCGAGAACCGCCGACGAGACGGCGCGGCAACTGGAGGAGCAGGCGCCGCCCTGGGCGCGCCGCGACGGGCATTTCTGGCTGATCCAGTTCGGCAAGGCGATCTGCGTCGCGCGGCGGCCGAAATGCGGGACGTGCTTCCTGAACGATCATTGCGGGTATTTTACCGCGACCGGATGAGCGCGAGCCGAACGACGGATCGCGGCCGCACATGCGAAAAGCCGGCCCGCTTTCGCGACCCGGCCCCACTTTTTCATCTCAGTGTACTGCCGCCACTATCAGGCCGCGAGCGGCAGCACCGCCTCGATTTCAGCCGGCTCGAAGGGCTTCGCGATCTGGGGGACGGCATTCATATCCGTCGGGATGGCCTCCGTCGTCGCCGAGACGAAGCAGAACGGCACGTTGGACCGCATCAGCAGCCGCGCCAGCGGCAGGGACGTCGTCCCGTCGCGTCCGAGCTGCAGATCGAGCAGCGCGAAGTCGATGTCCCCGCCGGACTCCGCAACGTACCGCAGAGCATCGCTCAGCGTCGCTGCCACGACGACATTTCCGTACTGGCAAGAGCAGACGATCTCTTCGAGATCAACGGCGATGATCGGTTCGTCTTCCAGAATGAGTATGGTCATGAGATTGCCCTTCCTTGGCCAACCAATGTTCGACTTGAGCTTTGGTTGCGTTGCAAGAAAAGGAATCGCGATAATCGAGCGATGACTGGTCAAGATTTGGTAACGCCGTTTCAACGGCGTGAAGAGCGGGGAAAACCACACGATCAGCGCTGGCTCCACCCTATTGGTGGGTTTTGCTTGCAGGCGAAGAAGGACGACGCCGGCCTCGGGGCGTGTTCGGGGTCCGGCGTCGTCTCTCTGGCGATGGCAGCAAGGCGGCATGGCATCGCGGCGATGCGCATGCCGCGATCGTCACCAGCGCAAGCTGAAGTCGAACTTCACCGCGTGTTCGGACAGATGCGCACGCTGCTCTGTCTCGTAGCGCAGGCCCGCTGACAGGCGATCGCTGAAGGCGAGCTCCGCGCCGGCGGAGGCGAGTAGGGCATTCGCCCCGACGTTTTCTCCGGCGCTCTCGAAGCCGGCGCCGATGAGCGACGCGTTTTGCGAGTCGGTGATGTCGAGGAAATCGCCGCGATAGGCGACAGAGACCGTCGGCTTCAGCGTCATGCCGTTCAGAAGGTAGGATTGCTGCCAGGCGAGGCCCGCCGTGACGTATCCCTCCTCGAAGGTCTTCGCCGCGAGATCGAGGCCGAAGGCGCCGTCCTCGGAGACCGAGCTGCGCCGGAAGCCGCGATAGCCGATGCCGACGCTCGGCAGGAAGACGCCAACGTCGCTCGCCAGGGGAAGGCCGAGATTGATCTCGGCGAAGCCGCCATTGCCGTCGGGCGAGGTGCTCTGGCTCGACACCAGGGTCGAGCGGACGAGATCCGCCTCGACATGGCCGAAGCCGACGGCGCCTCTCAGGACGAACGCGTCCAGCTTGGCCGAGCCGTAGACGGCCGCCTGGTAGCTGTCGAGGTCGGCGGAACCGTGGTCGTCGTCGAGGTTGGTGCGGGTGTAGGAAAGGGCGCCGCCGAGCCAGACGGACTGCAGGCCGGTGAAGCTGCCGCCGACTTCGCCTTCGGCACCGAGGACGAAGCCACCGGTCTTGGCGTCGTAGCCCTCGCCGCCATTGTCGACGTCGACCGAAGAGCCGATCACCGCGCTCCAGAACGGGTCTGAGGTCGCATCTTCAGTCTCGTACAGGGCGTTGCCTTGGTGATGGCCTATCGTATCGGCGAAGCGGCCGATCGAGCGCAGGCTCTCATGACCGGCGTCGACATAGATCGTCCCGGCGCTGGCATCGAGGCCGGCGGCGAGCTGATCGGCGCCCGCAAGATAGACCGGATCGAGAAGAGCCGCGACCTCGTCGCTCGGCCGCACGCCGGCGACAGGGCGAAGCGACTGCAGCGCGCCGCCGACGGCCCGCGCCGCCGCGCTCTGGGACAGCCCGAGTGCGGCGAGATCGCCATAGTCGCTCGGCGTGGCGACGAGCGTGACCGCTTTCGAGCCGTAGACGACGTCGAAGCGCGAGCCGGCGAGAAGGCCGGCATTCGGCTGTTCGATCCCGTCGAACGACCCCGTCACCTGTCCATCGGGGGCAATGACGATCGAATAGGGCATGCCGAGCGGCGGTGTGTAGGCGTTGGTCGCCGGGGCCGAGATGCCGCGCAGCATCGGCGCCAGCACGCCGTTGGCGGCGAAGGTAGCGCCGTTGCCGAGGAGGACGAGCCGGTCGTAACTGCCAGCGCCGTTGCCGGTGCCCGCGCCGTCGACCTCGATCTCGGTCCGCGCCGTATCGGTGAGGGTGACATTGCCGGCGACGGCCAACGTTCCGGGCGAATTGCCGGGAGCGAGAGTCCCTGCGACCGTGACGTCGCTGGCGATGACGCCCGTCCCGCCGAGGGTGCCGTCAAGGCCGATGTCGGTTGCGGCGGTCTCGTAGTAGCCGTCTACCTGGAACTTGCCGCCCTCGATCGACGTGCGTCCGGCAAAGGCGACCGCCGCCTCGCGCCCGACCGCCAGCGTCCCGTCGCCCGCCTTCACCATCCCGCCGGCGGAGGCGAAGTCGAACAGCCACTGGTGATCGAAGGGAATGTCGGTGACGTAGTCGTCGGTCGAGTTCGGATCGATCGCAATCGGTCCCGACAAGGCCCGGTCGAGCCGCATCAGGCCGTGCCCGTAGATTTCGTCGACGCCGACGGCACCGAGGTCTTCGGCGGTCTCGAACATGATGTCGACGAGCTTGCCAGGGGTGAAATAGGGATACGCCTCGATCATGATCGCCAGCGCACCGGCGACGTGCGGCGCGGCCATCGAGGTGCCGTCGTAGAAATCGTAGCCGGTGCCTTCCGGCAGGGCCTCGGTCTCCGCGACATCGACGGGGACGCTGGAGAGGATGCCGCGCTGCGGGTCGGGAACGTTCGGATCGCGGTCGGTGTCGCCACCCGGTGCGGCGAGGCACCATTCGGCGGTGACGCCGCAGCGGTTGGAATAGGACGAGATTTCCTTCCTGGCGTCGACGGCGACGACCACGACGATCCGGCCAAGGGCCTCGCCGGTCTCCGCTTCGCGGGCCGCGAGCGCCTCGGGCGTCAGATCCGAATAGTCGAGGCCGAGACCGCCATCGTCGATGACCGGAAATCCCGCCTCGTTGAGGACGCCGGCGTTTTCCGGCGAGATGAAGGGCAGAAGGCCGAGGCCATCGGGGTTGGAAGCCTGGATCGGCGAATCGAGATAGGCGTTGCCGGCCGCTGCGACCCAGATCTTGCCTGCCTCGACATAGTTGCGCAGGGCATCGCCGTCCTGAACGGTCTCGGTGACGTCCGCGGTGACGGAGCCTTCGGGAAAATTCGGGCCGAAGGAACCGTTGCTGACCCGCACGTCCGCCTGCGATGCGAGATAGTCGATCGCCTCGGCCGTCGGCGAACGGCCATCGGGAAACTTCGGATTGCAGACGGTCGTCAGGAAGGTCTCGGTGCCGCAAAATTGGACCTGCCACCACGGCAAGGGCTCGCCCTCGACGATCAGCGGTTCGCCATCCGGCATCGTCACGAACCCGTTGGCCGGGACCGCGGCGATGGCGAGGAGGTTGGCCCCCGGTGCAACGCCGACCATGCCGACGCCGTCATGGGCCGCGCCGATGATGCCGGCGACGTGGGTGCCGTGACCCGAAACGTCCATCGACCCGTTCACGCCCTCCTGATCGCCGAGCGCGGCGATCTCCGCAGGATCGAAGCTGCCGTCGGGGTTGGGCTCGACCGTCATGTGCCGGTTGACCCAATAGAGATAGCTGTAGGAGCGGGGATCGACCCGGCCTTCGAGTTCCGGGTGGGTGGTGCCGTCGGGACGGATGTCGATGCCGGAATCGACCGTGCCGACGGTGACGCCGGCGCCGGTCAGGCCCAGCCGCGCGGCCATGTCGGCGCCGATCATCTTCCAGCCGAAATTGGCGTCCTCTTCCGAAAGCGTGTCGACGGGCACCGAGGCGTCGGCGCCGGGGGGCAGCGGCACGCCCGCCGTTGCGGATGCGGCCGCTCGGGCGCGGGTCGCAAGTTCCAGTCCGGCTTGTGAGGCCTTCTGCAGCTTGGTTTCGAGGGCAGGGGCCTGCGCCCTCGCGGCACCGAAGATCGCGCTCGCGCGCCAGGGCGTGAGCCGCGTGTTCTCGATCACCGACGCGAAGAGCGAGCGTTCGCCGTGATTCGCCGCCTCTGCCAGCGCCTTCGCGATCGCGGCGCCGTCGCCCGGTTGGACGTCGAGGCCAACGGCCGCAAAGGGTTGGGCGGCGGCAGAGCGGACCATGTTCGGCGCGACGAGCGCCGTCGTCGCGGCGAGAATCGTTCGAAGGAGGGTGCCACAGAGAGTTTCGACACGCATGACAGCGTCAGTCCCCAGAAACCGGGGCGTCGACGCCCCCTTTTCGCCGCACTCCCGGCGCGGCCGCGGAGGCATTAGCGCGAAGCGTGGCGCGCGACTTGACCCAGCGTCTCAGGCGGCGATCGCCGCCGCCAAAGCGAGACACCGTTGCGCTTTCGCAACTGTCGGCAAGGAGAGGAGTGCCAATTGGCGCGACGGGGGCAGCTTTCACCCGCCTTGGGCAAGAAGACGCTCGTAGAGCTGCCGCATGGAAAGCGTCCAGTCGGCGAGACGGCGGTCGCGCTTCAGGAAGGAACAGTCGACGCGCTGGCTGGCGAGGGCACGCAGGTCCCGCGGCGAAACGCCGTAGCAGGCCTTGAAGGCGCGGGAGAAATGCGCCGCGCTGGCAAAGCCGACCGAATGGCAGATGTCGTCGATGCGCGCGGCCCGCGCCGACGCATCGACGATCAGATCGAAGGCGCGCGACAGACGCCGGGACTGGACGAGGGCGGCGATGCCGTCGTCGACCTCCGCCAGACGGTAGAGGCTCGCCCGGGACAGCCCGCAGCCCGAGGCGATCGCGGCGGGCGAGAGTTCAGAATCGGCCAGTCTCTCGTCGATGAACTGGACGATCTTCTGCCTGAGGCTTGCGGCGAGCGCGGCCCGCGCCCGTGCATCGCCGTCCCGTCCGGCCGAGGCGTTCATCAGCGTCAGCAGAGCCTCGACGCCGGCGCCCATCTCCGCGCCCGTCAGCCTCGGGGCGTTATCGGCGAGAAAGGTCATGTGACTGCGCACCAGCGGCGTCATAACCGAATCGTGCCCGAGCCGGCGGCCATGGAAGAGCCCGCCCTGGGCTCTGGCACAGACCTCGCGCGGGATGAGGAGCGTGACGTTGGAAAAGTCGGTGGCGGTGGTTTCGAAGGGGCGGCCGAGATCGAGGACGCTGATTTCGCCGGCTTCGATGCCGATCGATTCGCCCGCGCAGTCCCCGACATAGCCGCCGGTTTCGTAGAGCTGGACGACGATATGGTCCCATTCGGGCGTGGAGTATTTCGGAATTTCGCGGTGAAAGCACTGAGCCGTCGCCGCCGTCCGGGAGAGCAGCACGGTTCCCGCATGCAGGATGTCGGCGCCGCCGGAAAAGCTGGAGAGGTCGCTGCCGATCGGCCGGACGTCGAACAACGGCCGCACGAGCGTCCGCCACATCTCGAACCTCTCTTCTCCCCGCAAGGTCTCCATGCCCAGCGATGCGCTGACCGGAGAAGGCGGCAATCTCCGCGTTGACGCCTCTTCTTTCTCCGCTGAAATCGCCGACCTCCTGCGAACCGTGGCGACGTCGACCGTGCAGGCGAGGTCAATCGCTCATCGATACAAGCGTTTAGCTCTAATCAATCACGGTTAACAACGGTTTGTCATTGCCTTCCCAAGAGGCGGAGACAGCATCCGTCCCGGCTTTTCGCCGCAACCGGCCGCTCGGGGCCTTGACGGTGCGCAGCTTCGGGCAAGGCCCGCGGGTGCGATGCAGCGACACGTTGCCATTGCGGCAGCATCGGTACTGGACAAGCGCCGAGGTTCGCGCATAGAACCGCTCCAATCGTCGCGGCGGGGGTGTGGTTGTTCGTGTTCTGGCCATCCGCATGTCGCGGCAATGCCGAATTCGTCAGCCGGCCGGCCGGCCACGCCGGTCCAATGTCCAGGGAGTTGCAGCGACCGTGAGCGTCCACGACACCGCCGAACCGAATCGCCGGGATTTCCTCTACATCGCCACGGGTGCTGCCGGTGCCGTCGGTGCCGCCGCCGCGATCTGGCCGTTCATCGACCAGATGAATCCGGATGCCGCGACGCTGGCGCTGGCCGAGATCGACGTCGACGTCAGCCAGGTGGCCGAAGGTCAGTCGATCACCGCCAAGTGGCGCGGCAAGCCGATCTTCATTCGCCACCGCACGGCGCAGGAAGTCGAGGAGGCCAAGTCGGTCAACCTCGACGATCTGAAGGATCCCGTCGCCCGCAACGCCAACCTTCCTGCCGATGCCCCGGCGACCGATGCCAACCGCGCGACCGGTGGCGGCGCCCAGCCTTCCGGCGGAGAGGGCGCGGCGGCCGCTGACGGCATGTCGCCTGCACGTGAGCAGTGGCTGATAATGGTCGGCGTCTGCACCCATCTCGGCTGCATCCCGCTCGGCACGTCGGGCGACTACGACGGCTGGTTCTGCCCGTGCCACGGCTCGCACTACGACACCGCCGGCCGCATCCGGCAGGGGCCGGCGCCGGAGAACATGGCGATCCCGCCTTACGCCTTCACCACCGACACCAACATACGAATCGGCTGACCGGGGGGCAGCAATACCGATGAGTGGTCATTCTTCCTACGTTCCCTCCAAGGGCTTGATGCAGTGGCTGGACGCCCGGCTGCCGCTTCCTCGGCTGGTCTACGATTCCTTCGTCGCCTATCCGGTGCCGCGCAATCTGAACTACGCCTATACCTTCGGCGGCATTCTGGCGCTGTTCCTGGTGCTGCAGATCCTGACCGGCGTCGTTCTCGCCATGCACTACGCGGCGAATTCGGCCATCGCCTTCGATTCGGTCGAGAAGATCATGCGCGACGTCAACTGGGGTTGGATGCTGCGCTACATGCACGCCAACGGCGCGTCGTTCTTCTTCGTCGCCGTCTACATCCACATCTTCCGCGGCCTCTATTACGGCTCCTATAAAGCGCCGCGCGAGATCCTGTGGATCCTCGGCGTGATCATCTTCCTCCTGATGATGGCGACCGCCTTCATGGGCTACGTGCTGCCCTGGGGCCAGATGTCCTTCTGGGGCGCGACGGTGATCACCGGCTTCTTCACCGCCTTCCCGCTGATCGGCGATCCGATCCAGCAGCTTCTCCTCGGCGGCTTCGCCGTCGACAACGCGACGCTCAACCGCTTCTTCTCGTTGCATTATCTGCTGCCGTTCATGATCGCCGGCGTGGTCATCCTGCATGTCTGGGCGCTGCATGTGACCGGCCAGACGAACCCGACGGGCGTCGAGGTCAAGTCGTCCAAGGACACCGTGCCCTTCTCGCCGCATGCGACGGTGAAGGACGGCTTCGCCATGGTCGTGTTCCTGATCATCTTCGCCTACATGCTGTTCTACATGCCGAACTATCTCGGCCACCCGGACAACTACGTCGAGGCGAACCCGCTGAAGACGCCGTCGCACATCGTTCCGGAATGGTACTTCCTGCCCTTCTACGCGATGCTGCGGGCGATCACCTTCAATATCGGCCCGATCGACTCCAAGCTCGGCGGCGTGCTCGTCATGTTCGGCTCGATCCTGGTGCTGTTCTTCCTGCCCTGGCTCGACACGTCGCGCGTTCGCTCGACCGCCTTCCGCCCGGTCTACAAGATCTTCTTCTGGATCATGGTGGTGGACTGCATCTTCCTCGGGTGGCTCGGCTCACGTCCTGCGGAAGGCATCTACCCGACCTTGGCGCTGATCGGCACCATCTACTATTTCGGCCATTTCCTGATCGTCCTGCCGGTGCTCGGTCTTGTCGAGACGCCACGACGGTTGCCCGGCTCGATTACCGAGGCGGTGCTGGCCAGGAATGCCGGTGGCGGGACGCCCGCGGGCGCCGCGGCGGCACCGGAAACCAAAGGCTGACGGACGAGTGGGGGAACGACCGATGAGAAAACTCCTGCCAGCTCTGCTGGCTGCCGGCCTCGCCTTTGCTCCATTGAGCTTTGCGCAGGCCCAGGATGGCCAGGGACCGACGGAAAACACCGCATCCGAAGAGGCTGCGGCCGGCCAGGATGCCAGCGCCGAGGCGGCCGAAGAGGGTCATGCCGAGACGCCGCACTATCCGCTGCGGCATCCCGAGCAGTTGAACTGGTCCTTTGCGGGTCCGTTCGGCCATTGGGACGTCGCCCAGCTGCAGCGTGGCCTGAAGGTCTATAAAGAGGTCTGCTCGGCGTGCCACGGCATGCGGCTCGTCGCCTTCCGCAACCTCGAGGCTCTCGGTTATTCGGAGGCGCAGGTGAAGGCCTTCGCGGCCGAGTACACTGTGCAGGACGGACCGAACGGCGACGGCGAGATGTTCGAACGGCCAGGGATTCCGTCCGACTACTTCCCCTCGCCATTCCCGAACACGGCCGCGGCCGCGGCTGCGAACGGGGGCGCGGCGCCGCCGGATCTCTCGCTGATCGCCAAGGCGCGCGCGGTGGAGCGAGGTTTTCCGACCTTCGTCTTCGACCTCGGCACCCAGTACCAGGAGGCGGGGCCCGACTACATCCACGCGCTTCTGACGGGCTATGACCAGGAGCCACCGCAGGCCATTGCGGAATCGCTTCAGCCGGGTACCTACTACAACCCGTACTTCATCTCCGGTCCGGCGCTGGCCATGCCGCCGCCGATCGGCGACGACCAGGTCGAATATCCGGACGGCTCGCCACAGACGGTGGACCAGTATTCCAGGGACGTTGCGGCGTTCATGATGTGGGCCGCCGAGCCGCATCTCGCGGAGCGCAAGGCGACGGGCTTCGTGGTGATGATCTTCCTCGTCGTTTTCGCGGGGCTGCTCTTCGCGGTCAAGCGCCGCGTCTGGGCCGGCACGGCGCACTGAGCTACGGCAAAAAGCCGTGGCGTTTCGATATCGAGGGGGCCGACGAGGCCCCCTTTTTCGTTCTCTTTCACTGTACCGTCGGTCCCGGTCTTTAACCGGCGCCAAGGGGCTAAGCTCAATCGCCGCGCGTGCTTCATACCCGTAGCCCATTCTTCCTGGCCGCAGGTATGAAGCATTCGGCGGCGGCCTTGCCGAAGCTGGCCGGACCGGCTTGCATTCGGCTCCGCGAGAGCCGAAAAACCTCTCCGAGCTTCCCCACCGGGCGCGTCCCTGCCGACAGCAAAAGGAGTAATCGATGTTTATCGCGATGAACCGCTTCAAGGTCCTGCCCGGCGCCGAGGCGGAATTCGAGTCCATGTGGCTGAACCGCGATTCGAAGCTGAAGGAGGTTCCGGGCTTCGTCGAGTTCCACATGCTAAAAGGGCCCGAAGGAGAGGGGCACCGGCTGTACTCCTCGCATACGGTGTGGGAGAGCGAAGAGGCCTTCGTCGCCTGGACGCGCTCGGAGGCTTTCCGTGCCGCTCACGGCAGCGCCGGCGGCACCCGTCCCCTCTATGACGGCCATCCGAACTTCGAAGGCTTCGAAGTGATCCAGACCATTGGTAAGGCCGCCTGAGCGCGAACCGAGATGAACACCATGTCCGCATCGACGGTCGACTTCGTCGCCGCCATCCGAACGATCCCGGACTATCCCAAGCCCGGCATTATGTTTCGCGACATCACCACCCTGCTGGCGAGCCCGGAGACGTTCCGGGCCGCGGTGGATGCGATGGTCGCACCCTATAAGGACGAAGGCGTCGCGCTGGTGGCGGGCATCGAGGCCCGTGGCTTCATTCTCGGCGGTGCGCTGTCCCATCAGCTATCCGCCGGCTTCGTGCCGATCCGCAAGAAGGGCAAGCTGCCGCACGAGACGATCCGCGTCGCCTACAGCCTGGAATACGGGGTCGACGAGATGGAGATGCACCGCGATGCGGTGGCGCCGGGAACGCGGGTCCTGTTGACGGACGATCTGATCGCCACCGGCGGAACCGCCGAGGGCGCGGTCAAGCTGCTGCGTGAGCTCGGCGCCGAGATCGTCGGAGCATGTTTCGTCATCGACCTGCCGGAACTCGGCGGTCGCAAGCGGCTCGAAGATCTCGGCGTTTCCGTCAAGACCCTCGTCGCATTCGCGGGGCACTGATCGGGTCCGGAGAGCCGCGGCCCTGGCGATGGCGGGCGTCAGGTGGCGCTGGTCGCTCCGTCCCGCTTGGCGATCGCCTCGAGGACCTGTGCCGCGCCGTCGTCGATGGCGCGGTGGATCGCCACGTGTGCCTCTTGCGGTTGTTTCGACCTCAGGGCGTTCAACAAATCGTCGTAATTCTTGTGTTCGAACGTCGGTGGGCGTTCGCCAACGAAGAGATAGTTGAAACCCGGGCCTGCCATCAGCCACAGCATCTCGATCAAGCTGAGGAGAGTCGGCATGTTCGCGGCCCGATAGAGCACGAAGCGAAACTCCTTGTTGAGCCGAAGCGCCAGATGGGCATCATCCGTCGACCGCGCGGCAAGATATTGCTCGAGCAACGTCTCCATGCGCTCGATCTCGTCGGTGGATATTCGCTCGGCCGCCTTGGCCGCCGCCAGACCTTCCACCGACTTCCGCACCTCGGCGATCTCCGAATATTGCTCGCCGGTCAGCCGTGGCACACGGAACGACTGGGAGGGCTCGGCGGTGAGGACACCGGATGCTGCAAAGCGCACCAACGCCTCGCGCACCGGCGTGATGCTCATGCCCAGACTTCCGGCCAATTCGCGAGTCACCAACCGCGTTCCGGGCTGCAGCCGCCCCTCGATCAGGGCCTGGCGTAGAACCTCCTCGACATGGCCGACCAGGCTCTTGCGCGGTGCTGCGGTCAGCGAGCTCAGTGCCCCTTCTGCTTCCTTCTTCAACCGCCTTGCCTCGTTTCTTGCGATCCGATCGGGCCGCGCAACGCGTACCCTGTTGGATATATCATAGGACCTTGCCCTCCCGATCCGTCACGCTGTAACGTCCCCTCGCCAGCACCACTTGGAGATGCGTTCGCCATGAAGCACATCAGAGTCCTCTTCCTGGCAGTTGCAGGGTTGTTGACCCCGTTATCCGCTGCCTCGGCCCAGGAGAGCGAAATCACCATTGGGCGCGCGGTTTCGACCACGGCGTTGGATCCAGGCTTCCTGCGCGAGGCAGCGACGATCGTCGACAACATCTTCGACACGCTCGTGATGCGCGGCGAGGACATGAAGCTTGTGGCAGGACTCGCTGAGTCGTGGAAGCCATTGGACGACACCACTTGGGAGTTCAAGCTCCGTAAAGGCGTGAAATTCCACAACGGAGAGGACTTCGACGCCGAGGCTGTGAAGTTCACCATCGACCGGATCATCGACCCTGCGGCGAACGCGCCGACGCTTTCCTACATCCGTACCGTGTCGGGCGTCGAGGTCGTGGACCCGTATACGGTGCGTATCAAGACCGATGGTCCGGATCCGCTGCTGCCGACGCGGATGAGCCGCTACCCCACCTATGTCGTGCCGCCAAAATACGTGAAGGAGGTCGGCAACGACGAATTCGCCCGCAAGCCGGTCGGCACGGGGCCCTACGAGTTCGTCGAATTCGTCCCCGATCAGCACGTCGTCCTTCAGGCCAATGCCGACTATTGGCGTGGGACGCCCTCGATCGGCATGGTCACATGGCGGGCCATTCCCGACGGCACCGCCCGCGTCACGGCGCTTCTGACCGGCGAGGCCGATTTCATCGAGAGCGTCCCGGTCGACCTCGTGCCGATCATCGAACAGAGCCCCGACGCCGACCTCGTGCTCGTCAAGAATGGCGGTCTCACGGTCTATCTCGGCCTCGTGATGAAGGAGGCGCCGCTCGACGATCTGAAGGTGCGGCAGGCGCTCGACGCGGCGATCGACCGGAAGAGCATCGTCGACAACATCCTGCGCGGCATGGCGACGGTGAAGGGCACGCAGGTCGGCCCAGCCGATTTCGGCTATCTCGACATTCCGCCGACACCCTACGATCCCGCTAAGGCCAGGCAACTCCTGGCCGAGGCCGGCCATCCCGACGGCTTCTCCATCAAGATGCAGTCGACCCATCGCTACATGAAGGATTCGGAGGTCGCGCAGGCGATCGCCCAACAGTTCGGCGATGTCGGCGTCAAGGTCGAGCAGGAAGTTCTCGACTGGTCGGTCTATACCCAGGATGTGCCGCGCAAGGGCCCGATCTTCATGCTCGGCTGGGGATCCACCCAGACCCTCGATGCGGACGCCGCGGTCTACGCCATCATGCGCAGCGGCGAGCCTTATTCGACCGCCGACGTGCCCGAACTCGACTCGCTGCTCGACGAAAGCCGCAAGATCGTCGACCCCGAGGCACGAAAGAAGGTGCTCGAAGAGATCCAGAAGGTCGCCGCCGAAACCGTGCCGCTTCTGACCCTCTATCAGGAGGACGCGCTTTACGGCAAAGCCAAGGACGTCGAGTTCGCCGGCCGGCCGGACGCTCGTATCCCGGTCTACGACATCAAGCTGACCCGATAGGCGATGACGCGGTTCTGGAGCGTTCGTCGCAACGCCGACGCCGTCCTCGCCGTGACGCTTCTCTCGGCCGTCGTTGCAATGTCCATCCTCGTCCCGCTGTTCTGGCCTCTCGACCCTGACCGGGGCGTCCTTTCCGCGACCTTCCGGCCGCCCATGTCGGTGGTGGACGGCCAGCTGCATCCGCTGGGCACCGATCAGCTCGGGCGCGACCTTCTCGCCCGGCTCGGCCTCGGAACGGCGATCTCGCTGGGCATCGTGCTCCTCGCCGCGGTGATCTCGGTGGTCACCGGCACGTTTCTCGGCATGATTGCGGGCTATTTCGGCGGCTGGATCGACCTCGTCGTCATGCGCGCCGTCGACGTGCAACTGGCGATCCCGTTCATCCTTTTGATTCTGCTGATCGTCGCCGTGGTCGGACCGTCGATCGGAAACCTCGTCCTGGTGCTCGGCGTCACCGGCTGGGCGGTGTTCGCAAGGGTCGCGCGGGCGCGCACGCTCGAGGTGCGCGAGCTCGAATATGTCGAAGCCTGCCGCGCCATCGGCGTTTCCGATGCGGGGATCATCTTCCGCCACGTCCTGCCCAACATCGCCGGTCCGCAGACCGTGCTCCTGACGCTCGACCTGCCGCGGCTGATCATCCTCGAAGCCTCGGTCGGGTTCCTCGGCCTCGGCGTCCAGCCGCCCACGCCGACGCTCGGCAACCTCATCGGCGAGGGGCGATCCTTCATCCTCCTGGCGAACTGGCTCGTGCTCTATCCGGGCCTCGCGATCGGAGCGCTGGTCGTCGGCTGCAACCTTCTCGGCGACTGGCTGGTGCGCCAGGCCGACAAAAGGGCAGCATAGATCCTTTGAAAGCTCTGTTGTTCATCGCCGGACGCGCGCTGCAGGGGCTCATCGTCATGGTCGGCGTCTCGCTGATCGTCTTCTTCGCCCTGTTCCTGACCGGCGATCCGGCGGCGGTGATGATGCCGCCGGAGGCGAGCCGCGCCGAGATCGAGGTCTTCCGCCACGCGATGGGCTACGACGATCCGATCCTCGTCCAGTATCTGCGCTTCGTCGGCGGCGTTCTGTCCGGCGAATTCGGCCGGTCGCTGCGCTTTCAGCGCCCGGCCATCGAGCTTCTGTTCGAGCGGCTGCCGGCGACGGCGCTTCTCGCCATGGCGGCGCTCCTGTGGAGTTCGCTGCTCGGCTTTCTGCTCGGCACGATCGCCGCCGTCCGGCAGAACAGCGCCATCGACTTCGTCATCCGGGTGATCTCGCTGCTCGGCCAAGCAATCCCGGTGTTCTGGCTGGCGCTTCTCCTGATCATCGTCTTTTCGCTGAATCTGCGCTGGCTGCCGAGCGGCGGGATCGGCACGGCGCAGCAGCTCGTCCTGCCGTCGCTGGCGCTCGGCGCCTATTACTTCAGCGCGATCACCCGGCTGGTCAGGGCGAGCCTCATCGAGGTGCTCGGGGAAAACTACATCCGCACCGCAAGGGCGAAGGGCATTTCCAACTGGCGCATCGTCGTCCACCATGCCCTGCGCAATGCGCTGATCCCGGTGATCACCGTCCAGGGCATGTATTTCGCCTCGCTGCTCGGCGGCGCGCTGATCACCGAGATCATCTTCGCCTGGCCGGGGATCGGTCGGCTGGCGGTGGATTCGATCCAGACGAAGGATTTTCCGGTGGTCCAGGCCGTCGTCCTCTTCGCGGCCTTTACCTTCGTGGTGATGAACTTCCTCGTCGACGTCGCCTATGTCTTTCTCAATCCGAGGATCCGGCTGTGACGGGTGCCCCGCAGGCTCTGGCGGATGAAGCCATGTCGGATCGAGGCCTGACGGAGCAGGCGCTGGAGCTGACCCGGGCGTGGTGCGCCATCCCCTCGGTCAAGGGGAACGCGGCGGGGATGAAGCGCCAGTCCGACGCCTTGACGGACTGGCTTCGGGCCGAACTCGGCGCCGAAATCGTCTCGGCGGCGTCCAGCCGAAGCAGGCCGCCGGTGATCCATGCGCGGCTCGATGTCGGTGCTGCGAACACCGTCATTCTCTACAACATGTACGACGTCATGCCTGCCGACGCCTCGGGCTGGCAGGTTCCGCCGTTCGAGGGCGGCATGGTCGATCTCGACGGTATCGGGCCGAGCTTCGTCGCGCGGGGGGCGGAGAACAACAAGGGCCCGCTCGCCGGCATGCTGGCGGTGGTGAAGGATCTCGCCGACCGGGATGCGCTTCCGGTCAATGTCGAGATCCTCCTCGAAGGCCAGGAGGAAAGCGGCAGCGGCGCGCTGCGCGACTATCTGGCCGATCCCGAATGCCCCGTCCGCCCGGCGCTCGCCGGGCTGTTTCCCTCCTTCTGCGAATATGGCGGCGGGCCACCGCGGCTCTATCTCGGCTTTTCCGGCATCGCCAAGGGCCGCATCTGCGTCGCGGGCGGCGGCTGGGGCGGGCCGTCGGCGGCGATCCATTCGAGCAACGCCCCGTGGATTGCCAATCCGGCGAGCCGGCTCGTCGAAGCGCTGGCGCTCTTCGGGAGGCCGCCGACCGGCCGGCTCGGCGCGATCGAACTGGACGAGGAGGCGAGGGCGCTCGTCGTCGAGCTCGCCACGACCTTCGATCCGGAGGCCGAGCTGCGCTTCCGCAAGGCGGGTCGCTACGCGATCGACGGCGACGCCGCGGCACTGCTGACCCGTGTGCTGACGACGGCGTCGGCGACGATCTCCAGCCTTGCCACTGATCCGGCCGAGGGCGATGCGGTGATCCCGCGATCGGCCGAGGCGGGCTTCGATCTGCGCTGCCCGCCGGGTCTCGATCCGGCGACATTCGTCGAAGCCTACCGCCGCAGGCTGGCGGACGAGGGGCTCGACGGCCTCTTCCCGGAGGTCGCCGACGCCTATCCGGGCCATCGCTTCGCCCGCAACTCGGCCGGCGTTTCAGCGCTGCTCGCCGCCTATGCGCAGACGTCCGGGACGCCGCAGCTCTGGCCCTGGGCGATCGGGGCGGCGCCGGCCTATGCCTTCGCGCCCCATGCCGGCTCGTTCCTCATCGGCGGTGCGGGGCGGGGCGGCAACGCCCATGGCGTCGACGAATTCCTCACCCTCGAAGGTTATCCGCGCTTCCTGAAATCCGTCGCGCTTTGGCTTTGCTCCATGGGCCGGGCGGGAGACGAAGAGGCATGATCCAGATCCGCTATCTGTCGCGCGCCGACGTCCTTGCCGCAGGCGGCGCAGATTTCCGCCTGGCGGTCGAGGACGTGCGCGAGGCGACGCGGCTGCTGCGCTCTGGCAAAGCGTCGATGGTCGCCGAAAGCGTTCTCCCCGTCAGCGGCGACGCCCGCGAAAACGCCTATGGCCTGCCGGCCTCGCTCGGCGGCGACATCGATGCCGCCGGGCTGAAATGGGCGATGCATCGGGCAGCGCCCGTCGGCGATCTGCCGAGCATCACCAGCGCGACCTTCGTCAACCGGCTGAGCGACGGCCGGCCGCTCGGCCTCGTCGAGAGCGCGCTGCTCACCCGCATGCGGACGGCTGCCGTCACGGCGATCGCAATGGACATGCTGCCCAAGGGTACGATCCGGCGCGTCGCCGTGCTCGGCGCCGGCGCGCAGGCGAGGGCGCATGTGGAGATGATCCGGGCGCTGTTTCCCGAGGTTACCGAGATCCGGCTGTGGAACCGGACGACCGAGCGGCGCGATGTGCTGCTGACGGAACTGTCTGATGGCAACGGCCCGGCGCTGCTTGCCGCTGAAACAATCAAGGGGGCGATCGAGCCCGCCGACGTCGTCCTCTGCTGCACGACTTCCCCCGAACCTCTCCTCGGCCCGGATGTCGTCCGTCCGGGCCGGCTGGTGGTCCAGATCGGCTACAACGAGGTGTCCTTCGAAGCGATCGTGGGGTTCGACCACGTCGTCGTCGACCTGTGGGGCGACTTCGCCGAGAGGAGCGCGAAGAGCCTGTTCCAGATGTATCGCGCCAAGCGGTTCGAACCGGGTCGGGTCTCCGCCGATCTCTCCCAACTCGTGGTCGACCGCTGGCGCCCGCCCGAAAAGTCCTCGATCTACTTTTCGAGCTTCGGGCTCAACCTGTTCGACATTGCGCTCGCCGCCCGTGTCTTGCGGCAGGCCGAGATGGAGGGGATCGGCGCCCTCCTGCCATTCGTTTGATTTCGGCAAGAGCGCCCATGACCGAGCCGATCATCCGCGTCGAGGACCTTCGGGTGTCCTTCTTCGGGCAGGGCGCGTGGCAGCCTGTGGTCGGCGGCGTCTCGTTCGACATCGCGCCGCGCGAGACCCTGGCCCTGGTCGGCGAATCCGGCTCGGGCAAGAGCGTCACGGCGCTGGCGATGATGCGGCTTCTGCCGCGGAAGGCCGCGCGGGTCTCCGGTCGCGTCGAGCTCCAAGGCCGCGACCTCCTGGCGTTGCCCGAGCAGGCGATGCGGGCCGTGCGCGGCAACGAGATCGCGATGATCTTCCAGGAGCCGATGTCCAGCCTCAACCCGGCGCTGACGATCGGCGACCAGATCTCCGAGGTGCTGATTGAGCACGAGAAGATGTCGTTCCGCGAGGCCAAGGCGGAGACCTTGCGCATGCTCGACAGGGTTCGCATCGCCGCGGCCGCGCGGCGGTTCGGCGAATATCCCCATCAGCTGTCGGGCGGCATGCGCCAGCGGGTGATGATCGCCATCGCACTCGCCTGCCGGCCAAAGCTTTTGATCGCCGACGAGCCGACGACGGCCCTCGACGTGACCATCCAGGCGCAGATCCTGGCCCTGATCGAGATCCTGCGCGAGGAGGAGGACCTCGCCGTCCTGTTCATCACCCACGACATGGGCGTCGTCGCCGAGGTCGCCGACCGCATGGCGGTAATGTCGAACGGCCGCGTCGTCGAGGCCGGCGACACCGCGTCGCTGTTCCGCGCCCCGCGCGAGCCCTATACGCGGGCGCTGCTCTCGGCGGTGCCCGAACTCGGATCGATGCGCGGCACGACCCTGCCGGTGCGTTTTCCGCTGGTCGATGGCGAGACCGGGAAGGCGGACGGCGTCGGCGAGGCCGTTGCAGCGCCCCCGGCGGCCGAGACGCCGCTTCTCAGGGTGCGCGATCTCTCCGCCCGTTTCGACATGGCGTCCGGTTTCTTCGGCCGCGTCACCGGCCGGGTTCATGCAGTGGAAAACGTCTCCTTCGACCTTTTCGCCGGCGAGACGCTGGCGCTCGTCGGCGAATCCGGTTGTGGGAAGTCGACGACGGGCCGGGCAATCATGCGCCTCACCGAGGCGGTGTCCGGCAAGGTCGAACTCGAAGGCCGCGACGTCCTGGCGCTGAAGCGCTCCGAGCTCGGCTTCCTGCGTCGCCGCGTCCAGATGATCTTTCAGGATCCGTTCGCCAGTCTCGACCCGCGCATGCGGGTCGGCGCGGCGATCGCCGAGCCGATGCTCGTCCATCGCATCGCCACCCCTGACGAAGCCCGGCAGAAGGTCGCCGAACTCCTGCCGCGCGTGGGGCTCGATCCCGCCATGGCAGCGCGCTACCCGCACGAATTCTCCGGCGGCCAGCGCCAGCGCATCTGCATCGCCCGCGCGCTCGCCCTCGCGCCGAAGCTGATCATTGCCGACGAGGCGGTGTCGGCGCTCGACGTCTCGATCAAGGCGCAGGTGATCAACCTGATGCTCGACCTGCAGCAGGGTCTCGGCCTCGCCTTCCTGTTCATCTCCCACGACATGGCCGTGGTCGAGCGGATCGCCCACCGCGTCGCGGTGATGTATCTCGGCGAGATCGTCGAGATCGGGCCGCGCGCGGCGATCTTCGAGAACCCGCAGCATCCCTATACAAAGCGCCTGCTCGCCGCCGTGCCGATCCCCGACCCCAGCCAAAGAGGCCGGCGCCGGGAGATCGACGACAGCGAGGTGAAGAACCCGATCCGCCCGTTCGATTATGCGCCGCCGGCGCGGCAGTGGCGTGGCGTCTCGCCCGGCCACAGGGTCGCGGTCTGGGACGAGGAACGGGCGACGGCGTGAGGCTTGGACGCGCGCATGGTCGCCCGTGGCCGGCTCAGCCGGCGAGGGCGCGCTTGCGCGGGACGTTGCGCAGATGGCTGGCAGTCTTGCCGCCGGGCAGCGCGGCAATCCGGTCGGCCGCCGCCAGCAGTCTCTCGCGGTCGATGCCGGTGGCGATGCCGCCCTCCTCGAAGGCGAAGTGCAGGTCTTCCGTGGCGGTGTTGCCCGTCGCCCCCGGCGCGAAGGGGCAGCCGCCGAGCCCGCCGGCCGCGCCTTCGATGATCGACACGCCGGCCGAGTGGGCGAACAAGGCGTTGGCGACGCCCATGCCGAAGGTGTCGTGACCGTGGAACGCCCAAACTGCATCCGCCGGCCCGTCCGCCATCACCGTCTCGAAGCGCCGCGCCACGGTCAGGGGATCGGCCCGGCCGGTGGTGTCGCAGAGGGCGAATTCGGCCTTGGGAGCGATCGACAGCGCCTCGGCGAAGACGCGCCGGACGGCGTCGAGCGGCACAGCGCCGGTAAACGGGCAATCGAAGCTGGTGGCGAGGTCGACGCGCAGTCTCTCGCCTCCGTCGCCCATCTCCGCCACGATCGCCCGGAGCTGGTCGAGGGATTGAGCGACGGACTGGCGGACATTGTTGCGGTTGTGAGCTTCAGAGACCGAGACGACGAAGACGAGGTCGCGGTAGCCGCCCGCGAGCGCCAGCGAGGCGCCCTTGGCGTTCGGCACCAGCACCGACAGCCGGCAGCCTTCACGGCCTTTGAAATGGGCGGCGATCTCGGCCATGTCGGCCATCTGCGGTATTGCCTTGGGGCTGACGAAGGAGCCGAGCTCCATGCGCGTCACGCCGGCGTCGAGCAGCCTCTCGGCGATGGCGATCTTCTCCCCCGTCGGCAAGGGCGCGGCGATCGACTGGAAGCCGTCGCGCGGGGCGACCTCGAGCAGCGTGACCGAACCCGATCGGTGCGTCATGACATTGCTCCTTCATCGTTCTCGCCGGGGACCATGCCGCCGTGACCACCGCCGTCGCCGGTTCAGACCTGATGGACGGTCTCGTCGCGCGGCTTCGTCGGCCGCAGGACGTTGAGCACGAACTGCAGCGCCAGCATCCCGAAGCCGATCGGCAGCATGGCATAGGGGATGAAGTAGGGTGTGCCGAAGGCGGAGGAGACGCGTTCTCCATAGGAGAACGCGTCCCGCGCCATCAGGAAACCGCGCCATGTCAGGATGGCGCAGAAGCCGGCGCCGACGACGGCGACGACGATCCGCAGCGCCAGCCGGCCCTTCGGGCGCATGGCATCCGGCAGGAGGGTGATGCCGATGTGCTCGCCGCGCCGCTCGACGTCCGCCGCCGTCATCAGCGCCAGATAGACGATCAGGAACGAGTTGATCTCCAGGCTCCAGGACGTCGGCGCGGCGAAGACGTAACGCATCAGCGCGTCATAGGTGACGGTGACCGCCATGAAGGCGAGGGCGAGGACGCCGCCGAACTGCAACAGCCTCGAGAGCCCATCGATGGCCCTGACGACCGGATTGCTCGTCATTGCGTCCTCTCCCCGCATCATCCCGCCTAGCTGGCCTTGCCCATGGCGAGGTCGATCGCCTTGTTGCCGACTTCTTCGCCGACGTCGGCGATCCACGCCTCGCGGACGTTGACGCTGACTTCGGCGAAGCGGTCGAGCATCGCCTGGTCGGGCTCGATCACGTCCATGCCGAGCGCCTCGAACTTCGGCCAGTACTGCTTCTTGTAATAGTCCTCGTTGGCGGCCTTGGCGCTATGGGTGTCGAACCATTCGGCAGCTTCCGTCAACGCGCTCCGCGCGCCCTCGTCCATCGCCTCCCAGCGGTCGGTCTTGACGAAGATGCCGATGGCGAAGGCGGTGACCGGGATGCGCAGCACCTGCTTGACCTGCTCCTGGATCGAGCGGCCGTTGATCGTGGAGACCGTCGCGACGGCGGCGTCCACCGTGCCGCGCTGGAGCGCCAGATAGAGTTCGGAGGAGGGGATGCGCACCGCCGCGCCGCCAAAGTCCTCGATCGCTTTCGTCGCCTCGAAGGAGACGACGCGCACGCGCTTGCCGCCGATGTCCTCGAGATCGCGGATGCCGGGAGCGCCGGTGCTCCAGATGATTTCCGGCTCCATGATGCCGCCGCCGAAGGACAGCGCGGTGATCCCCTGCTTGCCGAGTTCCTGGTTCATCAGCTCGAACAGCGGCGAGCCGCGCTTCAGACGGTCCGGATTCTCGTAGAGCGGCCCGACGACGCCGGGCAGCCCCATGATCCCTAGGATCGGCAGCGAGCGGGTGATGTAGCTCGTGGTGTGGAACATGAAGTCGATATTGCCGGAGCGCAGCGCCGGAAGCTGCTCGTCGGCCGAGAGCAGGCGGCCGGAATCGTAGAAGTCGATCTTGACCGCGTCGCCATGCTTCTCGTTGACGTAGTCGACGAAGCCCTGGCTGCCGAAGGCGAGATCCTCGTAGGAGGGCGGCAGGTAGGTGACGCCGGTGAGCGTCGTCTGCGCCCGGGCCGGTCCCGGCCTGAGCCCGAACGCGGCGCCGGCGGATACAGCGCCGGTGCTGATCAGGAACTTGCGTCTGTCGATGGTCATGTTTCTTCCTCCCAGATGAAGACGGTTTACTTGACGAGATTGGGCAGCCACAGGCTGAGCGCCGGAAACAGGACGAACAGCGCCAGCATCAGGAACTGGATGACGACGAAGGGAATGACCGAGCGGACGATTTCCTCGATCTTCAGCATCGGCGCGACGGCCTTCAGGGTGTAGAGATTGAGGCCGACCGGCGGGGTGATCACGGCGATCTCGAGGTTCATCACCAGAATGATCCCGAACCACAGCGGATCGTAGCCGAGCGTCGTGATCAGCGGCAGAAGGATCGGCGTCGTCACGACGATCAGCGAGACGGCGTCGACCAGCATGCCGAGCGCGACGAGGGCCAGCATGATCAGCATCAGGATCGCTTCCGGCGGCAGGTCGGTGCCGATCAAAAGGCTGGCGATCGTGTCGGGCACCCGCACGAGGTTGAGATAGTCGCCGAAGATGCGGGCGCAGCCCATGATGATGAGGATCGCGCCGGAGATGCGGGCGCTCGACGCGAGGACCGCGACGATCCCCTTGGCGTCGAGGCAGCGGAAGATCGCGACGGCGACGAGAAATGCCCCGACGGCGCCGAAGGCCGCGGCCTCGCTCGGCGTCGCGATGCCGGAATAGATCGCCCCGAGGACGAGGACGACCAGGAGGGCGGCGTGCCAGATGCCCCCGAGGGCCCTCAGCCGGTCGCCCCAGGAATATTCCACCCGCTCGCCGCGCGGCGCCTCGGACGGATTCAGCAGCGCCCGGAAGTAGACGTAGACCGACAGCGCCAGGGCCAGGGTGATGCCGGGCACGATGCCGCCGATGAAGAGATCCGCCACCGAGACGGACGAGACAGCGCCGTAGATGATCAAGGGGACGCTCGGCGGGATCAGCATGGCGAGGGCGCCGGAGCTGACGACGCTGCCGGCGGCAAGCGTCCGCGAATAGCCCCGGTCGAGCATCTGCGGCACGGCGATCGACCCCACGGCGGCGACGCCGGCGATGGAGACGCCGCTGACTGCCCCGAACACCGCCGAGGCGCCGATCGTCGCGATCGCCAGCCCGCCGCGCAGCCATTGCAGCCAGATTACCGCGGCACGGAAGAGGTTCGCCCCGACCGGTGTGGCGGCGAGGAAGTTGCCCATCAGGACGAAGAGCGGCAGGGCGAGAAGCTCGAAACTGTTGAGCTGCCCGAACAGCGAGGTCGGCCCGAAGAAGAAGGCCATGGTGCCGCGGGTCATGTAGAGGCCGGCGAGACCGGCGGCGCCGAGGGCGAGGAAGATCGGCGCGCCGATTGCGATCAGCGCCAGCATGATGACGACGACGATCACCGGCTCGATCATCGCGATGCTCCTGCACTCGCAGAGGCCGAAAGCTCGAACCTGCGCTCAGACGACCTACGCTCAGACGACATGGGCAGCCCTCAGATCGGCGATCTTCGCGTCGTCGTAGCCGAGCCATCCGCCAAGCACCGCGTCGGTGTGCTCGCCGAGTTCCGGGCCGGTGCGCTCGATTCCCCCCGGCGAGGCCGAGAGCTTGGGAAAGACGTTCTGCATGGCGATCGGCCCGATCTGCGGATCCTCGACCCGGGTGATCGACTGACGCGCCTGGAAGTGCGGATCGTCCAGCATGTCCGGTGCCTTGTAGGTGAGGCCGGCCGGAACACCGGCCTCCGCCAGGAGGTCGACGATCTCGTGGGCGGTGTGCTTCGCCGTCCATTCGGCGACGACGGCATCGCATTCGCTCTGGTTGCGGCCGCGGGCACGGTGGTTGGCGAAGCGCTCGTCCTCGGCGAGTTCCGGCCGGCCCATCGCCTGCGACAGGCGGCGGAACAGGCTGTCCTGATTGGCGCCGATAATCACCGTCTCGCCGTCCCCGGTCGGATAGGCGTTGGACGGGGCGATGCCGGGCAGAAAACTGCCGGAACGCTCGCGCACGTGGCCGCCGCCGTCATATTCGGAGACGACGCTTTCCATCACCGACAGCACTGCCTCGAAGATCGAGGCGTCGACCATCTGGCCTTCTCCGGTGCGCTGTCTGTGATGAAGCGCCAGGAGGGCGCCCTGAAAGCCGCTCTGGCCGGCCAGCGTGTCGCCGATCGAGATGCCGGCGCGGACCGGCGGGCGGTCGGGATAGCCGGCGATGTAGCGCAGGCCACCCATCGCCTCGCACACCGAGGCGAAACCGGCGCGATCCGCATAGGGGCCGGTCTGGCCGAAACCGGTGACGCGGACCATGATCAGCGCCGGATTGATCGCCTTCAGCGCGTCGTAGCCGAGGCCCCACTCCTCCATGCGGCCGACGCGGAAGTTCTCCACCAGGATGTCGGTCTTTGCCGCGAGTTCGCGCACGACGCCCTGGGCTTCGGGCTTGCGAAGGTCGAGCGTCAGCGACTTCTTGCCCCGGGCGATGACCGGCCACCACAGCGGGCGGCCCTCGGCGTCCGTCCGCCCCCACTGGCGCATGGCGTCGCCGGCCTTCGGCGGCTCGATCTTGACGACCTCGGCACCGAAATCGGCGAGCAGCTGCCCGCAGAACGGGCCGGCGATCAGCTGGCCCATTTCGAGAACGCGGATTCCCGCGAGCGGTCCTGGCATCCTTCCTCCCGATGACGGGGCGTGCAAGCCACCCCTCGCGCCCTCTCCCAACGGCGCCGTCACTTCCGTCCGATAGTGAAGCTCATTGTATCCAATCGGTCAATAGATTTAGGGTGTGCCTCCGCCAAAGCCCTGAAATTGTATCCAACGAGGCGAAAGATGGCATCACCGAAGCAAGACGGCAGGGCAGGGCTTCGCATGGCCGACCGGGTCTATGAGGAGATCCGGCGGGAGATCGTCGGCGGCCGTCTGGCGCCCGGCGAGAAGATCACCGAGGCCGTTCTCGCCGAGCGCTTCGGGGCGAGCCGCACGCCGGTCCGCTCGGCCATCGTGCGGCTCGCCGGCGACGGCTTCGTCGACATGACGCCGCATTCGGGCACCGTGGTGAAGCACCGCACCCAAGGCGAAGTTTCGGAGATCTACGAGGTCCGGGCGCTTCTGGAGAGCACGGCGGCGGGTCTTGCGGCACAGCGGCGCGACCAGCGCGACCTCGACGAACTGGAGGAACTCCAGCGCGGGATGGAGGCGGCTTCCGGCCTGAGCTGGGAGGCGGACGAGGCGGGCGTCGAGCGGGTCTCCGCGCTCAACCAGGCCTTCCACCGGCGGATTCTCGCGGCATCGCGCAACGTGACGCTGGCCGAATCGGCCGCCCGGTTGATGAACATCGGCTTCCTCATCAACACCTATGCGCGGTTCTCGCGTCAGGAGTTCGAGCGCAGTCTGTTCGAGCACCGCCAGCTCATCGCGGCGCTCGTCTCGCGCGATCCGGCCTGGGCCGAGGCGGTGATGCGGGCCCATATCCTCGGGGCCCGCAACAGCCTCGCGGCCGAGCAGTAAAGGGATCGTGCGGCGACCGCGGCCGCCGGCCACGTTCGGCTCCGTCCCCCCGACGACGTCCCATGCCGGCGAGAGTCAGCCCGGCGCAAACTCCAATGGTTAACCCTCGTTAACCGGCTCCTTTCGCCAACAGATACCGTGGACCATGACGAAGACGCTTGCCAAGACGCTGACCGACACCCGCCCGATCCGCCTCAAGGGACGGTCGTTCCTGGCGCTGGTGCTGTCGCCCGAGCTGCCGTTCTCCAACTGGCTGGAGCGGCTCGACGATCTCGCCGCTCGCTCCACCGGCTTCTTTCTCGGCCGCCCGATCGTCCTCGACCTCGAGGGCGTCGACGTCACGCAGGCCGACCTGAAGGACCTGCTCGGCGAACTCGGCGAGCGCGGCGTGCGCGTCATGGGGATCGAGGGCGTGCGCGGCTCGGTCCTCGCTCCCAACATGCCGCCGCTGATGAAGGGCGGCCGTCCGGCCGGCGACATCGAGCCCGAACCCACCCCGGCGCCGGCACCGACGGCCAGCGACAGCCAGACCGCGGAGCCGCCGAAAAAGGCCGAGCCCGCCATCGAGGTCCATGCGCAGCGCGCGGCCTCCTCCATCGTGATCACCGAGCCGGTGCGCTCCGGCCAGTCGGTGATCTTTCCCGAGGGCGACGTCACCATTCTCGGCTCCGTCGCCTCGGGGGCGGAAGTCGTCGCCGGCGGTTCGATCCACATCTACGGCACGCTGCGCGGTCGGGCGCTGGCCGGCTCGGTCGGCAATGCCTCCGCGCGGATTTTCTGCCGCAAGCTGGAGGCCGAGCTTCTGGCGATCGACGGGCTCTACAAAATGCCCGACGACATGGATCCCCAACATCGCGGCCAGCCCGTCGTGGTCTGGCTCGAAGGCGACACCATCAAAGCCGAAAGGCTGGCCTGAGGCCATGACGGCTGGGCAATAGCAGGAGAATGACATGGCGAAAGTGATCGTGGTGACATCGGGCAAGGGTGGCGTCGGCAAGACGACGTCGACGGCCGCCCTCGGGGCGGCGCTCGCCCAAAGGGGCGAGAAGACCGTCGTCGTCGACTTCGACGTGGGCTTGCGCAATCTCGACCTCGTGATGGGGGCCGAGCGCCGGGTGGTCTACGATCTGATCAACGTCGTCCAGGGCGATGCCAAGCTCAGCCAGGCGTTGATCCGCGACAAGCGGCTGGAGACGCTGTACCTTCTGCCGGCGTCCCAGACCCGCGACAAGGACAACCTGACGGCCGAGGGCGTCGAGCGGGTGATCGACGAACTGCGCAAGACGTTCGACTGGATCATCTGCGATTCGCCGGCCGGCATCGAGCGCGGCGCCACGCTCGCCATGCGCCATGCCGACACCGCCGTCGTGGTGACCAATCCGGAAGTCTCCTCGGTGCGCGATTCCGACCGCATCATCGGCCTGCTCGACGCCAAGACCAAGAAGGCCGAGAATGGCGAGCGGATGGAGAAGCACCTGCTTCTCACCCGCTACGATCCGGCCCGGGCCGAGCGCGGCGACATGCTGAAGGTCGACGACGTCTTGGAGATCCTGTCGATCCCGCTGCTCGGCATCATTCCCGAATCGATGGACGTGCTGCGCGCTTCCAATCTCGGCTCCCCCGTGACGCTCGCCGACGTCACCTGCGCACCCGCGCTCGCCTATCGCGACGCCGCGCGCCGGCTCGCCGGCGAACAGGTGCCGATGACCATCCCGGGCGAGCGCCGCGGCTTCATGAACAAGCTTTTCGGTCGGAGGGCCGCATGAGCCTCTTCAGCTTCCTGAACAGGCGGAGCTCCGCGCCGATGGCGCGCGAGCGACTGCAGGTCCTTCTCGCCCACGAACGCGCCCAGGTGGGGCATTCCGACCTCGTCGGCCTGTTGCGCGAGGAGATCCTCGCGGTGATCGCCCGACACGTCCAACTCGACCAGGACAAGGTGAACGTCACGATGCAGCGGGGCGAGAACGTTTCGACCCTCGAGGTCGACATCGAAATCCCGGTGACGGCCAGCGTCCGGGCGGCCTGAGGCCACCTAGAAGCTCCGCGGGAGCGCGGTCCGGCTCAATGGGAGCCTATCGCGCTCCGACACGTTGATCTGACGCATGGCCCATCGGAAAGTCGTCGACTTTTCGGGATCGTGCATCGGTTTTTGCGCACGATCTGATCCGAACAGTCTGCGACTTTCCGGGATCGTGTTCTGAAGCGCCGCCCCTTCGGCATGAGGCCAGGGGCCGGCAAGTCGAAAGGAGAGAATGATGAGCCGAGCACAGCTGATCACTCGACTGCAGGAACTGCAGAAGATGCCGAAGTTCGAAAAGCGCGACATCCGCTCGATCGCCGGCTTCCTGCCAAACGAGGCGCTGGAAAAGCACGTCCAGGCCTGCGAGGAAGCCGCCCAGCGCTGAGGCGCAGGGCCGGATCAGGCAAGCAGGCCGGAACCGCCTGCATCCACGACATTCGAGGCGTCCGCCGGATCCCCCGGCGGGCGCCTCTCTGCATCGTCACCGCCGCCGCTTCGTCGGCGCGTGAAAATCCGGCGGTTTGCCGGCGATCCAGCGCAGGAACGGCTGCAGTTCCGGGCTCCCGGCGACCGGTTCGCCGGCCGCGGACATGCGGGCGAGCTCGTGATTGGTGAAGGTGGCGTGGAGCGTGCGGTGGCAGATCGGGTGGACCGGCTCGGTCGTCCGCCCGCCGCGGCTCTTGGGCAGCGGGTGGTGCCATTCGACCCGGCGGCCAAGGGGCCGGCCGCAGAGCCAGCAGGTGGCGGGCGCCGAAGCGGCAGCGGAGGCGAGGGGCGGGCCTGCGGCGCGATCGAAAGGTCGTCTGGGCATCGACGGGGAAGATGGGGCGGGGCGTGGACGGCGTCACCTGCGATGCTTTGTGCCGGCCCCGCCGTCGCGCCAGCCAAGGCTGCTCTGACCGATGTCGACAATAGTCTCAACTATCCGACACCGCCCGGCCGGCTGTCGCCTTTCGGCAGTGTCCCAGTCTCTCGACGGTGCCGGAGTCGCAAAGACCCTCACGTCTCGTCATCCCGGCCCCTGAGCCGGGATCCATTCCAAATCGGCGAGACTGCCGCAAGGATGGGATGCCAACTGATTGATTCTGAACCGAATAGACGTGTCGATGCAGAGGCATGGATCCCGGCTCGGGGGCCGGGATGACGAGACTTTGATGTTCGGCCCGTCCGCTCCGACGCTGTGGAAAGGACGGGCTCATGAACCAAGCGGAACGAGCAGGATGACGGCCGGTCCAGCGTCCTCAGATCTTCCCGTCGAGGCCCATCTGGTAGTATTTGTGGACGATCTGATCCTGGTTCTCGAGCAGCCAGTCGATCGACGGCTCGTTCCGCATCGCCTTGGCGATCGCCTTCTTCATGCCCTCGCGATGGATGTCGAAGAGCACCTTGTGGTCGAGGTCCTTCACGTCGACGATGGTCGGCGCCAGCCAGACCGAGCAGATGATGCCGAGATCGTTGACCTGATCCTTCGGCAGGATGCCTTCGCGCACCGCGTCGAGGACGCCGTTGGCGATGGCGAACTGCACCGTGCCCATCAGGATGTTGGTGTATTTCGGGTCGTCCACCGTCACCTTGGAGACGCAGAGCGTCGCCGGGCGCACCATGATGTCGGTGTTGAGCAGCGCGAAGACGCGGCTGTGGCCCTTCACCTGATCGCCCGTCAGCGTCGCCAGCGCGGTGCCGACAGGGCCGTCCAGCGCGCCGATGACGACTTCCGGCTCGGCCGCGGTCCCCGGAGGACCGCCTGCGACGAGTGCCTCGCCGGTGCGCATGATGATTTTTTCGCTCATGAGAAGTCACTCCTTGTCCCACCGGGGCCGGGGGTATCAAACCGAGGCTGAGGGCTCAAACGTCGCGGACGGACGGCTTGCCTTTCAGTCTTTCAGGACGCGCTTTTCCGCCACCGTCGTATCGGCGTTCAGGCGGTAGAGGATCGGCACCCCCGTCGCGATCTCTTCGGCGACGATCTGGTCCGGCGTCATCCCGTCCAGCGCCATCACGAGGGCGCGCAGCGAGTTGCCGTGGGCGGCGACGACGACGGTTCCGCCGGCCATCACCTTCGGCAGGATGTCATGGATGAAATAGGGCCAGACCCGCGCGCCCGTGTCCTTCAGGCTCTCGCCGCCCGGAGGGGGGGTGTCGTAGGAGCGGCGCCAGACATGCACCTGCTCCTCGCCCCACTTCTTGCGGGCGTCGTCCTTGTTGAGGCCGGAGAGATCGCCATAGTCGCGTTCGTTGAGGGCGACGTCGCGGGTGATGGCAAGCCCCGTCTGGCCGAGTTCCTCCAGCATCAGGTCCAGGGTGCGCTGGGCCCGCGAGAGCTCGCTGGTGAAGGCGGTGTCGAAGACGAAGCCTTCTTCCTTCAGCTTGCGGCCAGCGGATTTCGCCTCCTCGACGCCCTTTTCCGTGAGCCCCGGGTCCTTCCAGCCGGTGAAGAGGTTCTTCAGGTTCCACTCGCTTTGGCCGTGTCGGACGAGGACGAGAATGCGGGACATCGAGGCTGCCTTTCCATGGAATCGTCGGTTGAGTTTGTAGCGCGGGCGAGCCGGAAAGTCGCGCGCCGTCAGCCGGAAAGGCCGAGGACGTCGCGCATCGAATAGAGGCCCGCCGGCTTTTCCCAGGCCCAGAGCGCTGCCTTGATGGCGCCCCTGGCGAAAATCGTCCGGTCGCCGGCGGCATGGGACAGTTCGATCCGCTCGCCTTCGCCGGCAAGGATCACCGAATGCTCACCGACCACGGAGCCGCCGCGCAGCGTCGCAAAGCCGATCGTGCCCGCCTCGCGAGCTCCGGTGATGCCGTCGCGGACCCGCACCGAGTGATCCGCCAGCGCGATGCCGCGGCCCTTCGCCGCCGCCTCGCCGAGGAGGAACGCGGTGCCCGAGGGCGCGTCGACCTTGTGCCGGTGATGCATCTCCAGAACCTCGATGTCGAAGGCGTCGGGACCGAGCGCTCTCGCCGCCTGTTCGACCAGCACGGCGAGGAGATTGACGCCGAGGCTCATGTTGCCGGATTTGACGATCGTCGCGCCATTCTCCGCCGCCGCGGCGATCTCTGCGTCCGCCTCGGCCTCGAAGCCGGTGGTGCCGATGACGTGGACGAGGCGGCGCTCCGCGGCTCTTTTTGCGATGTGGACGGAGACGGCCGGGGCAGTGAAGTCGACGATGCCAGCCGCGCCTTCGAGCGCGGTGTCGATGTCACCCGTAACCGTCACCCCAATCTCGCCGATCCCGGCGAGAAGGCCCGCGTCGCTGCCGAGCGCCGGGGAGCCGTCACGCTCCAGCGCGGCATGCAGGGAGGCGCCTTCGGTCTCGGAAATTACCTTGACGAGCGTGCGGCCCATCCGGCCGGCGGCTCCGAGGACGACGAGCTTCATGGGTTGGATTCCTTTTCAGGCGGTGAGGTGACAACCATCGGCGTTCGGCCACTCACGTTACTGCCGTCATCCTCGGGACCCAACGCGTCGTCATTCTCGGGCCCCGTCCCGAGAATCCAGAGATCGCCGGGCGCGAATGGTTTCAGCTGCAGAAGGCAGCTTCCGCTGCAGAAGGTGGAAGCGAGCGATGTTGCGGTGGGTGCCCCTGGAATCTCGGGACGGGGCCCGAGAATGACGAAGCTGCGGAGATTCGCCACCCCTGCAACGGTGGCATCGCCTGGCACCGGCTTACCGATGAAGCCCCTCTGAGATGTGTGAATGCTGTAGGGACGCGCCCGAGAATGACGACCTTTCGGGTTTCTGGCGTTCGGTTCTTCGGCCGCCTGAATACTTCATTCGCAAACGCCGTCAAAGCGTCGATGTCCCCGGCAAGAACGCCGGACACCCCTCAGCCCCTTGCCCCTGCCAAATCAGCCGATCGCCGGCTGCCACCCGACTGCAGGCCGTAGAACCGGGCGTAATGGCCTTCCTCGCGATCGACGAGATCACGATGCGTGCCGCGCTCGACGATCTGGCCGCCGTCGACGACCAGGATCTGATCGGCGTTGGTGATGGTCGAAAGCCGGTGCGCGACGACGATGACGGTGCGGTTCTTCATCGCCGCGTCGAGGGCCGCCTGGACCAGCGTCTCGGAGCGGGTGTCGAGCGCCGAAGTCGCCTCGTCGAGAAGGAGGATCGGGGCGTTCCGGACGAGCGCCCGGGCGATCGACAGGCGCTGGCGCTGGCCGCCGGAAAGCGTCATGCCGTTCTCGCCGACGGGCGTGTCGTAGCCCTGGGGCGCTGCCAGGATGAATTCCTCGGCCTGGGCCTGGCGGGCGGCTTCGGCGATCTCTTCGTCGGTGGCGTCCGGCCGCCCCAGCCGGATGTTCTCGCGGATCGTGCCCTCGAAGAGATACGGCGCCTGGGGAACATAGGCGATCTTCGAGCGCAGGGAGCGCTTGGTGACGTTGCGGATGTCCTCGCCGTCGACGGTGATCGCGCCCTCCTGAACGTCGTAGAACCGCTGGAGCAGGGCGACGATGGTCGACTTGCCGCCGCCCGATGCGCCGATCAGCGCCGTCGTCTTGCCGGCCGGCGCCACGAAGGAGAGGTCGCGCAGCACGCTTTCGCCCGGGTAATAGCCGAAGGAGACGTTCCTGAAGGCGATCTCGCCGCGCTCGGCCTTGAGCTCCTTGGCGTCCGGCGCGTCGGCCTGTCGCGGCTCCATGTCGAGGATCTCGTAGATCATCGAGGCGTTGACGAGGGCGCGCTCCAGCTGCACCTGCAGCTTGGCGAGCCGCCGCGCCGGATCATAGGCGAGCAGCAGCGCCGTGATGAAGGCGAACATCGAGCCCGGCGAGTAGCCGTAGACCACGGCCCGGTAGCCGGAATAGCCGATGACGCCGGCGATCGCGAGGCCGGCGAGCATCTCCGTCACCGGGCTGGTCCGCTCGGTAATGCCGGCGATCTTGTTGGAGCGTTCCTCGGCCTTCAGGATCAGGCGCTCGATCCGCTCGCGCAGCGGCGCCTCCATGGTGAAGGCCTTGACCACGGTGATGCCCTGCGCCGCCTCCTGCATCGAGGCGAGGACCCGGGCGTTGATGTCGATCGCCTGACGGGTCGCCGCCCTCAGCTTCCGGGCGAGCCCGCCGATCATCAGGACGATCGGCGGCCCGGCGAGCAGGGCGATGCCCGACAGCACCGGATCCTGCCAGATCATCACGAAGACCAGGAAGACGAGGGTGAGGGCGTCGCGGGCGAGCGAGGTGACGGTGAGGTTCAGCGTGTCGCGGATGCCGGAGACGTTCTGATTGATCCGTGCGGCGAGATGGGCCGAGCGGTTCTCGGCGAAGAAGTCGACCGACAACTCGGTGATGTGGGCGAACAGCCGCCGCTGATAGCGGGCGACGATGTTGTTGCCGATCCGCGCCAGCACCACCGCCTGGCCATAATTGGCAAGGCCGCGAATGGCGAAGGTGAGGAAGACGATGGCCGGTAGGCTGTAGATCGCCGTGCGGTTCTGCTGCACGAAGATCTTGTCGATCACGTCGCGCATGATCCAGGCGAGGAACGCCGTACAGCCCGCTGCGGCGATCAGGCAGCCGATCGCGACCGCGTACTGGCGCACGAAGAGGTGGCCGTTCTCGCGCATGATGCGCCCGATCAGTCCGATCACCAGCCCGCGCTTTTCCGGCGCGATGATGGAGAGCTTCTTCGTTTTGGTCGCCGTCTTGGTCAATCTCTCGTCCGGTCGCCGGTGGCGGGTTGGTTGCGCCTTGGCACGCGCGATCGAATTGAGGGCTTATGCCCAAGCGCACCGACCTCGCAATGGGCGAGGTGTCGAAATGCGTCCTCGGCATGGCCAGAAGACCGCCGGAACGTTGCAGGATTGCACTGATCGTGGTGGATTTTTCGGGGATGTGAGGCAAAATCGGCCGGTGTTCGAATGGCGGCTGGCTCGGCCTTCGCCTGGTCTGTAACGGGATCGGTGCCGCCAGAGCGTCGACTCACTTGCGGCCGTGATGTCGGCCTTTGCCGATCGGAAGGAAAGGATCTGCCGTGTCCGGCGCTTATGTTCTTCGTCCCGCCCATCCGGACGATCTTTCGGCGATCACGGCGATCTACGAGCGGGAGGTCCTGACCGGCACCGCGACATACGAATTGATCCCGCCAGACGAAGCGGAAATGATGCGGCGCTTCGAGGAGATGCGGGCGAAGCACTATCCCTATCTCGTCGCCGAGGGCGATGGCGGAACGGTGCTCGGCTACGCCTATGCCGGCGGCTATCGCGCCAGACCCGCCTATAACTGGCTGGTCGAAGATTCGATCTATCTCGCACCGTCGGCACGGGGGAGAGGCGTCGGAACGGCGCTTCTGACGCGGCTCGTCGAAAAATGCGAGCGCCTCGGCTTTCGCCAGATGCTGGCGGTGATCGGCGACAGCGCCAATCAAGGCTCGATCGGGCTGCACCGGAAGACGGGATTCCAGATGATCGGCACCATGCCGGCCACCGGGCTGAAATTCGGCCGCTGGATCGACACCGTCCTGATGCAGCGACCGCTCGGGAACGGGGCCGACACCATTCCCGACGAGACCGTCTATCCCGGCGATTTCAGCGCGCCGCCGCATGGGACTTGAAGGCGGCGCGACGGCGGGTTTGGACCTTCATGAGCTGGGTCGACCACAATGCCGATCAGGCTCCGCGGCCCGAACGCGAAAGCCCGACAAGCGCGATGAGGGCGAGGCCGGCCGGCACCGCGGCGGCGACCCATTCCCGGCGTTGCTCGCGATTGCGTCTGCGCTCCCCGGCGCCGGCATAGAGCGCGTCAATCTCCCGCTTCAGCGACGGGTCCTTCTCGACGAACAGGCGGCCGCCGGCCATCGCCCCGTCGGCGACGCTGTCGGCCATCGTCGCGCCGCGGCTCCCCATCGGTTGTTCCGGTCCCGTCGTCGTGTCGCGCGCCGTCTGGTGTTCCATCTCCGAGTTCAGTTCGCCGCCGACGATGAGGACGATCATCGTCAGCCAGATCCAGGTCATCATGCCGATCAGTGCGCCGAGGGAACCGTAAGTAGCGTCGTAGGAGCCGAAATTCGCGGTGTAATAGGAAAACGCCAGCGAGACGATCGCGATGACGACGACGGCGAGCACCGAGCCGGGGGTGATCCAGTTCCACTTGGCCGTCTCCCGGCTGGGGCCCCAGCGATAGAGCGCGGAGATGCCGAGGGAGACGACGACGAAGGCCGCCAGAATGCCGCCGGCCGAGATCGCCCATTCGGTGGTGCTGCCGAGACCGACGCTGTCGAGAACCACCGGCAGGATGACCGTCATGGCGACCAGCAACAGGGCCGCCGCGACGAGGCAGAGGGTGAAGGCGAAGGAGGCGAGCGTCAGCTGGACGAAGGAGCGCTTCTCGGTCTCGTCATAGGCGACGTTCATCGCCTCGAACAGCGCCTTCACGCCGGCATTGGCGCTCCACAGCGAAATCGCCAGCGAGACGACCAGGGAGAGCCCCAGCGTTCCGTCGGCCGCGTCGATCAGGCGCTGCAGCTGCTGGTCGATCACCTCGACGGCCCCGCTGGGCAACAGGCTCGACAACTGGTCGATGTTGCTCTTCACCGTCGCCGGATCGGCGAACAGGCCGTAGACGGAGACGATCGCGGCCATGGCCGGAACCATGGCGAGCAAGAGGTAATAGGTGACGCCTGCGGCAACCAGGAGCACCCGATCCTTGCCGATTTCCGAATAGACCCGCAGAAGGATGTGCTTCCAACCGGCCGCCGGTATCTCGGTCGGGCTGTGCGCCCTCAGTCCGAGTTCACCGGCGCGAATCTCACCGGAGCTGTTGACTGTCGTGATCGGCATGGTCCCGCCCCGTTTGCTTCCCGAGCGAGGGATCTATCGCGGCAACGGAAAGACCAAAGGTGCGCGCGCTGCGACCATTGATTAGGCGGGCAACGATCAGGTTCGCGAAGACGGGCCAGAACAGCCGTCAGCCGTTCTCCGCGACACGCAGATTACGGTCGAAGACCTTCAGCACCGCGGCAAGCTCATGCCCGCGTTTCAGGACGACGCCGCCGGCGGCGACCACCTGATAGGCACCCTGGCGGCGGGCGAGCTTTGGATCCTTGACGATCCGGTAGAGCGGCATCTCGCTCGTCCGGCGGAAGATCGAGAACACCGCGCGGTCCTTCAGCATGTCGATCGCATAGTCGCGCCACTCGCCGGAGGCGACCATGCGGCCGTAGACGCCGAGGATCTGCGACAGTTCCCGCCGGTCGAAGGAAACGACGGCGGCGCGGGCATTGGCGGTCGGAAAAGCGACCAGATCGGCCGAAGCCCCGCCATTCACGGGAGATTGCGTCAAGATTGCCCCTGTCCGTAGGACTCCTGCGGAGTCTTCAAGCATGACAAGATGGTGACATGAAACCACGCTGCGGGCAAAGTCGAGATTGCCGCGCGGCCCGGCCGCTGCGACGCGCAACCTGCCACCCGTTCCTGCCCCAGATAAGGGGCCTATTCCCGATCGGCGAGCAGCCGCAGGCTCTTTTCGTCGGTGATGATCAACCAGCCGTCCTTGAGATCGACGATCTCCCGCTTCTCCCAGGATTTCAGGCAGCGATTGACGTTCTCCCGGGCGCTGCCGATCATGTTGGCGAGTTCGGTCTGCGACAGCGAGAGCCGCACGGGGCGCTTCGCAAAGGCATGGTTCGGCGATTCGAGAATGCGCAGGAGCGCCAGAGCGAGGCGGGTCGAGATGTCGAGGAAGGCGAGCTCGATCATCCGCTCGTCGGAGCGCCGCAGTCTGGCGCACAGAAGCTCCAGAAGCCGCAGGGCGCCCGCCGGGTGGCGCTCCAGGACGGCGAGGACGTCCCGCCGTTCGAGGACGAGCAATTCGACGTTCGTCGTCGCCCGCGCATCGGCGGAGCGCGGGCCGCCGTCGAACAGGGCGACCTCGCCGAAGACGTCGCCCTGGTGACAATCGGTCAGGACGAGATCCCGCGCGGTCGCGGTGACGAGCCCGATGCGCACCGTACCCTTCAGGACGGCCATCATCGTCTGGCCGCCGTCTCCCGCCGCGAAGATCAGGTCACCGGCGGCGTAGCCCTTCGAATAGGCGTGGGCAACCAGCTCCTCGCGCATGTCCTGGGAAAGCGCCTCGAAGACCATGCAGCGGGACAGGGCGGCGAGCTTTTCGCTCGGATTCCGGGCAGTGGCCATCAACGTTCCCAGGCTCGAGGTCTGAGCGGCGAAGCATAGAAGCAGGCCGAAACAGTGTCACGCGGGAGGAGGGCGACCGGGGCGCGGAGGCCAGCGATCGATCGCCGCGGTGGCCGGCGGCGCGTGCGGTGTGACGCCGGTCACTGAGGCCGGGCGGCACGATCGGTAGGGTCACTTCATCGGCGGACGAAACGAACCGCCGACCACCCCGAAAGGCCGGCCCGACCACCCCGAAAGGCCGGCCCGACCGGCTCGAACCCGAAAGGCAAGACATCATGTTCCGCAAGGCCATCATCACCCTCGCCACCACCGCCGTCGTTGCCGGCGCTTCCCTCGGCGCCGCGCAGGCCCACGGTGCGAAATTCGGCGGCTACGGCCACGGCCATCACGGCGGCCACTACAAGAGCTTCGTCGTCAAGAAGAACGTCGGCTTCGGCCACTGCAGGTTCGTCAAGCGGAAGGTCTTCATCCGCTACAACAAATTCGGCCATCCGATCTACAAGTTCAAGGTCGTCAAGGTCTGCTTCTGAAGATCTCCCGCGATGTCGAAGTCACAATGCCCTCGGGTTCGTCAGAGCCCGGGGGCAAATGCATTCGGAACGGCAGGAACGCCGCGACCACGATGACGATTCGACGCTGCCGAGGATCCCGACCAAACGGTCCGTCGAGGCCCTCGCCGCTGGCAGCTCGCGCCGGCCGGGCCGTCAGCGCCCGCCCGCGGTGTGACGCGGATCACTGAGGGCGGGACGGGCCGCCGGTAGGGTCACTTCATCTGCGGACGAGACGAGTCGACGTCCCTCTCAGGACGCCCCCGCATCAAGCGCCATCCCACCTCGAAGGAACACCCCATGATCCGCAAGACCACCCTCGCTTTCGCGACGTTCGCCCTCGTCTCCACGATGTCGATGTCCGGCGCCAATGCCGATGGCTACTGGCCGAACTACAGCTTCGCGGGCGGCTATGGCGACTGCCACTGGGAGAAGCAGAAGATCTTCGTCGGCTACGACCGCCACGGCAGGCCGATCTACCGTTGGATGAAAGTGAAGATCTGCAACTGATCGCCGTTACCGCGCCGAGCCGCCATAACCCCGGGTCTCCCCTCGAGCCCTGGGGTCATGGCTTTTCGCCCGGCATTTTCACGGCCGAGTTTTGAAAGCTTCGAAGATGCGATAAGAGCGGACTGGCGCCGGCGCCATTCGTGTGATCGGCAGCAACGAGACCTGCGCGTCGACACGAGGCCTCTGCCGGAGGGCTTGCCGGAAACGCGTGAATGGGGCAGTAGTGCTGTCCTAACGAAAAGAGCACCGCTAGAATGTCGTGCACCGCAGCATCTCGATCGTGCCGGCGGCTGGCGAAATGCGCGTCATGAACGGCGGATTCGAAGCGGCAAAGCTGGGGGCGAACATGGGCAAGGTGACTGGATTTCTCGAAATCGACCGTCAGACCCACAAATATCAGCCGGCATCGGATCGGATCCGCCATTTCCGCGAATTCACGCTGCCGATGTCCGACGAAGAGGTCGGCAAGCAGGCGGCGCGCTGCATGGATTGCGGCATCCCCTATTGCCACGGCCCGACGGGTTGCCCGATCCACAACCAGATTCCCGACTGGAACGACCTCGTCTATGCCGGCGACTGGGAAACGGCGATCAGCAATCTGCACTCGACCAACAATTTCCCCGAGTTCACGGGGAGGATCTGTCCCGCCCCTTGCGAGGAAGCCTGTACGCTGAACCTCGAGGACACGCCGGTCGCCATCAAGACCGTCGAGCAGGCGATTGCCGACAAGGCCTACAAGCTTGGCCTGATCAAGCCGCAGCCGGCGAGCGAGAAGACCGGCAAGCGCGTGGCGGTGATCGGCTCGGGCCCGGCAGGGCTCGCCGCGGCCCAGCAGCTCGGCCGTGCCGGCCACGAGGTCGACGTCTATGAGCGCGAGTCCCGGCCGGGCGGCCTGATGCGCTACGGCATTCCGGACTTCAAGATGGAGAAGCACTGGATCGACAAGCGGGTCGAGCAGATGTCCGGGGAGGGCGTCACCTTCAATTGCGGCGTCAATGTCGGCGTCGACAAGACGGTCGAGGCGCTCGTCGCGGAATACGACGCCGTGCTGTTCTGCGGCGGCTCGGAAACCCCGCGCGACAGCGGCATTCCGCGGGAGGGCCTGACCGGCGTCTATGACGCGATGCCCTATCTCGTCCAGCAGAACCGCCGGGTGGGCGGCGAACCGGTGCAGAGCTCCGGCTGGCAGGCCGAGGAGATCTGGGCCGGCGGCAAGCACGTCGTCGTCGTCGGCGGCGGCGACACCGCGTCGGACTGCGTCGGCACCGCCTTCCGGCAGGGCGCCGTCAAGGTGACGCAGCTCGACATTCGGCCGCAACCGCCGCAGACCGAGGACAAGCTGACCGTCTGGCCCTATTGGGCGACGAAGATGCGGACGTCTTCCAGCCAGGCCGAGGGCGCGATCCGCGAATTTCGGGTGGCGACGCTGGAATTCGTCGGCGAGGACGGGGTGCTGACCGGCGTCAAATGCGCCGAGGTGGACGAGGCGCGCCGGCCGGTTCCCGGCACCGAGTTCGTCATCAAGGCCGATCTCGCCTTCATCGCCATCGGCTTTGCCGGTCCCTTCGCGTCCGGCTTCCTCGCCGATGCGGGCGAGGGGGTGAAGACCAGGGCGGATCGTCGCGGCAACGTCTCGATCGTCGCCGACGACGAGCGCTATCTGACCTCGATGGAAAAGGTCTACGCCGCGGGCGACGCGCGCCGCGGCCAGTCGCTGGTGGTGTGGGCGATCCGTGAGGGGCGCCAGGCCGCCCGGGCGATCGACCTCGACCTGATGGGGGCGACGACGCTGCCGCGCTGACGCGCGTCGGCAGGATTACCTGTTGCCCTTGGGCTCGGCCTCGGCGTTGCTCTGCGACCAGTCGTCCATGATCGCGTCGAGGATCGTCGGCATCTCGGGCAGGGGCTTGATGCCCTGCTCCCGGCGGATCTTCGTCAGATCGAGCGAGCCCTTGTAGGCAACCGGCTTCTCGCCGGTGGAGACGGCGGACGACTTGTCGTTCCAGGCGAAATCGTCGGCCCGGCCGTCGACATTTCCGGTGCCGCGGCCGTTCAGGACCAGCTTGTCGCGTGGCGACGGCTCCAGCGACAGGCCGATACGGGTGGCGCCCCCGCCGAGGAGGGCGTCGCCGCCGTCAAGCGAGGGATCGGCGAGCGAGACCGGCGGCGAGCGCACCGCCGTCGCGGCGCTGGCGAGCGGCGGAAGCACGATCGCGCCGCCGGCGCTCAATGCCTCGGCCGGCGTTTCCGTCGCGACGAAGCGATCGATCGCCTTCTGGGCAAAGAAGGCGAGCTTGTCGTTGCCGGCCTCGGTCATGGTGATGCCGTCGGAATTGCGCAGCTGGACCGTCTGCCCGCCGACGCTCGGGCCCGAATATATGAAGTCGTCGTTCTCGTCGACGAAGCCTTCCCAGACGTCGACATATTCCCCGGAGACCCGCTGCGCGGCCCGGCGGTACAGGTCGTTGAAATAGACCATGTCCTCGCTCATCCGGTCGAACTTGAACGGCGGCGCACCAACCCAGACCAGCGGCACCTGATGCTTCGCGGTGATGTCGGCGATCTCGCCGACGCGGCGCTCGTATTCGGCGTTCCATTCCGGCGAGCGCAGGGACAGCGTGCCATTCTCGCCGTAGATCGGCTGGCGATCGTTGGAACCGATCATCATCACCACGACCGCCGGATGGTTCTCCTCGATCAGCGGCCCCAGCTTTTCCGGCCAGTCGTAGTGGTCCTGCCGCACGAGGCCGGACGAGCCGTTCGCAGCTGCCTTGACGGTGACCATCCGGCGATCGGCATAGACATCCTTCAGGCCATTCGCGAGAGACGCGGCGAGAAAGTCGCCGACGACAAGGACGACCTTGGCGTCTTCCGCCTTCTCGGCAACGGCTGGCTGCGCCGGCGCACGGGCCGAAGCCTGCGGTGCCGGATCGCTCGAGCGGGACTTGCGCTGGCTGCGCCGCGGCGTCTGCCGGTGCGAGGGCCGCGGTTCCTCCCGCACGGTATTGCGGTTGTCGATGCGGTACGGTCGGTTCCGCTGCTTCTGCGGGCTGTTGCCGAACAGCATGTCGAGGATGGTGCGCGGCCGCTCCTGTGCGACGGCAGAGGAGGGGGGGACGGTGACGACGAGGAACGCCAGGAGAGAGAGTGCGACCAACGCGGCGGTGCCCGCCCCGCGGCCAGCTCCGGGCCGCACTCCCATGTTCGTCACGCTTCGCAAACTCATCCACACCGTCCCGTGCCGATTGCCGCCGGCCATGCCGGCGGGCGGCAATCGGGCCGCTGGCCGGCGTTTCCTTCGCAAGTTAACGCTTGCGAAGGAATTCGAGTAGCGCCTTCGAGGCATTGCCATCCTGCGCCATGCCTGCCTGTTGCTGCAACGCCATGATCGCCGCTTTCGATCCCGAGCCGATCTTGCCGTCGATCTTGCCATCGTAGAGGCCGAAGCGCGACAGGTGCTTCTGCAACTCGTAGCGTTCGTCGGTCGACAGGGGCGTGTAGCCGCGCGGCCAATCGACGACGAGGCCGGGATAGCCGCCGATCTGGTCGCCGAGAAGGCCGACCGCAAGGGCGTATTTGTCGGCATTGTTGTAGCGCTTGATGACGAAGAAGTTCTTGGTCATCAGGAAGGCGGGGCCGTTGTCGCCGGCCAGGCGAACGAGATTGGCCCGTTCGCCGCCGTCGGGGAACGGCCGGCCGTTGGCGCGTCGGAAGCCGAGGCTCGCCCACTGCGAGATGCTGCGATTGTCGCGCTCGAGCTTGCCGCGATACTTGTCCGGCACGACGACCTCGTAGCCCCATGTCCGGCCCGACTGCCAGCCGTTCTTGCGCAGGAGGTTGGCGGCGGTTGCCAGTGCGTCGGGGATGGACTCCCAGATGTTGGCATGGCCGTCGCCATCCATGTCGACCTTGTAGGCGCGATAGCTGGTCGGAATGAACTGGGTGTGGCCCATGGCGCCGGCCCAGGAGCTGATGAGTTCGCTGACTTTGATGTCGCCGGACTGGGCGATCTTCAGCGCCGCGATCAACTGCTCGCGGGCGAACTTCGCCCGCGACTTGTCGAGATAGGCCAGCGTCGCCAGCGAGCGGGGCAGCGAGCGCATCACGTCCTTGCGCTCGAGGATCTGGCCGTAATTGGTCTCCATCGACCAGATGGCGAGGAGGATGTCCCGGTCGACGCCGAACTGCTTCTCGATCCGGTCGAGCCAGGTCGACAGCTGCGCCCGGGCGGCACGGCCCCTGGCGACCTGCTCGTCATTGACCCGGTTGTCGATGTAGTCCCAGACCTTGTCGCGGAACTCGGGCTGGTAGCGGGCCTTCTGAAGCACCTCGGCATCGGGCTCGGTGATCCCGGCGAACGCCGCGCGATAGACCTCGCGCGAGACGCCGGATTTTGCCGCGACGTTCTCGAAACTCTGGATCCAGCGCACGAAGCCGGCGTCGGCGCTTGCCGGCGTCCCGATCCCGGCGACGAGAATGAGGGCGAACAGTCCGGCGGCCAGGCGGGCGAGGTTCATCGTTGTCCTTGTGTGTTGCATTGCTTTCCTCTCGGCTTGGCATCGTTCAACAAGAGAACGGCAATTCTGCAGCAAAGACGTTAACGGGATGTTTACCATCTCCTCGCTTTTCGCCGGCCGGGGCCGCGCCCGCGGGCAAGACGGACAGCGCCGATGCCTCGGCGCGGTTAACGACGTCGTTAATTTTCCGTCAGCGCCGCATCGGTGTCGTGATAGTCGGTTTTGCGGGCATGGAAGGCGGCTGTTGACTTTGGCTGCCGCCGCAAGATGTTTGTCGCCGGCTCAGACCGGGACGTTTGGTCGCAATTCGAGGAGATGCCTGTCCGATGAAGAAGGTCCGCAAAGCAGTATTTCCCGTTGCCGGTCTGGGAACACGCTTCCTGCCGGCGACGAAGGCGATCCCGAAGGAGATGCTGACGGTCGTCGACCGGCCCGTCATCCAATACGTCGTCGACGAGGCGCAGGAAGCCGGGATCGACCATCTGATCTTCGTTACCGGCCGCAACAAGGGCGTGATCGAGGACTATTTCGACATCCAGGTCGAGCTTTCCAATACGCTGGCCGAGCGCGGCAAGACCGCCGAGCTGAAGCTTCTCGACGATCTCCAGCCGAAACCCGGCACGGCGAGCTTCACCCGCCAGCAGGCGCCGCTCGGCCTCGGCCATGCGATCTGGTGCGCCCGCGACCTCGTCGGCAACGAGCCATTCGCGATCCTTCTGCCGGACATGATCATGCAGGCCGAGCGGGGCTGCCTCGCCGAAATGGTGGCACTCTATGAAAAGACCGGCGGCAACGTCATCTCGGTCGAGGAGTGCGATCCGCAGGAGACCCACAAATACGGCATCGTCGGCAAGGGCGATGCCGTCGGCAACGGCTTCAAGATCACCGGCATGGTCGAAAAGCCCAAGCCCGAGGACGCGCCGTCGAACTTCTCGATCTCCGGGCGCTACATCCTGCAACCGGAGATCTTCGACATCCTCGCCACCCAGGAAAAGGGCGCGGGCAACGAGATCCAGCTGACCGACGGGATGCTGAAGCTGGCGGAGAGCCAGAACTTCGCCGCCTATCCGTTTACCGGCCGCACCTTCGACTGCGGGTCGAAGGAAGGCTTCATCGAGGCGAACGTCGCCTTCGCGCTCTATCGGCCGGACATTCGCGAGAAGGTCATCGGCAACATGGAAAAGCTGATGCAGACGGTGAAGCCGGCGGAGTGACATCGGAGCGCTTTGGCGGCTCGCGCCGCCTCAACGCTGCAGGGTGACGCCGAGCTTGACGGTATCGGCGCTGTAGCGATCGCTTTCCACGACGGCGAAGGACCGGCGGTGCTCGTAGGAACCGGTCAAGGCGAACTGCCGGTTGAGCCAGTAGGTGAAGCCGGCCTCGCCGGACAAGAGCATCTTGTCTTCGTCGGGAACCGTCGAATCCTCGTAGCCGAAGCTGGCGGCGGCGGTCAGCGTGGTGCGGGCGCTCAGGGAATGGGCGATGGCGAGCGAGGTTTCGTAGTTCGTCTTCGCCGATTGTCCGGTCAGCTCCGGCTCGAAGCTGGTGCGGCCGGACAAAGTCACGTCGGTGCCGCGTTGCGGCGACCAGACGAGGCTGGCGTCGAGGGTCGGCGAGGCGGTGGTCTCGACCGCCGCGTCGTCGGGAACGTTCCAGGCGTAGCCGAGGGCGACTTCGCCCCTCAGCTTGTCGCGCAGGTCGATGCCGATGCCGGCTCTGAGCGCCGGCAGCCAAGCGTCCCGGTCGCCGGTCTCCCGCCCGTCGGGCGCGGCGACGTCGAAGATCCGCCGTCCGACGCTGGCTTCGACGAATGGCTGAAGCGCGGGGGACACGTCATATCCGGTTCTCAGCGCGGCCGTCAGCGTCGTATAGTCCTCGTCGACGCTGCCATCCGGCAGGCTGAAATAAGATTTGCGCGCCGCCGTCAGCGTGCCGGCGACGCTCACCGGATGAAAATCGTGGGAGACTTCCGCCGCCACCGAGCCCGACAGGACGCCGGCCCGGCCCGACAGCGTCGCATCGTCGAGGACGTCGGAATAGTCCTCACGCTGAAAGTCGAGGGCGCCGCGGAAGGTCGCGATCGTGTCGTGCGATATGTCGAGGCGCAAACGCCCGTCGGCGGAGGCGCTGGGGTCCTGCCGCGTCTCCCCGGCGAAGTCGTGCCGATAGGCGAAGCGCGAATTGAACTCGGCCTGGTTCGTCGCCCAGTCGGAGACGAGGCGCGACGACAGGATCGTCTCGCTGAAGGCGCCCTTGGTCGCCGCGGCGTCGTTGTCGAGGTTGTTCGAAACGCCGACGGTCTCGATCAGCTCGGGATAGAGGATGAAGGTGCCGACCCTGGTTCCGACCGGCGCGAAGGGGTCATCGGCGTCCGAACGCTTCAACCGACGCAGCCGGTCGATGGTTTCGACGGCGCGGTTCTGGCGCAAGGTCGACTGGGCCGGCAGAGTCTCGTCGGCGATGCCGGCGCCGAGCGTCGGATTGGCGAGATCCGGCAGACCGTCCTCTCGGTCCGTCGTGCCGGTTCGCGTGTCGTCGACCGGACGGCCGTCGGCGTCGCGCCGGGCGTCGCTGCGCATGGCCGGCGTCGCTGCGCGGTTCGAGGGCCGGGCCGCCGGCGAGCGGCCCTCGTCGAGCATCCGTGGCGCCGCTTCCATGAGATCGAAGCTGCGTTTCGGCTTTTTCGGCGCGGCCGGCTCGTCCGGTGCCGCCATGTCCACGGCCCTGTCCTCGGCGACGGGGTTGGCGACGTCGCGCAGCTTGGACGGATCCTTGCCCTTTTCGTCGGGAGAGACCAGCCTCTGCCGGTCGTAGGCGCCGAGAGCCTCGATCAGGTCGCCATCGGGATCGCCAAGCCGCGCCTGCTCGGGCGGCGTGTCGACGCTCTCGCGCAACTCGTCGCTGGAAAGGACCTGCTGGGCGAGGCCGGGCGAGGGCGCGCCGAGGCCGGCCGCGATCAGCAGCATCGGAAAGAGGACATGTCCCCGGCTCTGGCCCATCGTCGCGCTTGCCCAGCATCTATAGGACGTCACGCCGGCTGCGTGGCCGGCGGCGATCTTCAGGAGAAGTGACCGATTGTTGCCGATCGGACACTCTGTTAACCGGAAGCTAACCGTCGGCGGTTGCGCGAAACAGGAATTGCCGCTCTGGTCCCGATATGGTCACGTTTGCCTCACATGGCCGAGAGCGTGATATCATTGCCGGGCGCCGCGGCTTTTCCGCCGCATGCCGGGCCAAGACGAGAAAAAAGCGACATGTCCTTGCCGATCGCCCAGTCCCTTGCCGCCGACGACCATGCAGGGTCCCGTTCCGCCGCCAATACGATCGAAACCGAGATCGAGGCGCTGAAGGCCCTGTCGGTGCTGATCAAGACGGACATGGCGGCGAGCTTCGAGCGGGCGCTCGACCTGATCGGGGCGGTCAGTGGCCGGCTGATCGTCACCGGCGTCGGCAAGAGCGGCCACATCGGCTCGAAGATCGCCTCGACCTTCGCCTCGACCGGCACGCCCTCATTCTTCGTCCATCCTTCTGAGGCCAATCACGGCGATCTCGGCATGATCGGCAAGGACGACGCGATCCTCGCCATGTCGTGGTCCGGCGAGACCGCCGAACTCTATGGCATCGTCGCCTATTCCCGGCGGTTCCGCATCCCGCTGATCGCCGTCACCTCGCGGCCGAACTCGACGCTTGCCCGCGAGGCGGACGTGACGCTGCAGCTGCCGCGGGTGACGGAAGCCTGCCCGCTAGGCCTGGCGCCGACCTCTTCCTCGACCATGCAGCTCGTCATGGGCGACGCACTGGCCGTGGCGCTGCTCGAACGGCGCGGCTTCACGCCGGACGATTTCCACGTCTTCCATCCCGGCGGCCAGCTCGGCGCGAGCCTGAAGCACGTCTCCGACATCATGCACACCGGCGAGGCGATGCCGCTCTGCGCTTCGGGCACGCTGATGTCGGAAGCGATCATCGTCATGTCGCGCAAGGGTTTCGGCTGCGTCGGCGTGATCGGCGAGGATGGCCGTCTGAAGGGAATCATCACCGACGGCGACTTGCGCCGAAATCTCGATGCCGCGCTTTTGTCGCGCACCGTCGATCAGGTGATGACCGCCGGCCCGCAGACGATCCGGCCGGACACGCTTGCCGTCGCGGCGCTGGAAATGATCAACACCCGCAACATCACCGCGATGATGGTGGTGCGCGAGGGCCGGCCGGTCGGCATCGTCCACCTGCACGACTTGCTGCGCCTCGGCGTCGCCTGACCGGCAGGCGCCTCGGCGCCTGATCCGCCTGTCCCGCTGATCGTCTCGCCTTTCTGATCGTCTCTCCGCGGCCGGCTCGAAGGCCGGCTCAGGTCCGGCCGCCGACCTCGTCGAGATGGTCGAGCATGCCGGCCGGGTCCTCGTAGACGCGGAAGGCGCCGGCGCGCTCCAGTTCTTCCCCGCCATAGCCGCCCGACAAAAGTCCGACGCCGAGCGCCCGGCAGCGCTGGGCGGCGAGCATGTCCCAGATCGAATCGCCGATCACCATCGAGCCTTCGATCGGCACACCGAGCCGCTCGGCCGCGGCGATGAAGAGGTCGGGCTCGGGCTTGGCATAGGTGACCGCGTCGCGGGTGACGACCGCAACCTCTTCGGGGTCGACCCCGAGCCGGTCGAGATTGTGCTTGGCCGTTTCCATCCGTCCGCTCGTGGCGATCGCCCAGGCAAGCTTTTCCCGCGTCAGCGTGTCGAGGAGTTCGCGCGCGCCGGGCAGCGGCACGACGCTCCTCGAATGGGTCTGGTAGGCCTCCGCATGAGCCTGGCGCAGCCGCTCGCGCTTTTCCTCGGTGATCTCCTCGCCGATCTCGCGCAGCAGCTGGTTGGTGAACAGCCCGCCGCTCATGCCGATCTTGCGGTGGATGCGCCAGACCGACAGCGCGATTCCCTCCGCGTCGAGGGCGTCCTTCCAGGACAGGACGTGCTGATAGACGCTGTCGACCAGCGTGCCGTCGAGATCGAACAGGAAGGCGGGACGTTGGCGCATGCGGGCCTCCGGGGCGGGGATATGAAGCGTCACCACCGAACATAGCCTCATCGGGGCGCCCTGCCACGTCGCGCGCGCCGATGGGTTGGAGGGCGCACGTCACGAAAATGAAAAACTCCATGCCCGGCATGGGATTGGCGCTGGACAGGCGCCACGAGCTTTTCTATAAGGCCGCCACTCCCCGCCGGATCGGTGATCACAGAACGCCTGTGAGCGACCCTCGGCGGCGGCGCCCGGGTAGCTCAGTTGGTAGAGCATGCGACTGAAAATCGCAGTGTCACTGGTTCGATTCCAGTCCCGGGCACCATTCTAACAGTGTCCGGTCCGACACGTCACATATGTCTGGGTCCCTCATAGGACTGCGTCAAGTCGCTGGGAGCCGGCTTCCGCCAAGACGGTTTGCTTCGCTTCCGGCTGATTGCGGCAAATCCTCCGGCCTCATGGCATCGCATGATTCAAGCAGACGAAGTCCCTGCGATCACCTTTCGCGGTTGCCCGCCCTTGCGGCCGTTCTTGCGGGCGGCTTCCGCCTTGGCCGTCGATCGCGCTCGACCGGCTGCCGAGGCCATGAAACGCGCCGTGCCGAACATGCCTGCCATGAGACCTGGAATCGTGAAGTCGACATCGAGCCGGTCCCAGCGCAAGGCGTAGCCGTTCTCGATCTCGACGGCGGCGAGATCTTCGTTCGAGGCATTCTCAAGGTCTTGCAGCGCGCGCGCTGGAACCATGAAGGCCGATCCGTTGGTGAATTCGACCACGATCCGGCCGGATGCCGCGTCGTAACGCGCGGAACTGGGGGTCGGAAAGCTCGCCTCGAGCTGGCCGCCGCGCTCGATCGCCAGATCGATGGCTTCGTCGGTGAGTTCACTTGCCATGAATGGCTCTCCATTCGGACAGTGGGGCGACGCGGTTCTCGCTAACGAGGGCGACGGCCCTGCGCATGGGTTTTCAACGCGGTGATCGGATGCGCGGGACGGTCTGGAGCGCGGTCACCCGAACACCACCGTCCGCGTCCCGTTCAGCATCACGCGTCCCTCCAGATGCAGCTTCACGGCCCGCGCCAACACGCGGGCCTCGATGTCGCGGCCGACGGCGACGAGATCGTCCGCCGAGAGGGCGTGGGAGACCCGCTCGGTCTCCTGCTCGATGATCGGTCCTTCGTCGAGGTCGGCGGTGACGTAGTGGGCCGTCGCGCCGATCAGCTTGACGCCGCGCTGGTGGGCCTGGTGGTAGGGCTTGGCGCCCTTGAAGCTCGGCAGGAAGGAGTGGTGGATGTTGATCACCTTGCCGGAGAGCCGCCGGGACAGGTTGTCGGAGAGGATCTGCATGTAGCGGGCGAGGACGACGAGGTCGCAGTCCGTTTCGCGGACGAGCTTCAGGAGCTTTTCCTCCTGCTCGGCCTTGGTCTCCTTGGTTACCGGCCAGTGGTGGAAGGGGATGCCCGCGGCCTCGGCCGTCTCGCGGCTGTTTTCGCGGTTGGAGACGATGGCGACCACCTCGGCATCCAGCCAACCGACGCGGATCTGGTAGAGGAGATGCAGGAGCGTGTGGTCGAAGGCCGAGACCATGACGATGATCTTCGGCCGCCGCGCCGCGTCGCGGATCTTCAGATGCATGCCGAAGCGGTCGGCGAGGGGGGAGAGCTGGCGCTCGAGGCTGTCGCGCGCGACGTCCGCCTGAAAGTCGGCGGCGATCCTCAGAAAGAAGCGGCCCGAATCGCGGTCCCAGAACTGGGCGCTCTCGGCGATGTTGGCGCCGGCCTCGAACAATTCGGTCGTCAGCCCGGCGACGATGCCGGGGCGGTCCTCGCAGGACAGGGTGATGATGGTGCTCTTGGCCATGGCTCGCCTCGTGATCCGTTGCCGTCCCACCACCCGGTGACGAACCGAGGCGCGGCGCCGGCTTTCGCCGCCTGATTAGAAGAAGACGGCGATGCTTTCCAGCGAATCGCCGCCCTTGCGCCATCGTCGGACGCTGTGTCTTCGCGACGGGCCTTATCTTGCGGGGAAACCCCAGCCTTCTCGGTGACTTCTTGGCCGGCCATGCTTCCCATTGTCATGAACGCGTGGTAGCAGCCCTTGCCATCCCTTTTGACGCGTTGCGAAGGCGGTCCGCCTTTGCCGGAGGCATGGCATGGCCCAGATCATCGAGACCCCAACCGGCGCGACGGCGCTCACCTTCGACGACGTACTGCTGCAGCCCGGCCATTCGGAGGTCCTGCCGAATCAGACCAACCTCCGCACGAAGATCACCAAGACGCTGGAGTTGAGCCTGCCGATCATCTCGGCGGCGATGGACACCGTCACCGAGTCGCGGCTCGCCATCGCCATGGCCCAGGCCGGCGGCATCGGCGTCATCCACCGCAATCTGACGCCGATCGAGCAGGCCGAGGAAGTGCGGCAGGTGAAGAAGTTCGAGAGCGGCATGGTGGTCAATCCGGTGACCATCGGGCCGGAGGCGACACTCGGCGATGCCCGGGCGCTGATGGCCTCGCACCACATCTCCGGCATTCCCGTCGTCGAGAATGGCGGGCGCGGCGGCCAGACTCGGGGGCGGCTCGTCGGCATCCTGACCAATCGCGACGTGCGCTTCGCCACCGAGGATTCCCAGCCGATCGCCGAGCTGATGACCAAGAAGCCGCTGATCACCGTGCGCGAATCGGTCGATCAGGAGGAGGCCAAGCGGCTGCTCCATCAGCACCGGATCGAGAAGCTCGTCGTGGTCGATGCCGAGGACAACTGCATCGGCCTGATCACCGTCAAGGACATCGAGAAGTCCCAGCTCAATCCGAACGCCGCAAAGGATCCGCATGGTCGGCTGCTGGCCGCCGCGGCGACCTCGGTCGGCGACGACGGCTTCGAGCGGGCCGAGCGGCTGATCGACGCCGGCGTCGACCTCATCGTCATCGACACCGCCCACGGCCATTCCCAGCGCGTGCTGGACGCGGTGGGCCGGGTTCGGCAGTTGTCCAACGCCGTCCAGATCATCGCCGGCAACGTCGCCACCGCCGACGGCACCAAGGCGCTGATCGACGTCGGCGCCGACGGCGTCAAGGTCGGCATCGGCCCGGGCTCGATCTGCACGACGCGGGTCGTCGCAGGCGTCGGCATGCCGCAGCTTTCGGCGATCATGAGCGCGGCGGAAGCGGCCGACAAGGCCGGCATCCCGATCATTGCCGACGGCGGCATCAAGTTTTCCGGCGACATCGCCAAGGCGCTGGCGGCGGGCGCATCGGCCGCCATGGTCGGCTCGCTGCTCGCCGGCACGGACGAGAGCCCGGGCGAGATCTATCTCCATCAGGGACGCTCCTACAAAGCCTATCGCGGCATGGGCTCGGTCGGCGCCATGGCACGCGGCTCGGCCGACCGCTACTTCCAGGCCGAAGTGCGCGACACGCTGAAGCTGGTCCCCGAGGGCATCGAGGGTCAGGTCGCCTACAAGGGCCAGGTCGCGGCTGTCCTGCATCAACTCGCCGGCGGCCTCCGGGCGGCGATGGGCTATGTCGGCGCCGCCGATCTGGAACAGCTGCGCACGCGCGCCCGCTTCATCCGCATCTCCAATGCGGGCCTGCGCGAAAGCCACCCCCACGACGTGACGATCACGCGGGAAAGCCCGAACTATCCGGGGAATTGAGGGCGGCGGGGGCGGGACGACGCTGCCTTTAGGCTACTTGCATTCAAGCATCGCAGAGGCCGTTCCAGCGCCGTGCTGCGGCGACGTGCGAGATGCCGGGGAGTCGAAATTGGAGGCGCCCACCTCAACGGTTCGTCATTCTCGGGCCCCTTCCCGAGAATCCAGCGATCGTAGGGCGCCTATCGTCTCCGCTTGGTGGCCTTCGCGGCATCGAAGGTCGTGGCAACCGCCCCAGGATTCTCGGGAAGGGGTCCGAGAATGACGAAGCTGCGACGTTTCGCCATCACCCGTCCACGTCGACGCCGCCTGGCATGGGCTTGCCTACGGCGCCTCTCTGAGATGTGCGAGTCTCGTAGCCCTCAGAGCGCCGGCGCGGAGCGCCTCGCCCTCTCCATGATCTCGATGGCCGCGAGGCTTGCCGAGAGCGGGTGGACGGGGCTTTGCGTCGATCCGGCTCGCAGGCACGCGGCAAAGTGGTCGGCCTGATATTGCAGGCCGCTGCCGACGATCGGCGTCGGGAGCGTTCCCGGCCGTAGCGGCGAATCGGCGGGCGGCTCGTCCAGCGGCAAGTCCTCGCCGGCCGGACCGTCGCCGCGAGGGTCGAGCGGGGTGCCGGCGAGGTGCCGCTTGAGCATCAGGGCCGGCGGGCAGAAGAACGGTCCGGCAAGCGCGATGCGGCCGTGCTCGCCCGAGACCATCGCGCCGTTCGGACCTTCGGTCTCGAAGCCGCAGGAGAGCTTCGTCAGGACCTGTCCATGCCGGGTGACGAGCGCCGCCTGGCGCACGCTCCCCGCGTGGTTGCGCTCCACGATCGGGGCGGTCTCGTCCGCCGATCCGAAGAGATGGAGGGCGAGGGCGATCGGATAGACGCCGAGATCGAGGAGCGCGCCACCGGTCTCGGCGTCGAAGAGTTCGAGTTCGGGGCGATAGGCCCTTGCGTAGGAGAGGTTGGCGGAGAGGCTTCTGGGCGAACCGATCGCCCCATCGGCAATCAGCGCCTTCAACCGGACGATCCCCGGCGTGAACACCATCCACATCGCCTCCATGGCGAGGAGGCCGCGGCGTTCCGCGAGATCGCCGATCGCCTTTGCCTCGGCGGGCGTCGGGGCGAGGGGCTTTTCGACCAGCACCGGTTTGCCGGCTTCGAGCGCCGCGATGGCGATCTCGTGGTGGGCGCGGTTAACCGTGCCGACATAGATCGCATCGATGTCCGGCCGGGCGAGGATCTTTGCCGTCTCGTCGGCATGGATGCCGCTGCCGAAAGCCGCCGTGAAGGCGAAGGCGCGGGTTCCGTCCCGCGAGCCGACAGCGGCGAGCACGCCGCTGCTCGAATGGGCGAGATCACCGGCAAAGCGCCGGGCGATGTTGCCCGTGCCGATCACGCCCCAGCGGATGGGGGTGGATGTCATTCCCGATGCTCCAGTCTGGGGAGGGGCAGGCCGCGCCGCGCGGCCTGCCACCACATTCCGAAGACTAGAGGGTTTTCCGGCGAGCCGGAAGCGGGCTGCGCGAAGGCCTCAGCCGGCGGCCCCTTCCGGCGTCAGCTTGAGAAGGCGGCCGCCGGCTCCGTCTTCGAGAAGCCACATCGCCCCGTCGGGTCCCTGTTCGACCTCGCGGATGCGGTTGCCCAGGTCGAAGCGCTCGACTTCGCGGGCGCTGTCACCATCCAGCTGGACATGGACGAGGCCCTGGCTGCGCAGGCCGCCGATGAAGCCGTCGCCCTGCCACTCAGGAAACATTTCGCCGTCATAGATGACGAAGCCGGCCGGCGCGATCACCGGCGTCCAGGAGACTTCCGGGGCGTTGAATTCGGGCCGGGTGTCGTGGTCGGGAATGGGGCTGCCGTCATAGTTGACGCCGTTCGAGACGACCGGCCAGCCGTAGTTCTCGCCGCGCTCGATGCGGTTTAATTCGTCGCCGCCGCGCGGACCCATTTCGTGGACCCAAAGCTGGCCATCGGACGTGAAGTCGATGCCGAGCATGTTGCGGTTGCCGACGGTCCAGAACTGTTTGGCAATCTCGCCCTGGTCCTGAAACGGATTGTCGCTGGGAATCGCGCCGTCGTCGTGCAGGCGGACGATCTTGCCGAGATTGGTGTCCATGTCCTGAGCCGGCGTCATCTTCTGGCGGTCGCCGGAGGTGACGAACATCATCCCGTCGGGCCCGAAGGCGATGCGATGGGAATAGTGGCCCTGGCCGGAGACCTTCGGTTGCTGCCGCCAGATCACCTCGAGATTCTCAAGCTGCGGCCGCTCGCCCTCGGTCACGAGCTTGCCGCGGGCGACGGCAGCGCCCTGGCCGCCTTCGCCTTCCTCGGCAAAGGAGATGTAGACGAGACTGTTCTCGGCAAAGTTCGGATGCAGCACGACGTCGCCGAGGCCGCCCTGGCCGCCATAGGCGACGGCCGGAACACCGGAGACCGGCGTCTTCTCGCTGCCGTCGGCCGAGACATGCATGAGCGTGCCGGCCTTCTCTGTGACGAGCATCGAGCCGTCGGGCAGGAACGTCATCGCCCAAGGCTCGTCGAATTCGGCAACGGGGGCGACGTCGATCTTCATGCCGCTCGCTGCCGTCAGGGTCGTCTGCGCTGCCGCGGGAACGGCAAAGAGGATGGCGCCGAGGAGCGGCGCGGCGGCGATCCGCTTGAATTGGGAATTCGTGAACATCTGATCCTCGCGAGAATGGATTTGGCCGAAGCGCGACCGGCAGGGCGAGCCTGTCCGGATGCTGCGCCATCGGCACGGGGTTCGTGTGAGCGATATGGGGCTGAATGGCGCAGCGGGGCCCCGCAGCCGGTCAATCCGGCTTCACCCTGTCGTGACCGTACTGGCGGGAATGGGGTCGGCCGGAAGCGGGCGGCTCCTTCAAGCCGCGCCCTTGCAGGGCTTTCCCACGGACCGGCAGATGATCTCGGCAAAGGCTTCGAGATCCCGGCGCCGTACCGAGGTCGGCCGGAAGACCAGAACCAGCTGGCGGTAGGGGGCGGGGTCTTGGATCGGCAGGATGGCAATGTCGTCGCTGCGGGCCTCGTCGGTGACCGCCATTTCCGGCAGCAGCGTCGAGCCGAGGCCGCCCGCCACCATCCGCAGGATCGTCGTCAGGCTCGTCGCCGCAAGGCTCGCCAGCTCGCTGTCGCCGGCGATGCGGCAGACGTCGAGGGCCTGCGCGCGCATGCAATGTCCTTCCTCGAGGAGGATCATGCGCTGTGATCCGAGCTGGTCGACAGGAACGGGCCGAGGGAGCGCGGCCGCCTCTTTTGCCGGCACTGCGAGATGAAAAGGGTCTTCGAACAGGGGGATGGTCTCGACATCCGTGTAATCCAGCGGCAGGGCGACGACGGCGCAGTCGATTTCCCCGCTCCTCAGATCGGAGATCAGCCGCGCGGTGATGCTCTCGCGCACCTGGCATTCGAGCTTGGGATAGGCTCGCGCCAAGGACGACAGCAGGCGAGGGAGGAGATACGGGGCGACCGTCGCGATCATCCCCACCCGAAGGCGCTTGCCGAGAAGGCCGGCACTGCGGTCGGCGAGGCTTTCCAGTTCGCGGACTTCGGCCAGGATGCGGCGGACGCGTTCGGCGACGATCTCGCCGTCGGCGGTCAGGCTAATGCCGGCAGCGCCACGGGTGAACAGCGCCGACTGCATCTCCGCCTCCATCTGCGCGATCTGCCCGGACAGCGCCGGCTGGCTGATGTTGAGGCGCTTCGCCGCGCGGCCGAAATGCAGCGCCTCGCTGAGCGCCTGAAAGTAGCGGAGCTGTCGGATGGTGATCATGCCCGATAAGATAAGCCGATCGAGGCTGCATGGAAATACGATTGGAGATTATCGGTGTGATCATTATGGTGCGCCCTGGAAAGATTCCAAACCCGAAGGGAGGCCATCATGACTGATCGCCCGAGATTGACGACGACGTCCGGCGCGCCGGTGTCCAGCAACCAGAACGCCAAAACCGTCGGCCGCAACGGACCGGTGCTCCTCGAGGACTACCAGCTGATCGAGAAGCTGGCGCACCAGAACCGCGAGCGCGTTCCCGAGCGGGTCGTCCACGCCAAGGGCTGGGGTGCCTACGGCACGCTGACCGTCACCGAGGACGTCACCAAGTACAGCCGCGCCAAGGTCTTCAAGCCCGGCTCGCAGACGGAGATGTTCGCCCGATTCTCGACCGTCGCCGGCGAGCAGGGCGCGGCGGACGCCGAGCGCGACGTGCGCGGCTTCTCGTTGAAGTTCTACACAGAGGAGGGCAATTGGGACCTCGTCGGCAACAACACGCCGGTGTTCTTCGTCGCCGACCCCTACAAGTTCCCGGACTTCATCCACACCCAGAAGCGCCATCCGCGCACCAATCTGCGCTCGGCGACGGCGATGTGGGACTTCTGGTCGCTCTGCCCAGAATCGCTGCATCAGGTGACGATCCTGATGTCCGACCGCGGCATTCCGACCGACCCCAGCCGCATGAACGGCTACGGCTCGCACACCTTCTCGCTCTGGAACGACAATGGCGAGCGCTTCTGGGTGAAGTTCCACTTCAAGACCCAGCAGGGTCACGCGCATTTCGTCAATGAAGAGGCCGAGAAGGTCATCGCCAAGTCGCGCGAGAGCTATCAGGAAGCCCTCTACGGGATGATCGAGGAAGGCCGCTTCCCGAAGTGGACGATGTTCATCCAGGTGATGCCCGAGGGTGAGGAGGAACAGTTCGAAGAGAAGACCGGCTGGTCCGCCTTCGACCTGACCAAGGTCTGGCCGCATTCGATGTATCCGCTGATCAAGGTCGGCGAGATGGAGCTCAACCGCAACCCGGAAAACTACTTCGTCGAAGTCGAGCAGTCGGCCTTCAACCCGTCGAACGTGGTGCCGGGCATCGGCTTCTCGCCGGACCGGATGCTGCAGGGTCGCCTGTTCTCCTATCCGGACGCCCACCGCTACCGCATCGGCACCCATTACGACACGCTGTCGGTGAACAAGCCGAAGAGCCCGGTCCACCACTACCACCAGGGCGGCGAGATGACGCTCGGCCTGGCGACCAATCCGGACGCCTACTACGAGCCGAACTCGTTCAACGGCCCGGTGGAGGACCCCTCCGTCGAGGAGCCGCCGCACAAATATGCCGGCCAGGTCGGCCGTCACGACTATCGCGGCCACGCCGATCACTATTCGCAGCCCCGGGCCCTGTTCGAGCTGTTCGACGACGGCCAGAAGCAGCGCCTGTTCGGCAACATCGCCGGCGCGATGCAGGGGGTGCCGCAGTTCATCGTCGACCGGCAGCTCGCCCATTTCGAGAAGGTGCATCCGGACTACGGTGCCGGCGTGCGCAAGGCGATCGCCGAGCAGGGCCGCGACGACGCCGAGGCGAGCCTGTCGACCAGCCACAGCGCAGCGGCCGAATAGGCTTCCGTCTGCCGTCTGCAAAATCTGGAAAATCGACAAGGCCGGGAGCGATCCCGGCCTTCTTCGTTTGGGGCCGGACAGTGGCTCCCTCGTCCTGCTTCATGCTGCGCCCGCGCGTCTCCGCTCGCTTCGCCGCATTTGGAGCCGGAAACGCGACGCGCCGGGCGGTGGCGCCGCAAGGCAATGGGTGCCGATGGAGGCGTAGGTCGGGGGCGACGACGCCGGCATCGGCAAATTATCCGCCGCGTCTGTCGGTTTCCCAATGCTGGGAAGCGTCAGAGCGCCAGCGGAAATGATAGTATAACGATTGTAATTCAGGGTGTTTAAGACATCATAAGCCTTTAAAATGATATTACGAAGAAGAAGCGTCAATGTTTGGCTGCGACGCAAATCGCGAAAAAAACTTTGGAACGGTGACGCCATTTCATGATTGACCAAGGGAGTTGCACGACAGATCGTCGTGCAAGACGAAACGATTTTGGAGAATTCATGAGAAATAATCTCAAAGCCGCACTGTTCATGAGCTCGATCCTGGTGGCGCCCGCTGCTTTCGCTCAGACCAACACCGCGCAGAACGCCAACGACACCACGCGTGAAAACGCTCAGGGCGCCGAGGCCGACGTCGTCGTCCAGCCCGATGCGCCGGAAGTTCGCGTCAACGTTCCCGAGCCGGACGTTACGGTGGATCAGGCGCAGCCAAATGTCGACGTGACGCAGCCGCGCCCGACCATCACCGTTCGCCAGCCTGCGCCGAACGTGACGGTGGACATCCCGCAGCCGGTGATCACGGTTCGCATGCCGGATCCGCAGGTCGATGTCAGCCAGTCGCAGCCGCAGGTCAGCGTCTCGCAGGGCGAGCCGACCGTCAATGTCGGCGAGGCCGATCAGTCCGCCGTCGAGACCAATGACGATGGCACCCAGGCCAATGTCGCCGTTCAGCAGGCGCAGCCGCAGGTCAATATCCAGGGGGCCGATCAGCGGCCGGAAATCCGCTACGAGCGCGAAGAAGCCAATGTGACCGTCAACCAGCCGGAAGGCCAGCCGCAGATCCGCTATGAGGATTCTGAAGGCAATGCAATGGAGCGGGACACTGCTGACGCGCAGAACCAGACGACCGCTTCGCAGGATGATGCCGTCAACACCGCCAGCACCTCGCAGCAGGCCGGAACCCAGCGTAATGAAGCCGATCTCTTCATCGCAGTCGCGGTCGACGCGGCCCGCGAGATCCAGATGACCGTCGACGAGATCACCGAGTACGACATCGTCGGGACGAACGGCAACATGCTCGGCGACATCCAGAACGTCGCCAACATCGACGGAAAGCTCTTCGCCGTCATCGGTTCGGGTGGTTTCCTCGGCATGGGCGAGAAGGAAGTCGCGATCCCGCTGTCCTCGCTGATCGCCGAGAACGGCAACTTCGTTGCGCAGGGCATCTCGGAGAACCAGATCGAGGGCCTGCAGGAATTCGACACGGATCAGTATCCGCTGCTCGATTCCGACCGCACCATCACGCTCGGCAGCGTCTGAGTTCGGTCCGAACCCTTCCATCTTTTATGCAATTCGAGGCCGGCGCCGAGGCGCCGGCCTTTTTCGTGGGCCGGAGCTGTCGTCGGCGATTTGGCGGCAAGATTTGCAAGCCCCTTTCGCCGGGCGGCGTTCGAAGCGCCCGGCTTTGTGCAGCAGGACCGATTGCTACGAGGGCGCGACCGATCGGGTCGCATCGCTGCATGGGAGCCTTGCGGCCAGGCGGATTGCTGCGCTGCACAAGACCGCTTACCTTCATGGCAACGAAGGAGAAAAGCCATGAAATTCACAGACAAGCTCCGCACTGCCTTCGGCGCCCAGAACCGCCAGTCGCGCGAACGCCGCTATCTCGAGCAGTCGGTCTCGATCTCCGATCTCGAGCGCCGCCAGCGCGAGATCGACCGCGGCCTGTTCGACGCTTCGGGCCGGATCTACTGACGGCCACGGCCGCCTGATCGTTCGACCGGCGCAGCCGTCGAAGCCGCCATCCGGTTGGCGAGGCCCCGACCATCGAGGCCTTTGATAACCGCGCTTGCCATTGACGCTCGTCCTCGGCCCAAGCCTTGGCCCGCGGTCCCGGGAGGGCAGCGCGAGTGCGCTGCTCCTCAGCCTGCTGCGGCCATCTCTTCGGGGAGTGGCAGGGACTGTTCCCGCAGTCGCCGCAGCCGGATGGACTGGATCGAAAATCGTCCTTCGATCGCCCCTTCCTTCATGTCGAAGACGAAGGATATGGGGCTGCAGGGATCTGCGACGGTGAAGGCCTGGGTAAGTGCCAGTCGTCCCTCGGGCGGCAGCTCCACGTCCAGTCGGGTGCGCACCGTCTTGCCCTCCATGATCGTCCAAACGATCTTGTTGCCGGAGAGGTTTTCGCTGACGCCGATGACGACCTCGGTCAGCCAGGAGCCCGGCGCGAGACGGTATTCGGGCCCGCTGATCAGGCTCCGCGCCTTGCCCTGCATCTCGATCTCGTCGGGGAGAAAGTCGTCGCGGTTGCGCGGGTCGAACAGGGCGTGGACCGGCCAGGAGACCGTCTCGCCGGCATCCTCGCCGACCCTCACGACGTAGAACTTCTGCAATGCCTCCAACACCGCGATCTGCTTCGCATCGAGGTCCTCAAGAACTGCTTGTGCCTCCGAAAAGTCCGAGGCAAAGGCGTTCATCGCTTCGATGATCGTCATGCGCGGGGTGATCGATCCGAGCTTCATCGAGGCCGCCACCTTGTCCACGAGCGCCTGGTCCGGTTCGATCCCGAAGAACCAAGCCAGGGACTGAACGAACGGCAACATCAGGGATTGCGGCGTGGGGCAGGGATAGACCACGGCGTTGGTCGTTTCGGCCAGATGGGCCAGCGAGGCGGAAGCCATCGTGGCGGCAGAGACCGACTTTCGGAAAGTATGTCGGGGGTCGGTCATCATTCGCCCGACGATGTTCGCCAAGTCATCCTCGAAGAGAACGATCTTCGACTGCGTTCTTTGAAGGAGCTTTGCAATACGCTCATCGCCGGCTTGGATGAAGGCGACCAGGGCGTCGCTCTTGCGATCCTTGTAGGCGCTATAGAACTGTTCGAGCTTGGAGAACTGCGCCGGCTGGATGGCACCATAGGCCGCGCGGGCGATCGCCTGCACGGTTGCAAATCCGAAGCGACTGTAGGCGGAATGCGATCCTGAAACTAGAAGCAGCATTCAACGATTTCCCGGAATGATCACGTGTATACTCTGTTGAGGATGGCGAGGCGCCAACTGGAGATTGGCGGATGCCCGAGCCATTCTGTCGAACTCGCGTAATGCTCCGAGGCGTATTTTCGGTGAAGAAAAATAGCCCGACTGCCCTCGCGATATGATGCCGGTCCGGCGGATTAGTTCATGATACCTAGACAATCGGTCGGATGCCGCCCATTCGGTGCTTCGGGACCGTGTTTTCTTGTTCTTCGTTCTCACATGACGTTGCCAAGAAGCATGTCCTCCATGCGTGAGGGTGGGCCGCGGACTATATAATCCTGTTGCGGCGATTTGACGAAGTCCCCACTGAAGCGACCGTTTCGGGCAAAGCGACGCCGGCTGCAGAGCCAGTCGACGTCGCGCAGGACGGCGACCCGGCGCTCCTCAATGCGGCCATGGCCCTTGTCGGTTTCGACCAAGATGTCGAGCATGCGACTTCGGGAATGCCGCTTCGGCAATCGAGAGGCTAATCACGGGGGGCTTCTCAACCAAGCCCACTCGTCAGATCAGACCAATCGCCCCCCTCATCCGCTGACGTATGAATTCGAAGCCTTGCCAGTTCAACTTCGTTCATGGACATCGCCGCGGCCACTCGCTAGGGTCCGAGAGAAACCCTTTTTTCCGAGTGGCATCAATGACGCGTAACGAAATACCTGCTGCCGACATGCTCGCTGCGATGGTGAGGGCGATCCTCAGCACCGGCGAAAAAATGGTCATGGACGGCTCGTTCTACAAAGAGATCGGGCCGATCGTTTCGGCTGAGCGGGTATCAAGTCCAGTCGAGCTTTTCCCGGCCGAGGTGGAGAAGGGGGCGAGATCACTTCTCGACTTCGGATGTGGAACTGGCGCCTATCGAGCAAGATGCGAAAGCAGCGGCTTGAGTTGGACCGGCCTGAACTATGCGGAAGGAATGTCCTCCGGTGCTCGTTCGGCCGCCGAGACGATTGGCGACATCGTCTTCTACGACGGGATCAACATCCCGTTCGAAGATGCCTCCTTCGACGTCGTTTTCTCCATGCAGGTGTTTGAGCACCTGCCCAACATACCGGCGACTTTCAGCGAGCTCGCCCGCATTCTCAAACCTGGCGGGGCGATCGTCGGTTCAGTATCGCAGCTCGAGCAGATGCACGACTACAGCACGTTCAACTTCACGCCCTACGGGCTGAAGCTGGCGAGCGCCTCGGCGGGGCTGAACCTCGAAGTGGTGTATCCACGTTTCGATGCTTTCACCTTCCTGTTTCGGCGGCTTCTCATCGTTACCAGCGGTACGAACGAGAACTCCGTCTCGCCGGAGTTACGGCCGGACAATGGTGTCATGCGCGCGATCGAGGAATTTGGCGAACGCATTGGGGCCGACGCGGTTCGCACCAATCTGATGAAGCTCATGTTCGCTTCGCATTTTGCTTTCGTTATTCGCAAATAGCGGCAGGAAACAGAGAAAGGCGGCGCGAAAATCACGCCACCTTCAGTCGCGAAAGCGAACTCGAAGTTCTCTCCTCAGGCATATGCCCCGGGTTTGTTCTTGGCGGCTATGTCTCCTGGGTCGTCCATTCCCAGCACGGGCTGCGGCTGGACGCCGTTCTTCGGGGGGAAGTCGAAGCCCCGGGTCAGGAAAAGCGACGTGCATTGGACGGACTTGCTGATCGGCGATCTACCAATCATGTCGATCTGAATGAGGCCGTGACCGCGCAGCAGCGCGGCGGCCGGGGCGTGCCGATCCGAATTATCGAGGATGATCATGCCGTTGATTGCGAGGTACCGATGGGCGACGCTTGCGCAGTCGTAACGCCAACGGCCGTCAATCACGATCACGTCGTACGGCGCCTGTTCCTCAGCACTTTTGACATAGTCTGCGCCGCTTGCAAGTCGGATGCTGCAATGGGGAGGCAGATTTTGCGAAATCTTCTCGAACCATTCTTTCTCGTGCTCGACGCTGGTAACAACCCGCGCGCGCTTGGACCAGAACAGCGTTGAGTTGCCCGCTCCGTATTCGAAAATACTCTTATTTGAATAGTCCAGCTGCATCAGATACAAAAGTGCTGGGTAGGTAATCCACGGAATTTCGCTTCCGTCGTGCCAGATCGGGGTCCGCTCCTTGATGGTTCGGCCGTGGCCGTAATAGTCTTTGACGAAAGAAAGTGTTTCAGTCACTCATTACTCTCCTCTTAGAGGCGGGCCGCGTTTTCACCGAGACAGGCCGATTGGATTGACCTCAAGCAGGTCGCTAACACAAGCGATCCTTGCTTGCCATTGATATCCGCGCCGTCGTCGTCTTTCTAGGGCCCGTTGAGGTTCAGCACGAAAGGATGTCGGCTGCAGTGATCTGGATGAAGGCGGCGAAGCTCGTGTCGGTTTTGTCGGCGCGTATGGCGATGCGCTTTACTTCCTTGATATTGCAGAAAGAGACCTCGATCAGATGACGCCATTTGTACATCTCCTCGTCGATCGCGAGCGGCGCAGCCAGTCTGGGATGCCGCGAGATGACGATTTTTGCGTCGCGGGCATTCAGATCGGCAATGATGGCTGCGTGGCCGAGTTCGCGCTAGAATCCCGGCCGAGTCTTCTTGCCCATCCACTTGTCCGCCAGCGAGCCGATGTCCAGCGCAATCGCTCCCGCCTGCTTGAGGCGCAGTGCGTAGAGCTTGCCGAGGATGCCGCCACCGACGAGCACCACCTGGCCGCGCTGATGGTCGTTTTGGTCGATCAGGCTCATGGTCTTGCGGAAGTAGTCGGGGAAATGGCGGCCAGTGATCGTCGAGTCACCATGCAGATGCCGCCGCGAGGGCTCGCCGGGAATGGGGTAATAGTCGACGTTCTTCAGCCCGAACTCCGCCTTCATGAAGTCGACGATGGCCGGGTGGCAGGACATCACGCCGATCCGGGTCTGCGAATTCAAGAGTTCGCGCAGGAAGCCGGAGGAGTCCAGCTGATAGTGGAGCGACTCCGCATAGAGGGCCGTCTGGCGTGACTTGACTTCGAGGGCGCAGCGCAAGGCGTTCAGCGTTCCGGGGACGCCGCGCAGGCTGGCGATCTCGTATTCGTGCTTGATCCAGTTGATCGACGGGGCGCCGATGATGTCGGCGGTCTTGGCGAGGTGTCTGAGATCGGAGAGGGTGGCATAGAACGCACCCTGTTCGGACGCCTGATCGGCGCCGAACCAGACGTTCCAGAATTCCTGTCGGTTGCGTTCGTACAGGGCGCTGTAGCGAACCTCGTCGCGGGTCGAGCGATGCAACCACGTGCCCTCGCCATCGCCGAAGCGGATCATCGCGAAGGGGGCCTTGTTCTGCACGGCGTTCTGGATTCTCGCCGCGACGTCCTTGAGCGGCAGGTAGGCGGCCCGGGCCTGATCTGCCAGCGCCTGTGCCTGTTCCAGGCGGAAGTCTGTCGCGAACCGGACGAAGTGTGATGCGAGGCCGATATTGCGCATCATTTCGAGCTTTCTCGGGCGCGCCATCTCCAGGACGTCGAGTGCTGCCTGCGTATGGCCATCGGTCACCAGATGCAGGGCGAATGCCATGACGACCCGGGGTTCGGACGGATCTCTCTCGTAGGCGTAAGAGAAAGCCGCGAGAGCTTCGGCCTTGCGCTTCTCGTTCTGGTACAGGATGCCGAGCTCGTAGCTCGGCTGAAAGTGCTCCGGCATGGCGTCTTTCGCCGCCGATAGAGCCGTTTCGGCGGCGCGCAAGTCACCGGAGTTCCTGAGGTTCACGCCTTGCTTCAGCAGCTCGGCAGGGTCGGCTTTTGTCAAGGTCGCTCGCCCGTTCTTTTTTCCAAACAACAATTACCCAACCCTCGCATCGGCGGAGCGGCCAATGACATTTGGGGCCATCGGCGACAATGGCGAGCCATCCGCTGCTTGCGCGGCATGTCGCTCACCTCGGTCACGCGCCCTTTGAGGTTTCGTCCGTTCGCGTGTCAATGGCTTTCGTCGGGTTGCTCCGCAAAGGGGACTTCGACCGGTCAGGGCCGCCGTTGGACGGTCAGATGAAAGCCATGCAGGCTTTTCGAACGGGTCTCAATGATGATATTCGACGCGCCGCGTCAAGACATGAAATCCCACGATTGCAGCGAGTCTTGTGGCCTGCCGGAGTGTCATTTCCATCGACCGGCCGAGCTGCTATCTTCCCTTGGGTGAGGCGTGGCCGGGGCGGCTGCAAGGGGCGGGACGCGCGCGGGCGCGGCATTGGCAGACCGTGCCGCAAATTCGTTTCGCGCAGCCACGCTGGACGAGGAACGATCAATGGGATGGATGGCGCGACATCCTCATTTGGCGAAACGTGACCTGCGACAAGACGTCGAGGGGCATGCGTCGATCCCTTCGTCGTGCCGGATCGGCCTCCCGCTTCTCCATCTTCGCCCTCGACGGCGGCGATGCCGGGACGACGGTTCGGTACGGCGGCGGTGCCTCGTGTCAGGACAAGAGAGGCAATGCGTCCGTGGGCGTGCCCGACGAAGAGCTGCGAAAGCGGCTCTGGCACTTCCACTGGTGCCGCTGCGTGACGAAAGGGTTGGCATGGCTGGTGTTGGTTCGCGGGCGTTTGGAAATGCGATCGCCGTGGTGTCCGCTGCCGGCCGGGCTGCCCACGGGCTCGGTCGGGCATCGATGGCCCTGGCCGTCGCGGCCACCGTGTGGTCCGCCTCCGGTGCGGCGGCCCGGGCGGAGGAATCGGGCGACACGCTCGCCCTCATCGAGGAGCGCCTGCGCGACACCGTCGCCGACGTCGTGACGCGCAACTGCATCGGGCCGAGCGAGGCGAAGCCCTACACCGTCACGTTCTACGGCCTGCCGATCAACGACCCGCATTTCTCCGCAAACGACCGGCAGCGGATCAACCAGCTGGTACTCACCGGTCTGCGCGAGGCCCGGCGGGTGGCGGTCGACGTCAGTGCCGCGGGCGACGCGGGGGCGCTTGCCCCGATCTCCGGGCTGGGCAGGGTCGACCGGATCCAGCTTGCGACGGCTCTCGACCGGCTCGGCTCGTCGACGCTTCCGATCGTCCTCAAGGCGTCGCGCCCGGAGCCGGGCGTCGCGCGGATCGACCTTTCGGTCTTTGCCCGCGGCGCCGGCGGCGCCTATGGCTGTAACCGCAGCATCGCCTTCAACCTCGCCCTCGACAGCCTCGAACCCAAGCCGGACAGCCGCAGCGCGCGCGACTATCTGACCCTCGAAGGAGCCTACGGGCTTGTCCTCCAAGCTCTCGCGCCGCGGCTGAAGAGTGCTTCCGGGGTCTATGTGAGGAGCGGGAAGAAGCCGGCCTGCGCCTATCTCGACCGGGCGGTCGAGCGTTTCCAGGATGCCTATTACGGCACCGGGCAGATGGATGTCGGTACCGGACGGGTCGATCGGGACCTGCCGGACCTTCTCCTCGGCGAGCCAGCGGAAGAGGGCGACGCGGCGACGCTGGAACTCGCCTTCACCGTGCCGGACGAGCCGGACGACACGCTCGACGTTCTTGCCTCGCTGCAGTCTCGCGGCCGGCTCCTGTCGCGGCAGCGCTTCTCGGTTGCCGCCGAGACGGACGATTTCGACGCCTGCCGCGAGAGGCCGCAGGCGGTGGTGGAGAACGTACCCGAACAGCCGCAGATCCCCGACGCGCCGGGGCAGGCCGGCGATGGCACGAGCGATCGAGCCGAAGCGCCCGGGCCGGCAGAAGACCGGGGCGACGCTGCGCCAGGAGACGCGCCCGACGGAGCGACCGAGCCGGTCGCGGGGACGGACGGGCCCGAGGACGGCGTCTCCACCGACCCGACACCGCGCGCGGACGGCACGGTTCCGACCGTGCCCGTGCCGATCACGCCGGACGAGGCCGACGGAACGGGCGGTGGATCGGGCTCCGGACCGGACGTTGCCGTCGCCGACCCGGAGCCGATCGAGCCGCCGCCGCCGGCCTGCCTGGAAAATGGCGAGATCCTCGACTTTTCGGTCGAGCCTTCCGTTGGTCGCAGCGGCGACCGTCTGGCCCTGCGCGCCCTGGTGCGCCAGTGCACCCCGGCCTTTTTCGGCTTCGGCGCCGGCAAGGTGACGCCGATCCCGGTCGAGATCTTCGAGACCAGCGAAGCATCGGGCGGCGCGACGGCTTATGAGGCATCGCCGCGCACCCGCAAGAAGCTCGTCCTGCAGGACGCCGATCCGCTGGGCCTGAACAAGATCGTCCTGTTCTGTTCCAGCTGCGTCGCGGAGCCGACGAGCCAGGACGTCGTCGGCTGGCTCCGCAACGTGCGCGACATGCTCGAAAGCGACCGCCGCTCGGCGACTGCGACGCTGCCCGGCGGCGTCGGCTACGCCTTCGGCTCGGTGGAAAAGGTGAACTGAAGACAGCGGAGGTGGTAATGACGATGGAGACGGAGATGGTCGCAACGGGTGGAAAGCAGGCTCGGGGATGCGGCGCGGACGGCCGGCGGCGAGCGCTGCGCCTTCTGGCCGCTTGCGGCCTGGCCCTCGCCACGTCCGGTGGCGCTTCATTCGCTCAGACGATGACGCTCGACAGTTTCGATCTCGATTCCGTCGCGCCGTCGGATGGTGGGTCGAACCGCGCCGTCGCCAGTCCGTCGACCGCCGAAACAGCCTCGGCGACTTCGCTGAGCGACTGCCTCGTCAGCGGCGGCGCCGACTGCGCCGGCGGCGCGCAGAAGTCGGCGAAGTCCTTCTCGCTCGACGATCTGCAGAATCTGGGCGTCATCGAGGAGGAGCTGGAGCCTGCAGCGGTCCGGTCGGCGGCGACGCCCGAGGCGGCGCAGCAGGCCCGGCGCAAATTCGCAGTCGAGGAATCCAAGCCGCTCCCCTCGATCGATATCGAGGTGCTCTTCGCCTATGACGACGACCAGCCGCTGTCCTCCGAATACGGCAAGATCTTCGAACTGGCGACGGCGCTCGGCGATCCGAGGCTCGCCGAAAAACGATTCGTGCTCCTCGGCCATACCGACGCCGCCGGCAGCGACGCCTATAATTCCGCCTTGTCCCAGCGCCGGGCCGAATCCCTCGCCGATGCGCTGGTGCGCGCTTCGGGGCTGCCGCGCGGCCGTTTCGTCGCCTCGGGGCGCGGCGAGCGGGACCTGAAGAACCCCTACGATCCGGACGGAGCGGAAAACCGCCGGGTGCAGATCCTCCTGGTCGACCGGTAATCGCGCCCCGGTGATTGCGGGCGGCGCGTCGGCCTCCGCGGCGCAAGAAGCGCGACGCAGGAGGTGACGGCCGCCCCGGCAGGTCCTATGTCCGACCTCGCAACAAGAGGAGACATCATGCTGACGCTCGAAAAGGCCCGCATCATCATCGCCGAAGCCATGAAGGCCGGCATCGCCAAGGGCTTCAAGCCGCTGACCGTCGCCGTACTCGATCAAGGCGGCGCCCTGATCGCGCTGGAGCGCTCGGACGGCTCGTCGCGCATGCGGCCGGACATCGCCATCGGCAAGGCCAACGGCGCCGTCGGCCTCGGCATGGGCTCGCGCGCGCTCAACAAGCGAGCCGAGGAACAGGCCTATTTCATCCAGGCGATGAACGCGCTGGCCAAGGGTGTGCTGGTGCCGGTGCCGGGCGGCGTGTTGGTGAAAGGGCAGGACGGCGAGATCCTCGGCGCGGTCGGCGTCACCGGCGATACGTCGGACAACGACGAGGCGGCGGCGATCGCCGGCATCGAAGCGGCCGGCTTTGCGGCCGACGGCGGCTGAGCCACTCGGGCATGGAACCGATCTTCGGGCCCCGAACGAGGCTCGGGGCCCGGAGCATCCGGCGGCCGTTCACGGTGGAAGTGATCTCGCCGGATTGAAACAATCGCGGCATTCCGTGCGAAGTTCGTTCCATTCAGCCGGCGGCGCGTATCGGCGAAGACGATCGGCGCCGACACTCGCACCGGTGCTGGATGGGCGGGCCGGAGTTGGGCCCCGTCTCGTCCGGGCCGGTCGTGAAGATCGGCCGATCTTACGTGCGGGCAGTCGTGGAGGCGGGCCAATCATGGAGACGGGAATGAAGCGGAAAATCTCTCTGGCGCTCGCGGGTGCTGCCATGCTGTCGCTCGGTTTCGTCATGCCGGCCGGCGCCCAGAATACCGAGACGGCGATCTTTGCCGGCGGTTGCTTCTGGTGCGTCGAAAGTGACTTCGACCATCTGGCCGGCGTTCTCGACACCACCTCGGGCTATATCGGCGGCGAGGCCGAGAACCCGACCTATTACGATCACGAAGGATTCCGCGAGGCGGTCCGCGTCACCTACGATCCGTCGAAGGTCAGTTACGACACGCTCCTCGACGTCTTCTGGCACTCGGTCGATCCGACCGACGACGGCGGTCAGTTCTGCGACCGCGGTTACGCCTACACGACGGCAATCTACGCGACCTCGCCCGCGCAGCTGAAAGAGGCGAAGGCGTCCGAGGCCGCGGTGAAGCAGGATCTCGGCACCGTGGCGACCGAGGTCACGACGGCCCCGAGGTTCTGGGAAGCGGAAGGCTACCACCAGGATTATTACAAGAAGAGCCCGGTGAAATATAAGTTCTACCGCACCGGCTGCCGCCGCAACGCCCGGGTCGAAGAGGTCTGGGGCGACAAGGCCTTCATGGGCATCAAGGACCATATGGGCTGAGGGTCGGAGCAGAGCCGCACCCGCACTTGGCGGCCCGATCCCGTGGGGGAGACCCGTGCAGCTCTGCTGGCACAGGGATGTCCTCGTAAGCCGTTCGAATGCGTGAAGGCGGCGCGACCGGAAGCAGGTTGCGCCGACTGTCGTTCGACCCGCCTCAACGGTTGAGGGGTTCGACCCAGATCTCGCCGGCGAGCACGTTGTCCGGCTGGGACAGGGCGTAGACGACCGCCCGGGCGATGTCGTCGGCCACGAGCGCTCCTGGTTTCGGCTCGTCGAAGAACGGCGTGTCGACCATGCCGGGCTCGATCAGCGTCACCTTCACGCGCTTTTCGCGCATCTCCTCGCGCAGATTGGCGCCATAGCCGGACATCGCCCACTTCGTCGCGCCATAGACCGAGCCGGGGATGACCTTGCGGCCCGCGCCGGAACTGGTGATCAGGATGTGACCCTTGGCGGCGACGATGGCCTCGTGCGCGGCCTTGACGCTGTACATGACGCCGAGCACGTTGGTCAGCACCATCCGCCGCCATTCCTCCGGGTCGCCGCCGGCCGTTCCGGCGCCCGTCGAGCCGATGCCGGCATTGGCAAAGAGGACGTCGAGCCCGCTGAAGCGCTCGACCACGGCCGCCACCGCCGCCTGTTGTGAGGCGAAGTCGGTGACGTCGCAGGAAACGGCGAGGGCATTGTCCGCGCCGAGTTCGGCGACGAGGCCGTCGAGCTTGTCCCTGCGCCGGGCGGCGAGCCCCACCCGGTAGCCGGCCTCGATGGCGCGCCTCGCCGTTGCCTCGCCGATGCCGCTCGACGCGCCGGTGATGAGCATCGTCTTCATGATTTCCGTCTCCTTTCAATGGTCTAGGACGCATCTGGCGCGGCGAGCCGGCCGCGCAACCGCGGCGGACAGCTTTCGAGAGGTGAGATTCGGTCCGAACTGAGCGGGGATTTCGGAACTTCGACCCCTGGCACTGGTTATCGAGCGAGTTTCCCGCGGGCCGTCATCGACGGTCCGCATGCGTTTCCATGTTCGAGAAGGGACCACCCATGGCCAAGGGCAACAAGAGCGACAAAGCCGAGAAGACCGGCAAGACCAATCTTCATCCGACCAAGAACCCGATTTCCGAAAACATCCGCGGCGCGATGGTCGAACTCCTGCAGGTTCATCTGGCGACGGCCGTCGACATCACCTACCAGACCAAGCAGGCCCACTGGAACGTCAAGGGCATGAACTTCATCGCCGTGCACAAGCTGTTCGACGAGCTGCACGAGCTGACGGAAGGCTATGTCGACACCATCGCCGAGCGCCTGACGGCGATCGGCGGCCAGGCTCATGGCACGGTGCAGGCGGCCGTCGAGAATTCGATTCTCGAGCCTTACCCGCTCGACCTGGTCAAGTCCGAGGATCACCTGAAGCGGCTCACCGACAGCTACGCCGCCTGGAGTGCCGCGGTCGAAAAGGGCATCGAGGAGGCCTCCGAGGCCGGCGATCCGCTCACCGAGGATCTGTTGACGGCGGTCGGGCGCGGCCTCGACAAGTCGATTTACTTCATGGAAAGCCATTTCCAGTCCTGACCGGCTGGAAGCGCGGCGGAACTGGTGTTCCGGCGCGTTTGATGATCCTGGAGAAGGGCGGCGCGCGGCGTCGCCCTTTTTTGTCGCCCGTCGCTCGACGATCCGACCGGAGCCCTCCATGCTGAGCCTGTTCGATCTGGCCGCCCTGCTTCTCGTTCTCGCCGCCCTGTTCGGTTATTTCAACAAGCGCTATCTCCACCTGCCGAGCAATGCTGGGCTCTTGATCCTCGCGCTCGCCGCCTCGCTCCTGCTGATGGCCCTGTCCCTGGCTTTGCCGGGCCTCGGATTTCCGACCGCCATTCGCGACACGGTCGCGGGCATCGACTTCAACGAGACGCTGATGGAGGGGATGCTTGGCTTCCTCCTCTTCGCCGGGGCGCTGCATGTCGACTGGGACGCCCTGAAGGCGCGCAGCCTGTCGGTCGGGTTGATGGCGACCTTCGGCGTCGTCATCTCGACGGCGATCTGCGGCACCGGCTTCTACTATCTCGCGGCCGCCGTCGGCTTGCCCATCGGCTTCACCTGGGCGCTGGTCTTCGGCGCCCTGATCTCGCCGACCGATCCGGTCGCCGTGCTGGCGACGCTGAAGACGATCAGCGGCGTGCCGAAGCGGCTCGAGATCGACATGGCGGGGGAATCGCTGTTCAACGACGGCGTCGGCGTCGTCGTCTTCACCATCCTCGTCGGCCTTGCTGCTGGCACATCCGGCGAACACCTGACCTTTTCGCTGGCGATCGAGCATTTCGTGGTCGAGGCCTTCGGCGGCGCGGTCTTCGGCGCGCTCACCGGCTATGTCGCCTACCGCATGATGCTGAAGATCGACGACTATCCGGTCGAGGTACTGATCTCGCTCGCTTTGGTGATGGGCACCTACGCCGCGGCCCATCAGCTTGGCCTGTCCGGCCCGATCGCCGTGGTGGTGGCGGGGCTCCTGATCGGCGACCGGGGCGTCACCTATGCGATGAGCGACCTTACCCAGCGCTATCTGCATGGCTTCTGGACGCTGATCGACGACATCCTCAACGCCGTCCTGTTCATGCTGATCGGCCTGGAACTCTTGGTCGTCGACTTCACCTGGCAGACCGCGGCGCTCGCCGGGCTGGCGATCCCGCTGGTGCTCTCCGGCCGGTTCTTCGCCGTCTACCTGCCGTTCCAGATCGTCCGCCTGCGCGAGCGGTTCTCGCGCGGTATCGTCGCCGTGCTCACCTGGGGCGGCGTGCGCGGCGGCATCTCGGTCGCTTTGGCGCTGTCGCTGCCGACCGGGCCGCAGCGCGACCTGATCGTCACGGCGACCTATGCGGTGGTGATCTTCTCGGTGCTCGTCCAGGGGCTGACGCTGGAGCGCCTGGTCAAGCGCGTGGTGCGTCCGGAAGCGGGCGACCCGTCGCGGGAGGAGATCGCCGAGCGCGAGGCGGCAGGCGAGGGAACGGCAACCGCAAAGGGATGACCCCGGGACCAGTGGAATGACGCAAAAACGCCCCGGAAAGCCGCTGTCGGCCTGCCGGGGCGTCGATGGCGGACCGCGTCATCGCGGACGCGGTCGCATCGTTCGATCAGCCGATGGTCTGGCCGGTCGCCTTCCAGTCGGCGAGGAACGTTTCCAGGCCCTTGTCCGTCAGCGGATGCTTGACGAGGCCCTTCAGCGTTGCCGGCGGCACGGTGGCGACGTCTGCGCCGATCAGAGCGGCCTCGCGCACGTGGTTCATCGTGCGGATCGACGCGGCGAGGATTTCGGTATCGAAGCCGTAATTGTCGTAGATCCGGCGGATGTCGGCGATGAGTTCCATGCCGTCGATATTGATGTCGTCGAGGCGGCCGATGAAGGGCGAGATGAAGGTCGCGCCGGCTTTCGCCGCCAGCAGCGCCTGGACCGCCGAGAAGCAAAGCGTGACATTGACGAGGAAGCCCTCGTTGGTCAGCTCGTTACAGGCCTTCAGTCCGTCCATGGTCAGCGGCAGCTTGATGCAGACATTGTCGGCGATGCCGGCGAGGAACTTGCCCTCGCGGATCATCTCCTGCGTGTCGGTGGCGGCGACTTCGGCCGAAACCGGGCCGTCGACGATCTCGCAGATCTCGGCGATGATGTCCGTCATCGGCCGGTTGGCCTTCTTGATGAGCGACGGGTTGGTGGTGACGCCGTCGAGCAGGCCGGCTTCCGCCAGCTCGCGGATCTCGGCGACGTCGGCGGTATCGACGAAGAATTTCATGGTATGTCCCTCTATGTGGCGGCTGGGATGTGTCGTGACGGCTCCATAACAGGAGTCCCTCCGCAAACGCTATACGGTGCGCGCGGCAGGATCTGTCGTCAGCCTTCGGCGTGAGTCCAGGATTGGACCAGCAGGAGATCGCCCACGGCGACACCCTCGACGGTGAAGTTTCCGCCGATCAGAGGATCGAGGCTGTGGTCGCCGAAGGCCGGCGCTCCGTCCTTGCGCAGGACGTAGGTCGCCCCATCGGCAGTTTTTAAGGTGAGGACGGCGCGCTCGCTCTTCGACCCGTAATCCACCGTCGACAGGCTCACATGGCCTTCCATCTCGACTTGCTTCGGTTTCATCTCAGCGGCTTTCGGAAATCTCGACCCTCGTGAGGCCGTCGTCCATTATATGGGCAACGAAGGCGCGGTAGGAAGGCAGCTCGACGCCGGTATCGGTACGAAACGGCGTTTCGGCCCGCTCTACGGCGATGGCGACCTTCCGCTCGCGGCCGAGGCGTTTGGCGGTGGCGCGAAACCCCGATCCTCCGCTGACGTGGTAGACCTTCGGCTCGATGACGAAGTGATGGGACCTGGCGATCTCGCGAAGCCGGCGTTCGGTTTCGGCCGGCACGTCGGCGGGCGTGCCTGCAAAGGTCGCTGCGCTCGCGATCGCCCGGCCGTCGCTGTCCAGAGCCATCCGGCGCGCCTTGCGAGCGATCTTCCCGTCCACTTCGTCCGACAGCGCGGCGAAAGCATCGTCATCTTCCTCTTGCGATCCGTCGGAGGCCGGCAGCGTCACATGGAGCGAAGGATCTCCGTAAAGCACGAACTGGGCGAGCGTCTTGAGATTGACCGGCGTCGACATCGCCTGAGTCGAGACGAAATGCTGGCGCGCCTGCAACATGGCGCGGCCGACGGATGCGCCGGCCAGAACGTTTTCGAGGAAGGACTGGCAGATCAGGTCGGCCTGGCCGTTCGACGCCGCCGGTCCATAGGCGATGTTGGTGCTGCCCATGAAGGCTGCCGCGCCCTTCAGCAGGTAGCTCATGCAGATCGGCTGTTGCCAGCCATTGATCGTGTGATCGTACAATTCGGCCCCGTAGCAGCATTCGGCGGCCACGACCGTGCCAGGTCCGACATGCGGTTCCGTCAGGGCGCTTTCCATCGCCACCGGGAAGACGCCGTTCTTTTCGCCATAGAACCGCCAGTCGTTTTGCGCGCCGTGGCAGTTGATGAAATGCGGCAGCCGCTTCAGGTCCGGGTCGATTGTCTGATGACCGTCCTGGGGGGCGATATAGAGGCCCTGGTGTCGGCCGAAGACCGAATTGAGGCTGAGCTGCGTCGATGCGAGCCAGCTATCGGCGGTGATCGAGAAGAAATCGATCAGATCGCCCGCCGGACGAGTGACGTGAGCGGCGCTGGCGTCGAGGAGTATGACGAGAGCATCGGCTGTCGCCGTACCGCGCGGCGTCGGCAGGCGGGAAACGACGCGGGTGACGTTGAGGTAGCGCTGGGCGCTGCGGCTGAACGGGGCCGGGGAGGCGTAAGGGAGGTCGCTCTCGGTGGTAGCGTCGGAATCCGTCACACCCCGGATCCGGTCCAGCGCGATATGCGGAACGATGTCGGGTCCGCCGAGCAGCATGACATAGTCGGGATTGAGCCTTCCGCAGATCGCGTCCACCGCCTGCTTTGCGCCCCGCTCGTCGGTGGGTGCGACGACTGCAAAGCCTCCGAAGCCTGTCATCTCCCCGGAATGGGAGATGTCGACGACATCGGTCTTGATGCCGCGCTTGAGATCCGCGGCGATCAGCTTCGCCAAGGCGGCGTCGATCGCCTGCACGCCGGCGATGCCGTATTGCGCATGCATCGCCGTACGATTCGCGATGACGACCTTGTCCGTTGCCATTGAACACCTCCCTGTTTCAGCATCGATGATGCTGCATCCGACCGAAATCGACGACGCAAGGTGACGTAAGGGCACAGGCGTCGGTGAGTCCGCACTATTCCCGTTGCAATTGTCTTTGTAAATCCTTGCGACCCACCATCATGGAACCCGGTCGTTGGTGTTGCTCGGCTTCTCTCCGAGGCTGGTGGACCAGCGCGTCCCGCTTCGCGGTTCCCGTCGCCGCCGTGGCTTCGTAAGCTGGGCGGCACGGACGGACGATTCGTCGGAAACGCCCGGCGGCCTTGCTTCCCGGAGATGCCTTGAACCTCACCGACCAGCTCTTTCCCGAAGCCGTGGTTCCCGTCCTGGTGCCGCTGCCCGCCGACCGGCCCTATTCCTATACGGTGCCGGAGGGGATGTCCGTGCGCCCGGGCTCGATCGTCCAGGTGCCGCTCGGGCCGCGGCAGGTCGCGGGCGTCGTCTGGGACGGGCCGACCGATGCGGTGGATACGAAGAAACTACGGCCGATCATCCATGTCTTCGACTGCCCGCCGCTGGACGAGACCATGCGCCGCTTCGTCGACTGGGTGGCGGACTACACCCTTTCGCCACCAGGACTCGTCGTCAGGATGGCGCTGCGGGCGCCGGCCGCCTTCGATCCGGAAGCTTGGGTCGAAGGCATCGAGGCGACGGGGCAGGAGCCCGATCGGATCACGTCGGCCCGCCAGCGCGTCCTGGCGACGGCTGAGGAGGCGCCGGCCTGGTCGAAGAGCGGGCTCGCCCATGCCGCCGGCGTCAGCACTTCGGTGGTCGACGGGCTGCTGAAGCAGGGCGTCTTCCGGACCGTGCGCTTTCCGCCTCCGCCGGCCGTTGCCGAGCCGGATACGGCTTACGGCCGCGCCACCCTCAGCGAGGATCAGGCGCAGGCCGCCGGCGAGCTCGTCGATGCCGTCGGGAAGGGCTGTTTTCAGCCGCTGCTGCTCGAAGGCGCGACCGGTTCCGGAAAGACCGAGGTCTATTTCGAAGCCGTCGCCGCGGCGCTCGACGCCGGCAAGCAGGTGCTGATCCTCCTGCCGGAGATCGCGCTCACCCAGAGCTTCATCGACCGCTTCCATGCGCGCTTCGGCGCGCCGCCGGCCGAATGGCATTCCGACGTTCCGCCGAAGAAGCGCGAGGCGATCTGGCGGCAGGTGGCGGAGGGGCGGGTCAGGATCGTCGCCGGCGCGCGCTCCTCGCTGTTCCTGCCGTTCAAGGAGCTCGGCCTCGTCGTCGTCGACGAGGAGCACGACCCGGCCTACAAGCAGGAGGATCGCACCTTCTACCACGCCCGCGACATGGCGGTGGTGCGTGCCTCGCTCGGCGGCTTTCCGGTGATCCTGGCCTCTGCCACGCCCTCGATCGAAACACGCGTCAATGCCGTCAGCGGCCGCTACGGCCATGTCCGGCTGAAGGCGCGGCATGGCGATGCCGCCTTGCCGGAGCTCTCCCTCGTCGACATGCGGCGTCATCCCCCCGCCAGGGGTCGTTTCGTTTCACCCGTCCTCGAGACCGAGATCAGGAAGACCTTGGCGCGCGGCGAACAGGCACTCTTGTTCCTCAATCGGCGCGGCTATGCGCCCCTGACGCTCTGCCGGGTCTGCGGCCATCGGTTCCAGTGCCACAACTGCTCGACCTGGCTGGTGGATCACCGGCTGCGGGGCGTTCTCCAGTGCCATCATTGCGGCTTCTCGACGCCGCGCCCGGAGGCGTGCCCGGAATGTGGGACGCTGGATCATCTGGTCGCTTGCGGGCCTGGGGTGGAACGCATCGCCGAGGAGATCGTCGAGGATTTTGCCGAAGCGCGCACCATCGTCCTTTCCTCCGACATTGCCGGCGGCCCGCGGCGGCTGCGCCGCGAACTCGAGGCGGTCGCCGACGGCGAGGCCGACATTGTCATCGGCACGCAACTGGTGGCGAAAGGCCACCACTTCCCGAAGATGACGCTGGTGGGCGCGATCGACGCCGATCTCGGCCTCGCCAATGGCGATCCTCGTGCCGCCGAGCGCACCTTCCAGCTGCTGCATCAGGTGACCGGCCGCGCCGGTCGGACGGGACTTGCCAGCCGCGGGCTGATCCAGACCTTCCAGCCCCAGCATCCGGTGATGCAGGCGCTGATCGCGAGCGATCCGGAGAGCTTCTACGACAGCGAGATCGACGAGCGTCGCCGCAACGCGCTGCCGCCCTTCGGACGGCTCGCGGCGATCATCGTTTCCGCTGACCGGCGTGCCGATGCCGAGGCGCACGCCCGCGATATCCGCAAGGCCGCGCCGGAGATGCCGGAAATCGAGATGCTGGGTCCGGCCGAGGCGCCGCTCGCCGTGGTCCGCGGGCGACATCGCTTCCGCCTGCTTGTCGAGGCGAGCCGCCGCGCGCCGATCCAGGCCTATCTGCGCGAGACACTTGCCAAGGCGCCACGCCCGCGCGGATCGGTCCAGATACAAATCGACATGGACCCACAAAGCTTTCTGTGAGACAGGAAAACGGCAAGGGCGGCATTGTGGGAAGGCATCCAAAATGACGATGACGCAAGCGCTTCGGTGGACTTCGGCCGTGATCTTGGTGATCGCCGCCGGTGCGACGGCCGGCGCTCAGGCGCCGCAGCCCGGCGGCATCGACCTCGAGACATCGCCCTTCGCCGCGCCGAAGCCCGGCCAGAGCCAGGACCCGTCCTCAGGCCTGACACCGCGCGCGCTGAAGCTCGGCGAGCTCGATTGGGCGCCGATCGTCAGCCGCTGCACCTTCGTGCGGAGCGACGGCGCCAAGCCTGCCGAGAAGCTGCCCGGCGAGCCGGGCGGCCCGGGTCACGGTGCCGACGCCGGCTATGGACGGTTCGTCTTCGTGACCATGGTGGCGGATTCGAACGGCGAGGGACAACCGCTCGAGCGCGGCTACGTCATGGCGAACGGTCTCGTGCGCGAGCTCGAAAAGGGCAAGACCTCGGCCGGCAAGGAAAACTCCGTCGTCACCAATTGGCGCGCGACCGGCGAGCCGCGCATTTCCGTCGGCCTCGTTCTGACCGGCAAGGCGAAGCTGAACGATCAGCTCCAATACACCGGCACGATGACCGTCTTCTGGGGAGACAAGAAGGAAGAAGTGCCGGTTCGCGGCAACTGCCAGTAAGGTGGCCTCAGCTGCGCAGCCGCAGTCTTGGGCAGCGACAACGACTGGCCCGCTGGCGTCGAAGGGGCGCCGCAACGCCGGACCGGTCGGCAGTTCCGGCCGTCGCGAAAGTGTCACGCCGGCGAGAAGCCGCTGACATGGAATCTTTCGAATGTGCGTCCGGTCCAATCCGGATTCGAAAGGTTCAAAAATGGCGCTTTCCCTCACCCGACGCCGCTTTCTGGCACAGAGCGGCGTCGCCGCGCTCGCAGCCGGCTCCTCCTTTGCCATGCCCCGCATCAGCCGCGCCGCGGCGCGGCCGCAATTTACCCACGGCGTCCAGACGGGCGACGTCGACGCTTCCTCGGGCATGGTCTGGACGCGGGTCGACCGTCCCGCCCGGATCGACTTCGAGTGGGCGACGACCGAGAGCTTCCAGAACGCCCGGAAGCTGCACGCGCTGACCACCTCGCCGGCCTCCGACTTCACCGTCAAGCGGCTGATCGAGGACTTGCCGTCGGACCAGGAGATCTTCTGGCGGGCCATCGCGACCGATCTTGCCGACGCAAACGGCGTCTCCGATCCGATCGTCGGCCGTTTCCGCACCGCGCCCGCTTCGCGCCGCTCGGTCAAATTCGTGTGGTCGGGCGACACCGTCGGCCAGGGCTGGGGCATCGACGAGGACCGTGGCGGCATGAGGGCCTATGGCACCATGGCGAAGCACCAGCCGGACTTCTTCCTGCATTCGGGCGACACGATCTATGCCGATGGCCCGCTGAAGGAGAGCGTCGAGCTGCCGGACGGCACGCTCTGGAAGAACCTCGTCATCCCCGAGAAGACCAAGGTCGCCGAGACGCTCGACGAATATCGCGGCCAGTGGAAATACAACATGCTGGACAAGAACGTCCGCGAGCTGAACGCCAGCGTGCCGACCTTCTTCCAGTGGGACGACCACGAGGTCCTGAACAACTGGTCGGCCTCCAAGGACCTGTCCGCCGACGATCGCTACAGCGAGAAGAACATCCATGTCCTCGCGGCCCGCGCCGCCCGCGCGTTCCACGAGATGACGCCGATCCGCTACGTGCCGAGCGAGCCCGGCCGGATCTACCGCAAGATCGCCTACGGGCCGATGCTCGACGTCTTCTTCCTCGACCTCAGAAGCTATCGGGGTCCGAATGGCGCCAACCTCGAGAGCGAGATGTCGCCGGCCGCGCAGATGATGGGTCCGGAGCAGATCGCCTGGCTGAAGCGGGAACTCGCCAATTCGAACGCCACCTGGAAGGTGATCGCCTCCGACATGCCGATCGGCCTCCTGGTGCCGGACGGCGAGAAGTGGGAAGCCGTCGCCAATGGCGACAAGGGCACGCCGAAGGGCCGCGAACTGGAGTTCGCCGATCTGCTGCGCTTCATCAAGTCGGCCGGCATCGCCAACACGGTCTGGCTGACGGCCGACGTCCACTACACCGCCGCTCACCACTATTCGCCGGAGCGCGCCGCGTTCCAGGATTTCGAGCCGTTCTGGGAGTTCGTCTCCGGCCCGATCCATGCCGGTACCTTCGGACCGAACGACCTCGACATGACCTTCGGCCCGGAGGTCAAATACGTGAAGGCGCCCGAAGCCGGGCAGGTCAATCTCGCGCCCTCGGCCGGCCTGCAGTTCTTCGGCATCGTCGACATCGACGGCGCCAGCGAGGAACTGACCGTCCGCCTCATGGACACGGACGACAACGAGCTGTGGAAGACCACGCTGCAGCCGGTCCGCAACGGGTAAAGGGAAAACCGCGGCCGCGGCCGGTGGCTGAGGCCTTGTAGGGAACACGGAAAGACCGGAGGTGCTGCCTCCGGTCTTTTTTGCGCTGGCGGGAGAGGGGGATCCCGCCAGCGATGGCGGTGTGGAAAGGCCTGCGGCGCCGTCTTGGGCCTGAAAGCTCGGAAACGAACGAAGGCCTCGGGGATGCCTGGTCCCGGTCTCTGATTGCCGCGGCTGCGTGACGGCGACGCGTCGTGCGAAGGCTACTTCGCGGCGACCACCGACGTGGCTTCCATCGATTTGCCGCTCGTCCGATAGCTGACCTTGACGCGCTCGCCGGACTTCAGAGATGACGTCGTCATCTCGCTCGGCAGGGTGAATTTCTTGCCGTTGGTGAGCGTCAGCATGTTGGTCGCCGTGTCGATCGACTTGATCTTGCCGGTCGTCACGTGGCTGGAGGTCTTGTTGCTGGCGAGGTGTTTTGCCGCCGAGCCAGAGGACATCGTGCCGGCGGACACGGTGCCCTTCGACGTCGTGTCGTTCGACATGCTCGACGACGACGCCGCGAAGGCGGGGGCGCTGGCAATCAGGCAGGCGGCAAGGGTGAGTGGAAGGGTGAGACTACGCATCTCGCGCATCCTCGTAAATGAGCCGGCGAGCGGGATGCCCGCAACGAAACCGGCGAATGCGAAGCCGTCAGGTCGCGTCGTGTCACGGCGTTCGAACAGAACGCCGCCGGCGCTTCCCGGCTTCGAGGCAGACGCTATTCGCAGGCCTAGTCTGTCGCAAATGAAGAAGAAATAATGTTCACTGGCCGCAAAACCTCCGCAATTGCGAATGGTGAGGCACACGACACAGCGACCGTGCGACATGTGGCAAGAAGCTGTTGTCTGCGGCTTTCGCAGTTGCAAAAAATCGTGTATTGGCTCACGCGAGCCCCGATCGCCACAACTAGATCGCCGCAAACCCAGCGCCCTGCCTGCCGGCGGGGCTCTCGGCGCGACTTGAACCGGATATCTTTATGAAGCTTCGCAACATCGCGATCATCGCGCATGTCGACCACGGCAAGACCACCCTCGTCGACAAGCTCCTTGCCCAGTCCGGCACCTTCCGCGACAACCAGCGCCAGGAAGAGCGGGCGATGGATTCCAACGACCTCGAAAAAGAGCGCGGGATCACCATCCTCGCCAAGGCGACGTCGGTCGAGTGGAAGGACACCCGCATCAACATCGTCGATACGCCCGGCCACGCCGATTTCGGCGGCGAGGTGGAGCGCATCCTCAACATGGTCGACGGCGCCGTCATCCTGGTCGATGCGTCGGAAGGCCCGATGCCACAGACCAAGTTCGTCCTCGGCAAGGCGCTGAAGGTCGGTCTGAAGCCGATCGTCGCGATCAACAAGATCGACCGCCACGACGAGCGCCACCAGGAAGTGCTGAACGAGATCTTCGACCTGTTCGTTGCCCTCGACGCGACCGAGGAACAGCTCGACTTCCCGGTCCTCTACGGCTCGGGCCGTGGCGGCTGGATGGCCGAGCAGCCGGAAGGCCCGCAGGACAAGGGTCTTGAGCCGCTGTTCGACCTGATCCTCAAGCACGTGCCGGAGCCGGACACCGCCGGCAAGGATGAGCCGTTCAAGATGATCGGCACGATCCTAGAGGCCAACCCCTTCCTCGGCCGGTTGATCACCGGGCGCATCCAGGCCGGCTCGATCAAGCCGAACCAGGCTGTCAAAGTGCTCAACAATGACGGCAAGCAGCTGGAAACCGGCCGGATCTCCAAGATTCTCGCGTTTCGGGGTCTCGAGCGCGTGCCGCTGGAATACGCCGAGGCGGGCGACATCGTCGCCATCGCCGGTCTGCAGAAGGGCACCGTCGCCGACACCTTCTGCGACCCTGCTGTCTCCGAGCCGCTGCACGCCCAGCCGATCGATCCGCCGACGGTGACGATGTCCTTCATCGTCAACGATTCGCCGCTTGCCGGCACCGAAGGCGACAAGGTGACGAGCCGCGTCATCCGCGACCGGCTGCTCAAGGAGGCCGAGGGCAACGTCGCGCTGAAGATCGAGGAAGCGGCCGACAAGGATTCGTTCTACGTCTCCGGCCGCGGCGAACTGCAGCTCGCGGTGCTTATCGAGACCATGCGCCGCGAAGGCTTCGAACTCGGCATCTCGCGTCCGCGCGTCGTCATGCAGGAAGGCGAGAACGGCGAGAAGTTGGAGCCGATCGAAGAGGTCGTCATCGACGTCGACGAGGAGCATGCCGGCGTCGTCGTCCAAAAGATGTCCGAGCGCAAGGCCGAGATGAAGGAGCTGCGCCCCTCGGGTGGCGACCGCCAGCGTCTGGTCTTCCTCGCACCGACTCGCGGCCTCATCGGCTATCAGTCGGAGCTTCTCACCGACACTCGTGGCACGGCCATCATGAACCGGCTGTTTCACTCCTACCAGCCTTACAAGGGCGAGCTCGCCGGTCGTAACACCGGCGTCCTGATCTCCACCGACGCGGGCGAGAGCGTAGCCTTCGCGATGTTCCATCTGGAAGATCGCGGCCCGATGGTGATCGAAAGCGGCGTCAAGGTCTATGCCGGCATGATCGTCGGCATCCACACCCGTGAGAACGATCTCGAGGTCAATGTTCTCAAAGGCAAGAAGCTGACCAACATGCGTGCGTCGGGCAAGGACGAGGCGATCAAGCTGACCCCGCCGATTCGCATGACCCTCGACCGCGCACTCTCCTGGATCCAGGATGACGAACTCGTCGAGGTGACGCCGAAGACCATCCGGCTGCGCAAGCTCTATCTCGACTCCAACGAGCGCAAGCGCTTCGACAAGAGCCGCAAGGCTGCCTGACACATCGGCTGACCGACGATAAGTTGAGCCCCGGCTGCGGAAACGCACCGGGGCTCTTTGCTTTTACCACGCGGATGCGCTTCATGGTCACTTTGAAGAAGCCGCTCTCATTCGCGCGGCTGGCCAGACTGGTGGTGGCCAAGTAGCTCATGGTGGAAGCATCGCTGCCCGCCATGCAAGGACGATTTCGATGATCGATGAAAAAAAGTTGCGTCTCGACGAGCAGCTCTGCTTCGCTCTCTATGCTGCGACCAACGCGGTCACCCGAGCCTACAGGCCGCTACTTGCGCAACTGGAGCTGACCTACCCGCAATATCTGGTCATGCTGGTGCTTTGGCAGGAGGGGAATTCGACATCGAGAGAGATTGCGCAGCGACTGCAACTGTCGGCCAATGCCATCAGTCCGCTTCTCGATCGCCTCGAAGAGCACGGCCTGATCGCGCGGCAGCGTGACCGCACCGACAGGCGGGTGATCCACATCACCCTGACGCCCGAAGGCGCGACGCTGGAATCGGCCGTCTATGACGTCCAGCAGGTGGTCGAATGCCAGACGGGCCTTGCGCCGGATGACCTCGGCCAACTGCGGGGAGAGTTGGCGGCGCTGGCCGAGCGGATGGCGACGAAGACGGCAAACCGAGACGACTGAGAGAACTGGCCAAGCAAGACATACCGCGCCGCTCCTGCGAAGCGGAGGCGCGGCGCCGCCAAGCCTGGCCCAGATGGACGGCAGAAAGATGGTCCTCGGTGTGGATCAGTTGTTCGGCCCATCGATCCTGGAGGGTGAGACGGGATCCGATGCCGGAAAGGTCTCATCCAGAGCTTCATCGAGCTCTTCCTCTTCATGCTCGACCTTTTCCGCCTCGGTCTGTTTTTCGCGGGCGGATTCTCCAGGCTGATCGTGCCGCTGTTTGGTCGTGTCGCGTTCGGCCATGCTGTCCTCCTGGCGTTGAGTCCGTTTCGTCGCCTTAACGAAGACGGGCCGGGAAAGGTTCGCCTGCCGGGAGACGATGGCCATTTTGGCAAACGCCTTGCGATCTCAGTATCCGGCCCGCCGGTCGACGACATTTTCGAGAGGCTCGCCGCGCTCATGGGCCGCGATCTGCCGCATGATGATCGGCGCCAGCGAATCCGGGTCGGACAGCGCCGCAGCATGGGGCGTGACGAAGACCTTCGGATGGCTCCACAATCGCGACTCCGCCGGCAAGGGCTCGACGGTAAAGACGTCCAGCGAAGCCTCCATCAATCGGTCCTCGTCGAGCGCGGCCAGGATCGCCGTCTCGTCCTGCAGACCGCCGCGGCCGGCATTGATCAGCACCGGGCCGCCGAGCGGCGTCTCGCGCTTCATGCGCGACAGTAGCGTCGCGTCGATGATGCCGCGGGTCCCCGCGGTCAGCGGCAGGAGGACGACGAGAATGTCGCTGGCGGCGAGAAAGGGGCCGAGGCCCGCGTCGCCGGCGAAGGTCCGGACATCCGGAGCGGTCTTCTCGCTGCGGCTCCAGCCGGCGACTTCAAAGCCGAGGACCTTCAGCTTCGCCGCCGCGTCGAGCCCGAGAACGCCGAGGCCCATGATGCCGACGGTGATTTCGCGGGCCGCCGGCTGCATGCGCTCGTGCCAGATCTTCTGGGCCTGCTGCTGGCGATAGGCCCGGCCGCGGCGGAAATGATCGAGCACCCGCCAGACGACGAATTCGCTCATCCGCTCCTTCAGGTCGTCGGCGACGATCCTGACGATCGGCACATCGGGAAGTTCGCGATCGGCGAGAATGTGATCGACGCCGGCACCGAGGGAAAAGATCGCCTTCAGGCCGGGAAGCGTCGCCAACAGCCCCGGCGGCTGCTTCCAGACGACGGCATAGTCGATCGGCTCGTTACCGGCCTCGGCGGCGTCGACGACGATCTTTTGCTCGGGCGCGGCATCGTGCAGGGCCTGCCACCAGCGGGAGGGATCGAAGCCGGTGACGGAAAGAAGAATGGTCATGCGTCACCTTCGCTGTCGAAGAGCGTTCCCTGGAGGGCCTGGGCCCGGGCCCTGCCCTTGCGGGCGAACCAGTGGGTGCAGGCGATGAGATAGCCGTTTTCGATGCGGCCGTCGTCGACCGCCGCGATCAGATCCTCGACCGGCGCGAGGATGGGGCGGATGTCCTCGTGCTCGTCGTCCTTGCCGGCGCTCGTTTCGAGTTCGCCGGCGTCGACGATCGCCAGGAAGATGTGGGCGTGCTCGTCGGTGAGGCCGGGGGATGGCAGCATCGAGAAGCAGCGCTCGATGGCGAGCGGCGCAAGGCCGGTCTCTTCCTGAAGTTCCCGCGCCGCGGCCTCGGCGATGTTCTCGCCCGGATCGACCATGCCGGCGGGAAGTTCCACCGCCGCGGCGTTGGGGGTGTCGAGAGCGGCGGCGAGGCGGAACTGCCGGATGACGACGATGGCGTCACGGGCAGGGTCGTAGGGCACGATCACGGCGACGGGACCGGTCGCGAGATATTCCCGCTCCATCGGTCCGATCCGGGCGCCGCCGTCGAGGGGATCATGTTCGATCGTCAGCTGCTTGAAGTCGCGGAAGCCGCGATGGATCAGCTCCTCCCGCAGCACCTCGAAAGCGAGCGGCTGATCGGTCAACTGGTCGCGGTAATGTCCGCTCATTCGGAAACGACTCCCGTCGGCGCCGCCTTGATGTCAAAGGCGGCTGCCATCAATGCCTTGGTGTAGTCGGTGCGCGGACGATCGAAGATCTCCACCGCCGGCCCGCGCTCCACCACCTTGCCGTTTCGCATGACGATCACCTCGTTAGCCAGGGCCCTCACGACCTTCAGATCGTGGGAGATGAACAGATAGGCGAGGTCGTGGCGCTTCTGCAGGTCGCGCAGGAGGTCTACCACCTGCGCCTGGACGCTCATGTCGAGGGCCGAGGTCGGTTCGTCCAGCATGACGAAGCGGGGCTTGAGGATCATCGCCCGGGCGATGGCGATGCGCTGACGCTGGCCGCCGGAAAATTCGTGCGGGAAGCGGAAGCGGGCGGCCGCGTCGAGCCCGACCTCGCGCAGGACGTCGACGACGCGGCGGTCCCGCTCCTCCGCCGACAGGCCGCGTTCGTGGATCGACAGGCCCTCGGCGACGATGTCGGCGACAGACATGCGCGGCGAGAGCGAGCCGTAGGGGTCCTGGAAGACGATCTGCATCTGCCGGCGCAGCGGGCGCATCGAGCCGAAGGACCGGTCGTCGATGCGCTCGCCGTCGAAGCGGATCTCGCCGGTGGAGGAGATCATCCGCGAAAGGGCGAGGCCGAGTGTCGTCTTGCCGGAACCCGATTCGCCGACGACGCCGACGGTCTGACCGGCGCGGATGGTGAGGTCGATGCCGTCCACGGCCTTGACGTGGCCGGTGACGCGGCGCAGCAGCCCCGTGCGGATCGGGAACCAGACCTTGACGTCCTCGGCTTCCATGACGACCGGCGCGTTGACGTTGGCGGCGGGCGGGTGGCCCTTCGGCTCGGCAGCCAGCAGATGTTTCGTATAGCCGTGCCGGGGCGTGTCGAAGATCGTCCGGGTCGCCCCCTCTTCGACGATCTTGCCGCGATACATCACGCAGACCCGATCGGCGATGCGCCGCACGATGCCGAGGTCGTGGGTGATGAACAGCATCGCCATGCCGCGTTCGGCCTGCAGCGCCTTCAAGAGCTCCAGGATCTGTGCCTGCACCGTCACGTCGAGGGCGGTGGTCGGCTCGTCGGCGATCAGGAGGTCCGGATCGTTGGCGAGTGCCATGGCGATCATCACGCGCTGGCGCTGGCCACCGGACAGCTGGTGCGGATAGGCGCCGAGGCGCTCCTCGGCATTGCGGATGCCGACCTTCGAGAGCAGCTCCAGCGTACGCTCGCGCGCCGCCTTGTCGCCGAACCCGCGATGCAGCTTCAAGACCTCGCCGACCTGCTTCTCGACCGTGTGCAGCGGGTTCAGCGAGGACATCGGCTCCTGGAAGATCATCGAGATGCGATTGCCGCGCACCTTGCGAAGATCGCGCTCGTCGTCGTCGATGAGGTTCTCGCCGTCGAAATAGACAGCGCCGCTGGGATGGCTCGCCGCCGGATAGGGCAGGAGTTTCAAGATCGACAGGGCAGAGACCGACTTGCCGGACCCGGACTCGCCGACGAGGGCCAGCGTCTCGCCCTTGGCGATCGAGAAGGAGACCTCGTCGACAGCGAGCGTCGTCTTGCCGCCCTGGCTGAAGGCGACGGAGAGGTTCTCGACGGAGAGGAGGGGGCTCGTCGAGACGAGCCGCGGCTCAGGGTTCAGCTCAGACAAATCGCAAACTCCGAGTGGCCGGCGCAGAGAAATGGAAGTGGATCACAGGAGTTCTTTCTCCGCCTCTTCGATGGATAGGCGGGCCAGCCCTTCCGGACACCGCAGCCGCAGATCGTTGGACAAGAGGACGTCGCACCCCGCTTCCGACGTAGACGAGCGGCAATATCAATCCCACTCGTCCCGGAGTGCCCGGATTCTCGCGACGGCTTCTTCCGTCGTCGTTCCAAGATCCGCTCCGACCCCCCAGAGCTTTCGGATGGCTTCCTTTCGCCGCTCGATTTCTTCGGGTGAGAACGGCGGAGCTCCTTCTGCCTCGTGCCGTGTCGCCGATGGGTTCATTTCCCCCTCGAACGTCACGCTCACCGGCGTACCCGAGACGAACTTCGAGCGGATGTCCTCCGGCAGCTCGTCGACGCTGACCGTCTTCGTGATCCGGCCGATCTCACCCATCGTCACCTCCTCGCCTCACCCGAAGCTCTTGCGCGGATCGAAAGCGTCGCGAACCGCCTCGCCGATGAAGACGAGCAAGGATAGCATCAGGGCAAGGACGAGGAAGCCTGAAAATCCGAGCCAGGGCGCCTGCAGGTTGTTCTTGCCCTGGGCCAGCAGTTCGCCGAGCGAGGGCGATCCCGGCGGCAGACCGAGCCCGAGGAAGTCGAGCGCCGTCAAGGTGGTGATCGAGCCCGACAGGATGAACGGCAGGAAGGTCAGCGTCGCCACCATGGCGTTGGGCAGGAGGTGGCGGAACATGATGGTGAAGTTGCCGACGCCGAGCGCCCGCGCCGCGTTGACGTATTCGAAATTGCGCGCGCGCAGGAACTCTGCCCGGACGACGCCGACGAAGGCCACCCAGGAGAACAGCATCATGATGCCGAGCAGTACCCAGAAGCCGGGCGGCAGGACGGCGGCGATGATCAAGAGCAGATAGAGAACCGGGATCGACGACCAGATCTCGATGAAGCGCTGGAAGATCAGGTCCACCCAGCCGCCGAAATAGCCCTGGACGGCGCCGGCCGCGACGCCGATGAAGGCCGAGCCGATGGTGAGCGCCAGGCCGAAGAGCACCGAGATGCGGAAACCGTAGATCACCCGGGCGAGGACGTCGCGGACCTGATCGTCCGTGCCCAGCCAGTTCATGTTGCCGATGGTACAGCCGGGATCGTCGACGCCTTGGGCGTAGCCCGCGCACCGTTCCTCCTGTGACAGAGTCCAGAAGGGCGCCGAGGGGGCGGGCGTCGGCGGCTCGAGGTTCTTGGTATCGTAGGAATAGCGGATCGGCGGCCAGATCATCCAGCCATTGGCGTTGATTTCTTCGATGTTCACCGGGTCGCGGTAATCCGTCACCGGCAGGAAACCGCCGAAGACCTCTTCGGGATAGTCGACGAAGACGGGGTAGTAGAATTCGCCCTTGTACTCGACCAGAAGCGGCCGGTCGTTGGCGACGAATTCGGCGAACAGCGTGACGATGAAGAGGAACCCGAAGATCCAGAGCGACCAGTAGCCGCGCCTGTTCGCCTTGAAGTTCCGCCAGCGGCGCCGGTTGATCGGCGACAAGCGCGGCCGCTTGACGAGTTCGCCTGCCGGCGCGAGTTGGGCGATGCCGCTCGTCTGCTCGCGGGCAATGTCCGCGGCCCGTTCCTCGGGAAGTTCGCGGCCCTCGTGCTCCTGTTTCAGGCGATCGCGCAGAGCGTCGTCCATCTCAGACCTCCCGCTTTTCGAAGTCGATCCGGGGATCGACCCATGTGTAGGTCAGGTCCGAGATCAGCGTGGTGATCAGGCCGATCAGCGAAAAGATGTAGAGGGTGGCGAAGACCACGGGATAGTCGCGCTTGTAGATCGAATCGAAGCCGAGATAGCCGAGCCCGTCGAGGGAGAAGATCGTCTCGATGAGCAGCGAGCCGGTGAAGAAGGCGGAGATGAAGGCGCTGGGAAAGCCGGCGATGATGATCAGCATGGCGTTGCGGAAGACGTGGCCATAAAGGACGCGGCTCTCCGTCAATCCCTTGGCCCGGGCGGTGGTGACGTATTGCTTGCCGATCTCGTCGAGGAAGGAGTTCTTGGTGAGCAGCGTGGTCGTCGCGAAGGCCGACAGCGACAGCGCGATCAGCGGCAAGGTCAGGTGCCAGAAATAGTCCGGAATGGTCTGGGTCACGCAGTCGGACGGGGCGAACTTCGCCGACCAGGGGGCGCACCAGGCGCCGCTGACGCCGTCCGACAGAAGTCCGCGCAAGGGGAACCAGTCGAGGAAAGACCCGCCGGCGAAGAGCACCATCAGGAGGACGGCGAAGATGAAGCCGGGGATCGCATAGGCGACGATGACGATGCCGGAGGTCCAGACGTCGAAGGACGAGCCGTCCTTCAGGGCTTTGCGGATGCCGAGCGGGATCGAGATCAGGTAGGAAATCAGGGTGATCCACAGGCCGAGCGAGATCGACACCGGCATCTTTTCCAGGATCAGGTCCCACACGCCGATCGAACGGAAATAGCTCTCGCCGAAGTCGAAGCGGGCGTAGTTCCAGATCATCAGGCCGAAGCGTTCGAGCGGCGGCTTGTCGAAGCCGAACTGCTGCTCCAGCCTTTTGATGAAGGCCGGATCGAGCCCCTGCGCGCCGCGATAGCCGGAATCCTGGTTGCTGGAGGAGGAGCCGAAGTCCGACCCCCCGCCGGAGACCCGGTCGGCGGCCCCGCCGGCCTCGCCGCGCAGGCTCGCCACCACCTGCTCGATGGGGCCCCCCGGCGCGAATTGAACGACGACGAAGGAGATCGCCATGATCCCGAGGATCGTCGGGATCATCAACAGCAATCGGCGGAGGATGTAGGCGCCCATGAGGGGTTTCACGTCTCCGGTTGGCGTCGCTCGGCCCTCACGGTCGGCGGCGCGGAATTCGCAAGTCTTTACCGTTGTTAACCAAAAGCGTGGCCGGGCGCAAAAGGGCGCTCGTCGCGTGGACCGATCCGTCCGCCCGATCCCCGGGACCACTCTTTCCGGAGAGGCTTACTCAAGCCTTGCCGAGCGTCTCGGCCTTCTTTGCATCGAACCACCACAGCCGCTCGACCGGCCAGCCATAGTCGGGCTTAGGCTCCCTGAAGCCGAACATGTCCCAGTAGGCGGCGCGGTGGCTTTCCGAATGGATGTTCGGGATCCAGTCGAAGCGGGCGCGCAGCACCCGGTCGAGCGCCCGCATGGCCATCGTCAGGCTCTTGCGGTCCTCAGCCCGGTTGACGACGTCGATCAGCGCGTCGACAGCCGGATCGGCCATGCCGACGAAGTTGTTGGAGCCTTCCCGGTCCTTGGTGAGGCTTCCGAACAAGCCGACCAGCGTGTCCCGTGTCGGGGTCGAGCCGAGCGAGAAGGCGGCGCCGATCAGGTCGAAGTCGAAGCGGTTCTTGCGCTCCTGATACTGGGCGCCGTCGACGAGGCGGAAGGAGGCGTCCACCCCGACCGCCTTCAGATTCTGGATGAACTTCGAATAGACCCGCTCGAATCCTTGGTCGTCGATCATGTATTCGAGGGTGAAGGGCTGGCCCGCCGCGTCGACCAGCCGGCCTCCCGTCTGTTTCCAGCCTGCCTCGGCGAACAACGCGAGAGCCTCGCGCAGCCGCGCCCGGTCGCGGCCCGAGCCGTCCGAGACGGGCTGCGTCCAGACGTCGCCGAAGACCTCCTCCGGCAGCTTGTCGCGCAGCGGCTCGAGGATCTTCAGCTCGGCCGGCGAGGGCGGTCCTTCCGCCTTGAAGTCGGACGTCTCGAAGCACGAGTCCGAATGCCGGTAGATGCCGTAGAACATCTGCGCATTCGTCCATTCGAAGTCGAAGCACAGATTGATGGCGCGGCGCACGTTGCGATCGGCGAAGCGCTCGCGGCGCTGGTTCAGCGCCCAGCACTGGAAGGTCGGGGTCTTTTCGCGCGGGAACTCGCGCTTGATCACCTTGCCTTCGACCACTGCCGGGAAGCCGTAGTCGGTCGCCCAGGTTTTCGAAGTGAATTCCTCGCGAAAGGCGATGTTGCCCTTCTTGAAGGCTTCGAAGGCGACTGTCCGGTCGCGGAAGAACTCGATGCGGATCGTGTCGATATGGTCGAGCCCCCGGGCGAAGCCCATCTCCTTCGCCCAGTAGTCCTGCCGCTTGCGGTATTCGATGTAGCGGCCGAATTCCATGGCGCCGATCTCGAAGCGGCCGCTGCCAGGAATCGCCTTGGAGGTGACGCTTTCGAACGGCGTATCGGCGAAGAACGCCTTCGGCACGATCGGCATGCCGAAGGCGCCGAGGGCGTCCTGGTCGGTCTGCTTGCCGGAAAAGACCAGGCGCACCTGATCCGGTGCGTCGGCGACGACCTCGACAACTTCCTGCAGGGTGATCTGCAGGGAGGGATGGCCCTTCTCCTTGAACGTCTCGTAGCTGAAGACGACGTCTTCCGCCGTCACCTTGGCGCCGGTCGAGAACGCCGCTTCGGGCCGCAGCGCGAAGACGTATGAGTTGCGATCCGCCGAAATGCTCACCGAGCTTGCCAGCGCGCAGTAGAGCGCGTCCGGCTCGTCGAGGGACGACGTCATCAGCGCGTCGTAGAGCTTCTCGATCCGTGGCGGCGCGTTGCCCTTGAGGACGAAGGTATTGAGCGTGTCGAAGGTGAGCGGCGACTGGTTGAGGATCCAGTTCGGCACCGACATGTTGAACTGGCCGCCCGCAGGAGCATCCGGCGTGGCGTAATCGAAATTGGCGAAGTCGGCCGGGTATTTCAGGTCGCCGAAAGCCGACAGGCCATGCAGCGGCGTCTCGACCGGGGAGGCGGCGAAGCCGCGGCCGGGCAGGGCGGCGGATGCGGCGAGGCCGAGAGCCATCTGGCCGAAGCCGCGGCGGGTGAAGCGGAACGTCGTGCCCATCAGTTCGTCGCAGCCTTCTCGGCGCTCTTGATCCACCAGGCGAAGGGATCGATCTCGCTATAGCCCGGGCGCCTGCCCGACATGCCGAACTTGTCCCAATAGGCCAGCCACGTCTCCGCCCGGTACCATTGGGGGACGACGTAATACTCCCACAGCATCACCCGATCGAGCGCCCGCGTCGCGGCGACGAGGTCGTCACGCTCCTTGGCGTAGACGATGTCGTTGATCAGCTTGTCGGTCGCCGGGTTCTTGATGCCGGCATAGTTGCGGCTGCCGGGCGCGTCGGCGGCCCCGCTCGACCAGAAGTCCCGCTGTTCGTTGCCCGGTGACATCGACTGCGGATAGTACTTCATCCCGACCATTTCGAAATCGAAATTCGTCAGGCGCTCGATGAACTGGTTGGTATCGACGATGCGGATCGAGGCATCGATGCCGAGCCGCTTCAGGCTGTCGGCATAGGGCTGCAGGACCCGGGCGTCGGTGGGATCGTTGCCGAGCATCTCGATCGAGAACTGCTGGCCCGTCTTGGCGTCGACCAGCTTTGTCCCCTTGAGTTCGTAACCGGCCTCTTTCAACAGCTCGAGCGCTTGGCGCAGATTGTCGCGTACGGATCGATTGTCTTCATAGACGGGCAGTTCGAACTCTTTCGTGAAGACTTCCGGCGGGATCTCGCTCTTCAAGGGCTCGAGAAATTTCAGTTCGCGCTCGCTCGGCAAACCAGTCGCCGCAAGTTCGCTATTGGCGAAATGGCTCGATATTCGTTGATTGAGGCCGAAGAACAGCGTCCGGTTCATGTCCTCGAAATTGAAGGCGAGGGTCAACGCCTGACGGACCCGGCGGTCCTGAAACTTCGGCAGACGGTTGTTCATCACATAGGCCTGCATCGATTCCACCTGGTGAGACGGGATCGTCGTCTTCTTCACCTGGCCCGCTTGGAACGCCGGGAAGTCGTATTCGGTCGACCAGCGGCGCGAGCTGTTCTCGATCCGGTAGTCGTTGAGGCCGCCCTTCTTGAAGGCTTCCCAGGCGGCGTTGGAATCGCGGATGTAGGTGTAGTCGATCTTGTCGTAGTTGTAGCGGCCCTTATGGGTGGCGACGTCGGCGCCCCAATAGTCCTCGACCCGGTCCCATTCGATCGACTGGCCGGTGACGAAGCGGCCGATCTTATAGGGACCGGAGCCCAGAGGCGGCTCCAGCGAGGGTTGCGAGATGTCGCGCGTCTTGCCGTCGGGGCCGGAACCCTCCCACCAGTGCTTCGGCAGGACCGTGAGGTCCCCCATGATGTGTGGCAGCTCGCGATTTCCGGTCTGGTCGAAGGTGAAGGTCACCTCGCGCTCGCCGGTCTTCTCCGCCTTGACGACGTTCTTGTAGTAGGTCGCCCACTGGGGATGAAGCTCCTTCAGCGTGTCGAAGCTCCAGATCACGTCCTCGACGGTGATCGGCTCGCCGTCGTGAAAACGCGCCTTCGGGTTCAGCCGGAAGGTGACGAAGGAATCGTCTTCCGGAAAGCGCACCGCCTCGGCGATCATCGCATGGGAGACAGACGCCTCGTCCGTGGACTGCTCCATCAGCGTGTCGTAGAGGAGGCCGCCGCCGAAATTGACGAGACCCGCAGCCGGCGTGCCGCGCACGACGAAGGGGTTGAAGCTGTCATAGGAACCGGTGGCGACTGAATTCAGTGTCCCGCCCTTCGGCGCATCGGGATTGACATAGTCGTAATGCTGGAAGTCCGGCGGATATTTCGACGGTTCGGTCAGCGACATCGAGGTCTGCCATTCACCGGCCGACGAAAGATCGGGCGTTGCTACGGACGAAGCGGCGGGGGCAGCCGCCGCAGACTGGTCGTTCGCCGGCGCGGAAGCGGCGCCGGGCTCGGCCGCAGGAGCACCCTGCGCCGCCGGCGGCGCCGTTTCGCCGATCGCGGCGCCTCCCTGATCCTGTGCATGGCCGGCTGGAATCGAAAGTCCAAGGGCAATGCATGACGTGGCGAGGAAATGGGCAGCGCGCGTCAGGATCGGCAAGGGCATGTCTCCGAAAGAGCGTTCCGTTCTGTCGAGAATCCGGTGTCGCACAGCTTTATGGCGACCATCGGGGTACCCTGCCAAGTGACGATTCGTTCATCTCGGCGGCGAGCCTGCGAGCTCGGCCGGTCGGATGGACGGCGGCCGGGAAAAGCGAAAGCCCCGGCGACGAACCGGGGCTTTGCGGCATGGCAGGATGGCGAGCCGAAAAAGCGGCGGATCACTGGCCCGCCTGGGCGCCGTTCTCGTCGAAGCTGGCGAGGTAGGCGATGACGTCGTCGATTTCCTTGGGGTTCTTGAGGCCTGGAAACGTCATCTTGGTGCCGGGCGCGACCGCCTTCGGGTTGGCGAGCCAGGCGTGCAGTTCCTCGACCGTCCAGGTCGGGTGCTCCTTGGCGTAGTCCTGCAGCGCCGAGGAGAAGCTGTAGCCTTCGACGGCCGCGATCTTCTCGCCGACGATGCCGTTCAGCTCCGGCCCGATCTTGTTCTTGGCGCCTTCGCCGACCGCATGGCAGGCTCGGCACTTGTTGAACACCTTCTCGCCGGCCGCGGGATCTCCGGCGAGAGCGACCTGCGTCGCACCGCCCTCGGCGGACGCCGCTTCGCCGGCGTTGCCGGCAGCGGCCTGGTCGCTTTCAGCTGCGGGTGCCGCCGGCTGCGCGGCGGCGCCGTCAGCGCCCGAAGCGTTCGGCTCGCTGCCCGCTGCGGGCTGGTTCTGCGCCTCGCCGGAGGCAGCGGCGGCCGGAGGAGCCGGCTGTTCGCCCTGGACGCCCTCGGCCGACATGGTCGCCTCGCCGCTTTCGACCGGGGCTGATTCGGGGGCGGTGCCGGCCTCTGCCGGAGCCTGAGTCTCTTCGCCGCCTTCGCCCATCTTGGTGGTCGTCGCCGGATCGGTGACTTCCGCCGCCTGTTCGCCGCCGCCTGCCGCCGCCTCGCCTTCGGCCGGAGCCTCGGGCAGCGGTGCGGGGCTGTCCGACAGCGTGTGCAGATAGGCGATCAAATTGGCACGATCTTCCGGGCTCTTGATGCCGGCAAAGCCCATCTTGGTGCCCGGGACGTCGGCCTTGGGGTCCTTCAGGAACTCATAGAGGTGGTCGTAGTCCCAGTGAACCGAACCGCCCTGGGAGAACTCCTGCATGGCCGCGGAATAGGAAAAGTCCGAGACGGAGGCGACGGGCCGCGTCACGACGTCCCAGAGATGCGGGCCGACCTTGTTCGGGCCGCCCTTCTCGCCCGAGTGACAGGCGGTGCACTTCTTGAACACAGCCTCGCCGGCACCGGCGTCAGCGGTCTGCAGAAGGGCAGCGATCGGCGGATCTTCCGCCGCGGCTGCCGGCGCACCGGCGCCGCCCTCGGAGGGCTCCGCGGCGACGATCTCGTAGCCCGGCTGTTCCGGCGCCTCGGAATGGAACAGCCCTTCGGCAAGAATGCTGCCTCCGAACAGAACGAAGACGGTGCCGAGGATGGCGCCGAAGATCTTGTTGGCCTCAAACGAATCCATTGGCGGGACTGACCCTCCCCATCAAATGCCACAACTCAGCCGTCTCGGCAGACCCCCAGGTGAGACGCGCCGGACCGTAGGGTTTTTGCCGATTCAAGGCAACACCTGTAAAAGGCGCGCCGCCGGGGTCTTTTGTCACTTTCCAAACTTCGGCTCAAGCTTCGAAGAACGATTAAGGATTTCGGGCAGCCCGCCATGTCGACACTCATCCTCATTCCCGCCCGCCTCGGCTCGACGCGGCTCCCCAAAAAGGCCCTTGCCGACATCGCTGGTAAGCCGATGGTCGTGCGCGTCGCCGAGCGGGCGGTCGCGGCAGCGGCAGGCCGCGTCGTCGTCGCCACCGACGCCGAAGAAATCCGCCGGGCCGTCGAGGCGGCGGGTTTCGAGGCGGTGATGACCTCGATCGATCACCAGTCGGGCTCCGACCGCATCCATGAAGCCCTGCAGGCAGTCGATCCGAAGCGCGAGGCCGAGACGATCATCAATGTCCAGGGGGATCTGCCGACGGTCGAGCCGGAGACGATCCGCAGTGCGCTGGCGCCGTTCGAAAATCCGGCCTGCGACATCGCGACGCTTGCCGCCGAGATCGTTCACGATGCCGAGCGGGTGAACCCGAACGTCGTCAAGCTCGTCGGCTCGCCGACCGGGCCGAGGCGGCTGAATGCGCTCTACTTCACTCGCGCCACGGCGCCCTGGGGGGAGGGGCCGCACTATCACCACATCGGCCTCTACGCCTATCGCCGCGAGAGCCTCGAGCGATTCGTCTCGCTCGCACCCTCGGTGCTGGAACGCCGCGAAAAGCTGGAACAATTGCGGGCGCTGGAAAACGGGATGCGAATCGACGCCGAAATCGTCGATACGGTGCCGCTCGGCGTCGACGGGCCGGACGATCTTGCCCGGGCGCGCGAAATCTATGGAGCATGACCCCATGGCCGACGACCGTCCGATGATCGCCTTCCAGGGCGAACCCGGCGCCAACTCCGACATGGCTGTCCGCGACGTCTTCGGCGATGTCTACGAGGCGCTGCCGTGCCCGTCCTTCGACGATGCCTTCGCGGCGCTGAAGGGTGGCACCGTCGAGCATGACGGTCGCGAGCGCCGGGTCGCGCGGGCGATGATCCCGATCGAGAACACGCTGGCCGGCCGCGTCGCCGACATCCACCTCCTGATGCCGGATTCGGGGCTGCAGATCGTCGGCGAATATTTCATGCCGATCCATTTTCAGCTGATGGCGCTGCCGGGCGTAAAGCGCAGCGAGATCCTCAGCGTCTCCAGCCATATCCATGCGCTCGGCCAGTGCCGGAAATATCTGCGGGCGCAGGGCTGGAAACCGCAGGTCTCGGGCGACACGGCCGGGGCCGCCCGCGAGGTGTCGGAGGCCGGGGACCGAACGCGTGGCGCGCTGGCGCCACGGCTGGCTGCCGAATACTATGGCCTGTCGATTCTGGAAGAGGACGTCGAGGATTCGGCGAACAACGTCACCCGTTTCGTCATCCTCGCCAATCCCGGCCAGCAGCCCTTCGCCGACCCGGACGAGCAGCGCCTCAGCCTCTGGGCAGCGCGCGATCCGAAGAAAAGCGACGATGGCAGCCAGATGGTCAGCCGCGACGTCGTCACCACCTTCGTCTTCCGGGTGAGGAACATTCCGGCGGCGCTCTACAAGGCGCTCGGCGGTTTTGCCACCAACGGCATCAACATGACCAAGCTGGAAAGCTATCAGCTCGGCGGCAGCTTCTCGGCGACGCTGTTTTATGCCGACGTCGAGGGCCATCCGCACGATCCGGCACTCGGCCGGGCGCTGGAGGAGCTGCGCTTCTTCTCCGCCGAATACCGCAATCTCGGAGTCTACCGCGGGGCCGAGAATCGTCAGGCGCTGCTGCTGCCCGGTGAGTGAGGGGGGCTGACGTCGCCCTTAAGCAGGCTCGCCATCTCAGTCGCCCTCATCCTGAGGTGCGAGCGTAGCGAGCCTCGAAGGGCGAGGGCGCCGCACAAACGTGGGATCCCTCGCTCGCATGGTCCGAGTGCGGTGCCGGCAGAAGCCTCCTCGCCCTTCGAGGCTCAGCTTCGCTGCGCACCTCATGATGAGGGGGCTTCTGCTCCGACGCCTCTCATCGGCACCGCTGGGCAAATCCCAGTATGCGCTCGGGAAGCCCCGCCGTTTCGAGGAATGGGGCGTGGCCCTGGCCGGCCACCGTGACTGTTTCGATGGCGTCATGGCGCCGCGTCATTTCGCTCAACGTCTCGGCGGAGAACAACGCCGAGTTCTCGCCGCGAACGACGAACGATGGAATCGCCTTCATCAGATCGAACAGCTCCCAGAGTTCCGGCAGGTCGGTGGCGAGGTCCATCGCCCGCAGCGGCTCCAGGAGGCGGGGATCGTAATCGCCGACGATCGTCCCATCGCGCTCTCTGAAGCCGGCGCGAGCCATGCGTTCGAAATCTCCGCGGCCCATGGCCGGAAAGGTCGGGCCGAGCGACGACGCCACGGCTGCGACGGCGGTCGGCCAATCCGGGAAAGATTCCACCACACCCACCGTGTCGCGGATCTGCCGGAGGCCTGCGGTCTCGATGCGCGGGCCTGCGTCGTTGAAGACGGCGCCGGCAATGGCTGAAAGGCGCATCGCCGCGATGAGGTGGATGACCAGCGCACCGCGCGAGGTGCCGACGAAGACAGCGCGGGAAATGCCGAGATGGTCGAGGCCGGCGAGTGTGTCGGTGGCCTCGCTGGGCACCGTGTAGGCTTCGGGGCCGGAGGCGTATTGTGACAGGCCGCGGCCGCGATAGTCCAACGCGACGAGGGGTTGGGCGGGCTTCTGCGCCCGGATCGCATGGGCAAATTCGGTGAAGTCGCGGGAATTTCGAGTGAGGCCGGGCAGGCAGACGATCGGCAGCGGCGCGCCGGCATCGCCAGCCTCGCCGATCTCGCCCCACAGCCGGCCGGCCAGCCGCAGTCCGTCGTGATCGTAGAAGAAGGGTTCGCCTTCCGTGGTCGTCATTGCCGCTGCTCCCGTATCAGGCGGCGAAACCCGTCTGCTCCCCGCCGACCACGTTCGAGCTATCGCACCGGCGGCCGGTTTCGAGCCGGCGATCCGAATTTACACGACCGTGGTCGCCGCGCGGCCGCAGCCACCGCGACGATCACGCCATGGCCGTCTCGCCCTCAGCCCCGACGGCCGTTGACGAGGTCTCCCTCGATCGAGAAGGGCGCGCCGAGGCGCATCTTGTAGACCTGATAGTTCTCCATGATCCGCTGCACGTAGTTGCGCGTCTCGGTGTAGGGGATGCGCTCCACCCAGTCGACCACCTGGTCGAGCGACATGCCACGCGGATCGCCGAACCGCTCGATCCATTCGCGCGCCCGGCGCGGGCCGGCATTGTAGGCGACGAAGGTGAGCACGTAGGAGCCGGCGAAGTTGTCGATCTGGTCGCCGAGGTACTGCGCGCCGAGGGTCGCGTTGTAGCCGGGATCGGCGGTCAGGCGCTGCGGCGAATAGGCGACGCCGACCTTGCGGGCCATGCTCTTGGCCGTGCCCGGCATCAGCTGCAACAGGCCGAGCGCGCCGACCGGCGAGCGGGCCTTCGGGTTGAAGGCGCTTTCCTGGCGGGCGATGGCATAGGCCAGCGCCTTGCCCGAGGCCGAGATGTTGGCGCTTTCCGGGATCACGCCGATCGGAAAGGCGAGGGCAGGCGCGTCGATACCGCGCCAGTAGGCGATCTTGCCCACCTGCAGCACGAGATGATGGTCGCCGCGCCGCTCCGCCATGACCGATAGAAGAGCGAGCTCGCCGGGGCTGTCGAGTTCTTCGGCGAGGCCACGATAGAGGATATCCGCCCGCCAGTCCGAGCCGATCTGCTCGAGCCGCTGGATCGCCCTGACAGCCGGCCGGGACGCGAAGCGCTGCCGCTCGGCATTGCTCGGATTCGGAAAGGCGATCGGGCCGGGCCGATGGCCGAGGCGCGAGGCGGCGAGCTGGCCGTAATAGGTGGCGCCGTAATGGGCGGCGCGCTGGTAGTAGCCGCCGGCGCTGCTCGATCGCGCCGCCTCGGCGGCCCGTCCGAGCCAGTAATAGCCCCGCGACAGGGACAGCGGCTTGTTCGACATCTGGACGATGCGGGCGAAGTGCTGCGACGCCGTGGCGGGATCGCCGAGGAAGCGCAGGGCGATCCAGCCGGCATGGAACTCGGCTTCCACCGCCTCGGTCGAATCGAGCGCCGAATGGCCGGCGGCGATGCGGTAGGCCTGTTTCGCCTTGCCGAGATCGAGAAGGTCGCGGGCGACGATGCGCCGCTCGTTCCACCAGGCGTCGGGATCGATCAGCGTGGACGGATCGCGCGGCGAGTTCGCCAGGATTTCGGCGGCCTCGTCGACCTTGTGGGCCTTGCGATTCAGTTCGACCGCCGCGAGGAGATAACCTGGGTCCGAGCGCTGCGAGCGCGGCACGGCGGCGAGCAGCCGTCCGGCATTGCCCTCGTTGCGGATCACCGCCGCACGGGCGGCGTAGAGTTCGCTCGCCCCCGCCAGCTTGGCGACGCGGGCCGCGTCGCTCACCCGCTCGCGGTAGAGCAGCATGTCCATGCGATGCTTGTGGTCGCTGCGGCCGAGCAGCGTGCCGAAGGTCGACAGCATCCGGCTCTCGGTCGAGCGGTCCATCACCTCGGTTCGCCAGCTCTTCTGGATCAGCTGCTTGGCGCGGCCGACCTCGCCGACGGCGAGATAGGCCTTCGCCAGGGCCATGGCGCCCTCGGGGCTTTCCGGCGTGCTGCCGGCGAAAGCGGAGATCACCTCGCGGGCGGGGCGGTCTTCCCGCCAGATCGCCTTTTCGGAATTGATCCGCAGCGCCTTCATGCCCGGCCAGCCGGCGAGCGAGCGGGCGGCATTGGCGATGTCGATCGCCGGCACGTCGCTGCCGCCGGCGAGGGCGATCGCCCAGGTGAGAATGTCGCGGTCGAGGGAGCCGGGCGTCATGCCCTCGCGGATCGAGCGGGCGCGGCGGGCATTACCGTCGGAAAGCGCCTGCAGCCCGTCCTTGAGATGGCCATTGACCGCCGCGACCGGCGACATGCTGCGCGGCATCGCCGCGATCGAGGCGGTAAAGGCGGTCGCATCGGCCGGAACCTGCGCGGCCGGCGGCCGGCGGGGAACGGGAATGCCCGCGGGGATCGGGGCCGGCACCGCGGCGCCGAACCGGCCGGTATCGAGGCCGACGCCCATGGCGACGCCGCCCGGCCGCGCGGTCGGCACGGGGCCGAGATCGGGCAGGAAGTCCGTCTGCGCGAGAGAAGGCTGCGCGACCAGCGAGGTCGCCAGCGACACCAGCAGCAGTCGGGCAAGGCGCGAGGGCTTCGGCATGAACATCCTCATCGGGTGTCGAAACGTCGGTCGGAGCGCCGGCGATTTCGTTTCCGGCATGGTTGTCAATTCTTCCACGATCGCCGTTAAGCTCCTGTTACCGTCCGCATTCTTCCCGAAGCTCCGGACGACGACGAGGCCGCTTGTTTCCCCTTTCGAGCTTCAATATGGTCGCCCACCAGCGACAGCCTTGCGACGGTTCGCGCCGCTGGCCCGGGAGGCCGCCGTTCCCTGTCGCGCGGCCGGGCTGCAGCTCTTTCGGCGATAAAAACGAACTCCGCGGCATAAGTCCCGGAGGAGTGGGAGTGAATGATGTTCAATGGCTCGATTCCGGCACTGGTGACGCCCTTCGCCGGGGACGGCACGTTCGCGGAGGAGACCTTCGCCGACTTCGTCGAATGGCAGATCGCCGAAGGCTCGAAGGGGCTCGTACCCGTCGGCACCACCGGCGAGAGCCCGACGCTCAGCCATGACGAACACAAGCGCGTCGTCGAGGTCTGCGTCAAGGTCGCCGCCGGTCGCGTTCCCGTGATTGCCGGAGCCGGCTCGAACAACACCCACGAGGCGATCGACCTCGCGGTCTTCGCCGAAAAGGCCGGGGCCGACGGGCTCCTCGTCGTGACCCCCTATTACAACAAGCCGAACCAGCGCGGGCTCTACGCTCACTATGCCGCGATCGCCAAGGCGGTGTCGCTGCCGATCCTGATCTACAACATCCCAGGACGCTCGATCATCGACATGACCCCGGAAACCATGGGCCGGCTGGCGAGCGATTTCGCCAATATCGTCGGCGTCAAGGACGCCACCGCCAAGGTCGACCGGGTCTCCGAACAGCGGCTGACCTGCGGCACGGATTTCGTCCAGCTGTCCGGCGAGGATTCGACGGCGCTCGGCTTCAACGCCCATGGCGGCCATGGCTGCATCTCGGTGACGGCGAATGTCGCGCCGAGGCTCTGCGCCGAAATGCAGGCCGCCTGCGCCCGCGGCGACTATGCGGCGGCGGTCGAGATCCAGGACCGGCTGATGCCGCTGCACAAGGCGCTGTTCATCGAGCCGAGCCCGACGGGGGTGAAATACGCCCTCGACAGGCTCGGCAAGGTGGCCAATTCCGTGCGCCTGCCGCTGGTGCCGGTCGAGGCTGCGACCGGCGAGGCGATCGACCGGGCGCTCGCCCACGCAGGTCTCGTCAACTGACGATCCGGCCCCGCGCCGCCGCCTGCCGTGCTACGATCTGCGGCAAGCGGCGCGGCTGCGCTGCGGCGGTCCCCCCTGGTGGCGTCGACCGGCAGGGACCAGATGTCGGGTCACCGCCCCAACTCAAAAGGACGTGCGCTTCACGCGCATCGCATTGAACCATGGCCAAAAAAAAAGCCGCCGATTCGAACGTCGCGGCCGAAAACCGCAAGGCGCGGTTCAACTACGAGATCATCGAGACGCTCGAGGCGGGGCTGGTTCTCACCGGCACCGAGGTGAAGTCGCTGCGCGAGGGCAAGGCGTCGATCGCCGAGGCCTATGCGACCGAAGAACAGGGCGAGCTCTGGCTGATCAATTCCAACCTGCCGGAATATCTGCAAGCCAACCGCTTCAACCACAACCCGAAACGCCGCCGCAAGCTCCTGGTCCACCGGACCCAGCTGAACAAGCTCGCCGGCGCCGTGCAGCGGGACGGCATGACGCTGGTGCCGCTGAAGATCTATTTCGACGATCGCGGCATGGCCAAGATGGAACTCGCCGTCGCCAAGGGCAAGAACGCCCCCGACAAGCGCCAGACCATCAAGGAGCGCGAATGGAACCGCCAGAAGGCGCGGATCCTGAAGGAAGGCTGAGGGCTTTCGGGCCTTCGATGCCGGCCTTTCGGTCCCTGTTTCCGGGCTTGCTCCGGTGCGGGTCGGAGCGTCACGGGGACCGGGTGGAGACGCCGCCCCTGGATTCTCGGGACGGGGCCCGAGAATGACGATGCGGGGATGGTTTCGCCCTCCCGGACATCGACGGACGCGCCGCCGCGAAAGCCACGAACCCCGCCGCTCCGCCCCCTGGACGCGAGGCCCGCGCAAAGACCCCGGCAGCGCGGGGCGCCCCGAGTTTGGCTGCAGTCTCCTCGCCGGGGCGCTTCGAAAAGCGCCGCAGCGATCAGGCTGCCCCAAACGGAGAGGACAGCGGAACGCCGGAGGCAAGCCCTCCGATATTCAAAGTCTAACGGCTCGCCTCCGGCGCTCCGCGCGGTGTCTTTGCGGGCCCTTGGGGCTTGCCACATCCTGCCCGGCCTTTCGCGGCTTTCGCCGCAGGGCCGCACCGAATGCGCTCACCGGCTGCCGGCGCTTCACCCGCCACGCCTTTTCAGCACGGCGACCTCAAGCGGACCGATCCGCACCCGCGCCATAGTACGCGAGGGGCCGGCGGAGCCATGACCCGTCCGGGACGCAAACCCCTCCGGAAGGGGCCACGCCGCGGACACCGCCCGCCGTCCCGAACGATCCCGGCGATCATTCGTGTCCCTCGGGACGGCGGCGAGGGGATTGTAGGGGTGGTGACTGGGGGCGGGGATATCTTTTTTCGCGGGCGCCCATGCGGCGGAGCGCAACCCCTTGTCTCTGCGCCGTTGCCGCGCTCGTCACGCCACATGACGAGGCGGCGTCCCTCCCCGTTTCGTCATCCTCGTGCTTCAGCACGGGGATCCATGCCTCCCCGCTTCCGCCGCCGATCGGATACCGGCAGGACGCCCGTCCGGAACCGGACTGCCCCTAACCGGGCGAGGCCCCGCCCCTTGCGGGCCGAGGATGACGACGCGGAGAGGCTGCGCGTGATCGGGACAGGATGGCGGCGACCTTCGCGGGCTCGTCATTCTCGGGACGGGGCCCAACAAAGACGAGGCGATGAAGACGGCGCCCGAACTTAAACGGGGTGCCGACCGTGGAAGGAGGCGGCAGCTCTGCGCCCGTGTTGGCCTTTCCTCCGTACAAAAGCAGTTCGCGGAAGCTGACATTCAGATTGATCGGGTTGCCAACCTCAAGGGGTGAAAAGGCGAGCGACAGGTTTAGGACAGCCACCCAGGGAGAGCCGTCATCGGCCTCATCGCTCATGTAGTCCTCTTGTTGGTTGAGAAACCTCAATAGCGCAGCTTCATGTAGTCCGGGATCGAGAATCGCTGCATGTAAGGCTGGGACCGCGACCGGTTCATAGCGTCCCAATACATCGCAACAGCCACTGGTTCGTCGATCTCCGCTGGAACGAGATAGCTATATCTCGTAACGTCGGCGGTCGAATTCGTCGGGACATGGAATGAACGCCGGAATTCAGTCTGAAGATAGTCGTAGATTGACCAGCGGATGTTGTTCAGGAACTCGCCGATCTGACTTGAATGATAGAAGAAAATGTCTTGGTGGAACCATTCGAAGAAATTTTCGACCGCAAGGTACGCCTCCTGTTCGCTCACAGAGTGCCCGGCCCGATCGAGCAGCTTACGCAGATGCCCGACATTCGTCGCGAGCCGAGCCAGGTTGTGCTTAGCCATGTCGCTGCACATCTTGATGTAGCGAAGGCGCGTGACCCGCAAATCCGCAACGACGCCAATCGCGGGTAGGTTCACACCCGTTGCCGTAAACTCTCGCTCAAGCCAGCTCGCAAATGCCTCGACCGTCGATGAAAGCCTCGTCGTATCGCGACCAAGCTTTGGATCAGTGCAAACCTGACGTAGATGAAAAAGGAACGTTAGATCGGAAGGACGGGCATTGCTGGGGGCCGGTTTGAGACCAAGGGGCACGGGATCTCCCTTGAACGCTCGTATCTCGGATAGGAAGTCGCCGAGCAGGATGACAAACAGCCGTGCCTGTTCGCTGGTCTGAAACATTAAATTAGACGGCTCACGCTGATCGGTCTTTACGAACATCGTCCAATTGACCATTCCATCAATCATTTCCCAAGTAGATTTGAGAATGATGATTTCACGCTCCGTATCGTTCATTGTCCACCAGCATATCTTGCGAATCGGTACTCTGTCGGGAACGCGAGGGGCATCGCAGCCCGGATCATATATAAAATGCGAGTAGACGACGGTTCTTGCTAGAATAAAAGTATTGCCTTGGGCGACGTGATAGGCTGCGATATAGCGGCGATTGCCATCGAATCGGTATTGGAGAGACCCCGGGCCCAAGCTTCGCGCTCATTCCGGTCGGTCAGACAAAATTCGTTTCGAACTAGCCCCTGTCGTCGCTGACGTGATTAGCTGGAGCGACGCCGCATGCCCTGGCGTACTGCTCGAAGTCCTTGCATTCGAATGAGTGCACTTGAAGGCCGCTGGTCCCTAAAATACTCTGGTCCTTGCGGGTGCTGGGTGGGGGGGGGATCATGCGTCTACCGAAAGATAAATGGCCGGATACGGACGGTAGCCGTGGCATCCTTCTATTCGCTCAGCTTATGAGCGAGATGCTGACCCCGACGACTTTTGAAAGCTTTCGGGTCTATTCCCTCGATACTATTGCCCGCGTCCATGAGGCGCTTGATCTGATCGACGACGTTCGCGACCAGCGTGTTCCCCGCGCCGTTCTTGACCCAATTGTCGACGAGATGAAGTGGTCTTTCGCCAAAGATCCGGCGGCGCAGAGCTTGGCGGCCGACGAGATCGACTCTTTGCTGACGCTGCTCGGCACCAGCTTCTCCTTGGATGATTTTTCGTCGCATCTGGAGTTCATCGAGAAGCTTATCGCCGTAGATTACAAGGCGACGATCGAGCACCTGCTGTTGACGCTTTTCGATCAACCGAAACAGCGCATGGACTACCGCAAGCTGATTGGCTTTTACTGCTCGCATCTGATCAACCTGGGCTATGAGCGAAACCATATCAGGCACGTCGTAGAGGAAACATTCTTTGCCCGGTCTGTGGTGAGGATGGGGCGCAAGACGCTCGAAAAATTCCTCGGCACGTTCGACGGAAAAAATCACCGTTATCTTGTTCAGGTCGGCGTTACTCGTGATTTAGGAAACTACCTGCGCGGTCTGGGCTTCAACGCATCAATGCGAATTACTGGTAGCGCCTATGAGGCTACCCTCGATCAGAACCAAAACGCCCACCTATTGCCGTCTGTGCTGGATTGGTCGGTGGAAACACTCGACCCCGAATCGGCAATGGACTCGGCCTATCAGGTCCTTAGCGCGCAGCGGGCTATCGTGTTTCTCGATCCGCACGGAATGCACTGTGAGTGGGGGCAGACGATGCACGTCACGCTCCATCGAGCGCAATCAGGCAGGGCAATCACAAAGTCTGACTTCTTTAACGAGAAACCTCGCCCGATCTCTACATCGAAGAAGGTAAGGCGCGTACCGCGCGCTCGTACCATCAGCAACTATGCTGCGGATATTGTGGGCAACTTCGACGAGCCGTCGACGGAGCGACTCGTCAGTTCGATCCGAACCGCCGCATTAGCGCGAACCTCCTTCAATTCAGAGAACCGGCTAATTTCTCTTTGGTCCGCGATTGAGGTGTTGCTAAGCGAACCGAGCGAAGTTGCGCGCATCGTACACTACGCGAAGCTGATTGTGCCGTGCATCGTCATGCGGCACGCCCGCCGCCAAGTCATCGCGACCTACAACGAGTTGCTCCCGCGTTATCGGAGTCGGCTCAACAAAATTATTATGTCGATGCCTACCGAGGCGCACGGTCAAGAAGCATTTGCCGAATTAATTTTCCTGTCCGAGAACGCACCCTACCAACAAAATTTGTGCAAGCTGCTGGCCAGCAATCCCCTTGCGTTACATCGGCTTTTCAAGCTTCAGCGCGACTATAGGACGATTAGGGCGGTTAACTGTACGATGGATGATCACTATGATCGCGTGCGGTGGCAAATCCACCGTGTTTACCGCGCCCGAAACCAGTTGGTACACGCCGGTCGGATGCCTTCGTATCTAGAATCGGTGATACTGAACTTGGCAGAGTATTACCGCTCTGCGATCGTTACCATAGTCGGTCGGGCGAAGAAGGAAGAGGTGAAATCTGACATCGACCAAGTCGTGTCGGAAATTGGCATCAAGTATGGAATCATGCGAAATCATTTTAGAAAAGGCAAGCCCGACACACCCTTGACCAAAGAGCAGGTAGGCAAGATAATGGATATTCGATGAATATACTCGTGCAATTATAATTATTGTCAGTCGATTCTGACTAATCTATCATTTACGGCTGATTTTTACTTTTTGTTATTTAAGGCAAACTGTCTTTTAAAGGCTAGAACGTGATGAATACTGACTTAATGATCGGCGCCGTCCGCCACCCTCACCGATAAACCATATCAATACTATCAAACGCCCCCAGCGCGTGGTCTTCGCGGAAGAAGGCGTGGTCTTTTTCGAGGCGGTCGGAGGCTTCTTCGGCGAAGCGGACGAGGTCGGCGATGAAGAGGGCGCGCGGGGTGGCGGCGGCGACGATGGAGGGTTCGATGTCGTAGTCGATCTGGCCGAGATCGTCGGAGAGGGCGTGGGCCTGGGCCAGCACCGCGCCGCAGACTTCGGCGTATTCCTTCCAGGTGGGGTAGCTGAGTTCGTCGAGGTCGATGTCGTCGCGGAAGGGGGCGCGCTCGCGGCTCATGAAGCTTTCGCCGTCGATCGTCACGGCGCCGTAGAAGATGTCGCCATGGGCGAGTTGCACCGCCTGGCCGTGGGCGATGCGGTCGGCCTTGTCGCCGGCGTTGAAGTCCGACGGCGGGGCGAGGCCGTCGAGGGCGGAGCGGCGGGCGCTCTTGAACTCGATGATGAGGTCGTCGGTGGCGTCCTTGGACGGGCCCTCGATCAGGACGTAGTAGCGCGGCAGGCCCAGCGACGCGGTGCCCTGGCCGTGGCGCATGCAGACGTCCTTGACCTTCAGCTCGCCCGCGCGCTTCGGCGCGTCGATGTTGTTGGCCTTGGCGAGGTCGTCCATGGCCTTCTGGAACTTGTCGATCTCGCCGGAGATCGGCTGCAGTTCGTCCGAGGCGCGGAAGCCCCGGCCGGAGCCGTCGAGATAGTCCTCCCAGAGCCAGGCCTCGCGCTCCTCCCAGGCTTCCTCGAACAGGCGCTGGATCACCTTGGGGGAGTTGTCCATCCGGTAGCTCTCGTTCTTCTCCGTCGCATGGTCGGCGTAGGCCTCCATGGCTTTGAAGTAGCCCTTGACGAAGGCCTCGACGATCTTGCGCCGCTTCTTGCGCTTCAGGCCGCCTTCCTCGCGGGCGGCGATCCAGAAGCCGACGGCGCCGCGCTTCAGGTCGAAGGTGAAGGGGGCGTAGATCGTCTCGTCGAAATCGTTGACGCCGAAGATCGGCGCGCCGTGCTCGTCGGGCATGACGCCGAAGTTTTCCGGATGGACGTCGCCGAGCGCCATGACCGAGGGCATGTCGGCATCCTCGCCGACCATGTCGCGGTAGAACAGGAGGGCGGTGCCGCGGAAGAACTTGAAGAAGTCGTTCGCGAGCTCGTCGAACTTCATCCGGGCGGCATCGCTGCGCTGCTCGATGCGCTGGGCGTGGTCCTCGCGCAGGGTGGAGCGGACATGTTCGCGGCGGGCCTGGCCGGTGAGGTGCAGCGGCGGGACGAGCTGCTCGCCGGCGGCGACGCGGGCCGACAGGGCACGGAACGCCTCGACGCGGCCTTCCGCCTTGCGGGACGGCTTGACCTCGACCTTTTTCGATTTCGTCGCCGGCGTCTGCTTCTTCTGCCCCTTGGCCATGGTCCGTCCTTCGTTGCGCTTCGATAGGGAACGCTGCGGCGGGGGTGCCGTTCCGTGATTGCTGGCGCATGCGGATGGGCGGAGCGCGCAATCGACAGGAGGGGAGAGAGCCATGCCGATCGTCGGGATCATCTCGGACACCCACGGACTGTTGCGGCCGGAAGCGCTGGCGCAGCTTGGCGGCGCGGACCACATCATCCATGCCGGCGACATCGGCGCGGCGGAGATCGTGCCGCAGCTGGAGGCGATCGCGCCGGTGACGGCGATCCGCGGCAATGTCGACGGGGCGAAGTGGGCGCGGGAGTTTCCCGAGACCGTTTCGGTGGAGTTGTTCGGGCGGCGGTTCTTCGTCATCCACGACCGGAACGACCTCGCCTTCGATCCGGCGGCGGAGGGGTATCACGCGGTGATCTCCGGCCATTCGCACAAGCCGGGCATCGAGACACTCGGCGGGGTGATGTATCTCAACCCGGGCAGCGCGGGGCGAAGGCGGTTCAAGCTGCCGGTGACGGTGGCGACGGTGCTGGTGGAGGGGGAGGGTATGACGCCCACGATCCACGACATCGGCTAGTTGGTCAGGCCGCGATGCTCTCTGCGCCCGGCGGATCGAGGTCCCAGATGTCCGCAAAGCCGTCGTCCGAGAGGTCGTCGCCGGCGACGGAGAAGCCGCCGCCCGCTCGCTTGGCCCGGTAGAGGGCGCGGTCGGCGCGCCGGATCATCACGTCCGGCGTTGCCGCCCTGCCGATCGCGGCGACGCCGATGCTGACGCCGACGTCGGCCTCGGCGCCGTGGATTTCGAACGGCTGGCCGATCGCCGCGATGATCGTCTCGCAGAGCGTCGCGACATGGGCGGGCGCCATGCGCGGCGTGAGGATCGCGAATTCGTCGCCGCCCAGCCGGGCGACGGTGGCCCCGTCCGGTGCGGCCTGCCGGAGCCGCGCCCCGACGGCGCGGATCAGCGCGTCGCCCGCCGGATGGCCGAGCGTGTCGTTGACCTGCTTGAAGCGGTCGAGGTCGAGCAGCATGAGGCTGGTGCCCGGGGCGCCGGCGGCGCAGGCGGAAGCGAGGCGCTCGTTGAAGCAGGCGCGGTTCGGCAGGCCGGTCAGGACGTCGTGATAGGCGAGATGGCGGGCCCGCGCCTCGCTGGCGCGAAGGGCCCGCGCGCCCTTCCGCAGGCCGGCGACCAGAACTGCGACGACCAGCAGGATGGCGAGGAGAGTGCCGAGGAGGGCGGGCGCCATGCGGGCCGTCAGGATCTGGCCGGGCAGTTGCACCTTCCAGATCAGGAAGCCGACGCTCCTGCCCTGCTTGTCGACGACACCATAGGACAATTCGTCGGCCTTCGGACTGTCCTGCCAGGAGAAGCGGGCATCCTTGAAAAGGTAATGCTGCTGCAGTTCCTTCAGGAAGCTGCCGTCGAGATAGTGGACCGCGAGATGCAGGTAGGCGTCCTGGGGCGCCTGCCGGACCTTGGCGGTCGAGGGAACCACCGGTTTCACACCGACCATGGCAGGGTGGCCGCCGATCACCAGGATGTCCTTGGCGCCGGGGCTTCGGTCGTCGGAACCGGTGCTTCGCCAATCGTCGGCGATGAGGGCACGGCGCACCGCGGCGATCATAGGCCGCACGACCGGCGCGATCTCCTGGTAGGTTGCCGGGTCGACGCGCTCGTTCCCGATCGTGGCGTAGATCGGTCGGTCCTGCGGGTCGAGCACGACGATCCGCTCGTGTCCGAAATACATGTTCATCCAGAGGCCGATATTGTCGTCGAGCCAATCCAGATCGATCGGATCGCGAAGATGCAGGACGGCTTCATCCCAGGCCGTCACGCTCTCCTGGTCGCGGGCGATGCTCTGCAAGGCCTGCTGAAGCACGGAGGCGGCGAGGTTCCGATCGCGCTGGATGACGAGGTCGTTGGCCTGCCTGACGGACATTGCCAGGAGGAGGCAGGCGAGGCCGCCGATCAACAGGATCGCCAGGCCGGCGGGAACGGCAACGGCCAGCCAGCGGCGGGAGTCGGGAAGGTAGGAGCGGCGCTTCGACATGGGTGAAGCGTGACACGGCGGCTCTTAACGACTTCGATAAGCCGGCGGGGCACTCATGCAGCAGGATGAACGAAGCGTTGTTTCGGCAGCGCAATCGTCCCGGAACCGGGATTTGCATCCGGCCGCTCCGATCGCAGACCATGGCCCTTGCGGCGCAAGACGATCGCGGCGATGCGCCCATACGGTCCGTTGCTAGCGCAGGAACCCGGCGACCTGCTCGAACACCGCCTCGAACATCTCCGTCGTCAGACGGCCGGTATTGGTGTTGTAGCGCGAGCAGTGATAGCTCGAAAAGATGCGCAGACCGGCAAGATCGGTGGCGCCGGCGTGACGGAAGGGGTGGGCTGCGACGCGGCCACCAAGGGTGCGGACGGTGGAATCGTGGGCGATCTTGCCGAGGGTGACGATGGCGCGGAGGTTGGGCAGGCGGTCGATCGTCGCTGTGAGGAACGGCCGGCAGGCGTTGATCTCGGCGCCGACGGGCTTGTTCTCCGGCGGAACGCAGCGCACCGAATTGGTGATCGCCGCGCCGATCAGTTCCAGCCCGTCGTCGGGCCGGGCGGCGAAGCGGCCGTTGGCGAAGCCGTAGCGGGTCAGCGTCGCATAGAGGAGGTCGCCGGCATAGTCGCCGGTGAAGGGGCGGCCGGTGCGGTTGGCGCCGCGAAGGCCCGGGGCGAGGCCGACGACGAGGAGGCGGACGTCGTCCGGCCCTTCGGGCGGCAGGAGGCTCGGCACCGGCGCATTGTGCCAGGACGGCTCCTTGGCGCGCCATTCGTGACGGAAAGCGGCGAGGCGGGGGCAGCGCGGGCAGTCGGGCGACGGCTCGGCGGAGGTGCCGGCGAAGGAATGAGCCGTGCCCGGATGGGCGCCAGCCATCGCCTGGGTCGTCGAGGTCGGCATGGAAGCTGCTGCCCGCCTGCGGCTCAGTAGTCGTCGTCTTCGGTTTCCGCCTCGGCGCGGCGGGCCATGCGGGCCTCGCGCTCGGCAGGATTGCGGCCGATCTCGCCGCGCAGGGTGACGATGTCGATGAAGTGGTCGGCCTGGCGGCGCAGATCGTCGGAGACCATCGGCGGCGAAGAACTCAGTGTCGAGACGACCGAAACCTTGCGGCCCTTGCGCTGCAGAGCCTCGACCAGCGAGCGGAAATCGCCGTCGCCGGAAAACAAAACGAAGTGATCGACGGTCTCGACCAGTTCCATGGCATCGATCGCGAGTTCGATGTCCATGTTGCCCTTGATCTTGCGACGGCCGGAGGGATCGGTGAACTCCTTCGCCGGCTTGGTGACCACCCGGTAGCCGTTATAGTCGAGCCAGTCGATCAGTGGGCGGATCGAGGAGTATTCGTTGTCTTCGATCAAGGCAGTATAGTAATAGGCGCGAATGACGTAACCCTGACGCTGGAACCAGCTCAGCATCTTTTTATAGTCGATGTCGAAACCAAGATTTTTTGACGTTGCGTAAAGATTGGCGCCGTCGATAAAAAGAGCAAGTTTTTCACGTTGATCAAACATTTTTCGCAACTCGCGTTAGAAAGCGGGGTAAAGCTGAATAGTCGGATATCGAATTCTGGCATCGGCAAGTCGATGCTTCACACGCAGCGCCCGTAGCAGGTTTGAAGGGCCGGCGGCAAGACGGCGCGCCGTCCTCTGCCGATCGGGGGGATGCACCGTATGCGGACCGATCTGCTCCCTGCTGCCTGTGCTGGCAGGGGTAGATCGCTTCGAGACCCGGCCCAGGGCGCTCCGGCACCCGGCACCGTTGCCGCTGCCGGCCCGCCGCCGACTTGTCCCGCCGCCGCCGACCGCCCCGCCAGTGAGTTCGCAGGGGTACTTGCCGCGCGCGGACGAAACGTCTATGTCCGGGTCTTCGTCACCGAATTTGACCCGTTGCAGGAGACAGGCATGGCCCGCGTCACCGTAGAAGATTGCGTCGACAAGGTCGAGAACCGCTTCGAGCTGGTGCTCCTTGCCAGTCACAGGGCGCGCCAGATCTCGCAAGGACAGACCATAACCATCGATCGCGACAACGACAAGAACCCCGTCGTCGCGCTGCGCGAGATCGCCGACGAGACGCTCTCGCCCGGCGATTTGAAGGAAGACCTGATCCACTCGCTGCAGAAGCACGTCGAGGTGGACGAGCCGGAGCCGCGGCCCGATCAGAGTCGCTCCGAGGAGAATCAGCGTCTCATCGCCGCGGCGAGCTCGGAGGTCCCCGCCGCCGTCGAGCCGGCGGCCGAGGATGCCGAGCCGGTGTCCTTCGACCGCATGTCGGAAGAGGATCTCCTGGCCGGCATCGAAGGTCTCGTGCCGCCCGAGAAGACCGACGATTATTGAGCCGCTGAGGCCGCCTGCCTCTAAAATGTCGGCAGGCATTGACACTATATTAGGGGGTGTCGTTCCGGATGGGGCGATACCCCCTTCGTCGTTCCGTCACCAATCAAAGTCGATCGCCCCAAGCCCATGATGCGGCAATACGAACTCGTCGAGAAGGTCGCGGCCTACAAGCCCGAGCTCGACGAAGCGCTTCTCAACAGAGCCTATGTCTACGCCATGCAGAAACATGGCTCGCAGAAGCGCGCCAGCGGCGATCCCTATTTCTCCCACCCGCTCGAGGTGGCGGCGATCCTCACCGACATGCATCTCGACGAGGCGACGGTGGCCGTCGCGCTCCTGCACGACACGATCGAGGACACGGACGCCACCCGCAAGGAGATCGACCAGCTGTTCGGGCCGAAGATCGGCCAGCTGGTCGAGGGCCTGACCAAGCTGAAAAAGCTCGATCTGGTGTCGAAGAAGGCGGCGCAGGCGGAGAATCTGCGCAAGCTGCTCCTGGCGATCGCTGACGACATCCGCGTCCTCCTCGTCAAGCTCGCGGACCGGCTGCACAACATGCGCACCCTCGGGCCGATGGCGCCGGAAAAGCGCGCTCGCATCGCCCAGGAGACGATGGACATCTATGCTCCCCTGGCCGGGCGCATGGGCATGCAGGACATGCGCGACGAACTCGAGCAGCTGTCGTTCCGCCATCTCAACCTCGATGCCTTCGAGACGATCACCGCCCGGCTTGCCGAACTGAAGGAGCGCCACGAGGGAACGATCGCCGCCATCGAGCGGGATCTCACTGCGAAGCTGAAGGAGAACGGCATCCAGGCGAGCGTCTCCGGCCGGCAGAAGACCGCCTATTCGGTGTTCTCCAAGATGCAGCGCAAGGCGCTGTCGCTGGAGCAGCTCTCCGACATCTTCGGTTTCCGGGTGATCGTCGACAGCGACGAAGCCTGCTACCGGACGCTGGGGATCGTCCACCGCACCTGGCCGATGGTGCCGGGGCGCTTCAAGGACTACATCTCGACGCCGAAGCAGAACGACTACCGCTCGCTCCACACCACCATCGTCGGGCCGTCGCGCCAACGCGTCGAACTGCAGATCCGCACCAAGGACATGCACGACGTCGCCGAATACGGCGTCGCCGCCCACGCCCTCTACAAGGACGGCGAGACGTCGGGCGCGGTGCATCTGTCGAAGGAATCCAATGCCTATGGCTGGCTGCGCCGGACCATCGAGCTTCTGGCATCCGGCGACAATCCGGAAGAGTTCCTCGAACACACCAAGCTCGAACTCTTCCAGGACCAGGTCTTCTGCTTCACGCCGAAGGGGCGGCTGATCGCGCTGCCGCGTGGCGCGACACCGATCGATTTCGCCTATGCCGTTCATTCGGAGGTCGGCGACAACTGCGTCGGCTGCAAGATCGACGGCCGGATCATGCCGGTCGTCACCGAACTGGCCAATGGCGACGAGGTGGAGATCATCTGCGCCAAGGGCCAGATCCCGCCCCAGGCCTGGGAGAACATCGCCGTCACCGGCAAGGCCCGCGCGGCGATCCGGCGGGCGGCGCGCACGCAGATCCGCAAGCAGTATTCCGGCATCGGCCAGCAGATCCTCGATCGCACCTTCGCCCGGGCCGGCAAGATGTATTCGCGCGAGGCGCTGAAGCCGCTGCTCGGCAAGCTCGGCCACCGCGAGATCGAGGATGCTCTGGCCGCGGTCGGTCGCGGCGAACTGAAGCCGACGGACGTCCTGAGGGCGGCGTTCCCGGACTATCAGGAAAGCCGCGCGGCGCGCGCGGCGGAAAAGGGCGAGGACGAGGGTTGGTTCAACCTGCGCACTGCCGCCGGCATGATCTTCCGCGTGCCGGGCCGCTCCAAGGCGAAAGCGCGCACGAACGGCAGGGCCATTCCGATCCGCGGTGCCGGGGAGGACATGCCGGTGCGTTTCGGGCCCGACGGAGCCGTGCCGGGCGACCGCATCGTCGGCATCATCGACCCCGGCAAGGGGATCACCATCTACCCGATCCAGTCGCCGGCGCTGACCGCCTACGACGACGAGCCGGACCGCTGGGTGGACGTGCGATGGGACCTCGACGAGGCGATGAGCGAACGTTTCCCGGCTCGCATCATGCTGTCGGCGAAGAACGAGCCGGGCTCGTTGGCGGAGATCGCCGAGACGATCGCCATCAACGACGCCAACATCCACAATCTTTCGATGATCTCGACCGCGCCCGATTTCACCAAGATGGTGATCGAGCTCGAGGTCTGGGACATCCAGCATCTCACACAGACGCTCCGGCAGCTGCGTGCCAAGCCCTGCGTTGCCGACGTCACGCGCGTCAACGGCTGATCTCTCGGGCTCGGCCGAGCGCTTTGACACGGCCCATGCAAGGTGTGACAAGATCGTGAGCGCCCGTTGGGGCACGGGGAAACTTTCGCCGCAAAGCGCTGGCTTAAGGCATCCGGGGTGGGCGGCGGCCGGCATTTCATCAAATGGATGCACGAGCGAAGCGAAGTCGTCGTCCGTTGAATTCTCTCGGAGTTGTCGAACCATGTTGTTCCGGCGGCGCGTGCCCGAAGACCGTTGGGCGCGATTTCGCACTTTTCTCTGGCCGCGCCGGTCGTTCAGGCGCTCCTACCGCTATTTCGTCAAGCGGGTGATCCGTCTCGATGCCGCGCCCCATGCGGTGGCCGCCGGCTTTGCCGCGGGCGTCTTCGCCTCTTTCACCCCGTTCATCGGCTTCCATTTCCTGTTGGCTTTCGCGGTCGCCTATCTCGTCGCCGGCAACATGGCGGCCGCCGCCCTCGGGACGGCCGTGGGCAATCCGGCGACGTTTCCGTTCATCTGGGCCTCGACATACGAAATCGGGCGTCTCGTCACCGCGCGGGGACCCGCCACCGCACCGCATCCGGACACGCTGGAATCTTCGCTCTCGCCATCCAATCTCCTGGCGATCTGGGATCCGGTGGTGAAGCCGATGCTGATCGGCTCTATCCCGCTCGGACTCGTCGCCGGAGCGCTGTCCTACGTCGTCGTCCGCTCGGCCGTGAAGAGCTTTCAGGCCCACCGCCGGCGGCAGATCGCGGCGGGGCGCGAGCCCGTCGATCAGGCCGGCAAGGTGCTGGTCGAGCGCCTGGCCGCACAGCGCATGCAACAGGCTCGCAACGCCGGTGGACACGGCGCCTCGGAGCCGGACAAAGTTTAACGCCGTCGCCGTTGCGGCCCGCCCGCCAACTGGTTAGAAGGCGCTCTGCGGCCGCGCCGCTCCAAGGCGAACTGACAAGAAGAGAGTGCGATGGTCGACCAGGCCGAACGGACGGACAAGGGCGGCTTCGGCGAGACCGTCAAGGTCATCATCCAGGCGCTCCTCCTCGCGCTGGTCATCCGCACCTTCCTGTTCCAGCCCTTTTCCATCCCCTCCGGGTCGATGATGCCGACGCTGCTGGTCGGCGACTATCTGTTCGTCTCGAAATGGAGCTACGGCTTCTCGAAATACTCCTTTCCGTTCTCGCCGGACGTCTTCGACGGGCGCCTGATGTCCTTCGAGCCGAACCGCGGCGACGTCGTCGTCTTCCGCAAGCCGCACGAGGAGGAGGTCGACTACATCAAGCGCCTGATCGGCCTGCCCGGCGATCACGTGCAGGTGCGCGAGGGCATCCTCTATCTGAACGGCAAGGCGGTTCCGCGGGAATCGGCCGGCGAGTTTACCTTCGATGACGGCACGACGGCGGAGCAGTATCGCGAGACCCTGCCCAACGGCGCCTCCTACATCACGCTCGATCTGTCGCCGAACTCGCCGGGCGACAACACCCGCGAATTCGTCGTGCCGCCGGACCACTACTTCATGATGGGCGACAATCGCGACAACTCGCTGGATAGCCGGTTCGACGTCGGCTACGTGCCGTTCGAGAACTTCGTCGGCAAGGCGCGGGTGATTTTCTTCTCGATCAAGGACGATGTCTCGCCGCTGGAAGTCTGGCAGTGGCCGAGCGATCTGCGGCCGAGCCGCTTCTTTACATGGCTCGGGTAAAGCGCGAAAAGGCGCTCGACGAGCTTCAGGAGCGGATCGGCGTCCCGATCCGTGACAAGGAGCGTTTCGAGCGCGCCTTGACCCATGCGAGCCTTTCCAGCGAGGGTGGCGCGAAGAGCTACGAGCGGCTGGAATTCCTCGGCGACCGGGTGCTGGGTCTCGTCATCGCCGAGCGTCTCTTCGGGCAGTTTCCCGATGCCGACGAGGGCGAACTGTCGCTGCGGCTCAACGCGCTCGTCAGTGCCGATGCCTGCGCCGAGATCGCCGACGAGATCGGCCTGTTCGACTATGTCCGCCAGGGCTCGGACCTGAAGAAGCTGAAGGGCGAGCGCACCAAGAACATTCGCGCCGACCTCGTCGAGTCGCTGATCGCCGCCATTTATCTCGGCGAAGGCCTCGAAACGGCGCGTGACTTCATCACCCGCCATTGGGGCGAGCGTCTCGATGCCGACGTTGTCGCGAGGCGCGACCCGAAGACGGCGCTGCAGGAATGGGCGCATCAGCGCGGTCCGGTTGCGCCGCGCTACGAGACGATCGACCGCTCGGGGCCCGACCACGAGCCGGTGTTCACCATTCGCGTCGCCGTCGATGGCGTCGAGCCGGGCGAAGGGCAGGGCCGCTCGAAGCGGATCGCCGAGCAGGAAGCCGCCGCTGCGGTGCTGCGGCGCGAAGGAATCTGGAAGGATCAGGATTGAGCGACGAGACGACCCGCGACGAGACGGATGGCGAGGAAGGTTCCCCGCACGGGACGCCGAACGAGAACTCCGGCACGGAGAGCCCCGAGAGTGCCTCCGCGGATGCGGCGGGCGTCGCCGCTGGTAGCGGGGCGGACGGGCGGCGCTCGGGCTTCGTCGCGCTGCTCGGCGCGCCGAACGCCGGCAAGTCGACCCTCGTCAACCGGCTGGTCGGCACCAAGGTGACGATCGTCACCCACAAGGTCCAGACGACCCGTGCGCTGGTGCGCGGCATCGCCATGCATGACGGCGCCCAGATCGTCTTCGTCGACACGCCCGGCGTCTTCAAGCCGAAGCGCCGGCTCGACCGGGCGATGGTGAAGACCGCCTGGTCGGGGGCGAGGGACGCCGACGTCGTTCTGGCCATCGTCGATTCCGAGCGGGGGATCAGCGAGGACGTGGAGCAGATCCTCGACCGGCTGAAGGATCGGCCGGTGACCAAGGCGCTGCTTCTCAACAAGGTCGACCGGATCCAGCGCGACAAGCTGTTGGGCCTGACCAAGGAACTCACCGACAGGGTGGCGTTCGACCGCGTCTTCATGATCTCGGCGCTCGACGGCTCGGGCTGCGGCGACCTGATGGATTGGCTCGCCAAAGCGCTGCCCGAGGGGCCCTGGTACTATCCGGAAGACCAGGTCTCTGATCTGCCGCTGCGCCAGCTCGCCGCCGAGATCACCCGCGAGAAGCTCTATCTGCGGCTGCATCAGGAACTGCCCTATGCCAGCCATGTCGAGACCGAGCTGTGGGAGACCCGGCCCGACGGCTCGGTGCGGCTGGAGCAGACGATCTATGTCGAGCGCGACAGCCAGAAGGCGATCGTCATCGGCCACAAGGGCGAGACGATCAAGGCGATCGGCGAGGCCGCCCGCAAGGAGATCACCGAGGCGGCGGACCAGAAGGTCCATCTGTTCCTGTTCGTGAAGGTGCGCGAGAACTGGGGCGACGATCCCGAGCGCTACCGGGAAATGGGGCTCGACTACACGAGCTGAGCGGTTGCCGGCTGGTGATGGTCGCTTCGCCGGCAGGCACTTTGATGGTTCCGATCATGCCTCTCGACCCGACGGGACATATCGATGGAATGGCGTGAGGAGGCGATCGTTCTCGGCGTCCGGCGCCATGGCGAGTCGAGCGTCATCGCCGAGGTGATGACGCGGTCGCGGGGGCGGCATCTGGGCATCGTGCGGGGCGGGCGATCGCGGCGCCAGCAACCGGTGCTGCAGCCGGGAAACAGCGTCGAAGCCCATTGGCGGGCGCGACTCGACGAGCACATGGGCACTTTCATCCTCGAACCGGTGACGCTCCGCGCCGCCTCGCTGATCGAGAGCGCCGCGGCGCTGAACGCCGTGCAGCTGGCGGCGGCGCATCTCCGGCTTCTGCCCGAGCGCGACCCGCATCCGCGGCTTTACGACGGGCTCGCCGTCCTCATCGAGCATCTCACGGAGCCGCAGACCGTCGCGGCCCTGATGCTGCGCTTCGAGATCGCTTTGCTCGAGGAACTGGGATTTGGCCTCGATCTCGCGCGCTGCGCAGCGACCGGTCAGACCGACGATCTCGTCTATGTCTCGCCGAAGACCGGCCGCGCCGTCAGCCGCGAGGCCGGCGCGCCCTGGCACGACAAGCTGCTCGCCCTGCCGGCTTTTCTGGCAGAGGAGGGCGGTGCCGAGGGCGCGGACGAGCTGCGCGAGGCGTTCCGCCTGACCGGTTACTTCCTCGCCCGCAACGTCTTCGGGCCGCGCGGCATCAAGGAGCCGGAGGCGCGGCACGGGCTATTGGCTGCCCTGGCGAAGGATGGCCGCCCGCCAGTCGGCTGAGCCGGGGCATTAAAGCGCCAGCGCCGGCCGCTCCACCGCTGTCTCCCGGATCGGCCAGTGCATTAGCGCTGCGAAGAGGCCGAGGATGACGCCGAGCCACCAGACCACGTCGTAGGTGCCGTAGATCTCGTAGAGATAGCCGCCAAGCCAGACGCCGAGGAACGAGCCGATCTGGTGCGAGAAGAACACCAGCCCGCCGAGCAGGCCGAGATATTTCGTGCCGAACATGATGGCGACGAGGGCATTGGTCGGCGGGACGGTGGAAAGCCACAGAAGGCCCATGACGACGGCGAAGACGACGACGGTCGCGGGGGTGATCGGCGTCAGGAGGAACACCGTCACGACGATCGAGCGGCCGATATAGATCCAGGCGAGGAAATGCGGCTTCGACACGCGCTGGCCGATGATGCCGGACGAAATCGAGCCGATGATGTTGAAGAAGCCGATCAGCGCCATGGAGATCACCGCCCATTTCGGCGCGATGCCGACATCGGCGAGGAAGGCCGGGAAATGCGCGGTGATGAAGGCGACCTGGAAGCCGCAGACGAAGAAGCCCGAGGTGAGCAGGAGGAAGCTGCGGGTTGCGAAGGCCTCGCGCAGGGCCGCACCCATGGTCTGCTCGATCTCGGGCTTGAGGTCGCGTCGGATCTGGCCGTTGCCCCTGAGGGCGAAGGAGAGCAGCGGGACGAGCAGCATGATGGCGGACAGGACGAGCAACGCGTCGGACCAGCCGTAGCTGTCGATCAGGGCCTGCGAGAGCGGCGCGAACAGGAACATTCCGGCCGATCCCGCCGCCGTGCCGAGGCCGAAGACGAAGGAGCGCTGCTCGGCCGAGACCCGGCGGGCGAAAGCTGCCAGCACGATGCCGAAGGAGCCGGAGGCGACGCCGAGGCCGACGAGGACGCCGGAGCCGATGGTCAGGAAGAAGGGCGAGGGAGCGACGGCCGTCAGTGCCAGACCGGCGGCATAAAGGAGGCCGGAGAGGATCAGAACGCGCGCGGTGCCCCACTTGTCGGCGATGGCGCCGAAAAGCGGCTGCCCCGCGCCCCAGCAGAGGTTCTGGATGGCGATGGCGATGGCGAATTCGTCGCGGCTCCAGCCGGTGTCAATCAGCATCGGCAGCTGGAAGAAGCCGATCGCCGAGCGCGGACCGAAGGTCAGGAGCGCGATCAGGCAGCCGGCGCCGATAGCGATCAGGGCGGCGTTGTCGGGCCTGTCTCGGCTGGGAACGGCGCTCATGACGATCTACCTCGGGACGAACCTGACGACGCTGCAATTGTAGCCGTCAAAACCGCGGCGGCAAACGCGCAATTGCGATAGGTGCCATCAGCGAATGCGATCGATGGGCGAGCTGGATTCGAGGTCCCGCGGCCGGCTTTGCCCTTCCGCTTGGCGGCCCGAGCCGATAGAAGGCCTTCGCGACGAGGAAACGGACGAAGGCCCGTGGAACGATACGACACGATCGATGCGCTGCGGGCAGCGCTTGGGCGGGCGCGGCAGACGGGACGGAGTATCGGCCTCGTCCCGACCATGGGCTACCTGCATGCCGGGCATCTGGAACTGGTGCGTCGGGCGCGGGCGGAGAACGACATCACCGTCGTTTCGATCTTCGTCAACCCGACGCAGTTCGCCCCGTCGGAGGACTTTTCGACCTATCCCCGCGACATGGAGCGCGATCTCGCGCTTCTCGCGCAATCAGGTGTCGATGCGGTGTTCACGCCCGGCGTCGAGGAGATGTATCCGCAGCCGCTGCAGACGACGATCTCGCTGAAGCCGCTCGGGGACATCTTGATCGGCAAGGTGCGTCCGGGTCATTTCAGCGGCGTCGCGACGGTGGTCGCGAAGCTGTTCAACATCGTCCAGCCGACGCGGGCCTATTTCGGCGAGAAGGATTTCCAGCAGCTCACCGTCATCCGCCGCATGGTCGACGATCTGAACGTCCCGGTCGAGATCGTCGGCGTGCCGACGGTCCGCGAGGTGGACGGGCTGGCGATGTCGTCGCGCAACGTCCGGCTCTCGCCGCAGGATCGGCAGGCGGCGCGGGTGCTCTCGAAGGCGCTCTTCGAGGGAGCGGCGATGATCGAGGCGGGCGAGAGCGACGCGGCGGGCATCCTGGCGAAGATGACGGCGAGGATCGTCGCCGAGCCGGGCGTGACGTTGCGCTCGCTCGACATCTGCGACGCGCGCGACCTTGCCCCGGTCGAGACGATCGACCGGCCGGTGGTGGTGCTGGTGACGGCAGAGGTCGGTCCTGTGCTCCTGATCGACCAGCGCGAGGCGCGGCCGGCCTGAACGACACCTTGGGAACGGAGGGCGGGCGATGAGCGCGCAAAACCTGGCGAAGCGCCGCACGGCGCCGGAGATTCTCGCACGCAAGGGCGGCGAGCCGATCGTCTCGCTTACCGCCTACAGCGCCGCCCTGGCGCCCCTCGTCGATCCGGTGGTCGACTTCATCCTGGTCGGCGACAGTCTCGGCATGGTCGAGCACGGAATGGAGTCGACGCTCGGCGTGAGCCTCGACCTGATGATCGCCCACGGCAGGGCGGTCGTGAACTCGACGGCCGAGGCGCTGATCGTCGTCGACATGCCCTTCGGCAGCTACGAAGCTTCGCCCGAAGATGCGTTCCGGGCGGCCGCACGGGTGATGGCGGAGACGGGCTGCGGCGCGGTCAAGCTCGAAGGCGGGGCGCATATGGCGCCGACCATCGCGTTTCTTGCCGACCGCGGCATTCCGGTGATGGCGCATGTCGGGCTGACGCCCCAGGCGGTGAACGCGCTCGGCGGCTTTCGCAGTCAGGGCCACGACGCGGCGGCGCGGGAGAAGATCCTCGGCGATGCGATGGCGGTGGCCGGGGCGGGGGCCTTTGCGGTGGTGATCGAGGGGGTGGTGGAGCCGCTCGCCGAAGAGATCACCCGGACGGTCGCGATCCCGACCATCGGCATCGGGGCGTCGGCGGCCTGCGACGGGCAGATCCTTGTCCTCAACGACATGCTGGGGCTGACGGCGCGGGTGCCGAAATTCGTCAAGCGCTATGGCGCGATCGGCGAAGCGGTCTCGGAGGCAGTGAAGGCCTATGCCGGGGAGGTGCGCGGGCGGACGTTTCCGGCCGCCGAGCACACATACAAGCCGCGGGGCTGAGCCGCGGGCTCCGCGCCCGCCGGCCCTTATTCGATCGAGACGATTTCCGCCTCGGTGGAGCCTGCCCGGACAGTGTCTCCCGCTTCCTTGCCGACGAGCTGGCGGGCGAGAGGCGACAGGTAGGAGATCAGGCCTTCCTCCGGGTCCGCCTCGTCGATCCCGACGATGCGGTAGGTCTGGACCTTGCCGTTCGGGCGCTCGATCGTCACGCTATGGCCGAACTGGACGACGTCGCTGTCGGCCTCGGGGACGATGAGCTGCGCGGTCGAGCGGCGGGCGCGCCAGTATCTGAGGTCGCGATTGATCATCGCGACGGCGATCTTGTCGTTCGCCTCCCGCGCCGTTTCGAGCGATGCCTCGGCTTTGGCAATTTCCGCGTCGAGCATCTCGAGGCCCCGGTCGGTGACGAAGTTCGGTTCCGTCCCGAGATCGCGCTCCGGCAAGCCCTCGACCTGGTCCTCGTTCGGTTCCTTGACGAATGCGACGCTCATCGACCGTTCCTCCCATGCAGGTCATTCTGCAACCAATGGTGACGATATAAGACGTGGAGGGCGGGCAAAACACCCGTCCCGTCGAAGCGATCGAGGCGAAGCGGGCCCTGGGGCGGCGTTGCCGGTCTGCTGACGGCGGCGTTGAGGATCGGATGGGGCCGCGGTGGTGGCATCCCGGGCGGGACGTTCGTCTGCGTTCGCGGCCGTCAGCCGCCGCTGCCTGTTTCGGCGAAGATCGCGGCCAGATCGATGTCGCCGAGGCGGCGGAAGGCGCCGGGCGGAAGGTCGGCGGGCAGGGCCAGGCCGCCGATCGATTCCCGATGCAGCGCTTCGACATGGTTGCCGGCCGCCGCGAACATCCGGCGGACCTGATGGTAGCGGCCTTCATGGACTTGCAGGATCGCCTCCTGCGGGCCGAGGATCTCCAGCCTTGCCGGGGCGAGCGGCTTTTCCTCGCCCTCCAGCATCAAGGTGCCGGAGGCGAAGAGCTCGGCCTCGCCGCCGGTCAGCGGCCGGGCGAGACGGGCGCGGTAGCGCTTGGCGACATGGCGCTTCGGCGAGATGATCCGGTGCAGCAGGGCACCGTCGTCGGTCATCAGCAACAGGCCGGAGGTCTCCTTGTCGAGCCGGCCGACCGTCGAGATGGCGGGATCGCGCCGGCGCCAGCGGGTCGGCAGGAGATCGTAGACCAGCGGACCCGCCTCCTTGTGCGAGCAGGTGACGCCGAGCGGCTTGTTCAGCATCAGGGCGACGCCGGGCAACGGATCGAGGGCCTCGCCGTCGACCACCAGCCGGGTTTCTAGGTCGGGCCTCAGGGCGATCCGAGTGTCGGCCCGCAGGATCGGGGCGCCGTCGAGCAGGATGTGGCCGTTCCTGGCAAGCATCTGGATCTCGCGCCGCGAGGCGTAGCCGAGATTGGCCAAGAGCTTGTCGAGACGGGACGTCGGCGTCTTCGTCACTTGCGCGCCTCGAAGATCTTGTAGCCGGCCTCGTCCGCCAGCGTCGTCACGGTCCGGAACGTCGCGCGCAGCACCTCTTCGTAGGGCATGTGGCGGTTGGCGACGAGATAGAGCATGCCGGAGCGACGCAGCATCCGGCCGGCGGCGACGATGAAGGCCTGGCCGAGGCCGCGATCCTCGATCCCCTCGGCATGGAAGGGCGGATTGGAGACGACGAAGTCGAGATCGCCCAGCGCGGCCTGACGCGCGTCGGACCACAGGAAGCGCGCGCGCTGATCGACGACGTTCACCTTCGAAGCCTCGACGGCGCGGCGGTCGATCTCGACGAGGGTGAGCGCCTCGACGCGCGGCGATTTAAGGACGGTCAGGGACAGGATGCCGAGCCCCGCTCCGAGATCCGCGCCCTGTCCCGCGAGGGGCGGCAGATGGCGGCAGAGCAGCGAGGTGCCCGGATCGACGCGATCCCACGAAAAGATGCCGGGCTGCGAGCGAAGGCAGGTCCCCTCCAGCGTGACGGGCGAGCCGGCCGCGATCGCCTCGGCGAGGCCGTGCGGCGCGTTCGGCTGGCGAACGGCGCAGATGCGGTGGCGGGCCTTGAAGTGCTCGGAAACCTCGCAGCCGAAGGCCTCCAGTTCGGCGCGCAGGCGTTGGCCGCCCTTGGCCTTGGGGGCCAACGCCGTCAACGAGCCGCCGGGGGTCAGCGCGCGCAGCGCATGGGCCAATACGAAGCGCCGCTCGATCGCGCCGGGAGGCGCGGCGACGACGATCTCGCTAAGCGTGCCGTCGGGCAGGTGCTCCAACGTCTCGGCGCCGGGGCGCAGCGGGGAGAGCTGCACGGCGCCCTCGGGCACGTCCGCGAGGTCGGGGGGCGGCGAGCCGTAGACGGCGCTGCGCGGCGGGGGAGAAGGATCGATCTGTGTCACCAAGTTGCCATAGCAGCTTTGGCCGGTTTTCACAGAGCGCCTGTCGCCGCCGATGGGCCGGAGCCGAATGCGCCGCGAGATTCGCCGCGCCGGCTCAGATCGCCCGCTGATTCACGCGCTTCGACAATTCGGCGGCCGTCTCGACGCGTTCCGAATAGCGATCGGTGAGGGCGGCCGAGCGGCCTCGCGTCATATAGGTGAACTTCGTCAGTTCCTCGCAGACGTCGACGATCCGGGCGTAATAGGCCGACGGCTTCATCCGGCCGGCCTCGTCGAACTCGTTGAAGGCCTTCGCCACGGAGGACTGGTTGGGGATCGTCACCATCCGCATCCAGCGGCCGAGGATGCGCAACTGGTTGACCGCGTTGAAGCTCTGGGAGCCGCCGCAGACCTGCATTACCGCCAGCGTTTTGCCCTGCGTCGGGCGGACGGCGCCTTCCGACAACGGGATCCAGTCGATCTGCGCCTTCATGATGCCGGTCATCGCCCCGTGCCGTTCCGGGCTGACCCAGACCATTCCCTCCGACCACTTCGCGAGATCGCGCAGCTCGGCGACCTTCGGATGATCGGTTCCGGCGGCGTCCGGCAGCGGCAGACCGCGCGGATCGAAGGTCTTCACCTCGCAGCCGAGGAAGGTCAGAAGCCGCCCCGCCTCCTCGGCGACGAAGCGCGAGAAGGAGCGCTCGCGCAGGGAGCCGTAGAGAGTGAGGATGCGGGGCGCATGGCCGGGATCGCCCGGCGCCGCATAGAGCGCCGGGTCGACGGGCCGGAGGGCGCCGTCGACGAGATTGGGCAGGTCTGAAAGGGGCATGTGGGGCAAGCGATCGTTCGTTTTGATGAAGGGCATCTGGCCTGCCGCAGAGGTCGCACCGGTGGGGTGCGCGGCTGGCCGGCTCGTCAGTTGCGGGCCTGGACGACCTCGCCGTCTTCCTTGGTGAATGCACCGATCGCCGGGTTCGGCAGGATCTCCAGCACCTTTTCCGAGGGACGGCAGAGCCGGACGCCCTTGTCGGTGACGACGATCGGCCGGTTGATCAGGATGGGGTTTTCCATCATCGCCTGGAGCAGCTCCTCGTCGGAAAGCGCCGGGTCGTCGAGGCCGAGCTCGTGATAGGGCGTGCCCTTCTCGCGCAGCAGGTCGCGCGGCTTCATGCCCATCATGTCGAGAAGCTCGATCAGCGTCTCGCGGCTCGGCGGGGTCTTCAGATATTCGATCACCTGCGGCTCCTCGCCCGACTGGCGGATCATCGCCAGCGTGTTGCGCGAGGTGCCGCATTGCGGGTTGTGGTAGATCGTGACGGTCATCGGGAGCTCTCTGTCGAGATGGTAGATCGGGGGCGAAGGCTCAGTCGGCCGCACCGCGCAGCGCACCGCGGATGGTCAGCCGGGTGCCGGGATGCAGCAGCCAGCCAAATAGTGCGGTGGCGAGCACCGCGCCAATGCATTCGGCGAGGATGAAGGCCGGAACGTCGAGCGGCCTGATGCCGGAGAAGGTGTCGGTGAAGGCCCGGGCGATGGCGACCGCCGGATTGGCGAAGCTCGTCGACGCGGTAAACCAGTAGGCGGCGGTGATGTAGAGGCCGACCAGCCAGGGGATCGCCGGGCCGTTGAACCTGAGGCCGCCGAGGATGACGCCGACGAGGCCGAAGGTCGCGACGATCTCCGCCCACCACTGGGCGGGCCCTGTGCGCAGGTGGGCGGACAGGCCGAGGGCCGGAATTTCGAACATCAGGTGGGCGGCAACCGTGCCGGCGATGCCGCCGAGGATCTGGGCTGCGACGTAGAGGCCGGCCGAATGCCGGCCGATCGCCCCGCGGAGCAGCATCGCGAGCGTGACCGCCGGGTTGAAATGGGCGCCGGAGATCGGGCCGAGGATGGTGATCAGGACGACGAGGATCGCCCCCGTCGGCAGCGTGTTGCCGAGGAGGGCGAGGGCGGTGTCGTCTGTCAGCCGCTCGGCCATGATGCCCGAGCCGACCACCGTCGCGACGAGGAGCAATGTGCCGAGGGCCTCTGCGACGAGCCGGCGGGGAAGATCGAACTCGCGGCTCACGCGACCTTGTTATCCGGATTTTCGGCGGCGCCGGTTCCGATGGCGTCGAGACGGCGCTTCAGGCTGATCTTGTCGAGGCTCCTGATCGGCAGGCTGCCGAAGATCGAGATCCGGTTGTTCATCAGGCGGAAGGTGTCGGCAAAGGCGAGGGCGCGCTCGGCCGGGGTGCCTTCTGCCTTGGCGGGGTCGGGAACGCCCCAATGGGCGCTCATCGGCTGGCCCGGCCAGACCGGGCAGGCCTCGCCCGCGGCATCGTCGCAGACGGTGAAGACGAAGTCGAGTTGCGGCGCGCCGGCCGTGCCCTCGGCGAACTCCTCCCAGGGTTTCGACCGCAGCCCCTCGACCGGAAAATTCAGCCGGCGCAACAGATCGAGCGTCAGCGGATGGATTTCGCCGCGCGGCTGGCTGCCGGCCGAAAAGGCGCGGAAGCGGGTGGAGAAGTCGCGGTTCATGATGCTTTCGGCGATGATCGAGCGGGCCGAATTGCCGGTGCACAGGAACAGGGCGTTGTAGTTTTCGTCGGCCATGGCTTCCTCCCTTTGGAACGATGTCTCAGCTGACGGTCTGGCGCCGCTTCGCTGTTTTCCCGGCATCCGGGCATCCTTCGTCGCATGACGGGAGGGCGCCGACGCCGCAGATCTCCGGATGTCCGTCGCAGCAGTCCTCGGCGAGGAAGGCGAGGAGGGCGCGCATCGCTTCGAAGCGCACGGCGTACCGAACCTGCCGGCCGTCGCGCCAGGAATGGACGAGGCCGGAGCGATCGAGGCCGGCGAGGTGAAAGCTCATCCGCGTTGGCATGATCGATAGCCGCTCGGCGATCTCGCCCGACGGCAGCCCGTTAGGCCCCGCCTTGACCAGCAGGCGAAACGCCCGGAGGCGGTCGGCATGGGCGAGGGCTGCGAGAGCGGAAACGGCGCGATGATCATCCATGGATACGAGTATACAAGGATCATTGTAGAATTCAAGCCCGGACCCGATTTTGGGGATTCGTGGCGTCGGGCTACGCGAGCCACCACGCCAACAGCAAAGGGGCCGGCACGGCCTGCGACGCTCGGGTCGGGGCGACGGTCGAGGGCGCCGCCGGACGCCGTTTGACGACGTCGGGGACCACGATCGGTGTCCCTCCCGGGGCGTGACGCGCGACACAGCGCGGCGCGATGAGCCGCGGTAGATCTGATTCAGCAATCACCGGCGTCTGAAGCAAAGTCCCGTGCCCAGGCACCGGCTCCAGGCAGCGGGCTTGCCCGAGACACGCCGTTTTTCCGGCCGTTTCACCGAATGCGGCCGGCCGGATCAGATTTCGTCAGCCCAATTGCAGAGGAACAGACCTATGAACTATCTCGCACCGTCCTATATCGACGTCGGCCGTGATGGCGAGGCCATCAGCGATGCAAGGCTGAGCTTCCACGACGCATGGCCCGAGACCGATCCCAGGCTGCAGCCCCAGAAGACCCGGCCGACGGCACCGGAAGACGAGCAGATCCTCGCCGAATGCGTCCACATCCGCCGCCTGGATTGGGAGGCCTTCCAGAAGAAGACGGCCGGCAAGCCCGTTCACGAGCGCATCTTCGAGCTGATCAATCATCGCACGATCCAGTTCAACTCCCGCAGCCGCTACGCCGAAAGCGAGATCTGGAAGGGTCGGATCAGGGAAGCCTGCGGGAAGGGCGAGCCGATCAGCATCCTGCTTCCCGTGTTCTGCGTCATCCGCAACCCGGTGAAACGGCTGCAGCTCACGGTGCCGACGACCGCCGAGGAGGTCTCGCTCCGGCACATGGCGAACATCGCCGAGATGATCCGCCAGTTGTACCCCGCGGGAGCCGTGTTCCATCTGGTCACCGACAGCACCTTCTACGGCCTGCCCTTCGGCGTGACCGCCGTCGAAGCGCTGCGCTACGTCGATCTTCTGCGTCAGATGGTCGAGACGATCGGCTGCGGCGACACCATCAAGCTCCACGACATGGCGCAGATCCTGTCCGGTCGCTTCGAGGAATTCCAGGCGAGCTTCGAGCACTGGTCCGCACGCTTCCACGACGACCCCTTCGCCGACGGCCTCAGCCCCGAGTCTCATGATGTCTGGCTCGCCAGCATGGCAGCGAGCATCAACACCGCCAAGCGCCAGCTGGGTTACGATGCGCTTCGCGAGCAGTTCGGCGGGACGGGCGCCGGGAAAGCGACGGAAGAGCTCCATCGCCGGGCGCGGGCGGGCCTCGCCGAATACCGGGCGCTGAAGGCTGCCGCTGCTGACCTGCGCTGGGAGGAAGAATTCTTCCCCAGCGCGCTGCGCGCGACGATCCATACGAAGGGAATTCCGGTGCTCGGCCTGCGTCTCTACCCCGAGTACAAGCTCAGATCGAACCTGTTGCCCTACCATGGCATCGGCGTCATCCGCTTCGGTCCGAAATACAAGCTGCACTACATGACGGTGGAACCCGAAATGTTCGTCTGCGGGCGCGACGAGTTCACCCGCATCACCGATCGGGACGGCTACACCATGCACTATCTGGAAGACAGGCCCGCCTGAGATAACGCCCAGAAGCCGGCGGTCAGTGCGGCCACCGGCTATCGGGCAGTGCGTCGAACGCCGGGGGGTGGCGCAGACCCGGAAGAACGATCAGCCCTGACCGGTTGATCGCGTTTTGCCGACGTATCCGGCCCCAGGTTCCTCACCTGCCCACCGTATCGGCGTCTTTCGCATCGCTCATGCTCGACTGCACCCCGCCCAACAACTCCCGCGTCCAGTTGGTCCTACTCCTCGCCCGAAATATGCGGCGCCACGTCGGGGCCGGCCATGCGGTTGTAGGCGTCGAGGGCGGCGACCTTGTAGGCCTCGGCGAGGGTGGGATAATTGAAGGTGTTCTCGACGAAATAGTCGAGCGTGCCCTTCAGGTTGAGGACGGCTTGGCCGATGTGGATCAACTCGGTGGCGCCCTCGCCGACGATGTGGCAGCCGAGCAGGCGGCGGGTCTTCAGGCTGAAGATCATCTTCAGCATGCCCTTGTCGAGGCCCATGATGTGGCCGCGCGAGGTCTCGCGGAAACGGGCGGTTCCGACCTCGTAGGGGATGTGGCGTTCGGCCACCTCGCGCTCGGTCATGCCGACCATCGACATTTCCGGCACCGAATAGATGCCGTAGGGAAAGTATTCCGGCGGCTCGACGGCGGAAAAGCCGAAGGCGTGGCAGGCGGCGACGCGGCCCTGTTCCATCGAGGTCGAGGCGAGGCTCGGAAAGCCGATGACGTCGCCGGCGGCATAGATGTGCGGCACCGCGGTCTGCAGCGTCTTGGGATCGACGGCGAGACGGCCGCGATGGTCGGTCGACAGGCCGCAGGCTTCGAGATTGAGCGCGCGGGTCGAACCCATGCGGCCGGCGGCGAAGAGCAGCATCTGCGCACGCACGTGGCCGCCGCCCTCGAACTCGATCTTGCAGTAGTCGTCCGGGGTCTTCGTCACCGTCTCGACCTTGTGGCCGAAGCGCAGGACCATGCCTGAGTCCCGCAGCTGGTAGGTGAAGTCCGACAGGAGTTCCTTGTCGAGGAAGTCGAGCATGGAATCGCGCGGCTCGATGAGCGTCACCTTCACGTCGAGGGCGTTGAAGATCGTCGCATATTCGACGCCGATGACGCCGGCGCCGATGACCGCGATCGAGCGCGGCAGGGTGGCGAGCTCGATGATCTCGTCCGAGTCGAGGACGGTCTTGCCGTCGAAGGGGATGTAGTCCGGCCGGAACGGGTGGGTGCCGGTGGCGATCAGGAAGTTGGCGCCGGTGAAATGGTGGATGTCGCCTTCGTCGCCCGTGACCTCGATCGAATGGGCGTCGACGAAGCGCGCCTCGCCGCGCAGCACCGAGACGCGGTTGCGGGCGAACTGGTGTTCCAGCACCTCGACCTCGTGGCTGAGGGTGAGATGCAGGCGATCGCGCAGGTCGCTCGCGGTGATGTCCTTCTTGACCCGGTAGGCCCGGCCGTAGAAGCCGCGCTCGCGCCAGCCGGAGAGATTGAGAACCGTCTCGCGCAGGGTCTTCGACGGGATCGTGCCGGTATGAACTGAGACGCCGCCGACCTTCCGCCCCCGTTCGACGACGAGGACGCTTCGCCCCAGCTTGGCGGCCTGGATGGCGGCTCGGCGGCCGGAGGGGCCTGAGCCGATGACGATGAAGTCGTAATGCTCCACGATCGGACCTCGATTTGACGATTGTTGGTAAAGTCCGATCCCAGGTATTGCCGGAATGGCTTTTTGCAATGCAGCAAATACACCCTAACGCTTTTACGGGCCTGACGGCCGGGATAACGGCGGCGGATCGTCGCAAGGCCACGCTGCGCTCACGGCGCAATGGGATGCGAGCGGTGACCGATCCATCAACGCGGCCGACATTGCCAGCGGTCCGGCGCGGCGCTACCACCACCGGCAACGATCACGATCTAAGCGGAGATGCCGCCATGGCGCTCGATGTCGCCGTCCAGATGGACCACGTCTCGTCGATTTCGATCAAGGGCGATTCGACCTTCGCCATGTGCCTCGAAGCGCAGCGGCGCGGGCACTCGCTGTTCCACTATACGCCCGAGCGGCTGTCGCTGCGCGACGGCAGGGTGACGGTGCGCGGCGAGGTGATGGAACTGCGCGAGGAGGAGGGCAGCCATTTCACCCTCGGCCCTTCGGAAAAGCGCGATCTCGGCGACTCGGACGTCGTCCTGTTGCGCCAGGATCCGCCCTTCGACATGGCCTACATCACGGCGACCCACATCCTCGAGCGGGTGCAGCCGAAGACGCTCGTGGTCAACGATCCGGCGCAGGTGCGAAATGCGCCGGAAAAGATCTTCGTCACCGAATTTCCCGACCTGATGCCCGAGACGCTGATCACCAAGGACATGGCCGAGGTGATGGAGTTCCGCGCCGAGTTCGGCGATATCATCATGAAGCCGCTCTACGGCAATGGCGGGGCGGGCGTCTTCCACATCACCCCGCAGGACCGCAACCTCACCTCGTTCTTCGAGACCTTCGGCCTGCTCTACCGTGAGCCGTTCATCGTCCAGCGCTACCTCAAGGAGGTGCGCCAGGGTGACAAGCGCATCATCCTCGTCGACGGCGAGGTCGCCGGTGCGATCAATCGGGTCCCGGCCGAGACCGACGCACGCTCCAACATGCATGTCGGCGGCGTCGCTACCGCCACCGAGCTGACGGCGCGCGAACGGGAAATCTGCGCGCGGATCGGGCCGGCGCTGAAGGAGCGCAACCTCCTCTTCGTCGGCATCGACGTCATCGGTGGGCTGCTCACCGAGATCAACGTCACGTCGCCGACGGGCATCCGCGAGGTCTCGCGCTTCGGCGGCAACGACATCGCGGCGATGATCTGGGACGCGATCGAGGCGCGGCTCTGAGGCGACGCCGGGCCGATGCCGGCATTCTTCCGGCAGACGGCGCCTTCAGTCTCCGTTCAACATGAACGGCAGATGAAGGCGCCGTTACGGAACCGTTCGGACGCACTATGTTTTCCTGCAGTCGAAACGGTCGGGAGCCCCCGACCAGGGATTTTTCGGCAGGAGGAACACCCATCATGAAGAAGACGCTTCTCGCAGCGGCGGCGCTGGCGAGCGCCGTCGCGCTCCCCGCAGGCTCTGCCCATGCCTCGGAAAAGGCCATCGCGACCACCAACGTCAATTTGCGCGCCGGGCCCTCGACGGACTATCCGGTCGTCGACGTTCTCGTCGCCGGCGAGGGGCTGAGGGTGTTCGGCTGCCTGCAGACCCGCTCCTGGTGCGACGTGCGGTTCCGCGGCCAGCGTGGCTGGATCTCGGCCAACTACATCGCACTGACCGGCGGCAACTATTCCGGCCGTCACGACTTCGACCCCTATTCCGCGCCGGTGATCACCTTCTCGGTCGACAATTATTGGGGCGACCACTATCGCAGCCGCAACTTCTACCGCGACCGCGATCGCTTCCGGGGGCATCGGGGCCCGGATTGGGATCGTGGCGATCGCCGGGATCGCGATCATCGCGGCCCGGATCGCCACCGAGGCGACCGCGGCCCGGATCGCGATTGGGGTGACCGCGACGGCCGCGGCCCTCACCGGGGGCCTGACTACGGCGACCGCGGGCGGGATCGCGACCGTGGCGACAGGCGTCCCGATTTCCGTGATCGTGATCGTGATCGCGGGCCGGACCGCGCGGACTTCGACCGTCCCGGCCGCGGGCCGGACCGTGGCGATTTCGACCGCCGCGGCCGTGGGGACCATGGTGACCGCAATCGCGGGGGCCGCGACCATGACCGCGGCGGCCGCGGCGGAAACGACGGCAAGCCGCCGGTCCCGCTCTATCGTGTCGACTGACGGGGAAGCGGGTTCGCATGGCTGACGGAGCGGCGCCGCAGGTGCCCATGCGTCAGGAAATGCTGCGCCGGCGGCCGGATCGAAGATCCGGCCGCCGCTTTTGCGACTGGTCGTCCGCCACGCGCCACGGTCGCCATCCTGCGAGGGACGAGATCGTCCATCGTCTGCGGACTGATGCGGACCAGAAGCGAATTCGGCGAAAGCCGGGCGAATTTCGGTCTCCGCGGCCATTGCGAACAGCTGCACCTTGGCGCAGGCATGTCGGCTTGCTTGGAGATGGCCCGGCGCTGTGGTAAGCGGCACGTGAGCGGCCAGCCACGTACGCTTTCTCGCGCCTGGCTCCGGCCCCGCCGCCGAGCGACCATCCGCCAGAGGAGAGTGACACCATGAGCCAGGCCCCAAGCGCCGACGCCAAGAGCGATTTCTCGGGTTTCTTCACGACCCCCATTTCTGAGAGCGATCCGGACGTCTTCTCCGCCATGGAGAAGGAGCTCGGCCGCCAGCGCCACGAAATCGAGTTGATCGCCTCGGAGAACATCGTCTCGCGCGCCGTCATGGAAGCCCAGGGCTCCGTCCTCACCAACAAATATGCCGAGGGCTATCCCGGCCGGCGCTACTATGGCGGCTGCCAGTATGTCGACATCGTCGAGGAACTGGCGATCGACCGGGTGAAGACCCTGTTCGGCTGCGAATACGCCAACGTCCAGGCCAATTCCGGCAGCCAGGCCAACCAGGCGGTGCTGCTGGCGCTGTCGAAGCCCGGCGCGACGCTGCTCGGCATGAGCCTCGATGCCGGCGGCCATCTGACCCATGGCGCCAAGCCCAACCTCTCCGGCCGCTGGTTCAACGCCGTGCAGTACGGTCTCGACACCTCGACCGGCCTGATCGACTACGACCAGGTCGAGAGCTTGGCGATCGATACCAAGCCGGAGGTGATCGTCGCCGGCGGCTCGGCCTATTCGCGGCAGATCGACTTCGCGCGCTTCCGCGCCATCGCCGACAAGGTCGGCGCCTATCTCTGGGTCGACATGGCGCATTTCGCCGGGCTCGTCGCGGCCGGCCATCATCCGAGCCCGTTCCCGCATGCCCACGTCGCCACCTCGACGACCCACAAGACCCTGCGCGGCCCGCGCGGCGGCATCGTTCTGACCAACGACGCGGAGATCGCCAAGAAGATCAATTCCGCGATCTTCCCGGGCCTGCAGGGTGGCCCGCTGATGCATGTCATCGCCGGTAAGGCGGTGGCCTTCGGCGAGGCGCTGCAGCCGGGCTTCAAGTCCTACATCGCCGCCGTCTGCGAGAATGCCAAGGTTCTGGCCGAGACGCTGCGGGAGGGCGGCCTCGACATCGTCTCCGGCGGCACCGACACCCATCTGATGCTGGTCGACCTGCGCCCGATGAACCTCACCGGCAAGGCGTCGGAAAAGGCGCTCGGCCGGGCGAACGTCACCTGCAACAAGAACGGCGTGCCGAACGACCCGCAGAAGCCGATGATCACGTCGGGCATTCGGCTCGGCACCCCGGCGGCGACCAGCCGCGGCTTCGGCACCGCCGAATTCCGCGAGGTCGGCAAGCTGATCCTCGAAGTGCTGGACAGCCTGCGCAAGTCCAATTCGGAGGACGGCAACCCCGAGGTCGAGGCGTCGGTGAAGGAGCGCGTCATCGCGCTGACGGACCGTTTCCCGATCTATCAGGCGATCTGAGCGGGCCGGGAGCTTTTCGGCCAGCCGGACCATCCTTATCTGAGAAGGCCGCCTTCGCGCGGCCTTTTCTTTGTATGAATCCAGGAGTGGGGAAACGATGCGCTGTCCCTTTTGCGGCTCCCAGGACAGCCAGGTGAAGGATTCTCGCCCCGCCGAGGATGGCGCGGCGATCCGCCGGCGGCGGGTCTGCCCGGACTGTTCGGGCCGCTTCACCACTTTCGAGCGGGTGCAGTTGCGCGAACTTCACGTCTTGAAGAAATCCGGCAAGCGGGTGCCGTTCGAGCGCGACAAGCTCGCCCGTTCGATCGAGATCGCGTTGAGGAAGCGGCCCGTCGATCCCCCGAGGGTCGAGCGGATGATTTCCGGCATCGTGCGCCGGCTCGAACAGATGGGCGAGGCCGAGGTGCGGTCGGACGTGATCGGAGCGATGGTGATGGAGGCCCTGAGAGGTCTCGACGACGTCGCCTATGTGCGCTTCGCCTCGGTCTATCGCGATTTTGCCGAGGCGAGCGACTTCGAATCGGTGATCGGCGAGTTGGCGCGGACCCACAAGGAGGCTGTGATCGCGCCGACGCCGGCCGTCTCGATAGAACCGAGTGACTCCCATGACGACTGAGCATCCGATCTTTTCGCCGGAACGGCCCGAGGACCGACGCTTCATGGCAGCGGCGATCCGCTATGCCATGCGCAATGTCGGCCGGACGGGAACCAATCCTTCCGTCGCCACGCTGATCGTCCGGGACGAAAGCGACGGGCGCGGGCCGCGGATCGTCGGCCGCGGCGTCACCGCCCTCGGCGGCCGGCCCCATGCCGAGGCCGGCGCCCTGGCCGAGGCGGGCGAACTGGCGCGCGGCGCGACGGCCTATGTGACGCTCGAGCCCTGCGCCCATCACGGCCGCACGCCGCCCTGCGCCGAGGCCCTCGTCAGGGCCGGCATTGCGCGCGTGGTCTCGGCCGCCGCCGATCCGGATCCGCGGGTGAACGGCAAGGGGCACGGGATGTTGCTTGCGGGCGGCGTCTCGGTCACACCGCAGGTGATGGCGGGGGAGGCGGCCCGCACGATCGAGGGCTATCTCACCCGGCACCGCCTCGGCCGGCCGGGAGTGACCCTGAAACTCGCTCTGTCGCGGGACGGGCGGATCGGCGTCCGGGGTGGCGGGCAGGTGAAGATCACCGGGCCGACCTCCGACGCCCAGACCCATCTCGTGCGGGCTCGCCACGACGCCATCCTGGTCGGCGCCGGCACCGCGCTCGAAGACGATCCGCGGCTCGACTGCCGGTTGCCGGGCTTGGGCGACCGCTCGCCGGCGCGGATCGTCCTCGATCCGCATCTGCGCACCTCGCCGGAGATGACGGTGGCACGCACCGCCCGGACCGTGCCGACGATGATCGCGACCTATCAAAGTTCCGATGCCGGACGCCGTGCCGCGCTTGCGGTGGAGGGCGTTTCCTTCGTCGCCTGCGTCCCGGATCCCGAAACCGGCCGGGTGGCGCTGCCGGAACTTCTGGAGGATCTCGCCGCGACGGGCATCACCTCGATCATGGTCGAAGGCGGGGCGACGATCGCGGCGAGCTTTCTCGACGCGTCGCTGGTCGACCGGCTGATCCTGGCCGAGGGCGCAATCGAGATCGGCGAAGACGGGCTGAAGGCGCCGATCGACGTCGATGGCGCCCGGCGGCGTTTCGACCTGTTGCGCCAGGACGTTTTCGGCGCCGACAGATGGTTCGAATTTTCTTGCGGAGACAGGCTCTGATGTTCACCGGGATCGTCACCGACATCGGCCGGATCGAAGAGGTCGCGCCGCGCGAGGCGGGCAAGGCCTTCCGCGTCGCCACCGAATACGACCCCAGGGGCATCGACATCGGCGCGTCGATCGCCTGCGCCGGGGTCTGCCTCACCGTGACGGCGCTGCCCGAGCCGACGTCGAACGCTCGCTGGTTCGAGGTCGAGGCCTGGGAAGAAGCGTTGCGGCTGACCAGCGCCGGCACCTGGCAGGCGGGGACGCAGATCAATCTCGAACGGTCCCTGAAGGTCGGCGACGAACTCGGTGGCCATCTCGTCTCCGGCCATGTCGACGGCCGGGCGGAGATCGTTTCGCGCAATGACGAGGGGGAGGCGGTACGGTTTCGCCTGAGGGCGCCACAGGAGCTGAAGCAGTACATCGCCCGCAAGGGCTCCGTCTGCCTCGACGGCACGTCGCTGACGGTGAATTCGGTCGATGACGACGTCTTCGACGTCCTGCTCATTCGGCACTCGCTCGCGGTGACGACATGGGGCGAACGGCAGCCCGGCGACGTCGTCAATCTTGAGATCGACCAGATTGCGCGCTATGCCGAGCGCCTGTTCGGTGCGCCGACCGGCTGAAGCGACCGCGTCGCTTCTTTTCCGGCTCCGCGCCGCCTTCGATCTTACGCTCCACGTCGCCCAGAAGATCCGCAGATCCATCGATTGACCGGTAGACGCGCAAGAGCGTCCAGCGGCGACAAGGCCTTGAAAGGGCACATCCCATGGCGGCCAAACCGCACATCCTGATCGTCGAGGCGCGCTATTACGAGCACGTCGCCGATCATCTCCTGACTGGCGCCAAGGCCGCACTCGAGGAAGTCGGCGCGACCTACGAGGTCGTCACCGTGCCGGGCGCTCTCGAAGCGCCCGCGGCAATCGTCTTCGCCCTGTCCGGCGCCGACGGCGGCGGCACGGACTACGACGGCTTCGTCGCGCTCGGCTGCGTCATTCGCGGCGAGACGTTCCACTTCGACATCGTCGCGGGCGAATCCGCCCGGGCGCTGATGTCGCTCTCCGTCGACGAGGGCATTGCCATCGGCAACGGCATCCTCACCGTCGAGAACGAGGAACAGGCGCTGGTGCGCGCCGATCCCGACAGGAAGAACAAGGGCGGCGAGGCGGCGCGGACGGCGCTGCGCATGGTCGCCCTCCGGGACCATTTCGGAGCCTGACGATGGTGGAATCCGCGCAGCCGCAACGGCCGGCGGCGAAGGCCGCCAACAAGCGGGGCGCAGCGCGCCTCGCCGCCGTCCAGGCACTGTATCAGATGGAGGTCGGCGGTTCGACCTTGATGGAAACCGTCGCCGAGTACGAATCCTTCCGGCTCGGCCGGGAGATCGACGGCGAGCAGTATCGCGATGCCGATGCTGCCTGGTTTCGCGACGTCGTCTCGGGCGTCGTGCGTCAGCAGACGGCAATCGACCCGCTGATCCACAAGGCGCTGCCGACCGACTGGCCGCTCGCCCGCCTCGACACGACGTTGCGGGCGCTGATGCGCGCCGGCGTCTTCGAAATCCGTTCGCGGCTGGACGTTCCGGTCGCAGTCATCATCAACGAATATGTCGACGTGGCGCGGGCTTTCTACACCGAGGAGGAGCCGCGGCTGGTGAACGCCGTGCTCGACCGGATCGCCAAGGAACAACGCCCCGAGGCGGGCGGAAACGCCGCAAGGCGCGAACGGCCGTGACCGTCGCGGCGGAGCCGGTCGGCGGATTGGGGATCAGGACCGCGCGGCGTAATGCCCTCGTCCTGGCTGCCGCCCAGGCCATCGTCGGCTCGGCCGCCCCGGTGGCGATCTCCACCGGCGGCCTCGCTGGCACCTGGCTGCTGCTCGAGGACAAGTCGCTGGCGACGCTGCCGGTCACCGGCTTCAACGTCGGCGTCGCGCTCGGTGCGCTGCCGGCGGCGGCGCTGATGCGGGCGATCGGGCGGCGGCTCGGCTTTTCCTCCGGGGCGCTGGTCGTTTCGATCGGCGGGATGCTTGCCGCCTTCGCGCTGCTGGCCCAGTCCTTCTGGTTCTTCGTCGCGTCGATGCTGCTGGTCGGCTGCGGCAACGCCTTCACCCAGCAATATCGCTTCGCCGCGACTGACGGTGCGCCGCGCGACTATCAGGCGCGGGCGATCTCCGTCGTTTTGGCCGGCGGCATGTTCGCCGCGGTCATCGGCCCGCAGATGGTCAACTTCACCACCGGCCTTTTCCGGCCGGCGGAATTTGCCGGCGCCTTCTTCGGCGTCTCGATCCTCGGCTTTGTCGGTGTCTTCGTGCTGTCCCGGCTGAAGGTGGTCGACGCGGCCGTGGCCGAGCCGGGCGAGGCGCCGTCCGCTCCCGCCCGCCCGCTCTCCCAGATCCTCGTCCAGCCGCGTTTCCTGACGGCGCTTCTGTGCGGCGTCGGCAGCTACGCGATGATGAGCTTCGTCATGACCGGCGCGCCGCTCGCCATCGTCGCCTGCGGCCACCCCCAGGAGATCGGCTTCTTCGGCATCCAGTGGCACGTCATGGCGATGTTCGGGCCGAGCTTCTTCACCGGTCGGCTGATCGCCCGCTATGGCAAGGAGCGGGTCATCGCGGCGGGGCTCCTGGCGCTTCTTGCCAGCTTCGGGGTGTTCCTGTCGGGCATCTCCGTCTGGCAGTTCTGGCTCGGCCTCGTTCTTCTCGGTCTCGGCTGGAACTTCGGCTTCATTGGCGCGACGGCGATGGTCGCCGACACCTACCGGCCTTCCGAGAAGGGCAAGACGCAAGGCTTTCACGATCTCGCTCTGTTCACGACCGTGGCCTTTTCCTCGTTCATGTCGGGACGGGTCTTCGTCACCAGCGGCTGGGAGACGATGAACCTCGTCGCCCTGCCGATCGCCCTCGTCTGCATGGCGGCGATCGCCCTGGAGGCGCGCCGCGCCGGCGCCCGGCTGCTTCCGGGCTGACCAGGCGGAGGCGACGGGGCCGGCTGGTCCCGCCGGACCGATCGCTGCCCTTGCATTTCCCGCCTTCACTCCCTGCGCTTGACGCGGCGACGCGCTCATATAACCTCCGCTTGCCTTTGGTCGCGGGGGAGCAAGTCGGCCGGGGCTCACGAAGCCATAAAAGGGATCGTCGCCGGCCGAGCGCCTGCGACCAAGCGAGGAAACGGCATGCAGACAATTCTATGGGTCGTGGCGCTGTGCGGGCTGCTGGCGCTCGTCTACGCCATGTGGGCTACACGCTCCGTTCTTGCCGCCGATCAGGGCTCGGCCCGCATGCAGGAGATCGCCGGGGCGATCCGCGAGGGCGCTCAGGCCTATCTCGCCCGGCAATATACGACCATCGCCATCGTCGGCGTCGTCGTCTTCGCGCTGACCTGGCTGCTCCTGTCTCTCTACGCCGCCGCGGGCTTTGCCATCGGCGCGATCCTGTCCGGCCTCGCCGGCTTCGTCGGCATGAACGTCTCGGTCCGGGCGAACGTCCGCACCGCCCAGGCGGCCGCCCGCTCGCTCGGCGCCGGCCTCGGCGTCGCCTTCAAGTCGGGTGCGATCACCGGCATGCTCGTCGCCGGCCTCGCGCTGCTCGGCGTCACCCTCTATTTCCTGGCGCTGACCGCCTGGTTCGGCTTCCAGCCGGCCGACCGCACGGTCATCGACGCGCTGGTCTCGCTCGGCTTCGGCGCCTCGCTGATCTCGATCTTCGCTCGCCTCGGCGGCGGCATCTTCACCAAGGGCGCCGACGTCGGCGGCGACCTCGTCGGCAAGGTCGAGGCTGGCATTCCCGAGGACGATCCGCGCAACCCGGCCACCATCGCCGACAATGTCGGCGACAATGTCGGCGATTGCGCCGGCATGGCGGCCGATCTGTTCGAGACCTATGCGGTGACCGTCGTCGCCACCATGGTGCTCGGGGCGATCTTCTTCGCCGGCTCGACCGTCATCGAGAGCGTGATGATCTATCCGCTGGCGATCTGCGGCGCCTGCATCATCACCTCGATCATCGGCACCTTCTTCGTCCGGCTCGGCGCCAACGGCTCGATCATGGGCGCGCTCTACAAGGGCCTGTGGGTGACGACAATCCTGTCGATCGTCGGCCTCGCCGCCGCCACCTGGGCGACCGTCGGCTTCGGCGACGTCGGCCAGTCCTCGGCCGGCATCACCATCAACGGCCTCAACCTGTTCATCTGCGGCATCGTCGGCCTCGCCGTCACCGGGCTGATCGTCTGGATCACCGAGTTCTACACCGGCATCGGCTTCCGGCCGGTGCGTTCGATCTCGGAGGCCTCGGTTTCCGGCCACGGCACCAACGTCATCCAGGGCCTTGCCGTGTCGCTCGAGGCGACGGCGCTGCCGACGATCGTCATCGTCGCCGGCATCATCTCGACCTACCAGCTCGCCGGCCTCTACGGCACCGGCATCGCGGTCACCGCCATGCTCGGCGTCGCCGGCATGATCGTCGCCCTCGACGCCTTCGGCCCGGTGACCGACAATGCCGGCGGCATCGCCGAGATGGCGGGTCTTCCCGCCGACGTGCGCCGCTCGACCGACGCGCTCGACGCGGTCGGCAACACCACCAAGGCTGTGACCAAGGGCTATGCCATCGGCTCCGCCGGCCTCGGCGCGCTGGTGCTCTTTGCCGCCTACAACTACGACCTCCAGTACTTCGTCCAGCAGGCCGAGGCCGGCAACGGTTTCGAGTACTTCCGAGGTGTCCAGCCGGACTTCGCGCTCACCAACCCCTATGTCGTCGTCGGTCTCCTGCTCGGTGGCCTGATCCCGTTCCTGTTCGGCGGCATCGCGATGACGGCGGTCGGCCGGGCGGCGAGTTCGGTCGTCGAAGAGGTGCGCCGGCAGTTCCGCGAGAAGCCCGGCATCATGGCGGGCACCGAGCGGCCGGACTATGCAAGGGCGGTCGATCTCCTGACCAAGGCGGCGATCAAGGAGATGGTGGTGCCGTCGCTGCTGCCGGTGCTGGCACCGATCGTCGTCTACTTCGCGGTCTATCTGATCTCGGACAAAAGCCAGGCCTTCTCGGCGGTCGGCGCGATGCTGCTCGGGGTCATCGTCACCGGCATCTTCGTGGCGATCTCGATGACCTCCGGCGGCGGCGCCTGGGACAACGCCAAGAAGTCCTTCGAGGACGGCTTCGTCGATGCGGCGGGCGTGCGCCACATGAAGGGCTCCGACGCCCATAAGGCGTCCGTCACCGGCGACACGGTGGGCGATCCCTACAAGGATACGGCGGGCCCGGCGGTGAACCCGGCGATCAAGATCACCAACATCGTGGCGCTGCTATTGCTGGCGGTGCTGGCGCATCAGTGATCTGGGAGGGGCGGCTCGGCCGCCCCTTTCTTCATCTGCTGGCGAGCGCGGACACCCGTTCACTCACGCCGCGGCGCTGGCGAGGAAGGCGGCTTCGGCGAGCGGAATGGCGGAGGGGGTGCCGACGGTGATCCAGACGCCGTCGAGCCGGACGCCGTAGAGCCGCTCGGCCTCGATCGCGCGATCGAAGATCCGGTTCAGCGAAAAGCGTTCGGCCTTCATGCCCTCGAACAACTCCGGCTTCAGGATGGCGCCGCCGGCATAGATGAAGGGCGAGACCACCCGCTCGGGCACCCGCGAGAGCCGGCCGGTCGGATCCATCACGAAGTCGCCATTGCCGTCGTAGCCGGTGGAGTGGCGCATCTCGGCAATCAGCAGCGAGACGTCCATCCGGGCGGAGTCCCAGAGTTCGGCGAGAAGATCGAGATTGTCCCGGTAGCCGTCGATCCAGAACGTGTCCGCGTTGAGCACGTAGAACGGATCGGTGCCGAATTCGGGCAGAGCCTTGACGATGCCGCCGCCGGAATCGAGCAGCATGTCGGTTTCGTCGGAGACGACGATCTCCATGTCCCGGCGCTTCCGCAGATGGGCGCGCATCAGATCGGCCATGTAGTGGACGTTGACGACCACCGTCTCGACGCCGTTGCGCGCCAATGCGTCGAGACCGTAGTCGATCAGGGCGCGGCCGCGGACCTCGATCAGCGGCTTGGGCATGGTGGAGGTGATCGGACGCATGCGCTTGCCGAGACCGGCGGCGAGGATCATCGCGGTCTTCGGCTTGAGGCGGGTCCTGGTCTTGGCGATCTGCATGGTGTTTTCAGTCGTTCGAGCGGTAGCGCCCTGGGCCGGTCTCGTCGACGAGGCCCCAGGTGCCGTAAAGATGGCTGAGGGCGGACAGGGAGGGATGGCCCAGCGTCCGGCCGAGATATCCCTTAAGCCGCGGTATGTGACGTAGATATTGCGGCTTGCCGTCTCTTTTGAGAAGGCGGACGAAAATTCCCAGAATCTTCGATGCGCGCTGGGCGGCCATGATGGCGTAGTCGCGTTCGAAGGCGAAGGCGTCGAAGGTTGGATCCTCGGCGCGCCGGCCGGCGACATAGGCTGCCGTCAGCGCGACTTCGAGCTCGGCCGAAACGTCGACCCGCGCATCCTGGGCGAGCGAGGCGACGTCGTAGGCCGAGGGACCGATCAGCGCGTCCTGGAAGTCGATGAGGCCGATCCTGTGCACGCCTTCGGCGTTTGGGCGATAGATCACGTTGGGCGAGTGGAAGTCGCGCAGGACGAGGCTCGTCTCTGCCTGCTCCAGTTCGTCGAAAAGGGCGTTCCAGCATTCTGCAAAGAGCGCCCGCTCGTCCTCGCTCGCCGGACGGCCGAAGGCATCCGGGATGTACCAGTCGAGCAAGAGTTCGACCTCGATCGTCATGGCGCGGCGGTCGTAGGCAGGGACGCGGTAGATGCCGGCGCCGGGAACCTGAAGCTCGCCCGGCCAGGCGACGCCATGGAAGTCGGCAAGTAAGCGGGCGGCCTCGAGATAGCGATCGGCGATCGGTCGTCGTTCCGCGTCGATGATTTGCCCGGCGCCGAGATGCTCGATCAGGAGCAGGCCCCGGTCGAGATCAGCGCGGTAGATGGCCGGCGCGGCGAAGCCTGCCTTCTTCAGCGCCGTCCCGATGGCGACGAAGGGCGTCACGTCCTCGGCGAGATGGGCAATCCGGCTGTAGGGCAGGCCGTCACGGATCGGCGGGCCGTCCGGCTGGCGCGGCGCATCCATCAGGACCAGGGTGTTCGTCCCGGCAGCGACCGTTTCGTAGCGCCGGCTCGATGCGTCGCCGAAGAAGCGCCGGCGCGGGGCGGTATCGAAGCCCGCCGCGGCGAGGAATTGGCGAATGGCCAAAGTGCGCTCGACGCGGGGCTGGGCTGCGCCGGTCGCTGCGACGACGGCGAGGCGGCCGCCATCCGCCGTCACGGACAGGTCGATGACGATGGTCGCGGCGTCGCGGGCCTCGGCCGCGCGGTCGGGCCACTCGACGAGGACGACCCCGGCCGCGGCGGCCTCGGCGAAGCCGAGTTCGACGAGCTCCTCGCCGGAACCGAGGCGATAAAGGTCGAAATGGGCGACCGGAGGCTCGGTCTCGTAGGGCTGGACCAGCGTGTAGGTGGGCGAGGGGACTTCGAGATCCGCGTCGTCGGCGAGGGCCCGGATCAAGGCCCGGGCGAGGGTCGACTTGCCGGCGCCGAGATCGCCGGACAAGGCGACGACGTCGCCGGGCCTCGCCACCATCGCGAGGTCGACGCCGAGACGCTCCGTGGCGCTCGCGTCGGCAAGCGTCAGCCGGGCGATTTCCCTCTCCATATCGACGGCGGTGCCCAACTGTTTCGCCACAGGTTTCGCTTCGTTCTCGTCGTTCATGGCTTCGCCGCGTGCATCGGCGGGGCGGATGGGGGAAGCCCCGTCGCCGCGATCATTCCGCGGCATCCCTGAACCGTTCGGAGCGGCCGCTGTCCTCGTCCGGGGGGAAATTGCCGAGCGGGAAATGGCAGATCACCGCCGTGCCCGACCCCGGCATGGAGCGAACCTCGACGTGGCCATGATGCAACTCGACGAAGCTCTTGACGATGGACAGGCCGAGACCGGCGCCCGACTGTCGTCCGCCGCTCGGATCGGCCTCGAAGCGCTCGAAGATCTTGTCGATCTGGTTCGTCGCGATGCCCGGCCCGTCGTCGGACACCTCGAAGGAGATCTGCCCGTCGCCACGCCAGGCGCGGACGCCGACGACCGAGCCGGCCGGGGCGAAATTCGCGGCGTTGGAGAGGAGGTTGAATAGGATCTGAGTCAGCCGGTGCCCGTCGGCGTTGAAGCTCGTCCCTGCATCGGCAAGATCGATCCTGAGACTGATGTCGGCTGCCTCGAAGCGGTCCCGGACGCCGTCCACCGCCTGCTCGACGGTGCGGGCGATGTCGACCTCGGAAAGCTCCAGTTCCATGATGCCGGCGTCGACCGTGGCGAGATCGAGAATGTCGTTGACGATGGTCAGAAGCGTCGAGGTCGAGGAAGAGATGTAGTCGAGATACTCGCTCTGGCGTTCGTTCAGCGGCCCGGTCTCGGCCGATCGGAGCAGAGCCGAAAAGCCGATGATGTTGGTCAGCGGCGAACGCAGCTCGTAGTTCACGTGCTGGACGAAATCCGTCTTGATCTGGTTTGCCTGCTCCAGAGCGTCGTTGCGCTCGCGCAGGACCAGTTCGGCGGCACGCGCTTCCGAGATGTTGGAGAAGGTCAGCATCGTCAGACCGTTCGGCAACGGAACGATGGTGTAGTTGAAGATGCCGCCGTCGGACAGGCTGATCTCGCCGCGCAACGTGTCGCGGCCATGGTCGTCGAAGGCGGTGACCTGCTCCACGAACAGGCGCCAGCCTTGCGACAGGCCGGGCTCGGCCACGCCTCCGGGGCCGAGCGTCCGCTCCACGTTCACGTGGCAGTGATCGGGCAGCGCCTGAATCCGCGCGCCCTTCGCCAGGTGGACGGGATCGATCCCCCACATGTCGGCGAAGGCCGGGTTGGACAGCCGCATCCGCCCGTCGCTGCCGAACACGGCGACGGCTTCCGAGAGATAGTCGATGGTCTCGCGCTGCAGCCGGACCGTCGCCTTCACCTGGCTCTCGAGTTCCAGCTTCTCGGTGATGTCCTCGAACACCCAGGTGGCGCCGCCACGCGGCTGCGGCGTCGCGATGACGCGGAGCGTCCGACCGTCGGCGAGATGCCACATGTCTTCGGTCGGCTCGGTGGCGCGATAGGCGGCGAGGTCCTGCTCGCGCATCTCCGAGCGCACCAGCTTCTCGATCGGCAGGATGCCGCGGGTGCGCAGATGATCGAGCAGCGTGACATGGTCCGGCTCGGTCTCGAGATAGGCATTGGTCAGGTCGAACAGGCGCTGGAAGGCGGCGTTGTAATAGGCCAGGCGGGTCTTCTCGTCGAAGCGCGCGACGGCCGTCGCGAGCTGGTTCAGGGTCTCGGACTGGCTTTCGATCGTCTGGTGCAGCTCCATGCGGACCTGCTCGGTCTCAGAGACGTCGATGGCAAGGCCCGCCGAGCCGATCGGGCCGAGGGCCTCGACGACGTTGAAGTTGCGGCGGTCGGCCTCGACGACGGTCGAGAGCTTCGCCGTGAAGGGCCGGTTCTCGGCGACCTGTTTGGCAACCCGCAGCCGGTCCTGGGCGCTGAGGAATTCCACCTGACGTTCGAGGACGTCGCCGACCGTCGGCGCATCGACAGCCGTCGCATAGGCGCGATTGACCCAGGTCAGCCGGCCGCTCCTGTCGCGCATCCACAGGGCGATGGGCGCCTGGTCGAATAGCTGCTGCATCGTCTCGACCTCGGCCTCGGCCCGGGCGAGGGCATTGGTCAGCTCGTCGAGGCGCTTGCGCAGGCCCTCGAGGACGGTGAACTTGACCATTGCGAGGCCGCCCGATGTGCGACCGACCGCCTCGACCACGAACTCGGCGTCGAGGTCGACGGCGATGCGGAAGGGCTTGGCATCGTCCAGAAGGGCCGCGATGGCGGCTTCGAGACGGTCAACCGCTTCGGCCGGCATCCAGTCGGCGAAGATCAGGAAGCGTTCGGGATCGCCGGGGATGCGGCCATTGCTGCCGGGCATCTGGCCGATGACCTCCGGCTGCCCGGTGCCGGCGAAGACGAGGATGCGCTCGCCACCCGCCACGAGGAGGGCCGTGCGGGCGTCCGCCCTGAGGTGTGCGTCATGGAGGAGGCCCTGAAGCTCGGCGTTTTCGCCTTGCAGGACAGCCTGCTGGCGGACCATGAAGGTCGCCGCGAGCATCACCGCGCCGATGACGAAGGCGAGGACGGAAAGGTGCAGGAGGTCGCCCTCTGAAAGCACCCCGCTCAGTTGGAAGGCGGCGCCCGGCTCGGCGGCCAGAGCGCGTTCCGGCAGGAAGATCAGCCCGACAGACTGGACGGCGAGGATCGCCATGATGGCAGTCACGGCATTGGGCGGAGCCGCGTGTGCATTCGCCGTTTCGGAATCCGTTCGCAATCCGATGGCGCCCCCGCGCCCGGATCCGATGTCTTTCGACATGTGAGCCTGTCCTCGTCTTTGCCGCCGCTATCGAGACTGAACTCAACGCGTCTCTGTCGAGGCTTTCTAATCCGCATCGGAAAGCCTTGATTCGGACATATTAGCGGCTGGCGAGTCGGGCGCAATCCGTAATATTTAACTAAAGATAAAATGAAATGGCCCGGCGAGGCTTGCGCTTCGCCGGGCCATGTGAATCGCCCTTGATGGGAGATGCAAATCAGTAGCGGTAGTGCTCGGGCTTGTAAGGGCCCTGCTGGGTGACGCCGATATAGGCTGCCTGTTCTTCCGTGAGCTCCGACAACCTTGCGCCGAGCTTGCCGAGATGCAGGCGGGCGACCTTTTCATCGAGATGCTTGGGCAGGACGTAGACCTGGTTCTGGTACTGCTCGCCCTTGGTGAAGAGCTCGATCTGCGCCAGCGTCTGGTTGGTGAAGGACGCCGACATCACGAAGCTCGGATGGCCGGTGGCGTTGCCGAGGTTGAGCAGGCGGCCCTCGGAGAGGAGCAGCATGCGGTTGCCCTTGGCGAACTCGATCATGTCGACCTGCGGCTTGATGTTCGTCCACTTGAGGTTCTTCAGGGCTTCCACCTGAATCTCGTTGTCGAAGTGGCCGATGTTGCCGACGATCGCCATGTCCTTCATCTCGCGCATGTGCTCGATGCGGATGACGTCCTTGTTGCCGGTGGTGGTGATGAAGATGTCGGCCGAGGAGACGACGTCCTCGAGCTGCACCACCTCGAAGCCGTCCATCGCCGCCTGCAGGGCGCAGATCGGATCGACCTCGGTGACCTTGACGCGGGCGCCTGCGCCCTGGAGCGAAGCGGCCGAGCCCTTGCCGACGTCGCCATAGCCGCAGACGACCGCGACCTTGCCGGCCATCATCACGTCGGTGCCGCGGCGGATGCCGTCGACCAGCGACTCCTTGCAGCCGTACTTGTTGTCGAACTTCGACTTGGTGACGCTATCGTTGACGTTGATCGCCGGGAAGGGCAGGAGGCCCTTCTTCTGCAGCTGATAGAGACGGTTGACGCCGGTGGTCGTCTCTTCGGTGACGCCCTTGATGGCATCGCGCTGCTTGGTGAAGAAGCCCGGCGTCTCGGCCATGCGCTTCTTGATCTGGGCGAAGAGGATGGTCTCTTCCTCGCTGCCCGGGTTGGACAGGACGTCCTCGCCGGCCTCGGCGCGGGCGCCGGTCAGGATGTACATCGTGGCGTCGCCGCCATCGTCGAGGATCATGTTCGACGGCTGGCCGTCCGGCCACTGGAAGATCTTGTCGGTGTAGGTCCAGTATTCCTCAAGGGTCTCGCCCTTGATCGCGAAGACCGGGACGCCGGCGGCGGCGATCGCGGCGGCGGCATGGTCCTGGGTCGAGAAGATGTTGCAGGAGGCCCAGCGGACCTCGGCGCCGAGCGCCGTCAGCGTCTCGATGAGAACGCCGGTCTGGATCGTCATGTGCAGCGAGCCGGTGATCCGGGCGCCCTTCAGCGGCTTGTCGGCGCCGAACTCCTCGCGGCAGGCCATCAGGCCCGGCATCTCGGTCTCGGCGATGTCGAGTTCCTTGCGGCCGTAATCGGCGAGGGCAATGTCCTTGACGATGTAATCGGTCTGTTCGCTCATGGTGGGGAACTCCCTTCCTTGATGTGGATGATGAAACTGGGCGCGGATCGGACCCGAGCGTTGGCGCTGGCTTTAGCAGGCGAGACACAGAGCCACAAGGGGATATAAACATTTGTTTATGTCTTGATCGGATTTTCTGCGTTGGGAATCCGTCGGCGGGCAGGATAGGATTGGCCGGTGTCACAGGAGAGTAACGCCGGTCCGAAGCGTCGCTGAGAACGCCGGCCGGTTGGGAGGATGACGATGACCGGAAAGTTCGCCGCGCTGTCGTTCGCGTTGGCGGCTGCGACCCTGTCCGTCGCGGCGCCGGCCACGGCCCAGACGACCCTGCAGCAGAACCGCGTCGCCGACGATCCGGCGGGACTGGCCGACCTCGTCCTGCCCTATACGCCCTATCTCTTCGACTTCGCCGTCACCTCGATGCGCAGCTTCGCCGAGATCACCTATAACGGCCGGCGCTACGATCCGATCACCCGCTCGCTGGTCGTGACCGGGCTCGAAGTGGACCGGGACAGCGTCCATTTCCGGGTCGGCCAGATGCGCATCGCCGCCGATCAGATGATCCTCGACGACGTGGCCGTCGACACGGGCGGCCTGCCGCTCGATCCGACGACGCGCGAGGTCCTTGACAGGCTCGGCAAGAAGATCGTCGTCGGCAGCCTGACCGTCGGCCTCGATCTCGACGCCCCGCGTGCGGACTACGTCGTGCAGGCGACGGCGCGCCTCGACGGCATCGGCGCCTTCGATCTTGAAGCCGATCTGAGGGGGTTCCACTTTCTCGCGCCACTGGACCGGATCGACGGCGAACCGGGCAGCGGCCGGCCGGAAATTCGTGGGCGGCTCGCCTCGGCTGACGTCGCCTTTACCGACATGGGGCTCGTGCCAGCGCTCTACGAGGTGCTGGGCCGGCAGCAGGGGCTGAGCCCGCAGGCTGCACGGAGCGCGGCCGCCGTCATCGCCGGCGCGGCGATCGCCGGCATGTTCGCCGATCTGCCGGGCGGCGCCACGCCCGCCTTGCAGCAGAAGGCGCGTGACTGGTCGGCGGCAGTGCAGGCCTTCCTGAAGGATTCCGGCCGACTACGGGTGGTTTTCCGCCCCGCCGAGCCGTTCGACCTCGCCAGGCTCACCGACGGCGTCGCGGATGCCAAGGACATCGAGGATCTCGATCCTGAGGTCGTCGACGGGCAGACGGTGGCGCAGACGCTTCTGTCTCCGCAGGCGCTCCAACTCGCCTCGGACGCGCCGCTCGGCGAGGTGCTGGCGCTGGCCGAGACATTGCTGAAGGGGCGGGGCACGCCGCAGAATGCCGGCCGGGCGCTGGAAATGATCATGCCGGCGGCAATGGACGGCAACCGGACCGCGGTGGCGCTGCTCGCCGAGGCGATCGCCATGAACCCCTATGTGGCGATCGCCCAGGAGAAGCTGGCGCCGACATACGTCTCCCTCGATCTGGCGCTTGCCGAGGGGCTCGCCTTCGCCGCCGAGAGCCTTGATGCGATCGGCCGGCGCCTCAGTCCGGCCGAGATCGTCGGCGCGGAGGACGAGGCGGTGGCGACCTGGCGACGGACGCCCGTCGGGCAGCGCCAGCGGGCGAGCGAGATCGAGGCGTTCCGGACCCGCGACTGGGGGACGATCCGCCGCTTCGCCTATGCCTATTACGAAGGCGCGGAGATGCCGCGTAACATCATGCGAGCCTATGGCTGGGCCTCGATCGCGGCGGCCGGCGGCGACCGTGTCGCAGCAAGGCTTCGCGACGAACTCACCCGTGCGGCCGGCAGCGGCAAGCTGGTGCTGCCCCTCGATCGGGCTCGTAAGGCGACCGACGATCTGTGGGTGCTGATCCTCGGCGGCGACGAACCGGCGCAGCCGGCCGAAGCGGGCGCGTCGGCGGACGGTGGCGCGGCGCCGCCTGCCGAGGGCGGCGGCGAGGCCGGAGGAGCAGCCGACGGCAACGATCCCGGCGCCGCGACCGGCGATTCCGGCCAGCCGGGTGCGCCGAGCGAGGAGCGGGGCGATGCCGGCCCGGTCGCCCCACTGCCGAGCGGTGGCGTGAGCCCGGAGGCAGGCCCCACCGGCGGCTCGATCACGACACCTCCGTCGGAGCCGTCGCGGGCGGGCGACAGCAGCAGCAGCTCGGGCGAGGCCACCGAGCCTTCGTCGCGGCCCCCGGGCGGCGACGGAGAGCGCGAAACGGCCTTTGCCGAGAGTATTCCCGCGCGCTCGAGGTGACGCTGCTGCGGGAGGACTTTGTCTCCGAGACACCTTGCACGGCGCTCGAGCCTTGACCTCTTTCGCGCCGGTCACTATAGCATCGCCGATCTATAGGGATTGGTCCGTCCATGGCCCATTCGCCTTATCCTGCAACCGACTGAACAAGAAGACGGCCCGCGCCAATTCAGGTACGAGAGCCTGTCTGACGAACGGAGAAAAAATGTTCGCAGTCATCAAAACCGGCGGCAAGCAGTATCGCGTCGCCCCGGAAGACAAGTTCACCATCGAGCGCGTGGCCGGCGAGGCCGGCGACCTCGTGACCTTCAAGGAGGTGCTGATGGTCGGCTCCTCCATCGGTGCTCCCTTCGTCGAGGGTGCGACCGTGGCGGCCGAGATCGTCGAGCAGACCCGCGGCAAGAAGGTCATCTCCTTCAAGAAGCGTCGCCGGCAGAACTCCAAGCGCACCCGCGGCCATCGCCAGGACCTGACGATGATCCGGGTCACCGAGATCCTCACCGACGGCAAGGCGCCGTCTGGCAAGGCGAAGGCCGCTGCCAAGCCGGCGAAGGAAGAGATCGCTGAGGCCGCCGACGTGACCGAGATCGTCGTCAAGCCGATGTTCGAGGCGCCAGCCGGCGAGGCCGACAAGCTGACGACCATCAAGGGTGTCGGTCCGGCCGCCGAGAAGCAGCTGAATGCGCAGGGCATCACCACCTTCGCGCAGATCGCCGCGTTCACCGATGCGGACATCGAGAAGATCGACGCCGCAATGCCGTTCAGCGCCGCGCAGATCGGCGACTGGCGCGAGCAGGCCAAGGCTCTCGCTGCCGAATAGGCGCGGGCATCGAAGACGCAAGTTTCACCGGGTCCTCTCGAAGGATCCGCTGCCTGAACAGGGCAAGGAGATAGAACGATGGCACATAAGAAAGCAGGCGGTTCCTCGCGCAACGGTCGCGATTCGGAATCCAAGCGCCTCGGCGTAAAGAAGTTCGGCGGCGAAGCCGTGATCCCGGGCAACATCCTCGTTCGTCAGCGCGGCACGCGCTGGCATCCGGGCGTCAATGTCGGCATCGGCCGCGATCACACCCTTTTTGCCAAGGCCGAAGGCACCGTCGCCTTCCAGAATAAGGCCAACGGCCGAACCTACGTCGCGATTACGCCGAAAGCAGAAGCCGCCGAATGACCGGAGCTTCTGAGCGCCGGTGGTTCATCAACCCGGCGCTCCAGAAGCCAGCAGGCATCGCCTGACGGATCGAGCGAAAGGGGAGATGGGTCGCCGTCTCCCCTTTTCGCTTGAGAGGAAGGACCATGCGATGACCGAAGAGATGACGGAGGAGCGGAGTCCCCGGACGGGGCCGACGCGCACGATCGTCACACCGAGGCTGAGGCTGCGGCCGACGAGCCTCGGCGATGCCGATGCGATCGCCGCGCTGCTCGACGACCACGACGTGGTCAAGATGCTGTCGCGGGTGCCTTGGCCGTACACGATCGAGGACGCGGAGAGCTTCATCCGGGACCGGAGCGATGAGACGGTCTTCGCCATTTGCCTCAAGTCCGGCGGCGAAATAGTCGGTCTCTGCGGCATAAGGTGCGATGCGAACCGACCGATGAGGGGCGAACTCGGCTACTGGATCGGCCGGCCGCACTGGGGCAACGGCTATGCCACCGAGGCGGCGCATGCGGCGATCGACTACGGCTTCACCGCCCTTGGCCTCGACGAGATATCCGCCCATTGCCGGGTGATCAACGAGGCCTCGCGCAAGGTCATCTGGAAGTGCGGTTTCCGTTTCATCGGCAGCGGCATGATCGATACCGTCGCTTCGGGGCGCGTCGCTTCTGAGATCTTCAGCCTCGACCGCAACTGCTGGCGGTCGCTGAAGACCTGGGGCGAGGCGCGATGAGCCGTCCCGGCGCTCGGCAAAATGGCTGGCGGCGCGGCTGGATCGCGGCGGGCGCCGGCCTGCTGGCCGTCGCCGGGGTGGGAGCTGTGGTTTCGGCCGACCATTTCCGTGATCCCGACACCTGGCCGCCCGACCGTTCGGCGGCGCAGGCGGAGGGAGCCTTGTCGCTCCCCGAATTCTTCGACGGGAGCGCGACCTCGTCCGGGACGATCACCACGGCGCTGATCTTCGACGAAGCGTTCACCGCCACCTTCGCCGGAACGGCCTCCGGAAACGGGTTGCAGCTGGACGAGCGGTTCGAATTCGACGACGGGTCGCGTCTTCAACGGTGGGATCTGGCGCGGCTTGCGGACGGGACCTATCGTGGCACCGTCAGAACCGAGCTTTCCGACGGCACGCTGGCGCCGGCGGTGCCCGTTGCGGGCTGGACCTTTGCGGATGGCGTCGTCCTTGCCTATGACGGTTATGCGCCAGGCGGAGGACACACGCTCCTCGGCTTTCGCCACGTGATGCGGCCGCTCGAGACCGGCAACGTCCGGAACCGGGTGACGATCTCGAAATTCGGGGTGGCGATCGCCTCGGCCGACGTCACCTTCCGCCGCGGCGGAGGTCCAGCCGGGCAGGGAGCATGACGGTCGGACACTGGGATCGACCGTCGATTTAGGATCAAAGGCGGGTGCCGGGGACGGCGATCCGCACGGGATTAGACGGCAAGACGATGAAATTTCTCGATCAGGCGAAGGTCTATGTGCGCTCCGGCGATGGCGGCGCGGGATCCGTCTCGTTCCGCCGGGAAAAGTTCATCGAGTTCGGCGGGCCGGACGGCGGCGATGGCGGCCGTGGCGGCGACGTGTGGATCGAAACGGTCGCCGGGCTCAACACGCTGATCGACTATCGCTACCAACAGCACTTCAAGGCCAAGACCGGCACCCATGGCATGGGCCGCAACCGCAACGGCGCCAAGGGTGCCGACGTGACGCTGAAGGTCCCGGCCGGCACGCAGGTCTTCGCCGAGGACAACGAGACGCTGCTGTTCGATCTGACCCACATCGGCGAACGGCACAGGATCGCCGCGGGCGGCAATGGCGGCTTCGGCAACGCCTATTTCAAGTCCTCGGTCAATCAGGCGCCACGCCATGCCAATCCGGGCCTTGCCGGCGAAGAGATGACGATCTGGCTGCGGCTCAAGCTGATCGCCGACGCCGGGCTGATCGGGCTGCCGAATGCCGGCAAGTCGACCTTCCTCGCGGCGGTGACGCGGGCGCGGCCGAAGATCGCCGACTATCCCTTCACGACGCTCCATCCCGGCCTCGGCGTCGCCAAGGTCGACGACGGCGAATTCGTCATTGCCGACATTCCAGGCCTGATCGAGGGCGCCCATGAGGGTGTCGGCATCGGCGACCGGTTCCTCGGCCATGTCGAGCGGACATCGATCCTCCTGCATCTCGTCTCGGCCATGGAGGAGGACGTCGGACAAGCATTCCGCACCGTGCACCGCGAACTCGAAGCCTATGGAAACGGCCTTGCCGAGAAACCGACGATCGTCGCGCTGTCGCAGGTCGACACGGTGCAGGGCGAGGAGCGCGAGGCCAAGCTTGCCGAACTCGCCGAGGCGTCCGGCGTCAGGCCGCTGGCGCTGTCGTCGGTGAGCGGCGAGGGGATGACCGATGCGCTGCGGCGGATGCGGGCGGAGATCGCCGGGCTCAACCCGCCCCCCGGCCCGGCCGACGACGCCGTACTGCGCAAGGACGAAGACGCCGCCTGGCATGACGGTGAGGATTTCGATCGCGGGAGGGACGAATGACAAACCCGCTCGACGGCCATCGCCGCATCGTCATCAAGATCGGCTCGTCACTGCTGGTCGACCGTGATCGCGGGATGAAGCGGACCTGGCTGGAATCGCTCGGCGAGGACATCGCGCGGCTGACGCAGGAGGGACGGCAGATCCTCGTCGTCTCCTCCGGCGCCATCGCCATGGGGCGCAAGCTTTTGAAGATGCCGCGGGGTGCCCTGCGCCTGGAGGAGAACCAGGCGGCGGCGGCGGTTGGACAGATCGCCCTGTCGCGGACCTATTCGGAGATCCTCTCGAGGCACGGCCTGGAGACAGGCCAGATCCTTTTGACCATCGGCGACACCGAGGAACGGCGGCGCTATCTCAACGCCCGCGCGACGCTGGCGACCCTCATCGATCTCGGCGCGATCCCTGTCATCAACGAGAACGACACGGTGGCGACGAGCGAGATCCGCTACGGCGACAACGACCGGCTGGCGGCGCGGGTCGCCACCATGGTCGACGCCGACCTCCTGGTGCTTCTCTCCGACGTCGACGGGCTCTACACGGCGCCGCCGGCCGAGAATCCTTTTGCAGAACACATCCCCTTGGTCGAGACCATCACCCCGGAGATCGAGGAGATGGCGGGCGCGGCGGGCTCCGAGCTGTCACGCGGCGGCATGAAGACCAAGATCGACGCCGGCAAGATCGCCACCGGCTCCGGCACGGCGATGATCATCACCGCCGGCCAGCGGCTCTACCCGCTGTCGGCCATCGAACGCGGCGAGCGGGCGACGCTGTTCCTCGCCTCGGGCACGCCGCGAACAGCCCGCAAGCGCTGGATTGCCGGCCATCTCAAGCCGCATGGTGCCCTGGTCGTCGATGAGGGCGCGGTGGCCGCGCTTTCGTCCGGCAAGAGCTTGCTCGCGGCCGGCGTGGTCTCCGTCCATGGCGAGTTTTCGCGCGGCGACCCGATCCTGATCACCCGTGCCGACGGCTCGGAAGTGGCGCGTGGCATCGTCGCCTACGATAACGACGACGCCCGCAAGATCGCCGGCCTGCGCTCCTCGGCGGTGAGCGAGGCGCTGGGCTACGAAGCCCGGGCCGCCATGGTTCACCGCGACGACCTGGTGCTTAGCCATGCCGTCGAGATCATCGCCTCGGAAGTCGCCAGCCTGATGGCCGAAGATGCCGAGGCCGACAGGGCCGCTCGCAGCGCGGCCGCGAACGGATAGAGAGAAGCCGACATGCTCGACAAGACCGACGTCGAAAGCTCCGTCGAGGCCGTCATGGCCGACATCGGGCGCCGCGCCCGTGCCGCTGCCCGCAAGCTTGCCGTGGCGCCGCGCAAGCAGAAGGACACGGCGCTGGTCGCCATGGCCGATGCCGTGAATGCGGCGATCCCGGCGATCCTCGAGGCGAACGAGAAGGATGTCGCGCGCGCCCAGGAGAGCGGCATGACGGCGGCCTTCGTCGACCGCCTGACGCTGAACCCCGCGCGGATCATCGCGATGTCCGAGGGCCTGCGGGCGATCGCCGAACTCGCCGATCCCGTCGGCGAGACGATCTCCGCCTGGGAGCGGCCGAACGGGCTGAAGATCGAGCGGGTCAGGACGCCGCTCGGCGTCGTCGGCGTCATCTATGAGAGCCGTCCGAACGTCACCGCCGATGCCGGCGCACTCTGCCTCAAGGCCGGTAACGCCGTGATCCTGCGCGGCGGTTCGGATTCGGCAAACTCCTCGCGGGCGATCCATGCGGCGCTCGCCGAGGGCCTGCGCGCCGCAGGCCTGCCGGAGGATGCGATCCAGATCGTGCCGACGACGGACCGGGCGGCCGTCGGCGAAATGCTGAAGGGGCTTTCGGGCAATCTCGACGTGATCGTGCCGCGCGGCGGCAAGTCGCTCGTCGCCCGCGTCCAGGACGAGGCGCGGGTGCCGGTCTTCGCCCATCTCGAAGGCATCTGCCACGTCTATGTCGACCGCTCGGCGGATCTTTCCATGGCCGTCGACGTCACGGCCAACGCCAAGATGCGGCGGACCGGCATCTGCGGGTCGGCGGAAACGCTGCTGGTCGACCGGGCGGCGGCGGCGACCCATCTTGCGCCGATTCTCGTAGAGCTCGCGGCGAGGGGCTGCGAGATTCGTGCGACGGACGAGGTGCGGGCGCTGTATCCGGCAGCGCATGTCGCCGACGAGGCGGACTTTTCCACTGAATATCTCGACGCCATCATTTCGGTTGCTCTCGTTGACGGGGTGGAGGGGGCGATCGACCATATCGAGGGTCATTCCTCCCACCACACCGAGGCGATCCTCGCCGAGGACGCCGCTGCGGTGGAAGTCTTCATGAACGGCATCGATTCGGCGATCCTCATCCACAACGCCTCGACCCAGTTCGCCGACGGCGGCGAATTCGGCATGGGCGGGGAGATCGGCATCGCCACCGGCAAGATGCATGCCCGCGGCCCGGTCGGCGTCGAGCAGCTGACGAGCTTCAACTACCGCGTCCGCGGCAGCGGCCAGATCCGGCCTTGACACGGAAAGGAGGGACTGCGCGGGAGGACGCGCGGCTCGCCGGGCCATTCGACGCGGCAACGGCGGGTTCGGCGTTGTCGATCCCGCCCGGCAACGGCCAGATGACGGTCGGCCTGTTCGGAGGCTCGTTCAATCCGCCGCATGACGGCCACCGCCTGGTGGCGGAAACGGCGCAGAAGCGCCTCGGCCTCAGCCGCATCTGGTGGATCGTCACGCCGGGCAATCCGCTGAAGAGCCATGACGGCCTCGCCGCCCTCGGCGAACGGGTGGAGATGGTCCGAAAGTTTGCCGCGCCCGCCCGGGCCGACGTGACCGCCTTCGAGGCGCGCTACAAGGTGCGCTTTACCGCCGACACGCTGGCTCTGGTCATGCGCCGCCGGCCGGCCATGCGGGTCGTCTGGGTGATGGGGGCCGACAGCATGGCCACCTTCCATCGCTGGCAGGAATGGCAGAAAATCGCCGAGACGGTGCCGATCGTCGTCGTCGACAGGCCGGGCAAGACCTTCGCCGCGCTGTCCTCGCCCTTCGCCCACCGGTACGATTTTGCACGGGTTCCCCAGGAAGAGGCAAGAATCCTGCCCTATCGTCAGGCGCCGGCCTGGACCTTCCTGTTCGGGCCGCGAAGCGCCACGTCCTCGACACGCCTGCGTGCAGAAGCGTCGGCGCCGTCTTGAAACGGACATGGAACATTGCCTACATTTACCGTGCCGGGACCATCAGGGTGCCGGCAAGTTGGCCCCAGGAAAGGGAAAACAACTCTGAGACAAGCGGCTCAAGCGAAGGAGGTCTTCACGACGGCTCCTTCTGAAGCGCCCACGACCGACATTTCGGCCGGGGGAAACGCCATCGACCTCGTGATGCAGAGTCTCCAGGACTCCAAGGGCGAGGACATCGTCTCCATCGATCTCAACGGCAAGTCGGCCCTCGCTGACTACATGGTGGTCGTCTCCGGACGCTCCAATCGCCATGTCATGGCCATAGCCGACCATCTTCTTCGTCATCTCAAGGAGAATGGTCTCGGCACCGCCAGGGTCGAAGGGCTGCAGAACGGCGACTGGGTGCTGATCGATTCGGGCGACATCATCGTCCACATCTTCCGCCCGGAAATCCGCAGCTTCTACAACATCGAGAAGATGTGGACCGTCGGCGACGCCGGAGACGCGACGATCCATTGATCGTCGCGAACAACGATCGGATGCGGATCGGCCCGCCCGGGGGGCGCGGCCGATGCGGGTGACGATTGCCGCCGTCGGAAAGATGAAGCGGGGCCCGGAGCAGGACCTCGTCGGGCGCTATCTCGACCGGCTGGCCAAAACCGGCGGGCAGGTCGGGCTCGACTTCCGCGATGTGCGGGAGACGATAGAGTCGCGCCATTCGAGCGTCGCCGAACGACGCCGTGAGGAAGCTGCGAAGCTCGCCGAGGGCCTCGATCCGGACGGGGCGCGCATCGTCTTCGACGAGCGGGGCGACACCCTCTCGTCGGAGGAGTTTGCCGCGTTCCTTGCGCAGCTGCGCGACGCCGGCCGGCGCGAGGCCTGTTTCGTACTCGGCGGGCCGGACGGCCACGATCCGGACTTCACCCGCTCGGCCGAGAAGTGCCTGTCATTCGGCAGGATGACATTTCCGCACCAGATCGCCCGGATCATACTGGCCGAACAACTGTACCGGGCGGTCACGATCCTGTCGGGCCATCCCTATCACCGCGCCTGAAACCCACATGCGGCAGGCAGCTGCGGCGCGGCCGTGCCGGTTTCGGGCGCCTGTCCGCGCGAGGCTGGACCTGCCGCGGACGCCGCTACTCACGGCTGTGAAGGGTCGCCTCGGCCCAGCGGTGTCGCGCTTCGATCACAGGCGCTCGTTCCCGAACCGTGCTATCAGGATCGTTCGGACGGTCGTCGTTCTTCTCGGCTGGGAGGCGAGCCGGACGACCGTTTCCGCGGGCGGGCGTCGCCGCGGCCAGGCCATGGTTGATGGATTGTTAACGGCCTGATTCTATCGTCGCCGGATCGAGCACAGGGCGAAGTGGCGTGAGGGCAGGAGCAAACAGCGACGGAGGCATCGAGGGCGTTTCGGTGTACCGGATCGCCGTCCGGCGTGCCTTGTCGCGGGTCGGAGCGCTGTTGCTCGCCTGTTCGCTGGTGCCGGGAGCAACCGCTGCCAGCCCGGCGCTGGACGAGACGACCGTCGCAGCGATCGGCCCGGCCCCGGGCTTCGTAGCGGGCGGGGCAAACCCGCCGTCTGCGAGCGCGATCGAGGCACGGCGCGAAAAAACCACGGCCGAACTCGCGGTTCTCGCCTCCCGGATCGAACTCTCCGAGGCGACCATCCGATCCCTCGACGAGGAGATCGTCGCGATCGCAGCCGACCGCGACAAGCTGACGGCGGCTCTGCAGAAGGCGAGCGACGCCCAGCGCAAGATCAGCGGCGAGCTTCAGGAGACCGAAGGGCGGCTGACGGCCCTGGGCGCCGAGGAAGACGGGATCCGCGCCTCGCTCGCCGCCCGTCGCGACGTCCTTGCCGAAGTCCTGGCCGCACTGGAGCGGATGGGCGCCAAGCCGCCGCCGGCACTCCTGGTGCGGCCGCGCGATGCGCTGGGCGCTGTGCGCAGCTCCATCCTTCTCGGCGCGGTGGTTCCGACGATGCGCAAGGAAACCCAGGCGCTGGTCGCGGATCTGGAAAGCCTTGCGGCCGTCAAGGCCTCGATCGTCACGGAGAAGGACCGTTTCGCGGCCCAGATCAAGCAGCATCGCGAGGAGGAAGCCCGTCTCGACCGGCTGTTCGAGGAGAAGCGCAAGCTCGAAGCCGCCAACCGGGAGCGACGCCGCGCCGAGGCCGCACGCGCCGACGAACTCGCGGGTAAGGCGGAAGATCTGAAGGACCTCATCGCCGCGCTGCAGGCCGAAGCCGACGCCGCACGGGCTCGCGAGATCGCGCAGCGCGAGGCCGAGGCACGGCGGCTCGCCGAAGAACGGCGGCGCGAGGCGGAGGCGAGGCGTGAGGCGGCGGCCGCCCGCGAGCGGCTGGCGCTGGAGCGCCAAAAGGAGAGCGCCGAAAAGGCGGGCCGGGTGGTTGCTTCGGGCAACGAGCAGTCGGTCGATGAGGCGACAGCCGAACCGACAGAGCCGGCATCGAGCGTACCCGCACCGGACACTTCGACGCCGGCGACGACGGATGTTGCGTCTCAGGAAGCCGCCCCCGCCACCGTGGCACCACCGGACGGACAGGCTGAAACGGGCGCAGGGGAAGCGGCCGACGAGGCGGACGCGGGAGCGACCAGGCTCGCCGCGCTCGAGGAAAAATCGGCCCCCGAAGAGGAGTACGACATCGCCGCTTTGAGAAACAACACGGCGTTACTGGAGCCGGCCGCCGCATTTTCGACACTCAAGGCTCGTTTGTCGAAACCCGTGCTAGGACGACAGATCATCGGATTCGGCGAGAAGGACGACATCGGTCGGTCGTCGACGGGAGTTTCCTTCGCGTCCCGCGCAGGCGATGTCGTGGTTGCGCCGGCCGACAGCCGGGTGCTCTATGCGGGTATCTTTCGCTCCTACGGCGAACTCTTGATCCTCGACGCGGGGGATGGCTATCATATCGTCTTGGCCGGTATGGATCGCATCGACGTATCGAGTGGTCAGTTCGTCTCGGCAGGGGAGCCGGTTGCGTTGATGGGCGCGCAGCGGGTGGCAAGTGTTCAGGTGGCGGAATTCGGTGCAGCCGAGCCCGCCCTCTACGTCGAATTTCGCAAGGACGGGAAGCCGGTCGATCCGAGCCCGTGGTGGACGCAAGAACCCTCTGGAAGGACGAGGAATGATTCGTAAGCTTTCGATACTTTTCGCGGGTGTGCTGATGGGCGCCACGGCTATGACCGTGGTCAGCCAGAGCCCGGGCGTGGCCAATGCTGCCGGGTCCGACACCTATCGGCAGCTTGCGATCTTCGGGGACGTCTTCGAGCGGGTTCGCGCGCAATATGTCGACCAGCCCGATGACCAGAAGCTGGTCGAGACGGCGATCAACGGCATGCTCACCTCGCTCGATCCGCATTCGAGCTACATGAATGCCAAGGAAGCCGCCGAGATGCGGACCGAGACCCGCGGCCAGTTCGGCGGCCTCGGCATCGAGGTGACCATGCAGGACGAACTGGTCAAGGTCGTCTCGCCCTTCGAGGGGACGCCCGCCGACAAGGCCGGCGTGCTGGCCGGCGACCTCATCGCCGAGATCAACGGCGAGCAGGTCCGCGGCCTGACGCTCGGCGAGGCCGTCGACAAGATGAAGGGCGACATCGGCACCTCGGTGGCGCTGACGATCATTCGCGAGGGCGCCACCAAGCCGGTGCGCCTGACGCTGACGCGCGCCGAGATCAAGGTTCCGTCGGTGCGCCACTCGGTCGAAGGCGACGTCGGCTACATCAAGCTCCTGAAGTTCAACGAGCAGACCACCATTGGCCTCGAGGACGCCATCGCCGACATCCGGGAGAAGGTCGGCGAGGACAAGCTCAAGGGCTTCGTCGTCGATCTGCGCCGCAATCCCGGCGGTCTGCTCGACGAGGCGGTGTCGGTCTCGGACGCCTTCCTCGAAAATGGCGAAATCGTCTCCACTCGCGGCCGCAACCCGGAAGAGACCCGCCGCTACAACGCCCGGAGCGGTGACGACATCGACGGCAAGCCGCTGGTCGTGCTCGTCAACGGCGGTTCGGCCTCGGCCTCGGAGATCGTCGCCGGCGCCCTGCAGGACCAGCGCCGTGCAACCGTCGTCGGCACCAGGTCCTTCGGCAAGGGTTCGGTGCAGACGATCATTCCGCTCGGCCAGAACGGTGCGCTGCGGCTGACGACGGCGCTTTACTACACGCCCTCGGGCAGCTCGATCCAGGGCCGCGGCATCAATCCCGACATCGTCGTCGAGCAGCCGCTGCCGCAGGAAATCCGCGAGCAGATGGGCCTCGACGCCGAGGACGAACTCGCCCGCGGCGAATCCTCCCTGCGCGGCCACATCCAGGGCCAGGAGGAGACCGACGAAGGCTCCGGCTCGCTCGACTACGTGCCGCCTGAAAAGAAGGACGATCTGCAGCTGCAATATGCGATCGACCTTTTGAACGGCACGAAGACCAACGCCATGTTCCCGCCGAAGCGCGAAGCGAGCGTCCAGACCGGTGGCGACACCGAGACCAACGCCAAGAACTGACCCGGTTCACGGGCGGCAGCTGCCGCCCAGTCGTGACGATATAGAAGCCCGGCCGCTCAGCGGCCGGGCTTTTTCATGATCGCGTTTGCAACGGACTGGCGAGCCCCGCGAAAGCTTGAAGCGCTACTCGTTGCGGCATGTCCATCGAAGGTGAACTCTATCGGCCCCTGGGGCTCGACCGACGTCAGCGGCGCAAGATCCCGCGGCTGCCCTCGGCGGGCTCTCTCCTCGTCGTCGCGGGTGCTGTGGCGATCGTGTGGGGGTCGACCGAGGTGGCCCTTCACGGCCATGGGGCGCGGCGCGACGTCGACTTATTGGCCCGGCCCGCCGCCAGTGAGCCAGCGACGGCATCGAGCGAGGCGACGGTCCCGGTCGTCGCCAAACCTCTGCCGAAGCCTTCCGGTCCGACGATCATCAGCCCCGACGCTCGCACCGGGCATGTCGTCTTCCGCGTTGAGGACGCGAACGATTATCGCCAGTCGCCGATGATGGCGCACATGCCGGATCCGGCCCTCGTCGAAGACAGCCAGTTCGGCCCACTGCCCGTACGAGCGGCCGACGGGCGGCGGCCGTTCGACGTCTATCGTGGCGCTTCGAGCGGCAAGCCCGCGACGCGCATCGCCATCGTCGTCGGCGGGCTCGGCATCAGCCAGACCGGCAGCATGGAAGCCGTCGAGAAGTTTCCAGCCGGCGTCACGCTCGGCTTTTCTCCGGCAGGCAACAGCCTCGATCGCTGGATGCAGGCGGCGCGGCGCGGCGGCCACGAACTCCTCCTGCAGGCGCCGCTCGAACCCGTCGGCTATCCGACCGTCGATCCGGGCGAGAACACGCTGACCGTCGCTGAGGCGGCGGCAGGAGACTTCGCGGCCCTCTACGCTTCGCTCGGCAAGATCACCAACTATGTCGGCGTGATGAACTACATGGGGGCGCGCTTCACCGGCGAGCCATCGGCGATGGATCCGTTCATCGCCGAACTCGGCCGCCGCGGCCTGATGTATCTCGACGACGGCTCGTCGGCCCGCTCGCTCGGCAAGGACACGGCGCTCACCGCCGGTGTTCCCACGGCGGCGGCGAACGTGCTGCTCGACGAGAGCCAGGATCCGGCCGCCGTCACCAAGCAGCTCGACATGCTGGAGAAGGTCGCGCGGGCGCAAGGCTCGGCGATCGGCGTCGCCTCGGCATTCGACCAGTCGATCGCCGCGATCGCCGCCTGGATCCCGGCAGCGGAACAGCGCGGGATCGAGATCGTCCCGGTCTCGGCGCTCGCTTACGATCCCGAGGAGCGCTGACGGCCGAAGGGCCTTTCGGCGGCGCTCATGTCCGTGGCCGCATGGGCGCTCGCCTCAGAACGGCAGGCCGACGTAGTTTTCCGCCAGTGCCGTCTGGGCTGCCTTGGAGCTCGCAAGAAAGTCGAACTCCGCCTCCTGGATGCGCTGGCCGAAACTGCCGTCGTCCTCGAAGCGGTGGATCATCGAGGTGAACCACCAGGAGAAGCGCTCGGCCTTCCAGACCCGGGCGAGGGCATCGGTGGAATAGCTGTCGAGGAAGCCGTCGTCGCGCTCGTGATAGTGGGCGATCAGCGCCCGCGACAGATAATGAACGTCGGAAACCGCCAGATTGAGCCCCTTGGCGCCGGTGGGCGGGACGATGTGGGCCGCATCGCCGGCAAGGAAGAGCCGGCCGTGGCGCATCGGCTCGGCGACGAAGGATCGGAGCGGCGCGATCGACTTCTCGATCGACGGCCCGCGCTGGAGGTTCGCGGCGATGCGGTCGGGCAGCCGGATGGCGAGTTCGTCGAAGAACCGCTCGTCCGACCAGTCCTCGACGCGATCCTCTAGGCTGCACTGGACGTAGTAGCGCGACAGCTGCGGATTGCGCAGGGAGCAGAGGGCGAAGCCGCGGCTGTGATGGGCGTAGACGAGCTCCTCCTGGATCGGCGGCTTGCGCACCAGGACGCCGAGCCAGCCGAACGGATAGACCCGCTCGAAGGTCTCGAGCTTCTCCGCCGGAATGGTGGCGCGGCAGACGCCGTGGAAGCCGTCGCAGCCGGCGACGAAATCGCATTCGATCCGCCGTTCGCCGGTCGCCATCGTGCGGAAGGTGACGAAGGGCGCGTCGCCCTCGACGTCGTGGAGGCGGACATCCTCGGCCTCGTGCAGGACCGGAACGCCCGCTTCGTCCAGCGCGTCGTAGAGATCGTGGGTCACTTCGGTCTGGCCATAGACCATCACCGTCTTGCCGCCCGAGAGTTCCCGCAGGTCGATGTGCAGGGTCTCGCCGCGCCAGGCGATGTCGAGGCCCTCGTGGACGAGGCCCTCCCGGTCCATCCGTGCGCCGACGCCGGCCGAGCGCAGGAGGTCCGTCGTTCCTTGTTCGAGGACACCGGCCCTGATGCGCGACAGAACGTAGTCGCGGGTCCGTCGTTCGAGGACGACGCACTCGATCCCGGCCCGGTGGAGAAGAAGCGCCAAAAGCAGGCCCGCGGGTCCGCCACCGACGACGACGACCTGCGTGCGATTGGCAGACTGCAGCGGAATCTCGTTCATGTCAGCCCCTCGGGTCGTCGTTTCGCTGAGGCCAGACGGCCCGTGGTCGGCGTGCCGCTCGCCGACGCGGCTGCCGGTCAGATGTCGAAGAAGATCGTCTCATTCTCGCCCTGCAGGAAGATGTCGTGGCGATAGGTCGCCATGCCGTCCTCCATCGTCTTCGGGGCGATCAGGGTCGCCACGCGCGAGCGGTGCTCGATCCGGGAGAGGATCGGGTCGCTGGCATTGGCAGCTTCTTCGTCGCCGAAGTAAAGCCGCGTGTGGAGGCCGAGATTGATGCCGCGCGCGACGATCCAGAGCGTGATGTGGGGCGCCTGGGGGCGCCCGTCCTTGAACGGCACAGGGCCTGGCTTGATCGTGTCGAAGACGAACTCGCCGCTTGCCATGTCGCCGGCGGAGCGGCCGAAGCCGGTGAAGGCCGGATCGGCCTTGCCGCGGGTTTCCTGCGGCGAAGGGTAGAGCCCGTCGGCGTCGGCCTGCCAGATCTCGACGAGGGCGTCCTTCAGCGGCGTGCCGACGCCGTCGAACACCCGGCCGACGACACGGATCCGTTCGCCCTTCGTCTCGGGTTTCAGCATCGTCCGGCCGAGATCATCCGGGAAAACCCCCTCGATGCCGGAGAAATTGGGCGTGCAGCCGATATGGACGTAGGGACCGGCGGTCTGGGAGGGGCTTTCCTTCAGACGGTCGAGAGACTGGACCATCAATTGCCCTCCATCCGGTTCTCGAACAGCGTCGAGCGGCGGCCGCGCAGGACGATGTCGAACTTGTAGGCCCTGGCGTCCATCGGCACGGTGTTGGCCATGTCGAGCGGCGCGATCAGCCGCTCGATGGCCGCCTTGTCGGGAATGGTCGCGACAATCGGACACAGCCAGATCAACGGGTCGCCCTCGAAATACATCTGGGTGATCAGCCGCTGGGCGAAGCCATGGCCGAAGATCGAGAAGTGGATATGCGCCGGTCGCCAGTCGTTGGGCCCGTTCGGCCAGGGATAGGGGCCGGGCTTGATGGTGCGGAATCGGTAGGAGCCGTCGGGCCCGGAGATCGTCCGGCCGCAGCCGCCGAAATTCGGATCGAGCGGCGCGAGATAGGTCTCCTTTTTGTGACGGTAGCGGCCGCCGGCATTGGCCTGCCAGACCTCGATGAGGGCGCCGGGCACCGGGCGGGCATCCTCGTCGAGGACACGGCCGTGGACGATGATGCGTTGGCCGATCGGTTCGCCGTCCTTGGCGAAGTTCCGGATCATGTCGTCGTCGAGGGGCCCGAGGGTCTCGTGGCCGAACACCGGGCCGGTCATTTCGGAGAGGGTATTGTCGAGCGCGATCAGCGGCTTCTGGGGCGAGCGCGTGATGCTGGTCTTGTAGCCCGGATCATAGGCCGGCGGATGCCAGCGCCGGTCCCTTTGATAGAAGGATCCTCCGCTCATCGAACGCCTCCCTGGCTTTCCTCGTCCATTTCGCCGAAGACCCGCTTGGCGATCTTCAGCGCGTGGTTGGCGGCCGGAACGCCAGCATAGACCGCGACGTGCATCAGCGCCTCGACCACGTCCTCGCGGCTGGCGCCGGTGTTGACCGTCGCCCGAAGATGCATCGCGAATTCCTCGTGCTGGCCGAGCCCGGCGAGCAGCGCGATCGTCACGATGGACCGTTCGCGATGGCTGAAATGCGGCCGCGACCAGACCGTCCCCCAGGCCCCTTCGGTGATGAAAGTCTGGAAGTCTCGGTCGATAGGCGTCGTTGCTGCCAGGGCGCGGTCGACATGGGCGTCGCCCAGTACGGCACGGCGCGTCGCCAGCCCTTCTGCGTAGCGATCCTCTGATCGTTGAGACATGCTGTTCCAATCTCCTCCGGGCCGGCAATATGAAAGTGCGGAAAAGTCATGTAAAATGAATTAGACGCCCGAATAACATGACTGTAGAGTTATGGAAATTGATCGCAGAATCAAGATTCGCCATTTGCGTACATTCGTCGAAGTTGCACGCAGCGCCAGTGTCGGAAGGGCCGCGGAACTGATGCATGTCTCCCAGCCGGCGGTTTCCAAGACGCTGGCGGAACTGGAATCGGTACTCGGCGCGCGGCTGATGGAACGCAATCGCAGCGGGGTCTCCCTGACGCCTGTCGGCCAGATGTTTCACGCCTATGCAAGTTCCAGCCTGGCGGCGCTGCGGCAAGGGATCGAGGGGGTTTCCGAGACGCTTGCGGCCGGAGGACTGCGCCTCTCGATCGGCGCCTTGCCGTCGGTCGCCGCGCGCATCGTTCCAGACTCGGCGGTGGAGATGGGCCGCGTCGCACCGGAAGTTGGGCTCGCAATCGTAACTGGACCGAATGGTTATCTTCTCTCGGAGCTTGCAAGCGGCGCCGTCGACCTCGTCATCGGCCGGCTTGGAAATCCCGAGGTGATGGAGGGCCACAGCTTCTCGCAATTGTATTCCGAGCGGATCTCGCTGGTGGTGCGGCCGGGCCACCCGCTGGTCGGGCGCAGCGACGTCGCTGCCATCGCCGACTATCCGATCGTCTTTCCGAACCGCGACGCGGCGATCCGGACTTTGGCCGAGCAGTTCTTCATCGCCCAGGGGATCCGCCGGGTCGGCCACCGCATCGAAACCGTCGCGGAGACCTTCGGCCGCGCCTATGTGCGCAAGACCGACGCGGTGTGGGTGATCTCCTCCGGCGTGGTGGCGCTCGACGTCGCCGAAGGCATGCTGGTCGAACTGCCGATCGCCATGCGCGAGACCCTCGGCCCGGTCGGCCTCACCCTGCGGGGGGAGGGCGATCCCTCACCGGCGCTGCGCATGTTCATCGAGGCGGTGCGGCGGACCGTCGCGCGGCTCGAACTGGCAAGCTGAGCCGGGGCCGCCGTCCACGCAGCCGAGGCGCGGTATCGCTCGTCGCTTAACCCAAGGTTAACCATAAAGCTGGAAAGTCGCCGTCAGGAGGCCCTCGATGGCGGCGCGTTCACTCTTCGTCGGGATATCGATCGCTGCGGCGCTGGGCACGGCCGGCTGTGCCGCCCGGCCGACGACCTGCTACGTCACCTTGAGCGTCGGCGGGGAGCCGACCGCCGAGGCCTGCGAGACGGGCCCCGTCCTCATCGTGCGCCCGATCACCGAGACCAACGCCGCCTTTTACGTCCCACCCTACGTTCTTGGCGCGCTGTCCTACGAGGGCTTCGTCGCACCGCCCGAACCGCAGGCGGACGAGGACGGCGCGGCGGAAGACGGGGCAGGCGAGGTTCGACGAGTTCGAGAGGGCGAGGACGGGCCGCCGGCGCCGAACGCCGCTTCCGCATTGAGGGACGCGTTGATCGGCGAGGCATTCCTGATGCCGCTGGCGAGCGACCCGGTCATCCCGATGTCCGATGCGTTCGCCCCGGCGATGTCCGGGCAGCCTGCGGCGCCTCCCGTCGAGATCGAGACAAGCGTTGCGCCGGCAGATGACGACGCGAGGCTCGCCCGGCTGCCGCTCGGCGCCGCGCCGCCCAACCGCATCGCTCCGGAGCATCCGCGGATCGACGGCGAGGTGCGCTATCGCAGGCCCTATGAGGGCGTGCCTGGAATGCCTATTTCGCCGGATCTTCTATGAGCAGCGGCGTGCCGTCGACCAGGACGTGGCCGGGCCGAAGGGTCTGCACGACCTTCGGAGGCTTGCGCCCCGGCGCTGCGTCGACGACGATCTGGCCCTTGCGGACGTCGAAGCTGTAGTTGACCCCATTGCAGACGACCGGCGTTCCGAACGGTCCTTCCGAGAAGGAATCGAGGTTGATCGTCCGGCAGTCGCCGATGGGGGTCGAACCTCGCTTGCCCGTTGCGAGATCGATGACGATCGCATTGAGCCGGTAGCCGCCCGAAATCTCGGCAAACTCGAAGGCGGTCTCGAAGCGCGGCAGGTCGCCGGGCGGCGGAGCTGGGTCCTGCGCCGGCGAGTCGGAGAATGGGATGGCGATGGCTCCGGCGAGAAAGACGGTCTGCAGCAGCATCGCGGGTTTCCTCCCATGCGGATTGACGGTTGCTTCAGCCCGGCCGCCTGATCCTGCCCGGCTGAGACCCGCCGAGCGAAATCGACGATCGCGTTTCATGTCCGGCTGCCGAGGTGTCCGAAATTACCGAGGGCAGGACGCCGCAATCGAAACTCTGCCCGGTACTTTCTGGCAGCGGGCGCCGGCGCCGAATTCGGCACCCTTGTTCCCCGGGCCGTCGGGCATCATGACCTGTGGCCGTGTCATCGTGAAGAGCGGGGGAAAACGGTTCATCCTCCCCCGCCCGATTCAGCTGCTTAGCAGGGGACCAGGGTGTAGTGGTCCTGTTCGACGAGCTTCTTGGTCGTAATGTACACAGCCGGGTTGCGGCGGTGATAGATGGTTGCACCGTCGGTGATGTCGCCTTCCCACGACGTACCCGAGTGCTGAACCAGCTTGCCGCGGGTGTTGTACTTGTAGAGGGAAGGGACGTATTCGACGAGGTAGCACTTGGCGCCCCGTTCATCGACTTCTTTCTTGTACCACTTGGCATCGGCGGTCCCCGCGAAGGAGACTGCGCCGGCAGCGGCGATCAGCGTGAGCAGCACTTTGCGCATGAGAATAAACGCCTCCGTGTTCGATGTTGCGCAAGGGAAGCATTAAAGGTCTGTAAAGAAAGATCAATACATTATCGGGATTCAGCCAGGAAAAAGCGCGATTCGCCGGTTTATGTTTCATTTCGGCACGAGCACTGTCCGATTTTGGCTCATGTCCTCGCGTCAGATCTCATATCGATACTCGCCTTTTGCGGCGTCGCGGGAGATTTCGAGGACTACTGCTGGCCTTGACCCCAGGAAATGCGGCGCGCCGTGATTGCAGAAAAATGCGGGTGGACGTCGAGCCGGCCGAAGGCGCAGCTGCTGCGCGTCGGCGAGATCTTCGCTCGTCGACCCGGGTTTCCAGAGGCTTGAGGTGATGGCGAGCCGTTCGCGGATGTTGCGATGCGGCACAGCGATCACACCGGCGTAGCAGCACCGCTCCATGGGGATTTGATGATACAATCTTGGAGGGAAAAAATTCTGCCCTCATCGGGCAAGCGGGATATTGTGATCTTACGGAGGGGAATCCGGCCTCGCTCCACGGCGATCTGCAGCCTGCTGGCGCGTAAGGCGGCGCCGCAAGAGCGGCGTCGGAATCCGGAAGCCCCCGGGACATGGCCGTGGCCGAGAACGGCGCGAGAACAGCAAGTGCAGCCTGCCGGAGCGAACCGACAGCCGCCGATGCGCGTCTGCGGGGCCCATCCGTGCCGATACCCAGCGGGTGGATGCCTCAGCGGCCTTGCCGCGAGGTTTCAGTTGGCATGGGCCGAGACGGGCATTCCGCTCCCGCCGGTCCGCCGGAGCTTCGGGGCAACGCCAACCGAGCGTCTGAACCGAACCGTCATTCCTTGACGAGAATGGTCTCGCACACCTCGATGCCGAAGCCGGTCAGGCCGACATAGGCGCGCTCGTGGGTGGCGAGGACGGCGATCGAGGAGACGCCGAGATCGCGCAGGATCTGCGCGCCGATGCCTACTTCCCGCCAGCGCTGGCGGCGGATCCGGGCGCTGAGATGCCGTTCGCCGTCGGCAACCGGTTCGTCTCCTGCAGCCGGCCTCGCCTCGAGGTCGTCGATCTGCGGCGAGCGCAACAGCATCACGACGCCCTGGCCGCTCGCCTTGATCTTCTCAACCGCGACGTCGACCCAGCTTCGTCCGCCGCCGACCAGCGACAGCATGTCGAGAACCGGCTGCTCGCGATGGATGCGGGTCGGAACCTGGTTGCGTCCGCGGACCTCGCCATGGACGAAGACGACGTGCTGGATGTCGTCGAAGGGCGTCTCATAGATGCGGATCTTGCCCGGCAGACCGGCGAGGGAAAAGTCCTCCTCGCGAACGCAGGTGACGAAGGACTCCCGGCGGATGCGATAGGAGATGAGGTCTTCGATCGAAATGATCTTCAGCCCGTGCTCGCGGGCGAAGGGGACAAGCTCCGGCAGGCGCTTGACGGTGCCGTCGTCGTTGACGACCTCGGCGAGGACGCCGGCGGGCTCGAGGCCGGCGAGGCGGGCGAGATCGATTCCGGCCTCGGTGTGGCCGGAGCGGGTGAGGACGCCGCCTTCGCGGCCGATCAGCGGGAAGATGTGGCCGGGGCGCAGGAAGTCGCTGGGAGCGCAGTTGGTGTTGGCGAGAGCACGGCAAGTGTTGGCGCGTTCCTCGGCGGCGATGCCCGTGGTCATGCCGACCTTATAGTCGACCGAGACGGTGAAGGCGGTGCGCATCGGATCGAGATTGTTGGCGACCATCGGCGGCAGATTGAGCGTCTCGGCGCGCTGGCCGGTCATCGGAACGCAGATGATGCCGCTGGTGTGGCGGATCATGAAGGCCATCTTCTCCGCCGTCGCCTTGGACGCGGCCATGATCAGGTCGCCCTCGTTCTCGCGATCGGTGTCGTCGACGACGACGACGAGTTCACCTTCGGCGATGGCAGCGATCGCGTCTTCGATGGAATCGAGAGTGAGATCATGATCGGTCATGGTCGGTCCTGTCGGTGAGGCTGCGCTGGCGCGGGGTTGGCTCGAGAGCAATGAGGCTGGCCGGCATTTACGGCGGCAGGCCGGCAATGATCAATAAGCGGCGCTTGCCGCTCGCTATCCCCGGCCACGATAGGGCGGGACGCCCTGGTCCGGCAGGTAGACGCCCTCGGGTACCGGGCCGGTCTGCCAGAAGACGTCGATCGGGATGCCGCCGCGCGGATACCAGTAGCCGCCGATCCGCAGCCACAGCGGCTTCGTCGCTTTGACGATACGGCGGGCGATCATGACGGTGCAGTCCTCGTGGAAGGCGCCGTGATTGCGGAAGCTGGTCAGGAAGAGTTTCAGCGACTTCGATTCGACCAGCCGGGCGTCGGGCGCGTAGTCGATGACGATGTGGGCGAAGTCCGGCTGGCCGGTGACCGGGCAGAGCGAGGTGAATTCCGGGCAGGTGAAGCGGACGATCGCGGGGGTACCGGCGCCGCGGGCGTAGGGGACGGTTTCTAGGACGGCTTCGTCCGGCGTGGCGGCGGGGCGTGCGGCGCGGCCGAGTTGGGAAAGATCGTCGTGGGGCATCGAAAGGTCCGGTTCTGAAGCGCACGGGGGGAGGAGGGTTCGAAGCCCTACAGCATCGGCTCCAAGATCGGAATCGATCCCGCCGCGCAAGAGGCGTCGAAGGGCAGGGCGGGAACTGGCCTGATCGCGCGAGAGGCTGCAAAACGCCCGCGCGTCTTGCCGATAGCGCCGGCAAATGGTCGGATGGATGGCGGGTGGCGCGCCGAATTCGGATCGCACGGACGCCGGCCTTTTTGGCCGACGCGCCGGCACGGTCCGTTCGTGGAAAGTCGGAATGATCGACAAGCTGGAATATCTGATCGCGCTTTCGGGCGAAAAGCATTTCGGACGGGCGGCCGATCGGCTCGGCATCACCCAGCCGACGCTTTCGGCGGGCATCCGCCAGCTGGAGGAGCGGCTGGGCACGACGCTGGTCAATCGCGGCTCGCGCTATCGCGGGCTGACGGAGGAGGGCGAGCGGGCGCTCGCCTGGGCGCGGCGGATCACCGACGACGTCAGGACGATGCGCGAGGAGGTCAAAACCGTCAAACGTGGCCTGTCGGGGCATCTGCGGATCGGAGCAATCCCGACGAGCCTTGCGGTGGTTGCCAAGCTGACGGCGCCCTTCCATGAAAAATACGAGAACGTGACCTTTGAGATCACCTCGCAGACCGCGACAGAAATCCTGTCGGCGATCGCCAATTTCGAGATCGACGTCGGCCTCACCTATGTCGACGACGAAAGGCTGAAGAAGCTCGACAGCCACGTCCTTTACGACGAACACTATTGCCTGGTCACTCGAAAGGGCAGCGACTTCCACGATCGCGAGGAGGTGACCTGGGAGGAGGTCGCGACGCTCAGGCTCGGTCTCCTCAGCTCGACGATGCGCAATCGCCAGATCCTCAATCGCCATCTCGGTGCCGGCGGTCGGCCGTTCCGGGCCGTGACGGAATCCAATTCCATGGTGGCGCTCCTGTCGCAGACGCGGCTCGCCGGAATCGCCACCGTGATGCCCTACCGGTCGGCGGCGGTGCTCGGCCTTGCCGATCCGCTGGTGGCGATCCCGATCACAGGGCCGGATGTCGGTTACAGGATTGGTCTCGTCACCGCGAGGCGAGAGCTGAGGCCGCCGATCGTCGCTGCGTTCTGGGAGGAATCGCGGCTGATCGGGCCGGTCTGACGCACCGTCCGATCAGCGGTGGGTGGTTCGCCTTGCGCTGACGGACGCGGGCTGGGCAATCTCCGTTGGTGCCGGAAAAGCCACGGTCCGGCTGCGGTACGATAGAAATTCTCTATCGACATACGGGGATTGCCGCATTGATTCCTGCGCGTTCTGGGTGTTCCGTTCCTGGAAGGATTCAAAACCAGGTGCGGGAGGTAAACGCTTGGTTTCTCAGGCGCAGTACGACGAAGGCGAAGTCGCCGAGATCATCGCCGACCATGCCGGACTCGAAGGGCCCATGCTGCCCATTCTGCACGGCATCCAGGAGCGGTACGGCCATGTGCCGGAAGCGGCGGTGCGTCAGATCGCGGCCGCGCTGAACCTGACGCGCGCCGAGGTCTATGGGGTCGTCACCTTCTATCACGACTTCCACAAGGAGCCGCGCGGCCGTCATGTCCTGAAAGTCTGCCGGGCGGAGGCCTGCCAGGCGGCCGGCAGCGACGCGATGGCGGGTGCATTCGAAAGAGCGCTGGGCGTGAAGTTCGGCGAGACCACCGAGGACGGCCAGGTGACGCTCGAGGCAGTCTACTGCCTCGGACTTTGCGCTGCGGCACCTTCCGCCATGCTCGACCGGCGGATCGTCGGGCGGCTGAACGAGGCCAAGATCGGCGCGCTTGTCGAGGAGGCGCGGCTGTGACGAAGCTCTACGTTCCGCTGGATTCCTTCGCCGTCGCCTGCGGCGCCGACCAGATCGCCGAGGAATTCGCCCGGCTCAACGCCGATCGCGGCCTGTCCCTGGAGATCGTCCGCAACGGTTCGCGCGGCATGGCGTGGCTCGAGCCGATGATCGAGGTCGAGACGCCGGACGGGCGCATCGCCTATGGTCCGATCGAGCCGGGTGAGGCGGACGCGCTGGTTGATGCCGGCATTCTGTCGGGAGCCGGGCATCCGAGGCGGATCGGGAAGGTCGAGGAGCATCCGTTCTTCGCCCGCCAGACGCGCCACACCTTCAAGCGCTGCGGCATCATCGATCCCTTGTCGCTCGACGACTATCGGGCCCATGGCGGCCTGAAGGGACTGGAACGGGCGATCGGCATCGGCGCCGAGGCGATCGTCGCCGAAGTCACCCAGTCCGGCCTGCGAGGGCGGGGCGGGGCGGGCTTTCCGACCGGCATCAAGTGGAAGACCGTCGCCGAGGCGAAGGGCGCGCGCAAATACATCGTCGCCAATGCCGACGAGGGCGATTCCGGGACGTTCGCCGACCGGATGATCATGGAGGGCGATCCGTTCTGCCTGATCGAGGGCATGGCGATCGCCGGCGTCGCCACCGGCGCGACCAAGGGCTACATCTATCTGCGCTCCGAATATCCCGTCGCCATCGACGTGATGCGCGAGGCGATCAGCCGGGCGCACGAGGCGGGCGTGCTCGGCTCCTCCGTGCTCGGTTCGTCGAACGTCTTCGACATCGAGGTGCGGGTCGGGGCAGGGGCCTATGTCTGCGGCGAGGAGACCTCGCTGCTCGACAGTCTCGAAGGCAAGCGCGGGCAGGTCCGCTTCAAGCCGCCGCTGCCGGCGCTCCAGGGCCTGTTCGGCATGCCGACGGTGATCAACAACGTCATCTCGCTGGCCTCGACGCCGGAGATCCTGGCAGCGGGCGCGGAAGGCTACAAAGAGCTCGGCATGGGTCGCTCCCGCGGCACCATCCCGATCCAGCTCGGCGGCAACGTCAAGCATGGCGGCATGTTCGAAGCCCCCTTCGGCATGACGCTCGGCGAAATCGTCAACGAGGTCGCCGGCGGCACGGCCTCGGGCCGGCCGGTGCGGGCGGTGCAGGTGGGCGGGCCGCTGGGCGCATACTTCCCGGTATCGCTGTTCGATACGCCCTTCGACTACGAGGCCTTCGCCGCCAAGGACGGGCTGATCGGCCATGCCGGCATCGTCGTCTTCGACGACACGGTCGACATGCTGGCCCAGGCACGCTTCGCCTTCGAGTTCTGCGCGATCGAGAGCTGCGGCAAGTGTACCCCCTGCCGGATTGGCGCGGTGCGCGGCTATGAAACGATGAAGAAGATCATCGACGGCGACAAGCCGGCGGAGAACCTCGCGCTGATCGAGGACCTCTGCAACACCATGAAGTTCGGCTCGCTCTGCGCATTGGGCGGCTTCACGCCCTATCCGGTGATGAGCGCGATCCGGCACTTTCCGGAGGATTTTCACGGGGAGCCAATGAGGGTGGCGGCGGAGTAGGCGCTTCGTTCATGCCGGCCATCTTCGACGAAATCGAATGGGATCAAGGCAATCGCGACAAATGCGGCAAGCACGGCGTTTCAGTCGATGAGATCGAATATGCTCTGCGGGCACTTCCCTTGATCGTGGAGGACCCGTCGCATTCGACGCAGGAGCAGCGTTTCAGGGCGATCGGGCGATCGGGCGAAACGGGGCGGGGCGGCCTATATTGGTCGTCTTCACGGTTCGCCAGCGCGGCGAGAGGTTTCTGGCCCGACCGCTCAGCGCCCGGTACATGCATTCGAAGGAGGTACGGTTCTATGAGCAAGACCACGCTTAAGCCGATGCCGCAATTTGCGACCGACGAGGAGGCCGAGCGCTTCGTCGATGAGGCAGACCTTTCGGAATACGACCTGGCCGGCTTCAAGCCGATGAAGATCAGTCGACCCAGCGATTACAGCATGTACGGCCTGCGTCTACCGAGCGAGTTGCTCTTCCGCATCGACAAGCGTGCGAGCGAGATGAACGTTTCCATCGACGACTATCTCGTGTCGCTGGCGACAAAAGACCTCGGCGAATGAAGCCGAATTCGGACGAGTGACCAGACCACGACACTGGCGCATCTGACGTATCAATCGAATGCCCGTCAGGGAGGAAAAACCCATGAGCCTCATTCGCGAAATCGACTACGGCACGCCCGCCTCGAGGGCCGAGAAGACCGTTACCCTGACGATCGACGGGCAGGAGATCACGGTGCCCGAGGGCACGTCGCTGATGCGGGCGGCGATGGATGTCGGCGTCCAGGTGCCGAAGCTCTGTGCCACCGACATGATGGACGCCTTCGGCTCCTGCCGGCTCTGCGTCGTCGAGATCGAGGGGCGGAACGGCACGCCGGCCTCCTGTACGACGCCGGTGGCGGCGGGCATGAAGGTCTCCACCCAGACCGAGCGGCTGAAGAAGATCCGCAAGGGGGTGATGGAGCTCTACATCTCCGACCATCCGCTCGACTGCCTCACCTGCGCCGCCAACGGCGACTGCGAATTGCAGGACATGGCCGGCGCCGTCGGCCTGCGCGACGTGCGCTACGGCTATGAGGGCGAGAATCATCTCGGCAAGGAGAAGGACGTCTCGAACCCCTACTTCCAGTTCGACCCGTCGAAATGCATCGTCTGTTCGCGCTGCGTCAGGGCCTGCAACGAGGTGCAGGGAACCTTCGCGCTGACGGTGGCGGGCCGCGGCTTCGATTCGATCATCTCCGCCGGTACGAGCTTCGACGACTTCTTCTCCTCCGACTGCGTCTCCTGCGGCGCCTGCGTCCAGGCCTGCCCGACCGCGACGCTGGAAGAGAAGTCGGTCATCGAGATCGGCACGCCGGAGCATTCCGTCGTCACCACCTGCGCCTATTGCGGCGTCGGCTGCTCGTTCAAGGCTGAGATGCGCGGCGAAGAGCTGGTACGCATGGTGCCCTACAAGGACGGCAAGGCCAATCGCGGCCATAGCTGCGTCAAGGGCCGCTTCGCGCTCGGCTATGCGACCCACAAGGACCGCGTTCTCAACCCGATGATCCGCGACCACTACACGCTGCCGTGGCGCGAAGTCTCCTGGGAGGAGGCGCTGTCCTTCACCGCCGCGAAGATCAAGGACATCCAGGCGAAATACGGCAAGGGCGCGATGGGCGGCATCTCGTCGTCGCGCTGCACGAACGAAGAAGTCTACCTCGTCCAGAAGCTGGTGCGGGCTGGTTTCGGCAACAACAACATCGACACCTGCGCCCGCGTCTGCCACTCGCCGACGGGCTACGGCCTCAACTCGACCTTCGGCACGTCGGCGGGAACCCAGGATTTCGACTCGGTCGAGGATACTGACGTCATCCTCGTCATCGGCGCGAACCCGACCGACGGTCATCCGGTCTTCGCCTCGCGCATGAAGAAGCGGCTGCGCGGCAAGCCGGGCGAGCCGGGTGCCAAGCTGATCGTCATCGATCCGCGCCGCATCGATCTGGTCAAGACGCCGCATGTGAAGGCCGACCATCACCTGCCGCTGAAGCCCGGCACCAACGTCGCGATGTTGACGGCGCTCGCTCATGTCATCGTCACCGAAGGCCTTGTGAACGAGAGCTTCGTGCGCGAGCGCTGCGACTGGGACGAGTTCCAGGAATGGGCCGCCTTCGTCGCCGAGGAGCGGCATTCGCCGGAAGCGGTCGAAAGCGTCACCGGGGTCCCGGCGGCCGATGTGCGCAAGGCGGCGCGGCTCTATGCGACCGGCGGCAACGGGGCGATCTATTACGGCCTCGGCGTCACAGAGCACAGCCAGGGCTCGACCTCGGTCATCGCCATCGCCAACCTCGCCATGGCGACCGGCAACATCGGCCGCAAGGGCGTCGGCGTGAATCCGCTGCGCGGCCAGAACAACGTCCAAGGCTCCTGCGACATGGGCTCCTTCCCCCATGAGCTGCCGGGCTATCGCCACATTTCGATGGACGCCGTGCGCGAGACCTTCGAGGACCTTTGGGGCGTCAAGATCGACAAGGAGCCGGGGCTGCGGATCCCGAACATGTTCGACGCGGCGGTCGAGGGGACCTTCAAGGGCCTCTACTGCCAGGGCGAGGACATCCTGCAGTCCGACCCGGACACCAAGCACGTTTCGGCAGGGCTCGCGGCGCTCGAACTTCTCATCGTCCACGACCTCTTCCTGAACGAGACGGCGAACTACGCCACGGTCTTCCTGCCCGGCTCGAGCTTCCTGGAAAAGAACGGCACCTTCACCAATGCCGAACGGCGGATCAACCGCGTGCGCAAGGTGATGGCGCCGAAGAACGGCTACGAGGACTGGCAGGTCACCCAGCTGCTCGCCCAGGCGATCGGCATGGACATGAACTATTCCCATCCCTCCGAGATCATGGCCGAGATCTCGGCGATGACGCCGTCCTTCGCCAACGTCACCTACGAGCTGCTCGACGAGAAGGGCTCGGTGCAGTGGCCCTGCAACGAGGCGCATCCGGAAGGCTCGCCGATCATGCATGTCGACGGCTTCATGCGCGGCAAGGGCAAGTTCATCATGACGGAATACGTCGCGACGGACGAGCGGACGGGGCCGCGCTTCCCGCTGCTGCTCACGACGGGCCGCATCCTCTCGCAGTACAATGTCGGTGCCCAGACGCGGCGGACCGGCAACGTCGTCTGGCACGACCAGGATCTTCTGGAGATCCACCCGCATGATGCCGAGCAGCGGGGCGTGCGCGACGGCGACTGGGTGAAGCTTGAAAGCCGCTCGGGCTCTACGGCAATCATGGCGAAGGTCACCGACCGCGTCGCTCCCGGCGTCGTCTACACGACCTTCCACCACCCGATGACGCAGGTGAACGTCATCACCACCGACTTCTCCGACTGGGCGACCAACTGCCCCGAATACAAGGTGACGGCGGTGCAGATCTCGCCCTCCAACGGCCCGACCGAGTGGCAGGAGGACTACCGCGAACTGACGATGGAAAGCCGGCGGATCGCGCCGGCCGAAGCGGCGGAGTAGGGACTGGCAGAGCGGACGACGATGGTCGACGAAACCGCCCGGCACGTCGCGAGCCTCGTTTTCAGGGACGGGGCTTTCTGCCGTTCGCAGCGGCAGGTGCCGGCCGAAGTCGCGGTCGCGATCTCGATCGGTGGCTCGACCCATGCGGTGATGATGGCGACGCCGGCCGATCTGGAGGAGATGGCGATCGGCCTCGTCCTCAACGAGCGGATCGTCGAACGGATCGACGAGATCGAGCACCTGGAGATCGTCGAGACCGAGGCCGGCATCGACTGCCAGATCCGTCTGGTGGAAGAGCGGGCCGGCAGCTATGTGGCGCGCCGGCGGCAGATGACCGGGCCGGTGGGCTGTGGGTTGTGCGGGGTGGAATCGCTGGAACTTGCGGCGCCGGCACTGCCGCGGGTCGCGGCTGGTGCCGCAGTGGCGTCGATCGCGCCGCAGGCGATCACCGAGGCGGTGGCCGCCATGGCGCGGGAGCAGGATCTGAGCCGGCTGACCCGCGCCGTCCATGCGGCGGCGTTTCATCGGGTGGGCGAGGGGACCGGCGGGAGCCCCGTCGTGACCCGCGAGGACGTCGGCCGGCACAATGCGCTCGACAAGGTGGCCGGGCATCTCGCTCGCGCCGGCATCGATCCGGGCAAGGGGTTCCTCACCATCACCAGCCGGGTGTCGGTGGAGCTGATCCAGAAGGCGGCGCGGATGGGATGCGGGCTGATCGCCGCGGTGTCGGCACCGACGGCGCTGGCGATCAGCGAGGCCGAGGCGGCGGGGATCACCCTCGTCGCCGTGGTGCGCGGCGAGGAGTTCGAGATTTTCACCCATCCGCAGCGCATCGCCGGAACCGACCGTGGCGATGCGGCGACAGACGAAAAAGGGGGCCGGGAGCAGGACCGGCCGCAGGGGAGAGCCGTCCATGGAACGTGACAAGCTGGTCCACATGGCGAACCAGATCGCCAAGTTTTTCGAATCGGCCAAGGAGGGCGCCCGCTCCAAGGGTGTCGCCGATCACATCAACAAGTTCTGGGAGCCGCGCATGCGCACCCAGCTGTTCGAGCGGGTGGATGGTGGCCGGACCGAAGGCCTGCATCCGCTGGTGCTTCAGGCGATGGACGCGATCCGGCGACCGGAAGCTCCGTCGGGTGCGCCCAACCAGAACGATCCGTCACTCGCCTGAGGCTACATCTGCGGGACGCGTTCGAGCGGGATCGCGGGCGTGACCTGCAGGCCGCGGGCGATCCTGGCGTCGATCTCGTCGAGGGATGGATCGGTCATCTCGATGTCGTTCTTCAACTCCATGAAGTCGTCCATGGCCATGTGGGTCTCGAGCGCGACGCCCCGGCTCTTTGCGAGGGCGTCGAAGCCGAAGCTGGACACGACGGCCTCATCGTGGGTCCAGTTCGGCCCGAAGGCCGTAACGGCGGCATACATCGATTTCGCCCGGACGTAGGAGACGCCGCCGGCGCGGCAGGCATCGTAGAACATCCGATGGACTTCATGGGCCGGGCGCGTCCTGACCTCGCAGAAATAGTCGTGGACGACGGAGGCGCGGCGGTAGTCCCCGACGAAAGGCGGACCGAACAGCGTCCAGAAGGTCTGCGGGATCGACGCTCCATTGACGATCGCTCCGGCTGGGACGTTCCAGCGCGCGCCGTCTTCGCCGACGAAGGCGAAAGCCTCCCGCAGTTGCATGTTGCGATCGGCACCCCCGTGCTCGAGCCATTCGACCACAACTCGTCCCTCGAACCTGCCGTCAGCCATCGACGTCACTCCGTGCAAGGATTTGCATGCAGGAGTTGTATCACGCTCATCTCTTTACGTCACCATCCCCCGGATGGATGCGCGCGAGTGCGGAGCTGCCGGCGGCCAAGGGGAGAACAGCCGGCAACCGAAGATTAACCTTAACGCCTTACCAATCCGGTGGTCAGCAACGCCACTGGGCCGGTCCACATGCGCTCCACGCGAGTTCTCCTTTCCGCCGTTCTCGCAGCCTCGTTGCTGTCCGGTTGCGCCCGGAACGACCGATATTCGATGGCGCTAGCTGGTGCGCCGGCGACGAGCGCCTCGGCCACTCTCGTCGGCTATCAGCCGCCCGAGGCCGACAAGACGTTTCCGCTGTTCCAGTCGTTCCAGCCGCCTGTCGGCTCATCGTTGTCCGGACGGACGATCGCCGTTTCGCGCTATTCCGACATCGCCCTTCGCGACAAGGAGGTTGTGCTGACCTTCGACGACGGCCCGATGCCGGGCAAGACCCACAAGATCCTCGCGGCGCTCTCCGACCATGGCGTCGGAGCGACCTTCCTGATGGTCGGGCAGATGGCCAAGGCCTATCCAAACATCGCCCGCGAAGTCGCTGAGGCCGGCCACACCATCGGCACCCACACCTATCGGCATGCCAATCTGCGGACCATGAGCGACGCGGCGGCGATGGCCGAAATCAGGAAGGGGGAGCTCAGCGTCGCCGATGCCCTGCGGCCCATCGGCATGCGGCCGGCACCGTTCTTCCGCTTTCCCTATCTCGCCGACACGGCAAGCCTGCGCCATCGTCTGGCGAGCGACGGGATCGTCGCCATCGACGTCGACATCGATTCCAAGGACTATTTTCGCGACGCGCCGGAAACGGTGCGCGATCGCACCCTGCGCACGCTCGACAAGCACGGCCGCGGCATCATCCTGATGCACGACATCCAGGGGCGGGCGGCGGCGATGCTCCCCGGTTTCCTCGCCGAACTCGAAAAGCGCGGCTACAAGGTGGTGCGGCTGGTGCCGGCCGACGAAGCCTCGCAGGTCGCGGGCCTCTAGCGCTCACGCGGGGCAAAGCCACGAGGAGCCTGCCGGACGGCGCTCAGACGGCCTCCTTGGCATCCTCGCGGGGGCGGGCGTCGATCGCCCGTCCGTCGGCGAGGAGCTCGCGCTCGCGCACCCAGCCGATGCCGGGCTCGTTCTCGCGGTGGCCGCGCTCGCGCTGGATCAGCGTCCAGGTCGACGGTCCGCCGGAGATCTCGAAGAGGTTGTAGCGCGACGCCGGGTTCTTGCTGCCGGGCGCCTGGCTGGCGGAGGGAACGCCGACGACGGGGATCTGCTTGTCCGGGCCTTTCAGCCAGTAGAGCGTATCGAGATGCGTATGGCCGTGCAGCACCAGCTCCGCTCCGACGTCGCGCATCACCTTGGAGAAGAACTGCTTGCCAATCAGCCGCTTGTGCCAGGAGGTGGAGCCGGAGATCGGCGGGTGGTGGATCAGGACGACGCGGAACAAGCCGAGGGCCCGGGTCGTCTCCAGGAGTTTGGCGAGCCGCAGCGCCTGACCGCGCTTGAACGTGCCGGTGGCGAAGAACGGCGCCGTCGCTTCCGCCGTCGAGACGCCGAGGATCGCGACGTTTTCCCGGATCCGCAGATAGGGAAACGACTTGGCAGTGGAATTCAGCGCGTCGTCCCCGGTCATGTACGGTTGCCACTCCTTGTAGGAGCGCTTCAGCGCGCCGGGGACATAGGCGTCGTGATTGCCGGGGACCAACGAGACGAGTTGGGGTGTTCCGAGATCGCGCAGCCACAGGCCCGAGGCGATCGTTTCCTTCTTGGTGGCGAGATTGACGAGGTCGCCGGTCACCGCGATATGGTCGGGGTTCTCGGCCTGGAGGTCGAGGACGAGATCGCTCAGCGTGTCGCCGAACATCATGCGACGCCGGTTGCGCTGCCAGTTGTACCAGCCGGTGACGCGCTTGGAGGCCAGCTCGCGAAAGGACAGTTCCGGCAACGGCCCGAGATGAATGTCGGAGAGATGGGCGAGACGGAACATCGCATTTCCCAAGGTCGAAATCGGCCTCGAGCGGGACGGCGTCTGGGCGACGCTGTTCCGCAGGAAGCGATTGTTTTTTCACGCTGGCCGAGGGAGGCGCAATTGCGCATCCTCGGCATGTATCAATTGTAGACACGAAGACGGAGAGGGGAACCGTGCGGTTTCAGAAATTGCTGGTCGCGGCCATGCAGAGCGCCCATCTCCTGGCGCGGCCGATGACCCTCGGGGTGCGCGGCGCGGCCTTCGACGAGGAGGGGCGCATCTTCCTCGTCCGGCACACCTATCTGCCGGGCTGGTACATGCCGGGCGGCGGCGTCGACCGCGGCGAGACGGTGGAGGAAGCGCTGCATCGGGAAATGGCCGAGGAGGGCAATCTGGTCGCCCCCCGCCCGCCGGAACTCTTCGCCGTCTACTACAACCGGGCCGCCTCCAAACACGACCACGTCGTCTTCTACCGCTGCGACGGCGTGGTGCAGGCGAGCGAGAAGAAGCCCGACCGGGAGATCGCCGAGTCGGGCTTCTTCCCGCTAGACGACCTCCCGGACGGACTGACCGACGCCACCCGCCGGCGGCTGGACGAACTCGCCGGCGGGGGCGCACCCGATCCCTACTGGTAAGCGGCATTCGCTGAGGCCGAGGCAACCGCAAGGCCGAGGAAGCGGGCGACGGCCTCGATCACCCTCGCGTGGATCGTCGCCCGGTCCGAGCCCTCGGGGTCGGTGCAGACCGGATCGTCCTGTTCGGCTTCCAGAAGCTGTGCGGCCTCCGGCTTGCAGAGGCCGAGGAAGGTGAAGTGGGAGGCCGGGCGGATCGTCTCGAGGCTCGCCCGGGGCAGGCGAGCGGCGAGATTGGAGCCGGAGGCGGAGACGTCCACGGCACGCCACGGGTTGGGCGCGCCGAGGCCGATCAGCTGGACCGGCAGCGTCATCGCCGCGATGCTCTCATCCGACAGGGCGTCGGTCAGGCCGGGTTCGACGGCGACGATAGAGGAGATTCGCGGGTCGCGGACGTCGGCTTCCATTTCCACCGGCAGATGGTCGAAATCGATCCCGCCCTTTTGGAAGAAGACGCAGTCGCCCTGATCGGCGAACCGCTTGCAGTAGTCGCGAAACTTGGTCCGCTCGAAACGGCCGCCAGCGAGGTCGATGACGGTGCTGCCGCCGAGGGAGAAGCCGAGGGCGCTGATACGGCTCTTGTCGATCAGCGGGCCGAAGCTCGGATCGGCCAGCACCGTGTCGAGGGCGGCGGAGAGATCCTTCGCTCGCTGGTCGAGACGCGGTGTGCGGCGGGGCGAAGAATCGCCAGACGTCGTGCCGGGATGGTTGACGGCGACGACCAAGGCGCCGCGCTGGGCGAGCTCTGACGACAGCCAGCCGAGACCGTCCATGTTGCCGCCCGAGCCGTGGGACAGGAGGATCAGCGGATGCTTGCCCCCTTGAGCCGCCGCGCCGACGAGGGCCCGGGTGCCCGTAAAGACCGGGTTGTCGCCGATCGGGACGGCATAGGTGCGGGTGGAAGCCGGATACCAGATCGAGCCGGGAACAAGGACGGCGCGATGGGAAGCCGTAATGTCGAATCGGTCGTAGCCGGCGAGTGGCTCGACATGGTGCTGCGCCGGGGTGGTCACCTCAACGGACGCTCCCCCATCGGTTTCGGCATGGGCTGCACCGGCGAGGAGAATGGCGGTGAAGCAGGCGAGGAGAGAGAGGCGGCTTTTCATGTGGCGCTCCTTGTGGCGATGATCTCGGGCAGGGTGCCCGGGCACCGCGATGCGCCGTCGCAGGGTTTTCGGCGTCCTCGATCCGGTTCCAGGTCGCGCCGAACCCGTTCGAGGCCTAACGAGGAATCCCGATCAACGGAGCGCTTCCATGCTCGCATTGCCGATTTCGCTCGTCGTCTCGCTCGCCCTCGCCTATGTGCTGGCCCGCCTCCTGCATGGGGGCCGCCTGGCGATGCCGCTCGCCGCGCTGCTCGTCGCCTGCATCCTGCAGGGCGTCGTGAACGCGCTGGCGCAGTATTACGGGGTGCCGGGCTTTCGACCCTTGCAGCCGGTGACCGCCGTCACGATCCCGCCGCTCGCCTTCCTGGCGCTGCAGGCGGCGCAGGGGCGGGGCCGGACGGGAGTGGCGCTTCATCTGTTGGCCCCGGCCTTCGTCGCCTTCTGCGTCCTGACGGCCCCGCAGGTGATCGACGTCGCGGTGGTCGCGATCTTCGCCGGTTACGGGGCGGCGATGCTTGTCGCCCTGCGCTCCGGCGCCGACGCCCTGCCGGAGGCGCGGCTCGACGCCGGCGACTGGCCGCCGCTGGTCTGGCGGGCGCTCGCCGCGTCCCTGGTCGCCTCGGCACTGAGCGACGTGGCCATCGCGCTTGCGGTGTTCTTCGGCGCGGCTTGGCTCAAAGCCTGGATCGTCAGCTTCGGCACGAGCCTGACGCTGCTCCTGATCGGCGCTCTCGCCGCCTCGCGAAGCCTCGGCGCGCCGGCGAGCGAAGCCGTTGCGGAGCCTGGTCCGTCAGGCTGCGAGGCGAGCAGCGAAGACGAAGCCGAGCGGCAGCGCGACGCCGCCATCATGGCCGAGCTCGAGCAGTTGCTCGCCGAGCAGAAGCTCTATCGCGACAGTGACATGACGCTCGCGCGGCTGGCAAGGCGGCTCGGCCTGCCGGCAAAGCGCGTTTCCGAGGCGATCAACCGGCGAACCGGCGAGAACGTCTCGCGCTACGTCAACGGGTTCCGCATCGCCGCGGCCTGTGCGGCCATCGACGCCGGACAATCGATCACCGATGCGATGCTGGACAGCGGCTTTGCCACCAAGTCGAACTTCAACCGCGAGTTCCGCCGAGTGACCGGCCGGGCGCCGACGGAATGGGCCCGCGGACTGGCCGCGAAGACCCTGGCCGCCGAAGCGATGCCATCGGGCGGCCAGCCGACGAGACTGGCTGTCGTGCCGAACGGACATTGAACGGGAGGAGGCGCCCGGAAACGCCACGACGGGCCCATGCGGCAGATTTGCCGAACGGACCCATGGGCGAAGAGGCCGCCCCATTTCCGATCATGCCGGCTCCCCTCAGGCTTCGGAGGGGACGCTCTCCCGCCCGTGCGGCCGGTCGAGGTCGAGCTGCGGCCCGAGCGGCACGATGCCGGTGGGATTGATGGTCTTGTGGCTGGTGTAATAGTGGCCCTTGATGTGCTCGAAATTCACCGTCTCGGCGACGCCCGGCCACTGGTAGAGTTCGCGCATATAGGCATCGATTGCGGGATAGTCGGCGATGCGCCGTTGGTTGCACTTGAAGTGGCCGTGATAGACCGCGTCGAAGCGGATCAGCGTGGTGAACAGCCGCCAGTCGGCCTCTGTCGGCGCCTTCGAACCGACCAGATAGCGCTGCCGAGACAGACGATCCTCCAGCATGTCGAGGGTTTCGAACAGCGGATGGAAGGCCTTCTCATAGGCTTCCTGGGTGGTGGCGAAACCGCATTTGTAGACGCCGTTGTTGACCGTGTCGTAGATGCGATCGTTGATCGCGTCGATATCGGTCAGATGCTGCTGCGGCGTGACGTCGACGGAATTGTCGGCAAAGTCCGAAAAGCCGGTGTCGAGGATGCGGATGATCTCGGCCGACTCGTTGTTGACGATGGTGCCGGTCTGCTTGTCCCAGAGCACCGGCACGGTGACGCGGCCGGTGTAGCGCGGATCTGCCTCGAGATAGACCTCGTAGAGCCGCTGCTTGCCGAGGACCGTGTCGGGGATCGCGCCGGGGCGTTCGGAAAACACCCAGCCTTCCTCGCCCATGTGATAGTCGACCACCGACAGCGAGACGACGTCTTCGAGCTTCTTCAGCTTGCGGGTGATCAGCGTCCGGTGCGCCCAGGGGCAGGCGAGCGAGACGTAGAGATGATAGCGCCCGGCCTCGGCGGGAAAGGCCGTCTGTCCTTTCGGTCCCGGCGAGCCGTCAGGCGTGATCCAGCTGCGGAAGGTGGTCTTCGAGCGCTCGAACTTTCCGCCGGTCTTGTCGGTGTCGTACCACTTGTCCTGCCATTTGCCGTCGACGAGAAGTCCCATGGCGATCGTCTCCCGAGTGTTCGGATGGATGATGGGCTGGCGGTGATCCGAAAGACCGCGCCTGCCGCAATGTCGTTCCCTTGCAACCCGGCGGCAACGACGGGTGTTCCGAGATCGGCGCGACAGTGCGTCACCTTCCGAGGCGAAGCGACGGCGATGGGCGGTGGACCGTTGGCCGGGAAGGTGCTAACGGCGACGTCGCATAGCCATGGGACCGAGCGCGATGATCATCCGGCGACGACGAATGAGGCCGAGCGCACACCAGCGCTGACCATCCGTCGTTGGCGACCGGCGATCACCCGGAGGCGAGCGGCGAGACCGCTATCATCCCGCTTTCGGACCCTTCCTCCATGTCATTCCTGAACGATGTCAGCTTTCGGCCCGAGCTTGCCGAGCATCACCAAGCGATCGACGCGATCGCGGACGAGGCTTTCGGGCCCGGCCGCTTCGCCCGCGCGGCCGAGCGGGTGCGAGAGATGGCGCCGCACGATCCGGCACTGTCCTTCGTCGCCGAACATGACGGCGCGATCATCGGCTCGGTGCGGCTGACGCCCATCCTCGTCGGCGGGACGCCGAGCCTTCTGCTGGGGCCGCTGGCGGTCCGGCCGGCCTTCAAGAACCGCGGTGCCGGCAAGGCCCTGATGCGGCTCGCCGCGGAGGCGGCGCGGCAGAAGGGCGAGGGTTCGATCATTCTCGTCGGCGATCCGCCCTACTACGCGCCACTCGGCTACCGCCCGCTCCCGTCCGGCTCCGTCGTCATGCCGGGACCCGTCGACGCGCGTCGGCTGCTCGGGCTGGAACTCCTCGAGGGTGCGCTCGAGGGATTGCGGGGAGCCGTCCTCGGCCGATGACGCGAAGGCGGCGGAGGGGCTTTGCCTGCGGCGGCCAGCCGCATCTGCAGGTGAGGAAAGCGCGTGCACATTGGGGGGCGGCTCTAACCTGCCGGCACGGCGACCTGGGCGGAGCTGATCGCCCTCGGCGCCCGTGAACGCAGAAGCCATGCCGTTCGTTCGGCATCCGCAGGCGGCGCGAAATAGTAGCCTTGGCCATACTCGCAACCGTGCTGGATCAAGCGGCGCGCCTGCAATTCGCTTTCGATGCCCTCGGCGATGATCCGCAAGCCGATCCGGTCGGCGATCCCTATCAGCGCCTCGACGATTGCCTCGCCCGCTTCGCATGCCGACAGTCGGGCAACGAAAGACTTGTCGATCTTGATCGCATCGACGGGGAGCATCAGGAGATGGGTGAGGGAGGCGTAACCCGTTCCGAAATCGTCCAGCGCGATATTGAATCCTCTGTTGTGGAGGGATTTGATGGCACGGCCGATCCGACAAGCGCCGCCTTCGATGACGACCGTTTCGGTGATCTCCAGCGTGACCCTTTCGAACGGAACGCCACGGGCTCGGAAGATCGCGTCAAGTCGATCGTCGAGGCCGCCCTCGGCGAAGTCTGCACCGGAGAGATTGATTGCAATCCGTTCGGGAGCGATTCCTGCCGAAAGCCAGGCGGCCATGTCCTTCGCCGTCTGCTCGGCGACCCGACGTGTCAGGGCGACGGCCAATCGACGATCGGAAAATGCCTCGAGAAACTCGCCGGCGGGGACGATGGTGCCGTCGAGCGCGCGCATGCGCGCCAGCACTTCCAGGCCGGAGATCTTGCCCTCGTCGATCCGGACGACCGGTTGGTAGTAGTTCAAGATGCGGCCGTCATCGAGGGCGTCGCGCACCAAGCGGATCGTTTCCATCCTCCGCATCATCGAGGTGCGCAGGCTCGGCTCGAAGAAGACGAAGCTGCCGCGCGCCGTCTCCTTGGCGTGATAGAGGGCGAAGTCGGCGTTCTGGCGCGAATGGGAGGGATCGTCTTCGCCCGCCCCATGCACCACGCCGCCGATGGAAACGGAGGGGAGGAGGGAATGCCTCTGGTGCTCGAAAGGGAGCGCCATCGCCTCGAGCGTTCGCTCGGCGATCCGCCGCAGCGCGTCGTGGTCGCTGCATCGTCCGACGATCACCGCGAATTCGTCGCCGCCGATGCGGTAGGCCGCGGCATCGTCCGGCAGATCGGCCAGCCGACGGCTGATTTCGGCGATGAGGCTATCGCCGATCGCGTGGCCGAACGTGTCGTTGACCATTTTGAGATGATCGACGTCGATCATCAGGAGGCCGAACACGCCCCCCGCTTCGCTGAGAGCCGCATAGGTTTCTTCGAACCGTCGCCGATTGGGCAGACCGGTCAGTTGGTCGAAATGAGACAGGTCGAAGTTTCGCTTCAGCATCTCGCCATAGGCGATGGCCACCTTGCACAGGTGCATGCAGGTGAAGACGATGGCGCGCTCGACTTCGGTCGCCGGCCGGCTTTGCCGGGAGTAGAAGGCGAACGTCGCCGCCACCGTTCCGTCGGAACGGACGATCGGCATCGACCAACAGGCTCGGAGCCCGAGCGGCAAGGCGAGTTGCTTGTAAGATTCCCAGAGAGGATCCGTCGCGATATCCGTGACCTGGATGGGCTTTGCCAGATAGGCGGCCGTGCCGCATGATCCGACGTTTGGGCCGACAAACAGGGTATCCACGGCGTCGCAATAATGCTTCGGCAGCGACGGCGCGGCGACCGATCGAAGACGTCCATCAGCTTCGATCGCAATGACCGTACAAACGGAGTCATTGGAGAGTTGCTCGGCCTTTCGGCAGAGCATGTCGGCAATATATTCGAATGAAACGCCATGAGCGATTGCGTTCAATATTTGGTTCTGCAATTCTTGAAGTTCTTCATAAAGTTGCATGACAACGGTTAACTCCAGAGAAACGCGTAATTAGTCTACTACTCTCAGGTAAATTATCGCTAAAATCAGTGTCTCATATTCGCTGGATGACATAGCAAGGCAGGACAGTTGTATTTTGAAATTATGCGTTCTCGTGGATGCGGACGTGATTGAGCTGATCATCGTATTCTCGTATGAAATTATACAGAACTGATTTTCAGGTGACGCTGGGGTCGATCTGCCGGCAATGGCCAAACGAATCTTTGCATAACGGAACGCCAGAGATGGACGGCATCGACGTTCCGAAACGGTCGTTTTTGATGATGGGGCCGCCACTGGCTGCGATATCGTGATGGGCTGGTCCCGCGGCTGGTCGAAGCATTCTTGGGTCAACGCAGAGACCGATCGACGGCAGCAATGCCCGGCCGATCACGGACCCGTGTCGAAAACGCCAGGAGAATTCGAACCCTGCGAAGGCATCGGCGCCGTGGCGCCTCCGCCGTCAAGGGCCGATATGCATCAACGCCCCTCGCGATACCAAGTGGCCGAGAGCGCCAGAAGCAGCACGGCAAGGCCGAGGAAGCCGGCGAAGAGTGGGGTGCGGTCGACCCCCTTGAGGATCGTCTCGTCCGTGGTCTTCAGGCCGATCCAGTCGCGGCCATCGCCGTCGGCCCGCCCGCTGATCGGGACGATGCGGGGAATGGACACGTCGGTGGTGCCCTCGCTGCCGATGCGACGGACGCTGCCCCTCGTCGCCTCGGCGATCGGCCGGAGCTTCTCGGTGGTCGAGATCGCCTGGCGGTATTCGCGCGGATTGACCGGACCGACTGTGCCGAGCGCGCGGAGTTCACCGTTCGCTGCTTGAAAGAGCCCCATCTCGTCGGTTTCGAGGACGCCTTCCCAAAGGCCGGGGCTGACGCTTTTGAGCGGCAGGTTTTCAGCCTTGCCGGAGGGGGTGATGACCGTTGCCGGGCCCGGATCGTCGCCGATGGTCTGGCGGGTGACGACGAGATCCGACCCTCTCGCCTCCGCGTCGAGGGATTCTTCCTCGAGCTCCGGCTCCTTCATCAGCCAATGAGCCACCCGGCGAAACAGCGCGACATGGGGGCCGCCGCCCTCGAAGCCTCGGGACCACAGCCATTCCTGATCCGACAGGAGGAGGGCGATCCGGCCTTCGCCGACGCGGTCGAGGACGAGGAGGGGCTTGGCGTCGGGACCGGTCATCACCGTCTCGCCCTTGGGATCGGAGACGTCGATCGAGCGGAACCAGGGGCTCCAGTCGGGCGGCTCAGTATTCGAGCCCGGCAGGTTGCGCGTCACCGGGTGCTTCTTTCCGAGGTCGGAGACTTCGGGATGGAAGGCCCTTTCCTCGACCTGGCCGGTCGGCAAAGCGGGCAGGATCCACTGCAGCGGCGTCTGCGCGATCGACTCGTTGCCGGCATATTCGGGGCCCGAGGCGATCAGCATCGCGCCGCCGTTCTCGACATATTGGGCGATGTAGTCGAAATAGAGCGAGGGCAGGACGCCGCGTTCCTGATAGCGGTCGAAGATGATCAGATCGAAGTCGCTGATCTTCTCGACGAACAATTCGCGGGTCGGGAAGGCGATCAGCGACAATTCGTCGATCGGCGTTCCGTCCTGCTTTTCCGGCGGACGCAAAATGGTGAAGTGGACGAGATCGACGGTGGCGTCGGACTTCAGGAGGTTGCGCCAGGTGCGCTCGCCGGCATGGGGCTCACCGGAGACGAGAAGGACGCGAAGGTTCTCGCGGATGCCGTCGATGACCGCGATCGCCTTGTTGTTGACGCCGGTGATCTCCCGGTCGTCGCGGGCGACGGACAGTTCGAGGATGTTCTTGCCGGCGCGCGGCAGGCGGAAGGTGACGGTCTCGTCCGTGCCGGGCGTCGCCTGCTCGCGCGAGACGAGATCGCCGTTGAGGAAGACCTGCACCGGGACCGGCGTCTGGCCGGCGCCGGCGCCTTCCTCGACAACCCGATAGGTCAGCCGCTGATCTTCGTCGACGAGGCCGAAGCGGGGGCTGTTCAGAACCTCGATCCGCCGGTCGAACTCGCCGTCGTGGCCGGTGACGAGACCATGAATGGGCGCGTCGAAGCCGATCCTGTCGGCCGAGGCGGGAATGTCGTGGATTTCGCCGTCGGTCACCATGACGGCGCCGGCGACGCGGGCCGGCGCGACATCCTTCAAGGCATCGGAAAGCGCGCCGAAGAGCGCAGTTGTCGCCCCGTCCGACGGGCTGCCGGCGGAATTCGCCTCGACGGTGCGCACCTCGAACTCCGGGAAGCGGGCGAGGCTCGCCTGCAGCGCCGCCTCGGCCTTGTCGGTCTGGGCGGTGCGCTCGCCGATCGACTGGCTCTGGCTGCGATCGACCACGAGGGCGACGACGCTCTTCATCGGATCGCGTTCTTCGCGCAGCATCACCGGATTGGCGAGCGCCAGAATGAGCGCTGCGATCGCCACGACGCGCACCAAGGCGCCGGGCGTGCGGGCGATGAGAAGGACGAGTGCGAGGATCGCCGCTGGAACGGCGAGGGCCGCAAGGACGATCCAGGAGAAGAAGGGATCGAAGGCGATGGACCAGCTCATTGGCCGAGCCTTTCGAGCAGTGCCGGAACGTGGACCTGATCGGCCTTGTAGTTGCCGGTGAGGACGTACATCACGATGTTGACCCCGGCCCGGTAGGCATATTCGCGCTGGGACGGGTCGGAGGAATCGGTGGGGTATAGGAACAGGCCCCGATCATCGACGGCCCAGGCGCCGGCAAAGTCGTTCGAGGTGATCATCAGGGACGAGACGCCGTCGCCGCCACGGGCGGGACGGGAGTTGCCCTCGGCATCCGGCACGAGCGATTCCACCCAGAGCGGCGAATCGGAATGAAGGCCCGGGAAGGAGCTGAGGATGTAGAACGCCTTGGTCAGCACGTGGTCCTGGGGCACCGGTTCGAGCGGCGGGATGTCGAGATCGCCGAGAATGTCGCGCAGCCGCCGCTGGCCCGGCGAGACGGAATTGCCGAGAGAGGACAAGGCGTCGTCCGAGACGTCGAAGAGGACGGTGCCGCCCTGCTTCATATAGGCATCGACCCGGCTGATCGCGGCCTCGGAGGGCATGGGCGCATCGGCGTCCACCGGCCAGTAGAGCAGCGGGAAGAAGGAGAGCTCGTCGGTGGCGATGTCGACGGCCATCGGTGCGCCGGGCTCCAGCGCGGTCTTGGCGGCGATGTATTGCGACAGTCCCCGCAAGCCGGCCTGGGAACGGTCGTCGAGCGATGCATCGCCGGTCTCGACATAGGCGAGGTGGGTTTCCGACGTCGCCTCGATCGCGCGCTGGACGTCGAAGCCCTCGGGTCGCTCGGCGGTCTGTGCGCTGTTCTGAGCGACGGCGCCGGTCGGCATGAGGATCGCCCCCGCTGCTCCCAGTCCGACGAATGCGAGGAGGACGATCGAGACGGCGGTGCCGGCCGAGCGACCGGCGAGCCGGCCCTTGAAGCGGTCGAAACCGCCATTCAGCCAGAGCATGGCAAAGGCATCCAGAGCAAAGAGGACGAGCGCGGCGGCGAACAGCCACGGACGCAGATCGAGGCTGTCGTCATTGGCGTAGGACCGCGCTTCGGTGGCCGCGCCGAGGTCGAGGGCGGGCAGGGATGCGAGCCGGGCTTCACGGCCGAGGAGATTGTGGGCGACGTAGCCATCCTCGCTGCCGTAGAGGCCGGGCGGGTTCTGCAGGCTGACGGGCGGGGCGGCATCGGCGGCAAGCGAGAGCGGCTGCGCCTCCGGGCCCGGCGAGACCAGACGTCCGCTGCCGTCGAGGACGCGGTAGGGCGGCAGGCTGTCGGCCGCGGTCTGGCCCTCCGGCGCGCCGGCATTGGCGCGCGACAGGCTGACGATCCGCCGCAGCATCGAGACGAAGGTGCCGGAGATCGGCAGGTTCGACCAGGTCGCCTCTGCGGTTACGTGGAAGAGGACGATGGTGCCCGCACCCTGACCGCGGGCGGTGACGAGGGGCGTGCCGTCGGCAAGGCTCGCCCAGGTGTGCTCGCCGAGATCGGCCGAGGGCTCGGCGAGGATCTGGCGCGACACCGTCACGTCTTCCGGCACGGCGATGCCGGTGAAGGGGCTCGTCTCGCTCATCGCCGCGAGCCTTTGCGGCTCAGACCACGACATGGCGCCGCCGAGCTGGCGTTCGCCGGCGCGCAGGCGAACCGGCACCAGCGGGTCCTCGCCGGTGGTGGCGGCAAGCCGCGGGCCGGCGAAGCGGACGAGATAGCCGCCGTCCTCGACGAATTTTGCCACCGCGGCCTGCGCTTCCTCCGGCAGGACGCCGATGTCGGCGAGAACGACGACCGAGGGCTTGCGCTCGAGCATCTCGGGGATCGCCTCGGCGAGATTGGCTGTCGACGGACGGACGAGATCGGCGAAGGGTTCGAGCGCCCGGGTGATGTAGTAGAGCGGCGAGAGCAGCGGCTGCGCGTCGTCGGAGGATTCGCCGGAGACGAGCGCCACGCGGCGGCGGCGGAAACTGTCGTCGAGCAGCCGGACCGCGCCGGCGGTATCGGCGCCGTCGACCTCGATGCGGGCGATGTCGTTGCGCATCTCGACGGGAATGGCGAAGCGCGCTTCGCCGGTGCCGTCAGTGGCCGAGAAATCGACGGGCGTCCGGCCGATCTCGCGCGACTGCTGATCGCGGGCGACGAGGGTGAAGGCGCCGGCCGGCACGTCCGCGGGTCGCACGGCGGAGACGACCAGCGCCTCGGTCGAATTGTCGGCATTGGTCAGGCCGACGACGCCGTCGACCGACGGCTCGTAGACGATCGCCTGACCGGGCGCGAGGGCGGCGAGGGCGGTGGCGGCATCACGGGCATCTGAAGAATCGAGCCCGTCGGACAGGAAGACGAGCGTACCCGGTCGCTGACCTTCGAGCGCCGTCGCAATGCGTCTTGCGGCCGCAAGCCGGTTGGTCGGCACGGGCCGGGGCTGGGCGGCGGCGAGACGCTCCAGCGCCGTCGCGGCCTCGACCGGGGTGGCGTCGTCGCCGGCGGCTTCCGCCGAGAACGCCATCGCGATGGGCCGGCCGGCCTCGCCCGCCTGGCGGATGATCTCCTCGGCGGCGCGGCGCCGCTGATCGAAATTGCCGCCGGAGGACCAGCCGTTGTCGACGAGCAGGGCGAGGGGCCCGGAACCCGCGATCGCCGTCTCGCGCGGATTGAGGGTCGGCGCGGCAAGGGCGAAGATGACGAGGGCGGCGAGCAGCAGCCGCAGAAGCGTCAGCCACCATGGGCTCTTCGACGGCGTCTCCTCGCTCTTCAGGACACGCTGCAGGATGCGCAGGGGCGGAAAGGTCTCGACCTGCGGGCGCGGCGGCGTCAGCTTCAACAACCACCAGATGACGGGCAGCGCGAGCAGACCGGCCAGGACGAAAGGGGCGCCGAAACTGAGCGCGAGACCGCCGATCACGAGCGGTGTCCCGCCGACTGGGTCATGCCGGAAAGCCGGGTGTGCAGCGCCACCAGCGCCTCCGAGGCGAGCCTGTCGGTGCGATGGGGAACAAAGCTCCAGCCGAGCCGGCGGCAATGATCGGCGAGGATCTCGCGGCGGGCCTGATAAAGCTCGGTATATTCCTGCCTGAGCGTTTCCGCCCGGCCGGCGGTGAGCCGCCCGCCGCCTTCGGGATCGCGGAACTCGGTGCGCCCGGCATAGGGAAAGGTTTCCTCCGCCGGATCGGCGATCATGACGAGATGACCCCTGATGCCGCGGCGGCCGACCTTGTCGACGAAGGCGAGAATATCGTCGAGGGGATCGAGGCAGTCGCTGACGATGACGATCTCCGAAAAGCGGCGCAGCCGGTCGTCCGGGGCGAATCGATGTTCGGGACGATCGTTCATCAGTGCGGCGGCGAGGCGCTCGGCGGCATTTCGGGCGGCGATCGGCTCGATCACGCCGGGATAGCCGATCCGTTCGCCCGAGCGGGACAGCAGCTCGGCCAAAGCGAGGACGAGGACGAGGGCGCGCGACTCCTTGGAAACCGGCGCCTGGGTGGACTGGTAGCGCATCGACGGCGAGGGGTCGGCCCACAGCCAGACGGTATGGGCGGCCTCCCACTCGCGGTCGCGAAGATAGACATGGTCGTCCCGGGCCGAGCGTCGCCAGTCGATGCGTGAGACCTGCTCGCCCTCGACGAAGGGACGGAACTGCCAGAAGTCCTCGCCGATGCCACGGCGGCGGCGGCCATGCCAGCCGGCGATCACCGTGGAGACGATGCGCTGGGCATCGACCAGGAGATCGGGCATCAGGACGGCCCTCTGGCGGGCGCGGACGAGGGCGTCCGGTGCGTCGGTGAGCTCGACGGAGGAGCCGATCGGCATCAAGCCAGCTCCCCGATCAAGCGACGTCGCGCTTCAACGAGGCGATGACGTCGCGCACGCTCATGCCCTCGGCCCGTGCGGCGAAATTGAGCGCCATGCGGTGCTGAAGGATCGGTTCGGCGAGGGCCATGACGTCATCGATCGAGGGCGCGAGGCGGCCTTCGTAGAGCGCCCGGGCGCGGACGCAGGTCATCAGCGACTGCGAGGCGCGGGGGCCGGGACCCCAGGCAATGTGGGTGTCGGCCTCCTTGTGGCCGCTGCCGGGACGGGCGGAGCGGACCAGCGACAGGATCGCCTCGACGACGCTTTCGGGCACCGGCATGCGGCGCACCAACGCCTGGATCTCGCGGAGCCGCTCCGCCGTCAGCACCGCCTCGGCTCGATCCTCGTCGCCGCCGGTCTCCAGCAGGATGCGCCGCTCGGAGGCGAGATCGGGATAGTGGACGTCGACCTGCATCAGGAAGCGGTCGAGCTGGGCCTCGGGGAGGGGATAGGTGCCTTCCTGTTCCAGCGGGTTCTGGGTCGCGAGAACGTGGAAGGGAGCGGGAAGGTCGTAGCGCTCGCCGGCGACGGTGACGTGGTACTCCTGCATCGCCTGGAGAAGGGCGGACTGGGTGCGCGGCGAGGCGCGGTTGATCTCGTCGGCCATCAGGAGCTGGGCGAAGACCGGGCCCTTCACATAGCGGAAGGAGCGGCGGCCGGTCTCGTCCTGATCCATCACCTCGGTGCCGATGATGTCGGACGGCATGAGATCCGGTGTGAACTGGATGCGCCGGGCATCGAGGCCCATGGCGATGCCGAGCGTGTCGACGAGCTTGGTCTTGGCAAGGCCCGGCACGCCGACGAGCAGCGCGTGGCCGCCGCCGAGAATGGCGATCACCGTCTGCTCGACGACGCTCTCCTGGCCGAAGATGACGCGGCCGACGGATTTCCGCACCCGGGCAATGTCGGCAAGGGCCGCTTCGGCAAGGCGGACGATCTCACCTTCGCTGAGGCGCGACTCCTGCGGCGTCAAAATCGTCATGAGTGGTGATCTCCAATGCCGGAACCGAAATCTCATGCCGCCAAGCGAATCCTCGATGGCCGGCGTGATCGTACGGGCTTTTCAATCAATACGATGGCAAATCCCGGTGGCAAGCGCCCGAGGGCCAACTATTTCGTGAGGGCGAAGGCAGGCGAAAGTGAGACGGGCTGCCGTCGACCTCCAGAGGACGAGCAAGCGGAACGCATGACGAATCAAGCCACTGACATGAGCGTGAGCCTCTCGGCCCTGATCTCCCGCGCCGAACGGGCGGGCAAGGGTGCGCCTCCGGTCGAGCGGTGGAACCCCGACTTCTGCGGCGACATCGACATGGTGATCAGATCCGACGGAACCTGGATCTACCAGGGAACGCCGATTCGGCGAGAGGCGCTGAAGCGGCTGTTCTCCTCGGTGCTGCGCAAGGACGAGGACGGCCGGACCTATCTCGTCACGCCGGTCGAAAAGCTCGGGATCACCGTCGAGGACGCGCCGTTCCTGGCGGTGGAGATGAGCCGCGAGGAACGGGTGGGCGACAAGGTGCTGACGTTTCGAACCGACGTCGGGGACGTCGTCGAAGCAGGGGCGGAGCAACCGCTGCGCTTTGCCGCCGAAACCGAGGCATTCCGTCCTTATCTCCTGGTTCGCGGACGGCTCGAGGCGGCTCTGACCCGGGCGCTCGCCATCGACCTTGCCGATCTCGTCGAGGAGGACGAGCGGGGCTTCTTCGTCATGTCGAGCGGTGCGCGGTTCGATCTGCCGACGGGGGTCGCGTGACCGCGGCAATTCGGCCGGGGCTGACGGCCGTCGATCTGAGGGCCCGGATCATGGCGCGCCGGGAAGACGATGGCAGCGAGACGTCGCTGGCGGGAACGGCACCGGAATTCGGCGACCATCGGCTCAATCCCGATCTCGTCGCGGAGATGGCGAAATCGGATTCGCGGGAGGCGGCGGTGCTCGTGCCCGTGGTGGACCGCGGCGAGGAGGCGACGGTCATCCTGACGACCCGTACGCGCTCGCTGCGCAAGCATTCCGGCCAGGTGGCCTTCCCAGGCGGGGCGGTCGACGATACGGACGCCTCGGCGGAAGAGGCGGCGATGCGCGAGGCCTTCGAGGAGATCGCCCTTCGTTCCTCTCACGTCGAGCCGATCGGTCGGCTCCCGCGCTATCTGACCACGACCGGCTTTCGCATCACCCCGGTGGTGGCGATCGTGACGCCGGGCTTCGAGCTTCATCCGAATCCGGCGGAAGTCGAGGACATCTTCGAAGTGCCGCTCGGCTTCCTGATGGACGCCGCCAATCACCGGCAGGAGAGCCGCACATTCGACGGGCTCGTCCGCCACTACTACACGATGCCGTTCGGCGAGCGCTTCATCTGGGGCGTGACCGCCGGCATTCTGAGAACCCTTTACGAACGGTACTACGCATGACCAAGATCTCCGCCGAATGGCTGCAGGACGAGCGGCTGCAGGCCTTGTTGGCCGCGCTGTCTGCCGGCGACGAAGAGGCGCGGGTGGTCGGCGGCGCGGTGCGCAATACGCTGATGGAGCGACCGGTCACCGACATCGACATCGCCACCACGACCCTGCCGGAAGAGACGATCCGCCGCGCCGAGGCGATCGGGCTGAAGACCGTGCCGACCGGGATCGACCACGGCACCGTCACGGTGATTGCCGACGGCCGCCCCTACGAGGTGACGACGCTGAGGCGCGACGTCGAGACCGACGGGCGCCACGCGGTGGTCTCCTTCGGCCGCGACTGGAAGGCGGACGCGGAACGCCGGGACTTCACCATCAATGCGCTCTATGTCGACGCTGCGGGCGAGGTCCTCGATCTCGTTGGAGGGATCGCCGACATCGAGCGGGGAGTACTGCGCTTCATCGGCGATGCGGAGCAGCGGATCCGCGAGGACGGCCTGCGCATTCTGAGGTTCTTCCGCTTCTTTGCCTGGTACGGGCGGGGGCGACCGGACGCCGACGGTCTGCGCGCCGCGACGCGGCTGAAGGACGCGCTGACGCGGCTTTCTGCCGAACGGCTGTGGAACGAGACCCGCAAGCTCCTTGCGGCGCCCGATCCCTCGCGGGCGCTCCTCTGGATGCGGCAGACCGGCGTTCTGACGGCGGTCCTGCCTGAGAGCGAACGCTGGGGCATCGATACGATCCACCCCCTTGTCGCGACCGAAGCCGGACGCGGCTGGCAGCCGGACCCGCTACTGCGCCTGATGGCGATCGTCCCGCCGGACCCCGACCGGCTGGACGAGCTGGCGCGGCGGCTAAAGCTCGCCAACCAGGAGCGTGACAGGCTGCTCGCCTTCGCCAAGGAGCCGTCGACCAACCCGGACGAAAGCGACGCCGCGCTGAGGAGCCGGCTCTATTTCGGCGACAGGCAGGCGGCCGAAGACAGATTGCGGCTGGCGCTCGTCGTCTGGCAAGGCAAGGTCGGTCAGGACGCGGCGGCGCTGGAGACCGTGGCGAAGCTCTCGGCGCGGCTGGCGGTCGTCCAAGCATTCGAGGCGCCGAAGTTTCCGCTGAACGGCGGCGATCTCAAGGCCAAGGGGTTCGTGCCGGGGCCGGAACTCGGGCAGGAGATCGAGCGGCTGAAACGGCTCTGGGCTGATGGCGGGTTCAAGCTCGGGCGCGAAGAGCTCCTTGCCCAAGCGGGGTCCGCGGACGAGGGCTGACGCAATCGCCAGCGATTAGTCCTCCCGCTCGCTGGCGGACAGGGCTCTTCACGGCGTGATCACATTTGTGCGTATCGCAGCGGCGGGGCGGCCAGATCTTTGGAAGACAAACGAAAACGGCGACACCAGTGGTGCCGCCGTCCGATCCGTCGTGTCGATTCGGGATGCTCAGGCGGCCCGTTCGGCCGCTGCCGGCAGCTCGACGATGCGCTGTCGCATGGTGTCCATCATCATCGGGCTGATCCGATCAATGCCGAGAGCATTGGCCTGGGCGATGGCGCGGCGGATGACACCTGCCTCGCTGTCGGCCCGAATGACCCGCTCGCATCCCGGAAATACCGCACTGCAATCCAGTTCGAACATCGTTACCTCCCATTTCGTTTCATGCTGATATATGCGGGTGAAACGACTTGGAATATATAGCGGTTCAATCTGGCAGCAGAAAATTTTTGCAGTCGCGTCGATAGATCAAGGCCATTTAACTATCGGCGGCATGGAAGACAGAATGGACTGTACGTTGCCCCCGGTCTTGAGACCGAACAGTGTTCCACGGTCGTAGAGCAGGTTGTACTCGACATATCTGCCACGTCGCACGAGTTGTTCCTCGCGATCCTCTTCGGTGAAGGGAAGCACAGCATTCTGCCGGACGATGTGGGGATAGACCACGAGAAAGGCCTTGCCGACGTCGCGGGTGAAGGCGAAGTCCTCCTCCCAGCCGCCGGCATCCTCGGCCGAGTGCAGCCAATCGTAGAAGATGCCGCCGACGCCGCGCGGCTCGTCGCGGTGCGGCAGGTAGAAATACTCGTCGCACCATTCCTTCAGCTTCTCGTAGTCGGCAACGCGGCGATGCCGGTCGCAGACGAATTTCAGCGCCCGGTGGAAGGCGACTGCGTCGACATCGTCCTGCGTGCGCCGGCGATCGAGGGTCGGCGTCAGATCGGCTCCGCCACCAAACCACTGGCGGGTGGTCACCACCATGCGGGTGTTCATGTGGACGGCGGGAACGTTCGGATTGCGCAAATGCGCGATCAGCGAAATGCCCGAGGCCCAGAAGGTCGGATCCTCCTCGGCGCCGGGGATCTGCTGACGGAATTCCTGCGAGAACTCGCCATGCACCGTCGAGACGTGGACACCCACCTTCTCGAACAGCCGGCCGCGCATCATCGACATCACGCCGCCGCCGCCGTCTCCCTCGCGGGACCACTCGGTGCGCTCGAAGCGGCCCGGCTCGGCAGAAACGTCTTCGCCGAACTCGTCCTCCAGCGTCTCGAAGGCGGCGCAGATGCGATCCCTCAGGGCCTCGAACCAGGCCCTGGCGATCGCCTTCTTGCGCTCGATGTCGTCCGGCAGGCCCTGCGGCAGATCTGGTTTTTCCATGGTGGTCGTCCGTCCCCCCGGATGGTCGGCGGCTCGTTCGAGCTGCTCTTGCCTTCCCGGGCGTGGCCGGACGCTCGCGATCGAGCGTTCCGCGCCGGCCACCACAGCAAGGCGCTTTCGCGCCGGACCCGTCCGATTCGTCATTTCGTCGAGACGACACTATCTTGCGTGTCGATCGATAAGAACCCGCTTTCGTTGGGAGTCCCCATGTCCCGGCTCGGCCGACCTCCGCTGGAAGGGTTGAAGCGGCAGCTGAGAAACCGGCGCGATCATCTGTCGCAGGCCGGGAAGGGCGACGCGGGACGCCCGCCGCGCGACAGCTTCGTGCGCGAGACCTACACGATGGAGCGCGACGAGGCGCGGCAGAAGGCGCGCGAGTGGTTCGAGAAATTTCCCAAAGCCGCCTATTGGACGCAGGTGGAGAGCTGGCGCCAGCTCCCCGATCAGCGGATCGAATTCACCATGCGGCGGCTCCCGACGGCGGATTGAAAAGGGCGGCCCATGGCAGGGCGACAGACCTCACCGATGCGCCGAACCCGCTGCAGCGATGATGTCGAGCGGCTCGGTGCCGACATGTTCCAGGTCCAACCAGGTGGCCATGCGGCGCAGCTCTTCGAGCAAGGCGTCGATGGTGTTTTGCGGCGCGCCTGGCTCGAGGGTCGCCTGAAGCAAGATCAACGTTCCGGCCCTGCGGTCGGCCTTCAGATCGACGCGGGCCACCAAGGCACCGTCGAGGAGGAACGGGAGGACGTAGTAGCCGTGCTCGCGCTTGTGCCGGGGCGTGTAGATTTCGAGGCGGTAGCGAAAGCCGAACAGCCGCTCCGTGCGGCCGCGGTGCCAGACGAGCGGATCGAAGGGGGACAGGAGAGCCGGTCCGGCAATCCTCCGCCCGGCCCGCGCGTCGCGGTGGAGATAGGCGTCTTGCCGCCAGCCTCGAACGCGCACGGGCCTCAGCGTGCCGTCCTCGACGAGTTGTCGGATGGGCAGGGCCGTGTCGGAGGCGGGCAGGCGGTAATAGTCGCGCAGGTCGTCCGCCGTCGCGATGCCGAGCGCCCGGGCCGCCCGCGCGATCAGTTCGCGCTGTGCGTCGACATCCGGTGGAGTGTGCAGATCCAGCACCTTGCGTGGCAGGACGCGCTCGGGAAGGTCGTAGACCCGCTCGAAGCTCCCGCGCCGATGCGTCGCCGCGACGAGCCCCGCCCAGAACAGCCATTCGAGCGCGTGCTTGGCTTCGCTCCAGACCCACATGCCTCTGCCCGCCGCCGCGCTCGCGACGTCGGAGGCCGCGAGAGGGCCCTCCGCGGCGATGCGTGCGAGCATCGCGTCGGATTCCCCGCGGCGCGCCGTGGCGAAGGGCTCCAGCTGACGCCAGATCCCGTTGCCGCGGCGGGCACGCTCCATTCGCCAGCGCAACAGCGGGTGGCAGTCGACGGGCAGGAGCGATGCCTCGTGGCCCCAATATTCGAAGAAGCGCTTCGGGCGCTCGACCATGATCTGGTCGAGAACATCGCGTTCGTAGCTGCCGAGCCGCGAGAACAGCGGCAGGTAATGGGCGCGCACGAGGACGTTGACGCTGTCGATCTGCAGGAGACCGAGCTGCGCGATCGTCCGGCGGAGCCGGGCGGGCGTGACGATCGCTTCCCGATCCTGCGCGTTGAACCCTTGCGCGGTGAGAGCGATCCGCCGCGCCTCAGCCGGAGAAATTTCTGACGCCAAACCCTCTCCTGCCGCTGGCGGACATCGATCGATTGCGCCGGGCCGCACGGTTCGTGCATGGCCAGGCCGGCTTCGCCCATACAAGCTGACCGCCGACGAGTGAAAGGAAAATTCGCATTGGCCGAGGTTGCGCTATCAGAGCATTACCGGTCCTACATCGCCTGCCTGAACCGACAGGACTGGGCGGGGCTCGGACATTTCGTCGACGACGACGTCCGGCACAATGGTCGCCGCCTCGGGCTTTCCGGCTATCGAGAGATGCTCGTCAAGGATTTCGAGGACATTCCAAACCTGCGTTTCCAGATCGATCTGTTGGTCTGCGAGGGGGCCCGCGTCGCGGCTCGACTGTTGTTCGACTGTGAGCCCAAGGGGGAATTCCTCGGCTTGAAAGTGGCGGGTCGCCACGTCTCGTTTGCAGAGAATGTCTTCTACGAATTCAATGCCATGAAGATCACAAGCGTCTGGTCGATCATCGACAAGGCCGCGATCGAGGCACAGCTTTGCGCCTCGCGGACAGTCTGATCTGCTGACGGCCCTTGGGCCGGCGCGTCCGAGACTACTTCACCGCGATGAGCGGCGCCGGCGCTTCCAGAAATTCGACCGTCGTCACGGAGGGTTGGACGAGCTTCGTCAAGACTGCCGCGTCCCAGTTGGTCAGCCGGACGCAGCCGTGGCTGCGGCTCTTGTCGATCAGGCTCGGATGGGGCGTGCCGTGGATGCCGAAGGTCGGCTTCGAAAGGGCGATCCAGGTCGAGCCGACCGGTCCGTTGGGGCCGGGCGGGATCGTCAGCGGGCCGTCATTGCCGCCCTGCTTGAAGTTCTTGGCGGGGTTGTAGCTGTAGGTCGGATTCTCGGCGATCGCCGTCACCGTGACGAGGCCGGTCGGGGAGGGGGTGTCGTCCGATCCGATCGTCGCCGGGTCCATCAGGACGACGTTGCCGTCGGCGTCGTAGGCGACGAGTTCGCCGCGGGCCTTGTCGACGACGATGCGAACCACTTTCGTCGTCGGCGCGTCGCCGACGTCGGGAACGAGGATCTGCGTGCCGACCGCTGTCAGATCGGCGGTGGGATTCATGGCAACGAGAAGGTCCTCGTCCATGTGGAAGCGCTCGGCGAACATTTCGACTGGCGACTTGAAGCCGAGCCATTCCATCTTCGCGAGCTCGCCGTAGTCGTCCGGGATGCGATCGACGAATTTCGTGTCGACGTCGTCCTGAGTGATCACGTAGGTCTTGGTTGCCTTGCCCTGATCGAGCGACAGGATCACCCACAGATCGGAATCGACCTCGCCGTCTTCGGGAAGGCCGCGCAACGCTTCGTAGGCGGCGATCGCCTTGCGGGTATTCTCGCCGTCGAAGCCGTCGATCACTCCCGGCGAGACGTGGGCACGATCGAGAAGGATCTGCAGGCGGATCAGAAATGGATCGGGCTGCGATGGCTCGTCCACCGTCTTCAGCCCTGCCTCGTCGGGCAAGTCCGTCGAATAGGAGGGGCTGGCGATCGTCAGATCCGGGTCACCGGTGACCGCGACGGCCTCGGTTCCCGTCGCCGCCTCGTTCGAGGGCGATGTCGGGGCGGATGCTGCATCGGCGACGCCAGCCGGCGTGGTTGCCGCATCTGCAGCGGTTTCCACGGGCGGGAGGGCGCCGTCCTGGCGGGCCGTCGCCGCTACGGCATCGGCCTCGCGCAGGGAGGCCTGCCAGCCCTGGAAAGTCGCCGTTTCGATGGCGTCCTCCGACAGGGTTCGCCAATCTGCCTGAGCGACAGCCGGCATCGCGGCCACCAGCAAGCCGGCGGCGACAGCGAGATGGATTTTCATGGAAATACGCCTCGAAAAGGATTGAATCCCGAGCTCAGAGACTTGGCGAGTCGCTTGCGCACTCTCGCCATGAGAAGGTTAAAAGAGTATGGTTAACAAAAGATTAATTAAACTTCCGGGCTAGTCCGGCGATGCGAGGGGGAGGACGAGGATGCGGCCGGAAGAGCAATATTCCAAGCGCCGACAATCCAGCCAAAAGCTCCAAGTGGTGCTTCTCGTGGTGTTTCTGCTCGCGGTGGTCGGCGCAATCTGGATTTACGAGGGAGAGTCGGAGGGACCTTCCCTGCAATCTCCCCTCGCGCCCGCAAATGCGCCACAGCCCGACTTGTGATCGAAGAGCCGCGCTCCCGTATCAGCCATCGAGCCGCCATCCGAGCTGCCGCAGGGCCTCGGCCGCGACGATGCCAGCCGAGACGGCGAGATTGAGCGAGCGGGCGCCCTCGGCCATCGGGATCGTCAGCCGCGCGTCGGCATGTTCGTGGACGGCGTCCGGTACGCCGGCGCTTTCCCGGCCGAACAGCAGCCGGTCGCTCGGACGAAAGGCGAAATCGGTGTAGGCGGTCTCGGACTTCGTCGTCAGAAGGACGAGGCGGCCGGGCCTGAATTCGAGGTCGCGGAGAAAGGCAGTCCAGTCGTCGTGACGCCTGAGGCTGGCCATCGCCAGGTAATCCATGCCGGCGCGTTTCAGGGCGCGGTCGGAGGCATCGAAGCCGGCCGGCTCGATGAGTTCGACCGTCAGACCGAAGCAGGCGGCGAGGCGGAGGATCGTGCCGGTGTTGCCGGCAATGTCGGGCTGGAAGAGGACGATCGACGGGCGCTGCGAGACGGTGCCGGGATGGTCTTCGGAATGGTCGGCTTTTGCCATAATCTCCCGCCAGGCGTAAGTCGTGGTTGCGGACGGACGAGCGAACACGGGCGCTGAAACCGACATGCCCCTGAAAGTGTCATTGCACAAGGCACGCACCCTCCTGGCGCGGTCGAAGCGGACGAGAGTGTCTTCGGCCGAACCCACGCGCGCCTCGCGCGTTCTGCGGCGCCTGGCCGTGCCGGCAAAGGCTGTGTGGCGGAGGGGACGACGGCTGGCGTCAAACCTGTCCTCCGGCACTGCGACGAGGGCCAGAGGGGCGAGAAGGCGCTGGGATCGAGGCTTCGATGCGGCAGGGACCGCAGTCCGAAACGGGGTCGCGTCGCTGTCGCGAACGTTGTGGTCGGGCACCGTGGCGGCGAAGCGGGAGCGCCGAGGAGCGCCGCTGGGTGCTGCGGCAGTCGTCTCGAAGGTCGCAGGGCTGGCGAAAGCGCCTTTCGGCGCCGTCAGAGCGACGGTCAGGCGGCGACGCGCCGAATTGCCACGCGGAACGAAGCGCGAGAGGACGACCTGGGAGGCTCCAATCTCGACCAGCTCGCCGGCGGAGAAGGGCTTCGACGTCGTGGAGGTCCTCGGCCTCGTCACGCGCCTCGGCCTCGTCGCCCTGGTGATCGCCGGCGGCCTGATCGTCGTGTTCCTCAACAGCGACGCTGGCGGCTCGCTCGGTGAACGGTTCAAGCGGGCAGCGGAGACCGGGGCGGTCTTCAGCCAGCCGGCCCGGCCGGAAGCGTCGGGGAACGTCGAGAGGGACCCCGCGGCGGGCGACGAAGCATCGACGGACAAGGCCGAGGCCCAAACACAGGTGGCGGTCATCGGCTCGCCTCGTCTCCTGACGCCGCCGGCGACGCGAGCCGCGCCGCAACTGGTGCGCCTCGCGCTGGTGAGCCCGAAGAAAATCTGCAAGGCCATCGACCCTGGCACGGACTTCATGTCCTGGCACGAAAGCCTGCTGCTCGACGGACAATGGGAGTGCTATGCGACCGCGACGGCTGAGGGCGAGCGGGTCGAGCGCGAGGACACGGGCGAAAGCGAAGAAGACGCTCTCGTCTCCAGCGATCCCGATGCCGTGGTCGAGCCGGCGCTTCCCTCGCAGCCGCAACTCTTCGTCATGGCGCGGGGAGATCAGCGCGATACGCTCACCACCGTTCGCGTCAAGCTGGTCGCCGACAGTGCGGCCAAGGCGAAACGCGGCGCGAGGCGCATTGCCGAAATCACCGGCGCGCTGTTCGACGTGCTGCAGTGGCGAGCGCCGGACGGCCTGTTGGAGAAGCTGGAGGGCTTGACGGATTTCGATCTCGAACAGGCGGGCACGCAGTTGCGCTTCAAGCGCGAACTCAGCACCGGTTGGCAGTACAATCTGATCGTGATCTTTCCCAATCCGAAGATCTACAGCCAGGGGTCGGCGTTTCATCCGCCCGAGACGACGAGCGAAGCCGGGCCTCCAGGGCCTGCCGAGCTTTCGGGTTCAACGCCCGTTTCTGGAAACGATCGCTGACGGCATCTTGCGGCGGCGGCCGAAGACGGTCTGCTGTCCGGCGGTCGCAGGGCGGCGCTGAGCTTCCGGGGCGTACAGCGGCTGGTGCTCGGCCTGCGGCGGTATCCGACTGGCGGCAAGGGCGGGAACATCGCTCACGCCGAGTGCGGCGGCGGATCTTTCGATCGAGAGGTCCTCGTAATGGCGGCGCAACTGCGCAAAGGCGGCGACGTCGCACCCAGCCGTCCGATGCACCATCATCATGACAGTCATGGCGTCGGCGACCGTCAGGCCCAGAAGTTTGAGTGCGGCGGCGAGCGGCGTGCCGTCGCCGTCCATCGCGAACGTCTCGACGGTGGCTGCCGGCAGCTTCAGCGACGAGGCGATCAAGGTGAGGGCGCGATCGGGCCTGCCGGCGCGCGCCTCGCGCAGCAGCGCAGCGGCGGTCCCCTCGACGCCCAGTGCTCGGGAAGCGCCGACCGGGGGCGTGTTCGGCGAGGAAGAGGAAGCCGGAAGCGGGCGCCGCGGCTTGGCCCGCACCAGGGCGCGAAGGGCGTCGCGGGCGGCCGCTGCGCTCTGCAGCGGCGGCTGAGCGGCGGCGTCTGCCAGTGAGTGCGACCGACCTTGCGGCCGCGGCGTCCTGACCGGCAGCGCAGGACCCGGCCCATGCTGCCGCGGACCGGGGGCCGGAGCGGCATCCGGCGTCGCACCGATCGTCCTTGCGTCGTCCTTCGTCAGGCACGGGCTGGAGAACAGGAACGGAGCCGACACCTCCGCAGGTTCGACCAGCAGCAAGTCGACGACGGAACGCGGGACGTGTGGCGATGTGGCCAGCGATATCGCCAGCTGCCGCTTCGCTTCGAGCGACAGTTTCGCCCAGGTGGAGGTCACCAGCCGTGCGAAGTCGGCCGTGTGGGCCGGGCTCGGGCGATTGGAGGCGAGAAAGCTGGCGACCGCCGCCTCGACGATGGTGTCGAAGCCGACCTGCCCCCCGCGGGTTTCGAGCGTCCGGAAGATGCGCGGCATCCTGTCGACCATGTCGCTCCGTTGAAACTTGCTCTGACGTCGGCCGACAGTGCTCCGGCCGGTTTCCGATCCTGCGCGGCGAGTGCCGCCGGCAATCGGTAACAACGGGTTCCGGAGCGTTGCCGCGACGTCACGTCGAGGTGATCTCGAAGACTTTGGATAGGTTTAGGCAAGATTCCTTAGCAAGCTGTTAACCCTCGGGGGATGTTCTGTGAGCATCCGTGTGGGGCGTGACGAGGATCGCCGGAGCGCAGCCGAGGAGGGGAAGCAGATGGGCAGGGTGGTGTGGCTGAAGAAACGCTATGAGGGCCCGGAGAGGGCTGAAGGGCGAAGCGAAGTCCCGGGGCGATGCGCCGAGATCGTCATCCTCCCCTGCATTCGCTACGAGCGGCCCGAGGGGCGGCCGTTCCCGGCGGGCGCGGGGTCGACATCGCCTCATCAAGGCAAGGCTGCGTCGCACTACGGCGCCTCGACCCGCGAACCGAAAGCCGTCTGACACCTCGGCATGACAGCCGCCATGGATGGAGCGAAGCCGGGCTTCTCCGAGCGAGGCGGCGAGAAAGCGGCTGGGGCCTGCCGGGCACATTCGGTGCCGCTCGGCATCAAGGGGATCAGCCGCCGCCCGTCGCCGGGGACTCGCGAGAGAACGCATCGCTGGAGAGGGTGCCGTCGCCTGCCACGGGATCGCAGCGGATCGAAGAAACGAAATCGTCGACCTCCGGGCGCTTGCTCTCCTCGTCGACCAGAACTCTGATCGTCATGTAGCCCTCGGTCATTTCGACCTCGACGGGAATCTGCGTCTGCGGCGCGTCCTCGCTCGCCGACCTGTCGACGAGCTGCTCTCTCGTTCCGACCATGAGATCGAGGACCTTGTCGACTGCCGAGCGGTCGTTGATGCTGTAGAGATTGTCGCCGCGCCGATTGTAGATCGAGGCCGACCAGAACGCCCTGCCGGCCTCAAGAGCGTGGATCCGAACCGGGCCGTCGACGAGCGAGAAACGGCATCCGGCGGTGATGAAGGCGGGATCGACGAAGGCGAACTCGCCGGCGGGCGAATTCGTCGTGGTGACGAGCGCCGGATCGGGGCTCGTCGTCAGTGCCTCGACGCGGACCACCTGATCGGGCCCGCCGATGTCGGCGAGGCGGCTCCAACCGTTTCGCTTCGCGACGTCCGGCACGGTGAAGATCACCGCGATGTGGATCAGCCCGGCGCCCACGACGCCGATCAGGACCGCCAGGATCAGCTTACCCATCGGAACAGGACTCCCGCCGGATCGTCGGCAGCGACAGGCTCGACGCGCCGCTCGCCGCGCTCGCCGGCGTGTCGTAGAGCGACAGCACCAAGGTCATCTCGCCCGAGCCCGCGGTCGCCAGCCAGTTGCCGGCCCGCGCGGAAGGCCCGACGGCGATCTCGAAGGAATTGTCCTCGTTGCGCATCAGATTGTTGGAGGTGAGCCAGCCGGGGCGTCCGGCGGAGGGCCGTATCAGCTGGCCTTCCGGGAGGTACGCGGCGAGGGTGAAGATCCGGGACGGCGGCGTCGTGCCGACCATCACGTAGGTGCATTCGCGACGCAGCGGGCGGCCGCGTTCGTCGCGGATGCTGCGGAACTGGATGCCTTCGCCGATGCCGAGGGTGAGATTGCCGACCATGGCAAGGCGCGCCTTGGAATAGGGGTCGGCATCGGGTGCGCCGGAAAAGGGGTTGGCCTGCCAATGGTCGACCACCACCGTGCCGATCTCGGACGACTGCTGGACGGCCCATTTGGCCGACCAGCCACCGAGATAGAGGGCAATGGCGACCGCGACCATGACGAGGACTGTGAAACGCATCGGATCGCCCGGCGCTGGCTTTGAAAATTCGGGCTACTGGCTGCGGGCGGGCGCCGCCGCCCCGGCGGAGGACGCGGCCGACGCCAGCTGTTCGGGATCGAGCGGCTTCATCTGATCGAACTGCTCGGCGATGTCGGCAAGAACATCCTGGGTCTTGCGGGAGAGCGTCTCGGGGGCGGCCGGACCGGAACTGTCCCCACCGGCTTCCGCGACCTTGTCGCTCTTGGCGGGGAAGGGGTTCTCGATGAATGGAATCGGCTTCAGCTCGACGTTCTTGTGGGCCGCCTCCATGAAGCGCTGCCAGGTCAGCGCCGGCAGCGAGCCGCCGGTCAGGCGGTTGGTCGGGGCGAAGCTGTCGTTGCCGAACCAGACGGCGCCGACGTAATTGCCGGTGAAGCCGACGAACCAGCCGTCGCGATAGGACTGGGTGGTGCCGGTCTTGCCACCGACGCGGGTCATCGTGAGCTGCGCCTTGCGCGCGGTGCCGCGTTCGGTCACGCCGACGAGCATCTCGTTCATGTAGCCGGTCGCCTGTTCCGACAGGACGCGCTGGCGGGCGGGCATGTCGTGGCGGGCGTCCCAGAGCACCTTGCCGGACGGGTCCATCAGCTGCTGGATGGCATGGCGGTTGGGGTTCATGCCGCCATTGGCGAAGACGGTATAGGCGGTCGCCTGATCCATCACCGTCACCTCGCTGGTGCCGAGCGCCATGGTCTTGTCGCCGCGCAGATTCGATTCGATGCCCATGGCCTTGGCGGTCTTCACCGTGTTGTCGAAGCCGACCTTCTGGTAGAGCTTGACTGCCGGCACGTTGAGCGAACGGGCCAGAGCGTTGGCGAGCGTCACCCGGCCGGCGAAGGAGCGACCGTAGTTCTGCGGCGACCACTTGCCGATGGTGAGTGGGCTGTCGACGATCGTATCCGACGGCTTCATGCCCTCCTGCATGGCGGTCGCATAGACATAGACCTTGAAGGACGAGCCGGGCTGGCGCAGCGCCCGCGTCGCGCGGTTGAACTGCGAGACACCGTAGTCGCGGCCGCCGACGATCGCCCTGACGCTGCCGTCGGAGGCGAGCACCACCATCGCCGCCTCGCCGACGTCGTAGGTCTTGCCGTATTGGCGAAGGTTGTATTCCACCGCCTCGTCGGCGAGCTTCTGCAGGTCGAGATCGATGGTCGTGCGGGCGGTGAAGTTGCGCTGCTTCATGCCGCTCTTCTGGGCGATGCGCTGTACCTCTTCGAAGGCGTAGTCGAGAAAGTAGTCCGGCGAGGGGGTGGAGGAGCGGTCGATCGCCGTCGCCGGCTGGCGCCGCGCGGCGATCACCTGGCCCTCGGTCAGGAAGTTCGCCTGGACCATGTTGGTCAAGACTTCGTTGGCGCGGGCCCGGGCCGCCGGCAGGTTGATGTGCGGGGCGTATTTCGCCGGCGCCTTGAACAGGCCCGCCAGCATCGCCGCCTCGGCCAGCGAGACGTCGCGGATGTTCTTGCCGAAATAGAACTCGGAGGCCGCCGCCGCCCCGAAGCTGCCGCCGCCCATATAGGCGCGGTCGAGATACATCGCGAGAATCTGCCGCTTGGAGTAATGCGATTCGAGCCACAAAGCGAGAAACGCTTCCTTGATCTTGCGATCGAGGCTTCGCTCGTTGGTCAGGAACAGGTTCTTGGCGAGCTGCTGGGTCAGCGTCGAGCCGCCCTGGACGACGCCGCCGGCCTGGGCGTTGACGGTCATGGCGCGCATCAGGCCCAGGAAGTCGATGCCGAAATGATCGAAGAAGCGGCGGTCCTCCGTGGCGAGCAGCGCCTTGATGAAGCTGTCCGGCATCTCGTCGATCGGCACCGCGGCGGCGCGCAGGATGCCGCGCCGGCCAATCTCCTCGCCATGCTTGTCGAGGAACTGCACCGAATAGTCGCTCTCCTGCGGCAGGCCGTTCCTGGTCATCTTGATCGCCGGTTGGGCGAGCGCGAAGAGAATGACGAAGCCGACGAGGCCGAGCGTCAGCCCCTCGCAGGCGACTTCCACCAGCACCCGGTTGACGCCGCGGGCGCGGAACTTGCGCGAGACGATAGTGACGCCTTCCCACCAGGCGACGAAAGCGTGATAGGCCCGCCAGATGCTCGAATCGATCCAGGCATCGACCTCGATGAGGCGCGAGGGCTGCCGGCGCTTTCGGGGTAGATTCGTCTCGTTCTGCACGGCCCAGCCAATCGTATCGAGCCACGCGCACAGGACGGGCGCGCCGACTGCGCTCCCTCCCACGACCACCATGGCCATTTGCGGCCGCGACTTGTGCGGCCATCGATGTCATCTTACGTCGTCCCCAAGCGCGGTTATAGGTCGAGGCCGCGGAAAATTCTTCAAATTCACCGCATGGTTTCCCGATGTCCGACGGCTTATCCGATCACGATCCCGTGCCCTACTGGAAGGCGAAGTCTCTCGAGGAGATGTCGCCCGACGAGTGGGAGCGGCTCTGCGACGGCTGCGGGCGCTGCTGTCTCAACAAGCTGGAGGACTGGGACACCGGCGAGATCGCCTGGACCGACGTCGCCTGCCGGCTGCTCGACGGCCATGCCTGCCGCTGCCGGCAATATGAGACCCGGCACGAGGTGGTGCCGGACTGCGTCGGCCTGACGCCGGAGGCCGTGCGCTCGCTTACCTGGCTGCCGCCCTCCTGCGCCTACCGGCTCGTTTCCGAGGGGCGGGACCTCTATTGGTGGCACCACCTCGTCTCTGGCGACCGCGACACAGTGCACCAGGCCGGCGTGTCCGTGCGCGACCGGACGGTGAGCGAGGAGGGCATGGAACTGCAGGATTACGAGGACCACCTGGCGGATTGGCCGGGGGAGGACGTGGACGCGCTGGAGGCGGCGGAGGACGATGGGACCGAGCAGGCTGGTCGTGCATCGTCAGAAAAGAGATATGAAAATATTCCTTGACTGCGTGACGGTCGTCGGGTAGGGTTCAAACATCATCGAAAATCTGTTGGCGGCGCCGGGCAACCGGGGCCGCTTTTTCGTTTCCGGTCCGGCGTGGCGGAGTTCGGCTGCGGCGGGGGAGGCGGCTGTGGTTCGGAGAGCGGATGGCGGAGCTTTTGTCGGACCGGTTGTTCGCGCTGCTGATGCGCGAAGTGGAACGTCTGGAGAGAGAGGATAAGGACGACGGTCCTATATCGAGGGCGCGAGTCGACGACGATGCCGGTGCGCCGGCGGCGAGATCGAAGGCGCGGGGGAGCTTCAAGGAGCGGGCCGACGCGCTCAGCCTTCTGACGCGGACGCTGGAGAAGCTGCTGGAACTGCGCGTCCTGGAGGCCAGCGCTGGCCGGGACGACGAGACGGAGACGCTGCGCCTGCGCGAGGAATTCATGCGCCGGCTGCGCTCGCTGGATGCGCGGCGCATCGGCGGGCCGCGGCTGTTTGCCGGTGACGGCGAGACGGATCCGAAGCCAGCCACCGCCAAGACGACGAAGGGGCGCGGCCCCAAGCCGGGGCCGAAGGCCGCCGGCCGAGGCGCCGATGGCGGGTAACGGAGACGAGGAGCCGTTCGGCGAGGACGAGGGGCCACTGACCGACACGGAGTTCTGGAGCGAGACGGACGAGCTGATCGGGCGCCAGAAGGGAGCGGTGCTGGAGCGCTCGGCGGTTCTTCCCTGGATCGACGTTGCTCGCCCCTCGCAGCTGCCGCCGCCGGGAGGCTGGCGGCAATGGCTGATCGTCGGCGGGCGGGGTTCCGGCAAGACGCGGGCGGGGGCCGAATGGATCAGGGCGATGGCGGTGGGCGAGAGCCCGTTCGCCGACCGGCCGCATATGCGGATCGGCCTCCTCGCCGAGACGCTTGCCGACGCCCGGGAGGTGATGATCGACGGGGAAAGCGGGCTTCTCGCCGTCGCCGGCCATCCGCGTCCGGTCTTCGAGGCGAGCCGGCGGCGGCTGGTGTTTTCCAACGGGGCGATCGCGCAGATCTTTTCGTCCGAGGACCCGGACGCGCTGCGCGGCTATCAGTTCGATCTCGCCTGGGGCGACGAGCTGGCGAAATGGGTGCAGGGCGAGGCGTGTTTCGACAATCTGCAGCTGGCATTGCGGCTGGGGAAAAGCCCGCGGGCGCTGTTCACGACGACGCCGCGGCCGATCCCGCTCCTGAAGCGGCTGATGGCCGATCCGCAGACCGCGACGACGCACATGAAGACGGCGGAGAACGCCGGGAACCTCGCGCCGGGCTTCCTCGCCGCGATGAGCCAGCGCTATGGCGGCACACGGCTGGGCCGGCAGGAACTCGACGGCGAGATTCTCAGCGTCCGCGAGGACGCGCTGTTCGACATCGCGCGGATCGAACGCGAACGCTGCGACGCGCCGGGCGAGCTGGAGCGGATCGTCGTCGCGATCGACCCACCGGCGACATCCACGAAGCGATCCGACGCCTGCGGCATCGTCGCGGCCGGGCGGGGCGCCGACGGGACGATCTACGTCCTTGCCGACAAGAGCCGGCGGCGGGCGAAGCCGCATGAATGGGCGGGGGCCGCGATCGGGCTCTACCAGGCGCTTCAGGCCGACCGGATCGTCGCCGAGGTGAACCAGGGCGGCGACATGGTCGAGGCGGTGATCCGGGCGGCAAGCCCCGACACGCCGTTCCAGGCCGTCAGGGCGAGCCGCGGCAAGTGGCTGCGGGCCGAGCCCGTCGCCGCGCTCTACGAACGGGGGCGGGTGCGCCATGCGGGACGGTTTCCCGAGCTCGAGGACGAGATGGCGGATTTCGGGGCGGACGGATTGTCGGGTGGGCGGTCGCCGGACCGGCTCGACGCGCTGGTCTGGGCGGTGAACGCGCTGGCCGGCGGTGGCGAGGCGCCGCGGATCCGGGGGCTTTGAGGGGGAGGGCGTTAGGCGCGGCGGGTGAGCGGTGTGTGCCGGTGAGGCCCGCCGCGCGCCGGGGCGCCCGCGCAGACGGACTACCGGCCGCGCAAATGGCCAGCTTCCGGAACGCATTCCAGAACATCGGAGCGACACATGGGACTTGCGGGAACGATCGCGGGCTGGCTCGGTGCGGCCTCCCGCCCGCCGGGCGAGGGTGCCCTTGCGGCGCCTGCCGAACGGAAATCCAGCGCCACGGTTGCCGGGACGCTGGTCTTTACCGGCGGCGGCGACGGGGGATGGGTCGAGCGCTCCTATGCGGCGCTGTCGCGGGCCGGCTTCATGCAGAACCCCGTCGCCTATCGTTCCGTCAGACTGATCAGCGAGGCGGCGGCGGCGATTCCGCTGCTGCTCCATGACGGTGAGAACGAGGTGACGGAACATCGGCTGCTGGAGCTGTTCAGGCGGCCGAACCCGATGACCGACGGGGCGGCCTTCGTCGAGGCGATCTGCGGCCATCTGCTCCTGTCCGGCAATGCCTATGTGGAGGCAGCGCTGATCGACGGCGAGGTGCGGGCGCTGCATCCGCTGAGGCCCGACAGGGTCCGGCTGATCGAGGGGGCGGACGGCTGGCCGGAGGCCTACGAATACCGGGTGGGGACGAGCGTCCGGCGGATTTCTGCGGAAGGTCCGGGCGGCGAGCCGGCGACGATCCTGCAGCTGGCGCTGTTTCATCCGCTTGCCGACCATCGCGGCTTTCCGCCGCTCGGCGCGGCGCAGAACGCCCTCGACCTCCACAATGCCGCGGCTCGCTGGAACCGGGCGCTCCTGGAGAATTCGGCTCGGCCCTCCGGGGCGCTGATCTACAAGGCCGAGGGCGGCGGCAACCTGTCGCCCGACCAGTTCGACCGGCTGAAGAGCGAGCTCGAGACCGGCTATTCCGGCGCGGCCCGGGCGGGCCGGCCGCTGCTGCTCGAAGGCGGGCTCGACTGGAAGGCGATGGCGCTGACGCCGAAGGACATGGACTTCATCGAGGCGAAGAACGGCGCGGCGCGGGACATCGCGCTGGCCTTCGGCGTGCCGCCGATGCTGCTCGGGATCCCAGGGGACCTCACCTACTCGAACTATGCCGAAGCCAATCGCGGGCTCTACCGTCTGACCGTGCTGCCGCTGGTCAAACGGATCACCGGCGCGCTCGGCGCCTGGCTCGGCGCGCATCTCGGCGAGCCGGGGCTGAGGCTGTCGATCGATCTCGACGCCGTCGAGGGGCTTTCGGCGGAGCGCGAGGCGCTCTGGGCGCGGGTTGGGGCGGCGGAATTCCTGACACGGGGCGAGAAGCGGGAGGCGGTCGGCTATGGCCGGGAGGATTGAGACACGCGGCGCTGCCGCCGCGGCGGGTCACGGTCGCCCGGCCGCGCCAATCACAGCCGTCCGTATGCCGCCGCCGGCACGCTTTTCGGGCTACGCCGCGATCTTCGGCGAGGTCGATCTGTCCGGCGACCGGATCGAGCCGGGGGCCTTCGCCGCCTCGCTGATCGGCCGGCGGGCGAGCGAGGTTCGCATGCTCTGGCAGCACGATCCGGCAAGGCCGGTCGGCCGCTGGATCGCGATCGCCGAGGACCGCATCGGGCTGAAGGTCACGGGCGAATTCGCCCTCGACACGGCCGGTGGGCGAGAGGCGGCAGCGCTCGTGGCGGCGGGGGCGATCGACGGCCTGTCGATCGGCTTTCGCACCCGGCTCGCCCGGCGGGGCAGCGGCGGCGCGAGGCGGCGTCTCGTCACGGTCGATCTCTGGGAGATCTCCCTCGTGACCTTCCCGATGCAGGCGAAAGCGCGGCTGACGGTCATCGCCTGAGCCCGCTCGCATCAATCCGCAGATCCCATCAAAACAGGAGAACGACATGGACGAAACGGCGCGCGCCGGCTTCGAGACGAAGACGGTCACCCCGGAGGTGCGGGGCCTGCAGGACGAGATGATGCGGCTCTTCGAGGGCTTCCGCGAGGCGAACGACACGCGTCTCGAGGAATTCGAAAAGCGCATGGCGAGCGACGTCGTGACCAGCGACAAGGTCGACCGGATCGCCGCCGCCCTCGATGCGCAGAAGCAGACGATAGAGCGGCTGACGCTGAAGGGCATGCGCCCGGCGCTCGGCAGGGAGGAGCCGGCGCGGCGCAGCGAGGCGGCGAGCGAGCACAAGGGCGCCTTCGAACGCTACGTCCGCGGCGGCGACGAGGCGGCGCTGCGGCGCTTCGAGGAAAAGGCGATGTCGAGCCTGACGGGGGCCGATGGCGGTTTCCTGGTGCCGGACGAGACCGAGACGGAAATCGGCCGTCGGCTGGCTTCGATCTCGCCGATCCGCTCGATCGCCTCGGTGCGGACGGTTTCGACGGCGGTGCTGAAGAAGCCCTTCGCGATTTCGGGTGCCGAAAGCGGCTGGGTCAGCGAGACGGCGGTGCGAAGCCAGACGGATGCGCCGCAGCTCGCCGAGCTGACCTTTCCGACCATGGAGCTCTACGCCATGCCGGCGGCGACGGCGGCGCTGCTCGACGACGCTGCCGTCGACATCGACCGCTGGATCGGCGAGGAGGTCGAGCAGGCCTTCGCCGCCCAGGAGGGCGCGGCTTTCGTCAATGGCGACGGCGTCGCCAAGCCGAAGGGCTTCATGACCTATACCAGGGCCGACGAGAGCGCCTGGGCCTGGGGCAAGGTCGGGACGGTGTCGACCGGCGCCGACGGCGGCTTCGTCGAGGGCGAGGCGGCCGATGCGCTGATCGACCTCGTCTATGCGCTGAAGGCCGGCTATCGCCAGAACGCCAGCTTCGTGATGAACCGGCGCAGCCAGGCGGCGGTGCGCAAGCTGAAGGACGAGGACGGCAACTATCTCTGGCTGCCGCCGGCCTCGGCCGGAGGGCGGGCGACGCTGATGGGCTTTCCCATCGTCGAGGCCGAGGAGATGCCGGACATCGCGGCGGGCGTCTCGGCCATCGCCTTCGGCGACTTCTCCCGCTTCTACCTCGTCGTCGACCGGCAGGGCGTGCGGGTGCTGCGCGATCCCTATTCCGCCAAGCCCTACGTCCTGTTCTACACGACCAAGCGGGTGGGCGGCGGCATCCAGGACTTCGATGCGGCCAAGCTGCTCGATTTCTCGGCCTGATCGAGGCTCGGGGAGCCGTTCCTGAGGAACCGACCCGAACAGAGGCCCGGCGCGACCCGCCGGGCCTTTCTCATTTCTGGAGAGCGACGATGACGACGATCGACCTCGGCCTGTCAGCCGAGCCGCTGGCGCTCGCCGAGGCGAAGGCCTGGGCGCGGATCGAGCGCGACGACGAGGACGGGCTGATATCAGGCCTCATTTCCGCCGCTCGCGAGGCGATCGAGCGCGAGACGGGGCTGGCGCTCGTCGCCCGCAGCTTTCGCCTGGCGCTCGATCCGGTGCCGCGCGGCGGCTGGGTGGAGGCGACGCGGCGGCCGCTGGTCGCGGTCGAGAGCGTCACTGCCTATGACGCTTCGGGGAACCCGGTGGCGTTCACCGCGGCGGAGGCGGTCGCCGAGCGGCCGCGGGGGACCGACTGCTTCCGGCTGGCAGGCGCCGTCATCGACGCGGCGGCGAACGGCGTCGAGATCGAATTCACCGCCGGGTTAGCGGCCGGCGAGTGCCCGGCGGATCTTCTTCTGGCACTGAAGTCGATCGTTGCGGCGAGCTACGAGGCGCGGGCGCTGGTCGAGCCGGGGATGCAGCCGGCGCTGCGGCCGGCGCTCGCCGATCGGCTGATCGCCCCCTATCGGCGGGTGCGGATCTGATGGCGCCCTTGTTTCTCGATCCGGGAGTCTTCAATCGCCGCGTCGCGCTGGACGAGCCGGTCGTCGCTGCGGACGGCGCGGGCGGCGGCGAGACGGGCTGGCAGGAGCTGCGCGAGCTCTCGGTGCGCATCGAGCCCTTGTCCGTCGCCTCGCGAGAGCGCTTCGACCAGCGCGAGGCTACCGTGACGCATCGGGTGCTCTGCCGGGCGAACGATGTCGTCGAACGGGGCATGTCGTTCCGGCTCGGCGGGCGGCGGCTGATTATTCTGTCGGTCCACGATCCGGACGAAAGCCGGCGCTATCTCGTCTGCCGCTGCGAGGAGGAGCGCTGATGTCCATGCGGCTGACGGCGAGCGTCCGGCAGAAGCGGCTGCGCAAGAGTTTTCGGCAGCTCGTCGAGGAGGGGCTCGGGCGGGCGAGGGAGGGGAATGCGCCGAAGCGCGCCGGCGACCTGCCGCGCACCTCGAACCTTGCGCGGACGCCGGCCGGCCGGGCTCTCCTGGCGGATCCCTTCGGGGCCGATGCAGGTCTCGGCGGCAAGTCGCCGCTCGATTCGCGAAGGTCGCGAAAAAGTTAAAAATTCGCTCGTTGAACCCGAAGACGGGGAAACCATTTCGAGTTATGTTTCACGGTGACAAGCAAAGTGAACGCTGGCGACGTGCACTGGCAAGTGAAGGAGGGCGAAAGCGATGGCGCATCCGAGCGCTGAACTCCAGCAGTCGATTTTTTCCGCGCTGACCTCCGATCCGTCGCTGACGGCGCTGCTCGGCGGACCGAAGGTCTTCGACCGCCGGCCCGAGCGGGCGAACTTCCCCTATCTGACCCTCGGCCGGACGGCGGTGGTCGACTGGTCGACCGGCAGCGAGGACGGGGCCGAGCACATCCTCACCCTGCATGTCTGGGCGAAGGGTGGCGGCAAGGCCGAAACCTACGCGATCATGGACAAGGTTGCCGAAAAGCTCAACGACGCGACGCTGCCGATGGAAGGGCACCATCTGGTGAACCTTCGGCTGCAATTTGCCGAAGCGCGGCGCGAGCCCGACAGCGCGGCCTATCACGGCATCCTGAGGTTCCGCGCGGTGACCGAGCCGCTTGCCTGAGGAGAGCGGCAAGGGCTGCGGACGTTTAGAGACGCGCTGAGTGAAGGAGCGCGGTTGAAGCCTGCTGGCCCATTCTCGGCCAGACATCGAACGATCTTTCAGGGCGGTCCTTATCGGGCCGCCCTTTTTCGTTGCCGCGGCGGGATGTCGCCGTGTCCACCACAGCTTGAACGGGACGCACGGATGAGCGCGCAAAAAGGCAAGGATCTCCTCCTCAAGATCGACGCGGACGGGGACGGCAGTTTCACCACGATCGCCGGCCTGAGAAGCCGGCGGATCGCCTTCAATGCCGAGACGGTCGACATCACCGATTCCGAAAGCGCCGGGCGCTGGCGGGAGCTTCTCGGCGGAGCGGGGGTGCAACGCGCGGCGCTGTCGGGCGCCGGCATCTTCAAGGACGCTGCCTCGGACGCGACGCTCCGGCAGGTGTTCTTCGAATCGCGGATTGCGGCCTTCCAGGCGGTGATCCCGGACTTCGGCAAGGTGACCGGGCCGTTCCAGGTGACGTCGCTCGAATATGGCGGCGAGCACGACGGCGAGGTGACCTTCGAGGCGACGCTGGAATCGGCCGGCGCCCTGACCTTCGAGGCGATCTGACCATGGCCGTCAATCGCCGGCGGGGCGAAGTCGCCGCCATCATCGACGGCCGGGAGCGGCGCTTGTGCCTGACGCTCGGTGCGCTGGCCGAACTGGAAGACGCCTTTTCCGCCGACAATCTCGGCGAACTCGCCAGTCGCTTTCGCGGCGGGAAGCTTTCGGCCCGCGATCTGACGCGGATCGTCGGGGCGGGCTTGCGCGGCGCGGGCGAGGCGGTGTCGGACGCGGAGGTTGCGGCGATGCACTTCGAGGGCGCGGCGGCGGGAGCGGCGGCGATCGCCGTCGAGCTTCTGGCGGCAGCTTTCGGTGGAGACGGGGAGGCGGCCGGCAAGGGCAACGCAAACCCTTGAACGGCGCGCCTGAGGGCGCGCTTGCGGGCAGCGGGCGGCCTCAGACGGATGGACCCGCGGCCTTTCCATGGGACGAGGCGATGGCCGTGGGCTTCGGCGTTTTGCGGCTGTCTCCCGAGGCCTTCTGGACGATGACTCCGCGCGAACTTTCCAGCGCGCTTTCGCCGCCTCGCCAGGTCGGCGCGGCCGCGCCTTCGCCCGCCGAGTTGTTCGGGCTGATGCGCCGCTTTCCCGACGCCGACCGGCAAGGCTCATGACACTTCTTTCACCGGGAACGCAATCATGGACGAGGACGAGACCTTCACCGTCGCGATCAAGGCGGACACCAGCGGCCTCGACAAGGCGCTCTCCGACCTTTCCGGCAAGGCCGACCGGTTCGGCTCGGCCTTGACGTCGGCCTTCGCGGGCGCCGTCACAGGGGGACGCTCCTTCGAGAGCGTGCTGCAACAGCTCGCCGCAAGGCTCTCGACGATCGCGCTCGACGCGGCGCTGAAGCCGCTGGGCAATCTCGCCTCGAACGCCGTCGGCCAGCTGTTCTCGGCCCTTGGCGGCGGCGGCGCGGGCGATGGCGGGGGCGGCGGCGTCCTGCCATTCGCCAAGGGTGGGGTCGTCGCGGCGCCGAGCTATTTTCCGGCCGGCGGCCGGGTCGGGCTGATGGGCGAGGCCGGGGCCGAGGCGATCCTCCCGCTGTCGCGCGGGGCCGACGGGACGCTCGGCGTCGCCGCGCCGCGCGGGCAGGGCGGGTCGACGATCGTCTTCAACGTCTCGACCCCGGACGCCCCGAGCTTCAGACGCGCCGAGGCGCAGATCCAGGCGATGCTGACCAGGGCGGCATCCCGCGGGCGAAGGGGCCTTTGACCATGGCGATCGTCGCCTTCAGCGAAGAGCGCTTTCCCCTGCGGATCGCCTTCGGCACCAGCGGCGGGCCGGAGCGGCGCACCGACATCGTCCGGCTGTCGACCGGCTTCGAAAAGCGCAACCAGCGCTTCTCCCGCTCCGTGCGCCGATACGATGCCGGCTCGGGGCTGAAGAGTCTCGCCGACCTCGCCCTCGTGGTCGATTTCTTCGAGGCGATGCGCGGCCGGCTGACCGGTTTCCGGTTTCGCGACCCGCTGGACCATGCGTCGGCGCGCTTCGGCATGGCCGTCTCGCCGACCGACCAGGCGATCGGCACGGGCGACGGCGAGACGCGGAAATTCCCGCTCGTGAAGATCTATGGCAGTGGCGAAGGCGCCTATCACCGGCCGATTGAAAAGCCTGTCGCCGGCTCGGTGAGGATTGCCGTCGGCGGGGCCGAGACGGCGGCGGGGCTATCGATCGACGCCGTGACCGGTGTCGTCAGCTTCACCGACCCGCCCGCCGTGGGCGCGGCGATCACCGCAGGCTTCGAGTTCGACGTGCCGGTGCGCTTCGACATCGACCAGATCGCCGTCAACATCGCCGCCTTCGAGGCCGGCGACATCCCGACCATTCCGCTCATCGAGGTGAGGCCATGAGGACGCTCCCCGCCGAACTCGCGGCCGCCGTCGAAGGCCCGGTGACGACGCTGGCCCATTGCTGGCGGCTGACCCGGAAGGACGGTCTCGTCCTCGGCGTCACCGACCACGACGAGGCGCTGGAGTTCGACGGCACGAGGTTCGAGGCGGCGACGGGCCTGACCGCGAGCGAGGCGGAAGCCGCGCTCGGCCTCGGTGCGACGACAGGCGAGGTGGAGGGCGCCTTGTCCGCAGCCTCCATCGAGGAGGCGGACATCGCGGCCGGCCGGTTCGACGGCGCGACGATCGAGACCTTCGTCGTCGACTGGCAGAACCCGCAGGCGCATGTGCGGATCGACCTGTCGGATCTCGGCGAGGTGCGGCGCGGCGAGACGGCCTTCACGGCGGAGCTGAGGAGCGTCGCCGCCAGGCTCGACGCGGTGCACGGGCGGATCTATCGCCGGCGCTGCGACGCGGTCCTCGGCGATGCGCGCTGCCGCTTCGATCTGTCGGAGCCGCCCTTCACGGTGGAATGCGCTGTTCATTCCGCCGGCGAGGGATGGCTCGTGACGCAAACGTCCCTTGGGGCACCGCCCGACCGCTACGGATATGGCCGGCTGACGATGCTGGACGGCGAGGCGACGGGCCTTTCCGCCGACGTGTCCTCGGCGGTTACGGCGACGACCGACCGGGTCCGCATCGCGCTGTCGTCGCCGATCGTCGCCGCCATTGCGGCGGGTGATCGCTTCCGCCTCGTCCAGGGCTGCGACAAGCTGTTCTCGACGTGCCGCGAGCGCTTCGGCAACCACCTGAACTTCCGCGGCTTTCCGCATATTCCCGGTACGGATGCCAGCCTTCAGGCGGCCAAGTCGGGGGACGTCCACGACGGATCGCCGGTGGTGCCATGAGCGAGACGATGCGGGCGTGGGCGCTGGAGAGCGCCAGGAGCTGGCTCGGTACGCCCTATCGCCATCAGGGCTCGGCGAAGGGCATCGGCTGCGACTGTCTCGGGCTAATCCGCGGCATCTGGCGGGAGCTGCGCGGCGTGGAGCCGGAGGAGCCCGGCGCCTATTCCACGACCTGGAGCCTTCGGTCCGGGCCGGACCGGTTGATGGCGGCGGCGGAGCGGCATCTCTTGCCGGTCGACATGTCACAGGCCCTGCCCGGCGACGTCCTCTTGTTTCGCTGGCGATCGGGCGCGCCGGCGACCCATTGCGCTATCGTCGACGAAAGTGGGCGCATCATCCACGCCTATCAGGGCGCGAGCGTCGTCTCGACGGCGCTGCCGAACAGCTGGCGCGGCAGGATCGCCGGTGCCTTCCGATTTCCGGAGTAGATCGTGGCGACCATCGTTCTTCAGGCGGCAGGCGCCGTGATCGGCAGTTTCTTCGGCGGCCCGATCGGTGCGGTGATCGGCCGTGCCGCCGGGGCGCTGGCGGGCTCGGCGATCGATCGTTCGCTGTTTTCGCAGACATCGTATTACGAGGGCCCGCGGCTCGAGGCCGGCCGGGTGATGACCGCCGACGAGGGCGCCGGCATCGCCCGGGTCTACGGCACCGCGCGGGTGGCCGGACAGGTCTTGTGGACGACCCGATTCGAGGAAGAGACCGAGACCGAACGGCAGGGCGGCAAGGGGGGCGGACAGTCGAGCGAGGTCACCACCTACAGCTATTTCGGCAATGTCGCGGTCGGGCTCTGCGAGGGGCCGATCGCGGCCATTCGCCGGGTCTGGGCCGACGGCGAGGAGATGGACCTCTCCGACATCGAGCTCAGGGTCTATCTCGGCGACGAAGAGCAGCTGCCCGATCCGCTGATCGAGGTGAAGCAGGGGGCGGGGAAGGCTCCCGCCTATCGCGGTCTCGCCTATCTCGTCTTCGAACGCCTCGCTTTGGAGCGATACGGCAACCGGATCCCGCAGATAAGCTGCGAGGTGCTGCGCCCGATCGGCCGGCTGGAGGAGGAGATCCGCGCGGTCACCGTCATTCCGGGGGCGAGCGAACACGGGCTCGATCCGGGGCGTGTGCGCGAGGAACTGGCCGAGGGCGAGGATCGGCTGATCAACCGCAACGTCCTTTACGGCGACAGCGACATCGAGGCCTCGATCGACGAACTCCGGGCGCTCTGTCCGAAGCTCGAACGGGCCGCGCTGGTCGTCTCCTGGTTCGGCGATGATCTGAGGGCCGGCCATTGCCGGATCCGGCCGAAGGTCGAGGTCCACGCCCGCCATGAGAACAAAGACTGGCGGGTGAGCGGCCTCAGCCGCGGCAATGCCGAGGTTCTCTCCCGCTTCGACGGTGGCCCCGCCTTTGGCGGCACACCGAGCGACTCAGGCGTCCTGCAGGCGATCCGAGCGCTCAAGGACCGCGGGCTGAAGGTCACGCATTATCCGTTCCTGCTCATGGACGTTCCCCCGGGCAACGGCCTGCCCGATCCCCATGGCGAAGCCGAACAGGCGGCCTTTCCCTGGCGCGGGCGGATCAGCCTCGACGTGGCGGTGGGGCGGGCGGGCAGTACCGACGGAACCACTGCTGCCCGCGCCGCCGTCGCGGCTTTTCTCGGCACGGCCGGACCCGGGGACTTTTCGGTCTCGGGCAGCCGGGTGAATTATCACGGACCAGACGAATGGTCCTATCGGCGGATGATCTTCCATCACGCCCATCTGGCGGCGGTGGGGGGGCGCCGACGCCTTCGTCATCGGCTCGGAACTGCGCGGCCTGACCCGCATCCGCGACGACGAGGGCCGCTTTCCCTTCGTCGAGGGGCTGATCGCCATCGCCGCAGGGGTGAAGGAAATCCTGCCGGACGCCGTCGTGACATATGCCGCCGACTGGAGCGAATATTTCGGCTATCATCGCGACGACGGCTCCGGCGACGTCTTCTTCAATCTCGACCCGCTCTGGGCCTCGCCGGCGATCGACGCCATCGGCATCGACGACTATCTGCCGGTCACCGACTGGCGGGGCGACGAGGAAGACACCGGCGCGCCGTCGATCTACGACCGCAAGGGCCTTGCGGCCGGCATCGCCGGCGGCGAGTATTTCGACTGGTATTATGCCAGCGAGGCCGGTCGGGCGGAGAAGATCCGCACGCCGATCACCGACGGGGCTCATGGCAAGCCCTGGGTGTTCCGCCCCAAGGACCTGGTGTCCTGGTGGTCGAACCCGCATTTCGAGCGCCGGGGCGGCGTCGAGCTCGCCGAGCCCACGGCGTTCGTGCCGATGGCGAAGCCGATCTGGCTGACCGAGCTCGGCTGCCCGGCGATCGACAAGGGCGCCAACCAGCCGAACCTCTTCGTCGATCCGAAATCTTCCGAGAGCGCCCTGCCGCACTTCTCGGACGGCAGCCGCGACGACCTCGTCCAGCGACGCTTCCTCGAAGCCCATCTCGACCACTGGACGCCCGGAGCGGCGGGGTTCTCCAATGCCGCCAATCCGATCTCGCCCGTCTATGGCGGGCGGATGGTGCCGGCGGATACGATCCACCTGTGCGCCCTTATGTAGCAGATGCACCAAGCGAGCGGATGACGTCCTCGATGGCCTTCCACTTGCTGGGCGGGCAAGGCTTCACACGTGAATTGGCATTATGGCGGTTAGGCGCAGATCTGACTGGCAGACCCATTTCTGACTTCACATGCGCGATCCAGCACGTCTGTGGTGTAAACCCGTGCTCGCGCTTCACGTAGTCTTGGATTTGACCGTATGTCGGCATCATGTTGGATGGCCGAGGCGGATGCCCATGGCGATCTCGGATACCTGCAGCTTGTGAGCCAATTCCGGTACCGACGTATATCCCTGTTTAGTCAACGCCTCGATCAGCGGAAGCGGCATCAAAAGATCGGCGGCGAACCGGTTCGCTTGCACCTCGACCCAGTTAGAGAGTCGGTCAGATCGAAGGAGATAATTTTCGGTTACGCCTTCGCCAATACGATCACGGTGCAGCACATAATGCCCGATCTCGTGCGCTGCTGTGAACCTTTGGCGGACGTATGCTTCACCGTCATCAACGAAGATAACGAAGCCAGATTCCGTCTCGTAAGTAGGACTGCGCTCGATCATGCCAGAGACGCCCTCTGGCAAGCTACGCTCATAGATCGCCAAGCCCAAGCGAGTCGCCACCTGATCAATATCGACAGGCGCGACAGCAAGCAGATCATCGATCTGCGCCCTTATGCGTGCCGGAATTGAAGTCATTTTGGTTGCTCTTTCGGGTCTCGCTTGAATGTGTCTTCCTGAGGCTGCGGCTGTGGCGGTGTTACCATCACCAAAGTGCGCTCGCGGATCTGCTTTTCAACCTCTTCGGCGATTGACGCTTGGATGAAGGCTTTGCCTTCCGCAGTTTCTATATAGGACTTTATTCTCTCTTCGGCAATCTTTTCAGCTGCGCGCCGTGCGCCAAACCAGACCACCGCGAGGCCGATAAGGCCAAGAACGCTGATGCCAACAGACAAGAATGTAAGCCAGAAGTTTGCCGCGTTCAGAACTGTGTCGATCGAACTTAGAGCTTTATCGGCAAGCTCGGCAGCTTGAGCTTTTTCAGCTTCAAGCCCGTCTTTCATTTCCTGTATGGAAGCCAAGAGCGAATCTCAGTCGACGGACAAAGTTGCGATCTTTAGAGCAGATAAAATCTGCAATAGAAACCCAGCCGTGAATTTTCCTCGGCTGACTTTATTCCGTAGGTTGCGCTCGTTCTCTTCAACTCCAATCTCGCGAAGCCGCTCGACAAGCTGCGCATATGTCACGCCGCGCCGGGCCATTTCGCCCCGGATGATGCCCTTTGCCTTTTCTTCCCAGTCCGTCCGTTCGACCATGGTTCTCGCTCCTAGTTTACGTCGGAGCGGTATAATCGATTATAGGGCGCATGTCATCATTTAAGGTGCAAAAGCTCTTGACACGATGACAATTTGTCATCATATCTAGTGCACACGCACTGGAAACGATGACGATGGCCCAACACTTCCTCCTCTCCGCAGCCGCCCGCACCCTCTCTCTCCGCGCCATCTACAAGGCCGGCGAGGAAAAGGCTTACGAGACGTTCAAGGCAATCCGTTGGGCTGAGACTGGTGGCAAGGCCGTTTGCCCGCGCTGCGGCTGCGTCGATACCTACGAGATTACCACCCGCCGCCGGTTCAAGTGCGCCGCTTGTCATCATCAGTTCTCGGTGACGAGCGGCACGATCTTTCATTCCCGCAAGATGGGCTTTGTCGACCTCCTGGCAGCAATCGCGCTGTTCGTGAATGCCGTCAAAGGCGTCTCCGCTCTCCAGATGAGCCGCGACCTCGATTGCCAGTACAAGACGGCTTTCGTGCTTTGCCACAAGCTGCGCGAGGCCATGGCGAACGAAACCGCCGGATTCACCCTCGACGGCGAGGTCGAGATCGATGGCGCCTACTTCGGCGGTTCGATCAAGCCTGAGAACCGCAAGGAAGACCGCAAGGACCGCCGCTTGAAGGAACATCAGACCGGCACCCGCCGCGTTGTCATCGCCCTTCGCGAGCGCGCTGGCCGCACCCTGACCTTTGTTCGCAACTTCGAACACGAGGGCGTCGAGCTTGCCCGCCAGTGGGTCGCCAAGGGCGCCAAGATGTATGCCGACGAGGCCACCCATTGGGACGTGCTTGAAGCGTTCTTCCCGACCGGCCGCATCAATCACTCGGAAGCCTACAGCGATTTCGACGGCAAGCACACGAACAACGCCGAGTCCTACTTCTCCCGCCTCCGCCGCATGGTGCGCGGCCAGCACCACGGCGTGTCGCACAAGTACCTCCACCAGTACGCCGCCAACGCCGCATGGTGCGAGGATCACCGCCGCCGCGATAATGGCGCCAACGCTTTCGCGCTGGTCGGCAATGCGGTTTTGTCGCCGGTCAGCCGGGCATGGTGTGGGTATTGGCAGCGTTGAGTTGTATATGTCACACGTTTGGCGCTCGTACACCACGTGGAACCGATTCGTGTTGACATCTGTTTACGCCTTGCTTACCTGGGTAGCATCTAATGGCGGTTAGAACGAGGCACCCCAACAAGGAGGTTGAGGATGCAGTCGCGTACGCTGAATCACAAAAATGGACCTTTCGGAAAATGGGGCATTGGGGTCGCTTGTTTTGTTCGCAAGCGGATCGCGACGGCTGCCAATTTGGCGTCAGCGGCACCCCGCGAGATGGCGATGTCCATGCTCGCCAAATAATCCGAGCGGTAGATAGATGCCCACACCAACTAAGGGAGCATGACAATGAAAACATTTGAATTTAGTGTTATCGCTTCTGGTCTTGACCCTAGCGCAGATGACTACGAATCCCGCTTCTACGATCATGGCTGCGACGACGCTTTAGTCTCCTTTCAAAAGGGCCATACGATCGTGGATTTTGCGCGAGAAGCTGAATCTATCTCTGACGCTATTTCGTCGGCGGTCGCGGATGTGGTTCGTGCCGGTGGAACAATTAATAGGATTGAACCAGATCCTCTTGTGAGCCTTAGTGACATAGCTACCCGAGCTAACATGAGCCGGGCCGTCGTTACTCAGTACGCAAAAGGGAATCGACGCGCAGCTTTCCCTGCTCCTGTGGCTCGTGTCACTACCAGTAGCCCATTGTGGGAGTGGGCCAGTGTTGCTTGCTGGCTTTGGAAAGAGGATAAACTTTCAAAAGCCGACGCGATTAATGCTCAGGCTGTGAAAATAGCTAATGGTTTAGTTCAGACTGGGAACTTGGAACTTGATTGCGTCTTGAACGATCGCGTCCGAGAATTCGAACACAATTTATAAAAGAAAGCCCCGCTCCGGCTGGGCTTTCTTGCCTGCCTACCCTGCCCGCCACATCCTCGCATCCCCTCGCCATCCGTCCCGCTTCACACCGCCATGGTGCTCCATACGGTGGAGGATCTTGCGCACGGCTGATAGGACGGCTTGCGGCTCTGGCTCGTGCTCGTCGTTCAGCTTGAACAGCGGCGTGACTGCTTCTGCAATCTCCGTGGTCGTCACGGCGCCACGTTCGCGCATGACGGCGAAGATGGCGCTTCGCCTAGCTTGAACGTCAGCGCGGCCAACGCGCGGCGTGGTGGCCCGTTGTAGCGGCTGGATGGTATGAGCGTCGGTTACGCCGAACATCGCGAGCACGGCGTCTAGGTGGCCAAGGTCGCGGTCTATCGCTGCCAGGTGCTCAAGGGCCTTCAACCGTTCGCCGGCTTTCTCTGCCCGCTTGGTCTTCAATCCGGCGATTGTCAGCTTGTAGGAATCGGTACGGGTTGCGCGGTGCTTTGTCATGCCGCATCATCGCGCTAGGCCGCTGTTTCGCCTACCGTTTTGATGGTGCATCTGCTACATAAGGGCGCACCTGTGGACCTGGGACGCGCGGCCGTTTCCGGCCTTTCCGGGCCTCACCGACGTCTGGAGCGACGGCGAGAACTGGCGGCGCGGCCATTGGCTGACGGGCAGGCTGGGAACTGCCCCGGCCGACGCGCTGGTGGCGGCGATCCTGCGCGATCACGGGATCGAGGCGCACGATCTTTCCGGTCTCGAAGCCACGCTGACCGGCTGGGTCGAGACCGGTCCGTACAGCGCCCGGCAATCCCTGGAAAGCCTCTTCGGGCTGGTCGGCGCCGTTGCCCATGTCGAGGACGGCACCCTGGTCGTCCGCTCGCTCGACCGGCTGCGAGCCGAAGGGACGATCACCGCCTTCGTCGACGAGGACGACAAGCCCTTCGTGGAATTGCGCCGCGCCGAGGCGGCGGAGACGGTCGACGCGGTGGCACTGTCCTTCCTCGATCCCTGGCGGGACTATCAGCCGGGCAGCGCGGAAGCCATGCGGGCCAGTGTACCCGCCCCGCGACGGCGGCTCGTCAGCTTTCCGGCGGTCCTCGACGAGGGGGAGGCGAGCGCCTTCGCGGCAGCCATGCTCGCCGATGGCGGCACGGTCACCGAGGTGGCCGATTTTGCCGTGCCGGCAAGCGATCTTACTCCCTCTGTCGGCGACGTCCTGGCGCTCGAGGGGCGGAGCGGCGACTGGCTGGTGACGCGCATCGAGACGGGGCTCTCCAGCCGCGTCAGCACCCGGCGGCTGCCGATGCGGGGCGCCGGCTCGGGCGGCTCGGGCACGATCCCGGATCTCGGTTCCGGCCGGCCGAAGCTGGCCTCGCGGCCCTTCGTCGCCTTTCTCGACTTGCCTCTGCCACCCGGGGAAGCCGGCTTTGCGGGAGCGCGCATCGCCGTCAGTGCGTCGCCTTTCGCCGGTTACGAGGTGTCGAGCCTCTCCGAAGACGGCACGTTGAAGACGCGCACGCGCGTCGCCCGCCCCGGAACGCTGGGGCGTTTGACAGCGGCACTTCGGCCTGGCCCCGAGGGCAGGATCGATCCGGCCAATGCGATCACCATTGCGCTTCCCAGGGGCGCCCTGGCGTCGATTTCCCCCGCCTCGATGCTGGCCGGCGGCAATCTTTGCGCCGTCCAATGCGACGACGGCGGGTTCGAGGTGCTGCAGTTCGAACGAGCCGAGGAAATCGCATCGGGCGAATTCCGCCTCTCTCGCCTCTTGAGAGCCCAGGGCGGCACCGAGGACGCCATGGCCGCCGGGGCCTCCGTCGGCGCGCTGTTCGTTCTCCTCGACGGCGCCGCCGCCTCACTCGGCATCGAGGCGGCTGAGGTCGGCCGGTCCATCGAGTTTCGCGTCCAGCCATACGGGCGAAGCCGGGACGACGCCTCCGTCGTCGCGCAGAGTCATGCCCTCGGCACACGCTCGGTGCGACCTCTCTCGCCCGTCCATCTGACGGCGCGGTTCGCGGCTGACGGGGCGGTCGAACTCGGCTGGGTCCGGCGCACGCGTAGCGGCGGCGACAACTGGGCGGCGGTCGAAGTGCCGCTCGGCGAAGAAGCTGAGCGCTATCGGGCGGTGATCGACGACGGCACGGGGACGACGGCGGTGTTCGAGACCGCCGAACCGCGGATTGCCATCTCGGCGTCTGAGCAAGCTGCCCGCTTCGGCGGACTGCCGGCGGTCTTCGAGGTGAGCGTGGCGCAGGTGAGCCCGGTCTGGGGCGCCGGGACGCCGCGCCGGGCGACGTTTTCGCGGCCGTCGTGACAGACCGGCGGCCGGCAGCGCGTTCTTGGCATCGACCGCTGCTTGCGCTCGATGCCGCTCGGACAACCAGGTCGTCGGTCATAAGAAGGCAGGATGCCGCCTTTCCCCATGAAGCCGAAATCGAGGTGGCGTGCGGCATGAGCCATTGCGTATGTTCCCGCGCTCTATCCTCGCGCGCCGATGCTTCCTATTGTTCGGGGACGCTCGGCCGACTTCGGCATTCATTCGTCATTCAGCCGCGGCTTGATAGAAGCTTCTCGTTGGGGTGAAGACATCGGCCTTACTCTCGATTGGACCAGAATGACGTTCCTTCGCACGATCGTGGCTCTCGCAGTGGCATTCGGCCTGGCCGCTGAGCCGGCCATGGCCTACGTGGGCGGCGAAGATGTTGTCGGCGAAGCGGTTGCCGTGTTCGGGCAAGATCGCCAGCATGCACCGACGCGGGTGGCGGCGGCCGATTGCTCCGGGGCGGCGAGCCGAGCCGCGCGGCAGACCGGCGGACAGGTGCTTTCCGTCTCGACCCAGACCCAGGGCGGCCAGACGGTCTGCGTCGTCACCGTGCTCGTTCCCGGCAAGGGCAACGAACGGCCGCGCAAGCAGACCGTCACGATCAAGCCGTGAGCGTCGGACAGGACGTTCGGCGGCCTCGTTTTCGTCCAGAGGTCGTCGCAGAATGCTCCGATCCGGATTTGCGGCGAGAGCCTGAAGGGAAGAGCCGAAGCGATGCGCATCCTGATCGTCGAGGACGACGAGACCCTCAACCGCCAGCTGACCGAAGCGCTGGCCGGCGCCGGCTACGTCGTCGATCGCGCCTATGACGGCGAAGAGGGCCATTTCCTCGGCGATACCGAGCCCTACGACCTGATCGTGCTCGACATCGGCCTGCCGCAGATGGACGGGATCAGCGTCCTGGAGCGCTGGCGCCGCGAAGGCCGCACGATGCCGGTTCTCATCCTCACCGCCAGAGACCGCTGGAGCGACAAGGTCGCGGGCATCGACGCGGGCGCCGACGACTACGTCACCAAGCCGTTCCACGTCGAAGAGGTGCTGGCGCGGGTGCGGGCGCTGATCCGCCGCGCCGCCGGCCACGCCTCCGCGGAGATTCTCTGCGGTCCCGTTCGCCTCGACACCCGGACTTCGCGGGTCACCGTGTCGGGCAGACCGCTGAAGCTGACCTCCCACGAGCATCGTCTGCTCGACTATCTGATGCATCACCAGGGTGCCGTGGTCTCTCGCACGGAGCTGATCGAGCATCTTTACGACCAGGATTTCGACCGCGATTCCAATACCATCGAGGTGTTCGTCGGGCGACTGCGCAAGAAGCTCGGGGCCGATCTGATCGAGACCATCCGCGGCCAGGGCTATCGGATGGCGGCCGAAGGAGACGACAGCTGAGCCTCCAGCGATCGGTCCGGAGGAGGCTCGGCCTGCTCTCGTCCCAGCATGGGCCGAGCATGGCCGGCGCCCGCATGGAGACGCGCCTCCTGCCGCGGTCGCTGACCGCCCGGGTGATCCTGCTCACCAGCCTGTGGGCGGTGGCCGCGCTCTTCGTCGTCGGAGCGTTGATCTCGACCCTCTACGAGCGGACGGCGCGCCAGGGCTTCGAGAACCTGCTCGGCGCCCAGCTCTACAATCTCGTCAACGCCGTCAGCGTCGACGAGAGCGGCCGGCTCAGGGGCAATCCCGACCTCGGCGATCTGCGCTATGCCCGGCCGCTCTCCGGCTGGTACTGGGAGGTTCTTCCGGCGACGGACAACACCTCGGGGCGGCTGACCTCGGCCTCCCTCGTCCTGCTGACGGTTCCGCAGGCGCCGGTCTCCGAGGTTCCCTTCGATCAGATGTATCGCCGCACCTACGAGGAGCCCGGCCTCAACGGCGAGACCCTCGCGGTACTGGAGACCGAGGTCGTTCTCGATTCGGAGAACCATACCGCCCGTTTCCGGGTGATGGGCAGCCTCTCCTCCGTTCTCGACGAGATCAGGGATTTCGATCATACGCTGTTGCTCTATCTCGGCGCGGTCGGCTTGGGGACCGTCCTCGTCAACGTCGTCGTCATTCTCGTCGCACTGAGGCCGCTCGGCCGGGTGCGCGGCTCGCTCGCCGCCATTCGCGAGGGTCGAGCCGAGCGGCTGGAGACCGGCTTTCCCGTCGAGATCGAGCCGCTCGCCGTCGAGATGAATGCCTTGATCGACAACAATCGCCGCATCGTCGAGCGCTCGCGCACCCAGGTCGGCAATCTCGCCCATTCGCTGAAGACGCCGATCGCGATCCTCACCAACGAGGCGGCGAGCTTGGATGCCGAGAAGGGCCGGGTCGTATCCGAACAGGCGGAGCGGATGCGCAGCCAGGTGCAGCATTATCTCGACCGGGCGCGGATGGCGGCGCAGAGCCAGAGTATCGTGTTTCGAACTCCGGTGCGGGAGGTTCTGGAGCGCCTCGCCCGCGTCATCGCCAAGCTGAACCCGCGCCTCGACGTCGAGTTCGACGGACTGGAGACGGGCGATTTGATCTTTGCCGGCGAACGACAGGATCTCGAGGAGGCCGTCGGCAATCTTCTCGACAATGCCGGCAAGTGGGCGGGAAGCCGTATCCGGCTGTCGTGCCGGGCCGAGGGGCCGGACCGGCTCTCCGTCGCCGTCGAGGACGACGGCCCGGGGCTCTCGACAGAAGAGATCCGGGAAGCGTTGAAGCGGGGCCGCCGTCTCGACGAGGCGACGCCCGGCAGCGGCCTCGGCCTGTCGATCGTCCGCGACATCGTCGGCGAATATCGGGGCGCCCTGCAACTCGGTCGGTCCGACCTCGGAGGGCTTTCGGCAAAGGTCTTTCTGCCGCGGATGAGATAGGCCGCCGCCAGACACGCGCCGGGCGCCCGTCTCCGGTCGCCCGTCCGGGCCGATTTGCGGCCTACCGCGTCCGTCCGATCCTTGACAGCGGCGCGTTCGGAAGAGCATCCCAAGGCTCGATCCTCGGCATCCCGTCCTCCCGCTCCTGGACCTTCGCGCATGAGACTGGCAACGGCCATCCCCGTTCTCCTATCGACGCTGCCTCTCGGCGGCTGCCTGAGCTTCGGACCATCGTCGAGCCCGGCTGCGGTCTCCTCCGGCGCCGTCGCCCTGGCGGGCGGCCTCGTCGGGCAAACCGCGTTCGCCGCGCAGATGCCGGACGAAGCGAGGACGAAGGCCGTGGAGGCGGAGTTCCAGGCGCTGCAGTTCAGCCCGGCCGGCGAGGCCGTGCGCTGGAGCGTCGACGGCTACAGCGGCGAGGTGGTGCCGACGCAGGTCTACCGCGTCGGCTCGCAGGACTGCCGGGCCTATTCCCACGTGCTTCTTACGGGAACGCGGCCAGTCAAGACGACGGGCGTCGCCTGCAAGACCCAGGCAGGACTTTGGAAGCCGGTGGCGTGAGCGGCTGAGCCGGTTCCGTGCGCCTACCCGAGTGGGGGCACCCGACCGTTGCGGAATGACCGGAGGCTCGCGGTTCCGCGCCTCGATACCAATCTCCGGATGAAGTGAATGGGCAAGCATCCGGGGCGTCTGATAATCAGCTTGGCGAGCGTCGGCGCGGAACCCGGCTCCTCGGATGGTCGACCCTTCTGGATCGACCCCGAGCGGGCTGGGCTTGCGACGACGGGGAACATGGGAGGGAGCGCTACGCGGTTTGCCATTGTTTGCACCGCGCGGCGCGCGTAAGTGTCTGGCATGGTTTTCTGGATCGTTGCAGCCGCGATGACGGCCGTCGTCACTCTGGCCATCGTCTGGCCGCTGCTGCGCGGCAAGGACGAGGACGCCCACGCGACCGCAGATCACGACGTCGAGGTCTACGCCGCGCAGTTGCGCGAACTCGACGGCGACCTCGAACGCGGCACCATTGCCGAGGCCGAGGCGGCGACGGCCCGCGCCGAGATCGGCCGGCGCCTGTTGCGGGCAGCCGAGCGGGCGCGATCGGCGGGAAAGGCCGGCCGTGCGGCTCGAAGCTTCAAGCGCCCGACGATCCTCGCGGCGGCCGTTTCGGTCGCGGTGATGCTACCCGCCATCTCCTTCGTCTTCTACGACACGGTCGGCGCTCCGTCCCTGCCAGATCGGCCGCTGGCGCTGCGCGAACAGCCGCAGCAGGATCTCGATCTCGCCGGGCTCGTTGAAAAGGCCGAGGCGCGTCTCAAGCAAAACCCGGCGGACGGCGGCGGCTGGGACGTCTTGGCGCCGATCTATCTCAGAATGAACCGCCAGGCGGACGCGGCGGAGGCCTATCGCAGGGCGATCGAGCTCAACGGCCCGTCGGCCAGCCGCTTCGGCGGGCTGGGTGAGGCCCTGACGGAGATCGCCAATGGGGAGGTCACGGACGACGCGAAAGCCGCCTTCGAGCGGGCGCTGCAGATCAACTCCTCCTATCTGCCGGCGAAGTTCTTCCTGGCTCTCGATGCCTCGCAGGAGCAGCGGCCCGCCGATGCCGAGACCCGGTGGACCGAGCTGATCTCCCAGAGCCCGCCAAATGCTCCCTGGCTGCGGATCGCCGAGGCGGGCCTGGCCGATGCGCGTCAACGGCTCGGCAAACCTGCGCCCGCCGCGGCGAACGAGGCGCCAGCACAGGAGGCCGGCGTCGCGGCGTCGGATTCGCAACCGGGCTCGCCGCCCGGCGTCGCGAACGGCGAGGGTGGCTTCGCTGGGCCGGATGCCGCTGCGGTCGAAGCGGCGTCTCAGATGTCCGGGGGCGACAGGCAGGCGATGATCGAGGGGATGGTCGAGACGCTCGCCGCGCGGCTCAAGCAGAGCCCCGATGACGTCGAGGGCTGGAAGCGGCTGATCCGCTCCTATACGGTGCTCGGCAAGACCGGCGAGGCGAAGGCGGCGCTCGGAGATGCGCGTCGGGCGTTTCCGGAGGATTCCGCCGCAGCTCGCGAAATCGCCGCTTTTGCGGGAGAGATCGGTCTTTCCGGGGAAATCGGTCTTTCCGGGGAAGAGGAGTCGACGTCCCGATGACCCGCAAGGCCAAGCGACTTTATCTCATCGGCGCGATGCTCGTCGTCGTGGGCGGAGCGGCGGGGCTGGTGCTGACCGCGCTGTCGAGCTCGGTCGCCTATTTCCAATCGCCCACCGATCTGGTGACGAACGCTCCGGCGCCCACCCAGCGCATCCGGCTCGGCGGCCTCGTCGAAGAGGGCACGGTGAAGCGCGACGGATCGTCCCACGTCACCTTTTCCGTCACCGATACGGTCGACAGCGTGCCCGTGACCTATACGGGCATCCTGCCGGACCTCTTCCGGGAAGGCCAGGGCGTCATCGCCGAGGGGACCCTCGGGCCGGATCGCGTCTTCCTCGCCGATACGGTGCTGGCCAAGCACGATGAGACCTACATGCCGAAGGAAGTGGTCGACGACCTGAAGGCCCGCGGCCTGTGGGAAGACGGCAAGGGCCTCGTCAACAAGCCGGAGGAGACGGTTTCCGCGTCGCCGGTTTCGGGAGCTGGCTCATGATCGTCGAGATCGGCCATTTCGCCCTCGTCCTGTCCTTGTCGGTGGCGCTCGTCCAGTCGGTGCTGCCGATGTTCGGCGCGATGCGGGGCGATCAGCGGCTGATGGAGACCGGCACGATCGCCGCCACCGGTTGCTTCGTCCTGATCGCCATCGCCTTTTCTGCGTTGATGACGTCCTACGTCACGTCGGACTTCTCGGTGCTCAACGTCTTCGAGAACTCCAACTCGAAGCAGCCGCTGCTCTACAAGTTCACCTCGACCTGGGGAAACCACGAGGGCTCGATGCTCCTGTGGGTGCTGATCCTGGCCTTCTTCGGTGCGTTGGTCGCCCTGTTCGGCCGCGACCTTCCGGCGACGCTGAAGGCCAACGTCCTGTCGGTGCAGGCCTGGATCCTCACCGCGTTCCTCTTGTTCATCCTCCTGACGTCCAATCCGTTCCAACGTCTCGACCCGGCGCCGATGGAGGGGCAGGACCTCAATCCGATCCTCCAGGACATCGGCCTCGCGATCCATCCGCCGATGCTCTATCTCGGCTATGTCGGCTTCTCGATCGCCTTTTCCTTCGCCATCGCGGCGCTGATCGATGGGCGGATCGACGCCGCCTGGGCGCGCTGGGTCCGGCCGTGGACGCTGATCGCCTGGATCTTCCTGACGCTCGGCATCTCCATGGGATCCTACTGGGCCTATTACGAACTCGGCTGGGGCGGCTGGTGGTTCTGGGATCCGGTCGAGAACGCCTCCTTCATGCCCTGGCTGGCGGGCACGGCGCTGCTTCACTCGGCGCTCGTGATGGAGAAGCGTTCGGCCCTGAAGATCTGGACGATCCTTCTGGCGATCCTGACGTTCTCGCTGTCGCTGCTGGGCACCTTCCTGGTCCGCTCCGGCGTCCTCACCTCCGTCCACGCCTTTGCCACCGATCCGACGAGGGGCGTCTTCATCCTCGCCATCCTGTGCTTCTTCATCGGCGGCGCTCTCGTCCTCTTCGCCATCCGCGCCTCGGCGCTGGAGGGGGGCGGGCTGTTCGCGCCGATCAGCCGAGAGGGTGCGCTGGTCTTCAACAATCTGTTCCTGACCACCGCCGCCGCGACGGTGCTCGTCGGAACCCTCTATCCGCTGCTCCTCGAGGTGCTCACCGGCGAGAAGATCTCCGTCGGTGCGCCGTTCTTCGATCTGACCTTCGGTCCGATCATGGTGCCGCTGCTCTTCGCGGTTCCCTTCGGGCCGCTGCTCGGCTGGAAGCGCGGCGATCTTCTCGGCGCCGCCCAGCGCCTCTACTTCGCCGCCTGCTGCGCACTCGCTGCCCTCATCGGCATTCTCGCCTATACCGGCGGGACCAGGATCCTGACCGCTTTCGGTTTCGGGCTGGCCTTCTGGCTGCTTGCCGGCAGCCTGACCGACCTGTTTTCCAGGGCTGCATTCCTGAAGAAGGGCTGGCGCACAGGTCTCGCGCGTCTCCTCGGCCTGCCGCGCTCGGCCTTCGGCACGACGCTCGCGCATTTCGGCCTCGGCGTCACGCTGCTCGGTATCGTCTCGGTTTCGAGCTTTCAGGAAGAAGTCATCACCACGATGGCGCCCGGCAACAGCGCCGAGATCGCCGGCTACACGCTGACCTTCGATCGCATCGCACAGCGCCCCGGCCCGAACTTCGAGGCCCAGGCAGCGCACTTCTCGGTGCGCAGGGGCGGCGTCGTGATGACAGAAATGGACAGCGCGAAGCGGTTCTTTCCGGTCCGCCAGATGACCACCACCGAATCCGGGATCTGGACCCACGGCTTCTCGCAGCTCTACGTCTCGCTCGGCGATCCGTCGGCCGACAAGCAGTCGATCGTGGTCCGCATCTGGTGGAAGCCGCTGGTGACGCTGATCTGGATCGGCACCGTCTTCATGGCGGTGGGCGGCGTCTTTTCGCTCGCCGACCGGCGGCTGCGAGTGGGGGCTCCCATGCGGGGCCACCGCAAGGCGGCACTGGCGGAGGCCTGACGGCATGCTGGTGCGCACTCTCGCCATTCTCCTGGCCGCTCTCCTGCTCATTGTCGCCTCGGCGCCGGCGAGCGTGTTCGTCACGCCCGCCTTCGCGGTCAATCCGGACGAGATGCTGTCCGACCCGGGCCTCGAGACGCGGGCCCGCAAACTTTCGGCCGGGTTGCGTTGCCTGGTCTGCCAGAACGAATCGATCGACGATTCCAACGCCGATCTCGCCAAGGATCTCCGGCTCCTGGTCCGCGAGCGCCTGAAGGCCGGCGACACAGACGAAGAAGTGATCGACTATCTGGTCTCGCGCTATGGCGAGTTCGTGCTGTTGAGGCCGCGCTTCGACTGGGCCAATCTGGCCTTGTGGGCAACGCCGATGGTGGTGCTTCTGTTCGGCGGCGTTCTCGCCTTCGTCACCGTCTCGGGTCGGCGCAAGCGCCAGGCACCACAAGACCTTTCGGCCGCGGAAGAAGCCGCCATCGCCAAGATCACCGCCGATCGCCGGTAAGATCGGTTTCGCCGTTCCATGACATTGTTTTGAACGCAGATTTGAGTTCGCCCGGGCCTTCGCTGCTTTTCCGCCGACAATACTCCGAAACGTTACCGACTTTTCATCCCGGGGAAAATCTCCCGTAAGATGGCTGTCCTTAGGTTTCTGTTCATCGGACGGGACGCCGAGCGGTGTCGCCCGTCCCGTAGCAGATCTTCTTGAAGACGCTTGAAAGGAACCAAGATGCAGCAGGATAACCAACCCCGCACCATGCGCAGCCGCCTCTTCGCCGGCACGCTGGCGGCCGGCGTCGCCGGTGCGGCTCTGGCTGGCGGCATGGCCGTCAACACGCTTCCGGTTTTCGCCGAGCCGGTGCGCGTCGACGCGCCGCAGCAACTTCCCTCCTTTGCCGACCTCGTCGAAAAGGTTTCGCCGGCCGTCGTCTCCGTCCGTGTCGACGAGACCATGAAGCCGGCCGCCGACGACGGCGACGACCAGATGCAGAGCCCATTCGGCAATCTGCCGGAGGATCATCCGCTGCGCCGGTTCTTCGACATTCCGGGCGCCCCCGGCTTCCCCGGCACGCCGCGCGGCCGCCAGATGCCGCGTCATGGCGTCGCGCAAGGCTCGGGTTTCTTCATCTCCGAGGATGGCTATCTCGTCACCAACAACCACGTGGTCGACGGCGGCTCGAACTACACCGTGGTGATGGACGACGGCACCGAGCACAAGGCCAAGCTGATCGGCTCCGATCAGCGCACCGACCTCGCTCTCCTGAAGGTCGATGCGGACCAGAAGTTCACCTATGTCGGCTGGGGCGACGACAGCAAGGTTCGCGTCGGCGACTGGGTGGTGGCCGTCGGCAATCCGTTCGGCCTCGGCGGCACCGTCACCGCCGGCATCGTCTCGGCCAACGGCCGCGACATCGGCGCCGGCCCCTATGACGACTTCCTGCAGATCGACGCGGCGGTCAATCGCGGCAACTCCGGCGGTCCGGACTTCAACCTGAACGGCGAAGTCGTCGGCATCAACACCGCGATCTTCTCGCCGTCGGGCGGCAATGTCGGCATCGCCTTCGCCATTCCGGCCTCGGTCGCCAGGGACGTCATCCAGTCGCTGAAGGAGCATGGCTCGGTCGAGCGCGGCTGGCTCGGCGTGCAGATCGCTCCGGTAACGGACGACATCGCCGAGGCAGTCGGTCTTGCCGACGCGAATGGCGCCATCGTCACCCTGCCGGACAACGAGACGCCGGCGTCGAAGTCCGGCATCCAGACCGGCGACGTCATCACCGCGGTGAACGGCGAGACGATCAAAAGCCCGCGCGAACTTGCCCGGATGATCGGCAACGAACGGCCGGGTACGAAGGTCGACATCACGGTCTGGCGCAACAACAAGGCGGAGACCATCGACGTCACGCTGGGCAACCTCTCGGCTCTCGACGAGGCGGCCTCGGCCAATGGCGGCCAGGACCGGCGCGTGCCGACCAACCCGTCGTCGCTGTCCGGCTACGGCCTGACGCTGACCCCGTCCGAGGACGGCCAGGGCGTCGTCGTCACCGACATCGACCCGGATTCGACCGCCGCCGAAAAGGGCATGCAGCCGGGCGACGTGATCGTCTCGGTCAACGGCAAGTCGGTGCAGAGCCGCGGCGACGTCAGCCAGGCGCTCTCTGATGCCGCCAGGTCCGGCCGCAAGGCGGCGCTGTTCCAGCTTCGCCAGGGCGACCAGAACCGCTTCGTCGCACTGCCGCTCTCCAAGAGCTGACCGGCCGACAGATGGGCGGGGAGACGTTCGCTCCCCGCCCATCCTGGCAGGCGAGCGCCGGATGACGGCGCTCGCTCATCACTTTCCGTTGCCGCCCGTCGGCCCGATCGCGACATCTTCATCCTGCGGCTGCAAGGCCGCAGCAAGGTCGAATTACGGACCGTGGCGGCCGACGCATTGATTTCCGACTCCGGCACGTCGATCTTAGAGGCTCGAACCATGACAGAAGCCGCATCCGCCACCGCGCCGACGGAGTCCATGCGAATCCTCATCATCGAAGACGACCGCGAGGCGGCATCCTATCTCGTCAAGGCGCTGAAGGAGGCCGGCCATGTCGCCGATCACGCCGCCGACGGCGAAGAGGGGTTGCACGTCGCCGAGACGCGGGGCTACGACGTTCTCATCGTCGATCGGATGCTGCCGAAGCTCGACGGGCTCTCCATCATCGCGAAGCTGCGCGAGACCGGCCATCGCACGCCTGTTCTGATCCTTTCGGCCCTCGGCCAGGTCGACGACCGGGTGAAGGGGCTGCGCGCCGGCGGCGACGACTATCTGTCGAAACCCTTCGCGATCTCCGAGCTTCTGGCGCGCGTCGAGGTGCTCGGCCGGCGGCGCGGATCGAAGGACGTCGAGACGTCCTACCGCGTCGGTGATCTCGAGCTCGATCGTCTGTCCCACGAGGTCCGCCGGGCCGGCAAGCCCATCGTCCTGCAGCCGCGGGAGTTCCGGCTGCTCGAATATCTGATGAAGCACGCGGGCCAGGTGGTCACCCGGACGATGCTCCTGGAAAACGTCTGGGACTATCACTTCGACCCGCAGACCAACGTCATCGACGTCCACATCTCGCGGCTGCGCTCGAAGATCGAGCGCGACTTCGATTCGGCGATCCTCCACACCGTGCGCGGCGCCGGCTACATCATGCGCGCCGAGGGCTGACCGCCTCGCGACGTTTCCGTCTGGCGGCTCGCCGATCCTCGCCTTCCGCTCTCCAGCCCATAGTTCGGCCGCATGGGACGTTTCCGCTCATTGATGCGCATGACCGCCGTCCGGCTTTCGGCGGTCTACTTCCTGCTCTTCGCCATCTGCGCGGTCGTGCTCGTGGTCTATGTCACGGCGACGGCTTCGACCATCGTCGAGGAGCAGAGCCGGCAGGCGATCACGGACGAGCTCTCGGACCTCGAGCAGGTTTACCAGCAGAGCGGCATCATCGGCCTGGTGCGAACGATCGATCGGCGTTCGCGCCAGCCGGGCGCCTCGCTCTATCTCGTCACCGACCCTTCGGGGCGCATTCTCGCCGGCAACGTCGCCAGCCTGCAGGCCGGCGTCCTCGACGATCGCGGCCAGACGCCGGACGCCTTTTCCTACGAGCGCTATTCCGACGAGACCGGTGGTCGCTTCCATCTGGCGATCGCCGAAGTCGTGGCGCTGCGCAATGGCATGCGCGTCCTCGTCGGTCGCGATCAGAGCGAGCAGTTGCGCTTTCGTGGCGTCGTTCAGAGCGCACTGATCCTTGCTCTCGCCCTGATGGGCGTTGCCGCGCTGATCGCCTGGTTCTTCGTCGGGCGCAGCGCGCTGAAGCGGCTCGACGGTGTCACTGCGGCGAGCACCCGCATCCTCTCCGGCGATCTGTCCGAGCGGCTGCCGGTCACCGGGGCGGGCGACGAGTTCGACCGCCTGTCGGAGAATCTCAACACCCTTCTCGCCCGGATCTCGCTGTTGCAGGTCGGGCTGCAGGAGGTCTCCGACAACATCGCCCATGATCTGAGGACGCCCTTGACCCGGCTTCGCACCCGCGCGGAAGCAGCGCTGTCGGCGCCGCCCGACGCGCGCGAAGCGCGCGAGGTGCTCGACCAGATGATCGCCGAATGCGACCAGATGATCCGGACCTTCGACGCATTGCTGATGATCTCGCGGGTCGAAGCGGGCTCCGACCAGGTGATGAAGTCGGAAATCGATCTCGCGGCGATCGTCGCCGACGTCGTCGACCTCTACGAGCCGCTCGCCGAGGACGCCTCGGCCGATCTGGTGCTGGCGGTGCCGCCGGCGCTGAAGGCCTATGCCAGCCGCGAACTGATCGCGCAGGCATTGTCGAACCTCCTCGACAATGCCCTGAAATACGCCGCCGCCCCGGACCGGCAGACGCGCATTTCCGTCACCCTGACCGAGGACGAAGCGAACTGGCGGCTTTGCGTCAGCGACGACGGGCCGGGCATTCCCGCCGACCTGCGCGAGCGGGTTCTCGAGCGGTTCTACCGGCTGGACAAGAGCCGCTCGATGCCGGGCTCCGGGCTCGGCCTGTCGCTGGTCCGGGCGATTGCGCGCATCCATGGCGGCCGGCTCCTCCTTGCGGATGCCGATCCCGGCCTTACCGTTTGTCTGGAAGTTCCGAAGGATGAACGGCAAGCGGGCGAGCGTGGTGATGGGTGAGATTGCGAACGGCGACGGTGGATTTCTGATCGGCGGGGCGAACCGGCCAAGTCCGCTCGACGGGGACACGGCCCAGCGCTGGCGCGCCGATCTCCAAAAACTCGCAGCCGAGCGCGGCCTGGAAAATCTCGACCGGCTGCTGTCGGGCGATCATCTGGATGCGGAGCGGCTCGTCGCCGTGATCGATCTCTCTCCTCATCTCAACGCCATCGTCTTCAAGGACCCCGAGTGGCTGGAGGAGCTGACGAAGGGCTCCTCCGCCGATCTGACGCGCGAGACGATCGAAACGGTGGCCGGCCTGCCGGGCCCCGACGAGACCGAGCAGACGCTGATGGCGGCGCTTCGCCGGGCGCGGCGGCGCGTCGCGCTGTTTCTCGGCCTCGCCGACGTTTTCGGCGCGGCGACGCCCGACGCGACCACCCGCGCGCTTTCCGACTTCGCGGCCACCGCGGTCGGGGCGGCCCTCCGGTTCTGTCTGCGCGACCTCCATGCGAGGGGGAAGATCGTCTTGCCCCATGCCGAGGATCCGGAGAAGGGTTGCGGCGTCTTCGTTCTTGGCATGGGCAAGCTCGGCGCCCATGAACTGAACTATTCCTCGGACATCGACGTCATCGTTCTCTACGACGAGAGGCAGGGGCTCACCGAGGATCCGCTCGACGCGCCGGAAACGCTGTCGCGGATGGTGCGGCGGCTGACGCGCATCCTCGCCGAGCGAACGGGCGAGGGCTATGTCGCGCGGGTCGACTTGCGGCTTCGGCCCGATCCCGGTGCAACCCCGGTCGCGGTCTCCACCGCGATGGCGCTCACTTATTACGAGGGGTCGGGGCGCGACTGGGAGCGCGCGGCGATGATCAAGGCGCGGCCGATCGCCGGCGACGTCGACGCTGGCGAGCGCTTCCTGAAGGAAATCACCCCTTTCGTCTGGCGCAAATATCTCGATTTTGCCGCCGTCGCCGCCATCGAGGACATGAAGCAGCGGATCGACCGCCACCGCGGCTTCGATACGGTCGGCCTGAAGGGCCACAACGTCAAGCTCGGCCGCGGCGGCATTCGCGAAGTCGAGTTCTTCGCCCAGGCCCAGCAGCTGATCGCCGGGGGCAGGGCGCCGAAGCTCAGGCGGCGGCGCACCGACGAGGCGCTGGCCGAGCTGGCGAGCGGCGGCTGGATCGACGCGGCGACCGCGAGCGAACTCACCGAAGACTACTGGCTGCTGCGCCGCGTCGAGCACGCCATCCAGATGCTGGCGGACGAGCAGAGCCACACTCTGCCGGAGGACGCGACCAAGCTGCGCGCCGTTGCCCGGCTGGCCGGCTTCGAGGGTGAGGAGGCGCTCGGGGAAGCTCTGCTGCCTTGCCTGAAGCGGGTCGATCGCCGCTTTGGCCGGCTGTTCACCGAGACGCGGGGGGCGCCCTCCGCCCGGCCGGACGACGAGGGCCTGCGTCGGCTTTCGCGCTCGGACGATGATGGCGAGGCGATCGCCGCGCTCAAGGTCCTCGGTTACGGCCGGCCGGAGGACATCGCCCGGGTGGTCCACGGCTGGTCGCTCGGCCGCTACAAGGCGACGCTGACCTCCACGGCCCGCGCGCGGCTCACCGAAGTCCTGCCGACGCTGATCGCCGCCTTCGCCAAGGCGCCGGATCCGGACAACGCCCTGATGGCCTTCGACCGGTTCCTGGCGGGCCTGCCGTCGGGCATCCAGTTCTTCTCCCTGATCGCCTCGAACCCGAAGATCCTCGAGCTGCTGGCCGCCGTCATCACCTCGGCGCCGGCCCTGCGCGAGACCATCGCCGCAAGGCCCCATGTCTTCGACGCCCTGCTCGACCCCGCCTTTCTCGGCGAGGTCCCGACCCGCGACCTTTTGCGCGAGCGGCTTTCCGCCTTTCTCGGCATTGCCCGCGACTACGAGGACGTGCTCGGCCGTTTGCGGATCTTCGCATCCGAGCAGAGATTTCTCGTCGGCGCTCGCATGCTGAGCGGCATCGTCGAGGCGGACGAGGCCGGGCCGGCATTCTCGAACATCGCTGACGTCGTTCTCGAAGCGACGCTTCCGGCGGTCGAGGCAGAGTTCGCCCTGACCCACGGACGGATCCCCGGCGCGCGGACCGCGCTTCTCGGCATGGGCCGACTCGGCAGCCGGGAGCTGACGGCGAGTTCCGACGTCGACCTCATCCTCTTCTACGATCACGACGAAGGGGCCGAGAGTTCGGACGGCAAAAGGCCGCTCGCCCCGAGCGCCTATTTCGCCCGGCTGACCCAACGCCTGATCGCGGCGATGACGGCGCCGATGCGCGAGGGCATCCTCTACGACGTCGATTTCCGCCTACGTCCTTCCGGCAACAAGGGGCCGCTCGCCACCGAGCTCGGCGCCTTCCGGCGCTATCAGGAAGGCGAAGCCTGGACCTGGGAGCGGATGGCGTTGACGCGGGCCCGCATCGTCGCCGGCGATCCGGACTTTGCAGGCGAGGTCGCCGAGACGATACGGGTCATTCTGGCAGAACCGCGGGAGGTCGAGCAGACGACGAAGGACGTTGCGGCGATGCGCCAGCGCATCGAGGCCGGCAAGCCGCCGCGTGGTCCGCTCGATCTCAAGCTCCTGCCGGGTGGGCTGATCGATCTGGAGTTCCTGGCACAATGGGCTCTTCTGACGCAGAACGCCGATCTTGGCCTTTGCGGCGCGCCCAGTGAGGCCGTGCTCGCGGCCGCGGACTTCGGCCCGGCCGCTGACGGCAAGGCGCTGGCGAGGGCGATGAACCGCTTCACCCGGATCGTCCAGCTCCTGCGTCTCGGGCCGGCGGACGTGCGCACCATCGCGGCGGTGCCGGTCGGTCTTTCCCGGGCGATCGCCCGGGCGGTCGATCTCGATGATCCTGAAAAAGTGGAGGCTTGGCTTGCGGCCGAAACCGAGCGCGTTCGCGCCGCCTTTACGAACGTCCTCGGCGCGCCACCCGCCTGATCGGTCTCAAGCTGCGGCGCGGGCGGCCGGAGCTTTCCCGGCCCGGCGCGACGCCATCGCGGCGTTCGTTGCGGGCGCGGCGAGCGAAGTCGTGCCGGCGCGGGCCGCCGGCTCGGTCATCACCGGCAGCCTGAGGCTGACGATGGTGCCGTCGCCGACGCGCGAACCGATGCGGAAACGTCCGCCATGCAGGTTTACCAGGGCTTTGGCGATGGCGATCCCGAGACCGGTGCCGTGGCATTTCGAGCGCACCAGCTCGTTGCCGATCTGGGAGAAGGGCAGGCCGAGCTTGGCCAGGGCCGGTTGCGGAATGCCGGGTCCGTCGTCGGCGATGGTCAGCATGGCGGCCCGTCCGATCTGCCGCAGCCGCAGCCGCACCGTGCCGCCATCGGGGGTGAATTTCACGGCGTTCGACAGAAGGCTCAGCACGACCTGCGAAGTCGCACGCGGATCGGAGACCATCGTCAGTGCCTCCGGCACCTCGATGGAAAGCGCAATGTTCTTCTTCTTGGCGAGCGGTTCGATCATCGCTGCGCTCTCGAGGACGAGGTCGCTGAACTCGACCTCCTCGCTGAACAGTTCGAGCCGGCCGGATTCGATCGTCGCCATCTTCAGGACGTCGTCGATCATCGTCAGAAGATGGGTGCCGCTCGTGTGGATGTCGTCGACATATTCGCCATACTTGTCGCCGATCGCGCCGAAGGTGCGCTGGCGCATGATGTCGGAAAAGCCGAGAATGGCGTTGAGCGGGGTCCTCAGCTCGTGAGACATGTTGGCGAGGAACGCCGTCTTGGCCCGCGAGGCGCTTTCCGCCCGTTCCTTTTCGACGATGTAGCGCAGATTGAGTTCGCTCAGCTGGTCGGCCTTGCGCTCGGCGTCGGTGGTGGCCGCCTCCAGCTTGGCGATGGTCGCGAGCAGCTTCTGCTTGGAGTCCTTCGTCAGCGTCTTGTGATGCTTGATCTGGGTGATGTCGGTGCCGACCCAGACGGTGCCGCCATCGGCCGTCAGCCGGGTCGAGATGAGCAGCCAGCGCCCGTCCGGCATCTGCGCCTCGACGGCGCTCTCTCCCGCCATCAGCTCGTCGCCGTCGAGGGTGATCTGGCGGATCGGCCGCCGGGCCTTGCGCAGAACCTTGTCGACCGGTGTACCGGCGGCGACGTCCGCCTCGTCGAGGCCGAAGGTCTTGCGGTAGATCGAATTGCACACCACGACCTTCTGTTCGTGATCGCACAACAGGAAGGTCTCGGAGATGTTCTCGATCGTGTTCATCAGCCGGTGATTGGCCTCGTCGGTGCGACGCACGAGTTCCTTCTGCTCGCTGACGTCGGCGGCGATGCCGATCAGGTGAACCTCGCCGTCCGCCCCTTGCGTCACGTTCGCCCGGCCGCGGATCCAGATGTATTCGCCGTCGGCTCGCCGCATCCTGAAGACCTGATCGAGATGCTCGATCTTGCCGGCCGCGACACGCCGCGCGACGTGGAACAGGCCGCCGTCGTCGGGATGCAGCAGCGGGGCGACGTCGGCAAAGGCCATGACGCCGTCCGTCGGCTTCATGCCGAGGATCTCGTACATCGAGCGCGACCAGTACATCTGGCCCCGGCCGATGTCCCAGTCCCACAATCCGCACATGCCACGCGACAGGGCGATGTCGACGCGTTGATGGGCCTCATTAAAAAGGCCGCTGTAATCCTCCGCCCGGCGCGACTGGCGGAAATAAGCCTTCAGCACGAGAAGCAGGATGGCGCCGGTCAAGACGAAAAGCGAAACGCCGATCGCCGTCTTCTGGCGCCAGTCCGCCAGATAGTCCGCCTCTGGCCAGAACAGGCTGATCTTGCCGCCGTCGACCGGCAGATCGGCGGTGGCGGCGATCGCGTTGCCGCCCCTGAAGCTGACATCGACGATCTTGTCGGCCGCATCGACGCCGAGAAGTTCGCGCGGGTCGGAGACGAAGCCATAGATGCTCTTGCCGATCAGATCCGCCTGAACGGGGTGTGACGCGACGACGAGGCCGTCCCGGTCCGTGACGAAGAGCAAGGCGCCGGCGGGAAGGATGTCGCTGGCGACCAACTGCTCCGCGAACGGCTCGCGGTCGAAATCCACCCCGCTGGATTCCATCAGCTTCAGGCTGGTGGTCAGCAGCGCCGTGACGGTCGCCAGGTCCTTATGGGCATCTTCGACGTAGGATGAGCGGTCGCCGAGCGTCAGCGTCAATCGCGAGGCGGCGAGCGTCACCAGAAACAGCAGGACGAGGGCGGGGATGACCCGTCGGGACAAGAAGAGGTCGCCGGTGCTAGACGCGTCCTCGTCCGGGCCGTCCTCGAACTGCCACGGCGATCCCGTAGCCTTTCGATATCGGCCCAGTAACCCCAGGCATTCGAGCACACCTTCCCCGTTCGGTGCGCTGGACGCGTCCGCTCGCATCAAAGACCCCTCGTTGCCGCATCAACAATTCGGTATCCGCATTACCGAATCGTGTTGAATTGATCAGACACGAATCGCCTTGTCCATAGCTGGCGGACTCGGATGGGTAAAATTTTCAATAAGCCAGGCGTTATTTCCGAGAACGATCCACAATATCCTGAAGATCTTTGGAAAGTCCTTTTATTTCAGAGAGTTGACGCAAGGTTTCCTCAAGCTTGGCGCGCCTGCCCGGTTCGAAACTGCGCCATGCGCGGAACGTCGTGGCGATGCGGGCGGCGATCTGCGGATTGATCCTGTCGAGGGCGGCGAGCTTCTCGGCGACCCACCGATAGCCGGCCCCGTCGGGGCGGTGGAAGGCCACCTGGTTGCCGGCCGCGAAGCTGCCGAAGACGGTTCGAACCCGGTTCGGATTGCGCATGGTGAAGCGGGGATGGTTGGCCAGGCGCTCGACCGTTTCGACGGCCTCGTATGTCGGTGCGGTGGCCTGCAGGGCGAACCATTTGTCGAGAACGAGATCGTCGTTCTCGTAGCGCCGATAGAAGTCGTCGAGCGCGCTTTCGCAGGCCGCCTCGCCGGCAAAGCGGTGGGCGAGGATCGCCAGGGCGCCGAGCCGGTCGGTCATGTTGCTCGCCGCGCGGTATTGGGCGACGGCGGCTGCGGGATCGCCGGTCGCGGCGCAGCGGTAGGCGAGGGCGGTGTTGGCCAGGGCCCGGCGCCCGGCGCTCTCGGCATCCGGCGAGAAGGGTTCGGCGGAGGGTCGGCCAGTGCTGAGGCGCTCGAACAGGGCGAGGCCTTTTGCGCCGATCGCGACCCGGGCGGCGTCGACCACCTCATGCACCCTGTCGGGATCGACGTTCTCGCGCAATTGCCGGGCGACGTCGCTCTCGCCCGGCAGTGTGAGCGCCTGCGCCCGGAAGGCCGGCGCGAGCTCGTCGTCGTCCGCCGAGGCGAGGAGAGCGTCGACGATCGCGCTCTTCAGTGCCGGCTCCTCGTCGCCGAGGGGGCGCCTTGCCGCCGAGGTCAACGCCTCGGCGATCAGATCGTCGAGGGCCCGCCAGCGATTGAAGAGGTTGGGGTCGAGCCGGCCGAGGGCGAGCCGTTCGGCCTCGCTCTGCTGGTGTTCGAGCATCACCGGGGCGGAGAAATCCCTCAGCACCGAGAGATAGGGTCGATCGGAGAGGCCCGTGAAGGTGATCGTCGCCTCCTCGCCGGTGAGGACGATCACGTCGTCCTTCAGGCGGGCCTCGCCGGAAACGTCGCCCTCGGCCCGCCTGTCCTCGCCATTGCCGCCGACGAGCCCGAAGCGCACCGGCAAAACCATCGGCTCCGTACCGGTTCCGGCCGCGCCCTGCGTCAGGCTCTGGCGAAGCGTCACGGTGTGCCGCCTTTCCTTCGGGTCCCAGCTTTCCGACACGGTGAGGGTCGGCGTGCCGGCCTGGGCGTACCACAGCGCGAATTGCGAGAGATCAAGTCCGCCGGCTTCCTCGAAACAGGCGAGGAAATCCTCGATCGTCGCCGCATCGCCGTCGTGGCGCTCGAAATAAAGGTCCATCCCCTTGCGGAAGTCCGCTTCGCCCAGCAGCGTCGCGATCATCCGCACGACTTCGGCGCCCTTGTCATAGACCGTCGCCGTGTAGAAGTTGTTGATCTCGCGATACTCTCCCGGCCGCACCGGATGCTGCAGCGGCCCCTGGTCCTCGGGGAACTGATGCGCCTTCAGCCGCCGCACGGAGGCGATCCGCTGCACCGTCGGCTCGCGCTCGTCGGCGGAGAACTCCTGGTCGCGATAGACCGTCAGCCCTTCCTTCAGACAGAGCTGGAACCAGTCGCGGCAGGTGATCCGGTTGCCCGTCCAGTTGTGGAAATATTCGTGGGCGATCACCGTCTCGACGCCGGCATAGTCCGTGTCGGTGGCGATGTCCTGGTCGAGCAGGACGTATTTGTGATTGAAGACGTTGAGGCCCTTGTTCTCCATCGCCCCCATGTTGAAGTCGGCGATGGCGACGACGTTGAAGACGTCGAGGTCGTATTCCCGGCCGAAGCGCCGCTCGTCCCAGACCATCGAGCGCTTCAGCGCGTCCATGGCGTAGGACGCCTGGGGGGCGCGGCCTTTTTCCGTGTAGACCCCAAGGGCCACGGTCCTCCCGCTCATCGTCACGAAGCTGTCGTGCAGCGCGTCGAGATCGCCGGCGACGACGGCGAAAAGGTAGGATGGCTTCTTGAACGGGTCGTCCCAGACGGCATAGTGCCGGCCGTCGGCAAGTTCGCCTGCTTCGACGGGATTGCCGTTAGACAGGAGCACCGGCGCGACCGCCTTCTCAGCCTCGATCCGCACCTTGTAGGGCGCCAGCACGTCCGGCCGGTCGGGGAAATAGGTGATGCGGCGGAAGCCCTCGGCCTCGCACTGGGTGCACCAGATGCCGTTGGAGCGAAAGAGCCCCATCAGCTTGGTGTTTTCCTCCGGGGCGATGCGGGTCTCCAGCCGGACTTCGAACCCGCCGCTTTCGGGAAGCTCCGACACGACCAGCGCGTCGGGCGTCGCTTCGTAGCGCGAAGGGGGGAGTATCTCGCCGTCGACCGCGATGCTCTCCAGAATCAATTCGTCGCCGTCGAGACAAAGCGGCGCGTCGGCCGCCGCGCCCTCGCGGCGTTCGAACGCCAGGATCGTCACGACGTCCGCATGGCCTTCGAACAGTCGCAGCGTCATGTCGACGCCGCGAAGGACGAAGTCGGTCGGCCGGTAGTCGGTTAGCTTCACGATCTGGCCGTCTTCGGTGCGCTGCATCAGTCCTGTCCTTTCGTCCCGCTGGCACGGTTTTCCCATCCGCAATGAGCCTCGCCGCTGCGAAGCGCAAGTCGTCGCCGACGCCTTCGGTTGCCGCCGGGAAGCGAAGATGCGTGGCGAGGTTCTTCGGCCTTGGCGCGTTGCCGCCCTCGACGGGAGTTGCCTCGTGCAATAATTGTCGCCTCTGGCCGTCGAGCGAAGTCATTCCGGGAATGCATCGCCCCGGCGCCGAACTGCACTGCGGCGATCGCCGGTGCGGATCGAAAAGATCGTTCGTCTCCCGGGGGAATCCGCCATGACCGTCATGACACCGAAATTTGGCCTCGGCGCTTCCGTGCTGCGCCTCGAGGACGACCGCCTGCTGCGCGGCGCCGGCCAGTACACCGACGACGAGAGCCGACCGGACATGCTGCATGCGGCCGTGGTGCGCTCCCCGCATGCCAGCGCCCGCTTCACCATCGCCGATCTGGAAGCCGCAAAGGCGGCGCCGGGCGTCCGTCTGGTGCTGACCCATGCCGACGTCGCCGAGCTCGGCGACATTCCCTGCCTCGGCAAGCCGGCCATGGCCGACGGCAACGCATTTGCGGCGCGCAATGCCCCGGTGCTCTGCAAGGACACCGTGCGGCATGTCGGCGACGCCGTCGCCTTCGTCGTCGCCGACACAGCCATGCAGGCGAAGGACGCCGCCGAATTGGTGACGGTCGAATACGAGCCGCTCGACGCCGTCGCCGATCTCGAGGCGGTGATGGGCGAGGGCGCCCCCTTGGTCTGGCCGGAAGCCGGCAGCAACGTCGCCGGCCGGATGCATGTCGGCGACGCGGCGGCAACCAGGGCGGCCTTCGATGCCGCCGCCCGCACGGTGCGCATCGACCTCGTCCAGAATCGGCTGGTCTGCAACTACATGGAGGTCCGTTCGGCGGTCGGCGAATATGTCGAGGCCGAGGACCGCTATCTCCTCACTTCCGGCAGCCAGGGCGTCCACGGCCTGCGCGACACGCTGGCCAACGTCGTCTTCAAGGTCGATCCCGCGAAGATCCGCGTCCTCACCCGCGACGTCGGCGGCGGCTTCGGCACCAAGGCCTTCCTCTACCGCGAATACGCGCTGGTGCTCTTCGCCGGCAAGAAGCTCGGCCGGCCGGTGAAGTGGACCGCCGATCGCGGCGAGCATTTCGTCACCGACACCCATGGCCGCGACAACGTCGTCTCCGGCGAGATGGCGATCGACGCAGATGGCCGCTTTACCGGCCTGAAGATCAACATCGCGGCCAATCTCGGCGCCTATTCCTCGCAATACGGCCCGATGATCCCGTGGTTCGGCATGTCGATGGCCACCGGTCTCTACGACATCCCGGCGATCGACGTGGCCTGCGACCTCTATTTCACCAACACCGTGCCGGTGGACGCCTATCGCGGTGCCGGCCGGCCGGAGGCGGCCTATCTGATCGAGCGGCTGGTCGACAAATGCGCCGCCGAACTCGGGATCGGGCGCGACGAGATCCGCCGGAAGAACTTCATCAAGCCGGAACAGCTTCCCTACAAGACCGCCTTCGGCCGGCTTTACGACACCGGCGATTTCGCCGGCCACATGGCCGAAGGCATGCGTCGGGCCGGCTGGGACGACTTCGAGACGCGGCGCGCGGCGGCCGCCGGCGAGGGCAAGCTGCGCGGCATCGGCATGGCGACCTATGTCGAGGCCTGTGCCTTCCCGGGCTCCGAGCCGGCCTATGCCGAGCTGCAGAGCGACGGCCGGGTGAGCGTGAAGATCGGCACCCAGACCAACGGCCAGGGCCATGCCACGGCCTATGCCCAGTTCGTCGCCGAAGCGCTGAAGCTCGACTACGACCGGATCGACGTGCGCCAGGGCGACACCGACGAGACGCCGACCGGCGGCGGCACCGGCGGCTCGCGGTCGATCCCGCTCGGCGCCGTCTCGGTGCGCCGGGCGAGCCAGGCGCTGGCCGAGAAGATCAAGAAGCTCGCTTCCGACGAACTCGAGGCGGCCGCCGCCGACATCGAGATCGAGGGCGGTTTCGCCCGCGTCGCCGGCACGGACCGAGCCATCGACTTCGCCGCGCTCGCAGCCGCCGCCAAGAGCCCGGACGACCTCAAGGCGATGGGTGAGTTCAAGCAGGACGAATGCACCTATCCGAACGGCACCCACATCTGCGAGGTCGAGATTGATTCCGAGACCGGCGCCGTCGAGATCGTCGCCTATACGATCGTCGACGACTTCGGCGTGACGGTGAACCCGATGCTGCTCGCCGGCCAGATCCATGGCGGCGTCGCGCAAGGGCTCGGCCAGGCGCTGATGGAGGACACGGTCTATTCGCCGGATGGCCAGCTCGTTTCGGCGAGCTTCATGGACTACGCCATGCCGCGGGCCTGGGACCTGCCGATGTTCGACTTCAAGACCCGCAACGTGCCCTCGACGACCAATGCCCTCGGCATCAAGGGCGCCGGCGAGGCCGGGACGATCGGCGCGGCGCCGGCGGTGATGAACGCCGTCGCCGATGCGCTCAAACCGGCGGGCGTCGACCACATCGACATGCCGGCGACGCCCTCGCGGGTGTGGAGCGCGCTGAAGGCGGCAAAGGCGGCGACCGCGGCTTGACGCTGTGCTGCTTCGGCCTCGCCGCGGGGCGAGGCCGCGGAAAATCGGCGGCATGTGAGGAATATCGTAAGGAAATCGTCTCAACTTTGATTTCGCCCGGCCCTCACTTCACCCGTCACGCCTCGGCCGGGCGTCTTTTCCATCAAACGAGATAGGTTCGCGGAGCCGAACGGCCGCGGACAGGGATGACATCATGGCGACCTCGCCACCGGCCGATCCGAACCCGAGCCTCGGGATCGGCCTGAAATGCATGTCGGTGGTCGTCTTCGTCGCCATGCAGACCCTGATCAAGACGGTTGGGGAGGATATTCCCGCCGGCGAGGTGGTGTTCTTCCGCTCCTTCTTCGCGCTGATCCCGGTCATCCTCTATCTCGCCTGGCTCGGGGATCTGAAGCAGTCGCTGAAGACCGACGATCTGCCCGGCCACATGCTGCGCGGTCTGGTGGGCGCCATCTCGATGACGCTGTCGTTCTTTTCCCTGCCGCGCCTGCCCTATGCGGAATGGATCTCGATCAACTACGCTGCGCCGCTCCTGACCGTCGTCTTTGCGGCGATCTTTCTGAAGGAAATCGTCCGGGCCTATCGCTGGACGGCGGTGGTGATCGGCCTTGTCGGGGTCTCGGTCGTCACCGCGCCGAATCTCAGCCTGTTCTCGACTGGCGGCCTCGGCGGCTCGGAGGCGCTGGGTGCTCTCGCCGCGCTCGGTTCGGCAAGTCTGGCCGCCGTCGCGATGATCCAGATCCGGCGGTTGGTGCGAAAGGAGAAGACGGCGACGATCGTCGTCTATTTCTCGCTGACCTCGTCGCTGATCGCGCTTCTCTCGCTGCCCTTCGGCTGGGTCCTGCCCTCGACCGAGGATGCGCTGATCCTTGTGACGGCAGGGCTCTTCGGCGGTATCGGCCAGCTGCTCCTGACCGCGAGCTACCGCTACGCCGATACCTCGACGATCGCCCCCTTCGAATACACCTCGCTGATCCTCGCCATCGCCATCGGCGTCTTCCTGTTCGGCGATCCTGTGGCCTGGACGACGATCGTCGGCTCGCTGATCGTCGTTTCGGCCGGAATCTTCATCATCTGGCGCGAGCACCAGCTCGGCCTCGAGCGCCGCAAGGCGCGGCGCGTCGCACCTCCGGGCGGCGGCTGAGAGAACTTCGGGGCGCTCGGCGAGGCGCGCCGGCGAGCTTCGTTCGGATGCGCTCCATCCTCTTCGGGCTCATCATGGGGCGTTCGTCAACCGGCGGCATCGTCACCGTTATGTTATGATATACGGTTACAAAGCGGAGGCAGCGTCACGAAGCCGCCGGCGGGGGGCGTCGGCTCATTAAAATTCTGTCACGTCGGGTCGCTAGAGCAGCGGCGTGACGGGGCGCGTTTGCCCCTCGACAGGAGAGGCCCAACGATGAAGAAACTGCTGCTCGCGAGCGTCGCCGCGCTCGTTTCCACCGCTGCCGTCGCGCAGGATTCCCTGCCGCAGGCGAACAGCCAGTGGTTCACGGACGCTCAGGCGAAGATCAAGGAAGTGATGGCGCGCCAGCCCAACACCAAGCGCGCCAAGAACGTCATTCTCCTGGTCGCCGACGGCAACGGCGTCACCACCAACTATGCGACGCGCCTTTTCATGGGCCAGCAGGAAGGCGGCATGGGCGACGACTACGTCCTGCCATACGAGGCGTTCCCGCATCTCGCCCTCGCCAAGACCTACAACATCAACGCCCAGACGCCCGATTCCGCGCCGACCGCCGGCGCGATGAACACCGGCGTCAAGCAGCTGTTCAACACGATCAACCTCAACGAGAACGGCGTCTTCGAAGACTGCGCCTCGGTCGAGGGCAACACGCTCAAGACCTTCGCCGAGATCGTCAGCGAGAGCGACAAGTCGGTCGGCATCATCTCCACCGCCCGCATCACCCATGCGACGCCGGCCGCCGTCTACGCCAAGACCGCCGCCCGCGACTGGGAGGATTCAGTTCCGGAGGGCTGCACTGCGCAGAAGGACATCGCATCGCAGCTCATCGACCAGATGAAGGCCGGCGTCATCGATCTCGCCATGGGTGGCGGCCGCGGCATGTTCGTCGGCGCGGACACGACCTTGGACGAGCAGGAAGGCACCAAGGGCAAGCGCGCCGACGGCAAGAACCTCATCGACGAGGCGACCGAGGCCGGCGCCCAGTATGCCTGGAACACCGAGACCTTCAGCGGGCTCGACCTTGCGGCCGACAAGCCGGTGCTCGCTCTCTTCGAGGGCAGCCACATGAAGTACGAGGCCGACCGCACCGACGCCGACGAGCCCTCGCTCGCCGACATGACCAAGGCGGCCATCGAGTATCTCTCCAGGAACGAGAACGGCTACTATCTCGAGATCGAGGCCGGCCGCGTCGATCACGCCAACCATGACGGTAACGCCTACCGCACCGTCACCGACGGCGTCGCCTTCGCCAAGGCCGTCGCCATGGCCGACGAGCTGACCAATGACGAGGACACCCTCATCATCGTCACCGCCGACCACGAGCACGCCATCGCCCTCAACGGCTATTGCGGCCGCGGCTCGCCGATCCTCGGCCTGTGCTACGACGTCAACACCAACACCGCCGGCGGCAACTACAAGCACGCCGACGAGCCGAATCTTGCGGCCGACGGCAAGCCCTACACGGTCATCGGCTTTCTGAACGGCGCCGGGTCGGTGCTGAAGGAACAGGAAGACAAGACCTTCTCCGGTTCGCGCGACGACGTCAGCAACGAAGAGGCGCAGGACAAGGAATATCTGCAGCAGGCGCTGATCCCGATGACTTCAGAAACCCACGCCGGCACCGACGTCGCGATCTACGCCAAGGGCCCCTGGTCGCACCTGTTCGACGGCACCGTCGAGCAGAACTACATCTTCCACGTGATGAACCACGCCGTGCAGGCCGACGACGCCGCGGCCTCCACGGGCGGTGCCATGGAAGCCACCCCGGCTGCGGCCGGCACCGCCAACTAAGGCGCTGCGAAACACCATCGGAGGGACCCGGCCGCCGTGCCGGGTCTTTCCCGTTTTTGATCTTCGACGCGAAATTCCCGGTTGTCGTGACCGCGTCGACGATAGCGACAGAGGAGACGAGCGATGCAGCGACGTCGGTTTCTTGCGGCCTCTGCGGCCGCGCTTCTGGTCCCGCATCTTGCCAGGGCCGAGGACGGCCCGGTGCGCATGCGCGATCTCTACAACAAGGATCTCACCTTCTCGGACTATGCCAAGTCCATGGCGGGCCAGCGCATCGCCGTCGAAGGCTTCATGGCGCCGCCCCTGAAGGCGGAATCGAATTTCTTCGTCCTCACCAAGCGGCCGATGGCCGTCTGCCCGTTCTGCGAGAGCGAGGCGCAATGGCCGGACGATATCCTCGCCGTCTACACCAGCCGGATCATCGACACGGTGCCGTTCAACGTCAAGATCGTCACCAGCGGCAAGCTCGAACTCGGCACCTACGAGGATCCCGAACTCGGCTTCGTCAGCCGCGTGCGCCTCGCCAATGCCGTCTATGAGCGCAGCTGAGGCGCGCGGCGTGTCCCTCGACCTGCAGGTCCGCGATCTTGTCGTCCGATCGCGCGAGGGCCGCGATCTCCTGACGGTCGCGCGGCTCGACGTTCCCGCCGGCTCGAAGATCGGCATCCGGGGGCCTTCCGGCGCCGGCAAGTCGACGCTGCTCTTCGCCATTGCCGGCCTGCTGAAGCCGGCGAGTGGCGACGTGTCCTGGGGTGAACACCGGATATCCGACATGCGCGCCGCCGAGCGGGCCCGCTTTCGCCGCGAAAACGTCGGCCTGGTCTTCCAGGATTTCCTGCTGTTCGAAGAACTTTCCTCCCTCGGCAATGCGGCAATCGCCGCCCGCTATGCCAAAGCTTCGACGCGCCGATCGATCGTCGCGTCGGCGCGGGCCGGCCTCGCCCGGCTGGGCCTCGAAAGCCTCGGTGGCCGGCGGGTCGACAGCTTTTCCGGCGGCGAGCGCCAGCGCGTCGCGGTCGCCAGAGCGCTTGCCAACGATCCGGCCATCATCCTCGCCGACGAGCCGACGGCGAGCCTCGACCGCGCCTCGGCCGATCGGATGGTCGACGATCTCGCCAGCCTTGCCAGCGAGAGCGGCCGCACCCTCGTCGCGGTCAGCCACGATCCGGCCCTGCACGAGCGCATGGACTGGGTCATCGACGTCGTCGACGGGCGCCCGCTCGTCTGAATTCTCACCGACGCCCGAAGGGGGCTTTTGCCGTGGTTCCCGAGTTCTGGCCCGAGTTCTGGTATGGGCTGCCGGTCTTCGTTCAGGACGCCGCCTGGTTCGTCCTGCTGCTTCTGCCGGCCCTGGTCACCGGCCTCGTGGTCGTCTGGTCGTTTCGGCCGTTCTCGCTCGTCTGGGCGATGATTTGGCGCTATCGCTGGACCAATGCGCTGTTCGTCCTCCTCATTGCCATCTCGGTCGGCCTCGGCGTCGGGCTGATCGCCCAGGAGCGCGGCATCCGTCAGGGCACGGCGCGGGCGGCGGAAAAGTTCGACCTCGTCGTCACCGCGCCCGGCTCGGAAGTGCAGATGATGCTGGCGACGGTCTATCTCCAGCCGGTCGACGTGCCGCTCCTCGACGGCAAGACCTACGATGCGATCGCCAGCAACGAAAACGTCGCACTCGCCGCGCCGATCGCATACGGCGACTCCTTCCATGAGTCCTCGGTGATCGGCACCACGGCCGCCTTCGTCACGCACCTCTCTGGCGATCTCGCCGAGGGCCGGATGTTTGCGGCGGTCGACGAGGCGGTGGTCGGCGCTCGCGTGCCCCTCGACATCGGCGCGACCTTCACGCCGGCGCACGGCGTCGGCGATGCCGCGGAAGAGGGCGCGCATGAGGGCGCGCTGCTGCGCGTCGTCGGGCGGATGGCGCCGACCGGAAGTCCGTGGGACCGGGCGATCCTCGTTCCGGTCGAGAGCGTCTGGAAGGTCCACGGCCTGCCGCTCGGCCATGGGCCGGAGCGGGAAGGGCAGATCGGCCCGCCCTTCGATCCGGACTATTTCCCCGGCACCCCGGCCATTCTCGTGCGCGCCGACCAGCTCTGGGCGAATTATGCCCTGCGCTCCGAATTTACCACCGACCGCACCATGGCCTTCTTCCCCGGCGCCGTCCTGTCGCAGCTCCACGGCCTCCTCGGCGACGTGCGGCAGGTGATGTCGGTGATGGCGGTGGTCACGCAGGTCCTGGTGACGCTCGGCGTTCTCGCCGGCCTCGCCGTGCTGATCCGGCTCTACGCCCGTCGCCTCGCCCTCCTCAGGGCGCTCGGCGCGCCGGACCGCTTCGTCTTTGCCGTCGTCTGGACCTACGCCGCGACCCTGATCTTCACCGGCGCGATCCTCGGAATCGTCGTCGGCATGGCTGCCGTCGGGATCATCTCAAAGATTGTCACGGCGCGCACCGACATCCTCGTCGAGGCGACGCTCGCCTGGCCGGAGTTCCACCTCGTCGCCGGCTTCGTCAGCCTCACCGTGCTGATGGCTTTGACGCCGGCCTTCATGGCCCTGTCGCGCGACGTCATTACCGATCTTCGATCATGAGCCATCTCGGAGCCCTTTCATGCTGAAGCCCGCCGCCATTGCCGCCGCCCTCCTTGTCGCCCTCGCGACGCCCGGCCTTGCCGATGACGCCCATGACGATGCCGCCCATGCGGGCGAGGCCCAGCATCAAGAAGCCGGCCGCCCTCACGCCGGCGAGGCCCATGAAGAGGCTGGCCATCACGACCACGACGAGGAAGAGGCGGACCACCTCGCCGAGATGAACGGCGTGAGGGCGCTGCATGCCTGGACGCCCGCGACGGACGGAACCACTGCGCTGGTCTTCGTGACGATCGAAAACCGGTCGAACAGGGACATCCGTCTGGAAGGAGCCGAGAGCGACATGGCGGAGAGCGCCGAACTCGTCGGCTTCCAGGTGAAGGACGGCGAGCCTGCCTACGAGGCCTTGCCCTTCGTCCCGGTGAAGCCCGGCCGCGAACTCGTCCTCCAGCCGAATGGCCTCGCCATCCGTCTGACCGGGCTCGGCCGGCCGCTGTCGAAGGGCGACGAGATCGAGGTGGAGTTCCATTTCGACACCGGCCACGTCCCCATGCATGTCCAGGTCGAGGCGGCAAACGCCACCAACCACAGCCATGCCGGGCATCAGCACTGACGGCTGCGGCAAAGATGCGCCGTCGGGCGTAGCCCAGTCACGGGCGGTGGTGTGACGTCGTTTGCGTGAGAGTGGCCGATCGGTCGCGATCGGTCATAGAGACGCTTATTCAGGCGTATGCGCCGAGGCACCCCCCTTTGCCCTGCCGGGCATCTCCCCCTCAAGGGGGGAGATCGATCTCGTTCCACCGTCTCGAACACGCCGATGCGTTGGCCAACGGGATCGTCGACTACGGCAGGGAGCCGCCACCAAAGCCTCCAATCTCCCCCCTTGAGGGGGAGATGCCCGGCAGGGCAGAGGGGGGTGAGGTCGCGCCGCTGCGCTCGCCATACTGGCGCCCGAGCCGCGCGGGTTCAGCGCGGGCGACGTCGCCCGTGGCGGATGACGACGACGGCGCCGACGAGGGTGAGGCCGGCCATGGCGAACCAGGTCAGCGCATATTGCAGATGGGAATTTCGAAAGGCGATCCGCGTCAGGCCGGGGACGGGATAGTCGACGCTGCCGGGCGGCGGAGCGCCCATCTCGGCGTTCGGCGGGGGCGTATGGGCGAGGGGCGAGCCGGCGTCGATGAAATAGGGAGCGACCGGGTCGCTGAGATTCTCCCACGCGGCGATCGCCGTGACGTCGCGGGAATACCAGCGCCCTTCGGCCGGAACGTTGGAGCGCAGGAAGGCGCCGTCCGGCTGGCTCATGCGCAGGAGACCGGCGACGGTGGCCTCGCTTTCGCCGAGATCCGCGTCGGCGGGAAAATCCCGGTAAGGCACGAAGCCGCGATTGACCAGGACGGTGAAGCCGCGCTCGTCCATCAGCGGCGTCATTAGCCAGAAGCCCCCGCCATAGTCGGTGGTCGCCTGGGCGAAAACGGACTTGCCCCGCAGAAAGCGCCCGGTTGCCACGACGTGGCGATATTCGTCGCCCGCGAAATCGATCGAGCTCCATTCGTCCGGCCCTGGCGCCGCGACAGGGGCGGCCGCGACGCGCGCATTCACCGCTGCGATGAGATCGAGTTTCCACTCCCGGCGCTCGAGCTGCCAGATGCCGAGAGCCAGGAAGCCGGCGAAGAGAACAAGGCCGGCAAACGCAGCGAGCGCTGCTTGGAAACGAAAAAGGGGAGGGCGCTTGCGCGCTGTCTCCCCAGTCGTCACACGATCCTCAGGCAACGTCCGTTCCCTTGGCTGCTACGTCCGCCGCCTCGTTCGCCTACAGCGCCGTGAGGTGCCAGATTCGTCGACGCGGCGGGTCGTGTCTTAGCGGCCCATGCTTCCATGGTCCATGCTGTCAGGACGCATTTCCGACTGCCCGGACTCGCCGGACTGTCCGGTGGTCTGGGTATTTCCATCCGCCGGCGCAGTCGCTCCGCCCATGGGCCGGCCGTCCTCCATCTGCATCTGCTGCTGCAGGGTCGCGGGTCCGTCCACGTCCATGACCTCGTGGTCCATCGGCATCATGTTGCTGTTGAGGTGGTACATCACCCACAGCGAGCCAGCGATGGTGATGACCAGGACCACGAAGGTGAAGATCAGCGCCATCACCGTCCAGCCGCCCTCGGACTTGGCGTCCATGTGCAGGAAGTAGATCATCTGGACGACGATCTGCGCGACGGCGGCGAGCACCACCAGAACCGCGGTGACGACGCCGTCCTCGATCGGCCGGGCCATGACGAGCCAGAACGGGATGACGGTGAGGACGACCGACAGGCCGAAACCGGTCAGATAGCCCCGGATCGTCGAATGGGCCTCGCCGGTCTCGTGATTGCCGCTGGCCGTGCCGCGATTGGGGTCGGAAGCGTGGGAGCCGCTGCTCATCAAATCACCCGGATGAGATAGACGAAGGTGAAGACGCCGATCCAGATGACGTCGAGAAAGTGCCAGAACATCGACAGGCACATCAGTCGCCGGCGATTGCCGGCGATCAGGCCGCGATTGCGGATCTGAACCATCAGCACGACCATCCAGAGGATGCCGACCGAGACGTGCAGCCCGTGGGTCGCGACAAGGGTGAAGAAAGCCGAGAGGAAGGCGCTGCGCTGCGGCGTCGCGCCCTCGTGGAACAGGACGGCGAATTCGTAGATCTCGATGCCGACGAAGCAAAGGCCGAACGCGGCCGTGACGGCCAGCCAGCCGAGCACGGCGCGCTTGTTGCGGTTCTGCATGGCGATCATCGCAAAGCCGTAGGTGATCGAGGAGAACAGCAGCATCGCCGTGTTCACCGCGAGCAGCGGCAGTTCGAAGATCTCGTCCGGCCGCGGCCCCGCCGCATAGGCGCCGGCCAGGACGCCGTAGGTCGCGAACAGGACCGCAAAGATGAGACAGTCGCTCATCAGATAGATCCAGAAGCCGAGCATGGTGCTGCCACCCGGCTCGTGCTCATGTTCATCGAGGTCGAAGAAGACCGGCGTGTCGTTTTCGGTCGTCGCTGCGATGTTGGCCATCAATTCAGCTCCGCGCCGCGAGGGCGTCTGCGAAGGTGCGCTCCGATGCCGCGACCTCCTCGGCCGGGATGTAGTAGTCCCGGTCGTAGTTGAAGGTATGAGCGATCGCCGCCGCGATGAGCGCGACGAAGGAGAGCGCCGCCAGCCACCAGATGTACCAGATCATCGCGAAGCCGCAGACCGTGGCGAGGCCGGCGATGATGACGCCCGCGCCGGTGTTCCTCGGCATGTGGATCGGCCGGAAGCCCTCCATCGGCCGAGAAAAGCCCCGCCGCTTCATGTCGGTATAGGCGTCGAGGCCATGCACCATCGGGGTGAAGGCGAAGTTGTAGTGCGGCGGCGGCGAGGAGGTCGCCCATTCCAGCGTCCGGCCGTCCCACGGATCGCCGGTCGTGTCGGCGAGTTCGTCGCGCCGGCGCACCGAGACGAAGATCTGCACGAGGAAGGCGGCGATGCCGATGGCGATCAAGACGGCGCCGAAGGCGGCGATGACGAACCAGATCTGCAGGGACGGATCGTCAAACTCGCGCAGCCGCCGCGTGACCCCCATCAGGCCGAGCACGTAGAGCGGCATGAAGGCGAAGTAGAAGCCGATCACCCAGAACCAGAAGCTGACCTTGCCCCAGAACGGATCCAGCTTGAAGCCGAAGGCCTTGGGGAACCAGTAGTTGATCGCCGCGAACATGCCGAACAAGACGCCGCCGATGATCACGTTGTGGAAGTGGGCGACGAGGAACAGCGAGTTGTGGACGACGAAGTCGACCGGCGGCACGGCGAGAAGGACGCCGGTCATGCCGCCGAGGGTGAAGGTGACGAGGAAGGCGATCGTCCACAGCATCGGCACCTCGAAGCGCACGCGCCCCCGATACATCGTGAACAGCCAGTTGAAGATCTTCGCGCCCGTCGGGATCGAGATGATCATCGTCGTGATGCCGAAGAACGAGTTGACGCTCGCCCCGTTGCCCATGGTGAAGAAGTGGTGGAGCCAGACGAGATAGGCGAGAATGGTGATGACCACGGTCGCGTAGACCATCGAGGTGTAGCCGAACAGTCGCTTGCCCGAGAAGGTCGAGGTGACTTCGGAGAAGACGCCGAAGGCCGGCAGGATGAGGATGTAGACCTCCGGATGCCCCCAGATCCAGATGAGGTTGAAATACATCATCGAATTGCCGCCGAGGTCGTTCGTGAAGAAGTGCGTTCCGACGTAGCGATCGAGTGACAGGAGGGTGAGGACGGCGGTCAGCACCGGGAAGGAGGCGACGACCAGGACGTTGGTGCAGAGCGCCGTCCAGGTGAAGATCGGCATGCGCATCATCGTCATGCCCGGCGCGCGCATCTTCACGATGGTCGCCAGGAAGTTGACGCCCGACAACAACGTGCCGACGCCGGCGATCTGGAGGCCCCAGATGTAGTAGTCGACGCCCACCCCCGGACTGTTCGAGGCGTCCGACAGCGGCGGGAAGGCAAGCCAGCCGGTGCGGGCGAACTCGCCGAGGAAGAGCGACAGCATGATCAGGGCGACGCCGCCGGCGGTCATCCAGAAGGAGAAATTGTTGAGGAAGGGGAAGGCGACGTCCCTGGCGCCGATCTGCAGCGGCACGACGATGTTCATGATCCCGACGATCAGCGGCATCGCCACGAAGAAGATCATGATCGTGCCGTGGGCGGTGAACACCTGGTCGTAGTGGTGCGACGGCAGGAAGCCTTCCGAGCCGTTGAAGGCCATCGCCTGCTGGGCGCGCATCATCAGGGCGTCGGCAAAGCCGCGCAAAAGCATGACGATCGCCAGCACGATGTACATGATGCCGATGCGCTTGTGGTCGACGCTGGTGAACCACTCGTTCCAGAGATAGCCCCAGAGCCTGTAGTGGGTGAGCGCTGCGACGAGCGCGAGGCCGCCGAGGGCGACGACGGCGAACGTTCCGACCAGGATCGGCTCGTGATACGGGATCGAATCGAGCGTCAGACGCCCGAATATCAGCCGTGTGAGGTCCAAATTGCCCAGCATGGATTTGTGCCTTGATACTTTGTCATCCGCCCCGGCTCATGCCGAAGCCGTTCGTCATTCTGCATTGAGCTGCGGCGGGGCGGCCGTGCCTTCGCCGGCGGGTTCCTGCCCGCCACTCTCATCGCTGTGCGGCTCGCGGTTCGTCGCCGGGGCGGTGGCGCCCTGGGGTTCGTCGCCGTGGCCCTCATCCGCGCCGCCATGGCCGAACTGGTCGAGATCGTAGGTCTCGTATTTCAGCTGGTCGATGGTGACGTCCCGCCCGGGCTCGGCCTTGCCGGCGTCGATCATCATGACCTCCTGCATGCACAGCTTGCCCGGGCGCACGCACATGCCGAGGATGCGCTTGTAGAGATCGTCCTGCACCGAAGAGTAATAGGTGACGGGAAAGCCCTCGGTCGGCTTGGCGAGGTCGAGATAGGACTGCGTGTCGAGCGCTTGGTCCGAGCCCTTGAGGTTTTCGATCCAGGCCTCGAAGTCGCCTTCGTCCTGGCTGTAGAATTTGAAATGCATGTCGGAGAAGCCGGCGCCGTTGTAGTGGCTGGCAAAGCCGTCGAACACGCCGGGCTCGTTCATCACCGCGTGAAGCTTCGTCTCCATGCCCGGCATCGAATAGATCATGCCGGCGAGCGTCGGGATGTAGAAGGCGTTCATCACCGATTCCGCCGTCAGGTGGAAGCGGATCGGCCGGTTCACCGGAGCGGCGAGCTCGTTGACGCTGGCGACGCCGTACTGGGGATAGACGAACAGCCATTTCCAGTTCAGCGCCACCACCTGAACCTCCAGCGGTTCCTCGTCGAGCGCGACGCCCTCGCTGGTGGTGATCTCGTCGAGCGGCCGGTAGGGGTCGAGCAGATGCGTGCCCACCCACGTCACCGCGCCGAGGACGATGATGATCATCAGCGGCACGGTCCAGATGACGAGCTCGAGCTTGGTCGAGTGGTCCCAGTCGGCGTCATAGCTCGACGCCTTGTTGGAGGCGCGATAGCGCCACGGGAAATACAGCGACATGAAGATGACCGGCAGGATGATGATCAGCATCAGCCCGGTGGCGATCAACAGCATGTCGCGCTGGCGCGCCGCGATGTCGCCGCCCGGAAACAGCAGCGGGGAATCGCAGGCGCTCAGGACGAACGGCAGCGCGAGGACGAGGAGGAAGCGAAACGGACGCAATGGAGCGGCCCCGTATTGATCTGACATGGAGCGTGCAGCGCTCGGCTAGAAGCCTTTTATTGACTGCCGCTCGGAGGTGGTATTGAACAAATTGTGCAGTGCCTCAACCCCCGTCTTCGCACCCGCACACGACCTTACAGGTCGTTAATGTTCGGATGCTTGCCGCCTGTCGTCATTCGTGCTTGGGATCGCAAAATGAGCGATACTGTTGCCAATCCCGATTTCACCAGTGCTTCGACGTCGCGCGACGCCCAGGGGCATCTCCTCAATTCCGGCGACATCGCCATCGGTGTCGTGATCGGACGGTCGTCGGAATTCTTCGACTTCTTCGTCTTCGCCATCGCCGCCGTGCTGGTGTTTCCCTCGCGGGTCTTTCCCTTCGTCGACCCGGTTACCGGCGTCCTCTATTCCTTCGCGATCTTCGCACTGGCCTTTATCGCCCGGCCCTTCGGGACCTGGCTGTTCATGGCCATCGACCGCCAGCACGGCAAGTCGACGAAGCTTACCATCGCCTTGTTCTTGCTGGGAACTTCAACGGTTGTCGTCGCCTTCCTGCCTGCCTACGAGGATGTCGGGGCGATATCGATCTGGCTCCTGGCATTGCTTCGCATCGGCCAGGGTGTCGCGCTCGGCGGCACATGGGACGGTCTCGCCTCGCTGCTCGCGATGAACGCGCCGGCGAACCGCCGCGGCCTGTGGGCGATGGTGCCGCAGCTCGGCGCGCCCTTCGGGCTGATCGTCGCGTCGGGCCTTTTCGCCTTCTTCCACGGCTTCCTGCCGAGCGAAGAGTTCCACGAATGGGCCTGGCGCTTCCCCTTCTTCGTCGCCTTCGCCATCAACGTCGTGGCGTTGTTCGCGCGGCTGCGCATCGTCGCGACGCCCGAATATGTGCATCAGTTCGAGCGCCGCGAGCTTCAGGCCGCGCGGGTCCGCAAGACGTTCCGGCACAACACCCGCTTCATCATCGTCGGCGCCTTCGCGCCGCTGGCGAGCTTTGCCATGTTCCACATGGTCACGGTGTTCCCGCTGTCCTGGGTGGATCTCTTCACCGAACAGGAAGTCACCCGGTTCCTGATCATCGAAGGCGTCTGCGCGGTGATATTCGCCATCGCGATCGTCGCCTCGGGATTCCTCGCCGACAAATACGGCCGGCGCAACGTTCTGGGGGTCTGTGCGCTCCTCATCGCCATCTTCAGTGGCTTCGCCCCGTCGCTCCTGGGGCAGGGCTTCGCCGGCGAACTGATTTATATGTTCTTCGGCTTTGCGCTTCTCGGCGTGTCCTTCGGCCAGTGCTCCGGCGCCGTCGCCTCCAACTTCCCGCGCAACTACCGCTACACCGGCTCGGCGATCGTCTCCGACCTCGCCTGGCTGTTCGGCGCGGGTTTCGCGCCCTTCGTCGCGCTCTACCTGTCCTATCACCTCGGCCTCGTGGCCGCGGGTCTCTATCTCCTGTCCGGCGCTGCCTGCACGATGCTGGCGCTTCGCTACAACGACCTGCTCGACAGCCGCGAGTGAATTTCCGAGCCGGGTGACGAACCCGGCCCGGCGGACTGGATGAAACGGCCGGCAACTTCAGTTGCCGGCCGTTTTGATTCCAACTCCTACGCGTTCCTGCGACTGCTTCGGCCCTGTCGAAGCGGCACCCGGCCCGTCGATATTGCACTTTCGATATGCACTGAAGTCATGGGCAAAGAGCATTTTTTGGGCATTGCGATGCTCAGGTGTCCCCCGCTGGCCCCGGGGCGGTGGCCGGCATTCGATGCCGAAGCGGTCCGCCGGACGGTTTGACCTCGCGGTGGATCCGGGAAAAGGTGGGCAACACCCCGGCCGATTTCTGGCGGTTCGGGGCAGCGAAGCGAACGCCGTGCGAGGGAGGACATTGTGAGCCTAGCGTTATTCGACCTCACCGGCCGCCGGGCCCTCGTCACCGGCTCGTCCCAGGGCATCGGCCTTGCTCTGGCGAAGGGGCTCGCGGCGGCGGGCGCCGAGATCGTCGTCAACGGGCGAAACGCCGAAAAGCTCTCGGCGGCGGCGGCCGAACTGCGCGACGCCGGCGGGGTGGTCCACGAGCTGGCCTTCGACGTCACCGATCATCACGCGGTGCGGGCGGCGGTGGATCGCTTCGAGGCCGAGAGCGGGGCGATCGACATCCTGATCAACAATGCCGGCATGCAGCACCGAGGGCCGCTCGAGGAGTTCCCGGCGGAGGCCTTCGAGCGGCTGCTCCAGACCAACATCGCCAGCGTCTTCCATGTCGGCCAGGCGGTGGCGCGGCACATGATCGGCCGCGGCCGGGGCAAGATCGTCAACATCTGCTCGGTGCAGACGGCGCTGGCCCGGCCGGGGATCGCTCCCTACACGGCGACCAAGGGCGCCGTGGCCAACCTCACCAAGGGCATGGCCACCGACTGGGCGAAATACGGCCTTCAGTGCAATGGCCTCGCGCCGGGCTATTTCGAGACGCCGCTCAACCAGGCGCTGGTCGAGGATCCGGAATTTTCCGCCTGGCTCGCCAAACGGACCCCGGCCGGCCGCTGGGGCAAGGTCGAGGAACTCGTCGGCACGGCGATCTTCCTGTCCTCGGAGGCTTCGTCCTTCGTCAACGGCACGACCATCTTCGTCGACGGCGGGATCACGGCGTCGCTCTGATCCCCTCAAAGGCTATGACGCCCGGCGAAGCGCCTTTGCCGGGCTGGCATCGCCCCGGCAGGTGCCGTGTCGCGTCACTTCTGGTCGTCGCGCGGAAACATCGGCACATGCGGCGCCGTCTCGCGCGAAAACAGCCCGCCGAGGCGCGGGTCGTCTGCAAGCTCCAGCATCTGCCGGACGGGCTCGAAGCCGAAGCGGCGGTAGAACGCGATCGCACGCGGATGGTCGATCGTGTTGGTGTGCAACCAGAGGCGATCGACCGGGGCCGAAAACGCGAAATCGAGAAGCGGCGCCATCATGAACCGCGCCGCGCCCTTGCCGACGAGGCTGGGCGTCACGCCGAAATAGACGAGCTCGGCGACCCCATAGGCCGGAAAATCGAGTTCGGCGATCCCCTCCGCCCGGCCGTCGACGAACAAGGCGTGGATGACGGTCGACGGGTCGGCGATCTTCGTGGCGATGGCCTCCTCGCTCTGGATCAATCGCTGGTACCAGAGATGGTCCGATCCGACCCGGCGCAGAAGATCGACATACCAGTCGAAGTCGGGGCGCTCGACCCTTGCAAAGCGCCAGCCGGGCTTTTCTTCGACGGTGAATTCGCCCGGCCGCGGCGGCTCCGTCCGCTCGAGGATCGTCGCGATGGCGGCGATCTTGCCGGGGGGAATGTCGGTGAAGCCGTCGGAAAGGGGCATGGCGCGTCGACCGTTCTTCGTTTGATGGCAACAGGGGACGGGAGATCCGATAACGGCCGGTGGCGCCCGAGACAATGCCGTCTCGTCGCGGCGACGTTTGCCAGACGCCGATCATTTCTTCGTCGGCCGGGTTCAATTTCGGCCGGGCTTCGGCTAGAGACGCCGCTCGCCGGGGCGACGCTCCGTGAAACCAACCCGCCCGACCGTGTCACTTTCCCATTCGCGCCGCCGCTGGAGGCCACGCGAGGGCGTGCTGCGGCCCGATGCCAGCCGAGGCTGCACCATGTCCAGGATCCACGCCGGCCTCGATTTCGGCACCACCAATTCCACCCTCGGCCTCGCGCCTTCGGGCGTCGCCAATGCCGGGCCCCGCCTCCTTCCCGTCGAGGGCGAGGCGCCGACACTGCCCTCGGCGCTGTTCTTCAGCTTCGAGGACGGCAAGACCTATTTCGGCCGGGCCGCGGTCTTCGAATATGTCGACGGCGCGGAAGGGCGCTTCATGCGGGCGCTGAAGTCGGTGCTCGGCTCCTCGCTGATGGAAGAGACGACGCGGGTCGGCCGCGAGCGCCTGAGCTTCGTCGAGCTGATCGGGCGCTTCCTTGCCCATCTGCGGACGAAACTGGAAGCGGAGGCATCCCGGGCGGAAGCATCCGGGGAAGGGAGCATCGTCCTCGATCAGGTGGTGCTCGGCCGGCCGGTGCGTTTCGTCGACGAGGACGACGCGGCCGACCAGGCTGCGCAGGACCAGCTCGAGGCGGCGGCGAGAGGCGTCGGCTTTTCCGACATCGCGTTTCAGTTCGAGCCGGTCGCCGCGGCTCTTTACTACGAGAGCCAGATCGTCGCGGAGGAGCTCGCGCTCGTGGTCGACATCGGCGGTGGCACCTCGGACTTTTCCATCGTCCGGCTGTCACCCCAGCGGGCGCGGGCGCAGGACAGGTTGGACGACATTCTCAGCTTCACCGGCGTTCACGTAGGCGGCACCGATTTCGACCGGCAGCTGTCGATTGCGGAAGTGATGCCGCATTTCGGCCTCGGCAGCGCGACCGCCGACGGCAAGCGGCGCCTTCCCGTCTGGTATTTCAACGACATGGCGACATGGCACCGGATCAACACGCTCTATACGCCGGCGATCGCCCGCGACATCCGGGGACTGGAGCGCGAGGCGGCGGAGCCGAAGAAGCTTGCCCGCTTCGCCCATCTCCTGGAGCATCGCTCCGGCCACAGGCTGGCCGGCGCGGTGGAGGCGGCGAAGATCGCCCTCAGCGATGCCGAAGAAGCCACCGTAATGCTGCGGGAGCCGGGAATGGTTTTCGAAGCGCCGACGACGCAGATGGCCTTCGAGGCCGCGACCGCCGAGCTCGTCCGCCGCATCGGCGGGGCGATCGAAGAGGCCCTGCGTCAGGCGGGCGTGACGGCCGAGGCGATTGAGACGGTGATCCTGACGGGCGGCGGCGCCCAGGTTCCCGCCGTCAGGGCAGCCGCGGTGTCGCGCTTTCCCGGCGCCAAGATCGCCCAGTCCGACGCCTTCGGCTCGGTCGGCCTCGGGCTCGGCATCGACGCGGCTCGCAAGTTCGGGTGAGACGAGGCCACGCGTTTCGGTGGTCTTCGTCGATCCCATCCGATCCCATCGGCAAGGCCGCCGCAGCGCGTCGGCCCGCCCGACACGTCACATTGTGATGACGTGGCGGACCGTGCGCCCTTCCGCCAGCGCGTCGAGCGCGGCGTTGATGTCGTCGAGCCCGCCCGTGCTTGTCAACAGCCGATCGACCGGCAAAAGTCCCGCTCGGAACATCGCGACATAGCGCGGAATGTCCCGGGTCGGGACGCAACTGCCGATGTAGCTGCCCTTCAACGTGCGCTCCTCGGCGACGAGCGAGATCGGTGGAATGGCGAAGCGCTCGTTCGGGGCGGCCAGCCCGCCGGTGACGGTGAGGCCGCCACGCCGGGTGATCCGATAGGCGAAATCGAGAGCCGGGACCGCGCCCGCCAGTTCCACCGCTGCGTCGACGCCGCCCCGCGTCAGCGCCTTCACCTCGGCTTCGGCACCCTCGGCGCGCGGATCGATGGCGACGGTCGCGCCGAGCTCAAGCGCCAGCGTACGCTTTTCCGCGAGCGGATCGACGGCGACGATCGTCGCCGCGCCGGCGGCCCGCGCCCCGAGCAGGGCAGCGAGGCCGACGCCGCCGAGGCCGACGATCGCGACGCTCTGGCCGGCCCTGACGGCAGCGGTGTTCACCACGGCACCGACGCCGGTCAGCACCGCGCAGCCGAACAAGGCAGCGTGTTCGAAGGGCAGGTCCCGGTCGATCTTCACCAGCGAATGGCGCGAGACGACTGCTGCCTCGGCGAAGGCCGAGACGCCGATGTGATGATGGACCCTCTCGCCTCGATAGGAAAGCCGGATCGCCCCGCCGAGCAGCGTTCCGGCGCCGTTCGCCGCCGCGCCCGGCTCGCACAAGGCGGGCCGTCCTTCGGCGCAAGGGGCGCAATGGCCGCAGGAGGGGACGAAGACCATGACGACGTGATCGCCGACGGCAAGGTCGTCGACGCCGTCGCCCAGCGCCTCGACGATGCCGGCGGCCTCATGGCCGAGCGCCATGGGGACGGGCCGGGGCCGGGCGCCGTTGACGACGGAGAGATCCGAGTGACAGAGGCCGGCCGCCTTGATGCGTACCAGGGCTTCGCCGCGCCCCGGCGCCTCAAGCTCGAGCGTCTCGATGGCGAGCGGTCGGGTCTCGGCATAGGGCGCGGCGACGGGCGATGCGTTGAGAACGGCGGCGCGAATGGTGGTCAAGGCTGTTCTCCTCGATTGACAGGCGGATCGGACGTCGGAATCGCCGGGGCCGAAGCGACGATGCCACGCTAGTCGTTCTGACGCTCGAAGGAAGCCGCTTTTTTTGATCGCCGATTGGGCTGCCGGCAAAGGACCTCCCGTAGTCGCCGGATGGCGACGGCGGACTTCGAGGTGTTCGCTTGTGACAACTGTCTACATATAATACGATTGCAAATAATCGGGATTTTCGCGGTTTTATTCGTTTTCTTCTTTGAAGGAATGCGACATACTCCAGTAAAAATCGCAATCAGTGCGGGAGGGGAGCGAAATGCGCAGACGAATTCAAGGAAAATGGGCCGTGCTGGCGGCGCTGGTCACGGCATTCATGGGCTTGCAGACCCGACCGTCCGCGGCCCAGGTCGATCAATATATCGGCCAGATGATGCTGACGGCTGCATCCTACTGCCCTCGGGGAACGATCGAGGTCGACGGCCAGACGCTGCCCATTCCACAGAACACCGCGATCTTCTCTCTTGTGGGAACGATCTATGGCGGAAACGGTACGTCCAATTTCGATCTTCCGGATCTTCGGGGTCGCACGCCGATTCAACTCGGCCAGGGGCCGGGCCTGCCCGACTACGACCAGGGAGAGGAAAGCGGCTCCGTCTCGACGACCCTGACGACACAGAATCTCCCGGCTCACACCCATGCCGCTACTGCGACCCTCAACGCTTCGGGGCAGGCCGCGACAAGCGCGACGCCCACCGGCAACAGCCTGGCGGCGGCCACCGGCGGCAACATCTACCGGTCGCGAGGCACACCGGATCAGGCGTTAAATTCCGCCTCGGTCGCGGTTTCGGTCGCCAGCGCGGGTGGTGGGCTTGCCTTCGACAATCGCACGCCTTTCCTGACCCTACGCTGGTGTATCGTCCTGGAGGGTCTCTATCCGCCTCGCAACGATTAGCTTGCCGAAGAGATGGGGCCTTGGCGACCTCTAGGGCAGGCCAAACTGAAAGAATTGGCGGGCCAAGCCGGTTGCTCGGCAAGACAGGCGGAGGTCTCCGGGCGCCGACGAGCTGAAGCAGGCAAGCGCGGATCCGGTCCGCAGAACGGACGAGATCCGCCGTTTTCTCTCGTCACTTCAGGCTCGTCACTGCAGGCCGGCTCCGTCGCAGTTTCGCCTCGACGACCCCCCAGCCCCCTACGTACGCAAAGACGCCGATCCTTGATCCACTTTCGAGAGATGTCATGGCCCAAAAACCGATCTTCTCCAGAACAGCGCAGACCTCTCTTGCCGTGCTCGCTCTTGCCGCGCTGACCTGCGGCACCACGGCAGCCGTCGCCCAGGAGTTTTACATCGCGCAGATCCTGCCGATCGCAAACAACTACTGTCCCCGTAACACCATCGAGGCGAGCGGCCAGCTCCTCCCGATCAATCAGAACCAAGCCCTGTTCGCCTTGTTGGGCGCGAATTACGGCGGAGACGGCCGCGTCACCTTCGCCCTGCCGGATATGCGCGGTCGGGAGATCATCCATCTCGGCCAGGGGCCCGGGCTGCCGCAATATGGGCTCGGTCAACGGGGTGGCAGTTCGACCGTCACGCTGACCCAGTCGAACATGCCACAGCATTCCCATCAGGCAACGGCAACCCTCAATGCCTCCGGTGCCGCGGCATCGTCCGCCACACCCACCGGCAACAGCCTCGCGATGTCCGCAAGTCCGCTGCTCATCTACGACACCACGGCCCCAACCGGCTCGCTCAACGCCGATTCTCTCAGCGTTTCCATGGCGAATGCAGGCTCCGGGCAGGCGTTCCAGCACCAGAGCCCGAGTCTGGCCATCCGCTGGTGCATTGTCACCGCGGGAGTCTTCCCGAGCCGTAACTGAGCGGAGCCCTGAAAACACGCGGGTGATCGAAGGCCAAGGCCAAAGCGGCGCCAAGGCGGCGGGCCGTCGACCCGCGGCCGTGGCTTCACGGTTGCGGCCCGGCACCGGAAGCCGCGGTCCGTCTTCGAAAATCTCCTGACAAGGGCATGCTGGTCTCGACCCGTTCATGCCGCCTCCCGCACCGTCGTGTTGGCGGAATGCGCCCGCCATGTCGGCAATTGGCCGAGCCCCATGTCGATTGGCCGAACCGACGACCGAGGAGTGACGGGGCGTCGGCGCGAGACGGACTCGTCCTGCGGCCGCGACTTCCGCAGCTCCCCGCCTCAGGCGCAAAGTCGACGCGTGGGAGATTCCGAGCCCTGAAACGGCCTCATTTGCGAAAGAGGTGCGGGGTGTTTAAGGAACCCTCGACGAGTTGCAATCAATGCGCCGAAAGGACATGAGGCCGTGCAAGACCGGATGAAGAACGCTTCGCTTTCGAAGCTCGCGGGCGTGCTCGTGGGTACAGCCACGCTGCTCGCCGGTGCGCCCCTGGCCAACGCCCAGGATGCCAATGCCAATGCCAACACCCAGGTGCTCCCGACCGAATGGTTCAAGGTGTGCACCAAGCAGGGTGACAACGACATCTGCAACACGCAGTATTCCCTGATCGCCGAGACCCGGCAGCTGATCACCGCGGTCAACCTCATCGAGGTCAAGGGCAAGGTCAATCAGAAGGTGATCCAGGCCGTGGTGCCGACGGGCCGCGTCATCCCCCCGGGCGTGCAGATCAAGGTCGACGGCAACCAGCCGCAGGCGTTGAACTATTCGGTGTGTTTCCCGAACCGCTGCATCGCCGAGGCGGAGCTGACCGACGCTCTGGTCGCCAGCATGAAGAAGGGAAGCCAGATGGTCGTGACTTCCATCAACTTCCAGCGGCAGGCGAACCCGATCCCGGTGTCGCTCAAGGGCTTCACCGACGCCTTCGACGGTCCGCCGAAGGACGAGTCGGCGCTCGCCCAGCGGCAGAAGGAACTGAACGACGCGTTGCAGAAGCAGGCCGAAGAGCGGCGTAAGCGCTTCGAGGACGCCCAGAACGCCGCCAAGCAGGGCGGCGAAGCGCCCGCCACGGCGCAGTAGCCGGGGGAGGCAGGACCGCCAGCTGGGTGGGCCGCTCGGGCACGTCCCGGAGGGGCCGGTGGCGGGAGGCTTCCCTTCGCCGTCTCCGCGGCGCGGTCGAGCCACAGCCACTGCCCCGACGTCCGCCTCGCACGGCGATGAATGAATTCGGCCGGCCTTCTCGCGAAGGCCGGCCGTTTTCCGTTGATGGCGTGAGAACGGCCGGCCGTCAGTTCCGGTTCTCGACCTTCAGCCGATAGGAGCCGTCCACCGGTCCGATGAACATCTCGCCGACCTGAGGGTGGCGAACCGGAACTCCCGTTTCGTCCGGCAGGAGGTTCTGTTCGGAGACATAGGCGACGTACTCGGTTTCGTCGTTCTCGGCGAACAGGTGATAGAAGGGCTGGTCCTTGCGCGGACGCACGCCGGCCGGGATGGACTGATACCATTCCTCGGTGTTGTCGAACTCCGGATCGACGTCGAAGATCACGCCGCGAAACGGAAACAGCCGGTGGCGGACGATCTGGCCGATGAAATAGCGGGCGGTTTGCATTGACGTCATGACTCCGTTATCGAACAGGCTCAGCCGTTCCACGACCTGCTTGCCGCGCGTCTTCTTGCCCCGGTGACCGTCTTAGCATGACACCCCTCGACGTTGGTTTGCTCCGGTGATCGAAATCATCGGATTGATTTCGCCGTTCTTCGGCCTGATCGCGCTCGGCTACGCGGCAGGTCGGCTCGCGCCGCATCCCATCGGCGGGCTGGCGTGGCTGAACGTATTCGTCATCTACATTGCGCTTCCATCCCTGCTTTTCCAGATTCTTTCCAAGACGCCGGTCGAGAAGCTCGGGAGCATCGGCTTCGTCGTCGCGACCACCCTGTCGACTTTCATCATCTTCGCCTTCGGCTTTGCGATCGCCTTTCTTCGCGGCGGTCGCGACATCCCGGCCGCCACCATCCAGGGGCTGGGCGGCGCCTACGGCAACATCGGCTACATGGGGCCGGGCATCGCGCTTGCCGCTCTCGGGCCTGCGGCCGGCGTTCCCGTCGCACTCGTCTTCTGCTTCGACAACGCGCTGCACTTCATCATGGCGCCGCTGATGATGGCGCTCGGCGGCGAGAGGCAGCCGCCGCTGGCCATGGTGCGGCAGGTTCTCGTCAGGATCTTCACCCACCCGTTCATCATCGCCACGATCATCGGCGTCGGCGCGGCGATCCTCGGCCTCCATCCGACCGGACCCCTGGACCAAACCCTGCAACTCCTGGCGGGCGCCGCCGCACCATGCGCGCTGTTCGCCATGGGAGTGACGCTGGCACTTCGCCCGCTGAAGCGCGTGCCGCCGGAGCTTTTCGCGATCGTGCCGATGAAACTGGTGCTGCATCCGGTCGTCGTCTGGCTGGTGCTGGGCGCCACCGGGCCGTTCGACGCGGTCTGGGTCCAGAGCGCCATGCTTCTCGCCAGCCTGCCGACGGCCACCAACGTCTTCGTCATCGCGCAGCAATACGACGTGTGGGTGGAACGCGCCTCGGCCGTGGTGCTGGTCACGACCGTGTTGTCAGTTGCGACGGTGACGCTGCTCCTCTACGCGATCACCACCGGTCTCTTGCCCACCGATCCATTTGCGTAACGACCGGGGCAGGCCGACGAAGCCAGCGCCCGGCACGAGGCCTTCGCGCATGGCGAACTGCCTGAGTGGAGGCAGGAGTCCCATGGCCGCCAACGTCCCGCTGCGGGCGATCTGGCCGGGCAGGAAGCCCATCAGCAGCGAGCGGTTGAGCAAGTCGACGCCGGCGGTGCGGGAGGCGACGTCGCCGCGACGCCCGGCATCGTAACGTCGCAGCATCAGCCGCGAGCCAGGATCGTCGCGGCTTTCCTCGGCGAGTCGCACCAGCGCCTCGGCGTCGCGCAGGCCGAGATTGAGCCCCTGTGCACCGATCGGCGGAAAGGCATGGGCGGCTTCGCCGACGAGGGCGAGACGGGCGTCGGTCATCCTCTCGACCCGGCTGCCGCCGAGAGGATAGCGGGCGATCGGCCCATCGATCGACACGTCGCCGAGGATCCAGTGCATCTTCTCCGCGATCGTCGTTTCGAGCTTTTCCGGCTTGAGGTCGACATAGAGTTCGGCGAGCTTCGGATCCTCGACCCAGACGATCGATGAACGGCGGCCGGGCAGGGGAACCTGGGTGAATGGTCCGGTCCTGGTGTGGAACTCGGTCGAGACTGAGCGGTGGTCGCGGCCATGCTGGACGTTGAGGACGATCGCGGTCTGCGGATAGCTCCACTGGCGCGAGCCGATGCCGGCGGCCTCGCGCATCGGCGACCGGCGCCCGTCGGCGGCGACCACAAGATCCGCGCCGATCTCGGTGCCGTCCTCCAGCGTGACCACCGCGCGCTCGTCGGAAAGCATCAGCCCGCGCGCCGCGAGCGGGCGGACCTCCAGATTGCCGGTGCTCGCCACACACGCCTCGAGCGCCCTCGCCAGATCGGCGTTCAGGACGTTGATGCCAAAAGCCGAAAGACCGACCTGGCTTGCCTTGAACTCCACCGTCGGGGCCCGGAACAGCCGGCCGAGATCGTCGACGATCCGCATCACGGCGAGCGGCGCCTTGTTCTCGCCGAGCGCGTCGACGACGCCGAGTTCGGCGAGAAAGGCGAGTGAGCGGCCGAGGATTGCCGAGCTGCGGGTATCTTCGGGCGCCTTTGGTGCCGCGAGAAGCGTGTCGAAACCCGCCGCGGCGAGCCCGAGTGCGGTAGCGGTACCGGCCAGCCCTCCACCGACGACGATGATCTGCCTGCGTTGCATCCGAAGGCTCCCTGCGCACTAGTTGGGTCGTCGAGCCGTGACGAAAGACTCACGGCTCGTCTTGGATTTCGCAGATACGCCCGTTACAGCCAATGGCAATGGCCGGAACGAAGGGCGGGACTGCGATGTTCGCCAATCAACGCAAAGACGGCGCGAGGAACGACAGCCAGCCAATGTCCGAGGCAACCGAAGAATACGACAGGGCCGACCGGTGGCGTGCCTTCGCGATCCACCTCCTGACCGCGAGCGGCGCCTTCATGGCGTTCCTCTCGTTGATCGCCGCCGCCGAACAGCGGTGGGTGGCGATGTTCGGTTGGCTGGGTCTTGCCCTTTTCGTCGACGCGATCGACGGCCCCCTGGCGAGGAAGGTCGACGTCAAGGGCGTCTTGCCGCACTGGTCGGGGGATCTGCTCGATTCGATCATCGATTACGCGACCTATTCGCTGATCCCCGCCGTGGCGCTCTATCTGTCGGGGATGATCGGCCGGCCCTCTTCCTTCGTGGCGGCGGCGTTGATCGTCATCTCCAGCGCCATCTACTATGCCGACACGCGGATGAAGACGAAGGACAATTTCTTCCGTGGCTTTCCCGTCGCCTGGAACTTCGTCGTCTTCACGCTCTTTGCCGTGCAGCCGCCGGAATGGGCCGCCTTCGCGCTGGTCGTCCTGTGTTCGGCCGCGACCTTCCTGCCGGTGAAGTTCGTCCATCCGGTGAGGGTGAAGCGGCTCCGGCCACTGACGCTCGCCATCGTCGCCGTCTGGTCGGTGCTGGGACTTCTCGTCCTCGTCGACAATTTCGAGGCTTCCGCCCTCGTCAGGTGGGGACTTGTGGCGTCCGGGCTCTATCTGCTCACCATCGGCGGTGTGCTCCAGGCGCTCGACCGGCTGCGCCCGCACCGCCGACACTGACAGATCGACGGCCGGTCACGACAGGGGAGACACCGCCATGAGTAAGGCGATCATCGTCAAGGAAACCGGTGGACCGGAGGTCCTGTCCTTCGAGGATCATGATCCCGGCCAGCCCGGCAAAGGCGAGATCCTGGTCGAGCAGAAGGCGGCGGGAATCAACTTCATCGACGTCTATTTCCGCACCGGCCTCTACAAGTCCGAGAAGATGCCGTTCGTGGCCGGCAAGGAGGGGGCCGGTATCGTCGCCGCGGTGGGCGAGGGCGTCACACTGTTCAAGACGGGTGACCGCGTCGCTTACAACGGCATCAACGGCACCTATGCGGAGAAGATCGTCGTTCCCGCCGACAAGGCGGTGTTGGTGCCCAAGGAGATCGAGCTCGAAACCGCCGCTGCCGTGATGCTGAAGGGCATGACGGCGGAATATCTCCTGCGCCGCACCTATCCGGTGGATTCCGACACGGTTCTCCTGTTCCACGCCGCCGCCGGGGGCGTCGGCCTGATTGCCGGCCAGTGGGCGAAGCATCTCGGCGCGACGGTCATCGGCACGGCGGGCTCGAAGGAAAAGTGCGACCTCGCGCTGAAGAACGGCTACGATCACGTCATCAACTACCGCGAGCAGGACTTCGTCAAGGAAGTCGGCAGGATCACTGAGGGTCGCAAATGCGACGTGGTCTACGATTCCGTCGGCAAGGATACCTATCCGGGCAGCCTCGATTGCCTGCGTCCGCGCGGGCTGTGGGCGACCTTCGGCCAGTCTTCCGGCAAGTACGAGCCGATCGACACGGCGATCCTCAGCCAGAAGGGCTCGCTCTACGTCACGCGCCCGACCCTGTTCAGCTACGTCTCCACCCGGGCCGAACTCGAGGCTTCGGCCAAGGCGCTGTTTGACGTCATCGCGTCGGGGGCGGTGAAGATCACCATCGGCCAGAAATACCCGCTCGCCGAGGCGCAGAAGGCCCATCGCGATCTCGAAGGCCGCAAGACTACCGGCGCGAGCATTCTGACGATCTAGACGAGTTCGTTCCGACGGCCGCTTTCGAGGCGGCCGTCGCACGTCCGGGCGGGGTCGCTTCGTCGTTGCCGATCAGGCAGATGACGGAACCAAGAAGCCTCGCCGGCTCTTTAGGTGCGTCCCACCCCATCTCTTCTGGAGAAGCCTCCGTGACGATCCAAATCAGGCCGAACACGACCCAGACCTACCGTGGACCGACAGCGGTGCGCCGCCGCCGGATCCAGGAAGGCCGGCCGTTTCCCCTCGGCGCGACCTGGGACGGCATCGGCGTCAACTTCGCGATCTTCTCGGCCCATGCGACCAAGGTCGAGCTCTGCCTGTTCGATGCGGCGGGCGAGAACGAGATCGAACGGATCGAGCTGCCGGAATACACCAACGAGATCTATCACGGCTATCTGCGCGACGTGCGCCCCGGCCAGATCTACGGCTACCGCGTCTACGGCCCCTACGAGCCGGAGGCCGGCCACCGCTTCAATCCGAACAAGCTGCTCATCGATCCTTATGCCAAGCAGCTGATCGGCGAGGTGAAGTGGGACCACGCGCTGTTCGGCTACACCATCGGCCACGACGACGCCGATCTCTCCTTCGACGAGCGCGACTCGGCGCCCTTCGTGCCGAAGTGCCGCGTCGTCGATCCGGCCTTCACCTGGGGCGACGAGCGCCGGCCGAACATCCCCTGGGACCGGACGATCTTCTACGAGACCCATGTGAAGGGTTTCACCATGCGCCACCCGGCGGTGGAGGAGCGCGATCGTGGCAAGTTCGCGGGGCTGACGGCGGTCGAGGTCATCGACTACGTCCGCAGCCTCGGCGTCACCTCCGTCGAACTGATGCCGATCCACGCCTTCGTCGACGACAGCTATCTGGTCGAAAAGGGTCTTCGGAACTATTGGGGCTACAACTCCATCGGCTTCTTCGCGCCGGACCCGCGCTATCTGGCGTCTAACTCGATCGCCGAATTCAAGGAGCTGGTGTCGGCCTTCCACCATGCGCGGCTCGAGGTCATCCTCGACGTCGTCTACAACCACACAGCAGAAGGCAACGAACTCGGCCCGACGCTCTCCTTCAAGGGCATCGACAACGCCACTTATTACCGGCTGATGCCGGACGAGCCGCGCTACTACATCAACGACACCGGAACCGGCAACACCGTCAACACGTCGCATCCGCGGGTCATGCAGCTTGTCACGGACTCCTTGCGCTACTGGGCCGGCGAAATGCGCGTCGACGGCTTCCGCTTCGATCTCGCCACCATCCTTGCCCGCGAGCCGACCGGCTTCTCGGAGGAATCGAGCTTCCTCCACGCGACCATGCAGGATCCGCTGCTATCCGAGGTCAAGCTGATCGCCGAGCCCTGGGACTGCGGGCCTGGCGGCTACCAGGTCGGTCGCTTTCCGCCGGGCTGGGCGGAATGGAATGACGGCTATCGCGATACCATCCGCGCCTTCTGGAAGGGCGACGACGGCATGATCCCGAAGGTGGCGAACAAGTTCTCGGCTTCCGCGGACTTGTTCGACAAGCGCGGTCGCAAGCCATGGGCGTCGGTCAACTTCATCACCGCCCATGACGGCTTCACCCTGCACGACCTCGTCAGCTACAACGACAAGCACAATGACGCGAATGGCGAGGACAACCGCGACGGCCACGACCACAACATTTCCTACAATTACGGCGCCGAAGGGCTGACCGACGACAAGGAGATCGTCGAGACCCGCTTCCGCCAGCTGCGCAACTTCTTCGCGACGCTCCTGTTCTCGCGCGGCACCCCGATGATCCTCGCCGGCGACGAATTCGCCCGCACGCAGGGCGGCAACAACAACGCCTATGCCCAGGACAACGAGATCGGCTGGGTCGACTGGAACATCACGCCTCAGAGCCGGCAGCTCGCCGAGTTCGTGCAGAAGGTGATCATCCTGCGCCAGTCGCTGGCGATGCTGCGTCGCGGCACGTTCCTGCACGGCACCTACGACGAGGAGCTCGGCGTCAAGGACGTCGCCTGGCTGAAGCCCGACGGCCAGGAGTTCGTCGACGGTGACTGGGCGGACGGCGAGGCCAAGTGCTTCGGTGTCCTCCTCGACGGGCGGGCCCAGGAAACCGGCATCCGCCGCCCCGGCACCGACGCCACCATGCTGATCGTCATGAACGCCCATTACGACGTCGTGAACTTCACCCTGCCCCAGGCGCCCGGCGGCAAGCGCTGGCGCTGCGTCATCGACACCAACCTGCCGATCCGCGAGGAACTCGCCCCGTTCGAGTTCGATACGGTTTACATGGCGACGGGCCGATCGTTCCTCGTCTTCATGCTGGAGCCCGACGACGACGCCGACAGCGAAGATGCGCGGCGCTCCTTCGCTCACGTCTCGGAGGCTTTCGCGCGGTCTACGAGCGACCGGTTGCGGGTGTAGAACGCAGGCTGACGAGAAGGCGAGCCTAGAATTGCGGCCCTCTGCGAACTATCGCGGAGGGCCGCACTCGCATTGGGGCCATTATCGGTGTGGCCGATCAGACCACCATCACCACCAGCGTCCCGACGCCCTCGACCGTCCCTTCCAGCCTGTCGCCGCGCACCACGGCGCCGACGCCGGCGGGGGTGCCGGTCATGATCAGGTCGCCCGGGGCGAGCTCGAACAGGCCGGAGAGATGGGCGATGACCTCGCCGGTCTTCCAGATCATCTGCGAGAGGTCCCCCGACTGGCGGGTCTCGCCATTGACCGCAAGCGTGATCGCCCCTGCCGATGGATGGCCGATCGCCGAGGCCAGAACGATTTCCGAGATCGGCGCGGACTTTTCGAAAGCCTTGGCGATTTCCCAGGGGCGCCCGAGCTTCTTCGCCCCGGCCTGCAGGTCGCGGCGGGTCATGTCGAGGCCGACGGCGTAGCCGAAGACGTGATCGAGCGCCTCGTTTGGGGCGATGTCCGTGCCGCCCTTCGACAGCGCAACGACGAGTTCGACCTCGTGATGGACGTCCTTCGTCGCGCTCGGATAGGGGAACTCGCCGGTCTGGACGAGATTGTCCGGGTTCTTCTGGAAGAAGAACGGTGGCTCCTTCTCCGGATCGTGCCCCATCTCGACGGCGTGCTCGGCATAGTTCCGGCCGACGCAATAGATCCGTCGCACCGGAAACTCGTCGCTCGAACCGCGGATCGGCAGGGTAGGGATCCACGCTGGCGGAAAGGCATAGGCCATGGCGGTGCCTCGTTCGTTTGGGCGCTGCTGCGACGGCGCCTGATCGAACGAGGCGTAGCGGGCAGAGTGGCCGTGCGCAATCGCATACGCGCCGCTTTCGCCGCCAAGGCTGCCGCCGTTCAGCGGTTCTCGCGCCACCAGATGTAGAGGCCGCTGGCGACGAGGATCGCCGCGCCGAGCGCCGTCGTCCAGCGCAGGGGGTCGCCGAAGACGACGACGGTCAGGATGCTCGCCGCAAGCACCTGGATGTAGAGGAACGGCGAGAGCAGCGAGGCCGGCGCGAAGGAAAAGCCGCGCACCAAAAGCGCATGCCCGATCGAGCCGACGCAGCCGATCGCGACCATGAGGGCGAGGACGGAGGGGCTCGGCGTCTCCCAGACAGGAATGACCAGGAACGTCAGCAGCACGGCCCCCGGCGCCGTGGTGTTGAACATCGTCGAGGCGGAGTCGTCCCTGCCGGCAAGCCGGCGCGTCAGCATCAGATAGGCGGCGTTGAACACCGCCGCGCCGACGACGAGAAAAAGCGCCGGCTCGATCGAATCGAGCCCCGGCCGCAGCACCACCAGCATGCCGAGGAAGCCCGCGACGACCGCGGCGATCCGGTGGATGCCGATCCGTTCGTGGAGAAAGACGACCGAGAACACCGTGACGAGGATCGGCGCGAAGAACAGGACGGAGGTCGCGTCGGCAAGCGGCACATAGCTGAGCCCGGCATACATCAGCGACGTCGCCGTCAAGAGGCAGGCGCCGCGAAGAAGCTGCAGAAACGGGTGCGAGGTCTTGAGGAACGACGTGCCGCGGGTCGCGCCCAGCGTTCCCGCCATGATTAGCGTCTGGATGAAATACCGCCCCCACAGGAGCTGGATCAGCGGGACGAGGGTCGTGAGATGCTTGCCGAGCGAATCCTGTACGGCGAAGCTGATACCGGCCGCGAGGGTGAACAGGATGCCGGCGAGGAACGCGGAAAAGCGTGGCAAGAGCTGAGACCGGAAAATAGAAGGCCCCGGCGCTCGGGCCGGGGCTGGGATATCGGCCGCGGACGGCCGGATCGATCGAGGCGAAGGCGGATCAGCTTTCTTTCGGCCGGTCCAGGCTGAGCGGATCCTTCGAAGCGCCGATCTGCTGCGTCGAACTCGTGCCCATGATCTGGGCGAGCACGTCGTCGGCCGACTGCGACTGGCCGCCGATGCCCGCCGCCAGCAGCTGGCGGTCGAGATCGGACCCCGATTCCAGCGCCGCGAGCTCTTCGCCCGCCTCCAGACGGCCCTGGGTCATCTCCTGCTTCTTGCGGATGCGTTCCAGAGAATCCATCGCGCTGCCGAGCTTGGAATTGACGCCCGAATGGGTGGTGGCGATGGCCGACTGCGCCTTGATCAGCGACTCGTTGGCCTTCACGTTCTCCACCTCGCGCCGCATCTGCTGGATGCGCTGCTCGGTGTCCTGAACCGCCTTGATCATCTGCTGCTGGCGCTGCGACAGGCGCTCAAGCTCGGCCTCGTCGCGAGCCGCCTCGGTGCGGGTCTTGGAGATCCGGTCGGCAAGCCCGCGGGCGAGATCCTCGCGGCCGGCCTGGAACGCGGCCCGGGCGCTCTCGGTGTCCTTGCGCTCCTTGTCGCGCGCCTCGTGGACGCGCCGCTGCAGCGACTTGTTGGAGGCCATGATGCCGGCGAGATCGGAGCGCGCGCGCTTGAGCGCGTTCTCGGCGTCGCGGATCTCCTGGTCGAGAATGCGCAGCGCCTGCGTGTCGGCGACGCCTTCCGCCGCCTCGTTGACGCCGCCCTTGACGGCGGTGAACAGCTTGTTCCAGACACTCATGCGGCGAATTCCCCGTTCTTCCATTCCTCGATCATGTTCGCGGCATCGACCGCGTTGGTCGCGAGGACGGCCACTTCCTCGACCATGGATTCGGCGGTGGAGTTGGCCGACAAGGAGCCGAACAACTCGTAATATTCCTTGCCGTCGATGGTCACGATGCCGAAGGTCGAGAGCGGCAGGAGCTTGTGGGTCGACAGGACCATCCGCTCGAAGGCCTCGCGGCGCGGGATCGTATCGGCCGGCGCCAGCATCACGCTGGCCAGGACCTGATCGCCGCCGGCCGCCACGAGCACGTCGAGATCGCCCTTCTCCTTGAGCGTCACGCGGATCACGTCGCCGGTCTCGACGACCGTCACGTCGACGTCGCCGAGCGCCTCCGGGTCGGAGGCGAAGAGCTCCGTCAGGCTGGCAAGATTCCACTTTTTCACTGGGTATCCCTCAGTTGCCAAGGTTCGTTGCCGGGTTCTACATCACCGACGTGGCACTGTCCAAACCGTTTTCCGCCCTCCGTGGCCGATATTGACCTTGGGGAATATCCGGCCGCATAACCGCCAAAACAGCCCGAACCGGAACCCGCGTGCCGTTATTTTCGCAATATATGCGTCGATTTTACGTCGCCCTCGCCGAACTCACCTGGGGCGCGATCGCGGCGCTCTCATTCGGCCATCTGGCGGTCAGCTGGCTCCTGCTGGCGATCGTCGGCGAAAGCGACTTCGTGTCCCGTCCGGTCGATTTCGTCTACTATTACATCGTCACGGCGACCACCGTCGGCTACGGTGACCTGTCGCCGCAGACCGGCGCCGGCCGGCTCGTGGCGGCGTTCTTCGTCCTGCCCGGCGCGATCGCCATCTTCACCGCAGTGCTCGGCAAGCTGCTCGCGGCGGTGAGCAACACCTGGAGGGGCCGGATGAAGGGGCTGGGGAATTTCAGCGACCGCGCCGATCACGACGTCGTCATGGGCTGGCAGGAAGCAACGACGCGGCGCCTGCTCGGGCTGATCCATCGGGAGCGTCGGGATGGCGAGGCGGTGACGGTCCTGATCGCCAAGGACCTCGAACAAAATCCGGCACCCGAGAATGTCGATTATGTGAGGGTGGACCGGCTCGCCGATCCCGCCGGCCTCGAACGCGCGGGCGCTGTCAATGCACGCTCGATCATCGTGCGCGGGGTCAGCGACGACGAGACGCTGGCGGCTGCCCTCGTCGCCTCCGCCACATGCCCGAGGGCACACGTCGTCGCCTATTTCGATTTCGAATCGACCGCGAGCATTCTGCGTCAGCAGAATTCGCGCATCGAGTCGGTGACGTCGCTCTCCTCCGAGTTGATGGTCCGCGCCGCCCGCGATCCGGGCACCTCCGTCGTCGCCAATCTCCTCTTGTCGGCCGGCAAGGACGACACCGCCTTCTCCGTCAGGGTGCCCGAGGGCGCGGCGGCGTTTCCCTACGAGGCGGCGCTTCGGCTCATGCGCCGACGGCACGCGGTCACCCTCGTCGGCATGAACCGCCATGGAAATGTCGATCTCAATTGCCACGAAGGGACCGAGATCCAATCCGGCGATGTCCTCTTCTACATCGCCGACCACAGGCTCGATCCCGGCGCCATCGCCTGGGACGCGTTCGCAAAGGAGAGCGCATGATCTTCTCGCTGTTCGGCAGCAAGAACAAGGCCGATGATCTTCCCAAGGAGCGCGGACCTCTGGGTGTTGCAATCGGCGGCGCGATCGAGATCGACACGCTGGCGCTCGAGGCCGACGCGGCCGGCAGCAACCCCGGCATGGAGTTGCCGGCGGGCGGCAATTTCATCGTCGTCGCCTATGGCGAGGCGCGGCTCGACGGCGAAACGATCCTGTCACGCTACTACGACGAGGACGACCGGCTGCTCCAGACGCTGTCGGCGACTGGTAAGCCCGGCGACGCGATTCAGGACGTCAGCCTCTACGCCTCCTGGGACAGCGTCGTGCCTGCGGGCCGGGCGGAGTGGAACAGGTGGACGGGCTCATCGGGGCTGATTGGCCAGCCGAGCTACGACGCCGATGGCATTCTGTTCGATCGCTATTGGGGCGAGGGGGCGGGGCGTGCCGATCTCGTCGAGTTCGTCGAGGACGTCGACGACGGAACCAGCGTCCGCCAGATCCATCAGACCTGCATGCTCTATTCGCGGCCGCTCGGCCGGGCCCAGGAGATGCTGCTGATCAACATCGAGCGCGACATCGCACAGCGGGCGAGCCGCGAGGGCGGATCGGTCGAATTCCTGCTTGGCTATGGCCTGTCGCCGGGAGACGTGCGACGGGTCTGATACCAGCGGCCCGGGAGAATGGCTCCCGGGCCGCTGGTAGGAAGCCCGCGCGGCGATCGAGCGGTAACCCCTTGGCGCCGGTCGAAGACCGGAGCCGGCGGTATGAGGAACCGCCGCAGTGACGGCACGAGGCGGCGTGGACCATGAGCGCCGCGGGCGAAACGACGATGCGGGCGAGATATCCCGCGCAACGAGAGGAATTTGAATGTTCGGTTATGCTGCGGGCCTGCCGGCCTTTCTCGCCTATTTCGTTCTCGGGCTGGTGCTCTACGGCCTGTTCAGCTGGGTCTACACGACGCTGACCCCGCAGAAGGAAATCACCCTGATCCGGGCCGGCAACACTTCCGCCGTCGTCGCCTTCATGGGCGCGATTCTCGGATTCTCGTTGCCGCTCGCCTCGGCCGCCGCCAACTCGGTCTCGATCGTCGACTTCATCATCTGGTCGGTCATCGGTCTCCTCGCCCAGATTCTCGCCTTCTTCATCGCCTCGCGGACGATGACCGGCCTGCACCAACGCATCACCGACGGTGAGATCGCGGCAGGGATCTGGACCGGCGGCATCGCGCTGTCCGTCGGCATCCTCAATGCCGCCTGCATGACCTACTGAGGAGGCCTGGAATGCGCAGACGCTTCACCAGAAGAACACCGCCGATTCTCACGCTCGGCACGATCGCCGCCACGGGCATGGTCCTTTACGGCTGCGGTGACGAGGCGCCCCAGGACGTCGCCTTCTCAACGCCGCAGCAATGCGCCGATGCCGGCGTCGACGCGCAGATCTGCGAGGCCGAATATCAGCAGGCCCTGCAGAAGCATCTGACCGACGCCCCGCATTACGCCAGCCTGCAGGAATGCGAGGCGGCGATCGGCGAGGGCAAGTGCTTTCAGGCCGGTGGTGCGAGCGGTCAGAACTCCGCGGGCCAGACCAGCGGCTCGGGGTCCGGCTTCTTCGTGCCGTTCATGACCGGCTACCTGATCTCCTCGGCCTTGTCGAACCTGTCGAGCTACGGCGCCTATCGCGACTATCGCTACTCCTCCGGCTACTCGTCGACGCCGATCTACCGCGACCGGGCCGGCACGGCGCTGACCAGCACCGTCGAGAACGGCAAGGCGGTGAGCCGGCCGGTCAACGTCAACACCCGCACCGTGTCGCGGTCGGGCTTCGGCGGCCGCTCCTCCTCGCGCGGCTTCTTCGGTGGATAAGCCCTTGGCCATGCCGATGGCGGCGAAGGCCGGCGACGCGGTGATCCGCGTTGCTGCCAAGGACCGGTCGCGATGAAGCGGATCGACGTTCCCGAGCGCGAGAACTGGCGCGAGGCGGCCGAAAGCGTCGGCTTCGGCTTCCACGAAATGTATGGCGAGCCCTATTGGATCGATGGCGCCGCCTACGTCTTTTCACTCGCCGAAGTCGAGGAGGCGATCGAGGCGCCGTCCCAGGACCTGCACGACATGTGCATGGATCTCGTCGGCGACGTCGTGCGCGACGAACAGGCGATGGAGAAGCTGCAGGTTCCCGAGGCGATGCGCGATCTCGTCGCCTCGTCCTGGCATCGCGGCGACAAGCAGCTCTACGGTCGCTTCGACCTTGCCTATGACGGCACCGGCCCGGCGAAACTCCTGGAATACAACGCCGATACGCCGACCTCGATCTTCGAGGCGGCCTTTTTCCAGTACAACTGGCTGACCGACAACGTCGCCCGCGGCGCCCTGCCGGAGGACGCCGACCAGTACAATTCCATCCAGGAGGCGTTGGTCGAGGCGTTCGGAGCGTTTTCGAAGGAGCCGATCTTCCACTTCGCCGCCTGGACCGAAAGCGACGAGGATCGCGGCACCGCGGCCTATCTGATGGACTGCGCCGTCCAGGCCGGCCACCGCACCAGCCTCCTCGACATCCGCGACGTCGGAGTGGACGACCAGGGCCGCTTCACCGACACCGAAGACCGGGTGATCGACCTCCTCTTCAAGCTCTACCCTTGGGAGGACATGCTGCGCGAGCCCTTCGCGAAGTATCTCTCGACTGCCGGTGCCACCATCGTCGAGCCGGCGTGGAAGACCATCCTGTCCAACAAGGGCATCCTGCCGTTGCTGTGGGACCGCCATGCTGGCCACCCGAACCTGCTTCCCGCCTGGTTCGACGACGTCCCCCAGGCGAAGACCCTGAAGGACGCCGTGCGCAAGCCGCTATTTTCGCGCGAAGGCGAGAATGTCGAGGTGTTGAAGGAAGGCGAGCGCGTCGAGATCACCGAGGGCTCCTACGGCAGCGAAGGCTTCATCGTCCAGGCCCTCACGTCGCTGTTCGAGAAGGACGGCGCCTATGCCGTGCTCGGCTCCTGGATCGTCGGCGACCGGGCCTGCGGCCTCGGCATGCGCGAGGACCGCTCGCCGATCACCCGCAACCTCTCCCGCTTCGTGCCGCACATCATATTGGAGTAGGCGACAGCCGGCTCGAGGGATCGGTCGGATCACATCCAGCTCCTTCGCTGCGATCCAGTTCGCTCAGCCACGATCGGGCCGGGCAACATGCGCCGCGGAGTTGGGCCGGCTGGATCATGGCCCGGATCGCCGGCTTGCTTCCCTGACGTAACGGAAATTTCTTGTCGCGGCCCCGGAGGCGCGGTATCACCAGGGTGGTGCCGATCGCTCGGCGTCGCCGAGGTCCGTCCAGTCGAACGGCGGATTTTCTCGTGCGCCTCAGCGATCCCGTGCCTCGGTGGGCGCCGCAGAAGCGTCTTCGAAGTCTCATTCGCTGTATCTTCGCGTACAGCCGCGTCGGCAGGTTGAAACCCGATCTCGGGCCGCTCCGGCGCAATGGTTCGGTGTCTCGTCCACTCTCCCGTCGGGAGCGGTCATGACGCCGGGCAGGGGCATATCATCCACCGACCCATGGGCCTCGACCGATGACCGTAACGCACCGCTCCCGCCGCCTCGCGCTTCTTGCCGGCGTGGCTCTCCTTGCCGCATCGCCCGCCGATGCCGGCCAGCTTCTGGCCCAGGCCGCGACAGACTGCCGGGAGGCGAAGGACCACTTCGAGATCGCCCGGCAGATCGACACGCCGGGGGCCTATCAGGCCCATATCGATGCTTTCGGTGCCTGCCCCTATGCCAGCTTCGCCCGCATCCTGCAGGGCCAGAGCGAGGAGAAGGCCGGCCGATCGACCGAAGGCGGGGCAAGCGCCTCGCCGGCCGCACCGGCAGGGGAAAGCCCGGCGCCGCAGTTCTCGCAGCAACCGGCCCCCATGGCACCGGACGGCGCCGAGACGCCGCCTCCGGCGGCGGCCGAGGCTCCTTTGCCGGACGCGCCGATGCAGGCCGATACGGCGCCGCAGCCGGTGCCGCAGGACGGCGAAACGGTGGCGCCGAGCGTCGCCCAGGACCCGTTCTCGGGGGCTGGCGGCAACCCGACCACCGCCGGCGGCAGCGATGCCGATCCCCAGCCGGTTCCGATCCCCGCACCCGACGCCGACCTTGCCGCGCCGGCGGCGCCGACGGGCCCGGCCAATGCCGGCGATGTCGCCGCGCCTCAGCTCCCCGCCGTTACCCCCCAAGCGCCCACCGACGAGGGCAAGCTCCTCGCCGATACGATGGTCGACCGGCTGAACGCATTGCAGGGCGGCGCGAGCCAGAGCGGGCCACGGTTCCACTACGATTCCGCTGTTCTCGACCAGGGTGATCTCTTCGTCACCAATCTCCGGCTGACCAAGGACGACGGCCAGCCGAACTGGAGCGGCTTCGTGGCGCCCTCGACGGTCGTCCTGAAGCCGAAGATCGAGGCGGACGGGACCTTCTCCGCCAATTCGATCTTCATGACCAAGGCGAGCGTCCGGGCGACGGAACGCAACGGTCCGAACGACCGGGTGGCGACGATCGCCTCGATCTCGATCCTCGATCCGCGGCTCTCCGCCGTCGGCGCGACGCCCGCCAGCGACAGCCTCGGCCCGGTCGACCTGCGCGGCATCGACATCCGCTCGGTCATCGGCTTCGATCCGACCGGCGAGCTTCTCAAGATCGCCGCGATCCAGCTGACCACCAACGGCGTCTCCGACGGCCTGCCGCAGTCGGCGACGTTCAGCGTCAAGAATCTCGCCTTCACGCCGCAGCAGATGGCGACGATCACCGAAAGCAGTGTCGCCGACTTCGAGGAGCTCGGGCCCGACTTCTTCGACTTCACCCTGACCACCATGATGCAACGCGACACGGCGGCGCAGAATCTCAAATTGACGCAGGTCCTAGAAGTCGGCCAGGAGGGGAGCCTGACCGTCTCGGCCGCACTCGCGAACTTCTCGCCCGCCGACATCCGCACCCTGCTCGGTGCGAAGAACCCGGCAGCGCTGGTCGGCGTCGGGGCTGGCCTCGGGGAAGCCGAGGTGAATTTCGTCAACACGTCGCTGGTCGACAAGGTTCTCGCAATCGTCGCGAAGGCCCAGAACATCGATCCGCCGCTGTTCAGGGCGGCGATACCGACCGCCGCGCGCGACGCGATCCTCGGCGCCACCGGCAATGCGACGCTCGCCGAGAACGCCGCCGATGCCTTGCGCGCATTTCTGAGCGACCCGCGCTCGCTGCGGGTCGCGGTCAAACCGGGGCAACCTGCGCCGCTCGTCGGTACCGCCTTCGCGCTTGCCGGCGCGGCGGATCCGCTGCAGCAGATGGCGGTGCTGTCGCCGACGGTCTCGGTGAATGGCGGCGAAGCCGTGCCGCTGCTCGGCACGGCGCCGGCCGCGCCTTCGGCCGAACCCGTTCCGCCCGCAGCGCAAGGTGGGACGGAAGATCTCGCACCGCCCGCGGAAGACCGGCCGGACGCGCAAGCGCCGATCGACCCGCTGCCGCTGGTGCCGTCGCCCGGCGGCGTCCCTCTGGCGCCCCCGCCCGCTTTGGCAACGCCGGGTGACGCGCAGACGCCCCGCCCGGGGGCTGCGACGGCGAGCGTCCTTGCCGAATGCGACCGGTTCGCCGCCGATTCCGACGATCCCACCAAGCCGGCGGAAGTCGCCGGGGTGAAGGCGCCGGCCGACATCGACGTGACGAAGGCCGTGCCGGCCTGCGAGGCGGCCCATCGTCTGGCTCCAGGCGATGCCCGCATGACATTCCAGCTCGGCCGCTCCTATCAGGCGGCGGGGCGCGACGAGGATGCGGCAAGTCTCTACCGCGAGGCGGCGGAGGCCGGCCAGTCCGTCGCCCAATACGAACTGGCCTTGGCTTTTTACGACGGCCGCGGGGTTGCGCAGGACCCGCGCCAGGCGGTCGAATGGCTGGAGAAATCCTCGAGCCAGGGCAACGGCTTTGCGAAGTACTTCCTCGGCATCGAGAAGGTGAACGGCACATACGTTCCGCAGGACTATCCCGGCGCCTACGTGATGTTCGAGGAAGCGGCCGCCTTCGGCGTGCCCGAGGCGCTCGTCGAACTCGGCAAGATGGCCTATAGCGGCCAGGGTGTTGCCGAAGACTACGCCAAGGCCTTCGAGTTCTACCGCGAAGCGGCGGAAAAGGACGTGCCGGGCGGGCATTTCTACGTCGGCTTCATGGATGCCTTCGGCATCGGCGCGCCGGGCGCGACGCCGCTCGATGCGGCAAAGAGCATGATGGCCGGGCTCGCCCAGGGCTATGCCGATGCCGAGGAACTGATCGTGACCGAAGGCGGCAAGATCTTCGCGACGCCGATCCGCCAGGCGATCCAGGACTATCTGCGGGCCGAGGGGGTCTATCGCGGCCGCAGCGACGGCATTTTCGGACCGGCGACGATCGAGGCGATCAATGCTTGGCGAGCGGCGAGCCCGCGCGGCTGAGACGAGAGACAGACCGAGGGAAACGAAGGTCGGGCGTTGCTGCTGCCGCCGCGGCGCGCGATCGCAAGGATGCTCTCGGCTGTGGCCCTACCATGGCGGGCGAGACCGCCTAGCTTTGTCAGGGAAACGCAACCACCGGCAGGCAGGATGACGAGCATGGCAAAGCGGCGACTGGAGATCGACTCGGACGCATTCGATCCCGAGGCCACCGATCCCGAGCTCGTCAAGCTGACGGAGTGGCTGCGCAAAGAACACCGCCAGCGCCCCGACACCTGGTCGATGCCGCTGGACAAGGTCCGCAAGGCCCGCAAGGAGGGCAAGGGGATCTTTCCTTTCGCGCCGAAGGACAAGAACGCCGAGACGCACGTCCATATCGGTTCGGCCGGCCGGGAGATCGCGATGCGGATCTTCCGGCCGACGGATCGCGCCACGCGCGGCAGCTTTCTTCACATTCACGGCGGCGGCTGGGTCTTCGGAGGTTCGGAGGAATCCGATCCGCGTCTGCGCTCGCTCGCCGACGCGACGGGCCTGACGGTCGTCTCGGTCGAATATCGGCTGGCGCCCGAACATCCCTTTCCGGCCGCGCCGGACGACTGCGTGGATGTTGCCGTCGCGCTCGCCAATGGTCATCTGCCGGCGCCACGCGGTTTTCTTGCCATCGGCGGGGAGTCGGCCGGCGCCCATCTCGCCGTCCTCACCTTGATCAGGCTGCGCGACGACTACAAGCTGCGCCCGTTCCGGGCGGCGCTGCTCGTCGCCGGCTGCTACGATCTGTCGCTGACGCCGAGCGTTCGGGCCGCCGGCGAGGAGCGCCTCGTGCTCAATGCCGAGGACGTGAAGGAGTTCGTGCTGCGTTTCGTGCCGGATGCGTATGCCCTGAAGGATCCGGTCGTCTCACCGCTCTATGCGGACCTTTCCGACCTGCCGCCGGCGCGCTTCAGTTGCGGCACCAAGGACCTGCTCCTCGACGACACGCTGTTCATGGCCAGCCGCTGGTTTGCTGCCGGCAATGCCGTCGAGCTTCATCTGATTAATGGCGGCGTCCACGTCTTCGAAGCTTTCGGAACCGAAACCGGCAAGAGGTCGCTGATGGCCATGGAAGCTTATCTTCGCGACAGGATCGATTTCCCGGCGTGATCGCGGGAACTTCTTTGCCGGGTAGCGATTTTCATGCGCCCCTGTGTAACCGTAACGCCCACGCGCGAAGCGCTGCGCGTGCGGTGCGGCATTTATGCAACCCGTTGAATGTCGATACGAATCCGACGTCGTCGCCCTCGATATATTCGTGGCGTTAATGTATCATTCACTTAAATTCGCCAAGGTGAGATCTAGAAAATCTCCAGCTGTCATTTTCATGCCGCAGTTATGGGCAAGTTCGAAGTGACATAAGGGGGCGCCCGCCGGGGGAAGGGTTGGGCGCGACACGTCAGTCGAGGGGATGCCGGATGTTCGGACGAACACTTGGCGCTGGGCGTTTGGCCTTGCGTTTCGCAGCCATGGCCGTCGCAACGCTTTTGGCGGGCGCCGTCGCAACGAGCGCCGCAGCCGACACGCGGACCTTGAAGTTCTACAATCTTCATACGCGGGAGAAGGCGGCCTTCTCCTACAAGGTCAACGGCCGCTACGACCAAGGCGAGTTGAAGAAGATCAACTGGTTCATGCGCGACTGGCGCAAGGCCAAGGCGACGACGATGGATCCGGGTCTTCTCGACCTGATCTGGGAGGCCTACCGCCAGTCGGGCTCGCGGGATTACATCCACGTCATCTGTGGCTATCGCTCGCCGGCCACCAACCAGATGCTGCGGTCGCGCTCCTCGGGCGTCGCCAAGCAGAGCCAGCATACGATGGGGCGAGCCCTCGATTTCTACATCCCCGACGTCCCGCTCAAGAAGATGCGCGAGATCGGCCTGAAGATGCAGGTGGGCGGCGTCGGCTATTATCCGCGCTCGGGTTCGCCCTTCGTCCACTTCGACGTCGGTAACGCCCGCCATTGGCCGCGGATGAACCGGCGTGAGCTCATGGCCGTCTTCCCGAATGGCAATACCGTTCACGTTCCCTCCGACGGCAAGCCGTTGCCAGGCTACCAGCAGGCGCTCGCCTCCTACAAGTCGCGCCGCGGCCAGTCTGGCATCCAGGTGGCCAATGCCAGCTCGTCCCGCTCGTCGGGCGGTGGCAAGTCGCTGATCGCGATGCTGTTCGGTAGTGGCGATGCCGCCGAAGCGGCCGAGGACGAGGCCGATGTCGCCGCGCCGGCCCAGGCGCCGGCGAGAGCTGCTCCCGTTCGTCAGGAGGTCCAGATCGCCGCGGTCGTGCCTCAGCGGCGTCCGAGCCGCGACCTGCCGACCGGCGTCTCGGTTCCCGTCGCCGACACCTTCGATACCGGCGCGCCGTCCGCTCCGGCAGCCGCCGTCGCGGCCCCCGCTGCCACCCAGGTCGCTGCGCTCGAAGTCTCCCGCGTTCCGGTCCCGACCTTCGCCGCCCGCTCTTCCGTGGCACCTGCCGAGGCGGAAGTCTCCGACGAAACGGTCGGCGCGCTGGTCGCGGCACTCGAAAAGGAAGAGCGTGGCGCCGGGCCCGTCGCTGCCGGGCAGATGGCCTTCGCCGTCCCGACGCCGACCAACCGGCCGAACTTCGACGCCGTTCTGAACGGTGGGGTGACGCCCGAACCGCGGCGTGAAGCCGTTGCGGCATTGGGCGCGCTCGCCGACGAGCGGCGCGACGTGGTTGCCGCAGTCGTTCCGAAGACCCGGCCCGAAGGCAAGGCCCAGGTCGCGGATGCAAACCCCGGCTTGATGAACGTCTCCTATTCAGAGCGGGCGAAGCCCAGCAAGAAAGTGACCGCTGCCGTCGAACCTGCGTCCCGCGACGAGACGATCGAGGCTGAAATTGGTGCCGCCAAGGGTGGCCGTGTCGTCCGCGTCGGGAAGCAGAGCGCAGCGGGCGCCGTGGCCGGCCAGGACGCGATCACCACGCGCATCGCCTTTGCCGCGCTGGTTTCCGCGCCCCGCAAGTCGGCCGGGAATGCCAGCGCACATCCGAGCAGCGATCTCGGGGAGGCGCTGCGGGCAAAGGGTGTGACCCTGATCGAGGCCCGGTTTGCAGATTGAGCCGACATTCGCCCCGCAGCCGGGAACGGCCGCGGGGATGGCGAATGGGACATCCGTTCGTTCGTCGACGGAAGACCTTCTCGGGACCGCTTCGACACCGTCCGTCATTCGACCGGACGGTGTCCTCTTTCATAGCCGCAGTGGACGGCAACTGGCCAATGCGTGAGGCTCGCATCGAGCGACGTTCAGCCTCGCTCAGTGCCATGCAATGGTGCAGCCTTCGCGGCGACGTTTCGCGTCGAGTCGGTCCGCAGAAGGCGGCCGCTCAAATGCCTGGAGATGCGGCCAAAGATCGCAATCCGAGAGCGGTGTTAAGCACTGGCCGGCCAATCCTGACCAGTTCCCCTGGGCGGGTGCGCGAGCACCGGCGTTAGAGCTTCCGGCTGACGGTACGACGGATCGCTTGCGCAGCCTGCACGCCATATCGCGCCAAGGGTCCGCCACGACTTCGGGAGAAGACCGACGGAACATCGGCATGCCGAGTCGCTTCCACATGGACAGTTCGATCTTGTTCAGCCGACCATTCTGAAAGAACAAGTGCCTGTTCGAGTAGCGTCGTGTCGTTGCGCTTTTTCTAGACTGCGATCTTCTTCAACGCTTTGGAGCCGCACAGAAAATCACGATGGACTCAGCGGGGTCGACACGTCGCCGTCCATGTCCGTTGGTACAAGGGGACGCTGGCGGCCGTGCCGTCAAGTCGTCGTAAATTGAGGCCGCAATCGGACGAGATCGCCTGTTGCGAAGTTCTCGTGGGAAACTCTGTAAGGCTCGACCCAGACGTCGCCGGAATGTCATGAAGAGCGATCTCTCCAAGGCGAAGCTGCGCATCCAGTCTTGCCGAGTTGTAATGTTTGGTGGTTTCCCTGCAAATATCGTGAATCACCAAATTGTTTGCCTGTCGATACGCAAAAAAACGTCTTTCGGTTGTGTGGTTTCAGGGCGTCTTTCACACGTGCCCCGGGGGTAATCGCACTCGCCCCGGCCGCTCATTGTTGTATTTGCTTGCTGCCGGGGCCCGATTTTGTCCCTGATAAGGGGACAAATATGAAAAAACAGAACTGACCTATTGACACCAAGTAAATCGGCATGAATACAGGGCAACAAGGCACAACGATGGCTTTTGTGCTCCCACGCGTTCACTGAAGGTCGGCAGTGCTCTCCGGCTGATCGCGCGAACTATTTGAGACACTGCCGTGATATGAACGATCGGGTGATAAATTGGATCAGATCGAGGCAATCGATAACAACGAAATGCTCATGGAGCTTACGGCCGAGGTCGTCGCTGCTTACGTCAGCAACAATTCGCTGCCCGTTTCGGAACTGCCAGGCTTGATTGCCGACGTTTACGGAGCGCTGGGGCGGACGACGACGGTGCCGTCGGCTCCGCAGGTCGAAAAGCCGAAGCCGGCGGTGCCGGTCAAGAAGTCCGTGACGGATGATTACATCATCTGTCTCGAGGACGGCAAGAAGTTCAAGTCGCTGAAGCGCCATCTGATGACGCATTATAATCTGACGCCGGAAGAGTACCGCGAGAAGTGGGATCTGGCGGCGGATTATCCCATGGTGGCGCCGAACTACGCGGCTGCACGGTCGCGTCTGGCCAAGCAGATGGGCCTCGGCCACAAGCGTCGTCGCGGTCGCTGAACGATACTTCCAGCGCCTGGATCTTCAAAGGATTTGGGCGCTGGTCTTGTCGTGGAAAGTGTTGCCTCCTGTGGACGAGGCACGGGCGCAAGGGTTCGTCTCTGACGTGGCAAACGCCCCTGCCGCTCTCTAGGGATGCGAACCGCCCTCATAGTCGTTTGTCCTGGCACGATCCGCGCGGCGCGGTGACGTCGGCGCCTCTTTCGCTCGGCTGATCCGTCGGTGTCTGCAACGTCGACGCCGTGCCCTCCATGACGGGCACGAACGCTCCCGATCTGGGGTTGAGCCGCTGGTGCTCGGCCAGGAAGGCGGCCGCAGGCGGTCCTGCCGTTTCAGAGCTTGCCGATGACGTAGCTGACCAGATGGTTGGCATAATAGGCATAGCCCTCGGCCGAAGCGTGGAAGCCGTCTCGCGAAAATCCTGCGGGTTCGACCCGGGGCAGGGTGGTGGCGACGACGCCGCCGCGCTCGGCGCAGAGCCTTGCGCCGATCTTCCGGACGATCCGGGCCCGCAGTTCCAGGACGTGGGCAAGGCCGCGCGGCAGCGCCGGCACACGCTTCATGTCGACGGGCGGCGACCAGACGATCCGGGCTTCCGGCCATTTGGCTTTCAAGGCGTAGAGCAGGCCGCCGAAGCTCTTCTTGAACCGTCTTCCCCCATGGAAATTTTTGGCGTCGTTGGTGCCGATCATCAGGACGATGTGGGTGAAGGTCTCGCCTGCGAGGTTCGGTACGACGTGATCGCGGATCTCCGCCGAAACGGCCGAGTTCGCGCCGACCGCCCGCCAGAATACCGATCGTCCGGTCAGCGCGACGATCCGCTCGGCGAGCTTGGGCCCGAGCGAATCGTCGATCCTGTCGACGCCGACGCCGGCAGCTGAGGAATCGCCGAGCACCAGCAGCCGCACCGCCGTCTCCTCGATGGACTGTGCGCCGTAAATGCCGCTCGTCCGCCCGGCCGGCGGCCGCATGCGCTCGACCCGTCGCCGGGTCTGAAGCCCCTGCCAGACATAGACCGGCAGAAGCAGCCAGGAGATCAGCCCGGTCTTGAAGGAGGCCGCGAGCCCGCCGGGATCGAAATCGCCGCCGAACTCTCCGAACCCGCCAGGAGACTGGCCGGAAAACCCAGAGCGCTGTGTCATCATGCCTTCAGAACCTCGACACCGGGCAGGGGCTTGCCTTCCATCCATTCGAGGAAGGCGCCGCCCGCCGTCGAAACATAGCTGAAGTCGGCTGCCGCACCAGCCTGATTGAGCGCCGCGACGGTGTCGCCGCCACCGGCGACCGAAACCAGCTTGCCGGCCCGGGTCAGCTCCGCGGCGTGGCGAGCGGCGGCGACGGTCGCCTTGTCGAAGGGCTGGATCTCGAACGCGCCGAGCGGGCCGTTCCAGACGAGCGTCTTGGCCTTGTCGAGCCACTGGTTGACCGTTTCGACGCTCTTGGGTCCGGCATCGAGGATCATCGCGTCGTCCGGCACGGCGTGAACGTCCACCGTCTCGCTTGCCGCGCCAGCCTTGAACTCGCGGGCGATCACCGCATCCACCGGCAGCACGATCGCGCAGCCGGCGGCCTTCGCCGCCTCGACGATCGCCCGGGCGGTGTCCGCCAGATCGTGCTCGCAGAGGGACTTGCCGACCGAGATCCCTTGTGCGGCAAGGAAGGTGTTGGCCATGCCGCCGCCGATCACCAGCGCGTCGACACGGGAAACGAGGTTCTGGAGAAGGTCGATCTTGGAAGAGACCTTGGCCCCGCCGACGACCGCCACGACCGGCCGTTCGGGATTGCCGAGGCCTTTTTCGAGGGCTTCGAGTTCGGCCTGCATGGTCCTGCCGGCATAGGAGGGCAGATGATGGGCGAGCCCTTCCGTCGAGGCGTGGGCTCTGTGGGCGGCGGAGAAGGCGTCGTTGACATAGACGTCGCCGAGCGAGGCGAGCGCGTCGACGAAGTCGGGCGCGTTCTTCTCCTCGCCCTCGTGGAAGCGGGTGTTTTCCAGGAGCACGACGTTGCCGTCCTTGAGGGCGGAGACGATGCCGGCCGCCACCGGTCCGACGCAGTCGTCGGCGAAGCCGACGGGCTGGCCCAGCATCTCGGCGAGGACCGGAGCCACCGGGGCAAGCGACATGTCCGCGTTCGGCTTTCCCTTCGGCCGACCGAAATGGGCGAGCAGGACGACGCGGCCGCCCTTTTCCGAGATTTCGCGGATCGTCGGCAGCACGCGCTCGATCCGGGTCTTGTCGGTGACGACGCCGTCCTTCATCGGGACGTTGAGGTCGACGCGCAGAAGCACGCGCTTGCCGGTCACGTCCGCGTCGTCGAGGGTCTTGAAGGTCGTCACGATCTTCCTCCTTGGGGTCTGGCGAGCGGCGGCGGTGTCGGCCCGGCTTTTCCTTCGCCGATGGCCGAGTCCGCTCGGCTTGAATCGTCCGTTTCGTATCGCTCCGGCGCGGCAGCGTCCAGATCAGCCGGACTTAGCGCGGTCTTCAGCATTCCTTTCCTTTCGTCCGAAGGCCCTGCGCAGGGCTGCAGCGAAATCACGCCGGCTGAAGAACAGCGGGATGTGGCCGCCGCGGCCGCTTTCGGGTTCGAGCGACAGGCCGGCGGCGACGACGGCGCCGTCGAGGCCGGTCTGGCGGACGATCAGCTCGACCGGCGCTGCCGAGACGCGGTCGCCATAGTCGGCCTCGCCGCCGAGGCGCGACAGCATCAGATCGGAGATCGTCAGCGCCTCTTCGCCGGGCTGCAGGCGGATGCCATAGGCCTCTGCGAGCGCTCCGGCCCTGGCTCCGGGATCGATGGTGAATTCGCCGAAGAACTCGGCATCGTCGGGGCTGAGTTCTGCCGGCCGGGCGAACAGCCGGTCGAGCAGCGGCGGGTAGCGCGGCGAAATGAACAGGAAGACGTAGTCGCCGGCCTGCAGCCTGCCGGCATATTGATAGCGCATCGAGCGACCCTCGCGGATCACCAGCGAGGGCCGCGCCCAGCGCGGGATGCGCTCGCCGCGCGCCACCGGGCTGTCCTCGGCGACGCGGTAGGAGAGGAGCTCGTGGTCGGCGCTGCCGGGCAGCTCGAGCTCGTATTTCTCGATGGCGCCGGTGCGCGGCGGCACGACGAGGCCGAGCCGCCGGGCGACGCTGGCGATCGTCCAGCCCTGGACGAGCAGCGAGGCGAGGACGATGATGAAGGCGGCGTTGAAGAAAAGCCGCGAATCGTCGAGCCCGCCGATCAGCGGGACGATGGCGAGCAGGATCGACACCGCGCCGCGAAGGCCCACCCAGGAGACAAAGGCCATCTCCCGGCGCTGGAAGTCGAAGGGGATGAGGCAGAGCCAGACGGCCAGGGGCCTGGCGATGAAGATCAGGAAGGCGGCAAGGCCGAGCGCCGGCCAGAGGATGTCGGAAAACTGCGAGGGCGTCGCCAGAAGCCCGAGGATCAGGAACATGACGATCTGCGCGAGCCAGGTCAGCCCGTCCTGGAAGCGCTTCACCGCGGCGGCGTTCGAGAGCCCGGCATTGCCCGTATAGAGCCCGGCGACATAGACGGCGAGGAAGCCCGAGCCGTCCAGCGCGCCGACCGCGGCAAAGACGAACAGGGCGAGGCTGAGCGTGACGATCGGGAGCAGCCCCCTGTCGATGGCGAGCCGCCGGATGACGGCGGCGATCATCATGCCGCCGAGAAAACCGCCGACGAGGCCGATCAGCATCTGCGAGAGAAGGCCGAGGGCGACGTCCGCGCCGAGCGTCTCGATGCCGCCGCCGGCGCCGATCGCCTCGACGAGGGCGATCGTCAGAAAGATCGCCATCGGGTCGTTGGTGCCGGATTCGATCTCGAGCAGCGAGCGCACCCGGTCTCTGATGGTGATGCCGCCGACGCGCAGGAGGAAGAACACGGCCGCCGCATCCGTCGAGCCGACGATGGCGCCGAGCAGCAGCCCCTCGACCAGCGGAATGCCGAGCAGATAGGTCGCGGCAAGGCCGAACAGCACCGCCGTCAGGAACACGCCCACGGTCGCCAGCATGATCGCCGGCGCCGCTGCTTGTCGAAAAGTCGACAGGCGGGTGCCGAAGCCGGAATCGAACAGGATGATGGCGAGCGCGATCGTCCCGACGAAATAGGCAAGGCTCGCATTGTCGAAATCGATGCCGATGCCGTCCACCCCCGCGACGAGGCCGATCGACAGGAACAGGAGCAGCAGCGGAGCGCCGAAACGGAAGGCGAGCAGGCTGGAAAAGGCGGCGACGACGATCAGCGCGGCGCCGACGAGAATCAGGACATATAGGGATTCCAGCATCGGCTGCGGGCGATCTCTTGGGCTGGCGGGGCGGGGATGGGGCGGAGGTGGAGCCGCCTTGGGAGGATGTAGGGGAGTTTTGGCAGATGGCTATTGGGGGAGGGGGAACAAAAGGGACGGGCGGACCCATAAGTGTGGCGTGCGTGGACCGGCTTCAGAAGCGCGCAATGAGATTGGCGGCTATGCGCCCAAGTCGGTCGTTCCTAAGAATGAGCGGCGCTTATGGAGGCTGCCGTACGTCAACACTCGGCATCTGCTCGAAATGGCGCGGCGACCATGGGGTTTCTCCATAGTTGCTTACAAGCGAACTTGCCGCCAAGAAACCGATTGGTAGCTCTCATCGACCTGGCAGGCGCAACTTTCCTTTAGACAATGCTCCGGCCGCCGGCATCACTCAGACAGTAACTGGCGTGGGAGAGCACGCACCAGCCGATCTCCTCAAGAACGCCGAGCATGCCACCGTAATACTCGGTCGCCGCCTCAGGCGAGTAACGTCCGACAGAATCGGAGAAGTCGACACCTTCGTCTTCGAGGTCTCGTGCGAGAGCCAGGGCATCAGCAAGAGAAACTTGATATCCAAAGACATGTGCAAAGTCGTTCCGAAATTCGTTAAATCGGTCGAAGGCTTTGCGATCATGGGTGCTGATCAGGGCCTCCTTCTCGAGCAAATCGGCTTTGGCGGGAAACGACAGCTTGAAGATTTTATCGTCAGTCCGGAAACTGCTGATCATCTCGATGAGGATTGCCTCAAGGGCAAGATGGACCTTCATTACGAGAGCAATCACCTCGGGATCGTCCCCAAGGATTTGGTTGGCGATAATGTCGTTGAGTTCAACACGTCGGCTAGGTTTTCGCATCCTGTCCGCTTCCTCGCCTCATCGGGATGTCATATTCGCGGGGGCTTCCATGAACGCCTGCATCATGTCGATGCAATCGCCGTTGAAGATCGTATTGCGGGGAGAGCCGGGGTAGTGCTTGACCATAGCACGGGTAGTGGTGGCAATGTCCTTATCCCTTGTGCTGGCCGCGTATGAGCCTCCCGCCCCTCGGAGAGAACGGGGGTAACAAAGGGTGGCGCTCTGAGAGTTCGCCATCTCTGGTAGGTCGATCTATGGGCTTTCCGACTTGATATTTTTCCCCGCGTTCAGGAACATTGGGAAGAAGCTGCGCTGGTTCTTCAGCTTTATGATGTCGCTGACCGCGATAGTGTTGGCCTTGCGGCGTTCACCACCCGCTGGTGTAATCACCTGAAGGTCCGGGTTCTCGATGATCGCCGCATGAACGTCGTCCGCGTGCGCCGGGGTGACGTTGTAGATGCCTTCATAGAACTCCATCACTGATATTGCGTTGCCCGCCTCGGTCACGAGACGTGGTATGTCGTCGAGCAATTGAGTCTTCGCCGATGCCCGACCGCTGTCATCGAAGAGATACAGCATCCCCTCGCCGTGTCGGGGATCGTAGGAAAGCATGTTGAGGCCGGGCCTGCCGACGTGCGCCTGCAAGCTCGCATTGTCGTGCAGGATGTTGTTGTAGACCTGACGCGCTCGATAGGCGTTGGCGAAGTGGATAAGCCAGTATCGCCAGCCGCCGGGATTGTTGATCGAGAACGGGCTAACATACGGAGCGCAAAGGCGGAAGGCGTCGAAGACGATCTTCTCGGCCGTGCCGAGCCAGTCCTTCCGGCTCATCAACCCGTCGAGAGCCTGCATGTCATTAGCCGGAATGCCGAGGTGGTCGAGTTGCGCGCGCAGGCGCTCAGGCTCGTCTTTCTGTAGAAACGCCAGTAGCGACGTGATGACGAAGGTGTAGAAGATTTCCGCTGCGGGCCAGGAATGCATGATGTCGAGGATCGTGCCGCGTTCGACATGGCTATGGCCGCACTGGTCGAGGTTGAAGATTACGCTCCGATAGCGTCCCTGACCAAGCAGCCCTTTGATTTTCGGATAGGCGACCTCGAAGAAGTCATTGAGATACTCCACTTTTAGGTGAAGCTTTGGGCACGTCAGCGCGATATCGGCCTGCATAGGGGCGACATGCCTTTTCAGTAGCTCGACCGCGTCGCGGCTGGCATCGTTGAAGACGAGCAAGCACTCGACCTCGATCGCGCCAAGCCCCTGAACAACCCGTTGCGTATTTACGGCTTCAACCGCGCGCTTCAGTTCCTCAAAGAAGATCAGTGGCGAGCCAGCCGTCCCGCATTGATAGCGACCTCCACCGGCAAAGCCATCGACGATAGCGAGCCGAAACCGTTCCTGTTGCGGCAGCTTGCAGCGGACGGTGAGATAGTCGAACAGATATTCGCGAAGGATTTTGTGCTTCCGGCGCGAATGTTCTTCGAGGACGGCACCGTCCACCCACTCATATCGCTTCTCGACCACACTGCCTCCCCTGTTCCCGTCTCCGTTACGCGACAGCGTGCATCACGGCCGGCATTTCATCCCAGGTCTGCCCACGATACTCGCGGCCGTTCGCCTTCTTCGAGCGCTTCTTGTTGTCCTTGCCCCACGTCCCCCATTGTTTGAAGAAGAATGCGGTACCTGCCGAGAGGCATCGAGCATGGATTTCGTCGATCCATTCCTCGCGGATCGGACGGGCGGACTTGCCGCTTTCGCCGCCGACGATCGCCCAGTGGATGCCGCTGAGATCGACGGCACCGACCGCTCCAATCAGCGGCTCGAACGAGATGAAGCGGATCGCGGCGGGCGCTCTGCGCAGATGGTCGATGCGATCCACGACATCGGCGTCCTCAATGCTGGTGCCGAGCCAGACGTTGGGCAGGACTTCCTCGATCTGGCCGCCAACAAGTTCGGCCATGCGTTCAGGCCGCTTGGTGAGAATCTGATAATTGTGCCGCGGCGTGTCGCGCATCACCTGCCAGACATCGAGGATGAAGGCGTCGCTCACCCGTTCATGAAACAGATCGCTCATCGAATTGACGAAGATCTTGCGTGGCTTACGCCAGCGATGTGGGATCGACAGCGCGTCGCGGTCTTCGCGCACCACGCCGTTCCAGACGGTTCGCTTGCCGGTCTTGCGCGTTAAACCGACATATTTGTCGACGCCCATCGCTTCGAGTCGCTTCGCCATCTCCATCGCATAGCAATGCGTACAGCCGGCGGTGACTATCGAACATCCCGCGACAGGATTCCAGGTGGAGTCGGTCCACTCGATCTGGGTTTCAGCCATATCGCCCTCCCGAGCGTTGCCGAGCCGTTTTCCACATCAGACCGCCCTACGCAGCGGATTCATGAACGGAAGCCAGGCAAATTCCTTAGTGTAGACGTAGCGCTCACTCGGATCTGGCGCGGCTCGTCGAAAGAGATTCGACGCAATACTGCATGTCCGTTTAATTAACCGTTTTCTCTGGAAGCGGACAGTCCGCTTTCGGCCCATCACAGCCGCAAAAAAATCGCTTCCGAAAAAAGATATCCCCACCCCCTCGCGCCGCCCGTATCATCCCCCGACCGCCGGCCCACGGAACGGGCACGAATGATCACCGGGATCGTTCGGGGGCCGGCGGGCGGTGTCCGCGGCGGCGCGCTCTTCCGGAGGGTGGCCGTCCCGGACGGTTGCGAGGCGCCGCTGGCCCCTCCTCGACTATGCGGGGGGTGCGGATCGGTCCGCTTGACTGGGGGCACCTGGGAAGCGCCAGCCGCCATCGTGACGACCCGTCCCCGCCGCGGCAGCGTCGGGGTCGCCGAAAAGGCAGCGGGCCGGGGCGATGTATCGGAACCGTCAAGCACCGCGCGGGATGCCGGAGGCGGACCGTAGACTATCAAAGTTCGGAGGGTCTGCCTCCGGCATCCCGTCGCCCGCCGCGTCGAGCGGGCGAAATGACGCTTCCTCCCCTTGCGGCGCATGCGCCGGCGAGGCCGCCGCCGCGCGCCCCGGCCTTGGAAGGCGCTTGGCCCGCTTGCGACCGACAGGCTGCTTTCGGCCGACGCCCTTGCGTCCCGCTGGCTGAAACGCGGCAGCTGCACCGACGCCGCCCTACCCATACATCAGCCGCGGCAGCCACGTGATGATCTGCGGAAACACCATGCAGAGGACCAGCCCGATCAGCTGGATCATCAGGAACGGGATCGCCGCCTTGAAGATGCGGGTCATCGGGATTTCCGGCGGGGCGACGCCGCGCAGGTAGAAGAGCGCGTAGCCGAAGGGCGGCGACAGGAAGCTCATCTGCATGTTGACGAGATAGAGGACGCCGAACCACAGGACGAGATCGTCGCCGCTGTCGAGGCCGAAGGCGGCGGCGCCGAGGCCCTTGATGATCGGCACGAAGATCGGCACGCAGAGGAGGAGGATGCCGACCCAGTCGAGGAACATGCCGAGGAAGATCAGGATCAGCTGCATGAAGATCAGGATGCCCCAGGGCCCGAGGCCCATGCCCTGCATGGCGCCGGCGACGAATTGCTGGCCGCCTTCCAGCACATAGAGGCCGACGAAGATCGTCGCGCCGAACATGATCCAGATGACCATGGCGGTCGCCTTCAGCGTCGTCAGACACGCGCCCTGGACCGTCGGCCAGTCGAGCTTGCGATGGATCGCCGCGACGATGAAGGCGCCGAAGGTGCCGATGCCGGCCGCTTCCACCGGCGTCGCGACGCCGGAAAAGATGACGCCGAGAACGACGACGATGAGGGCGATCGGCGCCGACATCTTCGACAAGACCCGGACCTTCTCGCGGAACGAAATGCGCTCTTCCAGCGGGGCCGGGGGCCCGAGGCTCGGATCGATGTAGCAGCGCACGACGACATAGAGGATGTAGAGGCCGGACAGGAGGAGGCCCGGAAGCACCGCGCCGATGAACAGTTCGCCCACCGACTGTTCGGCGACGACGGCATAGATGATGGCGAGGATCGACGGCGGAATCAGGATGCCGAGCGTGCCGCCGGCCATGATCGAGCCCATGGCGATCTCGGGATTGTAGTGGCGCTTCAGCATGGCGGGGAGCGCGATGATGCCCATGGTGACCACCGCCGCGCCGATGACGCCGACCATCGCGGCGAGGATCGTCGAGGCGATGATGGTCGCGGCGGCAAGGCCGCCCTTCACGCCGCCGAGCACCTTGTAGATGACGTCGAACATGTCGTTGATGATGCCCGCCCGTTCCAGCATCGCCGCCATGAAGATGAACAGCGGAATGGCCGAGAGCTGGTAGTTGGTCATCAGCGGGAAGATGCGCGACGGCACGATGTTCAGCGTCTGCCAGTCGCCGAGGATGAAGAGGAACACACAGGCGAGGCCGCCGGTGACGAAGGCGAGCGGCAGGCCGGCCATCAGGAGCAAGAGCAGGCTGCCGAACATGATCAGCGTCAGCCAGCCGATGTCGATTTCGAGACCCATGGCTCAGGCCTTTCCGCTGGAGGGGCCGGGGGTGCCGGGCACCCCGCTTGCGAGGGTTCGAAAGTCCTGTGCGAGCTTGGCGACCCCCTGCAGGACGAGGAGGAGGGCGCCGACGACGATCGCCCATTTGAACGGCCAGTAGGCGAGCTGCCAGTCGGTGAAGGAGACCTCGCTCACCCGCGTCGCGTCGGCCGCGAAGATCCAGCCGGTGACGAGGAGCACGCCGGCGAAGATGAAGAAGAACACCGAGGTGAGGATGTCGGCCAGCGCCTTCCTGCGAGGCGACAGTGGGGCGTAGAAGATGTCGACCCGCACATGGCTTTCCGTCAGCATCGCATAGGCGCCCATGATCAGGTACTGCATCCCGAACATCAGATACATTCCCTCATGGGCCCAGTTGGTCGGCGAGTTGAAGACGTACCTCGCGACGACTTCGTAGTAGTAGACGAAGACGGCGATCACAGCCCAATAGGAGACGAATTCGCCGGAATAGAAGGACAGGCGGTCGATCCACCCGGTCCAGCCGGAGGAGACGTTGGCCCTGTCCTTGACGAATTCGCCCGAGAGCTTTGCCAGCGGCTCCTCGTCCGTCCGGTCCGCCGAATGGAGATCCCGGTTTGCCCGGCGCACGAGGAAGGGCAAGAGCACCGCGTCGAGCGCCACGAGGGCGAGGATCAGGAGGAAGGTGACGAAGGCAACGGTTTCCCAAAAAGCCCGGTCCGCGCCGGCAGTGTCGGCGATTGCCTGCTGCTCCAGAAGATCGCTGCGGGAGGCTTCGAGCCTCTGGCGCGAGCTTTCAAGCCGGCGCTCCTCGCGCTGCAGCCGCCTTTCGGCGGCGCGCTTGGTGAAGGAGCCTTCCTCGGCCGCTTCGATCTCGCTCCGCAGGGCGGCGAGTGTCTGGTCCGCCTCGGCGAGGCGCGGCTCCTCGCGCTCGATCGTTCCCTTGGAGACGCGCACGATGTTCGCCGCGTCGGAATAGGCGGACCTCGCGTCGCGCTGATGGGCGTTGGCAAAGAGGATGACGAAGAACAGGGGCAGGAACAACAGGCCCCACCAGATGCTCTTCAGATAGAACCGGTGCAGGCCCAGCATGCCGCCGGTGACCAGCACGAAATAGGCGAGCGGCAGGGAATAGAGCCGCGGTCCGTCGCTTCGCCCGCGCCGTGCCAAGACCATGGCCACGACGGGAAAGACGACGAGCATCGCCCAGTACAGCCAGTGCGGCAGTACGAAGGTCAAACTCGGCATGGTGCTGGGTCCTGATACGGGAAGTGGGTTGCGGTGAATGGCGTGAAGGCGCGCCGGCGATGCGCGCCGGCGTGATCCGGTCGGGCGGCCGGTGGCCGCCTTTCCGGATCATGCGCCGAGCCGGCGCGCATTTTTTGCTGAGGGAGGCGCAGCGCTCAGAGGTTGGTCAGTTCCAGCCCCTCGAGCAGATCCGGTTCGACGTAGCCGAGCGAGCCGGACTGCATGTAGTCGAGCTGGATCTGGAAGATCCGCGCCGCGTTCTTGTCCTTGTTCGCCCAGTTGAACCAGATCGGCACCGCGACCTCGGTCATCAGCGCGACGTCGTCCTGGGTGAGGCGGGTGACCTCGGTGCCGTCGTCGGCGAACTTCTTCCAGGCTTCCTGATTGGCCTTCTGGATCGCCGCATGATGCATGTCGGAATAGGCATGGGTCTCCATCTCGACGAACTGCTTCATTTCATCGGGAAGCGCGTTCCAGGCGTTGATGCCGACGGTGAGATCCATCAGGTCGACCGGCTGATAGAGCGACATGAAGCCCGGAGGGCCCATGGAGATGTATTTCGTCACCTGGCTGAAGCCGAGCGCGTAGTTCACGGCCGGGCCGGTATAGTCGGCGACGTCGATGGTGCCCTTTTCCAGCGCCGGAAAGATCTCCGAGCCGGGCAGAACGGTGGTCTTGGCGCCGAGCGCCTGGAACACCTCGGCGACCATGCCGCCGGGCAGGCGCATCTTGCGGTCGCGGAAGTCGTCGATGGAGCGGATCGGCACCTTGGAGTGGATCAGGTTGGCGTCGTGCTGGATCGGGCCGACGAAATACATGCCCTGCGCGGCATAGAGCTCGCGGGCGATCTCGAGGCCGCCGAGGCCGTAGTAGAAGGTGTCGAACTCGTGCGGATTGCGCAGGCCGAGCGGATACGAGGTGAGGAACACCGCGGCGGGGATGATCCCCTGGGCATAGATCGTGAACGGGTTCACCGCCTCCAGCACACCGTTCTTCACCGCGTCGAAGAGCTGGAAATCGCCGACGACGTCATTGGCGCCGAAGGGGGTGAATTCCAGCTCGCCGCCGGTCTTTTCCTTGATCGAGGCGCACCACTCCTTGAAGGTCTGGAGGCCGATGCCGCCCGGCCACGAAGTCTGCACCCGCCATGTCGTCGTCTGGCCTTGCGCCCGGGCGACGTGCGGTGCGGCCAGCGTTGCCGCAACTGTTCCTCCGGCAAGCACAGAGCGCCCGAGAAACGCTCTGCGATCAATACGTTGATTGCTCAAGATCACCTCCCTTGGTCGCGTGACGAAGCAGTTTCCTCCCAGCTTCGTCACCGATCTCTGCAGAGTAGGGGCAGAGCGCGCGGCAAGGCAACAGCAATTCGACTATCGTCCCATCGAAGAAGCGGCGATGAATGATCACTTGAACTGACTGTTGTTGATGATCGTGCGCCGAAATTTAGCAATTGATCAGTGCTATTGCGCTGCGGCATGTCGTTGATTTCGCGGCAGGGTCGCGCCGGCGCGGTGATCTTCTCAAGTCCGGGCGCTGCGCCTTTCCGCCAGCGGGATCAAAAAAAAGCGCCGCCCGGACGTCCGGCAGCGCTGTAGGGTTCTGACGTCAGTTCGGGCCCGGATCCTTGTCGGCCCCGCTCCACGCCGATGCAGACCTGCCCCGGAATGTTCCATGGGCAGGCGTGGCGGCGTTCTCGTCTGCCGATGTCAATACGGACAGCTGGAATCGGTCGTGAAGTCGTGGACCGTGATCTTGCCCGCGATGATGTCCTCCTTGGCCTTTTCGGCCGCCGCCTTCATCTCGTCGGTGATGAGATCCTTGTTGTGCTCGTCGATGGTGTAGCCGACGCCGTCTTCCTTGAGGCCGAGGGTGACGACACCGGATTCCCACTTGCCGTCCTTGGCGGCGGTGAAGGCGTCGTAGACGGCGGTGTCGACGCGCTTGACCATCGAGGTCAAAACGTGGCCCGGGAAGAGGGCATCCTGGTTGGAATCGACGCCGATGCCGTATTTGCCGGCGTCGGCCGCAGCCTGGAGCACGCCGATGCCGGTGCCGCCGGCGGCGTGGAAGATCACGTCGGCGCCCTTGTCGATCTGCGCCTTGGCAAGTTCGCCGCCGCGCACGGGATCGTTCCAGGCGGCGCCCGTCGAGCCGGTCATGTTCTCGTAGACGGTGGCGTCCTTGGAGACCGACTTGACGCCGCCCTTGTAGCCGCAGGAGAATTTCGAGATCAGCGGAATGTCCATGCCGCCGACGAAGCCGACCTTGCCGTCCTCGGCCTTCATCGCGGCGAGGATGCCGACGAGATAGGAGCCTTCCTCTTCCTTGAAGAGGATCGAGCGGACGTTCGGCAGGTCGACGACGGAATCGATGATGGCGAACTGGGTGTCCGGATATTCCTTGGCGACGGCTTCGAGCGCCGCGGCCTGGGAGAAGCCGACCGAGACGATCGGGCTCGCCCCGTCGCGGGCGAAGCGGCGAAGTGCCTGTTCGCGCTGCGCGTCGTTGACGATCTCGAACTCGCGATACTCGGTGCCGGTCTCCTTCTTGAACTTCTCGGCGCCGTCATAGGCGCCCTCGTTGAAGGATTTGTCGAACTTTCCGCCGAGATCGTAGAGGATCGCCGGCTTGAAATCGGCAGCCAAGGCGGCCGTTGTGGAAAGGGCGGCTGCGAGAATTCCGGCCAGGACGTGTCTCATGGGTGTCAGGATCCCTGTTGGCGAAGAGGCTTCGGCGGTTCGTTTCCTGCGGGACATCGCGCGGCCGCCGCGTAAACGCGCGACGGGGCGAATACCCGCACCGATTTCAAGATTGGCACGGGTCGCGGCGAGAATGAAGCAAATTCAGAGGGATCGGTGAAGGCGGCGCGGGGGAAACGGCGATCTTGCCCGAACGAGCGACCGGATGCCCAATGCCGCCGCGCGCTGCCTATTCGGCGGGCAAGGCGACTTTCTCGACCGGACAGGCGACGCCAGTACCGCCACCGCCGCAATAGCCTCGCGGGTTCTTGGCGAGATACTGCTGGTGATAGTCTTCCGCATAGTAGAATTCCGCCGCCGGCAGGATCTCGGTGCTGATCGTGCCCTTGTGGCCGGCCTTCTTCAGCGCCTCCTGATAGAGCGCCTTCGAGGCCGCCGCCGCCGCGGCCTGCTCGTCCGTGGACGTGTAGATGCCCGAGCGGTATTGGGTTCCCATGTCGTTGCCCTGGCGCATTCCTTGCGTCGGGTCGTGGCCTTCCCAGAACAGTTTCAGCAGCGCTTCGTAGGAGACGACGGCGGGGTCGAAGACGACGAGAACCACCTCGTTGTGCCCGGTCTGGCCGGTGCAGACCTCCTGATAGGTCGGGTTGGGCGTGATGCCCGCCGCATAGCCGACGGCGGTGACGTAGACGCCCTCGGTCCGCCAGAATTTGCGCTCGACGCCCCAGAAGCAGCCCATGCCGAACGTCGCCTGTTCGAGACCCCGCGGGAATGGCCCCTTCAGCGGACGGTGCGAGATGAAGTGCTCCGCCGCGGTCGGGATCGGTTCGCTGCGGCCGGGCAGGGCATCCTCGGCCGAGGGCAGCTTCATCTTCTTGGAAAACATGTCGATGATGAACATGAAATCTCCTTGGGGCGAGCGCCGGGACTATGGCACCGAGGGGCAGGCCATTGACCGAATGGCGGATGCCGCATCCTGCCGACCATCGATCACTTATGTCGGCGAGGATGCCCGCGGTTCAAGCCGCGACCTTCCGAGGCCAGCTCACGAGTGGGCCGCCTCACGGAATGCGGCGAACGTTCCTGTCGCGCCGCCGGCCGCGATGGCCGAGGAGCAAGAGGAGAAAGCCGATGGCGCCGCAGGTGATCGACATCGACCACGTGCCGACGACGGCGACGGTGCGGCTTTCCGGCGCGCTGTTGGCAAGGACGAAGCCCATGGACGACAAGGCTTCGTCGATGCTGACGAGCTGTGTCGTCTCATCGGCGAGCGAGCGGGCGATGTCGCCGACGGCGAAGACCACGCCGACGGCGAGGACCAAAAGGCCGAGAGCCCGGAAGAGAACATACATCAGACAATCCTTCCCGCCGGCTCGCCGAATTTCGCCGCAGCGCCGCCAGCGCGTGATATGGACGGATGCTAGAACTGCCGGATCGCGGCGTCGAAGCCAAGCCCGCTGCGCGCAAGCTCTCCGAACCATCGATGTGAAAGCGGCACGCGCGCCGGTCTCCTCGTCCTTTCTGGACCCTCTCTCGGTCGTGGCGCAACGGCTTGACATTGGTCAATTCGGCCGGTCGCATTCGGATGGTAACGTCGTCTGCGTTTTTGGAACAAAGGAGTGGTCGCCATGAGCATCGGGAATGATACCGGCAAAGCCGGAACGGACGCTGCCTTGGCCGACACGCCGATCGTCGTCGCCGATCTTGCCGTCATCGTGACCGGCGCGGCGAGCGACGAGGCGGCAATCGCCTATGGCGAGACGCTCGCGAGCGAGTTCGGCGCCCATCTCGACTGCCACCTCCTCAATCACATCCCAACGCCGATCCTCGCCACCGCGCCGGGTTCTGAGACACTGGCGGCCGAGTTCGCCCGTCAGGCCGAGGTGGTCGGAGAAAAGGCCGAGGAGAAACTCCGCGGCCGGCTTGATCGGCTCGGCGTGCCGTGGGAGCTGCGCCGCTCGAACGGGACCCTCGGCGAGCTCGGCTATGCCGTCACCCGCCAGAGCGGCCTCGTCGATCTCGTCGTCCAGTCGCAACGCTCGGTCGTCGAGGCGACGGACATGTCGCTGTTCGAGGCCGTGCTGTTCGACGCGCGTATGCCGATCCTGCTGATTCCGGCCGAAGCTGCCGCCGTGTCCGGGCTGCCGTCCACCGTCCTCGTCGCCTTCCGGGACACGCCCGAAAGCGCCCGCGCCATCGCCGCCGCTCTGCCGCTCTTGAAGCGGGCGACCCAAGTGATCCTGGCCACCGTCGCCGAAGAGGGTGCGGCGGAGCAGCGCGGGCTCGAGCCGATGAACGACATGGCCCGGCATCTCGCCCGGCACGGGGTGAAGGTGGAGATCCGCGAGCTTGCCGCTTGGAAAGACCCCGCGGAAGGCCTTCTCAAGGAGGCCGATGCGGTGGGCGCGGAACTCGTCGTCGCGGGGGCCTATGGTCATTCGCGTCTGAGGGAGTATCTCCTCGGCGGCGTGACGCGCGAGCTGATCCGCCATTGCCGCCTGCCTCTCCTGATGGCGCACTGAAGCGCCGCAAAACGCGATCCGAGCGGCGCCAGCGGTCTCGGCGCGGAAACGCAAGCGGCACGGCCGCCATCCGCAGCAAGGCGACCGGCCCGGTCGTCCCGCAGGCGGTCGGTTCGTGGCGGGGGCCCGCGGATTGGCTTCTTGCGTTGCGGCGTGAGCGGCCGCGTCTCGCCTCGGGCTGGGTGCGACGACGCACGACGATGGAAGGTGGCCCATGAGTATCCGCAACTTCGAAGCGCTGTTCCGGCCGCGCTCGATCGCGCTCGTCGGGGCGAGCAACGCGCCGCGCTCGGTCGGCAACGTCATCGCCAGGAACCTTCTGACGGGCGGCTTCGACGGACCGGTGATGCTGGTCAACCCGCATGAGCGGGTGATCGAGGGCCGGCCCGTCCATAATACGCTCGGCGCGCTGCCTGAATGCCCGGATCTCGCCATCGTCGCGACGCCCGCCCGCACCGTACCCGGTATCGTCGGGGAGCTCGGGGCCATGGGGTGCTGCGCCGCCGTGGTCATCAGCGCCGGGCTCGGCGAAGCCGGGATAAGCGGCAAGTCGCTCCGCCAGGAGATGCTCGACCGCGCCCGCCCGCATCTGATGCGGATCGTCGGGCCGAACTGTCTCGGCCTGATTTCCACCGCTGCCGGCATCAATGCGAGCTTTTCCCATCTCATGCCGGCGAAAGGCGAGATCGCCCTCGTCAGCCAGTCGGGAGCGATCGCGACGGCGATCCTCGACTGGGCGGCCGCCCGCAACATCGGCTTTTCCCATGTCGTCTCGCTCGGTGACATGAGCGACGCCGATTTCGGCGACATGCTCGACTTCCTGTCGACCGATCGCGATACGAAGGCGATTCTGCTCTATGTCGAGAACGTCACCTTCGCCAAGAAATTCATGTCGGCAGCAAGGGTCGCCTCGCGGTCCAAGCCGGTGCTGGTCATCAAGTCCGGCCGCAGCGCCGAGGGGGCACGGGCGGCCCAGTCGCATACCGGGGCGATGGCTGGCTCCGATTTCGTCTACGACGCGGCGTTCCGGCGTGCAGGCATCCTGCGCGTCGCGGCGCTCGAGGATCTGTTCGAGGCGGCGGCAACCCTTTCGACCGGCATCCGGATCGGCGGCGAAAGGCTGGCGGTCCTGACCAATGGCGGCGGCGCCGGCGTCCTCGCCGTCGACTGGCTGGAAGCCCTCGGCGGCCATCTGGCCGAACTGAGCAGCCCCGTGCTGGAGCGCCTCGACGCCGTCCTGCCGTCGACCTGGTCTCATGGCAATCCGGTCGACATCATCGGCGATGCGACGCCGGAGCGCTACCGGGCGGCGCTGGAGATCCTCATCGCCGACCGCGCGGCCGACGCCGTCCTCGTCATCAACTGCCCGACCGCGGTGGCCGACAACATGGCGGCGGCACAGGCGGTGATCGAGGTCGCGAAGACGCGCCCGCGCTTCCCCGTGCTTGCCAACTGGCTCGGCGGCGTGACCGCCGGACCCGTTCGGGCCGAGCTGGCGCGGCAACGGATCCCGAGCTTCGAAAGCCCGGAGGACGCGATCCGGGCTTTCACCCACCTCGTCGACTATCGGCGCAATCAGGCGCAGCTGATGGAGACTCCCGCCGCCGGCGTGATGATTTCCGCCGAAGACGTTGCGGCGGCGAACCGGATCATCGACCAAGCCGCGATGGAGGGGCGGACCACCCTCAGCGAATGGGAGGCCAAGGAGATCCTGCGGCTTTTCGGTGTGCCGACGGTGCCGACCTTCTTCGTTCGCTCTCCGGAAGAGGCGGCCCGGAAATTCGCCGAGATCGGTGGGACGGCGGTTCTCAAGATCGTCTCGCCCGAAATCACCCACAAGTCGGACGTCGGCGGGGTGAGGCTCGACATCGAGAGCTCCGGCGCGATGCTCGACGCCGCGAACGAGATGATTGCGGCGGTCGGCCGCGCGCAGCCGGGCGCCAGCATCGCCGGCTTCACGGTTCAGCCGATGGTTCGCCGCAGCGGCGCCCATGAACTCATCGCCGGCATCGCCCGCGACCCGACCTTCGGCCCCGTCGTCCTGTTCGGCCGAGGCGGCAAGGAGGCCGAGATCGTCGGCGACCGGGTGGTCGGCCTGCCGCCGCTCAACTCGGCGCTGGCGCGGCAGATGATCGAGCGGACGGCGATCGCCAGGCTGCTCCACGGCTTTCGCGACGTGCCGCCCGTCGACATGGACCATCTCACCGATGCGCTGGTCCGGCTCTCGGAACTCGCAGTGCTTCTACCGAGGGTGCGCGAACTCGACATCAACCCGCTCGCCGCCGACGAGAACGGCGTCCTCGCACTCGACGCGCGCATCGCCATCGAAGCGGCGGCGGACGAGCGTCGGGCCCCGAGCGCCCAGCCGGCCATCCGCCCCTATCCGCGGGAATGGGAACACTTCATCACCATTCGCGACGACGTACAGTATCTGCTGCGCCCGATCCGGCCGGAAGACGAGGCGGCACTCGCCGAGATGGTGATGGCCTGCGGGCCGGAGGACCTTCGCCTGCGCTTCATGGGGCCGATGAAGGCATTTCCGCACCAGACGGCGGCCCGCTTCACCCAGATCGACTACGACCGCGAGATGGCGCTGATCGCCGTCGCGCCGGGGTCGGGCTATGGCGAGGGGCCGATCTTCGGCGTCGTGCGGATCGTCGCCGATCCGGAGAACGAGGCGGCGGAGTTCGCGGTCCTCGTGCGCTCCGACATGAAGGGCCGGGGGCTCGGTTTCAAGTTGATGTCCGCCATTCTCGACTATGCCCGCGTCAAAGGGCTTTCCCGGGTCTTCGGTGAGATCCTGCGCGAGAACGTCGGCATGCTCAAGCTCGCGCACGACCTCGGCTTCGCGCCGGAGCCGACGACGGATTTCCACGATGTCGCCCACGTGTCCCTCGATCTCGGCAAGTGAACGCCGACCTGCCACTCCGGGCCCGCACCAGCGAGCGGGCGGCCCGGCCGCCGGGAAACGATCGGCGGCGGCCTGCAAATGCTCGCTACGCTTCACTTCTGGCGGATGCCTGCCTATGCTGGATCAGGCATCCGTGAACGACTGATCTTGCAGCTCGACCATTGGCTGGCGCATGAGACATGGGGCATGGAACGATAAGCAAAGAGGCGGTCGTCAAGAACCGCCCTTGATGTCAGCTGGAGAACCGTTTGGACAAGACCGCCCATAAGATCCTCTTGAAGCGGCTGAACCTCGTGGCGGATATCGACGCCGAGGACGAGGCCGCCGTTCTGGAGCTGCCGGTCACAGTCCGCGAATTCGACGCGGGAATCGACATCGTGTCGGAAGGCCAGTACGTCAGCCAGTGCTGCATCCTGATCGATGGATTCACCTATCGTTACCGCCACACCCTCGAGGGCAAGCGGCAGATCATCGCCTTCCACGTCTCGGGCGACATCCCCGACCTGCACAGCCTGCACATGAACTACATGGATCACAGCTTCGCGGCGACGACACGCAGCCGGATCGGCTTCGTTTCCCATGACGCCGTTTGGGATCTTTGCATCCGCCGGCCGAAGGTCGCGGCGGCCCTGTGGCGCGAGACGCTGATTGACGGAGCGATCTTCCGGGAGTGGATCGTCGGTCTGGGCCGCCTTTCCGGTCACAGCCGCACGGCCCATCTCTTGTGCGAGATCGCTATGCGCATGCGGGCCGTGGGCCTCGCGCCCGACTACGTCTACCGGCTGCCGCTGACCCAGCACGAACTCGCCGATGCACTGGGGCTGACCGTGGTGACTGTGAACCGTGTCCTGAAGGACCTGCGGCTTAACGGCGTGGTCGACCGCGAGCGCTCGCGGATGACGATCCGCGAATGGAAGACATTGGCCCGGCTCGGCGAGTTCGATCCGCGCTACCTGCATTTCCGCGTGCCGATCACGATGATGGCCGAGATGCCCCCGGAGGGGGCCTGAGCGAGCTAGACGGCGCGTGGCGGCATGGCCGCTCGTGGTGGCAGAGGTGCGGTCTGCCGCCGATTCGCCCGCGGCATGGAGATCCGGTCGCTTGGCATGGCAACTGCCGATTGGCTAAAGGCCGAGCCGAGAGTAGAAGTTCCAGCCGGTCTGGTCTGGTGACTGGAAGAGCGTTCATTTGCGGCCGCAAGGCGCCGTGAAGAACGCGACACCGGAAAGCCAAGCCAGGACGCATGTTCGACGACAGTCCATTCGATTTTGAAGTTCGGCGATCGACACTCGGATGCCGGGGAGAGCTTCGAACGCAGGACACAGGCAAGGGGGGCCGATGCGACCGCTATTCATCGTTGCCGACGATCACCCGCTTTTCCGCGGGGCGCTGAAGGAGATCCTTCGGTCGCTTCCGGGCGGCGCGGACATCGTCGAAGCGGCGGATTTCGGCGAGGCGGCCGCGGCGCTCGAGCGGCACGGCGATGCCGATCTCCTTCTTCTCGACCTGGCGATGCCGGGCACCAGTGGTCTGTCCGGCCTCGCTCTGCTTCGTGCCGAGCACCCGTCGGTGCCGATCGCGATCGTTTCCGCTAGCGAGGACGGCCAGATCATCGCGCGCGCCCTCGATCTCGGCGCCTCGGGTTTCATCCCGAAGTCGGCGGGTTTCGACGAGATACGCCAGGCCATCGAGACGCTGCTCAGGGGCGACGTCTGGCTGCCGGGCAATGTCTCGCTCGACGCACCGGGCGATCCCGAGGTGAGCGAACTGATCGTCAGGATGAAGAGCCTGACGCCGCAGCAGACGCGGGTGCTCTCGATGCTCGGCCGCGGCCTTCTCAACAAGCAGATCGCCTATGAACTCGGCGTTTCGGAGCCGACGATCAAGGCCCATGTCTCGGCCGTCCTGTTGAAGCTCGGGGTCGACAGCCGCACCCAGGCGGTCATCCGCCTGTCGAAGCTCGGGGTCGATCCGCAGAGTGGCCTCGCCAACTGACGTCTTCGACGAACGGCGCGTCGGCGTTGCTGGTCGTGGGCGACCATACATCGGCGACGCGGCCAACGCCGTCCTCGCCTGGCTGAAGGGTGTTGTCGCCGTCATTCGCGCTGCTATCGCCAGCCTGTTCGGCGACCTCGAACCGTCGGGCCACCGCTCCATGAGCCTTTAGCGAACCGCGGGCCTGTCACGGCTCGGGCCACAGCGTGAAATGCGAGACGGGATGGAGCACCGGAGAAAGCTCTCAGGCATCGACACGGCAGATCAGCCCTGCAGGACATAGCTGCCGGGTGCCGCGGCCAATGGGGGAAGACCTCGCTGCGGGGCGCCCATCGTGGCGGGTGCCACCTGTCCGCCGCCCTGCTTCATCAGCCAGTCCGACCAGTCGGGCCACCAGGATCCCGGCAGGGTCTCGGTCTGGGCCAACCAGCCGTCGGGGCCGACATAGAGCGCGCCGGCCGGGCGACGCGAAATGCGGTAGTGCCTGCCCTTGTGTCCCGGCTCGCTGAGAATGCCGGTGTTGTGCCCGCCCTTGGTCAGCACGAAGGTCAGATCGCTGTCGGTGAAGAGCTGGGTCTTGTAGACCGACCGCCAGGGCGCGATGTGGTCCGTCTCGGTCCCCACCACGAACAGCGGCACCGAAAGGTCCTTGAGCGCGATCACCCGGCCCTCCACCGCGAAACGTCCCGCCGTCAGCCGGTTCTCGAGGAACAGCCCGCGCAGGTATTGCGAGTGCATCCGAGCGGGCATCCGCGTCGTGTCGGCGAGCCACACGCCGATGTCGGTCGGCATATCCTCGCGCCCGAGAAAGTAGCGCTGGACGGCGCGGGTCCAGATCAGGTCCTCGGCCCGGATGGCGGCAAAGGCGCGGGCCATCTGCGGGCGGTCGAGATAGCCTTGCTCCCACATCAGATCCTCGAGGAAAGCGACTTGGCTTTCATCGAGAAAGAGCAGCAGCTCGCCCGCTTCGGCGAAGTCCACTTGGGCCGCCATCAGCGTGACTGACGCAAGTCGATCATCGCGGTCGCGCGCCATGGTCGCTGCGGTTATCGCCAGGATCGTGCCGCCCAGGCAATAGCCGACCGCATGAACCTCGGTGTCCGGCACGATCCTCGTCACCGCGTCTAGCGCCGCCAGGACGCCCCGCTTGCGGTAATCCTCCAGCGAGAGTTCGCGATGCTTCCTCGTCGGGTTTATCCAGGAGATCATGAAGACGGTGAAACCCTGCGCGACGAGGTAGCGCACCATCGAATTCCCGGGCGAGAGGTCGAGGATGTAGTACTTCATGATCCAGGCCGGAACGATCAGGATCGGCCGCGCCTGCACCTGCTGCGTCTGCGGCGCATACTGGATCAGTTCCATCAGGTCGTTTCGAAAGACAACGTGGCCGGGGGAGCAGGCCAGGTCGGTGCCGATCCGGTAGCCTTCGGGAGGAGGGTCATGCCGGTTCGTCATCGTTTTGATCGCATCCTGAAGGAAATGCTCCGCCCCTTCGCTCAGGTTGCGGCCGCCAGCCTTCATGGTCTCGGCGATGATCTCGGGATTGAGCCATGGCAGGTTCGAGGGCGACAGCACGTCCAGCGTCTGGCGGGCGAGAAACCGGGTGCGGTCAGTATCCTCGGGGCGCAGGCCGCGCATCGGCTCGGTGGCTTGCTCCCACCAATCCTGCACCGCAAGAAATCCCTGTTGCCACAGCTGGAAAGGGAAGGTCTGCCAGCCGGGATGGGAAAAGCGCTTGTCATGAGGCTTCGGCGCAAAGGGCGGCGGGCTTCTCGTGCTGGCAGCAAGCGCCATGACCTTCAGAAGGTTCTGCTGAGCATGCTCGGCCAGTTCCATCTGGCGGCCGGGCGAGCGCGCCAGATGTTGCGCCCAGTCGCTCCAGGCCTGAATGAAGGCATGGGGCGACACCCCGCCGCTCAGCTTCGCCAAGGCGCCGCGTGCCGCGCGGTCGAGATGGGTGCGCGGATGGTCCTGCTGTAGGTCTTGCAGGGGTGGCACGACGGTGGGAATCTGCGCTTGAATCGGATCTGCGGCAGGAAGGGGTGCAGGGCGCAGCTTCTGTCTTGGTGGTCGTGTCATGATCTCAATCCCAGCCTGATCTGCTTCTCGATCTCGATCAGCGCGAAGAAGACCGCTCCGATGCAGACGATCAGCAGACCCTCGAACAGGGGCACCGGTGCGGTGCCCAGCACGACCCGCAACGGCGAAAGGTAAGTGACGGCGAACTGGGCGGCCGTGATGACGAGGACCACGGTCCAGACCACGCGGGTCCCCTTCGCCGCGGCCCATGTCAGCGACGTGCCGTGGATGTTGCGGATGAAGAACAGGTGGAAGATCTCCAGCACAACCAGCGTGTTCATCGCCATGGTCTGCGCCAATGCCAGCGGGTAGCCCTTTTCGATGGCATAGGTGAAAACGCCGAAGACCGCCGCCAGGAATAGGGCCGCGACCAGAACGACATGCCAGACCAGCTCGCCCGACAGGATGGGGGCATGGCGGGCGCGCGGCGGGCGGGACATCGTGCCGCTTTCGGTCGGCTCGAAGGCCAGCGCCAAGCCCAGCGTGATCCCGGTGATCAGGTTGATCCAGAGGATTTGCACGGCCGTGATCGGCAGGGCAAGCCCTAGAAGCAGCGCCAGTACGATGACCATCGACTCGCCCGCGCTGGTGGGCAGTGTCCAACTGATCACCTTTTTCAGGTTGGAATAGACTGTTCGCCCTTCGCGCACGGCGGCTGCGATCGAGGCGAAGTTGTCATCCGCCAGCACCAGATCGGCTGCCTCCTTTGCCGCTTCCGATCCCTTCAAGCCCATGGCAATGCCCGCATCGGCGCGCTTCAGGGCGGGGGCGTCGTTCACCCCGTCGCCGGTCATCGCCACCGAAAGGCCGTTTGCCTGGAGTGCGGTCACCAGGCGGAGCTTGTGTTCGGGGCTCGTGCGGGCGAAGACGTTGGTTCCGACGACCTCCAGCGCCAGCTGCGGATCGTCCAGCTTGTCGAGATCATGGCCTGTCAGCACGCGGTCGGGGTTCTCCAGCCCGATCTGGCCCGCAATGGCGGCGGCTGTGCCGGCATGGTCGCCGGTGATCATCTTGATGCGGATCCCCGCCGTCCGGCATTCGGCGACAGCGGCAATCGCCTCGGGCCTGGGCGGGTCGATCAGGCCGACGAGGCCGAGGAAGGTCAGCCCACCCTCCAGCACCTTCGGGTCGATCTTGTTGCCCGGTTCGGTCCGCTCCGCGAAGGCCAGAACCCGCAAGCCCCGCTTCGCAAGCGCCTCGGCCCGGTCGTGCCATTGGGCCTGGTCCAGTCCCGCACACATGCGCAGCACGCGCTCGGGCGCGCCCTTCACATGTACCAGGCGCCCGAACGCGCCCTCGGTCAGCACGGCCATGAAGCGGTGGCGGCTGTCGAAGGGAATGGCATCCCATCGACGGCCCGGGTGGTCGCTGCCCACCTTTCCAGCAAAGGCCAAAAGCGCACCCTCCATCGGATCGCCCTCGACCGTCCAAGTGGCGTCCTTGCGATGCAGACGCGCGTCGTTGCAAAGGGCAGCCGCCAGCGCGAGACGCCCGAGGTCGCCCGAAGGCGTGATCGTGCCCTGCGGCGCATAGCCTTCACCCGCAATGCTGAAGGTGCCCTCCGGCGTGTCGGCTGCAGCGACGACCATCTCGTTGCGGGTCAGCGTTCCCGTCTTGTCGGTGCAGATTACCGAGACCGAACCGATTGCCTCGATCGCCGGCAGGCGGCGCACGATGGCATGCCGCCGCGCCATGGCCTGCACGCCGATGGCAAGCGTGACGGTCATTACCGCCGGCAGACCTTCGGGGATCGCCGCCACCGCGACGCCGACGACGGCCATGAAGAGGTCGGCAAAGGGCATGTGGCCGACGAAGTAGCCATAGGCGAGCAGGAGCGCGGCGAAGAGCAGGATCAGGAACGACAGCCAGCGCGCGAAGTGGTCCATCTGCGCGACCAGGGGGGTGGTCAGTTGCTCGACGCCCGCAAGAAGACCGCCGATGCGCCCGATTTCGGTGCCCGCACCGGTGGCCACCACCAGCCCGCGCGCCGTACCCTGCGTCACCAGCGTACCGGACCACAGCATCGACCGGCGGTCGCCAAGAGCTGCATCCGCCGCGACCGGCTCCGGCCCCTTTTCCACCGGCAAGGACTCGCCCGTCAGGAGCGCCTCCTGGACCGCCAGTCCCCTCGCTTCCAAGACCCGCAGGTCGGCCGGAACTTTGTCACCGGCTTCCAGCAAGACGATGTCGCCGGGCACGAGGTCGACCCCGTCCAGCGTCGTCCGGTGTCCGTCGCGCAGGACGGCGGCGCGGGGCGCCAGCATGTTGCGGATCGCGGCCATCGCAGCCTCGGCCTTGCCCTCCTGGACGAAGCCGATCACCGCATTGGCCAGAACCACTGCCAGGATCACCCCCGTATCGACCCAGTGCTGCAAGGTCCCGGTCACCGCCGCCGCGCCGAGAAGCACATAGATGAGCACGTTGTGGAACTGCATCAGGAACCGCAGCACCGGCCCACGCGCCCGCACCTCGGGGAGACGGTTTGGGCCATGCTGTGCCAGCCGCCGCGCTGCCTCGTTCGCAGTCAGGCCTTCAGGCGAAGCTTCCAGCGCCGCAAGGCAAGCTGACGCGGGGGTCGCGTGGGCATTGGTCAAGGTCATTTCATCGCCTTGCAGCTGCCGTCGATGACGCTTTCGACCGGGGTCACAAATTTCGGCTCATCCGACTTCAGCCAGACCACCGCCGAGGCGAGACCGTCAGGTTCGCCATGCCCCGAGCGCCAACCCGTCCCGATGTCGATTGCGCTCTGTTGGCCGCCCTTGATCAAATGGCGGCCCGTCGCCTCGGCATCCTTCAGGCGGTCCGCCACTTCCTTGACGCTCAGATACTGAACCTTCGGCATGGCCCTCTGCCCGTAGTGGGTTTTGGTGAAGAATAGAGAAAGACTGTCGCGTTTGATTGACCTGCATCAACCAGGGACGCGACCAGACGCGTTTTCATTCATGTCATTCCCAAGTGAGGAGCGCTCGCCGCGCGACTGATCGTGTCGGCTACGAGTTTCTCCGAACGATCGGACTGCGAAGTAAAGGCCCACGAACCGGTTCGATTGGTCTTCGTCCATGACGGTCTCCTCTGTCACGTTCGAGCCGCTGCAGTGCGTGCCGATCCCGGACGGGCGCTCGACGGTGCGGGCTCCCCGCAAGGCCTCCACAGCGGCTTCCCGCCGTGGCACGGATTCCGCCGGTGTTCATTGCACAAGGAGCAAGTCTGCTCCCGGCAGGCTGATCCGAAGGCGCAACTTGCGACGAAACCGACCGCATCGTGCAGTGCGCCGCCTTGCCGGGCAGAACGAGATCGAGAATTGATCCTGGGGCAGATTGCCGGGCTCTCCGAACACATATATTTTTCATGATGTATCGGGAGGATGCCATGTTGAATCGTCGGAAATTCGGGTTCTTGACTCTCGCAGCGTTCGCGGGAGGGACCGCGTTTTCCTGCCGATCGCGCGCCGCCAACGCGAACGCGCTCGCGACGCTCAGCGACGGCCATCTCGAGCTGCCGTCGGCCTTTCTTGTTCCCGAGCCGACGCGGTTGGAGCTTGGCGTCAAGCTGGATGAGACCCTCACGCCGGCCTGCAACGTCGCGGTCCTGCGCTCGGAGAACCGGCTCGTCCTGTTCGATGCCGGTTCGGGACCGAACTTCATGCCCACGGCGGGACGGTTGCCGGCCAGTCTCGACGTCGCCGGGATCGATCCGGGTGACGTCACCGACGTGATCTTCACCCATGCCCATCCAGATCACATCTGGGGCGTGGTGGACGATTTCGATGATCCGCTATTTGCCAATGCGACCCATCATGTCGCCTCCGATGAATGGAATTTCTGGCGCTCCGAGCGGGCGCTGTCGGATCTACCCGAGGAGCGGCATTCCTTCGTCGCAGGCGCACGCAATCGTTTCGATGCGATCGAGGAGACGGTTTCGCTGTTCGAGCCTGGGGACGAGCCGGTGCCGGGCGTCGAGGCGATGGCGGCTTTCGGACATACGCCGGGGCACATGGCTTTCATCGTCCATGGGGGCGAGCCGGCGATGATCGTCGGCGACGCGATCTCGAACGATCCGATCTCTTTCCTGCGCCCCGATCTTCCCTGGGGCGCCGATCAGGACGGCGACAAGGGTGCGGCAACCCGCATGCGGCTCCTCGACCGAGCGGCGGGCGAGGGCATCAAGATCATCGGCTTCCATCTGCCGAATGGCGGCATCGGCCATGTCGAGCGGCAAGACGCGGCCTATCGGTTCGTCGGCATTTGATCCAGTCGGCCTGGAAGCGATCGGCCCGCGCGAAGCTTGGCGGATCGACCGTTCTTGCTCCGGTTGCGTGGATACCGGTGATCGGCTTTCCGACCAAGCCATGGCGTGTCCGATGGGAGAGAAGAAGCGCCGGTTCTTTCCGGAGGCATTCAAGCGTCAGGCCGTCGAGCGGCCGCGCACGAGCGGTTTGAGCGTCGCCGAGGTTGCGAGGCTTTCCTCGCCGAACCGGCACCGGGCCAATCCCTCCTAAGCCTGCCGAAGGGCTGGATCGCCTGCACACAGGGGGCTAAGATTCTACAAAGAAAGACTAATCTTCGCTGTTTTCCAGAAACTGGTTCACTGCCGCGGCGGCGGCATTGGTGACGTGCAACTCGGCGGCGGCCCGGGCGCCTTGGGCATCTCGGTCGTCGAGCGCGCGCATCAGTCGTTCGAGTTCCTCAATGCTCTGTTGAGCTCGTCCACTGACTTGAAGAGATGTGGCCCGCAAGAATGTCACGCGAGCGTTCAGCATCTTCAGGGTCTCTGCCAAGGCTTCGTTACCGGTTCCCTGCAGCAGTTTCTCGTAGAATTCATTCTTGGCCCGCAGTCGTTCGACCTGGTCACCTTCGGCGAGCGACACCTTGAGGCGGGAAAATGCATCCTCCAAAGCGTCGCGTTGCTTCTGATCTGCGCGGGCGGCGAAGAGCGCCGCGGCGAGACCCTCCAACTCCCGTCGTACGTCGTATACGCCGTTGGCCTGGCTGCGTGTCAGCTCCCTCACGACGGGGCCGCGATGAGGCTGGATGGCGATCAATCCCTCGGTCTCGAGCTGACGCAGCGCCTCGCGCACCAGTGTCCGGCTCACCCCTGTCAGATCGCAAAGCTCGCGCTCGATCAATCGCTGTCCCGGCTGGAAGCGGCGGACGGAGATCGCGGTGCGGATGCTGTCGGTGACGCTGTGCCGGAGCGAACTCGCCACGCGGTCCACCCGGAACCTCGCATCTTCTCCGTCCGCAGCTGCCATTTCCGATTCCCTCGTTCGCCCGCCGTCTGAACCATAGCGTGAGCATCTACAACTTGATAGCGGCACTGGCCCGAAGAGCTTGTGTCACCTCATGCCGCCTGCCAGCCACCGTCCATCTGGAAGCTCGCGCCGGTCACCCCGGAGGAATGGGGCCCGCACAGAAAGACTGCCATGGCGCCGACATCTTCCGGCGCGACGAACTCGCCCGTGGGATGACGCTTTGCCGCGTACTCCCGCGCATAGTCCGCGAAGGCGCGTCCCTCGGCGGCGGCGGCCTTTTCGAGACGGTCACGAATGGCCGGTGTCAGGACGCTTCCCGGGCAGAGCGCGTTGCAGGTCACGCCGGTTCCCGCGACCTCCAGTGCGATCGCCCGCGTCATGCCCAACAGCGCCGTCTTCGTGGTGACATAGCCGATGCGATCGGCGATCCCCCGGCTGCCGTAGATCGACGACAGATGGATGATGCGGCCGAAAGCGCGCGCCTTCATCCCGGGAAGCGTCAGCCTTGCGATGTGGAAAGCGGCGGTCAGGTTGACCGCCAGCGCCTGATCCCACTCCTCGGGCGAATACTCCTCGACGGGATGAAAATGCCGGACCACGGCGTTGTGGACGACGATGTCCAGGGCGCCGAGACCCGACTGAATGCGTTCGATCATCGCGGTGATCGCAGCGCCGTCGGCAAGGTTAGTCCCATCGAACAGCGTCTCGACCGAATGCTGCTCGGCAAGGCGGGCGGCGACGGCTTGTCCTGTCGTGTGTTCGGCGAGGCCATGGATCGCGACATTGGCGCCGGCCTTTGCCAGAGCCTCGGCGATCGCAAGGCCCAGGCCATCCGTCGAGCCCGTGACGAGGGCGGTCCGGCCCTTCAGCACGGGGCTTGTCTCTGCGCCATATCGAGCCGAACGGCGATGCCTTCGAGCGCCGGGCTCACGGGCGGATAGAGATGCATGACCAACGGATCGTGGCCAGGGATCACATGGTCGTCGCTGTCGGCCAGCGCGCGGATCCGTCGAAACCCATCCAGCATCTCCGCGACGTCGACGACGATCGGGAAGGGCTTGCCACGCCCCATGTTGGCGTAGAGATGCGAGGCGTCCGAGGCGATCACCACCCAGCCGCGACGGGTGAAGACGCGCACCACCTGAAGCCCCGACGAATGGCCGCCGACACGATGCAGGCTCAGGCCGTCGCAGAGCGTTTCCACGCCGTCGTGGAAGATCACCTGGCCGGAAAACACCCGCCGCACCATCGTCACCACGTCCTCCACCTCGAAGGGCGCGGCGAGATGGGCGTGGCACATGCAGCGTCCCGTGGCGAAGGCCATCTCGCCGTCCTGCAGATGAAAGCGCGCGGCGGGAAAGTCGCCGGGCGTTCCCGCATGGTCGTAGTGCAGATGGGTGAGGATGACGTCGTCGACGGCCGCCGCATCGATGCCCAGAAGATGCAGCGCCTCGGCCGGACTGCGCAACAGCGTCCGCCCCCGGCGGGCGGCAGCCTCCGGACCGAAGCCGGTATCGATCACGAACAATCGGTCGGAGCGCCGCGCCACCCAGACGTAATAGTCGAGGTCCGCGCCGTTCTCATGGGGATCCCCGCCGATGAAATTGTCGGACTGCTTGCGGCCGCCGTGATTGGCATAGCGCAGGGCGAAGAGCTCGAAGGGTTCGGGCATCAGCGTTGCTCCGGCAGGGCACAAAGGGCGGCCAGTCGCTGCACGTCGTCCAGCGTTTCCAGAGACCACACGGTCTCGATGAGGGCGTCGGCATTTCCAGTCATGCCCGACAGCCCGGCACAGGCACGAAGCTTGTTTTCGATGTCGTCGTCGCTCATCGGGTTGGCAAGTGACCCGCGGCCGGCCGGGATGTCGATCGTCACCGTCTCTCCCGAGGCGAGCCGTGCCGCCATCGAAAGGGACGAGGGATCCCGGCCCGCCTCGTCGACGAAGCGGCATTCGGGGCGGCGGCCCATCGTCTCGGTCACCGCCGCATCGTCGAATTCGGCGAGGCCCGCCTTGCCGCGGAGGAGCGCGATCGTCAGTGCGTGTTGCGCGCTGACCTGCGACAGGCGGCCGTAGGTCACGCCGGGACGATCGGTGCGCTCGCGCAGCAGCGGATGGCCGTGAAAGGTGACGGCGGCGATCTCTTCCGGCCGGGTGACGCCGCGGGCGCGCAGTTCGAGTGCCGCATCGACCAGGGGGTTCAGCACCACGCCCACCGGATAGGGCTTGTAGGCGACGTCCGTCAGTTCCCATCGCTCGCCGAGATCGTCGGTGAGGGATGCCACGCACGGGCTGTCGGCATAGAGGTTCAGAAAGCCCCTTTCGCCGGTCAGCGGGGTCGGCGGGCCGTCGAAGTCCTCGGCTGCCAGGGCGGCCGCGACCATGCCGCCGCGCGCGGCATTGCCGACGCTGACGCTTTTGGCCATGGTGCCCAACGCCTCCACCATGCCGCAGGCCTGGACGCCTGCGACGGCGAAGGCCGCCACCATGCGTTCGGCCGTAAGGCCATCGTGACGACCGCAGGCCGCGGCGCTGCCGAAGACACCGCAGGTGGAGGTGATGTGCCAGCCGCGCGCGTAGTGAGACGGCGAGATTGCCCGACCGATCCGGCATTCCACTTCGACGCCGGCGATGAAGGCGACGAGCAGTTCGGCTCCGGACATCGGTTTTTCGCTGGCCCGTGCGAGCAGCGCGGGAAGAACCGGCGAGGAAGGATGCAGGATCGTGCCCATATGGGTGTCGTCGAAATCGTGGATGTTCGACGCCATCGCATTCAAGAAGGCGGCAAACAGCGGATCGGCCCGCTCCCGGCGTGTCGCTAGAACGGCGTTGCCCGGCGCATTGTGACGCCCCAGCACCGCGAACGCCTTGTCGACGGCGGGTTCTCGCGCACCGGCAAGAAGGGTCGCCAGGACGTTGAGGATCGCGCGCTTCGCGGCGCGGCGCACCGTCTCGGGAATGTCGGGGAGGGCGACGGCGCCGACGAAGCCGGCGAGGCGGATTTCTGGCGTGTCCATCGACGTTCCCCTCAAAGCCCCGGCGTCGCGCCGCCATCGACGGTGAGATTGGTGCCGTTGACGTATCCCGCCTCGGGCGAGCACAGGAAGACGACCGCCGCGGCGATGTCCTCGGGTCGGCCGAAATGGGTGATGCCGAGCCGTCGGCGCAGGGTCTCGCGCGCCTCGTCGTCCGAGAGGTTTTCCTCGCGCGCCACGGTGTCGATCCGCTTTTGCAGGCGCCCGGTGACGATATGGCCGGGGCAGAGCGAATTGACCCGCACCCGGTCCGGCGCCACGCGCGACAGCGCCTTCGACAGGTTCAGGAGGGCTGAGTTGACCGGGCCGCCGATGGTGAACTCGGCTTCCGGCGTCAGGGCGCCGATGCCCGAAACGTTGACGATCGCCCCCCTGGCCGCTTCCAGCGCCGGCCAGCACGAGCGGCAGAGCCTAGCCGCCCCGTGATATTTCAGCGCGAAGCCGGAGAGGTGATCCTCGTCCGTCAAGTCGAGGAACGAGCCGCGCTTGGTGTCGCCCGCGACGTTCACCAGCGTGTCGATGCGGCCCAACCGAGCCACGACCTCCTCGGCGATCCGTTCCGGCTCCCTGGGATCGGTGAGATCGGCAGGCCGGACGAGGACATCCGGCGCCCCCGCCTCGCGGCATAGATTGGCGGTTTCTTCGAGGTCCTCCCGGCTGCGGGCGACCAGAACCGGAACGGCGTTCCGTCCGGCGAAGGCGACGGCCACCGACCGGCCGATCCCGCGGCTCGCCCCGGTGACGATCACGACCTGTCTATCGCTCATCGGGTCAGGCCTTGGCCGCGGCGCCGCGCACCTCGACGCCGGCCCATTCCTCGACCACCTTCACGACGCTCGTCATGTCGACGTCGCCTCCGAGATGGTCGCGGGTCAGCGTCAGGAGTTGCCGCACGGCGGTGCCGACGATCATCGGAACGCCGAGCCGCTCCGCCTCTTCAAGGCATAGCCGCGCATCCTTGGCCGACAGTTTGATCGACATTCCGAAATCAAAGGTGCGGGGGAGGACGTGCTTGGGGAATTTGGACGTCGAGGCGCTGTTGCGGCCGCTGCCGGCGTTGATGGCCTCCAGCATGCGGTCGGGATCAAGGCCTGCCTTGGTGCCCAGCACCAGCGCTTCGGAGGTGATGGTCAGGGCCGCCGTGGACATCAGGTTGTTGATCACCTTGAGGATCTGGCCCTGGCCCGGAGTGTCGCCGACGCGAAAGCAGGTCCCGAGGATTTCGAGGTAAGGCTGGACCGCATCCAGCTTGTCGGCCGGGCCGGCGGCCATCAGTGCGAGGGTTCCTGCCGCGGCGCCCTCCGCCCCGCCGCTGATCGGACAGTCGACGAGCGACTTGCCCGACGCCTTCAGTGCCGCGTCGATTCGGAACTCGACCTGCGAGCCGGTGGTCGAGAGGTCGACGACGATCGCGTTGCCCGCGCCCGCCGCCACGCCGTTCTCCGCCGTCACGACAGCCTCCACGACATCGGGCGTTGGAAGCGACAGGAAGACGATCGAGCAGCTTGCCGCGACTTCCGCAGGCGTGGAGGCTGCCCGCGCGCCGAGGGAGGTCAGCCGCTCGACGGCCTCGGGATTGTTGTCTGCGACGACCAGCTGGTGCCCGGCCGCGATCAGGCGCCGCGCCATCGCGCCGCCCATCGTGCCCAATCCGATAAAGCCCAAACTGCCGCTCTGCATCGTGTCTCACCTTCTCCCGGGACTGCCGTCGAGCCTCGTTCTCTCCCCGGCTCGATGGCGCGAGTGGGACCACGTTCGTTCGTCGAAGTCAATCCGGTTATACAGTAGGATTGTATGACGAGAATATTGACAGGGGATATGAGCGGGGTTACCACCGATGTCGTGCGAAGGGCCGTGGAGGAGACCTGTCCGGCGCACAGGGAACGGAGGAGGATCTGATGATGAAGCTTTCACGTCGAAGGCTGCTGGCCACTGTCGGTTCGGCAGCCGCCATGGCCGCCGTTGGCGGCCGGGCATTCGCGCAGGACAAGCTTGGCAGTGCCGAGTGGAACTACGACGTCGTCATCGGCGGCGGTTCGGCGACCGGGAATTCCCGCATTCTCGCCTCGGCGATCGGCAAGATCATCACCGAGAACGTCGAGGGCGTGCGTGCCAGCGGTGCGGTGGTGCCGGGCTACGATGCCGAAAGCGCCATGCACGTCCATGACGGCACCATGATCGGCGGCGTCGGCACGCCACTCATCATCGAAAACGCTACCAAGGGCGTCGCGCCGTTCCCTTCAGAGGGCATCGATCTGCGCCTGTGGTTCTACCACAACGAGCTTCCGCTCAACATTCTCGGGCGCACCGACACCGGCTTCACCAGGATCTCGGAGCTGAAGGGCGCGACGGTCGCTCTCGCGCCGAAAGGTACGTCGAACTACCTGTTCACGCAGATCGTCTTCGAGGCCAATGGCGTCTCGCTCGACGACGTGACGGTGCGCTACATGGACACCTCGAAGGCGATCGATCAGCTGCAGAACGGCAATATCGACGCCTTGTCGTATGTGCGCGACTTTTCCGGTGCGGTGCTCGAGCTGACCGGTTCGCGCGACGTCACGCTGCTTCAGCCGAGCGAAGAGTCCATTCCGAAGATCAAGGAGCGGATCGAGTGGGCAGGCCCCGTGGATTGGCCGTTCAAGGAGCAGTATCCCGACCTCAAGGTGCCCGATCCCGGCCAGACCTTCGTCTCCCCGGAATTCATGTTCCTCAAGGCCGATCTTCCCGAAGATCTCGTCTACGCCATGACGCGCGCCGTGTGGGAGAATGTCAGCGAGATCCAGCGCAGCACCAACGTCTACGCGAAGGTCAACCTCCAGGAAGCCCTGAAACGGGTTCCCATTCCCCCGCATGCCGGCGCTCTGCGCTACTACAAGGAGCAGAACGTTCCGGGCTGGGAAAAGTACCAGGACCTTCTCTCCGACGGCTAGTCCCCATCGATTGCGAGAATGTCCTGCGCCGGGCGGTCGTTTCGCCGCCCGGTGGGAAACCCAGCGCAGCGGGAAGGCGACATGACCCCTATGAAACAGCCGGCCGGCCCCGACCAAGGTGCCGCGGCAGTAACGGATGCCGTTACCGACTACAATGCCCTGACCACGGGGCACGGCGGGCTCTGGCGGCTCGTCACGGCGGCCCTTTCGCTCGCCCTCTTGATCTATCCGTTATGGGCCGGGCTTTTCGGCGGACCGCCGACGCTCGTCTTCCTTCCCACCTACCTCGTCATCATCATGGCGCTGACGGCCTTCGTCCTGCCGGCGCGGCTGTTCGGGGACGGCAAGGCGGTGAACTGGGCGCTGAACGCGCTGATCGTCGCCGGCTGCGCGGCCGCCGTCTGGGTTGCTGTGGTGTGGCTCGACTTCGCCCTCGTCTTCACCCTCACGCCGGGCCAGAAGACGCTGTGCATCCTGTTGTTCCTCGCGGTCATGGAGATGACCCGGCGAACCTCGACGAGGCCGCTCAACTACGTCGCCATCTTGGCGATCCTCTACGCGCTGTTCGGCTACAAGCTGCCGAACCTCTTCGGCCATGCCGGCCTGTCGGTGGATCGGCTGTTGTGGAGCCAGATCTTCACCACCGACGGATTGTTCGGCACGCCGCTGGCGATCGGCGCCACCTATATCGGCCTGTTCGTCTTCTTCGCGGCCTTTCTTGAGGCTTCCGGCGGCGCCCAGAAGTTCATGAACTTCACCATGGCGATCGCCGGCCGCTTCCAAGGCGGTCCGGCCAAGATCGCCATCCTGGCCAGCGCGCTGATGGGCATGATGTCGGGCTCGTCCGTCACCAACATCGTCACCACCGGCGTCGTGACGATCCCGATGATGAAACGCGTCGGCTACAAGCGCGAAGTGGCTGCGGGCATCGAGGCCACCGCGTCGCTCGGCAGTCAGATCACCCCGCCGATCCTCGGCGCCACGGCCTTTCTGATGAGCGAGATCACCGGCTACCCGCTGATCCAGATCATGGCGCTGACCATCATTCCGTGCCTTCTGTTCTACTTCTGCATCTTCATGCAGGTGCACCTGACCTCGATCCGCCTCAACATCGCCGCGCTCGACAAGTCCGAAATCCCGCCGCTCGGCCGCTCGTCCCTGGAAGTCATTCCCTTCCTGATCCCGATCGTCATCCTGGTGGTGCTCCTGTGGCAGCGCTATTCGGCGGACTACGCCGTTTCGGTGTCGATCCTGTCCTTCCTCGTCGTCTGCCTCGTCAATCCCGAGACCCGCGGCAACTTCATCCACAATTTCATGCGGGGCGTGCGCCAGGGTGCGGCGACATGCATCCCGCTGGTGGGCTCGCTCGCCATGGCCGGCGTCATCATCGGCGTCCTGACGATGACCGGGCTGGGCGACCGCCTGTCCTACCTGATCGAGATCGTCTCGGGCGGTAATCTCGACATCATGATCGTGATGACCGCAGTGGTCTGCATGCTGCTCGGCATGGGCATGGTCACCGTGGGCGCCTACGTGCTGGTCGCCGTGACGGTTGCGCCCCTGATGGTCGATCAGGGCATCGAACTCATCGTCGCCCATCTCTTCATCTTCTACTTCGCGGTGATGAGCGCCATCAGCCCGCCGGTCATGGTCGGCGTGTTCGCGGCTGCGTCCATTGCCGACTCCGATGTCGGCAAGACCGCCTGGCACGCTCTGCGCTTCTCGGTGGTCGGCTTCGTGGTGCCGTTCATCTTCATCTACGACCCATCCATCCTCATGCTCGACGGCATCACCTTCAAGGGGGTCTACCTCCTGGCCTCCACCGCGGCCGGCATCGTCGCCCTGGCGATCGCCTTCGAACGCTTCTCCTTCTATCGCCGGATCCCCATTCCGATGGCGGCGGCGTTCCTCGTCGTCGCGGTGGTGATCATGCTGCCCTCGACGATGATGAGCACCATCGGCTTCGTCGGTCTGGCCCTGCTTCTGGGGTGGGAATGGATGAACCACCGCAACCACCGAACGGCAGCGCAGACAAGCGCCTGACATGTCCAGGGAGTGAGCTTCATGACGAACCAAACCGTAGGCCTGGTCGGCATCGGAATGATGGGGTGGCACATGGCGGCCAACCTGGTGAAGGCCGGCCGTGACGTGGTGATATACGACGCGGACCAGGCGCGCGTGCAAAGCTTCACCGCCGAGATCGGCGGTCAGGCGGCCGGCGATCTCGCCAGCCTTGCCGGCAAGGCCGCCACCGTCATCACCATGCTGCCCAACAGCAAGATCGTCACCGACGTCGTGCTCGGGGAGAACGGCCTTGCCGCCGGCATGGGCGAGGGCTCGACGCTGATCGAAATGAGCTCGGGCGTACCGGCGGACACCATAGCGCTCGGCGCGCAGCTTGCCGAACAGGGCATCGCAATCATCGACGCACCGGTTTCGGGCGGGGTGCCGCGGGCCAAGACCGGCGAACTCACCATCATGGCGGGCGGCGACGAGGCGGTCGTGGAAGCTTGCCGCCCGGTTCTGGAAATCATGGGCTCGAGCGTCGTCCATGTCGGCATCCTCGGCGCCGGCCAGGCGATGAAGGCGCTCAACAATCTGGTTTCGGCCGGCGGCTTCCTGATCGGCATCGAAGCGCTGCTGGTCGGCCAGAAGTTCGGGCTCGATCCCGACCGGATGGTCGACATCCTCAACAGCTCCTCCGGCATGAACAACTCCACCCAGCGCAAGTTCAAGCAATACGTCTTGTCGCGGCAGTTCTCCAACGGCGGCTTCGGCATCGGCCTGATGGCCAAGGACGTCGGCATCGCTCTCGACGTGGCAAAGTCGGTCGGCGTCCCCGTGCCCTTCTCGGCCCATTGCGCGCAGGTGTGGGCGGCGGCTTCCATCATGCTGGGTGCCGGCGAAGACCACACCGCGATAACCCGCATTTGCGAGCAGTTCGCCGGAATGACGCTCGGCAGCGCCGAAAAGGAGGCTTGAGGATGGCGAGCGAAGTCAGCCCGGGCGCCCGCTTCCGCCAGCTCTTCCGGCAGGGCCCCTTCACCTGCATGGGCGCGCATGACCCGATGACCGCGAAGATCGCCGAGGCCGAGGGCGCGAAGGCGCTTTATGTCAGCGGCTTCGCCCTGTCCGGCGTGATCGCCGGTGCCCCGGATTTCGGCGTGTTGACTCAGACCGAGATGCTGGAGGCCATTCGCCGCATCTGTCGCGCCACGTCGCTGCCGGTCTTCGCCGATGCCGATACCGGCTACGGCGGGCCACTGGAGGCGCGCCGGACCATCGAGCTCTGGGAGGAGGCCGGCGTTGCGGCGCTGCATCTGGAAGACCAGCTCGCCCCGAAGAAATGCGGCCATTTCGCCGGCAAGAACGTCATCCCGACCACTGAAATGGTGGAAAAGCTGCGGGCCATGGTCGATGCGCGCCGCGACCCCGACTTCTTCATCGTCGCGCGGACCGATGCCATCGCGGTGGAGGGGATCGACGCGGCGATCGAACGCCTTGCCGCTTATGCAGACACCGGCGTCGACGGGCTTTATGCCGACGCGCCCGAAAGCCGCGAAGACATGAAGAAGCTCTCCGAGGCGTTGGGCCACCTCGGCCTGCCGATTCTCTTCAACATGGCACGCTCGGGCAAGAGCCCGGTGCTGACCATGCAGGAGGCTGCAGACCTCGGCTTTGCCTACAGCCTCTGCCCGATCGAATCGATGCTCACGGCCCACAAGGCGGTGACACAGATGATGCGCACCTTCCTGGCGCAGCCGACGACCGAGGCCATCGCCGACGGCCTGACGCCCTTCGACGACTTCAATCGCTTCATCGGCCTTCACGAGATGGCCGAACTCAACCGCCGCTACGGAGCCTGATGGCGCAGCGGACTTCCTGCCGTCCCGGCCCTCGCGCCGGAAAGAAGAGAAAGACTGATCATGAACACACCTGCCGATTTCGACACCGAGCTCTTCAACAAGGGGCTGGCCATCCGCCGCGAGGTCTTGGGAAACGCCCATGTCGACCGGTCGCTGGCCGCCGTCGATGAATTCACCGCTCCGATCCAGAAGCTGGTAACCGAGTGGTGCTGGGGCGAAATCTGGGGCCGTCCCGGCCTGCCGCGCAAGACGCGCAGCCTGATGAACCTGTCGATGCTCGCCGCGCTGAACCGGCCCCATGAGGTGAAGCTTCACGTGCGCGGCGCGCTCAACAACGGTGTCACCCGTGAAGAGATCCAGGAAGTGCTGATGCAGGTCGCGATCTACTGCGGCGTTCCGGCCGCGCTCGACTCGATGCGGGTCTGCGTCGAGACCTTCCGCGAGATCGACGCCGCGGCGGCAGGGGAATAGCGGATATGCCAGTTCCGTCGAAGAAAGGCTCGGACGAGGGGGTCTCCGCCGGCCTGGCGAAAGCCATCGTCGAGGCCCGTCCGGAGGCGATGCCCGAGGATGTCCGGCACGAGGCCGGCCGCGCGCTCGTCAACATCGTCGGCTGTGCGCTGGGCGGCGCCGACCATCCCGCCATGGACGTCGCCATTCGCGCATTGTCGCCCTATGCGGGAAAGCCGGATGCCGTGGTCCTGGGGCGCCGGGAACGCTTCGATCCGCTGTTCAGCTCGTTTCTCAACGGCATCAGCTCGCACGTTCACGACTACGACGACACCACGCCGTCGAACTACATCCATCCGACCTCGCCCGTCGCCTCGGCGATGTTCGCCTACGCCTCGGTCAATCCGGTCAGCGGGCTGGACTTCCTGCACGCCTTCGTCCTCGGCTTCGAGGTCGTGACGCGGATCGGCAACGCCACCTATCCGGCCCATTACCGCGCCGGTTGGCACAGCACGGGGTCGATCGGCGTGTTCGGGGCGGCCGCCGCGATCGCGCGCCTGCGCGGCCTCGATGCGCAACGGATGGCGTGGGCCCTCGGCCTGGCGGCCACCCAGTCGGCGGGACTGCGCGACAATTTCGGCTCGATGGCGAAATCCTTCCATCCAGGGGCCGCGGCGCAGTCGGGCTATCGTGCGGCGCTCCTGGCGGAAGCCGGCTTCACCACGGGCCCGACGCCGCTCGAAGGGCCGCGTGGCTTTGCCGCCGTCGAAGCCGGGGAATACGATCTCTCCGATCTCCTCACCGGTTTCGGCACGCAGTTTCTCCTGTCGACCAATACCTACAAGCCGTTCCCATGCGGGATCGTCATCCATCCGACCATCGACGCCTGCAGCCAGCTGAAGGCCGAGAAGGGGATCGACCCCGCCAACGTGAAGTCGGTGCGGCTGCGCGTGGCGCCCCTGGTCCGCGATCTCTGCGACCAGCGGCCGGCGACGGGTCTGGAAGCCAAGTTCTCGATCTATCACGCGGCCGCCATCGGGCTGGTGCGGGGCAGGGGCGGTCTCGCCGAATTCACCGATGAGGCGGTGCGCGATCCCGCGCTGGCGGCGATGCGTGACAAGGTGGAGGCGGTGGCCGATCCGAAGGTCGGCGAGGATGCCGTCATCGTCGAGGTGACGTTGCAGTCCGGAGAGGTCCTGCAGCACGAGCTTCTGCAGTCGCTGGGCAATCTCGCCCGACCGCTTTCGGACGCTCAACTGGAGGAAAAGTTCCGCGACCAGGCCAAGGTCGTCGATGCGGAGCGCGCTGACCGCCTGATTTCGATGTGCTGGCAGATCGAAGAATTGGCCGATGCCGGCGAAATCGCGCGGATGTCTTGTCCCGGTTGAACGCCGGGAATCATGCCCTGCCGGGATGAACCGGCAGGCATCTTTGGGAGGAATGACCGATGAAGAAATCAGGGATGATGGCGGCAGTCGCCATGGCGACGGCGATCCTGCTCGCGCCGCAAACGGCTTCCGCGGAGGTTTCCGAACTCAAGGTGCCGCTCGGCGCCGGCGGCTTCGGCTTTCTGCCGCTGCACGTGATGAAGACGAACAAGCTCGTCGAAAAGCATGCCAAGGAAGAAGGCATCGAGCTGACGGTCGACTGGTCCAACATCGGCGGGCCGGCCGCGATGAACGAAGCGCTTCTGTCCGGCGCGGCGAGTTTCATCTCCGCCGGTCCCCCGTCCTTCCTGACCCTCTGGGACAAGACGCGGACCAATCTGCAGGTGAAGGGCGTCGCGGCGATGAGCACGATGCCGATGTTCCTCAACACCAACGACCCCGAGATCAAGTCGCTCGACGACATCAAGGGCGACATGAAAATCGGCGTCACCAGCGTCAAGGTGTCGATCCCCTCGATCATCATGCAGATGTATGCGCGGGAGAAATACGGCGACGACCAGACCTTCCGCTTCGATCCCTTCACGGTGTCGATGGCCCATCCCGACTCCGTCATTGCGCTGGTCACGGGCAATGGTTCGATCGTCGCGCACTATGCCTCCCAGCCCTTCGCCCAGCGTGAGTTGAAGGAAGAGGGGATCCACACGATCCAGAACTCCGACGACGTGACGGGTGGCCCGACCACCTTCACCATGATCTCCACCACGACCAAGTTCCACGACGAGAACCCCAAGGCCTACGCGGCCTTCGTCGGCGCCCTGAAAGAGGCCCAGGAGATGATCGCCAACGATCGCGAGGCGGCGCTCGACGTGCTGATCCAGTCGATGGGCGGCAAGGCGGTGCTGGACCGCGACGAGATGATGTCCATCCTGACCAGCGACGACACGAAGTACACGACGGTTCCGAGCAACGTGATGAAGTATGCGACCTTCATGCACGACATCGGTTCGCTCAAGAACGCGCCCGAAACGCTCGGCGACCTGTTCTTTGAATCCGACGACGTCGCCGGCGGCAATTGATACCGGGTATCACCGCCGCACGATCGGTGCGGCGGTGACTGGGGAGGAGGAATGATGGTTGAGTTGTCCGGCGGGCCGCTGCTCGAAGTCGACGGCGTCACGCTGCAATACCGTACCAAGCGCAATCTGGTGACCGCCTGCTACCGCATCGACTTCGAAATCCATCGGTCCGACCGGTTCGTCATCCTCGGACCGTCGGGCTGCGGAAAGTCGACGCTGCTGAAGGCGACTGGCGGCTACATCGCGCCCGTCGAGGGCGAGATCCGTCTGAATGGCGCCGTGGTACGCCGTCCCGGGCCGGACCGGATGCTGGTCTTCCAGGAATTCGACCAGCTGCTGCCCTGGAAGACGGTGCGCCAGAACGTCGTCTTCGCCCTGACGGCCAGCGGCCAGCTGAAGGGCCGTGAGGCCGACGAGCGGGCGATGCACTACATCGATAAGGTGAACCTTTCAAAATTCGCCGACAGCTATCCCCATACGCTGTCCGGCGGCATGAAACAGCGCGTCGCGATCGCCCGCGGCATGGCGATGGAGCCGGAAATCCTCCTGATGGATGAGCCCTTCGCGGCGCTCGATGCCCTGACGCGGGTGCGCATGCAGGACGAACTTCTGGCGCTGTGGGAGGAGACCCGCTTCACCCTGATGTTCGTCACCCATTCGATTTCCGAGGCGGTGAAGGTCGGCTCGCGTATCCTTCTCCTTAGCGCCCATCCGGGACAGGTGAGGGCGGAAATGAACAGCGACGGCTCCGATCCGGAGGGCCCGGATGGAATGCGCCTTTCCGCGCGCATCGAACGAATGCTCTTCCATGAAGGCACGCCCGAGCGGGAGACGGAAAATGTCTGAGGCAGTGAAACACGCAATGCCGGTGCAGCGCGCGACCACGGCTCGCCCCGAATTTGTCCGCGAGGTGACGGACACCGGCTACGGCGTCGTCGAGAAGCCGCTCGGTGTCTTCGAGACGCTCTGGGGCAATGCCGGCCTGCGAAAGGTCGGGGTCCTGGTCTTTCTGGCATGCCTTTGGCAGGCCTATGGCCTATGGGTGAACAACGACCTGCTCATGCCGACCTTCACCCAGACGGTGGCGGCGCTGTGGACGGATGTGGCTTCCGGCCGGCTACCCGCTGCCGCCGCGGCTTCCATGAAGGTGCTGCTCCAGGGCTATGTCGCCGGTCTCGCGCTCGCCGCCATCCTCACCGCGCTGGCGACGGCCAGTCGCATCGGCTCCGATCTGCTCGATGTCCTGACGGCAATGTTCAATCCGCTTCCCTCGATCGCGCTGCTGCCTTTGGCGATGATCTGGTTCGGCCTGGGCGATCCCAGCATCATCTTCGTCTTGATCCATGCGGTGCTCTGGTCGGTCGCCCTGAACACCCATGCCGGGTTTCGTGGCGTCAGCCCGACCTGGCGGATGGTGGGGCGCAACTACGGCATCGGTCAGATCGGCTACATCTGGTCGATCCTGATTCCGGGCGCGTTTCCCTCGATCCTCACTGGCCTCAAGATCGGCTGGGCCTTCGCCTGGCGCACGCTGATCGCGGCGGAACTGGTCTTCGGTTCGAGCTCCGGTGGTGGCGGCCTCGGCTGGTACGTCTTCGAAAACAAGAATTCGCTCGAAATCCCATCGGTTTTCGCTGGTCTATTGACGGTGATCCTACTCGGGCTCGTCGTGGAGAACCTGGTCTTTCGGACGGTTGAGCGTCTGACCGTGCAGCGCTGGGGGATGCAGCAATGATCTCTGTCGCGCTGTCGTTCATCCCCTTCTCGCGCTCGTGCGTCCGCTCAATCTTGACGCGTCAAAGCCTTGGCAGAGGAACCGGTAGTGCGATCGATCTTCGGAGTGTCTAGCTCCCCCCCGGAGGTCACTCCTAAAGGCTTCAAACACGTCGGCGCGGGTTGTCGTTCGTCGTAGCTTGGCGTTGCGTCTGGGAAGCCGGCCATTCCTCTTCCGAATCCTGGCGGCGTCAGGACAGTCGCACGCTCGTCCATCGGCAAGAGCGTCGGGCCCTCATATCCGCGGCATCGTGCTGCCCGCACGAAATCCGCGACGGCTGCCTATTGCGGGCGCTGGCCGCGACAGGCAGCGAGCGTGAAGCCGCGGACCGCGTTCTCGGTGACCGGTGCCGGATTAAGCCCGTTGACCGTCTCCACCGAGATCCGAACGATCTCGGCCACTTGGTCTTCGATGATCCCTGCGACCGCGGCCATGCCGGTCAGTGTCATGGCGCTGCCGCGAGGCCCCGCGAACTGCCAAGAACGAACAATCGATGAAAATCCTTAGCTCGATCCTGACAAAGCTGTAGCAGCGCGCGTCGTTGTCAGCATCGTCAACAATCGTGAGGTTGGCATATAAAGAAGTTGGCGCTGCGGCCGAGCCTTCGTCCGACATTCGCCAATTCCACGACGCGGTCCGGTGGGCTGCCCGCATGACAGAGAACACCGAATGAACCGCCGCCCCATCGTCCACGTCCTCGGAAACATCCACCCGAGCGCGATCGCGTTGCTGCAACGCGAGGCGGATCTGTTGACGGAGGCCGATCCGTTTCCGTCCGCCTGCGACGGGATCGTCGTCCGCACCCGGAAGATCACCGGCGCCGAGATCGCTGCCTGTCCCAATCTCAAGGTGATCGGCAAGCATGGCGTCGGCGTCGATGCCATCGACGTCGCGGCCGCCACCGCGGCCGGCATCGCGGTCGAATCGACGCCGGGCGCGAACGCCGAATCCGTGGCGGATCTGGCGGTCGGCTTCGCCCTGGCGCTGATCCGCAACGTCGTGCCGATCACGCTCGCCCTCCGTGATGGCCGCGCCGTCGAGCCGCATCTGAAGATCGGATGGGATCTTGGCGAATTGCCCGCCGGGATCGTCGGATACGGGGCCGTCGGCCGGGCGGTGGGGCGACGCCTCGTCGGCGGCTTCGGCACGCCGACGATCGCCTATTCGCCGGGTCGAACCGGATCGAGGCCGGATGCGGGCATCGACTTCGCGCCGAGCCTGGCCGCGCTTCTTGGCCAGAGCCGGATCGTCTTCCTGCACATGCCGCTGACGTCTGCGACCCGCGGCATCATCGACGCGGCGGCGCTCGCTTCGCTGCCAAGGGGCAGTTACCTCGTCAATTGCGCCCGCGGCGGCATCGTCGACGAGGCCGCCCTGGCGGAGGCGCTGTCGTCGGGCCATTTGGCCGGCGCAGCCTCGGACGTCTTCGCCGTCGAGCCCCCTACGGCGGACAATCCGCTGTTTCGTGAACCCCATTTCCTCGCCATGCCGCATCTCGGCGCCTCGACCAATGGCGGCCTCGAACGGGTCGGCACCGAGATCGCGCAAAAGGTGCTGGCCGTCATCGCGGCGAGGTCATGAGTGGCAGGCTTCGCGGCGGTCTGGACCGCCGACCCGCCGCACGGAGCCGGGATCGGATCAGGGAGACGGACGCTCATGCCGAACGAGACTGCTCAAGACGCAACTCCCGCCGTCCGCTACGAACCTGCCGTGACCGCGCGCGCCAGGAGCCATGCGCCTTTCCGGCTTCGCCGAGCCTTCGCATTGGAGGATTTCGAGGCCGCGGCCCGTCGCCATCTGCCCGCGCCGGTCTTCGGCTACATCGCGGGCGCCGCCGAGACGGGACGGAGCTTTGCCGCCAATCGGCTGGATTTCGGCGCTATCGGACTCGTTCCGAGATCGCTGCGGGGGCATGTCCATCGCAGCCAGGAGACCGTGCTTTTCGGCAAGACCTATGCAAGGCCTTTCGGCATCGCGCCGATGGGTTTCAGCGCACTTGCCGCCTATGACGGCGACGTCGTGCTCGCCAAGGCCGCGCACACTCGCGGGACGCTGGCGATCATGAGTGCGACGTCGCTGACGGCGCTGGAGCGGGTGGCCGAGGAAACCGGGAGCCGCTGGTTTCAGGCGTATTTTCCGGGCGACATGGCGCGGGTGGAAGCGATGACCGACCGTATTGCCCGGGCCGGCTTCGAGACGCTGGTCGTCACCGTCGACGTCCCGGTCAACGGCAATCGCGAGACCGATCTGCGCAACGGCTTCGCGACGCCGCTGAAGCCGACGCCGCGGCTCGCCTGGCAGGGGATGACGCGGCCGGCCTGGCTGTTCGGGACGGCCTACAAGACCTTGCGCAGGCTCGGCATGCCGCATTTCGAGAATCTCGACGTCGATCGCGGCCCGCCGATCCTGGCGCGCAATCTCATTCGCTCCTTCTCGGGGCGCGAGCAGCTGCGCTGGGAGCACGTGCAGGCGGCGCGGGACCGATGGAAGGGCAATTTCGTCCTCAAGGGCGTCCTGTCGCCGCGCGACGTCGCGATGGCGCGCGACATGGGCTGCGACGGGATCATCGTCTCCAACCATGGCGGCCGCCAGCTCGACGGGGCGATCTCGCCGATCGCGGCGCTTCCGGGGATCTTGCAGGAGGCGGGCGAGATGACCGTGATGCTCGACAGCGGCGTCAGACGCGGGACCGACGTCCTCAAGGCGCTCGCTCTCGGTGCGCAGTTCGTCTTCGTCGGTCGGCCCATGCTCTATGGCGCGGCGCTCGCGGGGGCGGCGGGCGTCCACTATGCCATCGACCTTCTGTCGGCGGAGATCGATCGCGACATGGCGCTTCTCGGCATCGGCGAACTCTCCGAGATGACCCGCGACTTCCTGGTTCTGCCCGAAGCGTTGGAACACCGGTCCGCGCCCTGAAGTCGGCGGGATCGGCGAGCAGGAAACAATGCCTCTTCATGCCCGACGGGTGGGAGTACGCTGGACCCCGCGGCGTGGCACAAACGCGGCGGCCGGCCCTAGCGCGAGCCGGCAATCTGCGCGGTGAGCGGCAGGCCGGCGCCCGCTCCGTCAGACGTCCGTTTCACCGCCGGCCGGCACCGTGCCCGTCACCGGCGGAACCAGGAAGTCGAAGTCGCAACCCCTGTCCGCCTGGAGCACGTGGTCGAGGAAAAGCTTCAGATAACCGCGGTCCGAGCCTTCGTGGTGCCGAACGAGGGTCTCGCTCCGCCGGCGCTCCAGCTCGACCGGCGGGACGTCGAGAGTGAGTGTGCGGCCGTCGACGTCGAGCTCGATCATGTCGCCGTCGCGGACCAGTGCAAGCGGGCCGCCGGCGGCGGCTTCCGGCGTGACATGCAGGACGATCGTGCCCGATGCCGTGCCGCTCATCCTTGCGTCGGAGATCCGCACCATATCCTTGACGCCCTGGCGCGCGAGCTTGCGCGGGATCGGCATGTAGCCGGCCTCCGGCATCCCCGGTGCGCCCTTCGGCCCGGCATTCTGCAACACCAGGACGTCGTCGGCTTGGACGTCGAGATTCGGATCGTCGACCCGTGCCGCCATGTCCTCGACCGACGAGAAGACGACGGCGCGGCCGCGATGCCGCAGCAGTTCCGGCGTCGCCGCCGACTGCTTCACGATCGCGCCGTCCGGCGCAAGATTGCCACGCAGGACAGCCATCCCGCCCTGCGGATAGACGGGATCTGCCACCGTCGCGACGATCTCCTGTGGGAAGCCGGCGGGGGCCCGGTCGATTTCCTCGCCGAGGGTGCGCCCCGTCACCGTCAGGCAACCGAGATGGAGATGATCGCGCAGTTCGCGCAGGATCGTCGGCAGGCCGCCGGCGTCGTGGAGGTCCTCCATGTAGTTTCGGCCGGAGGGCTTCAGGTCGACCAGCACCGGCACCTTGCGCCCGATCCGGTCGAAGGCGTCGAGATCGAGCTTCAAACCGACCCGTCCAGCCATGGCGGCGAGATGGACGATGCCGTTGGTCGATCCGCCGATGGCCAACAGGACGGTCAGCGCATTCTCGAAGGCCTTCGCCGTCATGATCTGAGACGGCACACGCCGGGCAGCGGCCATCTCTGCGGCCAGCGCCCCCGTCGCCTCCGCGATGCGGCGGCGGTCGGCCGAGACGGCGGGCGCCGTGGCGCCGCCGGGCAGCATCATGCCCAGCGCCTCGACAACCAACGCCATCGTCGAGGCCGTGCCCATCACGCCGCAGGTGCCGGCGCCCGGCACCAGCCGCTCGTTCACCTCCGCGATTTCGCCTTCATCGACTTCGCCGGCGCGGTAGCGCGCCCAGAAACGCCGGCAATCGGTGCAGGCGCCGACCCGCTCGCCGCGATGCGAGCCCGTCAACATCGGCCCTGTCACCAGATGGATCGCCGGGAGCCCGGCGCTCGCGGCGCCCATCGACTGGGCCGGCACCGTCTTGTCGCAGCCGCCGATCAGGACGACGGCGTCCATGGGTTGGGCGCGGATCATCTCCTCGGTGTCGATCGACATCAGGTTGCGCAGATACATCGACGTCGGATGGGCGAAGGATTCGTGGATCGAGATGGTCGGAAAGGGAACCGGCAGCGCGCCCGCCAAAAGGACGCCGCGTTTCGCCGCCTCGATCAGATCCGGCACGTTGGCGTGGCAGGCGTTGAAGCCGCTGCCGGTATCGACGATGCCAATGATCGGCCGGTCGAGGGCATCGTCGGAATACCCCATGCCCTTGATGAAGGCCTTTCGCAGGAACAGCGAAAAGCCCTCGTCGCCATAGCTGGTCAGCCCCTTGTTCAAGCCCTGTTTCGTGTCGCTCATGCCGCCGCCTCGTCCGCTGCCCCTGGGTTTGAACAGATACGCGGACCCCGCGAATTTCGACAGGCCTCCTTTGCCTCATGATGCAAGAGTGGCCCACCGTTTCGCGATGGCACTGCGGTCATGGCCCTCGGCGAGGAGCACCGAGAGCAGCAGGCGTGCCTTCACGCCGCTCAGGGAGCCGGCGAGAACGGCGCCAGCCTCCACGAGGTCGTGACCGCCGCCTCCGCCGCCATAGACCGCGCGGGTCAGCCCCTCTGCACAGCGCGAACACACGATCACCGGAATGCCCCTCCGCGTCAGGCGTGAGATTGCCTCGACAAAAGCTGGAGGCGCGTTGCCCCGACCGAAGGCTTCCAGCACGATGCCGCGCGATCCCTGGTCCGCTGCCGCGTCCAGTATCCAGGGCGAGCAGCCCATGGTGAGCTTGAAAAGCTCCACCCGGCTCTCGATCCGACCGATGCGGTGGGGCTCTTCGAGCGCCGGAAGCCGGGCGATGCGAATGTCGATTCCGTCGATGTCCCCGATCTTCCCGAAACCGGGGGAGCGGAAGGTGTCGACGCGTGACGTGTGCATCTTCGTGACGTCGCGCGCGGCATGAATCTCCTGCTCGAAGACGATCATGGCCCCGAGACCCCGCGCTTTCGGCGAGGCCGCGACCATGATCGCATCGCCGAGATTGCGCGGTCCGTCGGAGTCGATATCGCCTGCATGGCGCTGGGCGCCGGTAAAGACGATCGGCTTTTCGCTCTGGCGGAGGAGGTGGGCGAGGTAGCAGCTTTCCTCCATGGTGTCGGTTCCATGGGTCACCACCACACCATCGCGATCGACGTTCTCGAGGGCCGCGTTGATACGCGTCGAGAGGGAAAAGGCGAGCGGCAGATCGATACCGAAGCTGCCGACCGTCGAGAACTCCACGACCTCGACCTCGATGCCGTCGAGCGGGGTACGAAGCTTGTCCTTCAGGGCCGCCCCGGAGACCGACGCCGAAACGCTGCTGCCGTCCGCCGTGCGGGTCGACGCGATCGTGCCGCCGGTCGCGAACAGGATAATCTTCGCCATGTCAGCCCATTCTTCGACGTTGCGGGAGCGAATGCGATCGCGAGATGAAGTGGTTCCAGCGGCGCACGAGATAGTTGTGTTCGTCCATGGTGCTGTTCCACAGAGCGATGTGGGACGCCCGTTTCCAATACTGTCCGCCGGAGCGGATCGCGCCCTCGCGGATCGCCGGCCTCCCGCTCGGATCGGGCAGCGGACGGGCCGCCGGCTGCCCGTTGTACCAGTAGTTCCATTCATCCTCGTCGAGGAATTCGCGCACCCGGCCGTCGACCGACATGTAGTAGCCCTGCCGCGCGAGGATCGAACCCGGCCAGCCGGAAATGAACCAGTTGAGATAGGCATAGGCACGATCGAGGCGGTGTCCGCGCAGATGGTGAGCCAGGCAGAGGCCGCCGTGCCAGGCCCGATAGCCTTCCGCCGGGACGGCCTGACGAATGGTCCGCTGCCGGCTTTTCAAAGCCACGACGGACGGGGACCACATGGAGCTGATCCACGTCTCGCCGCTTTCCATCAGCGCGGTCGCCTCTTCGGTCGTGCGCCAGAAGGTCGCAAGATGGCCGCTGTCTCGCAGCTCGGTGGCGAAATCGATCAGCGCGTCGATTTCCTCGACGCTCATATTGCCGATATCGTCGAATTCGATCCTGCCGGCGGAGCGCGCCGCGAGAGCGATGTCGAAGACGCCGATGGCCGGCTCGTCGACGATCGCGACACGGCCGAACCATCGCGGGTTCAAAAGCTCCGACCAGGAATGGACATCGGCATCCACGTCGATGCCGGAGGCGGTCTCGTTGATGCCGAAGGAGTCGAAATTGTGGGCCGTGGGAAGCATGGAGATCTTTCCCGTCGGCATCGAGGACAAGGATTGATCGTCCTGGACGTAGAGCCGGGACACGGGCGCGTCGCCGACGGCGACGGCCGCCGTGAGATCGATCCTCCCATGCTTGGTCAGGCCGTTGATCTCGGACCACAGGTCGATCCGCTCGATGTCGATCGCCTGAACCGCGCGCCAGTGCCAGACGATATCGAGATTATGGAAGCACTGGTCGTAGATATCGTAGGAATCCGGCTCGGTCGCGGCGATGCGCTGGGTCGTCTGGAAATCCCGCTGGATGAATGACAGCTCGAAGCCCAGTTCCGCCTGCGCCCGGGCCTGCAACTGCCGATAAGGCGTGATCTCGGTGCAAAGGATGCGCAAGGGGTCATCCTCGGCCCGGGATCCCGGCACTTGCGAAGCAGTGTGCATCAAGTGCTTGCCCATGCTTCGGCCTTAAAAGGCCTGACGGCGCCAACCGCCGGATCGTCGGCCATGACACGCGCGGCCAGCCGACTGAATACCTCGAACGACCTGCGAATGCGCTGCGGATCGATGCCCTCGGCGATGAAGACGATACGGGAGTGGCGCCGCTCGTCCGGCCAGCGTTTCATGTGGACCGGCGGGTGGACGAGGCGCTGGACGGCGTGAATCGCCACGGGATTGGCCTCGCCGGCGACGTTCAGGATGCCCTTCACCCGAAAGATGCGGTCGCCGTGTCGGTTGAGAAGCATGGTCAGCCAGATCCCGAACCCGGTCCAGTCCACATCGTCCTCGAAGACCATGGAAAACGACCGCACGGCATGGGCCTCGTCTTCGTCATGGTGATGATGGTGATGGTGGCCGTGATGAGAGGCGTCATGAGAAGTTGCCGCCTCGTCGCGCGTCGGCGGGACCTCGGCCGTCCAGTCGTGGGCATCCACGCTCAGGGCCGACCGTGTGGTCAGCCGGCTTAGCAGCGTCGCGTCCGTGGCGGTGATGATCGCGGCGGTGGGGTTCAGTTCGCCGAGCCGCATGTTGACCGCCATCGTGGTTCGTTCGTCGCACAGATCGGTCTTCGTCACGGCGATGATATCGGCCGCGGCAATCTGTCGAACGGCTTCCAGCCGGTGCGCGACGGCGCTCAGGCCATTCACCGCGTCGACCGTCGTGATCACCTTGCCGACGCAAAACTGGCTTTTCAGGACCGGATGGGCGCGAAGAGTCGACAGGGCAGGGTAGGGGTCCGCAAGGCCCGTGCTCTCGATGACGACACGGTCGAAGAACGGAATTTCGCCCCGCGCTCGCTGCGCGTGGAGAGACTGCAGGGCATCAGCGAGTTCGCCGCGCACGGTGCAGCAGACGCAGCCCGATTTCAGAAGGACGACATTGTCGTCGATCCGCTCCAGGAGGTGGTGGTCGAGGCCGACCTCGCCGAATTCGTTGATCAGGACGGCGGCGTTCGCCATGGACGCGTCCGTCAGAAGGCGTTGCAGCAGCGTCGTCTTACCCGAGCCCAGAAAGCCGGTCAGGAGATTGACGGGGGTCGGGCCCTGGCGGGCCTCGGCGGAATCGATGGCGTCGCCGTTCACGAGGCGCGCTCCAGGGCGGTCAGAAAGTCCTCGTCCAGCGGGTCGAAACCGGCCGAACTCATCCGGTCGGCTTCCGGCCACAGATGGGCGAGGGCCTCGAAGACCTGCGAACGGCCCGTCGCATTGGTCAGGACATAGGAGGTACCCGTTGGAGCGCTCAGCTTGAGACGGCGAACGGCGAGGATCGCATTGGCGATCTTCCTGCGCCTCGCCGCCTCCCGGCGTCGCGAGACCCGATCGGTGTTGCGGGTATAGACGTCGGGGCGGGCAATGGCGCTGGACCAGTGGTCGTCGCATCCCAGGATGCCGCAGAGTGAACACATGGGCCGGCTCGCTTCAAATCGAAAGGCCGGAGACCAGCTCCGACGATCAATGACTGGAAGAAGCGTGCCGTTTCCGGCTCGCTTCGTTGTTATCGTTCCGCGACGAGAAGCCTATTTCCGCGGGAAGCGCTTGGCAAAATCGTCGGCCATCTCGTCCATCGTGACGAACTTGACGCCCTCGTGGGATTTGATGTGCTTGATCAGGCGTTCCAGCATCAGAAGCACCTGCGGCCGCCCGGACACATCCGGATGGATTGTAATCGGGAACACCGCGTAGTCCATCTCGCGATGGACCCAGTCGAACTGGTCTCGCCACATCTCCTCGATTTGCCGCGGATTGACGAAGCCGTGCGAGTTCGGCATCCCCTTGATGAACATCATCGGCGGCAGATCGTCGAGATACCAGTTTGCCGGAATCTCGATGAGATCGGTTTCCTCGCCGCGCACGAGCGGCTTCATCCAATCCTCGGCCTTCTTCTCGTAGTCGATCTTCGTCCATGTATCGCCGACGCGCACATAATAGGGCGTGAAGTCGTTGTGCATCAGGGAGTGGTCGTACTTGATCCCGTTCTTCAGCAGGATCTCGTTGGTGATGTTGGAGAACTCCCACCACGGGGCGACGTAGCCGGTGGGCGCCTTGCCGGCGAGCTTGGTGATCAGCTCGAGGGACTTGTGCAGGACCGCCTCTTCCTGCTCCTCGCTCATCGCGATCGGGTTTTCGTGGCTGTAGCCATGAATGCCGACTTCATGGCCGCCATCGACGACGGCCCTCATCTGATCGGGAAAGGTCTCGACCGAATGGCCGGGGATGAACCAGCTCGTGCGAATGTCCTCGCGTTCGAACAGCTTGAGAAGGCGAGGGGTGCCGACCTCGCCGGCGAAAAGACCGCGCGAAATGTCGTCCGGCGAGTCCTCGCCGCCGTAAGATCCGAGCCAGCCTGCGACGGCATCGACGTCGATGCCGAAGCCCACGAGAATTTCCTTGGCCATTGAAGGTCCTCCATTGATGTCATGCGATTGGAATTAGGAATGGGTCGGGAGTAGTGAAACGCGCTCGGGCGGGCAGTCGAGGTCGACGTGATCGCCGGCCGCCAGCGCCATCACATGCCGATCACGGCTGGCGGTCTCAACGTCGATGGCCTGACCGTTCGAAAGCGAGACCTTGAAGCGGCAGATGCTGCCGATCCTGTGTTTCGTGTCGATCGTTCCGTGGAGACGGTTGGGCACGCTTTGATCGCCGGTCCTCGCCCCGATACGAATGGCTTCGGCCGGAACCGCGGCAATGATGGCGCTGGTCCCGCGTAGATCCGAGGACGCATGCCCCGTGATCCGGCCGTGAGCGGTCAGAATCGAATGTCCGGCCGCGTCCTGCCTGAGATCGCGGCCCTCGAAGATGGCGTTGGCGCCGATGAAGCGGGCGACGAATTCGGTCATGGGTGAGCCGTAGATTTCCTCGGGCCTGCCGATCTGCTCGACCTGACCGTTGTTCATCACGATCACCCGGTCCGACAGCCCCAGTGCCTCGTCCTGGGCGTGGGTGACGAAGACGAAGGTTATGCCCAGCTCGCGCTGCAAGAGCTTCAGTTCGTTCTGAATGACCCGCCGCAGATTGGCGTCGAGGGCGCCGAGCGGCTCGTCGAGGAGCAGGATCTGCGGTTCGACGACGAGACCTCTCGCCAGGGCGATGCGCTGGCGCTGGCCACCGGACAGGCGGTCGGCCTTTCGATCGGCAAATTGCGACAGGTCGAACATGTCGAGGATACGGTCGACCTTCGCATCGCGCTCCTTGCGCGCGACGCCCTTGACGTCGAGACCGAAGCCGATGTTGTCGCGCACGTTCAAATGCGGAAACAACGCGTAGTTCTGGAAGATCATCGAGGTCGGGCGCTTCTCGGCCGGGATTGCCGAGACGTTCTTTCCCTTGATGATGATGTCGCCATGGGTGATCGCCTCGAAGCCCGCCACCATGCGCAAAGTCGTGGATTTTCCGCAGCCGGATGGACCGACGAAGGCGACGAACTCGCCTGGGGAGACCTGCAGGTCGAACTCGCTGACGGCGACGGTTCCGTCCGGATAGGTCTTGCCGACCCGGATCAGTTCGAGATCGTGCATCAGATTTCCATTTCTATCTGCTCGCAGGCCTTACGCGGGGTCGCGATCGGTCCGACCGCAACCCCGCCTGTCGGGCCCTGCCGCGCGACGTCAGGCGTTGAGGAATTCGTCCCAGCGCTGGATCAGGTGATCGTACTCGGCCGGCCACTGATGCCAGTAGGCGACGTTGGAGGCGCGCTCGGACAAGGAGCCGCCGTCACGTAGATCACCGGGCTTGATGCCGCGCTCGGGTTCGCCGGTCCAAGGCTGCCCCTCGTACCAGAAGGCGTATTTCTCCGGCGCCATCGCCTCCTTGATATTCGTGCTCGGCGAGTAATAGCCCTGCTCGGTGACCGCGATCGCCGGCGGGCCGGAGAGCCAGAAATTGGCATAGGCCTTGACCGCTGCCGCGTTGGGAGAATTGGCGAGAAGCGAAGGCCCGATGGCCCATGCGCGGTAGCCTTCCTTCGGCACCGCGTACTGGGCCGGGCGCCCCTGGGCCTTGACCGCCATGACGGCGGGCTGCCAGGCGTCGGAGACGACCATCTCGCCGGACGCCATCAGGTTGACCAGCTCGCCGAAGTCGCCCCAGAGAGCTCTGAACTGACCGTTCTTCTTCTTGGAGATCAGGAACTTCGTCGCCTCGTCGATCTCTTCGGTGGTCGGACTTCCCGGGTTCTTGGCTTCGAGTTCGCCGAGCGAATTGAGGGCCAGGATCGCCTGACCGATCGCGATCAGCGGATCGACGTTCAAGCCGGACTTGCCGCGCCACTTGTCGTCGAACAAGGCCGTCCAGGTGTTGGCTTCTTCCGCCGACAGAACGTCGGGATTATAGCCGATCGAGTCATAATTGTAGACTGCGGGCACCATGTAGAGCTCGGTCTGGTCCTCGCCCGTCCAGATCTGCCCGGTAATCTGAGCTTCGCGCGGCCACTGGTCGCTCGGGGTCGTGAACGTGTCGCGGATATTGGCCCAGTTCGGAATTTCCGACGTGGGGATCGGTGTCACATTGTTGGTCTGGATGATCGCCGGCAGCCGCTCCGCGATGATCTCCCAGCAGTCATAATCGCCCGAGCCGGACAGAATCCGGGTCTGGCTGTCCGGGAAGGTCGCGGCGGTCCCGGAGACCGAGCCGACGCCTGATTCCTTCTTGAACATCTCCAGGATGCGATCCTGGACCGTGGTCGACAGACCCGTCGTGCGCAACTGTTGATCGGCGAGCTCCTGGGCAAAAGCGGCCTGCGAGCGCAGCCAGGGCGACATGCCACCCATTGCGAAGGCCGCGGCACCGGCTCCTCCCTTCAGAAGGGCTCGTCTGGAAAACCTGCTGTTTTGTACCATGATGTGTTTCCTTCGTTCCGAGGTTGGATGGAGTTCAGTACCGGCCCACGAGAAGGCCTCCGTCGACCGCCAGCACCTGACCGGTCAGGTAGCGTGCAGCGGGCGAAGCCAGGAACTGGATGACGTCCGCGATATCTTCAGGCTCGCCGAGGCGCTTCATCGGGATGTGGGCGGCGGCCTGCTCCGCCCCTTCGGGCCCGAGAGAGTTTTCTCTTGAGAGAAGCTGAGCCGTGCGGATGTAGCCGGGAGCAACGCCGTTCACGCGAATGCCATCTCCCGCCAGCTCCACGGCCAGGCCACGTACGAGGCCGACGACGCCCGCTTTCGCGGACGAATAATGGACGTGCTCGTCCCAGCCATAGGCGACGCCCATGATCGAGGAGAGGCAGACGATCGAGCCCGAACCCTGCCGACGCATGGCCGGCAGCGCAGGACGGATGACGCGGAGCATGCCCTTAAGGTCGATATCGAAGGTCTCGTCCCACTTTTCGTCCGTCAGGCCGTCGAGCGGAACGCGATGTGCGATCCCGGCATTGGCGACGATCACATCGAGGCGCCCCTTGCGATCGAGGATGTCGGCGACGAGGGCATCGGCCTCCGGCGTCGAGCGCACGTCGAGGCGGATGAATTCGGCCGAGCCGCCGGCAGCCGAAATCGCCTCCACGGTCTGCCGGCCCTCGTCCTCCAGAATGTCGGTGACGACCACATGATCGCCCGCCGCGGCGAAGGTCTCGCATGCGGCGCGGCCGATGCCGATGCCGCCTCCGGTCACCAGGACGACGCGTCGGGACTTTGCATTCTCGTTCATCGGGATCTTTCCGTTCGTCAAAGCATCACATCCCCGGAATTGGGCCCCAGCGTCTGGCCGACGAAGAGCGCGCCGTCGGGCGAGGCAAGAAAGGCCACGCAACCCGCGACCTCGTCGGTCTCGCCGAAGCGACCGAGCGGCAGCTCAGCAGCCTTGGCGCTCTTCCAGTCATCGGAAAGCGCTTCGACGAGGGGCGTGTTGATCGGGCCGGGGGCGATGGCGTTGACGCGCACGCCTTTCTTGCTCACCTCGCGGGCCAGCGACTTGGTCATGGCGATGATCGCCCCCTTGGCGCCGGAATAATGGACGAGTTCGGCTCCGCCGATCTGGCCGAGCTGAGAGGCGACGTTGACGATCACACCGGCGCCGGCCTCGAGCATCGAGGGAAGGACGGCCTGCATGGTCAGGAAGGTGCCGCGCACGTGCACCGCGAACATGCGCTCGAACTCGGCGAGCGGGATCTCGGTGAAGGGAGCCTGATGCCCATGACCGGCATTGTTCACGAGGAGGCGGATCGGGCCGAACGTCTCGACGGCCCGCGCCGTCATCGCGGCGACTTCCGCTTGATCCGACACGTCTCCGGGACAGGCAACAGCCTTGCCGCCCCTTGCGAGAATGGCATCGACGACGGCGTCGCAAGCTGGTCTCGAGAGATCGTTGACGGCGACGCGGTAGCCGTCAGCGGCCAGACGCATCGCGATGGCCTTGCCGATACCGGAGCCTGCTCCGGTAACGAAAGCTGTCCTGGGTCCCATGCCGCCGCTCATGTTTCCTGCCCCTTGTATTGCTGATTGTTGCGGGCGACGGAGCGCATCATCAGGAGGCCGTAGATCGCCAGAAGGGTGAAGGAGAACACGGTCGTCAGAACCCCGAAGGCGAAGACGTTCGGATAGATCTCCACCGAGAAGGTGCCGTAGATCGACAAGGGCAGGGTAAGCCGCGGGCCGGACGTGAAGAGCGTGCGGGAGAACTCGTCATATGACAGCGTGAACGAGAACAGCATCGCCGACAGGACACCGGGGAAGATCATCGGGAAGGTCACGCGGCGAAAGGTTTCGGCCGGCGAGACGCCGAGCGAGAGCGAGGCTTCTTCGACCGACCGGTCAAAGCGATTGAAGATCGCCAGCATGACGAGGAAGGCGAAGGGGAAGGTGTAGACCACGTGGAGGACGAAGGACGTGCTCCACCACGCCCGATCGATGCCGAGCATGTTGGACAGAAGTGCCATGCCGAGGCCGACCAGAACGCCGGGCACGATCATGCCGAGAACGAAGAGATAGAAGATCGGCCCGGACCCGGCGAAGCGCGTGCGGAACGCCTGGGCGGCCATCACGCCGAGAACCGTGGACACGATCGTCGTCATCACCGCCAGAACGAGCGAGCGGATCAGGCTTTCGCCCACCGGAAGCTGGGAGACGCGCGAGCCCGAGATCTGGCCGAAGAGATGCTGATACCAGTAGGTCGACCATTCGACGATCGGGAATTGCGGTCCACCCGTCGGTCCCTGGAAGGACAGGATCGCCATGACGATCATCGGCCCGTAGAGAAAGAGGAGGAAAAGGCCGAGATAGACCGCAAGGGCGGGCTTCAGAAGACGCGACTCCATGGCTCACATCTCCTTTCGGATGTTCACGATACGCAGGAGCGTGGTGATGACGATGGCGATGATGATGGTGAGGATCACGCCGGCGACCGATGCGAAGGCCCATTTCAGCGAGCCGACCTGGCTGACGATGATGTTGCCGAGCATGTTCACCTTGCGGCCGGACAGGGCGGCGGCGGTGGCGAACTCACCCAGCACCATGACCGAGACGAAGACCGCGCCGACGACGACGCCGGGCAGCGACAAAGGCAGGATGATCCGCCAGAAGATCTTGCCGAACCCGGCACCCAGATCCCGCGCCGCCTCGATGATCGAGTGATCGATGCGCGCCAGCATGAAGGTGATGGGACCGACCATGAAGACGCAGTAGATCTGCGCCATGCCGATGATGACCGCGAGCTCCGAGAAGAGCAGGGAGGTGAACGGCGTTTCGATCAGGCCGAGATTGATCAGGATCGAGTTGATCGCGCCCTCGGTTCCCAACGTCGGCCGCCAGGCGATGACGCGGATGAGGAAGGACGTCCAGAACGGGATGATGCAGACGACGAGCAGCGCCGTCTGCAAGGTCACGTTCCGGATCATCAGCCCGATGAGGAGCGCGACCGGATAGCCGATCACCAGGGTTGCGGCGAGCACGACGATCCAGATGAACAAGGTCGTGACGATCGAATCCAGATAGGTCGGGCTGGTCAGGAACCGGACCCAACTGTCGACGGTCAGCGTCGGCTCGATGGCGAAGGTGGTCTGCGTCCAGAACGAGACATAGACGACCATGATCATCGGCAGGACCATGAACAGCGTCATCCAAACGATGCCTGGCGCGGCGAGCTTCAGCGCCTGAATTTCGTCGCGCCTGGCTCGCTTCCTCGCGGGGCTGAGCGCGTCTTCTCGCTTGATCGCAGCGCCGTTGGACTGGTTGGCAAGATCCATCAATAGGCTCTTTCGGGAAAGGCGATGAGAAGCTCGGGGTCGAAATCGAGCGCGTAGACCTGATCGGGCTCGTAGCGTGGCGGGCGGGGCTCGCTCAGATGAACCAGCGACTGGATCAGCGAACCGTCTGCGGCGCGGAAGAAGGAGAGCATGGACGGCCCCTTGAATTCGGCCGTTACGAAACGCGCCGAAATCCCGTCGCTCGCCTCGTCCCTGCGCGGCTTCACGGCGATGCCGTCATAGGGAAGCGCGACGGACATCGGCTGACCATTGCGCGCGCCGGTTCCCGTCGGCAGCGCCAGCGCGCCGACCGGCGAGCGCAGGCGGCCGTCACTGACGGTCCCGGAGATGATGTTGAAGGCGTTCAGGTGCCGGGCGACTGTCGCGCTTGCCGGCGAGCGGAAGAGGTCGTCCGGGGGCGCGATCTGCGCGATCGCCCCATCGGCGAGGACGGCGACCTGATCGCCCATGAGAAGCGCTTCGGTCTCGCTCCCGGTTACATGCAGGAACGAGATGCCGAGCCGTTGGCGGATCGCACGGAGCTCGTCGCACATGCGCTCGCGCAGATTGGCGTCCAGGGCGCCGAGCGGCTCGTCGAGGAGCACGATCTTGGGCTCGGCGATCAGCGTGCGGGCCAGTGCGACGCGTTGCTTCTGCCCGCCCGAGATCGCTCCCACCGCGCGCCGCCCGAGCCCCTCGAGGCCGACGAGACCGAGGATCGTCTGGACGCGCTCGCGCACTTCGGCCTTGTCGCGGACCGGCCGCTCCTCGCGATAGCGCAGGCCGAAGGCGACGTTGTCCTCGACGGAGAGGTGCGGAAAGAGAGCGAAATTCTGGAAGACGAAACCGACGCCGCGCTTGTGCGGCGGGACGCCGTCGAGCCGCGCGCCGCGCAGGGAGATCGTTCCGTTATCAGGCTCTTCGAAGCCTGCAATGATGCGCAGAAGCGTCGTCTTTCCGCTTCCGCTCGCACCCAGAAGCGAGACGTAACTGTCATCCGGCACGACCAGATCGAGCCCGTCGATGGCCGATGCCTGACCGTAATGTCGCGAGACCGACTTCAGAGTGAGCAACGCGTCCTCCAAAAAATGATTATGTACACAAACACGATTCATATTGCGATGACAAGCCCGATCCGTCACAATTTCGGCGACGGCGAGATGAGGGCGTTGACTGCGGATTGTGCGCATGAACCAAGGAAGTTAGCGGCTGAATATCCGCTATTGGCGACCTTTTCGGGACGCAATCAACGAAAGCGCACCGGATAGTGAGGGATCTCGTGCGCGCCTAAAAACGGTGCAAGGTGCGCGTAAAAAATGATCTTAGCATGCAGAAAATCAGCATAAGAGCTCATCAGGGTTGTCCTGAAAATCGTTTCAGGTCACAGACTGGCGAGGCTCGGCGGATAGGAATGCGATGACCGATCAATCTTCGGCGATGCGGGAGCCGCTTTTCCAAGCGGCGGCGACCACGCTCAGGCACAGTATCCAGACAGGCCTTCTCAAGCCCGGGCTCGTCCTTCTGGAGGGGCCGATCTCGGACAGGCTTCATATCAGTCGAACCTCCGTCAAGCGCGCCTTGCAGCTCCTCGAGGACGAGTCCCTGATCCACCGGTTCGACGGTCGCGGTTTTCTTGTCGGCACGCCCGACGATACCGTCAGTCCGATCCGCGAGGATCTGCCGGAACTCGAATTGACCGGCGCCGAAGTCGGCGCCAAGGCGCGGCCCGGCTCGCAGCGCATCCAGGACACGGTGGAGCGCGATATCCTGGCCTGTCTCGTTTTCGGCCAGTATCGGATGACGGAGACCGATCTTGCCGACCACTTCGATGTCAGCCGCACGGTCGCGCGCGACATTCTGGGCCGGCTTCAAGAGCGCGGCCTTGTCTGGAAAACGTCGACGTCGCGATGGGTCAGCGCCTTGCTGACCGCCCGTTCGATCAAGGACAAATACGAGCTGCGCGGCATTCTCGAAGTCGCGGCGCTCCGCTCAGCCGCGGCCCGTATCGACGTCTCCGCTCTGGACCAGCTTCAACGAAAGATGGAGCGGACCGAAAACGGCAAGAGGCTCGTCAATGCCGAGGAATGGTTCGAGCTGGTCAACGCTTTCGTCGATCTTGCCATCCTCTCCACACCCAACGTCGAATTGCGGGCCCTCGTCTCGCGCAACTTCCGCATGATCAGCGCCTCCCAGCAGGTGCTGTTCAGCGTCGGGCTTTCGGGTGATCGCCATTCGATCCGGGAGCTGCGCATGGTCGTCGAGCTCCTGAGGGTCGGGGCGATCCATGGCGCGGCCGAAATGCTGAAGAGTCATCTGGCGAAATCGCGCGAACGAATGATCGCCCAGTTGAAGATCGTCTCCGTCCTGCCCGAGCCCGATCATCTCGCCCCTTATCTGACGCCCGTGGAGCCCGGCCAGGCCGTCACCAGCCCCTAGACGCTTGGGAGCGCGACAGGCGGCCGAAAGCGGCCGGCATGGCGGCGCCGATGGCTGGCAGCCGCCTCGTCGAGATGGCCGCCGCCTGCGGCAGGACCGAAAAGGACGGGCTGATCGTCAACCACGACGCCTTGGCCTCCTTCGGCACCAGTCTCGCGATCGCTCCCTCAGATCAGCCTGAGCCCCTTCAGGCTGGCATGGCCGTTCTTGCCGATGATGATGTGGTCGTGGACCGCGATGCCGAGCGGTTTTGCCGTGTCGATGATCGTCCGGGTCATCTCGACGTCGGCGCGTGACGGCGTCGGATCTCCCGAAGGATGGTTGTGGACGAGGATGATCGCGGTGGCGTTCAGTTCCAGGGCCCGGCGGACCACCTCGCGCGGATAGACCGGCGTGTGGTCGACCGTGCCGGTGCCCTGTACCTCGTCGGCGATGAGGGCGTTCTTCTTGTCGAGGAACAGGATGCGGAACTGTTCGCGCGCCTCGTGGGCCATCGCTGCCGTGCAATAGTCGAGCACCGCCGTCCAGGAGGAGAGCACCTCGCGTTGGCGCACGGCCGAGCGCATCGCCCGGCGGTTGAGGGCGGCGACGATCTTCAGGTCGAGGGCGACGGCGTCCTTGACCCCGGCGACTTCCGTCAGCCGCCTCTGCGGCGCACCGAGCACCTCGGCGAGCGAGCCGAAACGCGCCAGGAGCGCCTTGGCGATCGGCTTCACGTCCTTGCGCGGGATCGTTCGGAAGAGAATGAGTTCGAGCAGTTCGTAGTCGGCGAGGGCCTCTTCGCCGGCGGTCGAAAATCGCTCGCGCAGCCTGTCGCGATGACCGTCGTGGTGGCGTGGGGCCTTTTCCGCGTGGCCGGGAGGGGCCATCCGCGGCGGTCCGCCGGGGCGCTCGTCGAGGCCGGGCAGGCCGTCCTGGCCTGCACCGCCGGGGCCTTCCTCGTCGCTCCAGTCGCCAGACGGTGCCACCGCCGGGCCTATTCAGCCGTGTCGCGTTCGCGCTTGAAGTCGATGCCCGGCGTGTCCAGCCCGCCGGGCGAATAGGTGAAGACCTCGCAGCCGTCCTCGGTGACGCCGAGCGTGTGCTCGTATTGGGCGGACAGCGTCCGGTCGCGGGTCACCGCCGTCCAGCCGTCGTTGAGGATCTTCACATGCGGGCGGCCGAGATTGATCATCGGCTCGATGGTGAAGATCATCCCGCGCTTCATCTCGGGACCTTCGCCCCGGCGGCCGTAGTGCAGGATGTTGGGCGCGTCGTGGAACAGCTTGCCGACGCCGTGGCCGCAGAAGTCACGCACCACCGAGCAGCGTTCGCTTTCGGCATAGGTCTGAATGGCTTCGCCGATATTGCCGATATGGCCGCCGGGTTTGACCGCCTCGATGCCCAGAAGCAGCGCGCGATAGGTCACCTCGCAGAGCCGCTCGGCGGCGCGCTTCAGCTTGCCGACCGGATACATGCGCGAGGAATCGCCGTGCCAACCGTCGATGACCAGCGTCACGTCGATATTGACGATGTCGCCCTCTTTGAGGGGTTTGTCGTTCGGGATGCCGTGGCAGACGACGTGGTTGATCGAGGTGCAGACGCTCTTGGTATAGCCGCGATAGTTCATCGTCGCGGGGACGGCGTCGTTGGCGAGGGCGAAATCATAGACGAATTCGTCGATCGCCTGGGTCGTCACGCCCGGAGCGACGATTTCCGCGAGACCGTCGAGGCAGCGGGCCGTGAGCTGACAGGCACGGCGCATGCCCTCGAAGGCTTCGGGCCCGTAGAGGCGGATGGCCCCGGTGTTGCGGATCGGGTTCGCCTCTGCCTCGAGATAGGTTGTCATGGTCGCTCGACGATCGGAATTGTGCGGTTGGGAGTTATCCCCATCAGCGTGATGTCGCACCGAACGGCGTAGGCTTCAACCCCATGGCGCAGTGCTTCCGCGAAGCCGGCTGCATAGACCGGGTCGAGATCGGCGGCAAAGGCAACGCGGTCGCAGTCCGCTCGCTGCACGACATAGAGCATCACCGCGCGGCCGCCGGCCCGAACCTCGGCGGCGAGATCGAGAAGATGCTTCGCGCCCCGCGTCGTCACGCAGTCGGGAAATTCTGCCAGCCCGGTCCGGCGCATCAGATGGACGTTCTTGACCTCGACATAGACCGGCCGCCCGTCGATGTCTTCGTAGAGAAGGTCGACACGCGAATTCGCCTGATAGCGCACCTCGCGCCGTGCCGGCCCGAGGCCGGCAAGGGCGGGGACGAGCCCGGCGGTGATCGCTTCTTCGGCCAGCCGGTTGGGCAGGGCGGTGTTGATGCCGACCAGCGTGGCGTCCGCCTCGACGATCTCCAGCGTCAGCGGCAGTTTCCGCTTGGCGTTGGCCGATCGCGACAGGAAGACCCGCGAGCCCGGCGCCTTCAGCCCCATCATCGCGCCCGGATTGGGGCAATGGACGGTGACGGGCGTGTCCTCGCCGTCGATGGTGACGTCGGCGAGGAAGCGCTTGTAGCGCTGGATCAGGCGTCCGGGAATCAGCGGGGCGGGGAAGTGCATGGCCGGCGGGTAGCTCCTCGCCCCCGCCGGGTCAATGTCGGTCATGCCGCGGACGGGATACTACCAGGCGAGTTCGACATGCGGCCGCCCGTCCGAGGTCTTTTCGCGGCTGCGGCCGGTGTCGTCGACGACGCAGTTCACCCGGTGCCGAAACGCCGAGAAGCTGTCGAAGGTGACGACGTCGACCGGTTCGTCGAATTTCAGCGTCAGCCGGATGCGCGTCGGATCGCTTTCGAAGACGCCCGCCGAGATCACCTCGCCGGAAAAGCGCTGGCCGAGATAGGAGCCGGCGACCCTCGCGCCGATCGTGTAGGGCGACAGCCGAGGCCGGTTGCCGAGCCGGGCATGCAGGGTGTTCCAGTCGCGAAAGCCGTGCTGGTGGGCCACGAGTTCCAGCGCCCGGCAATGGGAGACCGGTTGGCCGGCGGCCTCCAGCGAAACGCGCAGGCGCCGTGCCTGATCCTTCAGGACGGGCAGGGAGGGGAGTGGGGTATAGGATGTCGTCATGGCGAAAGCTCTTTCCGGCATCGCATGACGGCCAAGGGCGGGAGTCCGCATTGCCACCGGCCAGCGATGCCCGTTTCGAGCGTTCGACCGTGTCGTTCCGGAAGCTTCACCATGGCCTTGCGGCTGCGGACGGCGGGTGCCTCGAACCCTGCCAGGATATGTAGCGTCTCGGGCCGACCGGCGCAATTCGAATGCTGCGCACATGTCGGGTTTTACTAGCGTACCAATGAGCGGTACAATAGTTCCGATCGGGGGCGCATTTGATCATCGGCTTCAAGACAAGAACGGTTGGCTACGCGCATTTTTCGTAGAGGATCTCCACTCGAAGCAAATTCCCGCCAATATCGAGGATCGTCTTTTCCGGAAGCTGCAGATGATCGACGATGCGACGAGTGAGAGAGATCTTCGTTCTCCGCCGAGCAATCATTTCGAAAAGCTGCGCGGCCGGCTGGAGGGCCTCCACTCGATTCGGGTCAACAAACGGTGGCGGATCGTATTCCGCTGGGATGAAGCTTCGGGTGAGGCTTCGGATCTTTATCTGGACGATCACTCCTACCGATGAGGTGTCAGGTGCTGACGACAAAGCGCAAGCCGGCGACGGTCGGCAAGATTTTGACCGAGGAATTCATGCAGCCTTTGGGCCTCACCCAAGCGGCCCTGGCCGAGGCGATGGGCGTTCCGCGCAAGCATGTGAACGAGCTCTGCAACGATCGGCGCACAGTGACTGCAGCCACGGCGCTCATTCTCGCCCGCGTCTTCGGCAACACACCGGATTTCTGGCTCAACGTCCAGCGCCGAAACGACCTGTGGCAGGCCATGGACTCGCCAGAGCAGCGGGCCAGGATCGAGCGGGCCAAGCCTTTGTCATCGGCCGCCTAATCGCGGCCCCGCCCGCATTGCGCCAACCGACGATCATCCGTCTCAGACGATCATCCGTCTCAACTGAGATACGGATTTGCATGCCACTGCGTTTCGCCGTCACGACTTCACCGTCACATACCGCCCCGGGGCGTCCTCGATGGCCTTCAGCTTTTTGCCACCGGGCTTGCGCGCCTTGACCTTCTCGCCGAGATGCGGCGTCAGCCATTCGAGCCAGTGGTTCCACCATGAGCCGGGGGTCTGGCTGGCGGCGAGCAGCCAGTCCTCGTAGCTGCCGACGTCTTTCGGGGCGGGCCCGGTCCAGAACTGGTACTTGTTCTTGGCGGGCGGATTGACGACGCCGGCGATGTGGCCCGAGCCGGTGAGGACGAACTCGACCTTCGAGCCGAAGGCCGAACAGCCGGTGAAGACCGAGCGCGCCGGGGCGATGTGGTCCTCCTTGGTGGCGAGGTTGTAGATCGGCATCGTCACCTTGGAGAGGTCGAGCCTCACCCCGCCGATCTCCATGCGGCCCCGCGACAGCCGGTTCTCGTGATAGCAGTTGCGCAGGTAGAACAGGTGGTTGGCCTTCGGCATGCGCGTCGAGTCGGCGTTCCAGTAGAGAAGGTCGAAAGGCAGGGGCTCCTTGCCCCGCAGGTAGTTGTTGACGAAATACGGCCAGATCAGATCGCCCGATCTGAGCAGATTGAACGCCGTCGCCATCTGCGAGCCTTCCAGATAGCCCTTCTGGTCCATCGCCTTTTCGAGAACTTTCAGCTGCGTCTCGTCGACGAAGACCTTGAGGTCTCCGGCATGGGTGAAGTCGATCTGGGTGGTGAGGAAGGTGGTCGATTTTATCCGGTCGTCGCCCTTGGCAGGCAGATAGGCGAGCGAGGCGCCGAGCAGTGTGCCGCCGACGCAATAGCCGACGGCGTTGACTTCCTTCTCGCCGGTCGCTTTCTCCACCGTGTCGAGGCCGAAGCGGATGCCCTCCTCGATATAGGCCTGCCAGTCCTTGTCGGCGTGCCGCTCGTCCGGATTGACCCAGGAGACGACGAAGACCGTCACGCCCTGCTGGACCAGCCAGCCGATCAGCGACTTCTCCGGGTTGAGGTCGAGAATGTAGAACTTGTTGATCCAGGGCGGCACGATCATCAGCGGCCGCTTAAACACCGTCTCGGTCTGCGGCGCATACTGGATGATCTGGCAAAGGTCGTTCTCGGCGACGACCTTGCCGGGAGTCACCGCCATGTCGCGGCCGACCTGATATTTCGTATAGTCGGCCTGGCGGAGCTTCAGATTGCCGTGGCCGGCGGCCATGTCCTCGGCGAACATCTTCATGCCCTTGACGAGGTTCTCGCCATTCGAGGCGACGGTCTCCCGGTAGAGCTCGGGGTTGGTCATGACGAAGTTCGAGGGGGCCAGCGCGTTGGAGATCTGCCGGACGTAGAAGGCCGCTTTCTGGCGCGTGTGCGGATCGAGCCCCTCGGCGCGTTCGACGAGGTCGTCGGCCCAGCGGGTGGTCAGGAGGTAGGTCTGCTTGACGAAATCGAAGAACAGGTTCTCGTTCCAGTCGGCGGCAGCGAAGCGCTTGTCCCCCTTCGGCGTCTCGACCGGGCTCTCCGGCATCTCCCCCGCCATCCGGCGGATCGAGTTGTTCCAGATGCCCATGTAGCTGGCGAAAAGGTTGGTCTGGGCCTCCATCGCCCGGGCCGGATCGGTCATCCAATATTCGGAGACGCGCGACAGCGTCTGGACGACCTCGGCAATCTGTACGGGCCCGCCGTCGACGAAGCCGCCCTTCTCCCGGGGCGCCACCCAGGCGGCGGCGGCCTTGCCGATCTGTTCGAGCATGCGGGCCATGTTGAGCCCGAAGGCTTCGGGATCCTTGACCACGAATTCGTCGGCCTTCGCTTCGAAGGGCCCGGCTTCCGGCTCTCTGGCTTTGTCGGCCATCGTCGTTTCTCCTCCCGCAGGGCTTCGGTCGGCGTGGCGGCGTCACAGGCTCCGCTCCGGCAGACCGATTGCGTCGATCTAAGCGCTTTTCTTGCAACGACGCCATGAAACCGGCGCCGCGTTCTTTGTAATTGACCGATCTCTGGGATATGACACACGCGTCGCGGATTTGAAGCGGGTTATCCGGATGGCCGCTTCGTCGAGAGGGCATAACGGGATGATCGGTCAGATGGCGATTCGGGCGCTGGCGGCAGCCGCACTGGCTGGCTTCGTTTCCGGCTGCCAGTCGGCCTATGACGCGCCGATGTCGGCAGAGCAGGTCGCTTATCAGCCGGCGGGGCCCGACGGCCGGTCCGGCCAGCGCCTGGGAGCGGACGGCTATCCGCTGCTCGGCGCCTATCCGAACGCCGCCGCGCCGCAGATCGACGATGCCTCGGTCACCGCCCAGGACCAACGCGCCAAGACGCTTGCCGCGAGGCGCAAGGGCGGCGTGTCGACGCGCGGCTACGAGGCCGAGATCGCCCGGCTGAAACGGCTGAAGCGTCAGCAGGCGCAGGACGTCGAAACCGCGCTCGCGAGAAAGCCGGAGCGGAGCGCAGTCTCCGTCGGGACCGGGGCGAAGCCGAGCCGGTCGCCCGAGGACGTGCTGCGCGAGATCCAGGCGGGCGAATAATTCCCGCCGATAGTCTCGCACATTGTATTTTTCGTAGCATGATTTCCCGGCATGGCGCCGGAGGACGAGAGACATGGAAGAATTTCACAAAGTCCGGCGTCTGCCGCCTTACGTCTTCGAGGAAGTCAACCGGCTGAAGGCGACCGCCCGGGCCCGCGGCGCCGACATCATCGATCTCGGCATGGGCAATCCTGATCTGCCGACGCCGCAATTCGTCGTCGACAAGCTCTGTGAGGTCATCCAGGACCAGCGCACGCACCGCTATTCCGCTTCCAAGGGCATTGCCGGCCTGAGGCGCGCCCAGGCGGGCTATTACAAGCGGCGTTTCGGGGTGACGCTCGATCCGGCGACCGAGGTTGTGGCGACGCTCGGCTCGAAAGAGGGCTTCGCCAACATGGCCCAGGCGATCACCGCGCCGGGCGACGTCGTGCTCTGTCCGAACCCGACCTATCCGATCCACGCCTTCGGCTTCCTGATGGCCGGCGGGACGATCCGCGCCATTCCCGCCAAGCCCGATCGGGACTTCTTCGCCGCCATCGACCGGGCGGTGCGCCACTCGATCCCCAAGCCGATCGCCATCATCCTGAACTATCCGTCCAATCCGACGGCCTACGTCGCCGATCTCGATTTCTATCGCGAGATCGTCGACTTCGCGAAGAAGAACGAGATCATCGTCCTGTCCGATCTCGCCTATGCCGAGATCTATTTCGACGACGTGCCGCCGCCCTCGATTCTCCAGGTCGACGGCGCGATGGACGTCGCGGTCGAGTTCACCTCGATGTCGAAGACCTTCTCGATGCCCGGCTGGCGCATCGGCTTTGCGGTCGGCAACAAGCGGCTGATCGCCGCCCTCGCACGGGTGAAGTCCTATCTCGACTACGGCGCCTTCACGCCGATCCAGGTGGCGGCCACGGCGGCGCTCAACAGCGGCGATGCGGCGATCGACGAGGTTCGATCCATCTATCGGCGGCGCCGCGACGTTCTCGTCGAATCCTTCGGCCGGGCGGGCTGGGACGTGCCGCCGCCGGCCTCGACGATGTTCGCCTGGGCGCCGATCCCGCCGGCCTATCGTCATCTGGGGTCGCTGGAATTCTCCAAGCTGCTGATCGAGGAGGCGGAGGTCGCCGTCGCCCCGGGCATCGGCTTCGGCGAGCATGGCGACGATCACGTGCGCATCGCCCTCGTCGAGAACGAGCATCGCATCCGCCAGGCCGCCCGCAACATCCGTCGCTTTCTTGCGTCCGGCGCCGAAGCGGGGCAGAACGTCGTCTCGCTGCGCGCGCGTTCTTAAGGCACCGCTCGGCGCGAGACTGGCGGGCGAAGGTTTCCATCCCGAGGCCGGGCCGGGCTCGCCAGCGATTGTTACGCCGCATGATGGCGTCGGACGAGCGTCCGAACCCGCGGCCTTGAGACGAGTTGGGCATGAAAAGCGAATTGCGGCTCGGCATTGCCGGGCTGGGCACCGTCGGCGCCAAGGTGGCGCAGCTGATCGAACGAAAGGCCGAGCTTCTCGCCGAGCGGGTCGGGCGATCGATCCGAATCACCGCGATCTCGGCCCGTGACAGGAGCCGCGGGCGTGGCTTCGATGCCGACGGCATGGCCTGGTTCGACGATCCGGTCGAGCTTGCCGAAAAGGGCGAGATCGACGCCTTCGTCGAATTGATCGGCGGCGCGGACGGCGTGGCGCGCCAGGCGGTCGAGGCGGCGCTTTCGCGCGGCATCCCGGTCGTCACCGCCAACAAGGCGCTGCTTGCCCATCACGGTGTGGCGCTGGCGCGGCTCGCCGCGGAGAACGACACCGAGATCCTTTTCGAGGCGGCGGTCGCCGGCGGCATTCCCGCCATCAAGACCATGCGCGAGGCGCTGTCCGCCAACGAGGTCAGCCGCGTCTACGGCATCCTCAACGGCACCTGCAATTACATACTGACACGTATGGAGAAGGAGGGCATCAGCTTCGATGCCTGTCTGAAGGACGCCCAGGCGCTCGGCTATGCCGAGGCCGATCCGACCTTCGACATCGGTGGCTTCGATGCGGCCCACAAGCTGGCGATCCTGACCTCGCTCGCCTTCGGGACTGAGATCTCGCTGGAGAGCATCTTCATCGAGGGCATCTCGAAGATCACCATCGCGGACATCGTTGCCGCCGCAGAGCTCGGATATCGCATCAAGCTGCTCGCCGTCGCCCTGAATACCGACAGCGGCATCGAGCAGCGGGTCCATCCGGCGATGATTCCGGCGCGCTCGTCGCTCGCCCAGGTGGACGGCGTGACAAACGCGGTGGCGATCGACTCCGATCTGCTCGGCTCGATCCTGCTCGCCGGGCCCGGTGCCGGCGGTGCGGCGACCGCCTCGGCCGTCCTTTCCGACATCATGGACGTCGCCGGCGGCTTCGTCCCTCCGACGCTCGGCCTGCCGCCGTCGCGGCTGCAGCCCTATCATCGCGCCCGGATGCGCGCCCATGAGGGCGGCTACTATATCCGCCTCGCGGTGTTCGACCGGGTGGGCGCCTTCGCCTCCATCGCCAGCCGCATGGCAGAGAACGGCATCTCGCTGGAATCGATCGTTCAGCGCAAGGCCGACCGGCGGGCCGGCGAGGGCACTGCGCCAGTCATTCTCGTCACCCACGACACCACGGAGGCGGCGATCCGTGCCGCTCTGGAAGGCCTGTCGCGGGATGGTCACCTCTCGGGCGAGCCGCAGATGATCCGCATCGAGGACCTCGACTGAGCTTGCCTGAGAACCGACAAGGACCGATCCGCTCTCGTCATCCGTCGGGTCTGCGGCTTCAGTTTCGGCGGGCCTGCGCATGCGCCAGCATGTCGGGCCCGACTTCGCTCGAGATCGCGGTGTTGCGGTCTCGGTGAGAAAGCGCGCCTCGTCCGTGATCATCGCCTGCGTGAGCCCCCGCTCCAACTCGCGCGAACTGGCGTGGCCAAGCTGACATCGGGCCGACACGCGATCGGCGCATATGAGCAGCCGCCCGCCACCAGGCGTGGCGGGCAAAGGAACTTTCGGGCTATCCTCCACGAGTCGAGAAGCCCGGCGAAGGACGACGTCATGCCGGTCCCAACGCCGTCGGCCTCTCGGATCGATACCGCAATGAAGCGGGTGGCGAATCAGATGATCGGAACCATGGCCGAATTTGGCGAGAATTTGAACCGCGTCCTCTCCCTGGAACTTGCGCGCGTCACCGAACAGGCGGCGATCGCCGCGGCCAGGCTGCGCGGCCGCGGCGACGAGAAGGCGGCCGACCAGGCGGCGGTGGATGCGATGCGCAAGGCGCTCAATCAGATCGAGATCGACGGCACGGTGGTGATCGGCGAGGGCGAGCGCGACGAAGCGCCGATGCTATTCATCGGCGAGAGGGTCGGGCGGGGCGGCGTCCCGGTCGACATCGCGCTCGATCCGCTCGAAGGTACCACGGTCTGCGCCAAGAACCTGCCGAACTCGCTGGCCGTCGTCGCCATGGCCGAACGTGGCAGCCTCTTGAACGCGCCCGATGTCTATATGGAAAAGATCGCCGTCGGCCCGGGCTATCCCAGGGGGGTCGTCGACCTCCGCCGTTCGCCCGCCGAGAACCTCGAGGCTCTGGCCGACGCCAAGGGCGTCAAGGTCGCCGATCTGACCGCCTGCATCCTCGACCGGCCGCGGCACGCCCAGTTGATCGCCGCCGTGCGCGAGGCCGGCGCCGCGATTCGCCTGATCGGCGATGGCGACGTCGCCGGGGTGATCCACACCACCGACCCGGAGGAGACGGGCATCGACATCTATATGGGCATCGGCGGCGCCCCGGAAGGCGTGCTGGCGGCGGCGGCGCTGCGCTGCACTGGCGGGCAGATGCAGGGGCGGCTGCAGCTCAACACGATCGAGAAGCGCGCCCGCGCCGAGCGGATGGGCGTCGGCGATCCCGACAAAATCTATACGGCCGAGGAAATGGCTTCGGGCAACGTGATCTTCGCCGCGACCGGCGTCACCGACGGCAATCTCCTCGACGGCGTCCGCTTCTACCGTGACCGCGTGACCACCCACACGCTGTTGATGCGCTCGTTCTCACGCACCATCCGAGAGGTGCGGGCGCATCACCACGTCGGCGATCTGGCCGAGGGGGCCGTGCATCCGCGCTGAGCCTGTCTGAGGCGCGAACCCAGCTGCCGCGAGGCGGGCGGGACCTGTGATGAAAACTCTCCGGTCAGGGTCTATGAAGGGCCCGGTCCGATGTGTCGAGACGAAATGCCACCCACTACGACCCAACATTTTCTGGGCGTCGAGAGCTCCGCGTCGGGCCGGCGCTGGGTCAGTGCCTTGGACGTCAGAGGCGAGGCTGCCGCTCTTGCCATGTCGCAAAAGCTCGGCCTGCCCGACATCGTCGCGCGGGTTTTGGCGGCGCGCGGTGTCGAGACGGCGCTTGCGGCGCGCTTTCTGGAGCCGAAGCTGCGTCACGAGATGCCCGATCCCTCGGTCATGACCGACATGGATGCGGCGGCAGAGCGTCTCGCACGCGCAATCCTGCGGCGTGAAAAGGTTGCGATATTCGGCGATTACGACGTCGACGGCGCGGCTTCTTCGGCGCTGCTCTCGCGTTTTCTCACCCATTACGGGCTGGAGCCGGCGATCCACATACCGGATCGTATCACCGAGGGCTACGGCCCGAACCGTCCGGCGATCGACGAACTTGCCGAGGCCGGCGCGACGCTCCTCGTCTCGGTCGATTGCGGCACGTCGAGCTTCGAGACCTTCGAGCACGCCCGCGGCCGCGGCCTCGACGTGGTCGTCCTCGACCACCACCAGGCGGGCAGCGATATCCCGAGGGTCGTCGCCCTCGTCAATCCGAACCGCCAGGACGATCTGTCGGGCCTCGGCTATCTGGCGGCGGCGGGGGTCGTCTTCATGACGATCGTCGCGACCCAGCGGCTGCTTCGCGGCCGCTGTTCGCAGCCGCCGCTCGATCTGATGGGCCTTCTCGATCTCGTCGCCCTCGCCACGGTCTGCGACGTCGTTCCGCTGAAGGGGCTGAACCGGGCCATCGTGGTCCAGGGGCTTGCGGTCATGCGCCGCCAGCATAATGCGGGTTTGAAGGCTCTGTGCCGCGTCGCCCGGCTGTCCGGCCCGGTGCGCTCGGGGCATCTGGGATTTCTGCTCGGCCCGCGGATCAATGCCGGCGGTCGGATCGGCGACGCCGCTCTCGGAAGCCGGCTCCTGTGCCTCGACGACGAGGCGGCCGCCGATGCCATCGCCGAGCAGCTCGACGCGCTGAACCTGGAGCGGCAGGCGATGGAGGCGCGGATGCTGGCGGAGGCCGACGCAGAGGTCGCGGCCGAAATCGGAGCCGGCGAGGGGCCGCCGGTGGTCGTCGCCGCCTCGAAGGACTGGCACCCCGGTATCGTCGGTCTCATTGCCGCCCGCCTGAAGGAGCGTCACCGCCGCCCGGCCTTCGCGATCGCGTTCGATCAGAGCGGCAAAGGGACCGGTTCCGGGCGCTCGGTGACGGGCGTCGACCTCGGGCGCATCGTCCGGCAAGCGCTGGACCAGAATATCATCGAGAAGGGCGGCGGCCATGCGATGGCTGCGGGGCTGACGGTCCGGCGCGAGCGGCTCGGCGAGCTTCGCGCGTTCCTGGAAGCGTCGGCGCAGGCGGACGTTGCCGCGGCGAGGCGCAGCGACGCGCTTCGCATCGACGGGGCGGTCAGCGCCGCCGGTCTCACCATGCCACTCTACGAGATGCTGGAAAGGGCAGGGCCATTCGGCTCCGGACACGAGATGCCACTCCTGGCGGTGGCGCGGCACAGGGTGATCGACGCACGGATCGTGGGTAACGGACACGTCGCGGTTCGCCTCAAGGGCGAAGATGGCGTTGCGATGCGGGCGATTGCCTTCAAGGCGGCAGGCGGCGAACTTGGAGACCTGCTGATGTCAGGTCCGGCGATGCCGTTGCACGTGGCCGGGAGCCTGTCGGCGGACTATTTCCGCGGCGAGCAGACGGTAGGCTTCAGGATTGGCGACGCTGCCGTCGCGAAGTTTTCCTGACACGAGGCCACCGGACATGGCACTCGAACGGTCGGCGAAAGGTCGGCGAAGCCCGTCCTGCTTCGCGACTGACCTTTCGATCATCTCATGGCGCCATAGTCCGCGAATAAGTCCCGGGACAACGGCAGACGGATCTCACTCGGTGGTTTCAACCACGGGGTTGAGCGACGCCAGCAGGGCATCGAGAGCCCGGCGAGTCTCTGGGGAGAGGGCCTTCAGGTTCTTCAGCATCCGCAGATCGGCCTTCGACAGCGTGGGATACGCTTCGAAAGTCGGCATCTCTTCGAAAAACCAAGTGACCTCGCGGCCCAAGGTATCGGAGATCTCCCGCAGGCGACCCGCTGAAATTCGATTCAAACCTTTCTCATATTTCTGGACCTGCTGAAAAGTAATTCCCAGCGCTTCGGCCAGTTTTTCTTGAGACATACCCGTCTCCAGGCGCGCCAGCCGAATGCGGGCGGCGATTTGACGGTCTATATCTGAGGCAGCTTTTGAGTTACGCATCGTTCGACTATCTTATTGGTTTCGCTGCATCGACTGTTGGGTCAGAATTTTAATTGCCAAAGTCACCGCAGCGGCAGCTTCTGGACGGTCATGCTCTAACTCAGGAATTGCATAAATCAAAGCATGCAAAAGCGCATTTCGGTTGACGGATGCGGGAGGAAGTGCCCGCTCCGGTATCTGAAGTCGGTCGTCGCACGCGTAGATGGCAGCTTCCACGGCCCGCGCGGCAGCGAGCGAGAGGCCGCGCACGGCGGACAGGCTGGAGATAAGAAAGTGTGCAGCTTCTTGAGCCTGCGACAACCGCATGGTGTCCTCGGATATCATTGCCATTCCTCCCAAGTTTAGAGCTTTTGCCGTGCAGCCGAGGCACAACTTTCGTATTGGTTGTGGGCGAATTTGCCGCACCCCGGTCGGGAGATGCCAGCCAGCACCAGAGCCGGTTTTCCCAAGAACGGGCCGAGGCCGGCGCCTCCGTGACGATTCGGTGGTGGGAGGTGCTGGAGTTTCTGGGACCTGACTCGGCGCCGCGACGGCCGAGTGCGGCTGGCTGACGTCGCTTGACCGGCCCGATCCTTCAACCGGGGCTTCTCGTCATGAGCCGACATGATTGCCGCCTGAAGCCATGCGGCGGTCGGCGATGAAGGAAGGCGGCGGACCTTCTCCACCGCGCGCCTCCTGCGAATCGTTGAAGAGCGGAGAACCACCGTCGACCCCGCAGCTTTCCGATTGCTGCCGCGGCGCGTCCACTCGCGAAATGTATCGTCGGGTACGAAAAAGCCCATCGCTGCCTGCCGCGCTTCGGCGTGTTTATGAACACAACAATGAATCGAATTTTACGTCAACGCGTCATGTAACCGATTGCACTTCGCCAATCGCATCGTTCGCCAAAGTTGGAAGTCGAGAACGACAGATGTCGGGTTTGTCGTTGGTGCAATTGAAAGTAGATATTTAATATCAAATGCGCCCCATCGCGCGCGCGCCAGATCAAATCCGGAGCGTTGGCGTAAGTTGAATTGGCCCGAGCGCCTGCTTGGTCGCAGCGACTGGGGTCGACTGAAGTTGTAAACAATCGAAATCGGTTGCGAGACCGAGGAATATGCCTGAGCACATTCTCAACCTTGCGACGCGAGATCGGGTGATCTTCGTCCGGTCCGGGTGGTTGGGATGAAGCGACGATCGATTTTGCGAATTTTCTTCGTCGACCTCGGCTCGCCGCCGGAACATCGGGACGTCAGGAGGCGGTCGCGTCCGCGTCCTTTCCCACCGTCGCGAACTTGCGCGTCGATAGCCGTCTGGCCCAGCCGGTGTTCGGCCTTCGGTGCGAGTGGCATGAACGCGCCGCCACGAACCTCGCGGCGGTTGCGACGACGTCATACCAGAAGGCATTGAAAGTGACTCCTGGTTCCGATCCTGATCTTCGACAAGCGTTTGGCCTGGCATCGAAAATCGGGATGTGTGCAGCGGGCGGATGCGTCGGCATCCTCGCCCGCTGGTATCAGATTGCAGACAGCAGATCCGGAGTTGGCCAGCCGTCGGCAGCCATGCCCAGACGCAGCTGTTCCTGGCGGACGGCGGCCCGCGTGTTCTCGCCGACGATGCCGTCGACACCGCCGACGTCGTAGCCCTTGTCGACGAGTTTCTGTTGCAGAACTTTCGTCTGATCGACAGAGAGACCGGGCGCCGGATTGCCCATGTCGACGGGTTCCGCGCCGGCGAGGCGCGTGGCGAAATAGCCGGCCGTCAGCGAGTAGACGAGTGACTTGTTCCAGGCGAGATAGATGTCGAAGTTCGGAAAGGCGAGGAAGGCCGGTCCGTTTCGTCCCATCGGGAGGATCAGTGCCGCGGACAGCGAGTCGTTCTCGAGCGGCGATCCGTCGGCCTTGGTGACGCCGAGAGACGCGAAACTCGAGCGGGGCTCCTTGTTGACCAGCGCGGCACGGTCCCAGGGAAAGTCTGAGGGGACCTTCACCGCCTCGAGCCACGGCTCGCCCCGGCGCCAGCCGAGCGAGGCGATGTACTTGCCGGTGGTCATCAGGACGTCGGCGGTGTCCTTGCGCAGATCGACCCTGCCATTGTTGTCCTCGTCTGTGCCAAAGGCGACGTATTCCTCGGGCAGAAGCTGCGTCTGGCCGATCTCGCCGGCCCACGCGCCGCGCATCTCCTCCGGCCGCAGATAGCCCTTGTCGACGATCTCGATCGCGGCGATCAGATGCGGACGGAACAGCTCCGGCCGCCGGCAGTCATGGGCGAGCGTTGCAAGGGCGGGAAGCGTTTCGAAATCGCCGAGCACCGCGCCGTAGTCGGTCTCCAGTCCCCAGAAGCTGGTCGTCACTGCGGCGGGGACGCCGGTCTGGGCTTCGACGTGCTGAAACACGCTGGCGTATTTCTGCATGTTCTGCCGGCCGAGTTTCAGTCGGTAGCCGCTGACCATGCGGGTGGCGAACTGGCGCCAGTCCTGGGCGAAGACGCCTTGCGCGCGGTCGCTGGCGAGAACCTTCGGCTCGAGCCGCATGTCCGCCACCGCCGCATCGACGGCGCTCTGCGAAAGGCCTTTCGCCAGAGCTTCCTGCCTGACGCCCTCAAGAAAAGTCTCGAAATCGCCGCCGCACTGCTGGGCGCTGGCGCCCGCCGTTCCGGCTGCGAAGAGGCAAATTGTGGCGGCCAGACGCTGCAGAAGTGTCATGAAGTTCGGCTCCGGTGAAATCTCGTTCTCGATCGCGCCGTTAGCGCGTCTTGATGGCAGATTGAAGAACTATTTCGACAGATTGACCTTAAGCCACTTCACCCAGTCGTCTCGCGTTCCCGCAAACGCGTTCCGGTCGACGTCACCCCTGATCCCCGGGACGCTCCCGGTGGCGGTGTATTGCCAGAAGCGGAAGCGGCGGTTCTCGTAGACATTGTCCGGATGATCGGCGACGGCCCGGAGCCAGAATTCGTGGTTCGGGAATGCTCCCACCAGCCGCTCGCGATGCACGTCGATCGGGATGTAGAGGAGCGGCCGCTGGCCGTAGTGCCGCTCCAGCATGACCGACATCTTGCCGACTTCGCGGACGATCTCCTCGCGCGGCGGACGGATGGTGCAGGTCGGCGAGAACGGCGTCCACTCGACGTCGATCACTGGCGGCAGGGCGCCGCGCTGCTTGGGCACGTTTTCGATGAACCACTCGGCCTGCTCGTTGCCGGGCCGGCAATGGTACCAGAAATGGTAGGCCCCGCGGGGGATCCGGGCGGCGGCGGCCTTCGCCCAATATTCCTTGAAGCGGTCGTCGAGCCGGTCGCCGCCTTCGGTCGCCTTCATCCAGACGAAGGAAACGCCGCCGTCGCGCGCCGCCTCCCAGTCGATGTCGCCCTGATATTTGGCGACGTCGACGCCATGCACCGGATATTGATGGGATGCTTCGGCCGAGAAGTCGGAAAGCCCGAGACCTTCCACGCTCATCGTCGTCGATCGGCAGCCGGCAAGACCGGCAGTGGCGAAGAGGCCCGCGAGGACGGCGCGGCGCGACAAGCCGGTTGCCGCATTCGGGCCGGGCCGGGCGATCCGCGTGTCCCGTCCATCGTTCCAGCCATTCATCGTCGACGAGCCCTTATGATCAGCCAAGCGAAATTCCCTGCGTAAGAGCCAGCGCTCGAACAAGGCCGAGCGCATGCCGCCGGCTCCAGGGCCCGAACGGGCTCGGCCAGCGTACCATGTCGGCCCAAGTCAACATGAGCAACTTGACCGGGCCTTGACGGGATGCGCTTGACCGAGCCTCACCGAGGCGCGATAGCGAAATCGTGTTTGCGTCCCGGCCGATCTTGGGCGACGGTGCGGTCCAATGCTGCGGCGCTTCCTCCTGGTCGAAGCAGCGCTAACTTTCCGATCGGGAGCCGTTCCGGGGCGATGGGCATCGCCCGGTCGGCGGAAGCGCCCGAGATGCGAAGCGGACGGGTCAAAGCCGATGGCGATCTTTTCCACCTTCAGCGCCCTCCTGCAGGCGGTGTCCGGCGGCGGTCGGGCAACGCTCGGGGCAATCCTGGAAGCCATCAGGTCGCTCTTCGCCGGCGATCCGGAGACCCGGCAGAAGGTCGCCTTTTCCGTGGCGATCATCGCCTTGTCCGCCAAAATGGCGAAAGCCGACGGCATCGTCTCGCCCTCCGAGATTTCCGCCTTCCGGCAGATCCTGGAGATTCCCCCGGAGGAGATGAGAAACGTCTTCCGGCTCTACGACATCGCCAATCAGGACATTGCCGGCTTCGAAGTCTACGCAGCGCGCTTGCGGGCCCTTTGCGAAGACGAGAACGGCAACTGCCAGCTGCTCGGCGACGTCCTCGACGCGCTGTTTCACATCGCCAAGGCGGACGGGCTCGTGCATGAACGCGAACTTGCCTTCATCGAAGAGATCGCGACGATCTTCGGCCTCGACGAGGCGGCTTTCACGCGGCTGCGCGAGCGCCACATCGCCGGACCCAACAATCCATACGCGGTGCTCGGCCTCGACGACGACGCGACACCGGGCGAGACACGGCGGCGCTATCTGACGCTGGTCAAGGAGAACCACCCCGACAGGCTTGTCGCCAGGGGCGTTCCCGACGAGTTCATGTTCATCGCGTCCGAGCGGATGAAGGCGATCAACGAGGCCTATTCGAAGATCGCCAAGCGAGAAGCGGCTTGATTCGCGATTCGTCGTTGGTCGACGAAATTCGCCCGTCGCCGAACTTCAACGCGCGTCGTTGTCTCGGCGGCGCCAGTCTGCTGATCCTCCACTATACCGGCATGGGCAGCGGCGAGGGGGCGGTGCGCTGGCTTCAGGATCCGACGAGCGAAGTCTCCTGCCACTATGTCGTCCATGAGGACGGCCGGATCGTCCAGATGGTGCGCGAGGCCGATCGTGCCTGGCACGCAGGGCAGGGCAGCTGGCAAGGCGTCTCGGACGTCAATTCGCTGTCGCTCGGCATCGAGATCGTCAATCCGGGCCATGCGGGAGGCTGCCCGGATTATCCGGACCGTCAGATCGAGGCGGTGATGCGGCTTTGTGCCGACATCCTTTCCCGCCATCCGATCCTTCCCGAGCGGGTGCTCGCCCATTCCGACGTCGCGCCTGCCCGCAAGCAGGATCCGGGCGAGAGATTCCCCTGGGAGCGGCTGCACCATGCCGGCATCGGCCATTACGTGCGGCCGGCCGCGATCTGCGGGGGGGCCAGCCTTTGCGAGCGCGACGCGGGTGACGAGGTTGCCGCCTGGCAGCGACGGCTGGCCGCCTATGGCTACGAGGTGGCGCCGACGGGACGGTTCGATGCCCCGACGGTGCACGCTACCGCTGCATTTCAGCGCCACTTCAGGCCGGCTCGCGTCGACGGCATCGCCGACGCCTCGACGGTGCGCACCCTGGATGCGTTGATCGCCGCCCTCCCAAGCTCGACGGCGAGCCCCATGGCCAGCGCTCGGGCCGTGACGACGGCATGATGGCCGCCCCTGTCCGATCCGCATGACCTTCGCCCGAGCCGGTACCTCGGCGCAGGCATCCTGGCGCCGGCACCTTGGCAATTGACAAGTGCCGCCCCGTGGTCGAGTGAGGGCCGTCAGCCGGCCGGGCGGCCGCTCCCGTCACATGCCGAAAGGCGGCGGGGGAGGAAAGTCCGGGCTCCACGGAGAGACGGTGCCGGATAACGTCCGGCGGGGGCGACCCCAGGGAAAGTGCCACAGAAACCAGACCGCCCCGCCTACAGTACGGCTCGGCCTCCATCGAGGCTTGGCGTCGAAGCTCGCGATCGAGCCGCACTGTTGGCGGGGTAAGGGTGAAAAGGTGGGGTAAGAGCCCACCGCGGCGCTGGCAACAGCGGCGGCATGGTAAACCCCACCGGGAGCAAGACCGAATAGGGACGACGTGGCGTGGGATTTCGTCCCACCGCCGGCCTCTCTCCGGGTCAGTCGTCCGGGTGGGTTGCTAGAGGCGGTCCGCAAGGGCCGTCCCAGAGGAATGGTCGCCGGGCGGCTTTGCCGCTCACAGAACCCGGCTTACAGGCCGGCTGACACCACCCCCTTCGCCCCTTCGCTTTTTCGGCCCGAAGACGGTTGACCGAATTGCGACACCGCCGCCAGACGGGTCACCCTCCACGATCCGGTGCGGCCTTGCCATCCGCGCTGCGGAGATGTCGACGTTCACTCGCCGATCTGCCGACGCGTGTTCTCCTCCGACCAGATCCGTAGCCGGCTCGCGAATTTCGTGCGCGGCCGGGTCACATCGCTCGTCCATGCTGCGATGCGGTGTCGAAGGCCTTGTGCCACAGGCCTTGCGCGCTGTGCGACCGTTCCCATAGCCAAATTAGAAGCATCCATGACCAAGCTGGAATTCGTTAATATTAGTGGGACGTTAACGGCTCGTGGATAGGCTGGCGACTTCCTCGAACGAACGGCGCGACAGGTCGCTTCCCATTGACGCCCACGGACGCCCATGCTATCCCAAAAGCCATATCCAACGGGCCGTTTCAGGCCTCCATTCAAGCAAAGCGTGTCGTGCTTCCGGCCGTCGGAAGAAGCGGGTGGGGCTTCGTCGCAAGCCTTGGCCGGGGAATTGTGTTGTGCCTTCCATCGGGTGGATGCGGGGGTCGGGATGCCTGGCAAGGTGGATCGTGTAGTTGTCGATGGACCGCTTCCTCTCAAGCTACGTCCACAACGTCGATTCCAAGGGGCGGGTGTCCGTTCCCTCGCAGTTTCGCCAGGTGATCGAGCGCCGCGGCATTCGCGAGCTGTTCGCCATGCGCGCGCTCTCGCAGCCGGCGATCAACGTCGGTGGGCCGGAGATGATGGAGCATTTCGAGAAGCAGATGGAGGCGCTCGATCCATTCAGCGATCTCTATCAGGAGATGGCGCTCTACGCCTATGGCGACGGGGCCTATCTGAAGACCGACACGGAGGGGCGTATCCTGATGACCGATTTCATTCGGTCCCACACGGGGATCGCGGACCGCGTCACCTTCGTCGGTATCAAGGACACGTTCCAGCTCTGGGAACCGGAGCGTTTCGATGCGGTGCGAGGAGCGCTGCGCGACCGGTTGCGGGAGAAGCTGACTGGGGGTCGGGGGGCTTCGGTCTCCACCGAGACACCGGAATAATGGCGGGCGACGAAGGGACCGAGGATCCCGGCGTTGGCGGACCAGTCCGTCATGTTCCGGTGCTTTTGGAAGAAGTGGTCGGCGCGCTTGCGCCGGCCACTGGCGCCATCATCGTCGACGGCACCTTCGGCGCCGGCGGTTACAGTCGGGCGATCCTCGAGCGCGGTGCGAACGTCGTCGCCATCGATCGCGATCCGACGGCAATCGCCGCGGGGCAGGCCCTGCTGCGCGAGCACGCCGGTCGTCTCGCCCTCGTCGAGGGCCGCTTCTCCGAGCTCGATCGCGTCGCCGCCGAACGGGCGCCCGGCGGCGTCGACGGCGTCGTTCTCGACATCGGCGTCTCCTCCATGCAGATCGACCAGGCCGAGCGCGGCTTCTCCTTCCAGAAGGACGGACCGCTCGACATGCGCATGGGCAGCCATGGCGCCACTGCCGCGGATGTCGTCAACACGCTGAAGGTCGGCGATCTCGCGCGCGTCCTCGGCTTCCTCGGCGACGAGCGCCAGGCCGGCCGGATCGCCCGGGCGATCGTCGCGCGGCGCGGCGAGCGGCCGTTCGAGCGGACGCTGGATCTCGCTCAGGTGATCGCCGGCGTAGTGGGGCGCTCGCCCAAGGACAAGATCGACCCGGCCACCCGCAGCTTTCAGGCGCTGCGCATCTTCGTCAACGACGAGCTGGGCGAACTCGCCCGGGCCCTCGTCGCCGCCGAAAAGGTCCTCAAGCCCGGTGGTCGGCTCGTCGTCGTCACCTTCCATTCGCTGGAGGACAGGATCGTCAAGCGCTTCCTCAAGGATCGCGCCACGCAGCCTTCGGGCTCGCGGCACCTGCCGAATGTCGGTCTCCACGCGATCACCTTTTCCGCCAGCAACAAGGCGGTGGCGGCGAGCGAGGCCGAGGCCGACCGCAATCCGCGGGCGCGTTCGGCGAAACTGCGGTCCGGCATCCGGACCGCGGAGGCGCCGCGCAAGCCGGCGGAGGCCCTCGACTTCGCTGGACTGCCGAGCCTTGTCGACCTGCCCGAGACCGGAGCGTAAGCCGTGCTGAAGACACTCAACGCCCTCCTGATCGCCGCCATGCTGGGGGCAGCCGCCTATACCTACGACATCAAGCACGAAGCCGAGCTGCTCGAAGCCGAGGTGTCCAAGGTCGATCGCAAGATCGCGCTCGAGAAGGAGACGATCTCGCTGCTCGAGGCGGACTGGACGCTTCTGGAGCAGCCCGGCCGTCTGCAGCGGCTCGTCGACATTTATGCCGAAGAGCTGCAGCTGAAGCCGATCCGTCCCGAGCAGATCGTCGAGCCCGACGAACTTCCCGCACCGCGAGCCGTGCCGCTTCCCGCGCCCATCCCCCAGGAAGGGCGCCTTGCCTACAACACCGGGACGAGCCAGCCATGAAGCGCTTCATCTCCGCCTTGAGACGCACGTCCCGTCCGGCCGCACCCGTCGCCGGCGAGACCGGCTCCAGCCGGGCGGCACGCATCCCTGGCCGCCGACGGCCGGGGCGCGATGCGCCGCAGAGTTCCGGCCGCTTCGCGCTGGCGATCGGTCTCTTCGCCGCGGTCTATATCGTCATCGGTGCGCGGCTCGTCGAATGGGGCGTCGCCCCTGGCGAGACGGCCACCTATTTCCGCTCCAACCCGATCATGAGCGCCCGCCCGCAGATCCTCGACCGTGACGGCCGGGTGCTGGCGACCGACATCACCACCTTCTCGCTGTTCGCCGAGCCGCGCCGGGTCATCGATGCCGACGAGGCGAGCGAGCTTTTGCTGACGGTGCTTCCCGATCTCGATCCGAAGTGGCTCTACAAGAAGCTGTCGGGCGAGCAGGGATTCGTCTGGCTACGTCGCGAGCTCACCCCCGGCCAGAAGCAGGCGATCCTCGATCTCGGCATTCCCGGCGTCGGCTTCCGCTCGGAGAAGAGCCGCTTCTATCCCGGGCGCAGCACCGCCGCCTACATCGTCGGCCACGTCAACGTCGACAACCAGGGCACGGCGGGGATGGAGAAGTGGATCGACGATCAGGGCTTCCGGGCCCTGCAGAATTCCGGTCTTGCCACAGAAACCGACCTGACGCCGGTGAAGCTCTCGATGGACCTCAGGGTCCAGCACATCGTCCAGGACGAGATCGAGCAGGCCATGCAGCGCTACCAGTCGCTGGCCGCCGGCGGCATCGTGCTCGACGTCGAGACCGGCGAGGTTGTCGCCATGACCTCGGTGCCCGACTACGACCCGAACGTCCCCTCCCAGGCGCTCGACAAGAACCGGCTGAACCGCATGTCGGCGGGCCTCTACGAGATGGGCTCGACCTTCAAGACCTTCACCACCGCGATGGCGCTCGACTCCGGCAAGGTGAAGCTCACCGATTCCTTCGACGCCACGAAGCCGATCCGCATCGGCGGCTTCTCCATCAGCGACTTCCACGGCAAGCGCCGCGTCCTGTCGGTGCCGGAGATCTTCATCTATTCCTCCAACATCGGCACGGCGCAGGAGGCCGAGAAGGTCGGCATTCCGGGGCACCAGGCGTTCCTGACCAAGCTCGGCCTGCTGAGCAAGTGGGACACCGAGCTTCCGGAGGTCGCGACTCCGACCCAGCCGAAGGTCTGGAAGCTGATCAACTCGATCACGATTTCCTTCGGCCACGGCGTCTCGACGACTCCCATGAACACGGCCGTTGCGGCTGCTGCCCTGATGAACGGCGGCAAGCTCATCCCGCCGACCTTCCTGCCACGCAGCAAGGAGGAGGCCGATGCGATCGCCGAACGCGTCGTCTCCGAGAAGACCAGCGAAGAGATGCGCTATCTGTTCCGGCTCAACGTCGCAGACCAGCGCGGCTCCGGCAACAACGCCGACATCAAGGGCTACCGGGTCGGCGGCAAGACCGGCACGGCCAACAAGGTGGTGCAGGGCCGCTACTCCGACACCAAGAAGTTCAACGCCTTCCTGGCGTCGTTCCCGATCGACCATCCGCGCTACATCGTCCTGACCGTCATCGACGAGCCGAAGGCGGAAAAGGGCAAGTATTACGCGACCGCCGGCATGAACGCGGCGGTCATGGCCGGCAACATCATCCGACGGTCGGCGACCTTCCTCGGTGTCCATCCCGAATTCGGGGAGACCGGAAAGTCCTTGCTCGTCTCGTATTAGGCTCTAGAAGACGGGTCATTCCGCCGGCTCGATGCCGGCGTCTGACCGCGCAAGGACAAGGTCGATGCAGCTCTCCCTTCTGGCACAGGGGCTCGGCGCCATCGAGGGCGGTACCGACCCCGACGTCACATCCTTGACCGCCGATTCGCGGAAGGTGCAGCCCGGCGCGCTTTTCGCGGCATTGCCGGGGACGAAGGTCGACGGCTCGGCCTTCGTCGCGGATGCCGAGGCGAAAGGCGCGGCGGCGCTTCTGTGTCCCGAGGGGGCGAGCGTCGCCTCGCCGCTTCCGATCGTTCGCAGCGCCGATCCGCGCCACACGCTCGCCGTCATGGCGGCTCGGTTCTACGGTCCACAGCCCGAATGTCTCGTCGCCGTGACCGGCACAGCGGGCAAGACCTCCATCGCCACCTTCACGCGGCAGATCTGGGAGAAGGCCGGCTACGCCGCGGCCTCGATCGGCACCACCGGCGTCGTCTCGCCGAGCCGCACGATCGACGGCACGTTGACGACGCCCGATCCGATCGAACTCGCCGAGCTGCTTTCGGGCCTGGCCGCCGACGGCGTCACCCACGCCGCGATGGAAGCGTCGAGCCACGGTCTCGACCAGCGCCGGCTCGACGGCGTCCGCCTCAGCGCCGCCGCCTTCACCAATCTCGGCCATGATCACCTCGACTACCACCCGGATGCCGAGAGCTATTTCCAGGCGAAGATGCGGCTGTTCACGGCGCTTCTGCCGAGCGGCGGCGCGGCCGTCGTCAATGCCGATGACGCCTGGTCCGGCCGGGCGATCGAGGTCGCGACAGGGACGTCGGCCAAGGTGATGACGGTCGGCCGCAAGGGCGATTTCCTCAAGCTGAAGCGGCTCGAACACGAACGCTCGCGGCAGATCGCTGAGATCGAGGCCGAGGGCCGCATCCACCGCATCGTCCTGCCGCTCGCCGGCAGCTTCCAGATGGCCAATGCGCTGGTCGCCGCGGGCCTCGCGATCGCGACGGGGGTTCCCGTCGAGGACGCGTTGATGTCGCTCGAAGGGCTGAAGGGCGCCAGCGGGCGGCTGGAACTCGCCGGCACCACGGCGGTCGGCGTTCCGGTCTTCGTCGACTACGCCCACAAGCCCGAGGCGCTGGAAAACGTCATCACCTCGGTGCGCCCCTTCACCACCGGCCGTGTCGTCGTCGTCTTCGGCTGCGGCGGCGACAGGGACCGGGCCAAGCGTCCGATGATGGGCGAGATCGCGACGCGTCTCGCCGACGTGGTCATCGTCACCGACGACAATCCCCGCTCGGAGGATCCTGCCCGGATCCGCGCCGCGATCATGGCCGCCGCTCCGGGCGCGAGGGAGGTCGGCGATCGCCGTCTGGCGATCCGGGAGGCGATCCACGGCTCGGCGCCGGGCGACACCGTGATCGTTGCCGGCAAGGGACATGAAACCGGCCAGAAGATCGGCGAGGTGACGCAGCCTTTCAGTGACCACGCGGAAGTGCGGGCGGCGATTGCGGAGCTTCATGGATGACGGAACTGCTTTGGGAGACGGCCGTCCTCATCGACGCGCTGCAGGCGCGCCCGATGGGCGATCTGCCCGAGGGCGTGACCGGTATCTCCATCGATACCCGCAGCCTCGAAAGTGGCGAAGCCTTCTTCGCCATCAGGGGCGAGCGCTTCGACGGCCATGATTTCCTGTCGACCGCGCAACGGGCCGGTGCCGGCATCGCCGTCGTCGCCGAGCAGAAGCTGCCGGCCCTCGGCCGGGTGCAGATCCCGATGCTGGTGGTCGACGACGTCCTGAAGGCGCTATCCCGGCTCGCCGAGGCCGCCCGTGCGCGGTCCAAGGCGAAGATCGTCGCGGTGACCGGCAGCGTCGGCAAGACCACCACCAAGGAAGCGCTGCGCCACGGCCTTGCCGCAGTCGGCAGCGTCCATGCGAGCGCCGCTTCCTTCAACAATCACTGGGGCGTCCCGCTGTCCCTCGCCCGGTTGCCGGCCGAGACGAGCTATGCCGTCTTCGAGATCGGCATGAACCATCCGGGCGAGATCCGCCCGCTGGTCAAGCTCGTTCGTCCCGACGTCGCCATCGTCACCTTGATCGCGCCGGCCCATCTCGGCCATTTCCGCGACCTCGACGAGATCGCCGAGGCGAAGGCGGAGATCTTCGAGGGCGTGGTGCCGGGCGGCACGGCGATCCTGAATGCCGACGATCCGAAATGCGGCCTGCTCGCCGACTATGCCCGCAAGACAGGCGTCGCCAATATCGTGACGTTCGGCGAGGGTGCCGGCGCCGATTTCAGGCTGATCGCCTACGAGGCGACGCGCGAGGGCGCCAAGGTCGACGCGGAGATCGCCGGCGAGCCGCTGCGCTTCTCGCTGGCGACGCCCGGCCGCCACATGGCTCAGAACGTTCTCGCCGTTCTCGGCGCGTGTCATCGCATCGGCGCCGACGTCGAGAAGGTCGCCTCGGCGCTGGCGGGGTGGCGCGCCGTCAAGGGCAGGGGCGCCCGCCACAGCCTGAGTCTCCCCGGCGGCGGCAAAGTCACGCTCGTCGACGACAGCTACAACGCCAATCCCGCCTCGATGCGCGCTGCCCTGGAAGTCCTGTCGCGGGCCGAGCCGGGCAAAGGCGCCCGGCGCATCGCCGTCCTCGGCGACATGCTGGAGCTCGGCACGTCTTCGGGTGAACTGCACGCCGCGCTGAAGGAACACGTCCTTGCGGCGAAGACCGATTTGGTATTTCTCGCCGGCGAAGAGATGAAGGCACTCGACGCGGCCCTGGCGGGCTCGCTGGTCTGCCGGTGGCACGAGAGCAGTGACCAACTCCTCGCCGATCTCGAAAGCACCATGGGCGACGGCGACGTCGTCCTGGTGAAGGCCTCCAAGAGTATTGGATTTTCCCGCTTGGTCGAAACCCTGCTGTCACGCCACGAAGATGAGACGGGGGCGGATAGACCCTCCGCCGAGCGCGGACCCGCGATGGCGGAGAAGACCTCGGGAGAGGCCAAATGATGGCCTATCTGGCGGAATTCGCCGACACCGTCCCGCTCTTCAACGTCTTCCGCTACATCACCTTCCGCACCGGCGCGGCGATGATCACCGGCTTCATCGTCGTCTTCCTGTTCGGGCCTGCGATCATCGCCGCCCTGAGGCTGCGACAGGGCCGCGGCCAGCCGATCCGTGCGGACGGACCGCAGACCCACTTCAAGAAGGCTGGTACGCCGACCATGGGCGGGCTGATGATCCTGTCCAGCGTCATCGTCTCGACGCTGCTCTGGGCGGACCTGCGCAACATCTACGTCTGGACGGTACTGCTGGTTACGATTGGTTTCGGCGCCATCGGCTTTTACGACGACTATCTGAAGGTGACGAAGCAGAGCGACCTCGGCTTTTCCGGCCGGGCGCGACTGGCGCTGGAATTCGTCATAGCCGGCCTCGCCGTGGGGGCGATCGTCTATGCCGGGACGGACAGTTTCGCGACCTCGCTCGCCTTCCCCTTCATCAAGGAAGTGCTGCTGAACCTCGGCCTGTTCTACGTCGTCTTCGGCGCTTTCGTCATCGTCGGGGCGGCCAATGCCGTCAACCTGACCGACGGGCTCGACGGCCTCGCCATCGTGCCGATCATGATCGCCGCCGCCGCCTTCGGTCTGATCGCCTACATCTCGGGCAACGTGAACTTTTCCAACTACCTGCAGATCCACTACGTCGCCGGCACCGGCGAGCTCTCGCCCCTTTGCGGCGCGGTGATCGGCGCCGGCCTCGGCTTCCTGTGGTTCAACGCGCCGCCGGCGGCGATCTTCATGGGCGACACCGGCTCCCTGGCGCTGGGCGGCATGACCGGGGCCATCGCCGTCGCCACCAAGCACGAAATCGTCCTCGCCATCATCGGCGGGCTCTTCGTGATCGAGGCGATGTCGGTGATCATCCAGGTCGCGTCCTTCAAGCTCACGGGCAAGCGCGTGTTCCTGATGGCGCCGATCCATCACCATTTCGAGAAGCTCGGCTGGACGGAAAGCCAAGTGGTGGTACGCTTCTGGATCATCGCCTTCATGCTTGCCTTCGTCGGTCTGTCGACGCTGAAACTGAGATGAGTGAGACGAGATGATTCCCGTCACCAGCCTCGCCGGTGAACGTGTCGCCCTTTTCGGCCTCGGCGGATCGGGCCTTGCCACGGCCGAGGCGCTCGTCGCCGGCGGCGCCGACGTTCTCGCCTTCGACGACAATCCGGCCAGCGTCGAAAAGGCGGCAGAGGCCGGCATCGGGACGGGTGATCTCAGGGGTGCCGACTGGACGCGGCTGTCCGCGCTCGTCCTGTCGCCCGGTGTGCCGCTCACCCATCCGAGGCCGCATTGGAGCGTCGATCTCGCCCGCATCCATCAGGTGCCGGTCATCGGCGACATCGAACTCTTCGCCCGCGAGCGAAGGGCGCGAGCCCCCGCGGCGCCGTTCGTGGCCATCACCGGCACCAACGGCAAATCGACGACGACGGCGCTGATCGCCCACTGTCTGAGGGTCGCCGGCAAGGATACCCAGCTCGGCGGCAATATCGGCGTCGCCGTCCTCACCCTCGATCCGCCGACGCCCGAGCGCCACTATGTCGTCGAGTGCTCGTCCTACCAGATCGATCTGGCGCCATCGATCGAGCCGACCGTCGGCCTTCTCCTCAATCTGTCGCCCGACCATCTCGATCGTCACGGCAGCATGGGCAATTACGCCGCGATCAAGGCCCGGCTCGTCGCCAATGCCGAGATGGCGGTGATCGGCATCGACACCGAGCCCTGCCGGCACATTGCCGAGGGCCTCGCCTCCGACGGCAGGGACGTGACCCGGATCTCGCAGTCCGCCGTTCTCGATCGTGGTGTCGGCTTCGACGGCAGGAGCCTCGTCCGAAGGATGGAGGGCTTCGCCGAGGCGCGATTCGATCTGTCGTCCATCGGCTCCCTGCGCGGGCGCCACAACGCCCAGAACGCCGCCGCGGCAGTCGCCGCGTTGACCCGTCTCGGCATCGACGACGAGACGATCACCAAAGGCCTGACGAGCTTTCCCGGCCTCGTCCATCGCATGGAGCAGGTCGGCCGCGCCGGCCCGGTCCTCTTCGTCAACGATTCCAAGGCGACCAACGCCGATGCCGCGGCGCCGGCGCTGGCGGCGTTTCAGCGCATCTACTGGATTGCCGGCGGCCTTCCGAAGGAAGGCGGCATCGCGCCTCTGAAGCCGTATTTTCCGCGCATCGCCAAGGCCTATCTGATCGGCGAGGCGGCTCCCGCCTTCGCCGCCACTCTTGGTGAACGAATTCCTTACGAAATCTCTGGCACACTATCGGTCGCCGTCGAACATGCGGCGGCCGATGCGAAGGCGGCCGGAGAGGATTGCGTGGTTCTCCTGTCTCCGGCCTGTGCGAGCTTCGATCAGTTTCGGAATTTCGAGGTTCGGGGCGATGCTTTCCGCGCGGCGGTGGCAGGGCTGCCGGGCATCGAGGAGATCGGCGGAGAAGCCCGATGATGAGTGCAGTGACGAGGCGGGAGACGGCGACGCTTCTCACGGATTGGTGGCGAAGCGTCGACAAGTGGCTTCTCGCCGCCTTCCTGATCCTTTTGGTCGCCGGCTTCATGCTGTCCTTTGCGGCAAGTCCGCCGGTCGCCGAGCGGATCGGGCTCGAGCCGTTCCACTTCGTCAAGCGGCACGCGCTCTTCCTCGCCCCCTCGGTCCTGGTGATGCTGGCCACCTCCATGCTGTCGCCCCGCGGCGTGCGGCGAGCCTCCTTCTTGATCCTTATCGGGGCAATCATCCTGATGATCGCCGCGCTGTTCTTCGGAACGGAGATCAAGGGCGCCCGGCGCTGGATCGACTTCGGCCCGCTCAACATCCAGCCGTCGGAATTCATGAAGCCCTGCTTCATCGTCATCTGCGCCTGGCTTTTGGCTGAAAAGGTCAAGCGCGCCGACGTGCCGGGCAATCTCTACGCGTTGATCCTGCTCCTGATCGTCACGGCGCTGCTCGTCGCCCAGCCCGATCTCGGCCAGACCATGCTCGTCGCCGGCGCCTGGGGCGGGCTCGTCTTCATGGCCGGCCTCTCCTGGCTGTGGATCGTCATGCTCGGGGGCGTCGGCCTTGCCGGCGCGGCGAGCGCCTATTTCATGTTCGACCACGTGGCGAGCCGCATCAACCGGTTCTGGACCGGCGAGGGCGACACCTTCCAGACCGACCGGGCGCGCGAGGCGATCCTCAACGGCGGCTGGCTCGGCCAGGGACCGGGCGAGGGAACGGTGAAGCGGCTCCTGCCGGACAGCCACACCGACTTCGCCTTCTCGGTTCTCGCCGAGGAATTCGGCATCATCGCCTGCATGGTCCTGGCGACGCTCTTCGCCTTCGTCGTCCTGCGCGGGCTTTCCACGGCGCTGAAGCAGCGCGATCCCTTCGTGCGCCTGTCGATCTGCGGCCTCGTCTTCATCTTCGGCCTGCAGTCGATCATCAACATGGCGGTGAACCTGCAACTGATGCCGGCGAAGGGCATGACGCTGCCCTTCATCTCCTATGGCGGCTCGTCGATGCTGGCGATCGCCATGTCCGCCGGCTTCATCCTCGCTCTCACCCGCAAGCGGGCGGAGAACCGTTCCTACACCGACAAGCTCGTGCACAGGACGTGGGTGCTGCACGGGGCGACGTGATCGGTGGCGGGGACAGCGCTGGGTATGGGAGGATCGCCAAGCGAGCCAGGGGACTCGCGGCGATCCGCCCCGCGACAAGGCGAGGGATCTCGACTTTAGGCCCCGTCGTCCCCGTCATGGTCCTTCGACGTCGAACGACCCGAGGAAGCGCCCGATGGCGCGGTCGATCTCGTGCTGGGGATCCTCCGGTGTCGGCATGCGGTAGATGTGCTGACGTATGCCGAGATACACGATGCCGCCGTGGAGCGACCACAGATCTTCCAGCGTCGGCTCTGAAGGGCTCGACGCGGCGACGCGAATTTCCTTCAGAAGAGGCTCCAGCAGCGTCTTGCTCAGATGGGTCAGATAGCGCTTGTTCAACTCCGCCCCGGCAAGCCCGGAGAACATGAAGATGCGCATCCAGTCGTGGTCGAAGATGCGACTGCCATAGTCGCGATAGAAGATCGACATGCGCTCGCCGATCGGCCGTGACCGGTCGCAGATCAGCGTCGGCCAATCCGGAGAGATGCGCTCCAGATAGACGCGGCCATAGACCGCCTCGATCAGATCCTGCTTGGTTTCGAAATATTTGAAGATCAGCGACTGGGTCACCCCGAGGCGCCTTGCAAGCTCGCGGGTCTTTCCGTCGAGACCGACCTCGGCGAAGAAACGCACCGCCTCGTCGACGATCTGCTGCTGGCGTTCCTCCGGTGGAAGGCGCCGTCGATCGATTTCGGGCCGTGCTTCGGCCGGTTCCGTTCCACCCATCGCGATTCCATTCGTTTCCGTCGCCGCCCCTCCTTGATCGAACGGCCGATCTGACGCAATATACGCTTTAATGATCGATCGATGAACAAGATCGATCGATCATTTGGGCCTGGGAGGGTCCTCGGGAGGAGATGATCATGAAGGCTTCCATCGGAGGCTACACGCGCGCCGAGACGGTGTCGCATGCGCTTTCGCTGCTCGCCGAGGCGAACGGGGCAGGGCGCCTTCTGGCGGGGGGGCAGAGCCTCATCGCGGCGCTCAATCTCGGCACGACCTCCGGCGACATGTTGATCGACATCGCGGGGATCGGCGCATTGCGCGGCGCGAGAATCGATGGCAACCGGCTGATCATCGGCGCGCTGACGCGCCATGCGGACATCGCCAGCGACCCGCTGATCGCAGAGCATGCACCGCTGCTGGCCAAAGCCGCGCCACTGGTCGCCCATGACGCGATCCGCAATCGCGGCACCATCGGCGGCTCCCTGGCCTATGCCGATCCGGCGGCCGAGTACCCGGCCTGTGCCATCGCACTCGACGCGACGATCATTCTGGAAGGGCCGAACGGAACCCGCCAAGTCGCGGCCCAGGACTTCTTTCTCGGACTGTTCGAAACGGCGCGGGCGGACGACGAAATCCTCGCCGCGATCGCCGTGCCGATGGCGGCGGACGGCGAGCGGCACGTGATCCGCGAGGCCGCGCGCCGGTCCGGCGACTATGCGCTTGCAGGCCTTGCCGTCGTCAGGCGCGACGGCCGCCATCGCATCGGCGCCTTCGCGCTCGGCGACCGCCCGCTTCTCTGCGAGGGTGCCATGGCCGCTCTCGACGGCGGCGACATCGACGGTGCGGTCGCGGCCCTGGCGACGGACGTCGATCCGACCAGCGACACCCAGGCGAGCGCTGCCTATCGCCGCCACCTTGCCGGCGTTCTGTTGCGCCGGATCGCGATAGACCTTGGAGTGGGCTGATGACGGACAGTTTCCAGAGCCGGATCGACCTCGAAATGACGATCAACGGCGAAGCGGTGGAGCTGACGGTGCCGGCCGGCCGTCATCTGATCGACGTCCTGCGTCACGATCTCGGCCTGACCGGTTCGCATGTCGGATGCGAGCACGGCGTCTGCGGTGCCTGCACGATCCTCGTCGACGATTCTACGGTGCGCGGCTGCCTGACGCTCGCTGCGCAGTTGCAGGGATGCGAGGTCTGGACGATCGAGGGGCTGACCGAAAAGGGCGTGATCGCCGATCTCCAGAAAGCGTTCGTCGAGCGCAACGCGCTGCAATGCGGCTACTGCACGCCGGGCATGCTGGCCTCGGCGAAGGCGCTGGTCGAGGCGGAGGGGGTGCCGAGCCGCGAGACCATTCGCGAGCACATGTCGGGAAACTACTGCCGCTGCACCGGCTACGAGGCTATCGTCGACGCGATCGAGACCGTGGCGCGCCAGCGCGCCGACGAAACCGGGGCGCGTTCACGCGCCGGCGAGACCGTAGCCAAAGCGCGTGCCGGAGCGAGAAGCTGATGACCATCCGTTTCGACGATCCGAACCGACCGAACAGCTATATCGGCCGCACGGTCCCCCGGCCGAATGCAGGCCGCCTCGTCGCCGGGCGCGGCCGCTATGTCGATGACATCACGCTTCCGCGGATGGTCCATGTGGCCTTCGTGCGCAGCCCCCATGCGCATGCGCGGATCGGCGCGATCGAAACGGGTGAAGCCGAGACGCTGAAGGGCGTCCTGCGGGTTTTCACCGGACGCGATCTTGCCGAGGTCTGCACACCCTGGGAAGGCAAGCTTCTCCATCTCGAAGGCATGAAGACCCCGCCGCAGCATCCGCTCGCTCTCGACCGCGCCTGCTGGGTGGGCGAACCGGTCGTCGCGGTCGTCGGCCGGACGCGCGCCGACGCGGAAGCCGGCGCCGCACTCGTCGAGGTCGAGTTCGAACCACTGCCCGTCGTCACCGACATCCGGACCGCGCTCGATCCGGATACGCCCGTCCTGCACGAGGCGCTCGGCGACAATCTCTGCTTCCGCAAAGCCAACGAGAAAGGCGAGGTCGACCGGATCTTCGCCGAAGCGCACAAGGTCGTCGAGGCGTCGTTCAAGACCGCGCGCCACACGGGCGTGACGTTGGAACCGCGCGTCATCCTGGTCGACTGGAACGCCGGCGACGGCGAGATGACGGCGCATGTCTCGAACCAGGCGCCGCACATGTTGCAGCTGCTCCTCGCCGGCCACCTCGACATCCCGGAAAGCCGGGTGCGCGTCGTCTGCGGTGATGTCGGCGGCTCCTTCGGCGTGAAGGTCCACGTCTATCCGGACGAGGTCGCGACCGCGGCCATCGCCAAGATCATGGAACGGCCGGTCAAGTTCACCTCCGACCGCATGGAAGCCTTCATCGGCGACATTCACGCCCGCGATCACGAGGCGACCGGGCGGATCGCGCTCGACGAGAGCGGCAAGATCCTCGGTTTCGACGTCGACGACTGGACCGGCATCGGACCCTATTCGATCTATCCGCGCACCTCGGCCGTCGAGGGCCTGCAGGTCACCAATCTGATCGGCGGCCCTTACGTCTTCGACCATTACCGCTGCCGCACGTCGGTCGTCTTCCAGAACAAGGGCATCTGCGCCCAGTATCGGGCGGTCGGCCATCCGGTCGCCGTGGCGATCACCGAAGGGCTCGTCGACAAGGCGGCGGCCGAGATGGGCATCGACCCGATCGAACTGCGCCGCCGCAATCTGATCGCCGACGATGCCTATCCGCTGACCACGGCCGCGGGCCTGAAGCTCGAGGGACTCTCCCATCACAGAAGCCTCGATGCCCTCGTCGAGGCGATGGACTACGAGGCCCTGCGCGCCGAACAGAAGGCGCTTCGCGAGAAGGGCATTCATCGCGGCATCGGCATCGCCAGCTTCATCGAGCTGACCAATCCATCCCCCTTCATGTACGGCATCGGCGGCGCCAGGATCTCGGCGCAGGACGGTTGCACGGTTCGCATGGACCCGGATGGTTCGGTCGTCGCTCTGACGGGCATCACCGAACAGGGGCAGGGCACCGAGGCGATCATGGCCCAGATCGTCGCCGAAGCCGTCGGCGTGTCTCCCCAGATGGTCCGCATTGTGACCGGTGACACCCGCGTCACGCCGTTCGGCGGCGGCACATGGGCCTCGCGCGGCGCCGGCATCGGCGGCGAGGCGGCGCTTCAGGCGGGTCGTGCGGTGCGCGGGCAGGCGCTCGAGGTCGCCGCGTCGATGCTGCAGGCGAAAGCCGGCGATCTCGACATTCGCGACGGCATCGTCGTCGATGCGGCCACCGGCGAGGAGCGCATGGCGCTCTCCGAGGTCGGGCGCGTCGTCTATTTCCGCGGGGACACGCTGCCGAAGGGGCTGCCGCGCGAACTGATGCAGACGCGGCACTTCATCACCTCGAACTACCCCTATGCCTTCACCAACGGCGTCCAGGCCTCCTATGTCGAGGTCGATGTCGAGACGGGCTTCGTCAAGCTCCTGAAGCACTGGTGCGTCGAGGATTGCGGACGCATCATCAACCCGCTTCTCGTCGACGAGCAGATCCGCGGCGGCATCGTCCAAGGCATCGGCGCGGCGCTGTTCGAGGAGATCTGCTACGACGGCGAGGGCCAGATCCTGAACGGCACGATGGCCGACTATCTGGTGCCGATGTCGGGCGAAATGCCGGACATGATCATCCGCCATGTCGAGACGCCGACCGAGGAAAGCGAACTCGGGGCGAAAGGCGCGGGAGAGGCCGGCACCGCCGGTGCGCCGGCCGCCGTCATGAACGCGATCAACGACGCCATCCGCCCGCTCGGCGGGTCCGTCACGCATATGCCCTTCACGCCGGAACGCATCTTGCGCGCGCTCGGCACGATCACTGACTGATATCATCGAGGCCGCCCGGGCGGCCGCATCTGGGAGGAATGAACGATGAAGAAACTGCTTCTGGCATCGACCGTCATGGTCGGGCTCGCAGGCTCCGGCGCAGTCGCGCAGGAAAGCATCACCGTCAATATCGGCTCGTCGCATCCCGAACAGAACATCTGGGTCTATGCGATGAAGAACACCTTCCAGCCCACGGTCGACAAGATCCTTGCCGAGAAGGGCGAGTATCAGGTCGAGTGGGCGGAAGCCTACGGCGGCACCCTCTACAAATACACCGACACCCGCGAAGCCGTTCAGGACGGCATCGTCGACGTCGGGATGGTCGGCACGGTCTGGGAGGGCTCCACCATGCCGCTGCAGAACGTCACCTATTTCACGCCCTTCGCCACTGCCGACCACAAGATGCTGATCGAGATCTTCGACGAGCTGAACGCCAGCCAGCCGGATCTCGTCAAGAGCTGGGACAGCTCGAACATGGTGCCTTTGTCCTCGCTGATCACCGACAGCTACGACGTCTATGCGACCTTCCCGGTGAACGAGATGAAGGATCTCCAGAACCGCCGGCTGAACGCCCCCGGCACCTCGGCCAACTGGCTGCAGGGCACCGGGGCGACGCCCGTCGACGGCGCGCTGACGACCTACTACACCAACATCCAGACAGGCGTGACCGAGGGCACGCTGTCCTTCGCCTCGGGCATCCTGCCGACCCGCGTCTACGAGGTCGCGCCGGAGTTGACGCGCGTCGGCATCGGCTCGATGTATTTCGGCTCGATCGCCGCCAACAAGGACTTCTTCGACGGACTGCCCGAGCCGGTGCAGGAGGCGTTCCGCGAGGCCGGCAAGGCGACATCGAAAGCCCATGGAGACTACGTATCGAAGCTCGCCGAAAAGGCGATGACGGACATGCAGGCCGCCGGTCTCAAGGTTCACGACCTTCCCGACGATCAGAAGGCGGCTTGGGTGAAGGGCCTGCCGGACATCGTCCAGCCCTGGCTCGACCAGACCGGCGACGCCGGCAAGGCGGTCCTTAGCTCCTATTTCGCCGCCCTGCGCGAGCGTGGTGCGACGCCGCTGCGCAACTGGGACGAAGGCCGCTGATCCGATCACCCCGTAATGCGACCGCCCGGCACCGTCGGGCGGCCTTCTTGTCCCGAACGTTCGAGCGATCATGAGCGAACCCAACATCATGGAACCGCAGCAGGCGGAGGGCGAGATCATCCCCGCCTTCGCCGAGGCGCCGGTCGGCTTCGTGCTGGGTACGGTGACCGCCGTGCTGTCCTCCGTCGGCACTTTGTGGATCGGCTTTCTGATGGCGCTGATCGTCGCCGACGTGATCGGCCGTAATTTCTTCAACGCTCCCATCACGGGCGTGGCGGAGGTCGCGGGACATTCGGTCGTGGCCATCGTCTTCCTCCAGACGGCGGCGGCCATCATGCAGGGTCGCCTGACCCGTGCCGACTTCCTGTTCCGCCGGATCGCCGATCGCAGCCCGCGCTCCGGTGCCGCGCTGGAAAGCCTCTTCTGCCTTGTTGGTACTCTCGTCTTCGGCCTCGTCGCTTACGCGTCGTGGGACAAGATGGTCGCTGCCTTCATGCGGAGCGAATTCTTCGGTGTCCAGGGCGTCTTCACCGTGCCGACCTGGCCGTTCCGCGCGATCATCGTCGGAGGCTCGATCATCGCGGCGCTTGCCGCGCTCTACCGGGCCATTCATCGCAATCCGCTTCCCACGGGACAGGTCGAATGACCTCGCTCGAGATCGGCTTTCTCCTGATCGGCCTTCTCGTCGGGCTCGTCCTGTTCGGCATGCACATCGCCTATGCGCTTCTCGGCGTGGCGTTTCTCGGCATCTGGCTGATCCGCGGCAATATCGACCTGTCGCTGCGCATGCTCGAACTCACCGCCTATAGCGGCATCTCGGACTATCTCTTCGCCACCATCCCGCTCTTCGTCCTGATGGGGCTTCTGGTCAGCGTCTCGAATGTCGGACGGGACACGTTCGAAGTCGCGGAAGTTCTCCTGAAGCGCGTGCTCTGCGGGCTCGGCGTCGCGACCGTCGCGGCGAACACCGTCTTTGCGGCGGTCACCGGCGTCTCGATCGCCTCGGCGGCGGTGTTCACCCGCGTCGCCGTGCCGGAAATGACGCGCCACGGCTACAAGGCATCGTTCAGCGCCGGGACCGTCGCCGGCTCTTCGGTCCTCGGCATGCTGATCCCGCCGAGCCTGCTCCTGATCATCTACGGCGTCCTCGCCGAGGTCTCGATCGGCGGCATGTTCATCGCCGGCATCGTGCCCGGGGTGATGCTGGCGCTCGGCTTCGTGGTCATGCTGATGGCGCTGGCGGCCCTGGCGCCGGGTTTCGTCTTCTCCGACCCCGAGGCTGCGAGGTCTCGCCGGATGGATGCGAATGCCGGCCCGCACCTGACGCCCGGCGAGATCCTTCTGAAGCTCGTCCCGATCATCCTCCTGATCATTCTGGTCCTTGGCGGTCTCTATACCGGCTTCTTCACGCCGACCGAGGCCGGCGGCGTCGGCGCCTTCGGCGCGCTCCTCATCGCCATCGGCCGGCGCAGCCTCGACCGGCGCAAGCTCTGGCAGGTGATGAAGCAGACCGGCACCGTCTCAGTCTCCATCCTCTTGCTGCTCATCGCAGCGAGTTTCTATTCGCGCATGCTGTCGATTGCCGGGCTGCCGAACGCCATCCAGTCCCTCGTCGTCGACAGCGGCTTCGGCCACTGGGGCTTCGTCCTGCTCTATGTCGCGCTCGTCTTCCTGATGGGGATGATCCTCGACTCGACGTCGATCCTCCTCATCGTCGTGCCGATTGCCGCCCCGATCGCCCAGGGGCTCGGCTTCGACCTCTTCCATTTCGGCATCATAACCGTGCTGGCGGTCGAGATCGGTCTGTTGACGCCGCCCTTCGGCATCTCGGTGTTCACCGTTCACAACACGCTGAACGACCCGGGGACGTCGGTCGAGGCGATCTTCCTCGCGACGATGCCCTTCATCCTGGTGATGCTGATCGTCCTCGGGATCGTCATCGTCGCACCTCAGACCGCGACGCTGTTTCTCGGGTGAGCCGGCGCCGCTGGAGTTCAGCCGCCCGACGTCAGACCCGCCTTCATTCCGCGTGTTCGGCGATCACCGACAGGAAAGCCGGTCCGTACCGGTCGAGCTTGGCTTCGCCCACACCCGGGACCCTGGCCATCTCGGACCGCGAGCCGGGTCGGGCCGCCGCGAGCTCGATCAGCGTCTTGTCGTGGAAGATCACATAGGGCGGCACGTTTTGCAGACGGGCGATTTCCATCCGCTTCTGGCGCAGCATCTGGAACAGCGCCCGGTCCGCCTCTGGAACGGCGGATTGCTGCGCCGAGCCGCCCGAGGCTCTGCCTCCTGCGGCCTTGCCGCGCCGGGCGCGGGGTGGCGGCGGAACGCGCAGCATCAGGTCGGGTTTTTCGCGCAGGAAATCCCGGCCGGCCTCGGCGATCGACAGCCCGCCATGGCCGGCGTGGTCGACGTCGACGAGGCGCAGCGCGATCAGCTGGCGCAGGATCGCCCGCCACAGGCGGCTGTCGTGCTCTGTGCCGATTCCGAAGGTGGAGATCTTGTCGTGGCCGAACTGGGCGATGCGGTCGTTCTCGACGCCGAGGAGAACGTCGACGACATAGGCCTGGCCGAAGCGCTCGCCGGTGCGGTAGATGCAGGAAAGGGCCTTCTGCGCCGCGATCGTGCCGTCGAAGAGCTGCGGCGGCTCCAGGCATGTGTCGCAATTGCCGCAGGGCTCGCAGTGGTCGCCGAAATAGGACAGGAGCACCTGCCGCCGGCAGCCCGCCGTCTCGGCGAGCCCCAGCAGCGAGTCGAGCTTCTGCCGCTCCGTCCGCTTGCGCTGTTCGGGCGCGTCGGACTCCTCGATGAAACGGCTGCGCAGCGCGATGTCCTCGTGGCCGTAGAGCATCAGCGTGTCGGAGGGCAGGCCGTCGCGACCGGCGCGGCCGGTCTCCTGATAATAGGCCTCCAGGCTCCCCGGCAGGTCGAGATGGGCGACGAATCGCACGTCCGGCTTGTCGATGCCCATGCCGAAGGCGATCGTGGCGACCATGATCACCGCCTCGCCATGCTGGAAGCGCAGCTGGTTGGCCTCTTTCTCCGCCTTGTCCATGCCGGCATGATAGGCGAGCGCGTCGTAACCCTCGGATCGCAGCCAGACCGCCGTTTCGTCGGTCTTGCGCTTCGACAGGCAGTAGACGATGCCGCTCTCACCCTCGTGGCGCCGCAGAAACTCCTTCAGCTGGGCGCGGGGATTGTCCTTTTCGGCGATGGCATAGCGGATGTTGGGGCGGTCGAAGCCGGCGATGAAGGCATCGCTCTCGGCGATGCCCATATGCGAGAGGATCTCGGCCCGCGTCGGGGCGTCGGCCGTCGCGGTCAGCGCCATGCGCGGGGTCGTCGGAAACTCCCGGGCGAGGACGTCAAGCTGGCGGTAGGAGGGGCGGAAGTCGTGGCCCCACTGGGACAGGCAGTGGGCCTCGTCGATGGCGATCAGCGACAGTCGCGTCCTTGAGAGCCGCTCCAGCACGCCGCCGCGCAAAAGCGTCTCGGGGGCGACATAGAGAAGGTCGAGCCCGCCGGTCTCGATGGCCTCCCACAAGGCCCGCCGCTCTTCCGGCGGCAGGTCGGAGTTGAGCGCGGCCGCCCGCACACCCGCCTGCCGCAGAGCGGCCACCTGATCGGCCATCAGCGCCAGCAGCGGGGAGACGATCAGCCCCATGCCGGGCCGGGCGAGGGCCGGGATCTGGTAGCAGAGCGACTTGCCGCCCCCGGTCGGCATCAGCACGAAGGCGTTGTTGCCGGCGATCACATGCTCGACGATGCGCGCCTGCGGCCCGCGGAACGCATCATAGCCGTAGACGGTCTTGAGGATTTCGAGGGCGTTGCCGGACATCAGATTTCGCATGAGGAATCGCGTGAGCCTCATCCATATCAGCTACACCCCGGCATCGATCAATGGTCGCGGTGCTCGCAGACCGCCTTGGCCGCCCCGGCGCTGACCGATAGCCCGGGCCGCCTGCTTGAATTTCTCGCGCCGGCGCCGTCAGATGGCGAGGATCGACGACGCAGAGGGACGAGGCGGAGAAACGCGCCTCGGAGATCGGCGAAAAAGCCGGCGGCATGGACAGGGAGGCAGCAAAATGGACTTTTCGCTCACCGACGAGCAGGAGCAGATCTTCCAGATGGCGCGGGACTTCGCCACCGAGAAGATGGCGCCCCACGCGGCCACCTGGGAAGAGGAAAAGCGCCTGCCGCGCGAGGTCCTGAACGAGCTTGCGGCCCTGGGGATGGCGGCGATCAACGTCCGGGACGATCACGGCTCGGGCCTGTCACGGCTCGACGCCGCGCTGATCTTCGAAGCGTTATCCTACGGCGATCCGTCGGTCTCGGCGTTCCTGTCGATCCACAACATGGTGGCCTGGATGGTCGACGGCTTCGGCTCGGACGAGCAGCGGGCGGAATGGCTGCCGAAGCTCGCCTCGATGCAGGCGATCGCCAGCTACTGCCTGACCGAACCGGGCTCGGGCTCGGACGCCGCGGCCTTGCGGACGAGCGCCCGGCGCGATGGTGACGGCTACGTCCTCAACGGCACCAAGAGCTTCATCTCGGGCGCCGGCTTTTCCGATCTCTACCTCGTCATGGCGCGAACGGGCGAGGCGGGGCCGAGAGGCATTTCCGCCTTCCTGGTCGAGAACGGCACATCGGGCCTCTCCTTCGGCGCGCAGGAAAAGAAAATGGGCTGGATCGCCCAGCCGACGGCGGAGGTGCGGCTCGAGGACTGTCGGATCCCGGACGCGAACCGCCTCGGCGACGAGGGCAGCGGTTTTCGCTACGCCATGATGGGGCTCGACGGCGGCCGTCTGAGCATCTCCGCCTGCGCCCTCGGCGCCGCCCAGGCGGCGCTCGACAAGTCGGTCGCCTACATGCACGACCGCCAGGCCTTCGGAAAGCCGTTGACCGAGTTCCAGGCGCTACAGTTCCGCCTCGCCGACATGGAGACGGAGCTGTCGGCCGCCCGCGTGTTCCTGCGTCAGGCCGCCTGGAAGCTCGACCAGAAGGCGCCTGACGCGACGAAATTCTGCGCCATGGCCAAGCGCTTCGTCACCGACACGAGCTTTTCGGTGGCCAACATGGCCTTACAGCTGCATGGCGGATACGGCTACCTGTCCGACTACGGAATCGAAAAGATCGTCCGCGATCTGCGAGTGCATCAGATTCTCGAGGGCACCAACGAGATCATGCGGCTGATCGTTGCGAAGGCACTGCTGGCAAAATGAGCGCTCCTGGCGCCTGCCGATTTCGCCGATGGCCCGACCAATGCCTCTAATCGCTCGGCCAAATGCCTCTAAATGACGGGGGCGACCGATAAATTTCGCCCCGGTGGCGATTCTGCAATAGTTTTGCCACATGCTGGCGCAATTCGTAACGCTTCGCGACGCAGCGGCCGCAAGGGGAATGTGGCTGCTGCGAAAGCCGAGCTTGGGGGTCGTTCGACTTGAAACGCCAATATTGGATCGTTCCGTCGCTGGCAGCCGTCCTGGGTGGGATCGGCTACGGGGTTGCGCAGAATCTGCCGACCGGTGATGCGACCGATCTTCGCTCGTCCGTGCAGCCGGCGCAGGCGCTGCTGCCGGCCGCATCGGCGGAGGAAGACTTGACCCCGCCGACGCTTTCGCACCGGGTCTCGCTCGCTTATCGCCGCAAGGGCGACGAAAATTTCGCCGAAGTGCAGGTGTCGACGGTCGAGCCTTTCGTCGGCGCCGTCGACCGGCGGATTGCCGCATCGGTAGCGGATGGCGCGGTTCCGCCGGTTTCCGCCAGTGCGGCGCTGGCGCCCACGGCTTCCCACATTTCATCTCCGAACGGCGCCACGGCGTTCCTGACGAAATTGGCCGCTGCGGGGGACGCCGCCGCCGCTGCTGACATGACCGCGGCGAAGGCGGCCGATGCAGCGGCGCCCGCCTTCGAAGCGACGCCGCTTTCCAGCCGTCTTCTCGATGCCGACGAGCCGGCATGGCAGTCGCGCTTCTTCGCCGACAATCCGCTCGTCGGCGGCATATTCCAGGGTGACGGCAACCGGGCGGATGCGGCGGCTCTGATGAGTGCCGCTAAGACGGCCCGCTACGTTCTTCTCGGCGAAACGCACGACAACCCCGATCATCACCGGCTGCAGAGCGACATCGTCGCCGATCTCGCCGATGCGACGGCGGATCTCTCGCTGGTGTTCGAAATGATTCCGCCGCGCCTCGGCAGCGTCGTCTCGGCCTTCGGCACGCCGCGGGCCGGCGCCATCGACGTCGATGCGCTGGCGGACCGGCTGGAATGGTCCGAGCGGGGCTGGCTGGATTTCTCGATGTACCGGCCGATGTTCGAGACAGCCAGGCGCGAGGGCCTCGCCGTCGCTCCCGGCAATCTCGACCGTGACGTGGTGAGCTCGATCGCCCGGGGCGGCGTTTCGGCGCTTCCGCCCGAGATGCGGACCAGGCTGTCGCTCGACGTGCCCGCCGATCCCGAGACGGTCGCCGATCTGACGGAAGAGGTTCGAACCGCCCATTGCGGCCTGATGCCCGAGGCGGCGCTGTCTGCCATGGCGGACGCCCAGCGGGCGCGTGACGGCGCGATGGCGGCAGCGATGGTCGACGCGGCCCGATCGGGCAACGGCGCGGTGCTGATCGCCGGCTCCGGCCATGTCCGCGACGATCGCGGTGTTCCTTCGATTCTGAAGCGGGTGGATCCCGAGGCTGAGACCTTGTCCGTGCGGATGCTGGAAGTCGCCGGCGAGGACGGCAACCCCGCCGATTACGGACTCGCGGCCGAGACGCCGGCGCCCTACGACTTCACCATCTTCACCCCGCGCGCCGATCGCGACGATCCCTGCGAGGCGCTGCGCGCGCGCATGGAGAAAAAGACGGATGCGGTCGCAAATTAGGCCGGCCAAGGAGCGGCGCGGGCGGTTTCTGCCCGCCTCCTGACCTTCGATCGCGTACAGCTCCAAGGCGCGCGGAGCGGTCTCGAAAACCTTAAAAGTTCTCCAGTGCCCGCCGGTCGTCTCAGGCGGTTGCCGCGACGAGGGCAGGTGCTCCTTTCGCGGCTCGCACTTCGTGGCCGGAGAGCCGAGTTGGGAAATCTCCGCAGAACGGAATGGCTGGATCCTTCAGCAGCGGCCGGATCCGGTCCGACGTCGGAGCCTCGAAGCGTCTGACCGATCGCCGGCCTCGATTGACCTTCCTGAGCCCTGCAACTACGGTCCGCGGCGATTTGGATGGGCATGTTTTCGAACGCTGGCCGTTCGACCGCCCCCCGAGTTTTGACCAATTCCAGACGCTTGAATGATCAAGGAGCCATGCCGATGACCGGGCAGGACCGCGCCGCCCTCGAAACGACGATCGAACGCGCCTTCGACGAGCGGGACAAGGTTTCCCCGACGACGACCGGCGAGGTGCGCGAAGCCGTCGAGGCGGCGCTGGAGATGCTGGACAGCGGCGAGGCGCGGGTCGCCTCGCGCGGCGAAGACGGCACCTGGACGGTCCATCAGTGGCTGAAGAAGGCCGTGCTCCTTTCCTTCCGCCTGAACGACATGACCGTCATCGAGGGCGGTGCCGGCGGCGCCACCTGGTGGGACAAGGTGCCGTCGAAATTCGCCGGCTGGGGCGAGAACCGATTCCGCGATGCTGGCCTTCGCGCCGTTCCCGGTTCGATCGTGCGCAAGGGTGCGTTCGTCGGCAAGAACGTCGTGCTGATGCCGTCCTTCGTCAATCTCGGCGCCTATGTCGACGAGGGCACGATGGTCGACGGCTGGGCAACCGTCGGCTCCTGCGCCCAGATCGGCAGACACGTCCATCTGTCCGGCGGCGTCGGCATCGGCGGCGTGCTGGAGCCGCTGCAGGCCGGCCCGACGATCATCGAGGACAACTGTTTCATCGGTGCGCGCTCGGAAGTGGTCGAGGGCTGCATCGTGCGCGAAGGCTCCGTCCTCGGCATGGGCGTCTATATCGGCCAGTCCACAAAGATCGTCGACAGGGCCACCGGCGAGGTCACCTATGGCGAGGTGCCGCCCTATTCGGTCGTCGTCGCAGGTGCGATGCCCGGCAAGCCGATGGGCAACGGCGAGCCCGGCCCGAGCCTCTATTGTGCCGTCATCGTCAAGCGAGTCGACGAGCGGACGCGCTCGAAGACCTCGATCAACGAGTTGCTTCGGAGCTGATATCGCTACCTATTTCGTCTCAATGACCGGCGGTCGGTCGTGAAGCTCGGACCGGTCTCGAAGCTGCTCACCGGCTGGCCGGCGACGATCATCGCGGCCGGCGGCCTGTTCAGCTGGCTGCAATCCGTGCCTGCCTTGCCGTCGGGCCACGCCGGCCTCTGCCGCACCGAGAGCGCAGCCGGCGTCGAATACATCGTCTGCGACGTGCCGCTCGATCGCTATCGCCTGTCGCTGCGGGCAGTCGACGCCGCAGGCAAGCCCTACGAGACCTTCGAGGCTGCGCGGGCGTCGTTTTCCGGCCGGAAGGCCGAGCTCATCATGAATGGCGGCATGTATCACCAGGATCGCCGGCCGGTCGGCCTTGCCGTGCAGGATGGCAGGGAGATTCACGGCGCGGTGCTCGGCACCGGCTCGGGCAACTACTCCCTGCGGCCGAACGGCGTCTTCTTCGTCGAGAACGGCCGGGCGGAGGTGATGGAATCGACCCGCTATCTGGACGGCGGGCACGAACCCGATCTCGCCACCCAGTCCGGGCCGATGCTCGTCGTCGACGGCAAGCTGCATCCGCGCTTCATCGAGAATTCCGACAGCCGGCACGTGCGCAACGGCGTTTGCGCGCGCGAGGAAGGGCGGATCGTCACCCTCGTCCTCTCGCGTTCGCCGGTGAATTTCTGGGATTTCGGCACGTTCTTCAAGGACGGGCTCGGCTGCCGGAACGCGCTGTTCTTCGACGGCACGGTGTCGAGCCTCTACTACCCGGAAGGCGGAATCGACTATCGCCGCGACCGGCTGGGCCCGATGCTGGTCGTCACCGATCGCTGACGAGGGCTTCCCCGCCACCATTGCCAGGGCCGGATTGGATCAGTTCGAAACCGACGGGCGCAGTGCCGGCACCGGCACGCCCGCATCGTCGTCGCCGAAGCGGGCGGCGAGATTGGCGTCCCGGGCTTTCGTCGCCTCCGTCTCGGCCTCTGGCGCCGTCTTCGCGCTGGCGGCAAGGCGGCCGCCACGTGCGGAACCCTCGTTCGATCCGGCCGAAGCGGGTGCCTCGCCAATCGCCGGCGGCATCACCTCGACCGGCGCCGCGCGTTCGGCCCGCTGCGGCGCGAAGGCGACCGCCTCGACCATGTCGTCGGCAGCTTCGCGGCGAGGCTCTGCGGCTCGTCTCGTCTCGTTCTCGATCGTCGCTGGCACCGCTCGGCCCGGGCCGCGACGGCTGAGATCGAGTTCGGCCATATGGGCCTTGACCTTCGAGCAGTAGCTGCGGGCAGAGGCGGTCATCCGCGTGGTGCGGTGGCCGCCCTTGTATTTCATCGCGGCGCCGCAGACGTCGTGGCCGCTCTGCTCCCAGGCGCCCTTCAGATATTTCATGCCGTAGGTGAGGTTGGTGTCGGCATCGAGGAGGTCGCTGGCCGAGCCGGAAAAGCCGAGGCTGCGCGCCGTCGCCGGCTTGATCTGCGACAGGCCGTAGACGCCGCGGCCGCGGGCGCGCGGATTGTAGCGGCTTTCGACCCTGACGACGGCAAAGGCGAGGGCGGGCGGAATGCCGTTCTCCTTGGCGTGGGCGACGATCATCTCGTCGATCGCGGCGCTGCCGGAAATCGTCCCGGTCTCGGTCATCTGCGCCGCCTCGCGCCGGGCGATCACCCGGTCGGACTTCTCGACACCTTTGGAAGAGACCTTCGCGGCGGCGACGGCTTCTTCGCCACTTGCGGCATCGCTTGTGGCATCCGTCGCGTCTTCCTTGCCGGCAAAGGCAACGCCGAGCGGGGAGCCGCCGGGACCGTCCGCAATGCATCCGGAGACCGCGAGGAGGCCGGCCAATGCCATGAGCGATGCGCCCCGCCGCAGCAAGGGCGACCGCGTCCTGCGATCCGTCCTCAGACCGTTCCGTCCAATGAGCACAGACACCCCCGCTCGAAATTTCCCCGACAGCCGGTCTCCGGCCCGATCGCGGCGCAATCGTGGCGGCGCCATGGCGCGTGGTTTGAAATCTTAACGAAACGTCACCGACGCTGCCGACTGTGGCGAGCCGGCATCAGATCGGCTATCTCCGCGCCATGAGCAAAGCACACGATCCTCGCCCCGAGCCTGCGGCGCTCGCCGCCGCCATCGACCCGACCGATCCCGCCGCGATTCTCGCCGGGCTGATCCGCTGTCCCTCGGTGACGCCGCAGGAGGGGGGCGCGCTGGCGCTGCTCGAAGCCCTGCTGGCGCGGCAGGACTTCGAAGTCGCCCGGCCGGTGTTTTCCGAGACAGGGACGGAGCCGGTCGAAAATCTCTTCGCGCGGCTGGGCGACGACGGGCCGCATCTCGTCTTTGCCGGCCACACCGACGTCGTTCCGCCCGGAGATTTGGCCGCCTGGAGCCACGGCCCCTTCGCGGCCTCGATCGCCGGCGGCGAGATGATCGGCCGGGGCGCGGTCGACATGAAGGGCGGAATCGCGGCCTTCGCCGCTGCCACCGCCAGATACGTGCGCAAGCACGCCGCGCCGCGGGGACAACTGTCCTTCCTGATCACCGGCGACGAGGAGGGGCCGGCGGTCAACGGCACGGTCAAGCTGCTCGACTGGGCGAGGGAGCGGGGCGAGCGCTTCGACGCCTGCCTCGTTGGCGAGCCGACCAATCCGGAAGCCCTCGGCGACATGATCAAGATCGGCCGGCGCGGCTCTCTATCCTGCGAAGTGCGGGTGGCGGGGCTGCAGGGTCACGTCGCCTATCCCCATCTCGCCGACAATCCCGTCCGCTCCGCCGTGCAGATCGCCGAGGCGCTGCTGGCGACGCCGCTCGACGGGGGAACCGAAGTCTTCCAGCCCTCCAACCTCGAAATCACCGCCATCGAGACCGGCAACCCTTCGGTCAACGTCATCGGCGCCCGCTGCTCGGTCTTCTTCAACGTCCGCTTCAACGACCTGTGGACCGTCGAGACGCTGAAGGCCGAGCTCGCCGAACGGATTGCCGCGGGCGCGGCCTCGGAGCGCCTGCGCCCCGCAAGGCCGGCTGCTGCCTATGATCTCGTCTGGCGCGATCGACCTTCGGAGGCGTTCTCGACCAAGGGCGAAGCCGGCACCAAGGGGGCCGCCTTGACCGATGCGCTCGTCGCCGCAATCGCGGAGAAGACCGGGCGCGCGCCGCAGCTTTCCACCTCGGGCGGGACGTCGGATGCACGATTCATCAAGGATCATTGCCCGGTGATCGAATTCGGGCTTGTCGGAAAGACCATGCACATGTCCAATGAGCGGGTCGCCCTGTCCGACCTCGAAGGACTGACGGAAATCTATGAAGCCTTCATCGCCCGCTGGTTCGCCGCCAACGCCTGATCTGATGCCGACACTCGACGACGTCGTGCGGTTCTTCAATGGTGCCTTCCTGTTGATGGCAGGCAAGGCCGACGGGCTGAAGCGCCTGGATCTTTCCGCAGACGGTTTCTGGCAGTCCTTCGCCGCCGTCATCGTGGCCCTGCCGCCGCTCGCTCTGTCCTGGCTCGCCTACGAGCTCGGCGGCGGCCATGGGCCGCTTCAGGAGGAGAGGAGCGGCATCGTCATCTATGGCGCTCATGCCTTCGCCGACGTCGTCGCCTGGCTTTTGCCGGTGCTCATCCTGATGCTTGCGGCAAAACGCATCGGCTATTCCAAGAAGATCGTGCCGCTGGTCGTCGCCACCAACTGGGGCGGTGCGCTGCTCGCCTGGGCAGTGTCGCCCTACTGGCTGATCGTCATCCTCTTCGGTGCCGGCGAGGTGACGGCCTTCGCCGGCCTGCTCGTCACCCTCGCCACCGTCACCCTCACCATGCGGCTGATCTATTTCGCGCTCGCCAAGGATTTCGCCGCCGCCGTCGCCATCACCGTGATGATGATCATCGCCTCGCTGATGAGCTACGGCGCGGTGATGGACGTGACGGGGGTGCCGCTGGTTTGAGGGGGGCGCATACGCGGCAGCCAGGATGATTATCCGGACTGCGCTTTGCCGCACAGCGCCGGAAACGGTCGTGGATTGTTACGCCGGCAGGAATAGCTATGTTTTGAGAGTAGCCTTCGCGATATGAAGTCGGCGTGCTAGCTTGCGGAGCGGTGGAGGGTCTGGTGAGTTTCTCTCAGAAATGGCAAACAAAGAAGCCCAAGGTGAGCACAAAGGCCAACCCGGCATCCTTGGATCATGGGCCGGTCGTCCGGACATTGACGCTTCCGAACGGCAAGAAACTGCGCGTGATGAGCCAGGAAGCGTTCGATCGCGCAATTCGTCGGGCGGCGAAGAGCAAGGCGATAGCCTGACGGCTGGCCGCTACAGCAGAGCCTTCGAAAATCTCGTCGACGATCAGGACGATGTGGTCGGACTGCTCGGTTATGCTCTCTACAAGCAGTCAATCCGCGAGGACAGGTCGAGGGGGAGGCCCGTCGATGGTTCCACGCGCGATCCATCCCCCACTACGGTCAGCGTTTTCCGCCATTCGGCCGACCGCATTCTGCAGGAATTTGCCGCCAGCGCGATCGAGGAAGCGCGTCCCGATTTCGAGCGCTCTTCGCTCGCCAGCAAGATCGACGCGATGGAGTCTCGCATAACCTCCCATGTCGATCGGCGCACAAGCGGCCTTGCAGCAATCTTGCAAAGCGTGGCGGCATGGTTCGTCACGGTGATTCTGACGATCGCGTTGCTCCTGGCTCTGAACACGCCGAGTTGGTACCCGGCATTCATGAAGACCATTGGCGGTGAGTGATATCCCTCTTACCCGGATTCGTCGGGACCGGTGGTCGCTTTTCGGCCCCGACTATTGTCGCTTCGGGCCTACTTCACCGCCCCGATGCGATCGAGTTCGGCAGCCGCGTCGGCCGGCAGCTGCATCTCCGCGGCTGCGAGATTCTCATGCAGATGCGCCACCTTTGAAGTGCCCGGAATCAAAAGGATGTTCGGCGAACGCCGGAGAAGCCAAGCGAGCGCCACTTGCATCGGCGTCTTGCCCAGCCCTTCCGCGACGTTCGAGAGCGTTTCTGACTGAAGCGGCGAGAAGCCGCCGAGCGGGAAGAACGGCACATAGGCAATGCCGGCTTTCGCCAGATCGTCGATCAGCCCGTCGTCGGCGCGGTGGGCGAGATTGTAGTGGTTCTGGACGCAGACGATCTCGGTGATCGTGCGACCCTCGCCGACTTGCAAGGCCGTGGCATTCGACAGTCCGATGTGGCGGACCAGCCCCGCATGCTTCAGCTCCGCGAGCGCTGTCAACGGCACCTCGATCGGACCTTCGACCGGGCCGTGCACGTCGAACATCAGGCGCAGATTGACGACGTCCATCGCCTCGACGCCGAGATTCCTCAGATTGTCCTCGACCGCCTGCCTGAGTTCGCCGTTCGAGAAGGCCGGGTTCCATGAGCCGTCCGAGCCGCGGGTGGCGCCGATCTTGGTGACGATGGTGAGGTGCTGCGGATAGGGGTGGAGCGCCTCGCGGATGATTTCGTTGGTGACATGGGGGCCGTAGAAGTCGCTGGTGTCGATATGGTCGACGCCTGCTTCGAGGGCGGCGCGGAGCACGGCGACGGCGCCTGCGCGATCCTTCGGCGGGCCGAAGACGCCGGGTCCGGCGAGCTGCATGGCGCCATAGCCCATGCGTTTCACCGTTTTGTCGCCGAGCTTGAAGGTGCCGGCTTTGGAAAGATCGGTCATGGTCGAACTCCTGTGTTGTTCGACATCTAGCTAGGCGATCGATCGTCGTGCGATAACGGCAGGCAAATCGCACGGGCCGTTCGAGAAGGCGCACAATGACCGATCTTGCCGATCTGCCCGAGTTTCTTGCGGTCGCCCATGCCGGCGGCTTTCGCGATGCAGCTCGCGTCACGGGAAAAAGCGCCTCTGGCCTGTCGGAGGCAGTTCGCCGGCTTGAGACACGGCTCGGCGTTCGCCTGCTCAACCGCACCACCCGCAGCGTCGCTCCGACCGAGGCGGGGCAGAGGCTGATCGATCGGCTTGGCCCTGCGCTGTCGGAGGTCGAGAGCGCGCTCAACGTCGTCAACGGGTTTCGCGAGCGGCCGGCGGGGACGCTGAAATTGAACGTTCCAGTCGCCGTCGCCCGGCTGGTCCTGCCGAAGATCGTCCCGTCCTTCCTGGCGTCCTATCCGGACATCCGGCTCGAGGTGATCGTCGAGGACAGCTTCGTCGACGTTTTGGCCGAAGGTTGCGATGCCGGCATCCGTTACGACGAACGGCTCGAGCAGGACATGATCGCGGTGCCGATCGGCCCACGGACCCAGCGGATGGCGATCGCAGCTTCGCCGGCCTATCTGGGCGCCGCCGGCCGGCCCGACCATCCGCGCGATCTCCTCGCCCATCGCTGCCTGCTCGGCCGGTTCCGCGGCGGGGCGTTGACCAGCCCCTGGGAGTTCGAGAAGGACGGTGAGGTGGTCAAGGTCGAGCCGGCCGGCCCGCTGATCGTCTCGACGGGCGGTGGGATGGACCTCGCCGTCGCGGCAGCGAAGGGCGGGGCCGGCATCCTCGGGCTCTTCGAGGCGTGGCTGCGGCCGCATCTCGACGATGGCAGCCTGGAACCGCTGCTCGAAGACTGGTGGCAGAGCTTCTCGGGGCCGTTTCTGTATTATCCCGGTCGGAAGCATTTGCCGGCGCCGCTCAGGGCCTTCGTCGATTTTGCCAAGGCCGCGAGGTGGTGAGGTGGCCGATGTCTCTCGTCACCCCTCATAGGCCGGCAGCGTCCGTTTCGGCGCGTCGCCATACTCCACCCTCGTCAGATACAGCCCATCCGGCGGCGCCACCGGGCCGCAGCGTGTCCGGTCGCGGCTCTCCAGCGCGGCGATCACGTCGTCCTTCGTCCAGCGGCCTTCGCCGACGAGCTTCAGCGTCCCGGCGAAGGAGCGGATCTGGTTGTGCAGGAAGGACTGGGCCATGGCGATAATGTGCACCTCCTCGCCGGGGCCTTTGGCGACGGAAAGCTCTTCCAGCGTGCGGATCGGGTTCTTGGCCTGGCAGTGGGACGAGCGGAAGGTGTTGAAGTCGTGGGTGCCGACGAGGACATGGGCCGCCTCGTGCATCGCCGCGACGTCGAGGTTCCTCGACACCCACCAGACCCGGCCGCGGTCGATGGCCGGCGGCGCCCGGCGGTTGAAGATCCGGTAGAGATACCAGCGCTTGCGGGCGGAGAAGCGGGCGTCGAAGTCGTCCGCCACGCGCTCGGCGGAAATGATGGAGACCGGTTCGTCGCGGATATGGGCGTTGAGCGCGTCGCGGACCGTGTCGGGCTCCCATTCGCGGGAGAGATCGACATGGGCCACCTGGCCGGTGGCGTGGACGCCGGCATCGGTGCGCCCGGCGCCGAAGATCGTCGGTGCCTCGCCGGTGAAGCCGGCAAGGCCGGTCTCTATCACCTCCTGGACCGACAGCCCGTTGTCCTGCCGCTGCCAGCCGCAATAGGGGCCGCCGTCATATTCGATGGTCAGCATGTAGCGGGGCATCAGGCGGGGGGCACTGCGTGGGCGGCGTAGCGACAAGAAGCGGCAAGACGTTCCCGCAGCCCCTCATCCTGAGCCTGTCGAAGGGCGAGGGGCGACGTGCGCGACGCGGACGCTTCGTCGACGCCGGCCTCGTCCCTACGAACACCCGACATTTCAGAGGGGCTTCGGTTGCAAGCCAATGCCAAGCGACGTCTACGTGGACAACTGGTGGTGGAACTTCGCAGCCGCGTCATTCTCGGGCCCGTCCCGAGAATCCAGGAGCACCCGCCGCAACATCGACCGCTTCCGCCTTCTCCAACTGAAGCCCGTCGAGCCCGACGATCTCTGGATTCTCGGGGCGGGGCCCGAGAATGACGACGCGTTGAGGTTGGCGCTCGGATGGGGACGACGAGGCCGAGCGCTTGCGTCGTTTGATGAACGACCGTTCGCCTTCGCGGCGTTGGCGGTTTGGAATGGATCCCGGGTCAAGCCCGGGATGACGAGGCTTTGATGCTCGCGCCGGTTCTGCCACGTCGGCGCTACGCGAGTGCCGGCTAATGGAACCGGAGCATGTGAATACGGCAGTGACACGCTCGGGGATCACGCCGAGCGGATGACTGACGCAGGTCCCGGTGATGTCTGGTCCGGCGCATAGCATCGTCTACCCCCCGCCCAGGACGGTGCCCGCCGCGATCGGCGTGCCGCGCAACAGTTCGGTGGCCGCCACCTTCTTTCCGCCGGCGCGCTGAAGTTCGAGGAGGCGGACGGCGCCAGTGCCGCAGGCGACGGTGAGGTGGTCGTCGAGGGTCGTGCCGGGGGCGGGGGAAGCAAAGTCTCCACCGGCATCGCCATCGACGGCGACGGCGCGCAAGAGCTTCACCCGTTCCGGCGCACCGGAAAAGGGCATCGTCGTCCAGGCGCCGGGTGCCGGCGAAAAACCGTTGATCCTGCCGGCGACGGCCTTCGCATCCGCCGCCCAGTCGACCGGCGTCTCGGCCTTGTCGATCTTCTTGGCATAGAGCGGCGCGCGGCCGGTCCGCGCCTCGATCGCCGCCTGGTCCTCGAAGGTGAGGGTGCCGGCTTCGAGCTTAGCGAGCGCCTCGACCATCAGTTCGGCCGAAAGGCGCGACAGCCGCTCCTGCAGATCGCCGGCGGTCTCGCTCGGGCCGATCTCGGTCTCGGCCGTCAATGCCACCGGGCCGGTGTCGAGCCCGGCTTCCATCCGCATCACCATCATGCCCGTCGCGGCGTCGCCCGCCTCGATCGCCCGCTGGATCGGCGCTGCGCCGCGCCAGCGCGGCAGCAGCGAGCCGTGGCCGTTGAGGCAGCCGAAGCGCGGCGCGTCGAGCAGCGCCTGGGGCAAAAGCAGCCCATAGGCGACGACCACCGCGACGTCGGCTTCCAACGCGGCGAAGGCCTCGACCTCGGCCGGATCCTTGAAGTTCAGCGGCGAGCGGACGGGGAGACCGAGCCTTTCGGCCTCCAGCTGCGCGGGCGAGGGGGTCAGCTTCAGCCCGCGCCGGCCGGCCTTGCGCGGCGGCTGGGTGTAGACCGCCGAAACCCGGTGACCGGCCTCGACGAGGGCGGCAAGGGTCGGGACCGAGAAGGCCGGTGTCCCCATGAAGACGACGGAGAGCGCCATCGTCTCAGGCCGATTTCAATCGCGCCTGCTTGGTGAACTTCTTGATCACCATGTCGCGCTTCAGCTTCGAGATGTGATCGATGAAGAGGACACCGTCGAGATGGTCGATCTCGTGCTGCAGGCAGGTGGCGAAGATGCCCTCCGCCGTCTCTTCGTGGATCTGGCCGTCGAGGCCGAGATAGCGCACCACCACGCTCGCCGGCCGCTCGACCTCGGCATAATAGTCCGGGATCGAAAGGCAGCCTTCCTCGTAGAGGCTGCGTTCGTCGGAACGCGAGACGATCTCGGGGTTGAGGAACACCCGCGGGGCCTTTTCTTCCTCCTCCTTCGACACGTCGAGAACGAGCATGCGAAGCGGCTCGCCGACCTGGATCGCCGCAAGGCCGATGCCGGGCGCGTCGTACATCGTCTCCAGCATGTCGTCGGCGAAATTGCGCAAGGGTTCGTCCACCCGCTCGATGGGCCTTGAGACCTCGCGGAGCTTGGGATCGGGAAGGATGATGAGCGGCTTGATCGTCATGGCGCGGAGGTAATCGCTGGCGATCAAGGGGTCAATCCGCTTCGTGCGCGCGGGAGCGATGCTCTCGTGTGAGGACGCGCGGGGCCGGGGCCGGCGCGTTTCGGTCGTTTTACCGCCGATCGGTTGGTTCGTTCTTCTTTTGGTCCCATCGTTAAGGATTGCCTGCTATCGTCGCGGGCATGATTCTCGACGTCGTCGCCCTCTTGAACCGCCCAGTCGCCGTGCTCGCCGGCGTCGAGGTCACCGGTCTTGCCGCCGCCCTGGCGGTGCTGTGCCTCGTCCTCGCTCTTGCGTGGCTGCGGGCGGGCGGACGCGCCAGGCGGCACGAGGCGGCGCTGGAAGCGGCCGAGGAAAATGCCGCCCGGCTCGACCAGCTGTCGCGCAGCCAGGCCGAGATCTCCGGGCGCATGCAGACCATGGCGGAGATCTTCGGCGCCCGGCAGGCCGATCTCACCCGCGCCTTGTCCGACCGGATGGACGGGCTGACCAGCCGGGTCGGCCAGTCGATCCTTGCGACCACCAAAGACACCAAGGCCTCGCTGTCGGCGCTGGCGGAGCGCCTCGCCGTCATCGACCAGGCGCAGAGCGAGATCCGCAGCCTCACCGGCGAGGTCGTCCGGCTGAAGGACGTTCTCGCCAACAAGCAGAGCCGCGGCGCATTTGGGGAGGGCCGCATGCAGGCGATCGTCGCCGACGCGCTGCCGGCCTCCGTCTACGTCTTCCAGGCGACACTCTCGAACGGCAGGCGGCCGGACTGTCTGATCAAGATGCCGAACGGCGCCCCCGGCCTCGTCATCGACGCGAAGTTTCCGCTCGAGGCCTATTCGGCTCTCGAAGCGTCGGAGGACGCCGAGACGCGCGCGGCCGCGGCATCGCGGCTTCGCCGCGACATGGAAGTCCACGTCCGGGCGGTTTCGGAAAAATACCTGATCCCCGGCGAGACCCAGGACACCGCCTTCCTGTTCGTGCCGTCGGAAAGCATCTTCGCGGTCATCCACGAACGCTTCGACGACGTTGTCCAGAAGGCCTACCGGGCGGGGGTCGTCATCGTCTCGCCGTCGCTGCTCAACCTGTCGATCCAGGTCGTCCAGGCGGTGTTGAAGGATGCGCGGCTGCGCGCCTCCGCCGGCCGCATCCAGTCCGAGGTGCGGCTGTTCGGCGAGGATCTGGAACGGCTGGACGCGCGGGTCGCCGCCCTCAAGGGCCACTTCGCCCACGCCTCGCGGGATATCGACCAGATTTCCCTGTCGAGCGACAAGCTGAAGCGGCGTGGAGACCGGATCACCGGCATCGAGCTGGGCGAGGAAACGGCTCGTCCGGCGCCCGCCGGGTCGCTGGCACACGATTGATCGAGCGGCCCGCGGACCCGCGGGTGGTCGCCATGCGCGCCGCGGTGGTCAGGACGTGGCCGCCGGATCGCGCAGCGTGTCGAACATCTTGCCGGTCACGGATGGTGGAGGGTCGTCTCAGCGTCACGTGGTTGTCATCGTTCTGCGCGTCGCGCGCGATGCGGCCCCGCGCGCGCCATGACGGTCGAAGATCGGCTCTTTGCTTGCCCCTTCGCCTGAGCGGGGTTTCGCCGCCATTCGGCCTACGATCCGTACGATTGCGGCAGCGATCCACGGGCTAAGCGGGAATGCATCAACGCTGCGTGAGCAGCTGTACTTTCCCCTGCGTCACGCGTAAATGGCGGCGGAAACCTTTAAAAAAAGATTTACGGCTTGGCGGATCGAAAAAGTTCGCGCCGCATTATAGACTGCAACGTCGGACACCGCAGGGGGATGATATGCGTCGCGGATTGGGGGTCATCATGGCAGCTTGCCTGCTGGCGGTTTCGCCGGCAGCAGCAGCGCATGACCTTTCGACAAGCGGTATGCCTATCACATCCTCGACAGCCGAGCTGTCACTTGCCTACAACACGCAGACGGATCTTTCCTTCCGCCGCGGTTTGCAGATCCGGCTTGCCTGGACGGGGGATTATTCCGGCCCGTTCTCCGGCATGATCGCCGCCCCCACGCTTCGCGCCATCCGCGACTTCCAGGCGCGTCATGGCATGAAGGCCGACGGCGTCATCAGCGAAGTGATGCTCCAGAAGCTGATCGGCTTGTCGGACGGCGTCCAGGCCGACCTCGGGGTCGAGATGGTCGACGACGGCATCACCGGCGCCCGCCTTGCCGTGCCTCTGAAGCTGGTCAGCGATCGCGGCCGGACGGAAGTCGGCAATCTGTGGCGCGCCGAGGACAACCGCATCGAGGTCGAGACCGTCCGCATCGCCGAAACCGGCCAGACGCTCGGTGGGCTCTATGCCACGTTGAGCGAGCCGACCGCCCAGCGCTCGGTCAGCGACGCCCAGAAGGCCGACGATTGGTTCACCGTTGCCGGCAGCGAGTCCGGTCGGCACTATTTCATGCGCTTTGCCGGCTCCGGCTCGGACCTTCGCGGCTTCTCGATCTCCTACGCCGATGCCGGCGCGAGCGAGAGCGAGATCCGGTCCTTCATCACCGTCGCCTCCAATCTCTTTGAACCTTTTGCCGGCGAGCCGGACGCGCCGCTCGTCGCCGACAACGGCGCGAACCCGTTCTCCGCGATGCTGGCGCGCCGCCGGTCGGCGTCCGAAGGTGAGGCTGCGCGCTACGCGATGGCCGAACAGGGCGACGGCAGCGCCCGCTCGCATCTGTTCGAGCTGCCCCGCAGCCGCCGCGGCGGAAGCGCAGCGATGGAGCCGGCGCAGGGTATCGCCCCCCAGCCGGGTACCCCCGCTTTCGACATGGCCGGCTCCGGCTTCGTCGTCGCCGACGGCTGGCTGTTGACCAATGCCCACGTCGTTCGCGGCTGCCGCAAGGTCGAGGTCGGGGAAAACATGCCGGCTTCGGAAGTTCGCATCGACGACGGCAATGACCTTGCGCTCGTCCATGTCGCTTCGAGCCTCGGCAAGCCCCTCGCGATTTCCGCTGCCAAGCCCCGGCTCGGCGAGGACATCCTTGCCCTCGGCTTCCCTCTCCGTTCGATCCTGGCGGATTCGCTCAACGTCACCCGCGGCAACGTCTCCTCACTGCTCGGCCTGATGAACGATCCGCGCTACCTGCAGATCTCGGCCCCCGTGCAGCCGGGCAATTCCGGCGGTCCGCTCGTCGATCTGGCCGGCCGCGTGGTGGGCGTCGTCACCGCCAAGCTCGACGCCGTTGCCGTCGCCGACGCGACAGGAGACATCCCGCAGTCGATCAACTTCGCCATCCGCCCGGATGCGGTCGCGGCATTCCTGCACAAGAACGACATCGAGTTCCGCACCGCCGATGCGAAGGCCGCTCTCGAAAGCGTGCCGGACGCCACTGCCAGGGTGAAAGATGCGGTCTATCCGGTGGTCTGCACCGACTGACGGGCAAGAAGGCCGGCTGATGTTGATGGACCGCAGCCAAGCCTGGGCGTGGAGAGGGTGCAGGGCGCCAGCAAAGACGTCCTGCTAGCGGGGTCGGCAAAACCAATCTGCCGTCATTTCGACCACCATTTCGCACGGCGGCGCACGAGCCGTTGCCGCTCTCTGCCGCAGTAGCCGCCGCGTTCTGCAGAAACAATCGTCACGTCCATGCATCGCTCATGAACCGTTTTGCCCGAATCTGCTCGCCGCAGAGCGCGTTGCCCCGGCGTTTTGCAGTGCGGGTTGTCAGTAACAGCCTGGTGGCGTCAAGGGTCGGTCAAGGAACCGTCGTCGCAGCTATGCCGTTCGCCAAAGGACGAGGCCGCATTGCAGACCTGCAATGGCGGCGAACGCCCGCGCCGCTCCGACGCGGCCAGAGCGCCAAGGCACAGGGATTCTTTTCATGTCCGACACCGACTCGAAGTTGATGCGCGAGCAACAGAACGCGGACACGCCGCAGGACATCACGCGTGGCGATCACAGGCGCGAAGCGGCGGACAGCGACGCCAGGAGCGCCCGCGACCGGCAGGACGCGATAGTCGGGAAGGGCGACGGGGAGGAGCAGATGGAGGCGATCCTTCGCCAGAATCGCGAGGAGAGCGGTCCGAGCACACGCTCTTCGGCTAACCCCGGTGATCCGAAAAAAGGTCTCGTCCGGCGGGGCCGCTCGCTACTCGGCGGCTGAGCCGGTACGGAAGTGGCCCGCATGTCCTCGTGAGCCTTCAGCGCCCCGTGAGCGAGCACTGGCCGGAAGCGGGAAGATCCGTCCGGCCTCAGCCGATGCTGCGCAGAAACGTGCCGAGGTCGTCGGTGACGTAGTCGATGTGTGCGCCCTCGCGGCCCTCGTGCTCCCAGACGTCGCCGAACGTGTCCTCGAAGTTCGCCGGCACGATCAGGACCGTGCGCATGCCGAGCTGCTTCGGCACTTCGAGATTGCGCGCCAGATCCTCGAACATCGCTGCATGGGCGGCGTCGACCCGGTGCAGCCCGAGAAACTTGTCGTAGGTTTCGGCGGCCGGTTTCGGCACGAGGTCGGCGGCGACGAGATCGAAGATGTCCTCGAAATGGTCGAGAATGCCCAGCTGGCGCGCCGCGCGCTCGGCATGGTTGCGATCGCCATTGGTGAAGATGAATTTTCGCCCGGGCAGGCCCGCGATCACCTCGCCGAGGGCCGGATCTGGATGGATCCAGGAATAGTCGATGTCGTGGACGAATTGCAGGAACGCGTCCGGATCGACGGCATGCTCCATCATCAGACCGCGCAGCGTCGTCCCGTGCCGGCGGTAGAAGTCCTTCTGGACAATCCTCGCCTCGTCCTTCGGCAGTTGCAGGAACTCCGCGACGAAGGCGGTCATCCGCTGATCGATCTGCGAAAACAGGTTCGTGTGGCGCGGATAGAGCGTGTTGTCGAGATCGAACACCCAATCGCGGATGCCGGCGAAATCGCCTGGCCGCACCTCGGCGGTCTTGCGGATGGAAGGTTCCTTGTCGGTGAGCTTTCGCTCTTCGGCTTTTGTCGGTTTCTCAAGCATCCGGGGATGATAGACGTCGGACCTTGCGAAAAACAGGACGATTCGCGAAATGCCCCTCTGGATCCCGATCACGATCGCGGCTGCGTTCTTCCAGAATCTGAGATCGGGCCTGCAGAAACGCCTCAAGGGCAGCATGGGGACCACCGGTGCGACCTTCGTCAGGTTCGGCTTCGGGCTGCCCTTCGCGCTGATCTATCTCGTTGCGGTCGCCGAGATCGCCGGCGAGCCGATCCCGACGCCGAGCGGCGTAACGGTCGCCGCGGCGCTTTGCGGCGGACTTGCCCAGATCGGCGCGACGTTTCTCCTCGTCTATCTCTTCGGGCTGCGCAATTTCATGGTCGGCACGGCCTATTCAAAGACGGAGCCGGTGCAAGCCGCCTTCTTCGGGTTTCTGATTCTCGGCGAGACGATCTCGCCGCTGGCGTTGCTCGCCGTCGTCGCCGGGGTGATCGGGGTCGTTCTCATCTCGGTCGGAAACAGCGGCTCGCGCAACGTATGGACGGGGCTGGCCTCCCGGGCGGCCGTCATCGGGATCGCGTCCGGAGCCCTGTTCGGCGTCTCCGCCGTGGCGTTTCGCGCCGCCGCCCTGTCGATCCCGGAGGGCTCGGCGCCGCTACGGGCGGCAGTGACTCTCGCCGTCACACTCGCCATCCAGACGTTGGTCATGCTCGCCTGGATGGCCGCGAAGGATCGCGCCGAGCTGTCCCGCGTCGCCCGGGCCTGGGCGCCCGGGATTCTCGTCGGCCTTGCCGGCGCTGCCGCCTCGGCCGGCTGGTTCACGGCGATGACGCTGCAGAGGGTCGCCTATGTCCGAGCCCTCGGCCAGATCGAACTGGTCTTTACCTTCGCCACCTCGGTCTTCTGGTTCCGCGAGAAGGTCAGCGGCCTGGAACTTCTCGGCGCGGCCGTCATCGTCCTGGCGATCCTGGCGTTGATTTCCGGAACGTGACCTTCCGGCCTCATCCCGTCGCCAGGAGTACGAGATAGCTGGCGACGACGACGAACATGGCGCGGAAGGCGAAAGCGACGAGCCGGTATTTCGCCTTGCAGATCGCCGCGAGCGTGGTGGTATTCTGCAGATAGTCTTCATAGAGGAAGTCGGTGTCGCCGCTTCGCCGCGCTGCGTCGAGGGCCTGAGCGGCATCCGGCCAGGCGCCCCAGAAGAGGATGCTCGTGCCTGGCCGCGAGCGCGGCAGCACCACGCATATGGCGCAGACCAGCGCAAAGCCGACCGCGACCATCAGCACCAGGCTGGCGAGGACATTGACTATCCCCGCCGAGGCGAGATGCTCCATCGAGAACGACCGCCGCGTCTCCGCCGACCAGACGACCAGCGCCAGGATGAAGGTGAAGATGTAGGCCGCCTTCTGGTCGGCTGTCCGGATCTGGTCGGCGAAGATGCGGTTGGCTTCGATGAGATGGGTAAGATGCCGCTCGGACATCGGGTGCTCCAGCCTTCGATGGGGAAGAGATAGGGGGGCGTTCGGGCGATGTGCTCAATTCTCGCTTTCGAGTCTGTGGCGACGGCGACACGGGGACGGGGATTCGTCTTGACCCAGCGTCTCAACCGCTGGTTCCCAGATTGACAGCGAAGTTGCGGCCGTCGATGGATTCCCTATCGTCATGTTTGAAGATCATCGTCAATGCGCCCGACGATTTGCCGTCTAACGATTCTGATCCCTTGCATCCTCGCCGCGGCGTCCGTTGCGGCCGAGCCCGTGCCGCGCTCCGCACCGGCGGCAGGCGCCGTGATCGCGACCAGGCTCGGTGAGGAAATCGAACTCGTCGAGGCGCCTAGCTGGCGTGGCGTCGAGGTGTTGCAGGAGGTGAAGACCGGCGACGTCCTGAGAACCAACGAGACGGGCCAGCTCGCCATCCTCTTCTCCGATCAGACCCAGGTGCGCGTCGGCCGCAACTCCACCCTCGTCGTGAAGCAGCGGATCCCCGGCGGCGACACTCGGCTGGTGCTTCAGAGTGGCCAGATCTTCGGTCGCGCGGCCCGCGGCGGCTCCGGCGTCTTCGTCGAGACGGCGGCCGCGACGGCGGCGATCCGCGGGACGGACTGGTCGATGCAGGCCGACGGTTCCCGCACGACGCTGACGGTCCTCGACGGCGAAGTCGAATTCTCCAACCCCCAGGGTTCGGTGACGGTCCGCCAGGGGGAAGGCGCCGCCGCGACGCTCGGTCAGGCGCCGGCGAAGATCGTCATTGTCGCCGACGACGTGCACGAGCAGATGCTCGTCAATATCTCGATCCGGGCGGCGTTCGAATCCTTTCCGACGACGTCGATGCCCAATCGGGCACTCCTCGGCGAGCGCGCTCGGCTGTCGCAGATACCAGTGGCCGCTCGCAGCGCCGAGGACCGGGTGCTGGCGGCCGAGATCGCCGCCGACCGTGACGGCCGACCGGCGGCAGAGGCTGCGATCGGCGAGGCGAGGGCGCTTTCTCTGACGCCGGAACAGTCGGCCCGGCTGGCCCTGCTCGAAGCGAACATTGCGGCGGGGCGGCAGGACTACCGCCGCGCGGTCGGCCTTTACGAAGGCGCGCTCCCGCATCTTTCAGGCGAGCAGAAGACCACCGCGACCTATTTCCTCTATTTCGCCCGTTCCCTGGCCGATCCGCAGCATGCGCCGACACCGCCACCAGCGGATCCGAACGACCGGATCTCCGTCGTTGGTGAGGCGATCGTCGCCGCGATGCTCGACACGCCGCGTGCCGCGCTGAAGATCCTGAAGGATGCCGAGCCGCGGTTTCGCAACGACGCGCAATATCAGGCGGTGCTTTCCAAGGTCGCAGTGCTTTCCAGCGACTATGAAACGGCGCGGCGCGCGGCCGATCGTGCCTATCAGCTCGATCCCGACGATCCCGAGGCACTATCGGCCCGAGCCTACTATCGGGCGAATGGCATCTCCGACGTCAAGGGTGCGATCGCCGACCTCGAAAAGGCCCTGGCGGTCGCTCCCGGCAACACGGACCTGCTCAACGACTACGCCCTTGCGCTGGCCGGCCGCGGCGCCATGAAGGAAGCGGAGGCTGCGCTTCTGCGCGCCGTCGCGATCGATCCGGAGGACCCGGTCAATCGGGCCAATCTCGCCATGCTCTATGTCGCCCAGGGTCGCGTCGCCGAAGCCCGGCAGATGACCGACGCGATTTTCGCCGCCGATCCTTCCTTTTCACTGGCTCATCTGACGCGCGGCCAGCAGCAGATGCTGGAGGGCAAGGAAGCGGAAGCCGTCGACAGCCTGCTCAAGGCTTCCACGGCCAATCCGGCCTATGCCGAAGGTCTCCTGGCGCTCGGCGAAGCCTATGCGGCAACCGGCGACATCGAACACGCCAAGCAGGCCTTCGACGACGCCGACCGGCTCGATCCGAACAGTTCGCTCGCGGCGCAGTATCTCTCCGCGTTGGCGATCGATCAGTATCAGGCGGACGCCGCCATCGAACATGCGCGCGAGGCGGTGGAGCGCATCCGGGCCAAGGGCGGCGACTATCGGTCGATCCACGCGACGCGTGATTCCGGCTCGGTGCTTTCGTCGGCCTATGGCCTCCTATCCCTCGATGCCTGGGGCGCCTATTGGAGCGACGTGGTCTTCGATCCGTTCGAATCCGCCGGCTATTTCGACCGGGCTCTGCATGGAAGCTCGTCGCCCTTCTATCTCAGCCGCGACGACGAGATCGTCGGGCCCGATCCGACGGTCGATGGGCGCGGTTTCTCGCTCCTGACGAAGGGCATTCTGGGTGATGCGCTGAGTCTTGCCGGCTCAAGCCTGCGTCCGTCCTTCGTGACGACGCCGTTCAGCGAAGTGTCGCTGACCGGCGGTTTTCTCAATGCGGGCGGCGAGTTCGGGGGCAGTTTCGGCGCCTCGTTCCAGTCGCTCGGCTACGATCCGCTGCCCTATTCGATGATCATCCAGGCGAGCGGCGAGACGGTTTCGCCCGACTATGCCAGCCAAGAAGAGGAAAATTATCAGGTGATCGGCGGCTTCGGCCTGCAGGTCACCCCATACGACCGGGTGGCCGGCTTCGTCTCGGCGAGCCGCTCGACGGGCGGCCTCAGTCTGGAGGCCGTCCCTCTTACGCGGTTCGACAACACCCGGGACGACAGCTTCACCGGCATCCTCGGCCTGTCCCACACGTTCGGCTACGAGAACGTCCTCAACGTCGCGGTGTTCGGAACGCAGAACGATGGCATTCAGGCCAGCGTGCCGCTGGAGCTCCTCATCAGTGACGTCTTTGGCGCCTACGCCGCCAAGGCGAGACAGGATCGTCTCAAGGCGAGCGCCTCGCACATCGTCGGACTGGAGCCGCTGACCATCGAGTATGGCGGCGAGTATGGGAGCCTGCGTTCAAAGGCCGACAGCGAACTCTATGCCGTCTATCCCACCGGACCGGCCCTGGTCGCGCAGAACGATACGGTGAGCCGCTCCACCTTCGGCCGCGCCTGGATCGACGCAACCTTCGAGGCGACCGAGGAGCTGCGCTTCGAAGCGGGGTTGTTCGGCTCGACCCGCGAGACGGATGGCGAGGCCGACGACCTGATCCAGCCGCGCTTCGGCGCTGCCTTCATGCCGGTCGACGGCCAGTGGCTGCGGGGCGCTTTCATGCGGGAGCGGCCCGAGGAGGACGCCTACACACTGGCTCCGATCGGCGTTCTCGGCCTGCGATCAAACGCTGTCGCCGGCGACGTCGACCATGTCGACACCACCATCGTCCGGCTCGACAGCGAATGGTCCCGCCGATTCTTCACCTCGCTGGATTATCAGCATCAGGACTTCGACGCGCTCAGCTACTCGATTCCCGGCTATATCGACGGCGTCAGCGTCGATGACGCAAGGCTGGACCGTCTCGCCGTCACCGCCAATCTCTGGCTCGGCGGCGGCTTCGGTGCGTCGGCGACGCTCGCCCACTCGTGGTCGAAGGGCACGGTCGCCGACGAGACGGGCGACCTGCCATACGTTCCCGACTGGAGCGGGCAGTTCGCGCTGACCTATGTCGATCCGAGCCGGGTGAAGGTGACGGCCCGGGAGACCTATCTCGGCAGCCGTCAATCCCATCTGGCGGGGTCCGAGCTGGACGATGCTTTCGTCACCGACGTCTTCGGGAGCTGGGAAAGCGAGGATCGGCATCTCGCCATCAATGCCGGCGTCTACAACCTCTTCGACGAGACCGTCGAGGTGGCGCCCCTGGTCCCGACGGCGCAGCGCACCGTGCGCTTCGCGATGCAGGCGCGGTTCTAAATGGATGGAGCACAGCGGCGTCGCCTGGCCGAGACGGCGCTGTGCGTCGTCGCGGTCGTCATCGTCTGTCTCAGCCTCTCGACGTGGCAACCTTTTCGGCTGGCGGAGGCCCGCGTCTTCGATTTTCTGGCGACCTTGTCGCCACCCTCGATGCAGGACATGGCGGACGGCAACGGCGGCATTGTCGTCGTGGCGATCGACGAGCCGTCCTTTGCCGAGATCGGGTTGCAATGGCCTTGGCCGCGCAATCTCCATGCCGAGCTGATCGCGGCGCTTCGCAAGGCCGGGGTGAAGGCCGTCGGCCTCGATCTCGTCTTTGCCGAACCTTCGAGCCCGGTTGCCGATCAGGCTCTTGCCGCGGCGCTCGGGCCGGACGTGGTGCTCGCCGCCGACGAAAGCCTGATCGAGACGCCGCATATGAGCCAGCTGATCCGCACCGAGCCGCTGCCGGAATTCGTCGCTGCGGGCGCGCGTGTCGGGCTCGCCTCGGTCTCGCTCGACGCCGACAACGTCCTCAGACGAATGCCGGCGGCGCCGGACACCTTCGCCGCCGAGCTTCTGAAGGCCGCAGGGGAAACCGAGGCGGGAGACAGAACCGGCGCCGCCGCAGGCGGCAGGCTGATCGCGCCGATGGGGCCGGCGCGGACATACCCGACCATCTCATATTACCAGGCGCTCGATCCCGAGGCCTTCCTGCCGCCGGGCATCTTGAACGGCAAGATCGCCGTCGTCGGCCGCAGCCTGCAGATGGCAATCCCGGCCGAGACCGGCGGCGCGGACAGCTTCGCCACCGCCTTTACCGCGTCGACCGGCATGCTGGTGCCAGGCGTCGAGGTCCAGGCGACGATCGCCGACAACCTGCGCCACGGCCTGTTTTCTGCATGGGCCGGCCTGCCGTCGCTGGGGCTCGCAGTCGCCGCCGCGGCGTTGTTGGCTGGCGCGACGGCGCTTCGCCCGGCGGGCCTGTGGACGCTTCTTGCCGGGCTCGGCCTCGTTGCGCTGGTTCTTGTCGTCAGCGCCGCGTCGTTCTTCGTCCTTCGGGTCTTTCTGCCGCCGATCGCCCCGTCGCTGGCGGTCGCGTTCGTGCTGGCGCCGCTCGCCGCCCGCGACATCACGGAGGAGCGGGCGATGCGGCGCGAGGTGACCAGAGCCTTCGGCCACTATCTCGCCCCGGCGCTGGTCGAGCGGCTGGCGCGCGACCCGTCCGCCCTGAAGCTCGGCGGGGAGCGGCGCGAACTGACCATTCTCTTCAGCGACATCCGCAACTTCACCACCCTTGCGGAATCGATGAAGGACGAGCCGGAGCGGCTGACTCATCTGATCAACCGCCTGCTGACCCCGCTCTCCCAGGCGGTGCTCGACCGGGGCGGGACGATCGACAAGTTCATCGGCGACTGCATCATGGCCTTCTGGAACGCCCCGCTCGACGATGCGGACCACGCCGTCCATGCGGTGGAGGCGGGCCTTGCGATGCTGGCGGCCGTCGAGATCCTGAACGACGAGCTTCGCGCCGAACTCGGCGAGGCCGCACCGAAGCTGACGGTCGGCGTCGGCATCAACACCGGCACCTGCGTCGTCGGCAACATGGGCTCGGCGACGCGCTTCGACTATTCGGTGCTGGGCGATGCGGTGAACTACGCGTCCCGCCTCGAAAGTGCATCGAAAGAGTGCCGTGTGCCGCTGCTTCTCGGTGCCGCGACGGCGGAGAAGATCGAGGGCAGGCTGGCCCCGCTCCTCGTCGCGCGGATCTCGGTCAAAGGCCGCAGCGGCGTTTCGCCGGTCTATACGGTCGTCTCGTCGGAGCCGCTGCAGCCCGCGACGCGCGAGCGTTTCGACGCGGCGGTGGAGGGGCTTCTGCATGGCGCCGAGCCCGTCACCGCGTCCTTCGAGGAACCGGCACTCGGGCAGCTTTACGCCACCATCGCGGCGCGCGAGGCGCACAAGCATCCAAGCCCGAACCGCGGCACGGCCGAGGCGCGGGCGGAGATTGGCTGAAAGGGCTTTGTTCGGCGTTCGATGCCTCCACCGGACGCACGCGTCGGAGTCCATGCCGCTTTCCTTGGAGGGTCGGCGCGACCTGAGCGGCCGGCCTCATTCCACGGCGCAAGGTGGCCGGCAAACGTGCCTTGGGCCGTCCCCTATGCCGTTGCTTCGACGGCGGCGGCGTCGTCGGGGCGGGTCATCTGGTTCTCGTCCATTCGCGCCCGCGCGACGGCCTCGATTTTGGCGCGCAGATCCGGATGGCGGGCAAGGAATTGCGCAAAGTCTTGGGCGGAGAGGCGTAGCAGCGAGGAATAGGCGATGGCCCGCACGTCCGCCTGCCTGCGAATGTCGAAGATCAGCGCCAGCTCGCCGAAGATCTCGCCGCTGCCGAGCCGCACCTTCACCGTGCCCCGTTCCACTTCCACCGCCCCCGAGGCGATGAAATAGGCGGCATCGCCGATCTGGCCGGTCCTGATGAGGGGCATGCCCGGCGGCGCGAAATGCGGCCTGAGGTGACGCGCCAGTTCGCTCTTGGTGCGATCGTCGAGATCGGCAAATAGGTCGCAGCGGGCAATCAGGCTCATCGTGTCGAGGCCGAGGTCGAGCTCCGGGCGCCGCGCCTCGGTCTTGCGACGGCGATCGAGACCTTTCAGGACGTGGCTCTCCACCTCGGCGTTGATGACGCCCGAACTGCGCAGCCGCTCGATCTCGCTCGCCTTGAAGGCATGGATCGAGCGGGCGATGATGCTCCGCTCCAGCTTGGCGACATAGGCCGGATATTGCAGCCGGATCGCCGCGATCTCCCGCTCGACGATACTCTGGCGCTCCTTCAGGGCGGCGATCGCCTCGTCGGTGGGATCCGAGCCCAGCACCGGCCGCAGTTCCGCCTCGGCGAAGGGGATCAGCCGGTCGATCACCAGCGAAATCTCCGCCAGCCGCTCGAACCGGTCGGCGAGGCGCTTCGACAGGAGGCGGCTGGAGCCGAGCCGGCGCTGCAGAAGAAGGCTCAGCCGATCGAGCCGGTCGAAACCGACCTCTGCCCTGTTGGCTTGCGCATAGCCGGCTCTGCCTTCGGCGCGGATCAGGTCCAGCCGCCGCCGTGCCTCCGCCGCGAGTTCGCGGGCGATCGCCGGTGAGATCTTCCCCTCGGTGAAATGGGCGAGCACCATCTCCCGCTGCCGGTTCGACAGGGTGATCAGCGCCAGCCGCAGCTTCTCTTCCTCGACGAGGTTCGAAGTCGAGGTGACGGGGTCGACGACGAATTCGAGGCCGTCGTCGATGCCTTCCTTCTGGGCCGCCGTGCGGAACCGCCGCGCCATGGAATGGGCGAGCATCTGGACCTTTTCGGACGTCGCCGAGAGAGCGAGATCGCGGATCGCCCGGTCGACGCGGGAGAGGACGTCGAGCCGCAGCCGCTGGATCAGCGGACGCAGGGTCGTGCCCTGAACGAACAGGGTCATCAGCGTGTAGCCCGTCGCGATCGTCGCGACGAAGGCGGCGACCGGTCGCGGGATGGCCGGGTTCTCGGTGACGGCCAGGGCAAGAGCGAGCGTCATCGAGCCGCGCAGGCCGCCCCAGATCATCACCACCGCATAGGATCGCGAGACGCCGTCATAGAGCCCGAAGCGGGCGAGCAGCGGGAAGCAGCCGATGATCACCACGGCCCGCGCCACCAGCGTCGCGACGAAGACGACGATGAGCAGCAACAGGTCGTAGGGCGTCGCGTCCGCAACAAGGCGCGGCACGAGGAGCGAAGTCATCACGAAGATCAGGATCGCCGAGCAGGAGGCGAGCTGCTCCCATGTGTCGTTGAGATGGCGCCAGGTGCCGCCGGCGATGCGTCCCGGCGCGAAGGTCGCCAGCGTCACGCCCGCCGAGACGACGGCGATGATGCCGGAGACCTCGAACACTTCCTCGGCGAGCCAGTAGGCGAGATAGGGCACGGCGAGGCTGAGCGAGACGAAGGCGATGCGGTCATCGGCCAGCGAGCGGGACAGCGCCAGGAAGGCCTGGGCGACCAGCCAGCCGAGGACGGCGCCGCCGAGCGGCAGGAGGACGAGGCTGGCGGCGATGCCGAAGGCCGACAATGAGCCGGGGTCGGTCAGCGCCATGGTGAAGATCAGGAACAGTGAGATCGCAGCGGCGTCGTTGAACAGGCTTTCGCCCTCGACGAGCCGTGTCAGGCGCTCCGGCGCCCCGACCTCGCGGAAGATCGCGATGACGGCGACGGGGTCGGTGGTGGCGATCAGCGAGGCGACGAGCAGGCATGCGAGCAGCGGCATGCCTGCGAGCGGCCAAAGAGCCAGAGCGGCGCCGAAGGTAGCGACGACGACGGCACCGAGGGCGAGGATGAGGATCGGAACGAAATCCTCCCGGATCCGGTGCATGTCGACGCCGAGCGAGCCCTGAAAGATCAGCGTCGGCAGGAAGACGTAGAGGAAGAGATGCGAGCCGACCGGGAGATTGAGCACCTGCTCGGAGAATTCCGCCGGAAACAGCGAGCCGGGATTGGCGAGCGAGTAGAGGCAGAGGCTGCCGAGTGCGAGGCCGCCGCCGGCGAGCACGATCGACATCGGCAATCGCAGCCAGCGGGCGACCGGTCGGGCGAGAGATCCGAGAGCGATGACGAGCGCGACGAGCGCGACGATGGTGGTGATCGACATGGCAGCGACGTTTCAGACGGGCACGATCACCTGCTTTGGCGATAAGTCGGCCGAAAGACAATGCTTCGCCGGGATGAGCGTTTAGCGCAAGCCATGCCGAGCCGCCGGATCCGCCGAAGACCGGTCAGCCTCGGAGATCACTCCATACGGACAGAAGGTCCCCCGGGGAGGGCCGCGCGGCATGAACACCCCGGGCGATCGCTCGCGCCATGACGGCAGCCGCGGCGGCGGCGAGATCGATCGAGGCCGGACTGGCCGGATCGACCCCGACGCCCGAGCGGCCGGTGGCGACGGCAAAGACGAGGTCGCCGTCGAAATTGGTGTGCGACGGCCAGATCGCCCGGGAAAATCCGTCATGGCCGGCGACGGCGAGGCGCCTGGCCGCCGCCTTGTCGAGGATCGCGTCGGTGGCGACGATGCCGATGGTGGTGTTGGTGCCGGGCCTGGGGTCGAATTTCGTCTTCGGCCGGCTCGCATCGGCCGGGAAGGGCGACGGCAGTCCGAGCCCGCCGAATTCGCCGTCGATCTCGAAGGGCGCCGCCCAGAAGTGGCGGGTGTCGCCGATGGTGGCGGAGCCGACGGCGTTGACGGCGACCAGCGCGCCGACGGTGACGCCATTCTCCATCCGCAGGGAGGCCGAGCCGAGGCCGCCCTTTAGCGTCGCGGTGGTGCAGCCGATCCCGGCGCCGGCGGTGCCGAGGGCGAAGTCTTCCGTGGCGGCCTCGGCTGCCGCAAAGCCGAAGTCGCGATAGGGGGAGTGGAGCCCCCAGTCCTTGTCGCCGCCATTGGCGAGGTCGAAGAGGATCGCCGCCGGGACGATCGGCACGTTGAACCCGGCGACCGCGAAGCCGCGGCCGATTTGGCGCAGGAAGGATTGAACGCCGGACGCGGCATCGAGGCCGAAGGCCGATCCGCCGGACAGGACCAGCGCGTCGACCCCGGAGACGAGCTTGTCGGGGGCGAGAAGATCCGTCTCTCTGGTGCCGGGCGCGCCGCCGAGGACCAGGACGGAGGCAGTCGAGGCTTCGTCGAGAAGGAGGACGGTCGTGCCGCTCTTCAGCCGAACGTCGCCGGCATGGCCGACCCTGACGCCGCCGACGTCGGTGACGAGATTGCGCGGTCCGAGGCGCAACGCGGCCAACGGCTCAGCCGCCGGTCTCGTCGACGAACTCCTCGCCGCGCCATTCGTAGACGCGGAAGAGATCGAGGTCGCCGTCGCCCTTGTCGTCGAACGTCACCGGTCCGAGGCTCGTCTCGAAGCTCCTGGTGGACAGGACATCGCCGAGGGGTCTCTGCGCCTGCCGGCTTTCCGCGACAGCCTCAATGGCGATCTCGGCCGCCGCATACGCCGTGCCGAAATAGCCTTGCGGCGGCAGATATCCGGGTTCGACGTCTTCGCTGGTGCCCGCGTCGTCCTTCGGTTCGAGCTCCGGAAAGCTCGTCTTCGGGCCGAGGGCGATGATGCCGGCCGGCAAGGGCGTGTCTGTGCTGGCCTCGTCGAACAGCCTTTCCGAGCCAAGAATCGAAAGGTCGAGGCCGAGTTCCTCGGCGTCGCGGGCGATCACCGCGATGTCCGGCCTGTCGCCGGCGATGAAGAAGCGGGTGACGCCGGTGCGCTCGAGCCGTCTTGCGAGGCCGAACTGCTTTTCCTCGGCCGGCCTGTAGTTGTCGATGGTCTGGGGCTGCAGGCCCTGGTCGGCCAAAAGCCGGCGAACCTTATCCGTCAGGCCGCGCGCGGCGATCGAGCCGTCGTCGACGAGGCCGAACGGCTGGTCGGCCCAGCCGGCAGCGATATAGCGCGCGACGGCGGAAGCTTCCGCATCGGAGCGCGGCGCCAGCCGGTAGACCAGAAAGCCGGTGCGCTCCTTGTCGTCGGTGAGACGGTTGGCCCTGACGCCGACATCGAGCGTCGGGATGTCCGCTTCCTTCAGGATCGGCAGGGCGGCCTCGATCGCTTCGACGCAGAGAAAGCCGACGACGATCGTAGCCCTTTCGGCGACGAATGTCCGCGCCGCCGCCGCACCACCTTCGGCCGAGCAGCCGGTGTCGGCAACGGTGGTCGTCGCCGTGCCATTCCGGCGGCCGAGCGCGGCAGTGACCCCGTCGGTGATCTGCCGGCCAAGGATTTCCTGCGAGTCGGACAAGGGCGCGGCGATGCCGATCAGCGGTTCCCGCGCCGGCGCGGCATCCTGCGCCATGGCCGGCATGGCTGCGAGGACGAGCGGGGCGAGGATGGCGAGTGCGCGCATGGCGGTCTCATAGCGGTTTCGTTCGAAGTTGGAAATCGTGCCGCGCCCGTGCCAGAATCGACGGATGCGAATCCATCCGGCGGCGCGCCTACCTGATGACCTGTCCACCCGCGAAGAGCCGAGGATGCGCTCCAACAGCATCCACCCTATGTAACGCCCCATGAACTTCAATCCTGCCCATCCGATGACCGAGGATCGACGATCGTTGCAGCCCGTGCGGACAGATCCCGGAGCGTTTCGCCAGGCGATGACGCGTTTTGCCGCTGCGGTGAACGTGGTGACGACCGACGGCGCCTCCGGCCGGCGGGGCGTGACGGTGACGTCCGCCTGTTCGGTCTCAGACGATCCGGCGACTCTGCTCGTCTGTCTCAATCTGTCGAGCGCCGAGAATGCCTGGTTCGAGGAGAACGGCGCCTTTGCCGTCAACGTCCTGTCGGCCGGCGACGAGGCGCTAGCCAGGGCCTTCGCCGGAGAGGACAAGCTCACCCAGGCCGAGCGCTTCGCCCGCGGCGAATGGTCGACGGGCGCCACGGGCGCGCCGCTGCTCTCCTCGGCCCTCGTCAGCTTCGACTGCCGGCTGATCGATGCCCGCGTCATCGCCACCCACAAGGTGCTGATCGGCGAGGTGGCCGATCTCCGGATCGGAGAGGCGGGCGCCGGGTTGATCTATCTCGGCCGCAGCTTCCGGTCCCTCGACGCGGGACAGTAACAGGCGAGCCGGTGCGACTGCCAGCGTGAAAGGACGAACGTGACGACACTTCCTGCCTCGATCGACGAGACGGCCGCGCTGCTCGACAACGCCGACTATCTGGCGGACCGGCCGCTGGCGACCGTCCTGTTTCTCGCCCTCAAGATGGGCCGGCCGCTGTTCCTCGAGGGCGAGGCCGGCGTCGGCAAGACCGAGATCGCCAAGGTCCTGGCCCAGGCCCTCGACCGGCCGCTGATCCGGCTGCAGTGCTACGAGGGGCTCGACGTCTCCTCGGCGCTCTACGAGTGGAACTATGCCGCGCAGATGATCGAGATCCGCCTTGCCGAGGCGAGCGGCGACACGGCCCGCGACGCCATGCGCTCGGAAATCTTCTCCGAACGCTTCCTCATCCGCCGGCCGATCCTCCAGGCGCTGGAGGCCGTGCCCGGCCGTGCGCCGGTGCTGCTCATCGACGAACTCGACCGCACCGACGAGGCCTTCGAGGCGTTCCTCCTCGAAATCCTTTCGGACAACCAGGTGACGATCCCCGAGCTCGGGACGATCAAGGCCGAGGAGCCGCCGATCGTCATCATCACCACCAACCGCACCCGCGAGATCCACGACGCGCTGAAGCGCCGCTGTCTCTATCACTGGGTCGACTATCCCAAGGCGGAGCGGGAGCTCGCCATCGTCCGGCGCAAGGCACCGCGGGCGAACGCCGAGCTTTCGGCCGAACTCGTTAGCTTCGTCCAGAAGCTGCGATCGATCGACCTCTTCAAGGCGCCGGGCGTCGCCGAGACCATCGACTGGGCGAATGCCCTGACCGAACTCAACGCCGTCGCCCTCGACCCCGCGCATATTTCGGACACGCTCGGCGTGCTGCTCAAATATCAGGACGATATCGAACGGCTGCAGACCGGCGAGAGCAAGAAGATCCTCGACGAGGTGCGGCGTGAGCTTCGAACGGCCGGCTGAACCCATGGTCGAGGACGTCGATGCTCCGGCAAAGGCCGATCCGCAGGGCAGGCTCGCCGACAACATCGCCTATTTCGCCCGGGCGTTGCGCCGGGCCGGCCTGAAGCTCGGGCCGGCCGCGACGCTCGACGCCATCGCTGCGGTGAAGGTCGCCGGCATCGCCTCGCGCGACGACTTCTATTGGACGCTGCATGCGACGCTCGTCTCGCGCCGCGAGGACGAGGCGGTCTTCGCGGAAGCCTTTCGGCTGTTCTGGCGCTCGCGCGAACTGATCGAGAAGATGATCGCGATGTTCTCGCCGACGGCGCCGCCGCGCGAGAAGGAACCCGAGAAGAAGCGCGCCGGCGAGGACCGCGCCGCCGAGGGTCTGTTCGAAGGCGCCGAGAACCGTGTGACCCGTCAGGACAAGCCGATCGTCGAGATCGACGCCAGCCTGACGGTCTCGGGCGACGAGGTGTTTCGCAAAAAGGACTTCGCCCAGATGTCCGTCGCCGAGCTTGCCGAGGCTCGGCGCGCCATCGCCGCGCTGAGACTTCCAAGCGACGAGGTGAAGACCCGCCGCTTCAAGCTCGATCCGCGCGGCCGCCGGATCGACGCCCGCGCCACCATGCGCGCCTCGATGAAGACCGGCGGCGACCTCGTCCTGCCGAAGTTCTCGTCGCAGAGGACGCGTCACCCGCCGGTGGTGGTGATCGCCGACATTTCGGGATCGATGAGCCAGTACACGCGGATCTTCCTGCATTTCCTCCACGCGCTGACCGACGAGCGCCGGCGGGTGCATACCTTTCTCTTCGGCACGCGGCTGACCAACGTCACGCGGCAGATGCGCCGCAAGGATCCCGACGAGGCGCTGGAGGAATGCGCCGGCGCGGTGAAGGACTGGTCCGGTGGTACGCGCATCGGCGAGGCGATCGGCGCGTTCAACCGCGTCTGGTCGCGCCGGGTGCTCGGGCAGGGGGCGATCGTCATCCTCATCACCGACGGGCTGGAGCGCGACAGCGTCGAGGATCTGGAGAAGCAGATGGAGCGGCTGCACAAGTCGTGCCGGCGGCTGGTCTGGCTCAACCCTTTGCTGCGCTTCGACGGATTCTCGGCCAAGGCGCGCGGTGTGAGAGCGATGCTGCCCCATGTCGACGAGTTCCGCTCCGTCCACTCTCTGGATGCCATGCGAGCGCTCTGCGAGGCGCTTTCGAGCGCGCGGCCGGCGACCGAGACCGATCCGCGACTGTGGCTGCGAGACGAACGGATCGGTGCGGCTGCCTGACCCTTGCCGGGTGCAGGCTGAGGATCGACATATGCCTGTGATGGGAGTTGGCGCTGAAGGGCAACGTGGGCGCCGCCTTTTCCGGAAGATACGCCGCGACCCGATCTGCGAGGTTTGAAATGTCCGAAATCGTGACCGAACTCGACGTCCTGAAGACCACTGAGCGCTGGGCGGCCGAGGGCCGCAGGCTGGCGCTGGCCACCGTGGTCGAAACCTGGGGCTCGGCGCCGCGGCCGACCGGCAGCCATCTCGTCATCGACGACGAGGGCAATTTCGAGGGCTCGGTCTCGGGCGGCTGCGTCGAGGGCGCCGTCGTCTCGGAGGCGATCGACGTCATCGCGGCGGGCGAGCCGCGGATGCTGGAATTCGGCGTTGCCGACGAGACCGCCTGGCGGGTCGGGCTCTCCTGCGGCGGGCGCATCCGCGTCTATGTCGAGAAGGTGAACTGATGGATCGCGCTCTTCTCGCCGGGCTGAACGAGGAGCGTGCCGCGCGCCGCGCCGCCGTCGTCGTCACCGAGCTTGCCACCGGCCGGCAGCGACTGGTGCGCGAGGCCGAGGTCGGTGCCGACCCGCTCGCCGCCGAGGTCGAAAAAGCGATCCGCTCCGGCAAGTCCGGTATCGCCCAGACCGAAGCGGGCGAGGTTTTCCTCAACGCCCATCTGCCGCCGGCCCGCATCGTCTCGATCGGCGCCGTCCACATCAGCCAGGCGCTGGCGCCGATGGCGAAGATCGCCGGTTTCGACTTCGAGATCATCGATCCGCGAACGGCTTTCGCGAGCGAGGAGCGCTTTCCGGGCGCGACCCTTCATGCCGAATGGCCGGAGGACGTTCTGAAGGAGCGGCCCTTCGATCCCTATACCGCCGTCTGCGTCATCACCCACGACCCGAAGATCGACGACTTCCCGCTGTTTTCGGCGCTGCAGACCGGCTGCTTCTACATCGGCGCGCTCGGCAGCCGGAAGACCCATGCCAAGCGCGTCGAGCGGCTGAAGGAGGCGGGCATCCCGCAATCGTCGATCGACCGCATCGAGGCGCCGATCGGCGCCGACATCGGCGCGGCGACGCCCGGCGAGATTGCCGTTGCCATCCTCGCCTCGGTCATCGAGGCCTTCCGCAAGCGCAAGATGTTCGCCGATCGCCGCGGCGAGACGGAGCCTGCATGAGATTCGGCGAGGTTTCGACGAGCGAGGCGGAGGGAACGCTGCTCGCCCATTCGAAGAGCGTCGAAAGCGGCAAGATCGCCAAGGGTACGCGGCTTTCGGGCGGCGATGTCGCCGCTCTGGCGGCGGCCGGCTTCCAGACGCTCGTCGTCGCCCGCCTCGATCCCGGCGATCTGACCGAGGACGAGGCGGCGGCCCGCATCGGCGCTGCGCTCGGCGGCTCGCATCTCGTCGTCGCCGATGCGGCGACCGGCCGCGTCAACGTCCATGCGGGCGCCTCCGGCCTCTTCGTCCCGGACCGGTTGGCGATCGACCGCATCAACGCCGTCGATCCCGCGATCACGCTGGCGACGTTGAGCGAGTTCGAGCCTGTGACCGACGGCCGTATGGTCGCCACGGTGAAGATCATTCCTCTGGCCGTCTCGGGCGCCTCGGTCGAACGAGTTCTGGAAATCCTCGCCGAAGGGCCCGCCTTCCGCCTCGCGCCGTTCCGGCCGCGCAAGGTCGCGCTGATCCAGACCGAGCTGACCGGGACACGGCGCAAGATGCTCGACAAGACCCGGCGGGTGACCGAGGCGCGGCTTGTGCCGTCGCAGTCGCATCTTGTCACCGAGCTTCGCTGTCCGCACGAGGACACGGCGCTTTCGGCTGCCCTTCGGCAGACCGAGGATGCCGATCTCGTTCTCGTCTTCGGTGCCTCCGCCGTCATCGACGCGGCCGACGTCATCCCCGCCGCGGTTCGGCTGGCGGGCGGCACGGTGGATCATCTCGGCATGCCGGTCGATCCGGGCAACCTGCTGCTGCTCGGCCACATCGGTGGCCGGCCGGTGCTCGGCGCGCCCGGCTGCGCCCGCAGCCCCAAGGAGAACGGCTTCGACTGGGTTCTGAACCGGCTCCTGGCCGACGTCGCGGTGTCGGGCGAGGACATCCGCCGGATGGGCGTCGGCGGGCTCTTGATGGAAATCGCCTCACGGCCGCAGCCGCGCGAAGGCGGCCGCGAGGTGTCCGAGGACGACGACCCCTCCGTCGACATCGTCGTGCTGGCGGCTGGCCTGTCCCGGCGCATGGGCGGTGCAAACAAGCTGCTCGCCGAATTCGACGGAAAGCCGCTGATCCGCCGCACGGTCGAGACGGCGCTGGCATCGAGGAACGCCGACTGTGTTCGCGTCGTCGTCGGGCATATGCGGGCCGACATCGTTGCCGCGCTGGACGGCCTCGACGTGGAGATCGTCGGGAGCCCGAATTTCGCCGATGGGCTCTCCGCCTCGCTCAAGGCGGGTTTCATCGCATCGAAGGAGGCCGATGGCGTGCTCGTCATGCTCGCCGACCAGCCGCTGCTCGCCCCTCGGGATCTCGACCGGCTGATCGCCGCCTTTACCGGCAGGGGCAAGGGCGCGGTCGTCGCCGCCTGCGATCGTGGCGAGCGCCGCAATCCCGTCATCCTGTCGACGGGTTTCATGCCGGCGATCGAGGCGCTGACCGGCGACGTCGGCGCGGCGCGGATCATCGCCGCCCATCCCGACGCATTGGTCGAGGTCGATATCGGGCCTGCGGCGAGCCTCGACGTCGACACGCCGGATGCGGTGGAGTCGGCGGGGGGACGCGTTGTCGGGGAATGGTACTCGGGCCGATCGATCCGATCGGCCCGAGTATCAAGCCCGCGCGGCGATTGAGCGGACTTCGCATGAGCCGACAAAACGAGCGGCGCAAGCGCTCCGCGCCGTGGTATCGACACCTCGCGGCATCGCTGCCGAGTATGGAACGAATTCGCGCTGCGCAGGCTTTGTCGACAGACGCCAGGAATCCTGATCCCCTCTCACGAGACAGCATTGGACCTGCCATCGATGGACGACTTCGTCCGCAACATCATGGACACTTTCGGCGTCTTCGGTATCGGCATGTTGATGTTTCTCGAAAACATCTTCCCGCCCATCCCGTCAGAGCTGATCATGCCGCTCGCTGGATACCAGGCGACCCAGGGCAGCATGTCGATCGTGGCCGTGATTATCTCCGGCACCATCGGTTCGCTCCTCGGCGTCATCCCCTGGTATTATGCCGGCCACTATCTCGGCGAGCGGCGGATGAAGCGCCTCGCCGCCCGTCACGGCCGCTGGCTGACGCTTGCGCCCGAAGACGTCGACAAGGCCAATGACTGGTTCCGCCGCAAGGGGGCGGCCGCCGTGCTGTTCGGCCGTCTGGTGCCGACGGTGCGGACGCTGATCTCGGTGCCGGCAGGCGTCGCCCACATGGCGCTGGTGACGTTTCTGATCTATTCGGCCATCGGCAGCGCGATCTGGACGACATTCCTGGCAATGCTAGGCTTCCTGCTCGGCCAGCAATACGAGATGGTCGAGGGCTATATGGGGCCGGTGTCGAACGCCATCATCATCGCCATCGTCGCCTTCTACATCTACCGGGTCGTCACCTTCGACCCCGGTCGCATCGATGGCGACGCCGGTCGCGAGCGACGGGAAGGTGGCTGACGGCAGCCTCCGAAGTCGGGCTTGTCCCGGCCGCAGCAATGGGCGACAAACCTTCGATTGAGTTCGAAGGGGGTCCCCATGAGCCAAGCGAGCCTGCCCATCTTCCAGCTTCCGCAGATCACCAGGCCGCGGCGGATCGAAGGCCGGATCACCGGTCTTTACCGCACGAGCGGCGAGGGCTTCGAAACCATCCCCGTCGAGCGACTCGATCTCGGTTATGACGGGATCGCCGGCGATCGGCATGGCGGCCTGACCCGCAAGAGCGGTGGCCGCGAGCCTTGGTATCCGCGCGGCACCGAGATGCGCAACGAGCGCCAGCTGTCGATCCTTGCCCCGGACGAACTCGCCGCCATCGCCGCGGCGATGGACATCGCCGAGCTGCGGCCGGAATGGATCGGCGGCAATCTCCTCCTCGAGGGCATTGCGCAACTCACCTGGTTGCCGCCACGCACGCTTCTGTTCTTTGCAAATGGCGTGACGCTCAAGATCGATGGGGACAACGGCCCCTGCCGCTTCGCCGGCCGATCCATCGCCGAGAAGGTCGGTGGCGGTACCGATGTCGAGCTCGGCTTCGTTCAGGCGGCAAGGAAGCGGCGCGGCCTCGTCGCCTGGGTGGAAAAGCCCGGCACGATCGCGGCGGGCGAAAGCTTCGAGGCGCGCCTTCCTGAGCAGTGGATCTATCAAGGTTGACGAAATGCCGCTTGCCGCTCCAAGCGCTCTTGCTCGGGGCAAAGGCAGCACGCAGATGCGGGGCGGCCATGACCATATCGTCCGGCGCGCCGGACGACGATGCGGTGCGATATCATGACGCCGGCAACCGGCCGCCGGGAGGAGCGTTGTGGCTCCTTCCGCGCGAAAAAGGAGCAGGGATCTGTCTTTCGCGGCTCGGGCCAAGAATCATGTCATAGGCCTCGTCCGCTTTTCCGGCGAGCCGATGCCCTGGAAAGCGGTGGCCGCGACGCTGCTTGCGGCGGCGCTGCCGCCGGTGGTCTGCGGCTTCTTCTTCGGCAAGCTCGCCATCGCCGCCCTGATCGCGGCGATGTCGGCGCATCTCGCCTCGAAGGACGTGCGATCCGGCACGGCGGGGCTGATCGTCTTTTCCACCGGTCTCGCCGGCTTCGTCTGCCTGGGCCAGCCGGACATGACGTTGCTCGTCGCGCCGATGGTGGGGATCGCCGCTGCGACGGCCGGACATTACGGCTTCGCCCGGCCGGTGGTCCGCGGCCTGATCTTCTGGACGATCTTTACCAGTTTCCTGATGCCGGCGGACCAGCCGGAGGCGCTGTTCGTCGTCTATTGCCTGTCGATGCTGTGGAGCCTCATCGTCACCCATCTCGCTGGGCTTTCCGCCACGCTGCCGCCGGAAGAGGCGACATCGAATCACTATTCGGTGGTCTTCGGCGCGGTCTTCGCGGTCGGCCTGGTGATCTCGGTTTATGTGGGCCAGCGGCATTTCGGCGCGCACGGCTTCTGGTTCCCGCTGACCTTTGTGGCGCTCTGCCTGCCCCCGCACGGCCAGCTGTTTTCGCGGACGTGGCAGCGCGGCGTCGGCACGGTGGTCGGAACGCTGTTGTTGTTCGCTCTCGGGCAGATCGCCAGCGACCCGTGGTGGATCGCGCCGATCGGGGTGATCGCGCTGCCGCTCGGCTTCCGCATCCTGCCCCAGAGCTACACCGGCTTCATCACCTGCCTGACGATCACCGTGCTCGCCTTCCTCAACATCGCCACCGACATCGACACCCTGGCCTTCGAGCGGCTGGCGACGATGGCCGCGGCGGCGGTGATGATGGCACCGTTGGCGGCGCTTGGGGCGCTGGCGTTGTGGCTGATCAAGCCGGAGGCGCTGCGGGCGTTGCAGTAATCGAGCCGCGGGCCGGCGACGCCTTCACCCTCATGGTGAGCCTGTCGAACCACGAGGGTGAAGCTCCAACATGCGCCGAGCGCCCCTCGTGGTTCGACAGGCTCACCATGAGGGGCTACTTTCGCGCTTTCGTTGATAGGTGACGCTTCCCTCACGCCCCGCCCAGCAGATCCTTGTAGGCCTCCCGCAGCACATTCTTCTGCACCTTGCCCATGGTGTTGCGGGGGAGTTCGTCGACGAAGACGATGCGCTTGGGCTGCTTGAACCTTGCCAGCTTGTCCTTCAGCGCAGCGATCACCGCGTCTTCCTCCAGCGGTTCCTTCGCCACCACGCAGCCGACCACGCCCTCGCCGAAATCCTTGTGCGGCACGCCGATCACCGCGCTCTCGACGACGCCCGGAAGCTCGTCGATCACCAGCTCGACTTCCTTCGGATAGACGTTGTAGCCGCCGGTGATGACGAGGTCCTTGCCGCGGCCGACGATGGTGACGTAGCCGTCCGGGTCGACGAAGCCGAGGTCGCCGGTGATGAAATAGCCGTCGGCACGGAACTCCGCGGCCGTCTTCTCCGGCATCTGCCAATAGCCGGAAAAGACGTTCGGCCCCTTCACCTCGATGACGCCGATCTCTCCGTCGGGCAGGATCTTGCCGCTCTCCGGATCTGCGATGCGCAGCTCCGTGCCGTCGAGCGGGAAGCCGACGGTGCCCGCCCGGCGCTCGCCGTCATAGGGGTTAGAGGTGTTCATGTTGGTTTCGGTCATGCCGTAGCGCTCGAGAATGCGCTGGCCGGTCGCCGCCTCGAAGGCGCGGTGCGTCTCGGCGAGGAGCGGCGCCGAGCCGGAGGTGAACAGCCGCATATGCGCGGTCGAATCCCGGTTGAGCCGCGGGTCGTCGAGGAGCCGGGTGTAGAAGGTCGGGACTCCCATCATCGACGTCGCCTTCGGCAGGTATTTGAATACCTCGTCCGCATCGAACTTCGGAAGGAAGATCATCGACCCGCCGGCGATCGTCACCGTGTTGGAGGCGACGAACAGGCCGTGGGTGTGGAAGATCGGCAGGACGTGGAGAAGGACGTCGTCGGCGGAAAAGCGCCAGGTCTCGCGCAGCACCTCGGCATTGGAGAGGAGGTTGCCGTGGGAGAGCATCGCCCCCTTGGAGCGGCCGGTCGTGCCCGAGGTGTAGAGGATCGCCGCGAGATCGTCCGGCGCACGGGCGACCGTTTCGAAGCGCTCGCTCGCGGCAAGCGCCTTGTCGCTGAGCGAGCCGGCGCTCTCCTCATGGGACCGCCAGATGCCGAGGGTCTCGATGGCCGCTCCGGCGGCCGTCGCGATCGGCTGCAACTGGTCGCGCCTTCTGGGGTCGCAGACGAAGACCGCGGGCCTGGCGTCGGTGAGGAAATACTCGATCTCGGCCGGCGTGTAGGCCGTGTTCAGCGGCAGGAACACGCCGCCGGCGCGCACCGTGGCGAGATACAGCATCAGCGCCTCGATGGACTTCTCCACCTGGACGGCGACCCGGTCGCCCGGCTTCAGACCGAGCGCAACGAGAGTGTTGGCAAAGCGTGCCGAGACCGTCTCGACGTCGCCATAGGAATAGTGGCGGCCGTCCGGCAGGAGCGCGAACCGGCGGCTCGGCTCGCTTTGCCCGGCCGCGAGCAGCCCGTCGAAAAGCGTATTGGTCATGCGACGTCCTTCAGTGTGTGTCCACCGCGCCCGGGCAGGAGCCCCGTCACCGGGCGGCTGGCGGCGATCTCGCCTTCGGCGGCGTAGGCCTCGTGCCGTTGCTCGACCTTCGGCAGATCGTAGAGATAGTTGACCATCAGCCCATGCGCCTGGGCGAGGCCGCGGCGGGACGGATCGCCCATATGCATGATGCGGTTCAGGACTGCGCCATTGCCGAGATGGAAACGGGCGACGGGATCGAGCGGCTGGCCGTCGCCGCGCTTGGCCCTGAGAAAATACCGGGCCGCAAGCGACAGGATGCCCGGCCGCGCTTCCTCGACGCGGGCCGGATCGGCCTGCCAGTCGGTCTCCGAGACGATGTCGATCGCGCGTTTCTCCGCTGGCTCGAGCCGCTCAAGGACGTCCTTTGGCAGGGCTTCGATCCAGGCCGAAAAGCCCGGCACCGGCGAGAGGGTCACGAAGGTCTTGAGGCTCGGAAAATGCTCCTTCAGATCCTCGGCCACCTGCTTGATCAGGAAGGAGCCGAAGGAGACGCTGGCGAGCCCCTTGTGGCAGTTGGAGATCGAATAGAAGACGGCGGTCTGGGCGTCCTCGGCGGCGATGATCGCGCGATCGGGATCGAGCACCGAGGCGATCGAGGCCGGGATCTCGTCGGTGAGCGCCACCTCGACGAAGATCAAGGGATCGTCCGGGATCGATGGATGGAAGAAGGCGAAGCAGCGTCGGTCGGCAGGCGCGAGGCGCTGGCGCAACTCGTCCCAGTTGCCGATGGCGTGGACCGCCTCGTACTGGATGATCTTTTCCAGGATCGAGGCCGGGGTGTTCCAGTCGATCGGCCGCAGCATCAGGAAGCCGCGGTTGAACCAGGACTGGAAGAGGTGCCTGAGATCCTTGTCGACCGGGGCGAGCCGGGCAGGGTCCTTGCGGCAAAGCGGCAGCAGCCGCTCGCGCAGCTTGACGAGCTCGGCGGTGCCGCCGGGCGCGAGATTGAGGCGGCGGAACAGTTCCTGGCGCGGCGGCTCGGCGATCTGCTGCAGGCGGACAAGCGCCTCGGCGTCCGGATGGCTGGCATAGGCCGTCGCCGCTTCGGCAAGTTCGACCGGGTCGGGCGAAAACTCCTCGGCCAGCATGTGGAAGAAGCGCTTGATGCCCTTGTCGTCGAGGGCGCGGACGCCGTGGATGATGTCCGCCGCCATCCGCACGCCCGTCGCCTCGCCGCGCGAGGAGACGAGCCGGTGGCAGAGCGCCGCGAGTTCCGGCACGTCGACGCTTTGCGGCCTTTCCTCGCCCGCGAACCAGGAGCGGGCACCGATCGAACTCAAGAGATCCGACAGAAGCGAGACGCGGCTCATCCTCCAGGCCCCATGACAAGATTTGGCAGGAACAGGGCGATCTCGGGAAAGACGCAGAGCACGACGATCCCGAGCACCATGCACAAGACATAGGGCAGTGACCCGCGCAGAATTTGGGCGAGCGAGATGTCCGGCGCGATGCCGTTGATGACGTAGAGATTCAGCCCGACCGGCGGGGTGATCAGGCCGATTTCCATGTTGATCGTCAGGATCACCGCGAACCAGTAGGGATCGAAGCCGGCATTGGTGATGATCGGCAGAAGGATCGGCGCGGTCATCAGGATGACGCCGACCGGCGGCAGGAAGAAGCCGGCCACCAGCAGGAACAGGTTGATCACCGCCATCAGAACCCAGCGATTGACGTCCATGTCGGCGATCGCCTGCGCCACGGTCTGGGTGATGAACATCGAGGAGAGGGCGAAGGCGAAGAGATCCGCCGCGCCGATGATCAGCATGATCATCACGCTCTCCTTGAGCGTGTCCCGGAAGATCACGTTCATCGAGGAGAACTTCCAGGCCTTGGAGAAGACGCCGTAGACCACCGCGACGAGGACGAGGCAGAACAGCGCGCCGACACCGGCGGCCTCCGAAGGCGTCGCGACGCCGCCGTAGAGCACCCAGAGCACGCCGACGATGATGGCGAGGAAGGGCAGCACCCGCGGCAGCGCGGCGAAGCGCTCGCGCATGGTGAAGCGTTGGGAGAGTTCGGAGAGGCCGAGCCCGCGCCGTTTGCAGGCGATGATCGTCCAGGCCATGAAGAAGATCGTCAGCATCAGCCCCGGCATCAGGCCGGCCAGGAACAGCCGACCGATCGAGGTTTCCGTCGCGATGCCGTAGACGATCATCGTCACGGAGGGCGGGATGAGGATGCCGAGCGTGCCGCCGGCGGCGATCGAGCCGGCGGCGATCTCCGCCGGATAGCCGCGCTGGCGCATTTCCGGAATGCCCATCTTGCCGATCGCGGCGCAGGTGGCGGGCGAGGAGCCGGAGAGCGCGGCGAAGATCGAGCAGGCGCCGAGATTGGACAAAACGAGGCCGCCCGGCACCCGGTTCAGCCAGCGGTCGAGCGCCTCGTAGAGATCCTTGCCGGCGGGCGAGGAGGCGACGGCGGCGCCCATCAGGATGAACATCGGCACGGCGACGAGGCTGAAGGGCGAGAGATAGCCGAAGAACTGCTCGCCGACGGTCTCCAGGAAGAAGCCGCCATAGACAACATAGAGCGCGCCCATGGCGACGAGGCCGAGGGAAAAGGCGATCGGCGTTCCGATGGCCAGGAGGCCGAGCAGGACGACCAGCATCACCAGGCCGGCGAGAAGCGGGCTCACGGTCGGACCTCCTCGGTGGTCTCGGAAAACAGGACGGGTTGCGGTTCCACCGGATCGGCGCCGTCGAGGAAGAGCCGCAGGATCTCGGCGACATATTGCAGCGCCAGCATCACCGTGCCGACCGGCATCGGCAGAAGCGGCATCCACAGGGGCACGGCCCAGACGGTCTCGGAGGTCCAGCCGTTCGACCAAGCCTCCTCGAAATGCACCCAGCCGGCATAGGCGAGCAACGCTACGAAGAGCAGCGAGAACAGCGCGGCGAGGATCTGCATGGCAAGGCGCAGCGGCGGCGCGGCGGCCATCTGCACGATGTCGACATTGACGTGGCCCTTGACGATCAGCACCCAGGGCGCGCCGAGGAACGTCGCCGCGACGATGGCATAGGCGGTGTATTCGGTCTGCCAGACGGTCGACCAGCCGAGCGCGTAGCGCACGAAGACCATGTGGCTGACTGAGAGGACGGCGGAAAACAGCAGCGCCGCGGCAAGGACGCCGAGCCCCTGCGAGATCGCCGAGATCACCCGAATGAAAAGGCGCATGAGGTCTCCACGGGCCGCACGAAGCTCGCGGCCTGGCCGCGGGGCGCCGGAAAGCGACGCCCCGTGAGGTTAAGCGGGGCTCCGGCCGCTGGCCGAATCCCCACGCGAACGGTGACCGTCACTCGACGGCGAGCGCGTCGTCGATCAGCTTCTGGCCGTTCGGCACCTTCTCGGCGAAGTTCTTGTAGGACGTCTCCTTGGCGATCTGCAGCCAGGCGTCATAGTCTTCCTTCGACATCTCGACGACCTCGACGCCGTTCTTCTTGTAGACCTCGATGAGCTCGGCATCGAGCTTCTTGGCTTCGCCGGCGAAATAGTCCTCTGCGGCCTGGCCGGCGGCCATCACTGCCTTCTGCTGCTCTTCGTTCAGCCGGTCGAAGGAGCGCTTCGACATCAGGATCGGCTCGTACATGAACCACAGGGCGTTCTCGCCCGGCGCGGTCAGGCACTTGGCCAGTTCGTAGATGCGATAGGAGATGAGCGAGCCCGAAGAGGTGTTGGCCCCGGTCAGGACGTTCTGCTGCATGCCGGTGTAGATTTCCGACGAGGGCATCGAGGAAATCGACGAGCCGGCGCCGACCAGCATCTCCTCGAAGGCCGGACCTGCGGCGCGCAGCACCTGGCCCTTGGCCGTGTCCGGAGAGGTGACGCATTGCGTCGACGAAACGAAGCCGCCGGCGAGCCAGGCGTCGGACAGGACGATCGCGCCGGCCTTGTCCACCTCGGCCTTGATCGCGTCCATGAAGGGCGAATCGTTCAGCCGCGCGGCGCGCTCGTGATTGCCGACGAGGCCGGGCATCAGCGTCGCGGAAAAGGCCGGATGGCGGCCGGAAGCATAGTCGAGCGGGAAGGCGGTGATGTCCACCTGGCCCTTGGTCACGGCGCCCCACTGGTCCTTCGCCTTGAACAGCGATTCGCCGGGGAAGACCTGCAGTGCCAAGCCGACATCGGCCTTTTCGAGCTCCTTGCCGATCAACTGCACCATCTCGTCGCGCACGTCTCCCTTGCCGCCCGGCCACTGATGCGAGGCACGCAGCGTGACGTCCTGGGCGACGGCCGAGCCGCAGAGGGCAAGGCCGCAGACGGCCGAAAGCAATAGTTTCTTCATGTTCATTCCTCCCGTGTTGAAGCCTTGGCTTCCTGACTCCTCCAAGCCATCCGGCGAACCAACATCGACTTGCACACGAAGTCAAGGCAATTGTATACGATTTACAGATCAACGACGCCGGTCTAATCGCATGGAAACCACCACAAAACACGCCGTCGAGACAGCCGCAGCTGACGCGACCGCCGGAAGCGAGGAGCCATCGCCTCGGCGCCGGCCGCCCGGCAGCCGGGTCAAGTCGAGCGAGATCCGGGATGTGCTGGAACAGGAGATCGTCACCGGAGAACGTTCGGCGGGCGAGCGGCTCGACGAGCAGGCCGTCGCCGCGCGCTTCGGCGTCTCCCGCACCCCGGTTCGCGAGGCGATCAACCAGCTCGCTTCGGCCGGGCTCGTCGAACTCATCCCGAACCGGGGCGCCTTCGTGCGCGAGACCGGCCTCGGCGAGATGGTCGAGATGTTCGAGGTGATGGCCGAGCTGGAAGGCATGGCCGGCCGGCTCGCGGCGCGGCGGATCTCGGCTGCGGCGCGGTCCAGGCTACGGGCGGCTCTGGCGGCCTGCGAGGGGGCGGCGGCGCGCGAGGCGCCGGACGACTACTATTACGAAAACGAGCGCTTCCATCAGGCGATCTACGATGCCTGCGGCAACGGCTTCCTCGCCGAGGAGGCCCGCCGCCTGCATCTTCGCCTCAAGGCCTTCCGCCGGCTTCAGCTGCGCGTACCCCAGCGCATGCACCAGTCGCTCGCCGAACACCGCGACATCGTCGCCGCGATCGAGGCCGGCGACGGCGAGCGGGCCGAAGCCGGGTTGAAAAGCCACATCATGGTCCAGGGCGAGCGCTTCGCGGACCTCGTCGCCAGCCTGACGCCGAAGGGGTTTTGAACTTGTCGAGGTGGCATTGCTGGTGAGCGCCGCCATCACCGACGAAGTGCGACCATCACGGGATGCAACATCGGGCATGCAGAGGAAGCTGTCCGCCGTCACGGCTTTGTGAGTCGGGGGGGCCGGTTGGTCGCGGCGACTGCGCGACTAGGTTGATCGTTATGATGCGGTGTTCGACCGGCCGCCAACCCCAGCGACGTGGAATGTACCAATGATCAGATTTGCCGCCGCCGCCCTGGCTTCGACGCTGCTTGCCATGCCCGCAGCCTTCGCCCAGGGGCAGGCCGACATGAACGATGCCAAGAACGTCGAGATGAAGGGAGCCGACGGCGCTTCCATTGGCAGCGTCTCGTTCGTGCCGACGCCCCATGGTGTCCTCATCGAGGCCGACCTTCAGAACCTGCCCGATGGCGTTCATGGCTTCCACATCCACGAGACGGGCGCCTGCGAGGGCGACTTCACGTCTGCGGGCGGCCACTACAACCCCGCCGACGTCGATCACGGCTATATGAGCGAGAGCGGTCCGCACGCCGGCGACATGCCCAACATCGTCGCCGCGAACGGGGTCGCCAAAGTCTCCGTGTTCAATCCGAACGTGACGATGACCGGGGGTGAGGCGCCGCTCGACGATGACGACGGCTCGGCGCTGATGATCCATTCCGGCGCCGACGACTACGCCTCGCAACCCTCGGGCGACGCCGGATCACGGATCGCCTGTGGCGTCATCTTCCCGGCGAAGTGACTGCGGCGAGCGGTCCATCGCGATAGCGGCGGACCGCATCGGCTGCGGGCTGTCCAATCGGTCGGTGACGCGTCGGGCATCCCGTGAGACCTTCGTCAGGCGGCCTCGGGCAGCCAATTCATCGGCCGATGGCCGGGCAGGGCCTCGATGCGCGTCAGCCAGGCGCCGATCGCTGGAAAGGCGGAGAGATCGAACCCGCCTTCCTCGGCGACGTGGGTGTAGGCATAGAGCGCGATGTCGGCGAGACTGGCTGCGCTCCCCGCCAGCCAGTCCTGCCCGGCGAGCCGGCGTTCCATGACGGCGAGGGCCTTGAGGCCGCCCGTCATCGTAGCGGCCAGCCGCTCCTCGGTGGCATAGGCGGCGAGGCGGGGATAGATCCGCAGCGACCGGCGCACGGCGACATGCGGCTCGTGGCTGTATTGCTCGAAGAACATCCACGAGAGCATCGCCGCCCGGTCGAACGGATCGGCCGGCACGAAGGCGGTCTCCTCGCCGAGGTAGAAGAGCATCGCGTTCGATTCCGGCAGGCAGCGCCCGTCTTCCAACTCGAGCAGCGGTACCTTGCCGTTCGCATTCTTGGCGAGATAGCCCGGCTGCTGCGTGCCACCGTCTTCGGTCGAGACGCCGACGTGACGGAACGGCCTGCCGGTCAGTGCGCAGAGAAGCCGCGGCTTGTAGCAGTTGCCGGAGTCCGGCATGCCGTAAATCGTGATCATCGCGCAAATCCCCGTGGAACTCACCGGGAGAATTGCATCCTCGGCACCGCTGCGCCAATTCATCTTCGTGAAGGCAGCGATCAGCCGATCAAGGAATGCAGCGTCTGCTCGGTCTGTACCGAGGCGAATTCGATGGCAAACCCGTCTTCGAGATGACGCACGACGGTGCCTTGCATCATTCCCAGCGTCACACGGGACTTGAGGGCAGGACGGACCGCGCATTGCACCGCAGCACCCGACAGCGACAGGTCGATGATCTTGACCTGGTACTTGCGGCCGTCGTCGAGAGTGACGTCGACGCGGGGATCCTTCGGCATCAGGCGCTGGTGGCGACGGTCTTCCGGCAAGTCGAGTTCGGCGCGGTTGGCGAACCAGGTGAGCTGCGCGGCGAGCTTCTCGCGCTTTCGCTCGGAGTTGATGAGATCGACTGCGAAACCACCAGGATAGATGCGCGCGACGCTGCCTTCGAGACGGCCGATGTGATCGACGTAGAAAATGATGCGCTCGCCCTGGCGTGGCTCGACGGGCGTCGCCACCGCGACCCCGCCGGGGGACATGTTCTCCACCCGGCAAGGAAACTCCTCGAAATTCTCGCGCATGAAACGTCCGAGCAGGTCGAGATTGACCCGGCTGAACCGACGCCGTTCGGACGGTTCGGACCTCGAGGACTGAGGCATCATGTTCATCGCGGGGTCCGCTCTTTTCGTCGCAAGCCGGTTCGTGTCACATCGCCGAAGAATATCGTGTGAGGGTTAAGGAAGCGTAGATTCGGCTGCTTCGCGCCCCGTCCTTGCCGTCGATGGCTGCAAGTTGACGAAAACCCGAGGCGTTAACGAATTCCCAGAGATTGCATTGCCGAGGCGGGCGGTCATTGCTACCCCAGCGGCGAGGACACGTTCGGTCTTCGTAGCGCAAGCGGTTATTTCTCCCGAGCGGAGCAGGGAACCCAATTCAGCCGCCAGGTCTTCGACTTGGCGGCTCTTTCTTTGGGGGATCTGCGGGCCGATTTCAAAGCCGCCGCGATTCGCCGATGAGGTGTCGCCGGCAGGTCCCCCGGTCCGACCGCGACCGGCCGTGACCGCCACCGTTCCATCGCTGCCGAGGATGTGCCAATGCGAGGAGCCCGCGGACGTCGCGGCGGCCGAGCCCGGCATCGTCGTGCCGGCCGGAGGCTTCGATCATTCGCGAATCGCAGAACGGCGAAGGAGATTTCGTGTCCGAGCAAAGAGTTCCGAACGAAGGCTACCCGGACGGACCGAGACGCCGGCCGCCTCCCGCTTTCAACGTGCCGGGGATCGTTCTCGTCCTCATCGCTGCGATGGGGCTCGTCCATGCCTATCGCACGCTGGTCCTGGGCGAGATCGCCGACGTGCGGTTCGTCCTCGATTTCGCCTTCATCCCCGGATGCTACGGCGGCGCAGGCGAGCTGTGCCAGATCCGACCGGCCGCCGCCGATCTTTGGTCGCCGCTGACCTATGCCTTTCTGCACGGCAGCTGGACGCATTTCGGCATCAACACGTTCTGGTTCCTCGCCTTCGGCACGCCGGTGGCGCGGCGGCTCGCCAGCGCCCGCTTCCTGGCCTTCGCCGCAGCCGGCACGATCGCCGGGGCGGCGGTCTTCTACCTCGTCAACAGCGGGCTCGAGGTGCCGGTGATCGGAGCGTCCGGAACGGTCTCGGCGCTGATGGGAGGCGCCTGCCGATTTGCATTCGCCAGGGTGCGCCCGGCGCGCGACCTTTCCGCCGAGCCTTCGCAGCCGATGATTTCGGTTCGCGAAGCCCTCTCCGACCGGACGGTCCTGGTTTTCGTCATCGCCTTCTTCGTCACCAACTTTCTCGTCGGGGCCGGTGTCGGCGGCCCATTGACCGGCGGCGGCGAGGTCGCCTGGGAGGCCCATCTCGGCGGCTTCGTCTTCGGATTTTTCGGTCTGCCGCTATTCGATCGGGCGACCAGGTCATAGCGGTGTCGTTACGGCGCGCCGCGGACATCGCCGTTCCTGTTTGAAGAAGGTCTTGCTGTCGCCTCGACCTTGTCCCACCTTCGTTCATCGGGAGCAAAACGGGAGGCAAGGATGACTGTCGATCAGATACTCAAGGCGAAGGGGGGCGAAGTCTTCACCCTGCAGCCGGAGGTGACGCTCGCGGAGGTGGTCAACGTGCTCGCCGAGCGCCGGATCGGCGCGATCGTGCTTCTCGACGATGCCGGCCACGTCGCGGGCATCGTCTCCGAGCGCGACGTCGTCAGGGTGCTGGCGAAGTTCGGTGCGGAGATCCTCAACAAGCCGATCGGCGAAGCCATGACCGTCAAGGTCAAGACCTGCACCCGCGACACCGGCATAGACGAGGTGCTGTCGATCATGACCAAGGGCCGCTTTCGGCATCTTCCGGTGATCGACGCCGGGCGACTGGCCGGCATCGTGTCGATCGGTGACGTCGTCAAGCTGAAGATCGAGGAAGCCGAGCGTGAAGCCGCGCAGATGCGCGAATATATCGCCGCGGGGTGACCGGCCGGCGGGCGGACGCTTCGGCGTCCTTGCCCGCTGATACGTGTCTTCGTGCGCAGCGATTTTCGGGCAAGAATGGTGCCCGTCGGACAGCCGGAACCATGACTGGCCGTCGCGAAATGGCGCGGCGGCCGAAGCCGGCTATGCCCGCAGCCATCAAAGCCGTAGCAGCTCGGGATTTCGGCTTTCGGCGAGCCGCTGGATCTCCGACATGCGGCTCTTGGTGGCGCCGTAGCCGATCTCGATCGCCTCGGCAGCCCGGAAGAATTCCCACAAGCCGATGTCGCGCACGCGCGGCTGCAGCGAAAGATCCGGCGGGTCGCCGGCGAGGCGGGCGCGGGAAATGCGGTCCTGAATGATGTTGAAGGCATCGACCATGGTGCGGGTGAGGCCGAGCTTCTTGCGCCGCTGCGCCGAGGTATCGCGCTGGTCGTCGTGCGGCGAGACCGCGCGGAATGCTTCGTCTTCGGGCAGATCCGCCTCGTTCGCCCGCATCCGCAACACGGCGGCGCGGCCGAAGAGGTCGTAATGCAGATTCACGGCCATGACGTTCTGCTGCTCGAAAACCCGGCAGACGTTGGCGGGAACCGGATTGACCAGCGCGCCGTCCATCAGCCGCCGCCCGCCACACATCACCGGCTCGAAGACGCCGGGGAGCGCATAGGAGGCGCGCATGGCGAGAACAAGCGAGCCGGAGTCGAGCCAAACTTCGTGGCCGGTCTGCGCATCCGTCGCAACGCAGATGAGGGGCCGGTCGAGGTCCTCGATCTTGGTCTCGTGCAGCGCCTCCGCCAAACGCCGCGACAGCCTGAGACCGCCGATCAGGCCCGAGCCGCCGATCCTGAAGTCGAGATAGCGGATCAGGCCGCGCCGCGTCAGCGACCGGGCGAATTCCTCGAGTTCGGGCAGCTTGCCGGCGAGATAGCAGCCGCCGACCAGCGCGCCGATGGAGGTGCCAGCGATCATTGAGATCGGCACGTCGTGCTCGTCGAGGGCCTTGAGGACGCCGATATGCGCCCAGCCGCGCGCCGCGCCGCCGCCGAGAGCAAGGGCGATGCCGCCCGGGTCCTTCGGCTCCGTCGGGGTAAGGCGAGGAGAAAACTGCGACTGGTCGACCGCAACGTCGCGCCAACCGAATACGCGCTCGAGCATGACGGCCCTCCGGTTCCGGTCCTCAATATGAACGAGCCTAGGCCGAACTCTTGACCATCGTGTTAAGGATCGAAGTCCCATGGAACGCGACCGGCTCTTCGCTCGGCGAGAATTGTCATCCTGTCGGCCGGGGATCGATCACCGTCGCCAACGCGCCGCCCCCGGCCTGGATGATCCTATAGAAGCAACTCGTCCTGCCCGTATGACAGGTGTCGTCGCGGCGCTTGCATTCGACGCGCAGCCAGACCGCGTCCTGATCGCAGTCGACCCGCATCTCGCGGACATGCTGGAGCGCGCCGGAACTCTCGCCCTTCTTCCACAGGGCCCTGCGCGAGCGGGACCAGTAGTGGGCATATCCGGTCGCGATCGTCCGTTCGAGCGCCTCGGCGTTCATGTGAGCGACCATCAGGAGTTCGCCGGTTTCGGCGTCCGTCGCGACGGCCGTGATCAGGCCGTTCGCGTCGAAGCGCGGACGCAGGACGGATCCTTCCTCCTGCTCCGAACGATCAGTGGAAGGCGCAGAAAAGACGGGTGGGGCCATTTGCCGCGAATCAACTCGTGCAGCCGGCGAGCCGAAGGATCGATTCCTTCTGAGCCGGATCGTCGGCGAAGACGCCGCGATAGGTCGCGGTGAAGGTCGAGGAGCCCTCGCTCCGGATGCCGCGCATCGACATGCACAGATGCTCGGCCTCTAGGATCACCGCGACGCCGCGCGGGTGCAGCGTGTCCATCAAGGCATCGGCGACCTGCGCGGTCATCGCTTCCTGAGTCTGGAGCCTGCGGCCGAACATGTCGACGAGACGCGCGATCTTCGACAGGCCGAGGACGCGCCCCTCGGGAAGATAGGCCACATGCGCCCGGCCGAGGACCGGCACCATGTGGTGCTCGCAGTGGGTGTGGAACTTGATGTCCTTGACGAGGACGACGTCGTTGTAGCCGGCGACCTCCTCGAAGGTGCGGCCGAGAACCTCGGCCGGCTCGTGTCGATAGCCGCCGAACAGCTCCTCATAGGCCTTGACGACGCGCTTCGGCGTTTCATTCAGGCCTTCGCGCTTCGGGTTCTCGCCGATCCAGCGAAGCAGCGTCTCGACAGCTGCTTCCGCTTCGGCACGACTCGGGCGCTCGACGATGGCATCTTCCGGCTTTTCCGGGAATTTCTTGACGACTGCTTCCATGTTCCTGCGCTCCGAAAATGTCGGAATCCGAGCTGCCACCCAGAGGGAATGGGGATCCGGTGCGCCGGAGCGCCCGTCACTGGCGGTTGTATCTGGCTTCTTCAACGCTTCTTCGCTCCTCATCGGACCAAGGCCGTCGGAGCGACCAATCGGGTGCCTCCGGACTCGCCCGCAGGCGGTCTATCGAAGCGGCAACCGGTCTCCTATATAATTTGCGAGACGCGCCTTTGACAGGGCGAGAAGCAAAAACCCCGGCCAGGGAAAAATACCGTGATCGACGACGTCTATAATGCCAGAATTCTCGAATTTGCCGGCAACATTCCGCGAATTGGACGGCTTGCCGAGCCCGATGCGAGCGCGACGGCGCATTCCAGGCTGTGCGGCTCGACCGTCACCGTCGATCTGAAAGTCGAGGACGGGCGGGTGGCCGATTTTGCCCATGAGGTGAAGGCCTGCGCGCTCGGACAGGCCTCGTCCTCCGTGATGGCCCGCCACGTCGTCGGCGCAACGCCCGAGGAACTGCGCCAGGTGCGCGAGGCGATGCGCGCGATGCTGAAGGAGAACGGCGCGCCGCCGGCCGGGCGCTTCGAGGGTCTGAAGTATCTCGAGCCGGTGCGGGACTACAAGGCCCGCCATGCCTCGACCATGCTAACCTTCGACGCGGTCGTCGAGGCGCTGGACAAGATCGAGGCGCAAAGGCGCGGCGAGGCGGCCTGAGGGTTGCCGCGACGCACGAAGCCATGGCGGGACCTCTCTGAAACGGGAAGCGAAAGAAGATGAAACCGTCGGAAGCCCTCGAAAAGCATCGCGAGACGATCCGCGAAATCTTGTCGCGCTATCCGGTCAGCAATCCGCGCATCTTCGGCTCGGTTGCACGCGGCGAGGATACGGAGGCGAGCGATCTGGACATCATCGTGGAGGGGCATGATCCTCTCGACTATTTCCAACTTGCCAGGCTTGAGCTCGATCTCGCCGCAGGGACCGGAGCCCGGATCGACGTTCGCCTCGACGGCGAGTTTTCGCCGCGCGTCTTGCGGCGGATAGAGCGAGATTTCCGGTCGCTATGACCAGGGAACTACCCGAGGTTCTGTCCGCTTTGCATGAGGCCTGTGTCAGGGTCGAGCGAGTATGTGGCCGAATGTCGTGGGAAAGCGTGCGCGACGACGAGATTCACGAATTGGCCCTCGCCAAGGCGGTCGAACTCGTCGGCGAGATGGCCTACCAACTGCGCGGTGATTTCCCGAACATCATCTTTGCGCATCCCGAAATCCCGTTCGTGGAAGCCGCAACGATGCGCCATCGTCTCGTGCACAGCTACGACACGCTCGACCCCAGACGGCTTTGGCTGACTGCCACGGCGTCCGTTCCAAAATTGCGGCGACAACTCGAACCGATCCTCATCGATGCCGACGAAGATCTCTCGTAACTACTCGGGCCCCTGGCGCAAAACGCCCGGCCGCCTGTTCGGCGTTGGCTTCGTGCGGCTCTATCAACTGACGTTTTCGGCGATGGTCGGCGGCCACTGCCGCCACATCCCGACCTGTTCCGAATATGCCTATGAGGCGATCGCGCGGCACGGGCTCTGGCGCGGCGGCTGGCTGTCGGCGAGGCGGGTAGCGAAGTGCGGACCATTTGGAACATCCGGCATTGACAACGTGCCGGATGCCTGACGGAGCGGCGATTGGCTCTACCGATTGACTTTTCACGCGCTTCGTCGGACGTTTTTCTTACGCAGAGGAGGATGTACGACGATGGCTCATAAATTCGAAGTCTACAAGGACAAAGCGGGCGAATACCGCGTCCGGTTCAAGTACAACAGCGAAGTCATTTTCGCCACCGAGGGCTACGCCTCGAAGTCCGGGGCGCACCGGGCGATCGAGTCGATCAAGAAATTCGTGCCGGAGGCTCCGACCGACGAGTTGGAATAGGCGCTGAGGCCTGATCCGCACCTGTCGTCCGGGCGCCGAGAAGCTTGGCAAGGGCGGGCGGGAAAAGCGTCCCGGCCAGTGCCTCCTCGACGGGCATCCACCGGATCGCGACGTCTATGCCGCCATCGACGATGTCGAAACGCCCGGCCTCGCTCGGTGGTGACGTGCCCTGCGGCCGCTCGACGGCGAAGATGAAGACGATCTCGTGCCCCGGTCGGCCCTCGTGTTCGAAGAGGTTTTCGCAGGTCTCCAGAAGCCGCGGCTGGACGATCCGCCAACCGAGTTCTTCGGTGAACTCCCGTATGACGGCTGCTTCGGCGCTCTCCATGAACTCGATGCCGCCGCCCGGCGGCCTGTGGCCGATCAACTTGCCGTCCCCACGGCGCACTTCCATCAGCAGGACGTGACCCACGTCCACGCAGAGGCCGATGGCGATCGGCCGGATACGCGTCGACGGTGTCCATTCCTGGGCCGGGCGCGAGGCTGGCGGCGACATCGTCTGCTTCCTACTTGAGGGGATGGTTCGCGCCGATTATAGGACGGGCGCTGCCGCGCCTGGAAGAACGCCGCGCCGTTCCCGTTCGCCGCGGCTTGATGCCCAGGAGGGCAGCGGCGGCGAGATGCTCGCCGTGCCGAATTCACACCCCCACCCGCGCTCGTAGGCGGGACTGGACTCAAAGGAGACATGACGATGGCGGAGGCCATATCCCTCAAATTTCCCGATGGTTCCGAACGCTCCTTCGACGCCGCGATCAGCGGCGCGGAGATCGCCGCCGGCATCTCCAAGTCGCTGGCCAAGAAGGCCATTGCCTATGCCCTCGATGGCGAGGTGCGCGATCTGGCCGATCCGGTCGGCCATTCCGGAAGCCTCGAAATCCTCACCCGCGACGATCCCCGCGCGCTTGAACTCATCCGGCACGACGCGGCGCATGTGATGGCCGAAGCCGTGCAGGAACTTTGGCCCGGCACCCAGGTGACCATCGGTCCGGTGATCGAGAACGGTTTCTATTACGACTTCGCGAAGAACGAGCCCTTCACGCCCGAGGACCTGCCGGTCATCGAGAAGAAGATGGCCGAGATCATCCGCCGCAACGCGCCGTTCAAGAAGGACGTCTGGTCGCGCGAGAAGGCCAAGCAGGTGTTTCGCGACAAGGGCGAAAACTACAAGGTCGAGCTGGTCGACGCGATCCCCGAGGGGCAGGATCTCAAGATCTACTCACAGGGTGAGTGGTTCGATCTCTGCCGCGGGCCGCACATGGTCTCGACCGGCCATATCGGCGAGAATTTCAAGCTGATGAAGGTGGCCGGCGCCTATTGGCGCGGCGACTCGAACAATGCGATGCTGAGCCGCATCTACGGCACTGCCTGGGCGACCAAGGAGCAGTTGGCGAACTATCTCCACATGCTGGAGGAAGCCGAAAAGCGCGATCATCGCCGCCTCGGCCGCGAGATGGATCTCTTCCACTTCCAGGAGGAGGGTCCGGGCGTCGTCTTCTGGCACGGCAAGGGCTGGAAGATGTTCCAGACCCTCGTTGCCTACATGCGCCGCCGGCTCGACGGCGTCTATGACGAGGTCAACGCGCCGCAGATCCTCGACAAGTCGCTGTGGGAGACCTCCGGCCACTGGGGCTGGTACCAGGAGAACATGTTCGCGGTGAAGTCCGCCCACGCCTTCACCCATCCCGACGACGAGGAGGCCGATCACCGGGTCTTCGCGATCAAACCGATGAACTGCCCGGGCCACGTGCAGATCTTCAAGCATGGCCTGAAGTCCTACCGCGAACTGCCGATCCGCCTCGCCGAGTTCGGCAATGTCCATCGCTACGAACCGTCCGGCGCACTGCATGGCCTGCTCCGCGTGCGCGGCTTCACCCAGGACGACGCCCACGTCTTCTGCACCGAAGAGCAGATGGCGGCCGAGTGCCTGCGGATCAACGACCTGATCCTCTCGGTCTACGAGGACTTCGGCTTCGAGGAGGTCGTGGTGAAGCTCTCGACCCGGCCGGAAAAGCGCGTCGGCTCCGACGAAAGCTGGGACCGGGCCGAGGCGATCATGACCAAGGTGCTGGAAGAGATTGCCGCCAAGTCGGGCGGGAAGATCAAGACCGGCATCCTGCCGGGCGAGGGTGCTTTCTACGGGCCGAAGTTCGAATACACCCTGAGGGACGCCATCGGCCGCGAATGGCAGTGCGGCACCACCCAGGTGGACTTCAACCTGCCGGAACGCTTCGGCGCGTTCTATATCGACCAGAACTCCGAGAAGCGGCAGCCGGTGATGATCCACCGGGCGATCTGCGGTTCGATGGAGCGCTTCCTCGGCATCCTGATCGAGAACTTCGCCGGCCACATGCCGCTCTGGTTCGCGCCCGAGCAGGTCGTCGTCGCCACCATCACCTCGGAGGCCGACGACTATGCCATGGAGGTCGTCGCGGCGCTGAAGGAGGCGGGGCTTCGGGCGAGCGTCGATCTTCGCAACGAGAAGATCAACTACAAGGTCCGCGAGCACTCGCTCGCCAAGGTGCCGGTGATGCTGGTCTGCGGCAAACGCGAGGCCGAGGAGCGGACGGTCAACGTCCGCCGGCTCGGCTCGAAGGATCAGACGTCGCTGTCGCTCGATGAAGCTCTCGCCGCTTTGTCCGGGGAGGCCGTGCCGCCGGACCTGAAGCGCAAGGCGGAGCTTCGCGCCGGCGCGTCGCACCAGAGCGCGGCTTGATCATAAGGGGGCCGCCGCTCAGCGGCCCCTGAAGGCCAAGTTGGACACGACGACGTTCTTGCCGTCGATCTTCTCCACCACCTGCATGGTGAAGGCGCCCTGGCCGTTGTTCTTGATGAGCATCCGGGCGAAGTTGTCGTCATAAATCTTTTTCGACCAGGTGACCCGCAGGTCGAGCGTGTCGCCCTTCAGTCGCCCGGCAAGGGTCGCCGGGCCGCTGGTCGAGCCGCGATAGGTGCCCGAATAGCGCCTGGAACCGGGATCGAAGGAGATGTTCGCGCCGATCTCGCGGCTCATCAGGAGCATCGCGCGGCAGGTCCCGCCGAGCGAAAACGACTGCGCACTGCGGCGGTCTCCCGACATGTTGCAGGAAACGTCCACCGGCGCCGGAAGCTGGTTGACCTTCACCTGGCCGCCGCCTCTCCATCTGCCGTCGAAGCGGGAGAGATAGTCCGTGGCGGCCTCGGTGGGCGGCACGAATGCGAGCGCGAGCGTCGCACCCACTGCGCCGCAGCGCAGCAGATTGTTCACGAAGGGCAAGGGCAGTCTCCTCGTATGGGTTCAATGGGGTGGCGGGATATCATTCCACTTGGCGAGGAGAGTGCACCGTCGAAATGGCCAAACCTTGGCTCACTTCGCCTTCAAACTGCGGAACGGGTGTCACATCACCACGTTAGGGTCACAATCCTTTCAACGGAGACCTGCTCATGGATATCGTCCGCATCATCATCGCCATCCTCCTGCCGCCGCTCGGTGTCTTTCTGCAGGTCGGGCTCGGCAAGCATTTCTGGATCAACATCATTCTCACGCTGTTCGGATACATCCCAGGCATCGTGCACGCTGTCTGGGTGATCGCAAAATACTGAGGTTTGCTCGCCATGTTGACCCGGCGGCGCGGTTGACATCGTTCTGACATCCGCTTAACAACCGCCCCAGCCGGCTGGAGCACCGCTCCGGCCGGTTTTCAACGTGTCCCGTGAGCGGCGTCGGTTTGTGCCCATGCTGCTCTGTCGTCCCTTATGGGGAGAGGAGGGCGCGTTTCCTTGCCGGTCCGTGGGCGATCCATGGGCCTTCGTTTGTTGCCAAAAGGAAATGCGATGACCAAGCGCACATCCGCGAAATACAAGATCGATCGCCGCATGGGCGAAAACATCTGGGGGCGGCCGAAGTCCCCGGTGAATCGCCGCCAGTATGGCCCCGGCCAGCATGGCCAGCGCCGCAAGGGCAAGGTCAGCGACTTCGGCGTGCAGCTGCGCGCCAAGCAGAAGCTGAAGGGCTATTACGGCGACATCCGCGAGAAGCAGTTCCACAAGATCTACGACGAGGCCGCCCGCCGCAAGGGCGACACCTCCGAGAACCTGATCGGCCTGCTCGAGAGCCGGCTCGACGCCATCGTCTACCGGGCGAAGTTCGTCGCGACCGTGTTCGCCGCGCGCCAGTTCGTCAATCACGGCCACGTCAACGTCAACGGCGTGCGGACCAACATCCAGTCCTACGTCTGCAAGCCTGGCGACGTCATCGAGGTTCGCGAGAAGTCCAAGCAGAACGTCGCCGTCATCGAGGCGACTCAGCTCGCCGAGCGTGACGTGCCGGACTACATCGAGGTCGATCACCACAAGATGGTCGCCACCTACGTCCGCGTCCCGGGCCTCCACGACGTGCCCTACGCCGTCCAGATGGAGCCGAACCTGGTTGTCGAGTTCTACTCGCGCTGATCGGTCTTTACCGAGTTCAAACCGATATGGAAGGCCGTCCTCTCGGGGCGGCCTTTTTCGTTGCGCCCCATAGTTTCTTCGACAGGGTCGAGACGATGTCGCGCCTCGCGCTGATTGTCGCACGCTCCGGGCCGACATCATATTCGTGGCGGCTGTCCGTGCCGGGCACGGGCGCGTGAGCATATTGTAGTTGTATCGTGTCAGACGTCGCTTCAATCTGCGCATTGAGGCGGGCCGATTGCGGAGGACTGGTTTTACGATGTCCGACGGTTACGACACCCAGCCGGCCGCTTTGAGCGAGGCGGGGAAAGAACAGGTCAAACTGCGATCGAATTGGTTGAATGGAATCTCGATCGCCACTTTCGCCGTTGGTACGCTCGCCCCTGTCACACGAGCGCTCTTCGAGCGCCCGACGACCATCGCAATATTGGTCTCCGTCGCCGTAGCAGGGATTTGCCTTCTCCTTTCCGCAATCATACATTCCGCTGCGAGGCAAAATCTGAAGGAGCTCGACCGATGACGTTCTCCCAGCTGATTCTTCTCTCGATTCTGCCTTTGGGTGCCTTGGCCATGCTGGGCTTTGCGCACTGGGACAACAAACGTCATCCGCCCGCGCGAAAGCTCGTGAGCGCTCGCAGATTATCTCGAGATTGATTTCGACGAAGCAACAGCTTTTGTTTTCTCGACCGAACCTCTAAACCGACCTCGCAAACGGCGAGGGGATCCATGCTCGAAGCGGACGACGCAAAGACGGCTTTCGGTCGAGCTACGACCGATGGTGTGTCCGACGACGGCGAGGTGAGCGCGGGCGGTCATCCGCTGTTTCGCGATGTTCCCTCGACGGTGGGCTTCAAGAAGCTGCGCAAGCGGCTCTTGCGAGAAATGCGCGAGACGATCGACCGTTTCGCCATGGTCCGGCCGGGCACGCGCTGGCTCGTGGCGATCTCCGGCGGCAAGGATTCCTACGCCCTGCTCGCCCTCTTGCACGATCTCAAATGGCGCGGCCTCCTGCCGGTCGATCTCCTCGCCTGCAATCTCGACCAGGGCCAGCCGAACTTTCCCAAGCACGTCCTGCCCGAGTGGCTGAGTGCCCACGGCATCGCCCATCGCATCGAGTATCGCGACACCTACTCGATCGTCACAGATACGCTGCCGCAGGGCGCAACATACTGCTCGCTCTGCTCGCGCCTGCGGCGCGGCAATCTCTACCGCATCGCCCGCGAGGAGGGCTGCGAAGCCCTGGTGCTCGGTCATCACCGCGACGACTGCCTCGAAACGTTCTTCATGAACCTCTTGCATGGCGGCCGGCTGTCGGCAATGCCGGCAAAGCTCGTCAACGACGAGGGCGATCTCTTCGTCCTGCGGCCGCTCATCCAATCCGCCGAGAGCGATCTGGAACGTTTCGCCACGGCCATGCGCTTCCCGATCATCCCCTGCGATCTCTGCGGCAGCCAGGACGGGCTGCAGCGCAATCTCACCAAGCAGATGCTGGACGACATCGAGGCCCGCTATCCCGGACGCAAGAGCGTCATGATGCGCGCCCTGTCGAACGTTCGGCCGGGCCATCTCGTCGACCCCGCGCTGTTTGATTTTTCCGGCCTGTCGCTCACATCCGAAGGACCTAACGCTTGAAACCCACCATCGACGTCGCCCGCTTGGCAGAACTCCTGCGCGAGGCCGCCAAGGCCGAGATCATGCCCCGCTTCCGCAATCTGTCCGACGGCGACATTCGCGAAAAGACGTCCGCGACCGATCTCGTCACCGAGGCCGACGAGGCGGCCGAGCGGTTCATCGCGCGTGAATGCCGGAGCCTCCTGCCGGAGGCCCTGTTCGTGGGCGAAGAGTCCGTCGCGGCGGACGCTTCGCTGCTGGACCGGCTCGACGCGGCCGATCTCGCCGTCGTCGTCGATCCGATCGACGGCACGGCGAATTTCGCCGCCGGCGTTCCCCTGTTCGCGGTGATGATGGCGATCGTCAGCCGGGGCGAGACCGTTGCGGGCTTGATCTACGATCCGCTCGGCGACGATTGCATGCTCGCGGAGAAGGGTGCGGGCGCGCGGCGCCGGCTCTCCTCGGGCGAGGAGTTTCCGCTTGCGACGGCCGCGCATGTGCCGCTGTCGGAGGCGGTCGGCTGCATCAGCTACACCTATTTCCCGGACGAGCTGAAAAAGGCGGTTCTGCCGCGGCTCTCCGGCGTCAAGATCGCCGGCAACTATCGCTGTGCCGGCCACGAATATCGCCTGCTGGCGTCGGGCGGTTCGCAGTTCGCGATCTATTCCAAGCTGATGCCCTGGGATCACCTGCCCGGCGTGTTGATCACCCAAGAGGCCGGTGGCCATGTGGGCAAGATCGACGGCTCGCCCTATACCCCGCTTGACCGCGAGGGCACGCTGATCGCGGCCGGGAGCGAGGAGAGCTGGCATGCGGCGCGCGAGGGCCTGTTCCCCCGCGCCTGATACCGGCTTGCGCGCGGCGGCATCGCTTTCGTGCGCGAACCGGTCTGCCCGAGCGGCACACGGGCCCCCTCGCCAGCATCGAGCGACTCACAGGTCGTTTCATTCGTGGGCGTATGAAAGCAAATGGCCGGCAATTTGCCGGCCATTTTCGTTCCTCGTCGAAGTCGTCGGTTCACTCGGCGGCGCCGGCCTCGGCAGACTTGCGTTGCGGCCCGGTAACGTCGTCGTATTTGGCGTCGAACAGTCGACCCTCTGCGAGGAACACGCACAGGGTCGACAAGGCCGACAGAACGATGAAGCCGGCGATGAGCGGAATGAGCGTCCCGTCGTAGAGATAGCCGAGGAAGGCTCCGATGAGACCGCCGCCGAAGGTTTGCATGAAGCCCAGCACGGAGGAGGCGGTGCCGGCGACATGGCCGAGCGGATCCATGGCGAGGGCGTTGAAGTTCGTTCCGATGAAGCCGAAGATGCAGAAATTGAAGGTCATCACCGGAATGAAGAACCACAGGGGAGCGGCGCCGCCAGACAGCCAGGCGACGAGAAGGTGAAGCGCTGCGGTCGCCATGAAGACGATGAGCGCGCCGTGGGAGAGGCGGCGCATGCCGAACCGCTCGACCAGCCGTGAGTTGGCGAAGGAGGCGATTGCCATGAAGATCGCCGTGGCCGAGAAGACCAGCGTGAAATACGGACCGAGGCCATAGGCGCCGGTATAGATCTGCTCGGCCTGATTGATGAAGCCGAACAGAACGCCGAAGATCATCGCCGTGGCGATCGTGTAGCCGAAGGCGACCCGGTTCGACAGCACGATCTTGAACGCCTCGGCGACGCGTTTGCCGGTCAGTTCGCGCCGGTTTTCCGGCGCCAGGGTTTCCGGCAGCCGCAGCGCCGACCAGATGCCGACGCCGGCGCCGAACAGCGCGACGATCACGAAGATCTCCCGCCACGAGCCGAACAGCATGATGCCCTGGCCGATGTTCGGCGCGAGCACCGGAACGGCCATGAACACCATCATCACCAGCGACATGACGCTCGCCATCCGCCGCCCGCCGAAGCAATCGCGGACGACGGAAATGGCGATCACCCGTGTCGCCGCGGCGCCCAGGCCCTGGATCAGCCGCATGATGAGCAGCATGGTGAAACTGGAGGAGAAGGTCGCGATGCCGGCGGCGATGACGTAGACGGCGATGCCGAAGAGCAGGAGCGGCCGCCGCCCGAAGCGGTCGCTGAGCGGCCCATAGGCGATCTGCCCCAGGCCGAAGCCGAGCAGGTAGGCGGTGATGACGAACTGGCGCTGGTTGGCGTCGCCGACGTCGAGCGCCTTGCCGATGTCCTGGAGGGCGGGGATGAAGATGTCGATGGCGGCGGCGTTCATCGCCATCAGGCAAGCGACCATCAGGACGAGTTCCCAATAGGGCAACCCGTGGGTCTCGTTTCTTGGTGCAGGCGGAGCCATGCGGACCTCAGCGTTTCAAAGCAGCAAACGCCGTCGCCGCCATCGTCGGACGGGACGAGGCGGCACGGCGCAGGTGATGGCGGGGCATTCTGAACGGAGATCCCGGAGCGATCTCGACCAAAATTGCGAGGATTGCTAGGGCAGACATAGCATGCATGCCGGCATTGGCCATCCTGCAGCCGCGCATTGCCGGAATACGCTCCGTTCACCGGCGCAGGACCGAAGCATCACTAATTGCTCCGACCCGGGTGCCGATGGCGCCGCTGAACCGCAGGCGCTGACTGATGCCATCTGCGCGAACAAACGGCGGCGGCCGAAGGAATCGACGCGCCGCCAAGCATGGAACCGGTCGTTCTGAGCCGTCGTCGAGCGGTCAGCAGACGGTGTCGAGTGTCGCCGGCGCGTCAGCCGTTGGCCGCGGCGGGCTCGCTGGTCGCAACGCCGTTTTCGGCGAAGAAGCCCTTCAACTCGCCAGCCTGAAACATCTCGCGAATGATGTCGCAGCCGCCGACGAACTCGCCCTTGACGTAGAGCTGCGGGATCGTCGGCCACTCGGAATAGCTCTTGATCCCCTGACGCAACTCGTCAGAGGTGAGAACGTTGACACCCTTGTAGGCGACTCCGAGATAGTCGAGGATTTGGACGACCTGTCCCGAGAAGCCGCATTGCGGGAAGGACGGCGTGCCCTTCATGAAGACGACGACGTCGTTCGACTTCACCTCGTTGTCGATCCAATCGTTGATACCGCTCATGGTCAGTCCTTCTCGTATGACATGTCTTGTCGTGGGCATTTTCGAACGCGATCACGATCGAGCGCCGAAGCGAAATTGACCCGGAGTGCGTTCATCCCGTGCTGATCATCCCCACCCAGATGCGGTGGAATTTCGAGAATGTCCGCTCCTTCACCTCGATAGATAGCATTCATGCCGAAGGAATTGAAGGATCGCACCTAATGCGCCTCCGCGATACCGGCGCCCCTTGATTTCCCCGCTCCGCCTCGCCCGCGTGCCTCATCAGTTGCACTCGCAGCGTCGAACGTTGCGCCTTGTCGGTGCTTGCTTTGGTCGATCAGCTTGCCGAGGAAACGGCGGAAGGACTCCGACCGGGCGATCACCGATTCGCCGCAGCGGCTGAAGTGATCGGCATCCCTGAACAGGAAACACTCTCCCTCGACGAGATCCGTCGGCACCTCGAACAGGTGGGAGAAAGGGACATAGTCGATCCGCCCGAACTTCTCGGCGATATCGGCGACGACGGGATCGAGTTTCTCGAAGATCCGCTCCGAGGTCGGATTGAGCATCAATGACCCGCCCCGGAATGCCTCGGTCAAAGGATCGCGCCGGTACTCGGTGAAGGGGCCGACCCACAGGAACCCGATGCCGTAACGCTTACCGAGATTCTCGAGGTTGCGGGCGACATCGGTGACGATGTCGGGTCGCAGCTCGTATCGCCCCGTATCGAACGCTGCCTGATCCGACAACTCGCCGTTCTCGTCCTCGACGAAGTAGGAGCCGGACTGGTGAAAGATCAGCGCACCGATGCGACGACCGTAGCTCTGGAGAAATCTCCCGAAGGAATCGAGGTCGCATGGTTCCGGGCCGGTCCGAACACGGCAGCCGGGCTGCGCGGCGCCGATGACGAAAGACGAGAGGTTGCTCTTGGCGACGGCGGCGTAGAGGTTCATTCCATGGCTGTCGCCGAAAACGACGATGGGCGGCGGCTCGTGTTCGAAGCATTTCTCGACGCGAGCCGAGAGGAGGTCACGCATGTCCTCAATCCAGATGCGACATGCCCCATCGTCGAACATGGTGCCGACGAAATCCGGCGCGACGCTCTTTTCGACGATCCGATACCGAGCCGCGTCATCGGGACTGAGACGGATCTTCACCAGGAGATTGCGGTAGCCGTGGGTGGTCATGCCGCCGACGCTGATGGCGACGAGGGCCGCGGTCATCACGGCTGCAGCCTTGAAGAGCCGCGATCGACCGATGTCGGCACGTCGGCGAAAGGGCTTCTCGACGAAGCGCCAGCTGAGGGCGGCCAAGCAAAGGCACGGGATCGTCAGAGCGGCTATCGTCCAGGTCGAGGCTTCGCCCTTCGTGGCGATACGGGCATAGGCAAACAGCGGCTGGTGCCAGAGATAGGCGCTGTAGGAGATGAGCCCGATCCCGACGAGGGGACGCGCCGAAAGCAGGCGATGAACCCGCGTGCCGGATGTCGCCGTCAGGATCACGAGGCCCGTCCCGACGGTGGGAACGAGGGCGTAAAGGCCAGGAAACGGCGTCTCGTCGTCGAACAGCAAGATCGAGGCCAGGATCAAGCCCAACCCGGCGATGCTCAGACACTCTCGCACCACGAGGGTTCCCGGCGCATCGCGGCGCTGGAAGTAAAGCGCGACGAAAACGCCGACGCCGAGTTCGAACGAGCGTGCAGGCAGCCAGAAGAACGCGAATGCGGGATGGGCGTCGACGGTCCATTGCGAGACCGCCAGGCTGACGACGAACAGGATGATGAGGATCGGTAGCAGCCAGCGCCGGCAAAACGCCCAGATGATCGCGAGAAACGGCGGAAAGAGGATGTAGTACTGTTCCTCGACCGCAAGGCTCCAGGTGTGGAGCAGTGGTTTCAGTTCGGCGGTGGTGTCGAAATAGCCGCTCTCGTCCCAGAAGTGGATGTTGGACCAGAAGGTGGCGACGGAGAGAACGCTCTTCGAATAGCGCTGCAGTTCCGCCGGATTCATCAACATCACGGCTGCGATGCTCGAGGCCGCCACCACGGTGAACAGCGCCGGCAGGATGCGTCGAATGCGGCGTTCCCAGAAGCCGAGAAGGCTGAAGCGACCTTCTTGCAGTTCGTCCAGCAGAATGGTGGTGATCAGAAAGCCGCTGATGACGAAGAACACGTCGACGCCGACATAGCCGCCTGCGAATAGGCCGACGCCGGCGTGAAAGAAAATGACGGGAAGAACGGCGACGGCGCGAAGACCATCGATTTCCGGGCGGTAGCGCATCGATGATCCGGGGCGACGGTTGGGAAACCTGGTGCCCATCCTCACACGGGTGGGACATGCAATTTCAAGCATTGCCGAGGACGGCAGGCTCGATCGGCGGTCCCATGCCGTTCAGGATGCTTGCCTGCCTCCGGCGGGCCGGCCTGCAGGCGCTTGCTGGGCACCGTCCGAGGCCACGGATGCGGATCCCGGCCGGCTGGACTGGGAGTTATTTCGGTGCGCTGGTCTGCAGCGCAAGCGCGTGGAGTTCCCCGCCCATGTTGCCGCGGAGCGCCTTGTAGACCATCTGGTGCTGCTGGACGCGCGACTTGCCGCGAAAGCTCTCGGAGACGATTTCCGCGGCATAGTGGTCGCCGTCTCCGGCGAGGTCGCGGATCGAGACGACGGCGTCGGGGATTTCTTCCTTGATCATCTTCTCGATGTCGTGGGCATTCATCGGCATTTTGCATCTCCGGCGCTGACGGTCGGTGGTTTCGTCGGATGATAGTGGTCGCTTGCCCGGGTCGCAATCGCGCCCCGGCTTCGACCGCCGGCCTCAAGCCGCGGCCGAAGGCTCCAGCACGGTGCCCGACATGTAGCTGGGAAACCAGCTTTCGTGGGCGACGGCCATGGCGCGGATCGTCAGATCGAGGCGGCCCGCGATCGAGAGCCGCTCGCCGCCGGCCGTGCCGAGACGTCGGATCGGCACCCCCGCTTGCGAAGCCGAGGATTCAAATCGCGCGACGTCGGTCTCGCCGAGCGCCACGAGATAGCGCGCCTGATCTTCGCCGAAGAGGATCGCGTGATCGGGGCCTTCGCCCGCATCCACCGTGGCGCCGAGGCGCGATGCCATGCACGTTTCGGCGAGCGCCACCGCAAGGCCGCCATCCGACAGGTCGTGACAGGTGCGGATGGCGCCGTCGCGGATGAAGCCGCGGACGAAATCGCCGTGGGACTTTTCCGTCGCGAAGTCGACGGGCGGCGGCGCGCCGTCTTCACGGGTCTCGAGCACCGCGAGATAGGCCGAGGCCCCGAGATGGGTGCCATCGCGGCCGACGAGGAAGAGGACGTCGCCATCCTGCAGCGAATCGACCCGGGCGGTCTTCGTGCGGTCCTCGATCAGCCCGACCCCGCCGATGGTCGGCGTCGGCAGGATCGCCTGGCCGTGGGTCTCATTGTAGAGCGAGACGTTGCCGGAGACGATCGGGAAGGATAGGGCGGAGCAGGCCGCGCCGATGCCCTCGACGGCCTTGACGAACTGGCCCATCAGCTCCGGCTTTTCCGGATTGCCGAAATTGAGGTTGTCGGTGGCGGCCAGCGGCTCGGCGCCGACGGCGGTCAGGTTGCGCCAGCATTCGGCGACGGCCTGGGCGCCGCCCTGGAAAGGATCGGCCTCGCAGTATCGCGGCGTCACGTCGGATGTGAATGCCAGCGCCTTGGTGGGATGACCGTCGACGCGAACGACGCCGGCGTCGCCGCCGGGGCGCTGCAGCGAGTTGCCCTGGATGATCGTGTCGTACTGCTCGAAGACCCAGCGGCGCGAGCACAGGTCCGGCGAGGCGAGCAGGGACAACAGCGCCGCGCCGCAATCTCGCGGCGCCGCGATGTCGGCGGCCCCGATCACCGGTCGCGGCTTCGGTTCGACCCAGGGCCGGTCGTATTCAGGCGCCTCGTCGCCGAGTTCCTTGATCGGCAGGTTCGCCACCTCGTGACCCTCGAAGAGCACCCGGAACCGCTTGTCGTCGGTGGTCTTGCCGACGACCGCGAAATCGAGGCCCCATTTGACGAAGATCGCCTCGGCCGCCTCGCGCTTGCCGGGATCGAGCACCATGAGCATGCGCTCCTGGCTTTCCGACAGCATCATCTCGTAGGCCGTCATCCTGGCCTCGCGCACCGGGACGGCACCCAGATCGAGCTCGATGCCGAGATCGCCTTTCGCCCCCATCTCCACGGCCGAGCAGGTGAGACCCGCAGCGCCCATGTCCTGGATGGCGATGACGGCGCCGGTCTGCATCAGTTCGAGACAGGCTTCGAGCAGGCACTTCTCGGTGAAGGGGTCGCCGACCTGCACGGTCGGGCGCTTCTCCTCGATCGTCTCGTCGAATTCGGCCGAAGCCATCGTCGCGCCGCCGACGCCGTCGCGGCCGGTCTTCGCGCCGAGATAGACGACGGGCAGGCCGACGCCCTTGGCCTCGGAATAAAAGATCGCATCGGTCTTCGCCAGCCCGGCGGCGAAGGCGTTGACGAGGCAGTTGCCGTTATAGCGCGGATGGAAGTTCACCTCGCCGCCGACGGTGGGCACGCCGAAGGAATTGCCGTAGCCGCCGACGCCGGCAACGACGCCTGCGACCAGATGCCGCGTCTTCGGGTGGTCCGGGGCGCCGAAGCGCAGGGCGTTCATCGCCGCGATCGGCCGCGCGCCCATGGTGAAGACGTCGCGCAGGATGCCGCCGACGCCCGTCGCCGCGCCCTGATAGGGCTCGATATAGGAGGGGTGGTTGTGGCTCTCCATCTTGAAGACCACGCACAGCCCGTCGCCGATATCGACCACGCCGGCATTTTCGCCGGGGCCCTGGATGACGCGCTCGCCCTTGGTCGGCAGGGTTCGCAGCCAGCGCTTCGACGACTTGTAGGAGCAGTGCTCGTTCCACATGGCCGAGAAGATGCCGAGCTCGGTCAGGGACGGCTCGCGGCCGATCAGGTCGAGCACCCGCTGGTATTCATCCGGCTTCAGGCCGTGGGCGGCCACCAGCTCCGGGGTGATCTTTGGCTCCGTCGGCATCGTCCATCCATCCGCTGCGACCCTTAGATCGGGGCTGTTAGCATTCCATCTGCCTGCCACCAAGCCCCCTCCCGAGGTCGCTGCCGTTCGATCGAACCGTTTTCGATGCTGTCTTGAGAACTGCAGGCAATCGGGAGATATCGGCGCGCTCGTAACCGTCGCTCCGATGGTGAAGAATCCGCGCGACCGTCGCGCTTCTTCAAGCTAAACTTCAGCAAGCTTTCCTCCGGAAATCTGTCTCGATCGAGACCGGTTTGGCGTCGCGGCGTAATGGCACTGCAGCCGAGAGAACGGCGCCCTTGGCACGGCCTTTGGTTGTGTTATCTGTACGTTGACAGTTTTTGTGCGCTGACTTGAATTGCGAGGCGCCAGTCCTCTCGAATGAGTCGCTCGTCGCAAATACCGAGAGGAGGCGCTTTTCTTGCCCGCCAACATGGCTCCACACGAAATCCGATCCGACGGGCTCGATACGGTCGACCTCCGGCTCGATCGCGATCGCTTTCTGCGAAAGCTGGTCCGCGAGTTGAGCGGAACGATCGAGCGCCTCGTGGGGCTTGAAGAAGCCAGCGGTTATGTGGCCACGGTCGGCGGCATCATGGGGGAGTGGCTCGACGAGGCCTATCATGCCGAACTCGGCGAGGACGACTTCGATCCCGAAACGGTCGCGCGCATTTTCGTCGATCTGAAGCGGCGCATCGACGGCGGGTTCTACATCGTCGCGATCAAGCCGGACCGGATCGTTCTCCGCAATACCAGATGTCCATTCGCAGAGGACGTCGTCGGGCGGCCCTCGCTGTGCATGATGACGTCCAACGTCTTCGGTCGGATCGCCGCCGACAATCTCGGCTATGCGCGGGTCCGGCTGAAAGCGGTGATCGCCAATGGCGATCCGGAGTGTCACGTCGTTGTCTACCTCACGCCGCAGGAGGGGTTGGAAGCCGATGAACGGGAGTACTATCGCCTCAGGTCGGGTGGCGATCTCGCCGGTCTCTGAGGGCTACGACATGGCTTCGGCCGGTGACGGACTGGCGAGCCAGATCCTTGCGCAGCTCGACGTCGAGATCATGGTGACGACACCCGATGGACGCGTGGTCTACGCCAATCCGCGAGCGCAGATCGGTGCAGGCCTTCAGCCGAGGGCGCCGGCGCTGTCGTCCTTCGCGGATTACTGGTCCATCGACGATGCCTCGGACGGTAATCTCTTGCGCCGTCTTGCCGGCTCCTCCTCGTGGCAGGGAATGCGGCTGAGGCGAAGCGGTTGCTGCGGCGCCGACCAAGCCGTCGCTCTGAGGGGGCGGGGCTTTCTGGCCGATACGGCGAGCGGACGCGCCCCGCACCTGATGATCATGCAGGATCCCGGACGGGGTCGTCAGTTCGAGGAACACCGCCAGCTGATCCAGAAGCTCAATTCGGAACTTGCATACCGCCGCCGCATGGAGCAGGCGCTGAAGAACCTTCTGGCGATGCAGAAGCGGCTGCACCGCGAACTCGTTCACCGGGTGAAGAACAATCTCACGCTGCTGATATCCATGGTCGCCGTCGGCCGGCGCCGGTCGAGCGTCCCCGCCGCCGCCGAAGAGTTCAAGCAGCTCGAGCATCGGATCATGTCCCTCGCGACGATCCACGAGCTTCTGGACCAGGAGCACGAAACCGATCACGTCGCGGCGGACAAGCTTCTGGGACGGATCTGCACCGAGCTGCAGCACTCCCTGGTGCCGCCGGGCGTGACGCTTTCTTTCGATCTGGCGCCCATCCGGCTGCATATCTACGAGGCGACTCCCCTCGGACTGATCGTCAACGAGCTCACCACCAATGCCGTCAAGCATGCCTTTCCGGACGGGAGAAGCGGGCGGGTATCGGTGAGTCTGGTCACGCAGGTGGACGGCTCCGTGTGCGTAACGGTCGCTGACGACGGCATCGGGCTCGGCGGGGCGGCCGCGGCGACGCGCGGCTCCGGCAGCGCGATCGTCAGGGCGCTGGCCGCTCAGTTGAACGCCGAGCTGACGCGGACCGAGGACGCCGGGACGACCTGGCGGGTCGTCTTCAAGCGGCGGCGGGACGACGATGCGGAGGAGCAGGGCGAGTTTTCGCCGCTGTCCCACCACCCGACCCTCACCTCGTGGTGACCCAGGTGAGACGCGCCGTCCGGCACGGCACGGCGTCGGCCGGCCGTCGCATCACCAGCGTCTCGTCGTCGACCTGGCTGATCGCCCCGCCGGACAGGCGCTGTGGCATCAGGATGAGGACGTAGTCGTAGCCGGCGCCCCTGCGGGCCGGCGAGCGCAGGCAGAGGCCGTAGCCCTCGACCGTTCCGGCGGGGAGGAACGCGGTGGCGCGCTCAGCCTTGCGGCGGCGGAAGACGCCGGCCGCGGTGGCGTCGGCATAGGCGATCTCGGCAGCCGAGGGCGTGCCCCCGCCCGCTGCGACGCTGGCGGTCGTGATCTCCGGCGTCGCCTGGACGCTTTGCGGGAACGATGCGGTCGGTGCGACACCGCCGACCGCGACATCTCCGTCGTTCTGGACGGCCGCCGCGGCCGACGGATCGGCCTGCGGCAGTGGATCGAGGGAGGGCATGTCGGAGGCGCTTCCGCTGACGCATGCCGCGAGAGCGGACCCCGCGACAAGGGCGAAGCCGAGGGAGCGAAGCGTGCCCATGGCGCTCAGGCCGTGCAGCCGTCGTCGCCGGCGGTCCAGCGTCCGAGATCGGCGTCGACGCGCCTTCCGAGACTCTGGCTCGTCAGCGGGCCGTAGGTGTCGATCTCAGCCGAGCCGGACTTGCCCTCGACAACGAGGAGCGGGCGCGCCTCTGGCTGGCCCTTGGGAACGAGGAGAAAGCGCGGCTTGCCGGAGAAGGAGGAAAGTTCCGGCGCCAGCGAATAGCGCGCGAAGGCTGGGTCCTTCGACTTGAACCAGCAGCGATTGGCGTCGAGCGTCAGCCGCTCCATGCGGTCGAGGCCGGTATCGGCCGTCGCCCTGGTCGGCGCGGCCGGGGGGGCGGCGCAGGCGGAGATTGCCGCGAGCGACAGGAGGGCGAAGATCGCGAGCGGCGTCTGATGGCGCACCAGCGTTTCCTCAGGCCGCGACGCTCTGCGAGACGCCGAGCGCGCTCTCGAAGATGCCGCGCCCGTCGGTGCCGCCATGGTCCGGCTCGATCAGGTTCTCCGGATGCGGCATCATGCCGAGAACGTTGCCGGCCGCGTTGACGATGCCGGCGATGTCGTTGATCGCGCCGTTCGGATTGGTGCCATCGGCATAGCGGAAGACGATCCGGTCGTGATCCTGAAGCGCCTTCAGGGTCGCCTCGTCGGCGAAATAATTGCCGTCGTGATGGGCGACCGGACAGCGGATGATCTGGCCCTGCTCATAGGCCGTGGAAAACCGTGTCCGCGCGTTGGTCACTTCGAGCTTCACCTCGCGGCAGACGAAACGCAGCGCCGCGTTGCGCATCAGCGCGCCGGGCAGGAGCCCCGCCTCGCAGAGGATCTGGAAGCCGTTGCAGACGCCGAGGACGGGAACGCCCTTCGCCGCGGCCTCGGCGACGGCCCGCATCACCGGCGAGCGGGCGGCGATGGCGCCGGCCCTGAGATAGTCGCCGAAGGAAAACCCGCCGGGCACGACCACGAGATCGACGTCGGGCAGGGCAGTTTCCGTCTGCCAGACGGTCGCCGGCACCTTGCCGGTGATCGTCGTCAGCGCCGCGATCATGTCGCGGTCGCGGTTGAGGCCGGGGAGAAGGACGACGGCGGTTTTCATCGATCGTGCTCGAAAGGTGTGTGCGGCTCGGCCATCTCGCGAAGATCGAGCCGGCGCTCGATACGCTCCAGCCGCTCGTCGTGCCGGTCGAACCGCAAATAGATGTTGTGAATGTCGTTCTGCATCGAGAGCATGTGACCGCGCATCGATATCAGCTCTTGTCGAATGCTCTGCTGGCCGTGCCGAAGCTCGGATACATCCGCCTGAATCTTCAGGACTTCGTAAATCAAGTCGCTAGTCACCTCGGCCATCACGACGATTCCTGCTACCCGTGGTCGATTTCCACAGCATAGTTCTCGATCACCGTGTTAGCGAGGAGCTGCTCGCACATGGCGTCGAGCCTGGTCTTGGCGCTGGCCGCGTCGTCGCCTTCGAGGGTGACGTCGAAGACCTTGCCCTGGCGCACCTGGCCGACGCCCTCGATGCCGAGATTGGACAGGGCGGATTCGATCGCCTTGCCCTGGGGGTCGAGAACGCCGGTCTTCAGCGTGACGATGATGCGGGCCTTGATCATTGGTCCTCTGCAGTCCTCTGAGCGGGAATGCGTCTTTCGCTGGAATAAACCAGCTTGAGTGCCGGTGCCGGCTGTTTCACGGGCCTTCGCCGCTTCACTTGACCAACACCGGCCCGGAGGGGCGGGGCGGCTCGTTTTCGTTCATGATGCCGAGGCGGCGCGCCACTTCCTGATAGGCCTCGACGAGGCCGCCCATGTCGCGGCGGAAGCGGTCCTTGTCGAGCTTGTCGTTGGTCTGGACGTCCCAGAGGCGGCAACTGTCCGGCGAGATCTCGTCGGCGACGACGATGCGCATCATGTCGCCCTCGAACAGCCGGCCGGTCTCGATCTTGAAGTCGACGAGCTGGATGCCGACGCCGAGGAAGAGGCCGGAGAGGAAATCGTTGACCCTGATCGCCAGGGCCATGATGTCGTCGATCTCCTGCGGGCTCGCCCAGCCGAAGGCGGTGATGTGTTCTTCGGAGACGAGCGGATCGTCGAGCGCGTCGGCCTTGTAGTAGAACTCGATGATCGAACGCGGCAGCACCGTGCCTTCCTCGATGCCGAGGCGCTTGGCCAGCGAGCCGGCGGCGACGTTGCGCACCACGACCTCGAGCGGAATGATCTCGACTTCCTTGATCAGCTGCTCGCGCATGTTGAGCCGGCGGATGAAGTGCGTCGGGATGCCCATCTTGTTCAGATGGGTGAAGACGTATTCGGAGATCCGGTTGTTCAGGACGCCCTTGCCGTCGACGACCTCATGCTTCTTCTTGTTGAAGGCCGTCGCGTCGTCCTTGAAGAACTGAACGAGGGTACCGGGCTCGGGGCCTTCGTAAAGGATCTTGCCCTTGCCTTCGTAGATTCGGCGGCGACGTGTCATCAGAAGTACTCTATCATGGTAAGGCACCGCCCGGCGGGAATCGCCTGAGGACGGGCGCATATCGAGCGGCTCAATAGACCAAAAGGTCCGGCATCACAATCGGCCGAGCCGTTGCGAAGAGGGATGTGGTGGTTTGTACACCGATTGCCAGCCTCCGGTCTCGGTGCTTCACCCGATCCGGGGGCCGGACGTGACGCCCGGATCTGCCGCCGCGTCGCTTGCCGAGAGCCGGTTGGCCGCTGTCATCGGTCCGTCGCGGTTTCGACGTAGGCTCTGCCGGGTCAGCCGGTCCGCAGATCGTCGTCGAGCCGTTCGCCCGGTCATGGCGCTGATGCGGCGGCGCTTATGCTAAGGCGTTTGGAGGCCTCGGCCGGAATCGAACCGGCGTGCAAGGATTTGCAGTCCTCTGCGTAACCACTCCGCCACGAGGCCTCACCGGCGCTCTACCTACTGACACGCCTGCCGTTTCGCAAGGGGCCAAAACACCCCGGCTGGGGAAAAGAGCTGGCAGCGCCCGTTCCCTGCAGCCCGTCGGCCCGCATGTTCTCTGACCGCGAATGCTACCGCTCCGGCGGTGTCCAGTCGGCGGGCGGAGCATTCCGCCGCCGCAGGCGCAAAGCGAGCCCGATCGCGACGCCCGCGCCGATCGCGATGGTCAGATCGGTGAAGACCGTGAGCAGCAGCGTCTGCGCGATCAGGAACCGGTCCGACGGCCGGGCGGCGAGGCGTGCCGGCCACCGATGCGGCTCGCTCATGTTCCAGGCGGTTATGATCAAAAGCGCCGCGAGCGCCGGCAGAGCCAACTGGCCGACGAGCGGCGCGAACAGCATCATCGCGGCCAGGATCGTCAGCGCGTGGACGATCCCCGCGACCGGCGTCTTGCCGCCGGCCCGCACGTTGGTTGCCGTCCGCGCGATCGCTCCGGTCGCCGGAAGGCCTCCGAACAGGGCCGATCCGAGATTGGCGGCGCCCTGGGCGATGACTTCGGCGTTCGGCCGGTGCTGGCCGCCGATCATGCGATCGGCGACCATGGCGGAAAGCAGCGACTCGACGCCCGCCAGAAAGGCGATGACGAGGGCGGACGGCAGCAACTCCTGCATCCGCACCAACGAAACCGCCGGAAGCGAGGGTTCCGGCAGCGAGGATGGCAATTCGCCGAAGCTCGTCGTGATCGTCGCGACGGGCAGGTCGAGCAGCGCGACCGCGCCTGACGTCAGCGCGACGGCGATGATCGGCCCGGGAAAGGCGGGGGCGAGCCGCCGCATGACGACGATCAGGATCGCGGTGGCGACGCCGATCCCGGCCGCCGCGAGGCTGAGACTCTCCCGCGCCGCGAAAAGCGTCGCCATCTTCGGCGCGAAGTCGGCCGGCAGGGAGACGACGTCGAGGCCGAGGAAGTCCTTGAGCTGGCTTGCCGCGATGATGATGGCGATGCCGATGGTGAAGCCGTCGATCACCGCCTCGGGCACATGGGCGACGAGCGCACCCGCCCGCAGGAACCCGGCGACGAGGAGGATGACCCCCGCCATCAAGGTGGCGAGCACGAGCCCGTCGTAGCCATGTTCCGCGATCACCGCGAAGACGACGACGATGAAGGCGCCGGTCGGGCCGCCGATCTGGACGCGGCTGCCGCCGAGAGCCGAGATCAGGAACCCCGCGACCACCGCTGTCACCAGTCCCGTCGCCGGGGGCGCGCCTGAAGCGATCGCGATGGCGATCGACAGCGGCAGCGCCACCATGGCGACCGTGACGCCGGCGATCAGGTCGGCGACAAACAGCCGTCCGGTATAGCCGGGCAGGGTGGTGAGAATCTTCGGCTTCAACCCGGTCCCCTTTCCTCGCTTCGAACCTTTTCTGGTCCTGTCCTACCGTCGTCGGGCCGCCCATCGTGCGGGCTGATCTGGCGATGGAAGAATGACAGGCTTGCCGCCGGAGGAGATGGCGGTGCGGCCGATGCGTCTCGCCACGACCTCGTCAGGGCCTTCGACCGCTCTTGGCATTCGATTCGTATCCGGAGAGCACATGGCGACAGCGGTGGCCGGTCCCGCGGCGGACAGCTTCTCGATGGCGGCTTCGGGTGCCGGCCCGATTTTGCCGACGCCGACGGAAGCAGAGGCGCACGACGTGGCGGCCATTTTTGTCGATGAGTTGTCTCGAATGTAACTCTCGAACTTGCGGCCGTCGAGCGAAAACGAGCGGAACTCCCGGCTCGGGCATGCTGGAAACTCCGTCCGATCCGCGACCCCGATTTTCCGCCCGCAGTGACGCCTAGATGCGGCCCCGGGCCCGGATCTTTCAAATTTCTTGCTTTCGCCACAGTCGGTTAACCGACGCTTAACCATCGATCTGCGAAAGATTGAATCAAACCCTTCGTTAATTCTTGGGTAGCGGGTGTGATGGCGAAGCATGTGGCGGTGTTGATGGGCGGATTCTCGTCGGAGCGGCCGGTCAGCCTCTCTTCGGGGAAGGCCTGTGCCGACGCGATCGAAGCGCTCGGCCATCGCGTCACGCGCCTCGACGTCGGTCGCGACGTCGCCCAGCGGCTCGCCGAGATCGCGCCGGACGTCGCCTTCAACGCGCTGCACGGCCCGTTCGGCGAGGACGGCACGATCCAGGGCATCCTCGAATATCTGCAGATTCCCTATACCCATTCCGGTGTGCTCGCCTCGGCTCTGGCGATGCACAAGGAGCGGGCGAAGATCGTCGCCAAGGCGACCGGCGTGCCGGTGGCCGAAGCGAAGGTGCTGCATCGGCTCGACGCGGCGCCAGCCCACGTCATGTCGCCGCCTTACGTCATCAAGCCCGTCGCCGAAGGCTCGAGCTTCGGCGTCCTGATCGTCCGCGAGGATCAGTCGAAGCCCCCGCAGGAACTCTATTCGAGCGCCTGGCCCTATGGCGACACGGTGATGGTCGAGCGTTACGTCGCCGGCCGTGAGCTCACCTGCGCGGTGATGGGCGACGTCGCCCTCGACGTCTGCGAGATCGTGCCTGAGGGCCACGCCTTCTACGACTACGATTCCAAGTATGCGCCGGGCGGTTCGCGCCATGTGGTGCCGGCGGAGATTCCGAAAAAGGTGGCGCGGCGCGTCCAGGAACATTCGCTCGCCGCCCACAAGGCGATGGGCTGCCGCGGCGTGAGCCGGTCCGATTTTCGCTATGACGACCGCTTCGGCGAGGGCGGCGAACTGATCTGGCTGGAGGTGAACACCCAGCCCGGCATGACGCCGACCTCGCTCGTTCCCGACATCGCGAAGGCCGCCGGGCACAGCTTCGACGATCTTATCGGCTGGATGGTGGAGGACGCCTCTTGCGCCCGCTGAACGCCAGAACCGATCCATCGACGGGTTGGAGCGGCGCCCGGATGCCGCTCATCGCAAGCCGCATGGCGCGCCGTCTCTCCGGTTTCGTCGTCACCGCCTCCCATCTGCGGCTGCCGAGCTTCGGGGTGCTGGCCTTCGCCGTCGTCGGTGGCGCTGTGGTCTACGGCGTCACGACCGGGGGACACACCGGTGCGGTGCTGGACGGCCTCGGCCAGCCGCTCGGCTTCTCGATCGAGAAGGTGGCGGTGCACGGCAACAGCGAGACTTCGGAGATCGACGTTCTCCAGGCTCTCTGGCAGACCGGTTCGCAGACCCTCCTGTCGCTCGATCCGACCGAAGCCCGGCAGACCCTGGAATCGATGCCGTGGATCGACCGCGCGTCGGTCTCGAAGATCTTTCCGGACCGGGTGACGATCGATCTCGACGAGCATCGCCCCTATGCGATCTGGCAGACCGACAGGTCCTTCTACGTCGTCAATCGCGAAGGCAAGAAAATCGTCCCCTACGTGCCGGGACGCTTCGACGCCCTGCCGGTCGTGGTTGGCAATGGCGCGGCGGGGGCTGCCGCCGGCATCGTCGACGAGATGGAGGGATTTCCCGAGTTTCGCGCAAGGGTGCGGGCGTATGTTCGCGTGGGCAGCCGCCGCTGGGACATCGAGATGAAGAACGGTGTCGTCATCCGGCTGCCGGAAGACAAACCCTTGGAGGCCGTGGCGCAGGTCGTGCGTATGGACAAGGAAAACACGCTGCTCGAGCGCGACATCGCGATGGTCGACATGCGGCTTTCCGATCGCGTCGTGGTTCGGCTGACGGAAGATTCTCTCTCCCGGCGCAAGCAGCGCCTCGAAGAACGCGCGAAGCTGATCAAGCGCCTTGGCAAGGACAAGCCGGTATGAGTGTGTTCGGTTTCGGCAAATCCGATGTGCCCAGGATCAAGGCGCTGTCACCGCGGCGTTCCCGGGTGATCTCCGTCCTCGACGTCGGCTCGGAGAAGATCTCCTGCCTGATCGCTCGGCTGCGTCCGCGCATCGCGGGGGAAATGCTCCCCGATCGCTCGCACACGATCGAGGTTCTCGGCGTCGGTCACCATCGCTCGCGGGGCATCAAGGCCGGCGCCGTCGTCGACATTGCTGCGGCCGAGATGGCGATCCGCCAGTGCGTCGATGCCGCCGAGCGCATGGCCGGGCTGACGGTCGAATCGCTGATCGTCTCGCTCACCGCGGGCAGGCTGAAGAGCCAGCGCCGGCGGGCCGACACCGAGGTCGTCGGCGAGGTCGCCGCGGCCGATCTGTCCCGCGTCACCGCCAAGGCGGCACGGGTGCCGCTCGACGAGGGGCGCGTGGCGCTCCACTCCACCGTCTACGATCTTCAACTCGACGACGATGCAGGACTGGAAAACCCTGTCGGCATGACCGGCGAGCGGCTGTCGTCCAGCCTCCACGTTCTGTCGGCCGAGATCGCGCCGCTGCGCAATCTCGAAGCCGCGATCAACCGGGCGCAGCTCGTCGTCGAGGCTTTTGTCGCCACGCCCTATGCCAGCGCCCTCGCCACCATGGTCGAGGACGAGGCCGCGATGGGCTCCGCCTGCATCGATATGGGATCGGGTGCCACCACCATCGCCATCTTCCAGAACGGCCGCTTCGTCTATGCCGATCAGATCGCCATCGGCGGTTCGAACATCACCATGGATCTCGCCCGCGGCCTGTCGATCAGCCCGGCCGATGCCGAGCGCATCAAGGTCATGCACGGTTCGACCATGGCCGAACTTCTCGACGACAGCGGCGAGCCGATCACCGTCACGCCGCTCGGCGAGAGCGGCGACGCCCATCCGATCGTCGTCAAGCGCTCGCTGTTGACGAAGATCATCCGTCCCAGGGCTGAAGAGACGCTCGAACTCGTGCGCGACCGGCTGAATGCCTCCGGTCTCGGCCACGTCATCGGCAAGCGCGTCGTCCTGACCGGGGGCGCCAGTCAGTTGGCCGGTCTCGCCGAGACGGCGCGCATCGTCCTGCAGCGGAACGTCAGGCTCGGGCGACCGCTGGGTGTTACGGGACTCAATCCATCGAGCAAGGGGCCGGGGTTTTCGACCGCGGTCGGCCTCTTGATCTATCCGCAGGTTGCCCACCGCGAATACGTCGCGGAGCGATCGATCGCCCTCCAGGCCGTGGAAAAGGCCATGGAGGGAGGCCGGATCGGCTCCTGGCTGCGACGGGCGCTTTGAGACGGGCACGGCGAGGGCCGTGCCGGAAGGACAAATCGGTGCGCGCCGCGCGCCCGTGAGGGAATGGCAAAGAACGGCCGCGCGGCGAGACGGCCTTATTGCGAATCTGAAAGAGGAATGAGGGCATGAGTATCACCTTGAAAAAGCCGGACATCACCGAACTGAAGCCCCGCATCACCGTCTTCGGTGTCGGTGGCGGTGGCTGCAACGCGGTCAACAACATGATCAGTGCCGGCCTCGAGGGGGTCGACTTCGTGATCGCCAATACCGACGCGCAGGCGCTCAGGTCTTCGCGCGCCGAGCGCATCATCCAGATGGGCGTCGCCGTGACCGAGGGTCTCGGCGCCGGTTCGCAGCCGGAAGTCGGCCGTGCCGCCGCCGAAGAATCGATCGACGAGATCTGCGATCACCTCCTCGGCTCGCACATGTGCTTCGTCACCGCCGGCATGGGCGGCGGCACCGGCACGGGCGCTGCCCCTGTCGTCGCGCGCGCCGCGCGTGAAAAGGGCATCCTGACCGTCGGCGTCGTCACCAAGCCGTTCCACTTCGAGGGCCAGCGCCGGCTGCGCATCGCCGAGCAGGGCATCGAGGAACTGCAGAAGAACGTCGACACGCTGATCGTCATTCCGAACCAGAACCTCTTCCGCATCGCCAACGACAAGACCACCTTCGCCGACGCCTTCGCGATGGCTGACCAGGTGCTCTATTCGGGCGTCGCCTGCATCACCGACCTGATGGTCAAGGAAGGCCTGATCAACCTCGACTTCGCCGACGTCCGTTCGGTGATGCGCGAGATGGGCAAGGCGATGATGGGCACTGGCGAGGCGTCGGGCGAGGGCCGTGCGATGGCCGCCGCCGAGGCGGCGATCGCCAACCCGCTGCTCGACGAGACCTCGATGAAGGGCGCCAAGGGCCTCCTGATCTCGATCACCGGCGGCCGCGACCTGACGCTCTTCGAAGTCGACGAGGCGGCGACCCGCATCCGCGAGGAAGTCGACCAGGACGCCAACATCATCCTCGGCGCGACCTTCGACGAGAATCTGGAAGGCGTCATCCGCGTGTCGGTTGTCGCCACCGGCATCGACAAGAGCGAAGTGGAGATGGCGGCGCGGCCGACGATGACCGCCAGCCAGACCGCCTTCGTGTCGCAGCAGCGGGTCTCGGCCCAGGCCGCTCAGGCGCCGCAGCCGGCGGTTCAGCAGGCACCGGCCGCAAGCGCCCATGCCGCGCCCGCACAGCCGGCTGAAGAAGAGCCGGAGATCGAGGACGCCTTCTCCGCCGCGCTCGCCGCCGAGATCGCCCATGTCGCGCCGCAGCCTGCGGCTCGGCCGACCGTTCCGACTGCCGAAACAGCTGCGGAGCCGGTGGCCTCCCCGCGCATGCCGCGCGTCGAGGACTTCCCGCCGGTGGTGCGGGGCGAGATGGAGCAGCGGTCCGCGGCCAACGAGCCGGCGCCGGACGAGCGGGGCGCCATGGGGCTGCTGCGCCGTCTGACCACCGGCCTGTCGCGGCGCGAGGACGAGGAGCATCAGGCCGCCGAGCCGGCGCGCCGCGCCCATGTCGAGCCGAACCCCTATGCGCCGCGCCGCGTTGCGTCCGAGTCGGCCGCACGGCCCGCCACGGCCTCGCGTCCGGTCAGCGAAGAGGATCAGCTGGAGATTCCCGCGTTCCTCCGGCGTCAAGCAAACTGATCGCCACCCATTGTTGCGGTGATGTGACAGTGCCCGTCGGAGAAATCCGACGGGCACTTTTGGTTAACATTTTGAAAATACGATGAAATTGCGTTTCGATCGCGCAGCGCTTTTAACACGGGGTAAGAAAGCGTGATTTTGCCGAAATGGGCCGGCGATTTACCAACGTTCTCAACAAATGAGGAACGGGGGAGAGTTCCTCAGGGGGCGTCGGTCGTAGAGCGGGCGAAATTCTGTGTGTGAGCGGAGCCCGGTGGATCGAAGCAACCGGCATGCCGCGGGGAAAGGTTGTCCTGACGTGTTGATGTTTCAGCAGACGATAGCATCGCGTATCGATTTTTACGGCGTGGGTGTGCACAGCGGTCTGCCCGTTCGGCTTGCCCTGCTTCCCGCCGAGACGGACACCGGCATCGTCTTCCACCTTGCCGGAGCGGACGGCCTCGTTCACGAAATCCCCGCCATCTCCAGTAATTCCGCGCCGACCGACCTGTCGACCGTCGTCGGGGACCTCAAGGGCTCCCACGTCTCCACCATCGAGCACCTGATGGCCGCCCTCTATGCGATGGGCGTCGACAACGTCGTCGTGAGGATCGATGCCAAGGAGACGCCGATCCTCGACGGCTGCGCCGCCGAATACGTTCGCGGCATCGCCGAGGCCGGTGTCGTCAGCCAGGTCGCCAAACGCCGTTATCTGCGGATCCTCAAGCCGGTCTGCGTCGAATTGAAAGAGGCAAGGGCGGAATATCGTCCCTATGCCGGCACCCGATTCGAGATCGAGATCGATTTCGACAATGCGGCGATCGGCCGCCAGAGCTACCGCGCCGATCTCACCGCCGCACGCTTCACCAAGGATCTCGTCCGCGCCCGAACCTTCGGCTTCATGGCCGATGTCGAGCGGCTGTGGGCCGCCGGCTATGCGCTTGGTTCGTCGCTGGAGAATTCGGTCGTGCTGTCCGACGATGGCCGTGTGGTCAATCCGGAGGGGCTGCGCTTCGAGGACGAATTCGTTCGCCATAAGGCTCTCGACGCCGTCGGCGACCAGGCACTGGCCGGTGTCAGGATCCTCGGCTGCTATCGCTCCTATCGCGGCGGCCACCGGCTGAACGCGCTGGCGCTCAAGGCGCTGCTCGCCGATCGCAAGGCCTATGAGATCGTCGAGATGCCGTCGCGCCGCGTCGATCCCGTGCGCCATGCGCCACTGGTTGCGGTCGCCGCGCCGGCTTACGGCCCGCAGGTTCTCTGACCGAGTCGTCCGGACGCGCCCGCCGAGCCTTCCGCTTCAAGGTGAGGCTGGAGTAGGTGTTCTTCTCGCGATCGTCGCCGACTGCTCCATGGTGGCGCCCTTGGCAGCCCGTCTAACCCCCGAGTGCGGATTCCGGCGCGGAATCGGTGATGCTGGGGCCATTCGGCGCAATAGGACGCTGTCGTCCCGAATAGTGACGTAGCGGCAACATCGTCGATGCGAAGCGCGCGGCCCTGGCGAAATCTGCCGGTCGGTCACAAAAAAGGCACCTTGCTCCGGCTTCGCCATTGTCCGTGCCTCGATCGGGGGGTAGTGATGCCGGTCGGAGGCTGAATGGGGTTAGGGGACCCGCAGGACATGATCGAAACGTCGCGGCATTTCGCCGGTTCAATCACCAAAGCTGCGCGCCTGGCGCTTACGGCCACGGTTCTCGGTGCGGCGTTCGGCCTTGCCGGCTGCATGTCGGGCGGCGACAACGACGTCGACGTGCTGGCCCTGGCCGCCGAGACCGATCCGCCGGACGTGCTCTACAATCAGGGGCTCGCCAATCTTGAAGGTGGCCGGCTCGGCGAGGCGTCGAAGAAGTTCGAGGCGATCGACCGTCAGCACCCCTATACGGAGTGGGCTCGCAAGGCGCTCATCATGCAGGCGTTCGCCAGCTATCGTGGCGGCAACTACGAGGCGGCACAGACCGCAGCAAAGCGCTATCTCTCGCTCTATCCCGATTCCGAAGACGCTCCCTACGCCGAATACATCATCGGCCTGTCGCACTACCGCCAGATCCCGGACGTGACCCGCGACCAGAAGGAGGCGGCCTATACGGCGCAGGCGATGCGGGCGCTTACGGAGCGATTCCCCGACACGATGTATGCCGACGACGCCAAGTCCAAGCTGCGCATCGCCCGCGACCAGCTGGCCGGCAAGGAGATGCTCATCGGCCGCTACTATCTGGAGCGCCGCGACTATCTGGCCGCCGTCAACCGCTTCAAGAACGTCGTCGACGTCTACCCCGATACGCGTCAGGTCGAGGAGGCGCTCGCTCGCCTGACCGAAGCCTATTACGCCATGGGTCTGACTCGCGAGGCACAGGCCTCTGCCTCGGTGCTCGGCCAGAACTTCCCCGATTCGCCCTGGTATCGCGACTCCTACGCCCTTTTGCAGGGCCATGGGCTGGAGCCACGGGACGGATCGTCGGATTCCTGGTTCGCAGCCGCGACGAAGAAGATCGTCGGCGCATCCTGACGCAGGCGGCCAGCTCAACCTTTCGGCTGGCCGGCAAAGGGCTATGGATGGGCGATCGATCACGAGGGTCGCGACGCGCTGAGCGGCTCCCCGGGTTGCGAAACGGCGGTGCGTGACCGACATTGTCCCAGGCCTATCCTGCTTCTCACCGACGATTCGGACATGCTGGTCCATCTTTCGATTCGTGACATCGTCCTGATCGAGCGTCTCGATCTGACGCTCGACGCCGGCCTGTCCGTGCTGACCGGCGAGACCGGGGCGGGCAAGTCGATCCTGCTCGACGCCCTGTCGCTTGCGCTCGGCGGGCGGGGCGACGGTTCGCTGGTTCGCCACGGGGCCAGGCAGGGCGAGGTGATCGCCGCCTTCGACCTCGACACCGATCATCCCGCCCGGCGACTGCTGGCCGACAACGGCTTCGACGACGACGGCGATCTCGTGCTTCGCCGGGTCCAGAATGCCGACGGGCGCACCCGCGTCTTCGTCAACGACCGCCCCTCCAGCGTCGGTCTGATGCGCCAGCTCGGGCTGTCCCTGGTGGAGATCCACGGTCAGCACGACGACCGCGCGCTGGTCGAGAGCGACAGCCACAGGATGCTGCTCGACGAGTTCGGTGGTCTGCAAGCCGATGCCGCTGCCGTGGGTCGACTTTACGGCGAATGGCGGGGCTCGCGCGATGCCCTCGCGAAGCACCGAGCCAAGGTCGAGGCAGCCGCGCGCGAGGCGGACTTCCTGCGCAGTGCCGTCGACGAACTCTCCGACCTCCAGCCGATTGCCGGCGAGGAGGAGGAACTCGCCGAGCGGCGGCAGGTGATGATGCGCTCCGAGAAGATCGCGACGGACGTCAACGACGCCAATGAGGAGCTGTCCGGATCAGCTTCGCCGATCCCGGGTCTCGCGAACCTTCTGAAGCGCCTCGACCGCAAGCGCGACGAGCTTCCCGGGCTGCTCGACGAGGCGATCGACCGACTCGACGTCGCGCTGGACGCCCTGTCCGAGGCGCAGACCTCGCTGGAAGTGGCGCTGCGCAACCTGGAATTCGATCCCCGGGCGCTGGAAAGCACCGAGGAGAGGCTGTTCGCGCTGCGGGCTGCAGGGCGCAAATATAACGTCGCCGTCAACGATCTGCCGGAGTTGACGGCGCGGATGATCGGCGACCTCGCCGATCTCGACGCCGGTGAGGAGCGCCTCGTCGCCCTCGAAGCCGAGGTCGAGGCGGCGCGCGATCGCTTCGATGCGGCTGCCGCCGCGCTTTCGGAAAAGCGTGCGACGGCGGCGCGGATGCTGGAAGCCGCCGTCATGGCGGAACTGCCGGACCTCAAGCTCGAACGGGCGAGCTTCATGGTGACGATCGACACCGATGCCGGACGGCCGGATGCCTCCGGCATCGACACGGTCGAGTTCCACGTCCGCACCAATCCCGGCACGCGCGCCGGGCCGATGATGAAGGTTGCCTCGGGCGGCGAGCTTTCGCGCTTTCTCCTCGCCTTGAAGGTGGCGCTGGCCGATCGCGGCTCGGCGCCGACGCTGGTCTTCGACGAGATCGACACCGGCGTCGGCGGGGCCGTCGCCGACGCCATCGGCCGGCGCCTGAAGCGGCTGGCCGGCTCGGTTCAGGTGCTCGCCGTCACCCATGCACCCCAAGTCGCGGCCCGGGCCACCACCCATCTCCTGATCTCCAAGTCGGACGTCGGCGAGGAAGACCGCGTCGCCACCCGCGTCGCGACGATCGACCCTGAGGGCCGCCGCGAGGAGATTGCCCGCATGCTGGCCGGCGAAAGCGTCACCGAGGAAGCGCGGGCGGCGGCTGCCCGGCTGATCGGCGCCGGCGGGGCGTGAAGTCCGCCACCTACGGTTCGCCGCCGCATGAGGGTACATGGTGCGAAGGGTGGGGCGGGCAGATCCGAGTTCGGCCGACACGCATTCAGATTCGCAGAAAGCGATGCGCGCGTTTCCGCCAGGTGAGACAGCCGGTGCATCGACTGCCCCGGCCATCCAGGTCCGAGCGTTTACAGGGTGATCTGGCCTTCATCGCTGCCGTCCCAGTAACGGATGGTCTTGGCGGACACACGGATCATCACTGTGCCGGGAGTGTCCATGCCTTGCGGGAAGTACCGGTCGAGGTCCTTGGTCCAATGGTCGGCGAAGGTCGCCTTGTCGGTGGAAAGCGAGGCGACGCCTTCGACGGCGACGAACAGGGGCGGACCGCCCAGCATGCCGACGGCGCCAGTATAGCTTAGGCCGACCCGGCTGTTGGCGCGGATTTCGCCGATCTTGCGAGACTGTTCGTACGCAAAGAAATAGCTGTCGCCGTCGTAATCGACGTCACCATTGTTGCTCATCGGCCGGGCCGTCTGGCCGCCATCGGCCGACTGGGTGATGAGCATGGCGAAGTCGAGCTTCGCCATCTTCTTGGAAAGGTCGGAAAGCGATAATTCTGACATGAATGCTCCTTGGACGCAGTCGGACTGGGCGCCGCCCATCGAAACCCCGCCTTCCGGCGTTTGTTCCACCCCAAGCCACCGCCTGAGAGCACATGCGTGCGGCTGCGTCTGAAGGCCGCGACATCGGGCATGCCCGGCCGGAGGTGGCGCGATGAACGAGGCCGCTTCGGCAACCAGCGCTTTTCCACGGTGGAAAGGGAGGCTCGCCAAGACTTCCGGCACTGTGCGCCACCTTCCAGGCTGCTAGTTTGTCGATCTCGTCTGCACGCATGATGCTACAGGCTCGAGGGCTGACCGCTCCGGACGCTCTGGGTGCAGGCTGCCGGTATCCTTGCCGTGTGACTGAGCCGAACGGGGGTAGCGGATGGCGCGCGACGATTTGGTGTTCATTGCCGGAGCCGGCCCCGTCGGCCTTGCGGCGGCCGTCGAGCTGACGCGGCGGGGCGTTCCGGTCCGGATCGTCGATGCCGGCTCGGGGCCGACGCCGGCCGAGCAATCGCGGGCACTGGGCATCCTGCCGACGACCCTGCGCATCTTCGAGGCCTCGGGCCTGACGCAGGATCTGCTTGCGGCCGGGACGACGATCACCGGCGCGCAGATCGCGATCGGCGGAAAGCCGGCCTTGTCGCTGGATCTCGCCAAGGCGAGAACGCCCTATCCCTTCATCCTGTCCCTGCCGCAGGGCAAGACCGAGCGGCTGATGATCGCCTGGCTGAAAGCCCGCGCCATTGCCGTGGAATGGAACGTCGCCGTCACCGGGATCGGCGACACCCGCCGGCCGACGGTGAGGCTCTCGACCGGCGAGGAGGTGGCGGTGCGGGCGGTTCTCGGCTGCGACGGCAGCCATTCCAAGGTGCGCGAGGAGCTTGGCGTTCCCTGGGTGGGCGAGAGCTATCCCGGTGTCTTCGCCCTTGCCGACGTGATCTTTTCGGAACCGATCGATCCGCATCGCGCGAAGATATCCCTCGGGGTCGATAGCCAAGGATCCCATGCGCTGCTGCCGATGAACGATCGCTCGGCCCGGTTGATCGGCTTCCACGACGCGCCGGAAAGGCTCGTCGAAGCCGTCGGGGGTATCGAGAGCGTCACCTGGCAGTCGACCTTCCGCGTCGCCTTCCGCAGGGCCGAGCGGATGTCGCGCGGCTGGGTGTTTCTCGCCGGCGACGCCGCCCACGTCCATTCGCCGGTCGGCGGTCGGGGCATGAATCTCGGCATCTGGGACGCCGCGGCCTTCGCGCAGCTGTTCTCCGAGCGTCGCGAGACCGAATACGAATCGCAGCGGCTGCCGGCGGTGAAAGCCGTGCTCGACCAGACGCTCGAAGGCACGACGACGCTCGGGGCGCCGCCGGTCTATGCGAGCATCGCGCTGCGCTACCTCATGCCCACTGCCACCCTGCTGCCGACGGTCAGCCGCCGCGTCGCCGAACGGGTTCTCGCCCTTGACCTGCCGCAGCCGGAATGGCTCTGAAAGCTCAGGACGCGATTGGAGTGGTTGGATCATGGCGACGAACGGGGAGCGACCGGTCGAAGAGTTGAACGAGGCCGAGGCTGCCGAGGAGCTGCGGCGGCTCGCCGCCGAGATCGCCGCGCATGATCGCCGCTATCATGGCGACGATGCGCCGACCATTTCGGATGCCGATTACGACGCGCTGCGCCGGCGCAACGCCGCGATCGAGCGGCGCTTTCCGGCGCTGGTGCGGGAGGATTCGCCCTCGGTGCGGGTGGGCGCGGCGCCGTCGGCAAAATTCGCCAAGGTCACCCACGCCATCCCGATGCTATCCCTCGACAACGCCTTTTCCGACGAGGACGTCGAGGACTTCGCCAAGCGGGTTCGCCGGTTCCTGAAGCTCGCCGACGACGCGCCGTTGGCGATCACCGCCGAGCCTAAGATCGACGGCCTTTCCTTGTCGCTGCGCTACGAGGACGGGCGACTCGTTTCTGCGGCGACGCGGGGCGACGGCACCGTCGGCGAGGACGTGACGGCCAACGCGCTGACGATCGACGACATTCCCCATCGCCTCAGCGGCATCCGCCCGGCCATCTTCGAGGTGCGCGGCGAAGTCTATATGAGCCATGCCGACTTCGCCGCCTTGAACGAGAGGCTTGCGGCAGGCGTCGAACCGACCGTTACGGAAGCGGCGGAAGAGGAGGTGGACGCTGTATCACCCGCGGAAAGCGCCGAGTTGGCCGAGCAGGAGGGGTCGGCAGATGACGATGCCGAAACCGCCAAGATCCGCCAGTTCGCCAATCCGCGCAATGCGGCCGCCGGGTCGCTGCGCCAGAAGGATGCGAATGTTACCCGCTCGCGGCCGCTGAAATTCTTCGCCTATGCCTGGGGCGAAGTGAGCGAGGTTCCGGGCAAGACTCAGAGCGAGGTCGTCGCCGCGCTCGGCAGGATGGGCTTTTCCGTCAATGAGTTGATGCAGCGCTTCGACACGATCGAGGGCTTGATCGCGCATTATCACGCGATCGAGGAGAAGCGGGCCGATCTCGGCTACGACATCGACGGCGTCGTCTACAAGGTCGACGATCTCGACCTGCAGAAGCGGCTCGGCTTCGTCTCGCGCTCGCCGCGCTGGGCCATCGCCCACAAGTTTCCGGCCGAACAGGCGACGACGGTGCTTCAGGACATCGACATCCAGGTCGGCCGCACCGGCGCGCTGACGCCGGTCGCCAAGCTGAAGCCGGTGACCGTCGGCGGCGTCGTCGTCTCCAATGCGACGCTGCACAACGAGGACTACATCGCCGGCCAGGATTCCAACGGCGACGAAATCCGCGAGGGGCGCGACATCCGCATCGGCGACACGGTGATCGTCCAGCGCGCCGGCGACGTCATCCCGCAGGTTCTCGACGTTCTCATGGACAAGCGGCCGAATGGCGCCGAGCCCTACGTCTTTCCCGACCACTGCCCGGTCTGCGGCTCGAAGGCCGTGCGCGAGATGAACCCGCGCACCGGGCGGCCCGATTCCAAGCGTCGTTGCACGGCTGGGCTGACCTGCCCGGCCCAGGGGCGCGAGGGGCTGAAGCACTTCGTCTCGCGCGGCGCCTTCGACATCGAGGGCTTCGGCCAGACCTATATCGAGACGCTGTTCGACGCCGGCCTGGTGCGCCAGCCGGCCGACATCTTCGGCCTGACCTTCGAGCCGCTGCGCGAGGCCATCGAGGCGCGCCGCCGCGAGGTTTCGGAAGCGAGGCGCAAGCTGCAGGGCAAGGCCGAGCCGGAAAAACCCGCCAAGAAGGCCGAGACCTCGAAAGCGATCGAAAATCTCCTGGCGGCGATCGAGGCGAGGCGCGAGGTGGCGCTCCACCGCTTCATCTTCGCTCTCGGCATCCGCCACATCGGCGAGACCTCCGCCAAGGCGCTGGCACGCCATTTCGCCGACGTGAACGCGTTTCTGGAAGGCGTCGACGCCGCCGGCCGGGAGCAGCCCGGCGAGGCCTGGCTTCGCCTGAAGGAGACGCCCCATGTCGGCGAGAGCACCTTCGAGGCGCTCATCTCCGTCAACGAGGACGACCTTGGCGAGGCTGCCTATGACCCGTTCCGTGACAAGGCGATCGGCCTGAAAGCCAACCAGCGCGCGGCGCTGAAGGAGAGATTCGGCGACGCGGCCGGCCTGCGGGAGGCCATCCGCGCAGCGCGGGATGCGGCGCCGGGGCCAACGTACCAGCTTCTGAAGTCCGATCGCGACATCGGCGAAGTGGCCACCGCCTCGCTGATCCAGTTCTTCAGCGAGGATCACAACCGCCAGGCCGTGAGCGCGCTTGTCGATGCCGGCGTGCGGACCACCAACGAGCTTGCATCAGCGGGCGAGGTCGCCTCGCCGGTCGCCGGCAAGACGGTCGTCTTCACCGGTTCGCTCGAAAAGATGACCCGCGACGAGGCGAAAGCCATGGCCGAGGCGCTGGGCGCGAAGGTCGCCGGCTCTGTCTCGAAGAGCACCGACCTCGTCGTGGCCGGCCCCGGCGCCGGCTCGAAGCTGAAGAAGGCGACGGATTTCGGCATCGAGGTGATCGACGAGGACGGGTGGTTCAGACTGATCGGCCGCGAGGGTGCCGAGGGCTGAGAGGCGGGCCGCCTCGGAGCCCACTCGGGCGCTCGTCATACGAGGTCGGGGCAGTGGTCCCGACCACGAAAGGGAGACCGTTTCGGCCCTGACGGCCCAGGTTTTTGGCAGCATTTCCGCAAGGGGACGGAAGTCGAAACTCACATCGTTGCTGCGGTGCAGAACGGCCACGGCCCGACGCGAATGGACGTTGCGACGGGCGGCGCCTCTTGCATCGTCAGCCTTCGGGCCGCAGCGTCGGGCAAAACGAACATACGGATTCTCCATGCTCGACCGTCCGTCGCGATTGACCCGCGCAGCCTTTCTGGCCTTCGCCTGCCTGCTTCCCACGCTCGGCGTTCCAGCCCAGGCGGCCCGAGCAACGGAGACGCGGCCGGCCGCGCAGTCGATCGAGGCGAATGATTTTGCCGCGATGCTCGATGTCGCCCGAGGCTATGGCGAGGCCGAGCTCATCAAGACCGAAACCGGCGACCCCGTCATCACCGGCGACATCAATGGCACGGCCTACCAGTTGTTCTTCCTCGACTGCCGCGACAATCGCGACTGCAAGACCCTCAATTTCTACGCGGTGTGGGACACGGCGGGGGTGTCGCTCGAATTGCTCAATCGCTGGAATGCGATGGGGGCCTACAACAAAGCCTATCTGACCACCGACGGCATGCCGGTGGTGGAACTGAATGCTTCGGCGATCGATCTCGGCCGGGATCGGCTGGCCGACCTCTTCGACCGCTGGACCGTCACGCTCGCGGCCTTTCCGCGTGAAGTCCTCGACAACGCCAGCGAATAGCGACGGCCGGGCCGGACGGAAGGGACGGCTTCGTGCGGGGGCGGTTTGCTGTATCGTCCGTCGTGGCCGAATCGGTGTGCCCGCCCGGCCATCCCGCAGCGCAGACGAATCAGATCCCGGCAGCGACCCCTTGAGCTTGGCAGACGGCCCTTCGAACGAGACGCCGACGGACGCGGCGAGCGAGCGCATGGCCGCCATCCGCGCGCTGGCGCCGGTCTTCCTGGCGGTGCTGCCCTTCGGGCTCGTCTACGGCGCGGTCGCGGTGCAGGAGGGGCTCACCGTTCTTCAGGCGCTGGGATTTTCCGCCACGATCTTCGCCGGCGCCTCGCAGCTCGCGGCGCTGCAGCTCATGGGGATCGGCGCACCGCTCTGGTCGGTGCTTCTCACCGTCTTCGCGTTGAACTTTCGTCACGTCCTCTATTCGGCCTCGCTGAGCCGGCATCTCGGCACGTTTTCCGGCCCCCAGAAGGCGCTCGCCTTCTTCCTGCTCGTCGACCCCCTGTTCGGCGCGGCCGAGGCGCGGGCGGCCAAGCGGCGGCTGACCCCGGCCTTCTACCTCACCTACGGGATCTTGATGTATCTCGGCTGGCAGCTGGCGACGCTGGCGGGTGCGAGCTTCGGCGAGCTGATCGAGGATCCGGAGGCCTTCGGCCTCGATTTCGTCCTGCCGGTCTATTTCCTCGGCCTCGTCATGGGGTTTCGCAAGCGCGGCCTGTTCTATCCCGTCGCCGGCACGAGCCTCGCCGTCTCCGTCGTCGTCTACTGGCTGGCCGGACCGCCCTGGCACGTCAGCTTCGGGGGCCTTGCGGGCATTGCCGTCGCGGCGGTGATCGGCCCGCAGAAGCGCGCCGACGCGGCAATCGGCGAAGACAGAGCAGGAGGCGCCGCGTGAACGGGGCGGAGCTCCTCTCCGAGGCCGGGTGGTCGGTCGGCTCGATCTGGCTGGTGATCCTGGTCGCCGGTGCATTGACCTACCTGACGCGGTTCGGCGGGCACATCCTGATTTCCTTGCTCGGCACCATCCCGCCTCGCGCCTCGGCGGCGCTCGACGCCGTGCCGGCGGCGGTGATGACGGCGATCGTGGCGCCGGTGCTGGTCTCCGGCGACTGGCCGGAGCGCGTGGCGATCGTCGTCTGCGTGATCCTTTCGCTCCGCCTGCCGCTGATCGCCGTCGTCGTCATCGGCACGGCGATGGTGGCCGGTGCGCGGGCGCTCGGCTGGTGACGTCGCGCGGGCAGTGCGGGTTCAGACTGTGCCGGGCACGAAGATCCGCTTCAACACGCCCGTCTTGAACCAGAATTGCTGGGCGAGGGCGCCGATCACGTGCAGCCCGATCAGGACCAGCAGCGGCGTCCACAGGAATTCGTGGATCTCGCCGGCCTCGCCGATCATCCCGAACCAGGCGATGAGCCCGGCGATCGGCATGAGGATCAGGATCGCATAGATCAGGCCGTGGGTGATCCTGGCGAGCCATGACGCCCAGGTCGGCTCCTCGGCGGGGTAGGGCGGCCGGCCATGGGCATAGCGGTCCAAGAGCCGGGCGAGGGTGGCGATGAGGATCAGCGATCCGGCGACGATGTGAACCCAGCCCCAGGCCTCGGTGGTGGCATCGATTGGCGCGGCGCGGCGGGTGGCGCGCCAGAGATCGACCATCCATTCGTGGTCGATGAACTGGACGACGATGAGGACGACGATCGTCCAATGGAGGGCGACGCTGAGCGTCGACCAGCCTTTCGCATGCGGGGCGGCAGCGGACATGGGGGCAATGCCTCGTTCGAAAAGGGAAGCGGCCGTTTCCTGCGGAGTGCCGGCGGCTTCCTGAGCCGCGAACCAGCGTCATCGGCAATGTTCCGCAAGGGATGGCCGTATGGCAAGTTAAGAATAGTTATAAAGTGCTACGCAGGTTTGACGGCTCCTGTGTGCCGTGTTGCCGCCCTTCGCATGTCCTGGCTCGCCTGTCCGGGCCGGGCACCCGCAAACCGCCAGTCTCAGCGCGCAAGTGCGCGCGTCGCCGCCTCGATGCCGGCCAGCGTCAGCGGGAACATGCGCCCGTCCATCGCCTCGCGGATCATCCCGACCGACTGGGTGTAGTGCCAGTAACGCGGGTTCGAGGGGTTGAGCCAGGCGGCTTTGTCCCACTTCCCGGTGAGCCGGTCCAGCCAGACCCGCCCTGGCTCGACGTTCCAGTGCTCCACCGAGCCTCCGGGCATGGCGATCTCATAGGGGCTCATCGCCGCGTCGCCGACGAACAGCGCCTTGTAGTCCGGCCCGTAGGTGCGGATCACTTCCTCCGTCGGGATCGTCTCGGCGTGGCGGCGACGGTTGTCCTTCCACAGGCGCTCATAAGGGCAGTTGTGGAAGTAGAAGAAGTCGAGATGCTTGAACTCGGCCCGCGCCGCCGAGAATAGCTGCTCGACCTCGCGCACGTGATCGTCCATCGAGCCGCCGACGTCGAGGAAGAGCAGCAGCTTGACGGCATTGTGCCGCTCGGGACGGGTCCTGACGTCGAGATAGCCCTTGCGCGCGGTGGAATCGATGGTCTCGTCGAGGGCGAATTCCTCTTGCGAGCCCTGGCGCACCCAGCGGCGCAGCCGCTTCATGGCAACGCGGATGTTGCGGGTACCGAGCTCGACGTCGTCGTCGAAGTCCTTGAACTCGCGCTTGTCCCAGACTTTCACGGCGCGCCGGTGACGGCTTTCGTGCTGGCCGATACGCACGCCCTCGGGGTTGTAGCCATAGGCACCGAAGGGCGAGGTGCCGCCGGTGCCGATCCATTTCGAGCCGCCCTGGTGGCGGCCCTTCTGCTCCTCGAGCCGCTGCTTCAGCGTTTCCATCAGCTTGTCGAAGCCGCCAAGGCTTTCGACCAGCTTCTTCTCGTCCTCCGTCAGGTGCTTTTCGGCGAGCCGCCGCATCCATTCCTCGGGAAGCTCGCGTGCGGCGATCTCTGCGTCCGCAGAGCCGGAGACGGCTTCGACGCCCTTGAAGACGCTGGCGAAGACCCGGTCGAACCGGTCGACGAAGCGCTCGTCCTTCACCAGGGTGGCGCGGGCGAGAAAATAGAAGGCCTCGACGTCGTAGGCGACGAAATCGGCCTGCATCGCCCCGAGAAGCTGCAGGTGCTCGCGAAGGGTGACCGGGACGCCGGCGGTGCGCAGCTGGAGGAAGAAGGTCAGGAACATGGGTGGAGGGTAGAGGAGCTCGTGGGGAAAGTCAGTGGTTCTCCGCGCCAATCGTTTTGCACGTATTGCGTCGCCGTTGCACGCATGGTGGTCTCTATCCTTGATTGCTGTCGATCCGACATCGGCGTTCTGGGAAGGAGAGGCAACGTTGACGCCGAGGTTGCAGATCGAGATTGTCGAGACGGGACAATTTCAAATGGATGCAGCGCTTTATGGCTTTGATGGCAAACGCCTTCAGTCAGCGTTGGATCAGCTTCAATCGAATCCGGCCGTCGGCGTCCAGAGACCCGACTCACCCAGCATGTGGGATTGGAACTTTTACGACTGGCGCATTACATATTGGCCGACCGAGCGTCTTGATCATATTGTGCTCCTTCGTGTCGTACCAAAGCAGGCTCCCAAGTCGCAGGCGATTTCCAGCGTGCTGAGACTGATCCGGCTCATCAATGACGTGAAACGGCTGTTTGGATACTAGACATGGTTTTTGAGAAACCAACCGAAACTCAGCAGGAAGCGAACGAGCGCATGGAAGAAGCGCTCGGGCAGGCGCTGAGGTGGATCGTTGGCGATAGATCGGGCATCGTAGTCCACCGGTCCGGCGATCGAATGCCTGATCATCGGGACGAAGACCAGGATGACGCTCCTGCCGCCGAGCTCATGTCTCGGCGGTCTCAGTAGGCGATAGACACACAAGAAAAGCCGGCCCCACTTTCGCGGACCCGGCCTCTGTCATTCGGCCGAAGGTGAAGTGCTACTTCTCCTGATTCTCGACGTCCTCGCCGACCTCTACCGTTTCGTCAGGATGACGCTCGATCTCGCCGCCGGTGCGGTCGACGCTGCCGGGGCGGTCGAAGGCGTTGTCCTCGCTTGGACGGGCTTTGGGGGCGTTCTGGCGATAGGACATGTCCTGATCGCGGTCCTGTTCGTCGGCGCGGTTCTGCTGGTTGTCGAACTTGTCGGGGGCGTTGCTCATCGCCGTCTCCTGTGGCTGGCTTGGTGCCGAGGCGGCAAGCGCCTCGTCTTGCTTGGGAAACCGGTCAGGGCAGCGATCGTTCCGCCGGGCCGCCGCGTCCCGCGGAACGAGATTGTTGGACGTCAGGCGAAGCGTCTGCGTACCAGTTCCTGGAGAACCTCGGGGTCGACGCGGTCGTAGGCCATCAGCAGCCGGGCGATCGGTTCGTCGAGCAGCTCATCGAGTGTCGGCTCGCCTTCCATGCAGTCCTCGGACAGACCGGGACGCTGTTCGGACCGTGCCGCGAGAGACTCGAAGGAAACTTCGAAAGGTTCTGAATCGGCTAGAGAATCCATCGTCATCATCCTCGTTGATGCGAGCGGATATGTGCCAGATTCGGACGGCGGGAAGATGACGGATTCGAATTTTGGCCGGTGCTCGCGCGGCTGTGACGGCAGCTCTGTCTTCAAGTCCGAAACTCGGCCGAAAACTCGCCGGATCACGTCGTGACGCGGACGGCCCGCGCGGCCGATGCGCACGAAAAAAAGGCCGCCGGGCAAATCGCTCGGCGGCCTTCCATGCATGCGCCTTGCGGCGAGATTTGACGAAGCTTAGCGCTTCGAGAACTGGAAGGACCGGCGGGCCTTCGCCTTGCCGTACTTCTTGCGCTCGACGGTACGCGAGTCGCGGGTCAGGAAGCCGCCCTTCTTCAAGACGGCGCGCAGGCCGGGCTCGTAATAGGTGAGCGCCTTGGAGATGCCGTGGCGCACCGCACCGGCCTGGCCGGAGAGGCCGCCGCCGGCGACGGTGGCGATGACGTCGAACTGGCCGTCACGGCTGGTCGCGACGATCGGCTGGCGCAGCACCATCTGGAGCACCGGCCGTGCGAAATAGGCCGTGTAGTCCTTGTCGTTGACGATGATCTTGCCGGAGCCGGGCTTGACCCAGACGCGGGCGACCGCGTCCTTGCGCTTGCCCGTGGCATAAGCGCGACCGAACTTGTCGAGCTTCTGGACGTGAACCGGGGCTTCGGCCTGGGGCGACGGGACGTTCGCCGCCGTGCCGAGATCTTCGAGGGAGGAGAGCTGGGACATTATGCGGCCCTCGCATTCTTGGAGTTCATCGACTTGACGTCGAGGGTTTCGGGGGTCTGCGCCTCGTGCGGATGGTCGGGGCCGGCATAGACGCGGAGGTTCTTCAGCTGACGACGGCCGAGCGGTCCGCGCGGCAGCATGCGCTCGACGGCTTTCTCGACGACGCGCTCGGGAAAGCGCCCCTCGAGAATCTCGCGCGCTTTGCGCTCCTTGATGCCGCCGGCATAGCCGGTGTGCCAGAAGTAGGTCTTGTTCCAGTATTTCTTACCGGTCAGGACCACCTTGTCGGCATTGACGATGATGATGTTGTCACCATCGTCGACATGCGGCGTGAAGGTGGCCTTGTGCTTGCCTCTGAGGCGAAGCGCGACGAGGGAGGCGAGGCGGCCGACGACGAGCCCTTGGGCGTCGATCAGAATCCACTTCTTCTCCACCGTCTCGGTCTTCTGCGAGAAGGTCTTCATGGGTTGCCCCTGGATGTTGATCTGGTTTCGAGGCAAGCCATGTGAGGCCGCCATGCAAAAAGGGCGGCCGGGGGCCGCTCTTCCTGGGCGTCTCCTTACGGTCACATCGGCCCGCTGTCAACGTATAAATGCTGATCGTTCCGCCCTCAATCGCCTGAAATGCAGGCTTCAGAGGCGCGTGGTATCATAATACCGCAACTGCTCGCGGCGGATCGCGGCGGGTGAAATCCATCCGTCTTGCCGGTCGCACGGATCTCATCGCGGCGGGATGGAATAGGTCGCGACGGCGTGGCAGACGGTCGTGCCGTCGTGCTCGCCTGAGATCGCCACCTCGACCACCGCGAGGCGCTTGCCGAGCTTCAGGATCGAGGCTTGCGCCACCAGGGTGCCCGGCGGCGGCTTGATCAGGAAGTTGATCGACATGTTCGTGGTGACGGCCAGCGCCACCGGGCCGATATGGGCAAGGATCGCGACATAGGCCGAGACGTCGGCGAGGGTGAAGAGCGTGGGGCCCGACACCGTGCCGCCCGGGCGCAGATGTCGATCGGCGGCGATCAGCTTCATGGTGATGATGCCGTGGCCGACCGCGTCGACGGAAAAGCCGCTCTCCCGCCCCATGACCTGCGGAAATTCGGCGGTGAGGAACGCCTGCAACTCTTCGAGTGTCATCACCGGCTGCATGGCCGCCTCCTCCCCGTTCCTTTGCTGCGCCCCAAAGCGTTGGCTCCGGCCGCGCTCGCGACTATGTTGAGACCATGAAATCGAAGGTCGCGGCAAGCCGCGACTGTTGCGGTGATTTTTCCGACCGCTTGTAAAAAGCAGATGGTGGCATGGCCGAAATCCTCCCGATGAAATCCGATACTGCTCCCCATCCGATCGAGGTGCAGAAGGCGCCGGGCATTACCCGGATTGTCCTGTCGAACCCGCCGGCGAATGCGCTGTCGATCGCAATGATGGGCGCGCTGGTTGCCGCTCTCGACGATGCGGCGAACGACAAGGACTGCCGCGTCGTGGTCCTCGCCGCCAATGGCAAGGTATTTTCCGCCGGCCACGATCTGAAGGAACTGACCGCCCACCGCAGCGATGATGACCGGGGCCGCGCCTTCTTCGAGACGACCATGCGCCAGTGTTCCGCACTGATGCAGGCGATCGTCCGGCACCGCTGCCCTGTGATCGCCGAGGTGAACGGCCTGGCGACGGCCGCCGGCTGCCAGCTCGTTGCCTCCTGCGATCTCGCCATCGCCTCGGAGGAGGCGCAGTTTCAGACGCCCGGCGTCAATATCGGCCTGTTCTGTTCGACGCCGATGGTGGCCCTGTCGCGCAATCTCACCCGCAAGCATGCCATGGAGATGCTGCTCACCGGCGAGCGCATCGACGCGCGGACGGCCCGCGAATTCGGCCTCGTCAACCGCGTCGTGCCGCCGGAATATCTCGGCACGATCGTCGGCAAATACGCCACCACCATCGCCTCGAAATCCGCCATGACCGTCAAGACCGGCAAGGAAGCCTTCTACGCCCAGGCCGAGATGGGCCTTTCCGAGGCCTACGACTACGCTGCGGCGGTGATGGTCGAGAACATGCTGGCGCGCGACGCGGAGGAGGGCATCGGGGCGTTCCTCGAAAAGCGCAAGCCGGAATGGACGAACGAATGAGTGCCGATACATCGACGGGCGAGGGTGCCCCCAACGGCGCGGCGCCGCTCGTCTATCCGGACGCGCTGATCCGCCGGGTGCTCTCCGAGGTCAAGACCATCGCCATGGTCGGCGCCAGCGCGAAGGAGGTCCGGCCGTCCTTCTTCGTCCTCAAATATCTCCTCGCCAAGGGCTTCGACGTGATCCCGGTCAATCCCGGCCTTGCCGGCAAGGAGATCCTCGGCAGGACGGTCTATGCCGATCTGAAGTCGATCCCGGTGCCGGTCGACATGGTCGACGTGTTTCGCGCCTCGGATGCCGTCCCCGGCATCGTCGAAGAGGCGCTCGCGCTCGATCCGCTGCCGAAGGTGATCTGGATGCAGCTCACCGTCCGCCACGACGAGGCGGCTGCAAGGGCCGAGGCGGCCGGCCTCACCGTGATCATGGATCGCTGCCCGAAGATCGAATATGCCCGGCTCTGCGGCGAGATCGGTTGGAACGGCGTCAATTCGCGGGTCTTGTCGTCGAAGAAGCCGAAGCTCGGCAAGGGCTATCAGAGCTACGGGCTGAACCAGCGGCGAGCGGACTGAACCTCGAGAGAGGAGAGAGCTGCGCGATCGCCCTGGGGAGACGAGCTGGGTCCGGGGCGGGCGGCGGAGGCGATCTTCGCGGCCGATCGGCTGCGCGTCCTTCCAGCGATGCCGCTGAGCAGCAGGCACAAAGGCGGCATTGCAGACCCTGCAATCTGTGACCCAAGCCTCCTCACGCGGCCCGCCACGCCGGCCCGCTGCCTGTGGCGGGAGCGTCGATCTCGACGCGGTTGCGGCCGCTTCGCTTCGCCCGGTAGAGGGCCCGATCAGCTGCGGCGATCGTCGCCTCCGTCGCCGTGTCGGGCGTGAATGCGGCAACGCCGAAACTCGCCGTCGGAGAATGGCCTGGTTCGACTTTCAGGTGGCGCTGCGCCTCGAACTTCATGCGGATCGCGTCCGCCAAAGCTGCGGCTTCGGCGATGCTCGTGGTCGGCAAGGCAAGAGCGAATTCCTCCCCGCCGAGCCGTGCGGCCGAAGAGCATGCCTTCTGCAACAGCGCGGCAAAGTCGCGGATGACGTCGTCGCCGACCAAATGGCCGTAGCTGTCGTTGACGCGCTTGAAGTCGTCGAGATCGCACAGGATCACCACGCCCCCCGTCCGGCGGATCTCTTCGGCGATGCGCTCGAAGGCCCTGCGGTTGAAAAGATTCGTCAGTCCATCGCGCTCGGATCGCGCCCGATAGTCGGCAATGACGCCGGCGACGATCTTGGCGACGACCAACAGGACGGCGGCCGGGGCCAGAAAGGCACTGATCGGCAGGAGGAGACGGGCGATTTCCGAGCGATCCAGCCCGTAGAGGGACGGGATCCCGTCGCTCATGCTCGGATAGATCGGAAGTCGAAACAGAAAGATCACGCCGAGGCCGCAAACGGCGATGAAGAGCGCCACATCGAGAACCCCCTTGCGCTCGATCCGGCCGAGGCAGAGCAGGATGTCGACGAGCGCCATGGCGGCTGCGGTCTTGAATGGCAAGGTCTGGTAGACCCCCGTCATCCCCATCCCCGAAAGCACCAGCGACACCGCCACCAGCGCCGCGACGAGGGCGACGAAGGCGCCGCTGGCCGGATTTCGTCCGAGAAGGAGGCGGATCGCCTGGCTGGCGCAGAGATAGGTGAACGGCATGAGAACCGTTTCGCCGAGGGTTTGGACGGTCGGTGCGACGCCCGGTTTCAGAATGAAGATCTCGAGGCTGGCGCAGAGCAGCGCGGCGGCGAGCCAGAGGAGCTGCCCGTGGCTTCGCAGACCGGCATAGATCAGGACACAGAGGAAGGAGAGCGCCAAGGTCAGCGCGAATGTCGCCGAAAATATGCTGATCGACTCACCCACCCACAGCCTCGCCGAAATCCTGTTGCCAGCTCACTATCTCGATCGGTCTTAGCACCCGGCTATTAAGCAGCGCTTACGCAATTTCTGTTCGCGCCGATCCGACTCGGCCTCGACCCATTCCCGAAAACGGCCTTTGCGTCGGAAAAAAGGGCCGGGACGACTGCCGTCCCGGTCTGAAGCCGCATCGGCGACCGAGGCGGACCGATGCGTTCCGCGCCGGCCCCCAAGTTCGCCTCATCGCATCTTCTTCACCATCGAGAGATGCTCCTTCAGCGTCGGCAGCGTATTGGCGGCAAAGGTCTTGACCGGGCCGTCCTCGCCGTTCTCCGAATAGGCCGTGAAGAGGGCGACCGCCTCCTCGTGAGCCTGTCCCTGCATGTCCATGTACATGGCGTCAAACTGGCTGTCGTCGGCGGCCGAAAGCTGATTCAGCATCTCCTGGTGCCTGGCGTCGAGGCCGGTCGGCACCGAAAGTTCGGTATCAGACTCCTGGACCGCCTGCTTCATCTTCATGCCGGCAGTGGAGTGATCGTCGACCATCGTCTGGGCGAAGTTTCGAACGTTCCCGTCCTGAGACTTGATCAAGGCGAGATTGCTGGTCTCGACCTCGAAGCTGTTGCTGACGGCGGCCATCGGCACGAAGTTCGTCGCCGTCTTGACGTTCTGCGGGGCCGGCATCGCCGCCTGGTCGGTATCCATGGCGTTCGTGCCCATCGCCTGGCCGCTCGAGCCTTCGTTGGAGCTCTGGGCGAGGGCGGGAGCCGAGGCCGACACAAGTAGGGCGGCGGCGGCAGTCACAACAATCCGTTTCATGCGAAATCTCCGTGAGAGTTCAACAACCGGGCGATGTTCGCCTGGTTCTCAACCTCCAAGAGTTTTCCGGCATTTCTGGTTCCGCTTCAAACACTTGGCTGCGACCCAACTGTTTGCCCGACCATCTTTCGCAGCTCCCGCCAGCGCCGCAGTCGGACTGAGAGACCTCTGGCCGGCGCGGCGCGGCGCGTGATATCGCCCCGCGCCCCGATCGTCTCTTCACTGCGGGCCGTTCGGAGCCGTGGCTCCAGTCCCGCCGGTGCCCTGCGGCAGCGTCGCCGGGGCGATCTCGGTCTGCGAGGGCTCCGGTGTCTCCCCGCTCGTCGCCGCTGCAGGCTCTTCTCCGGTCAACTCCTCGTCGGTCGAAGCCGCCGGCGCCTGGGCGTCGTTGGGCTGCTCACCGCTTGCCGTACCCTGGCCTGTGGCCGGAGTTGCGACGCCGGGCGTGCCCGCATTACCGCTCTCGGATCCGGCCGGCGCGTCGTCAGGCACTCCGACCGCGCCGGCGTTGCCGCCGTCGGCCGGTATCGCGCCTTGCTGCGCGGCAGCGCTATTCTGCCGCTGGCCGTCGGTACCGACCGGCTGGGGCGTCACGTTGCCGTCGGAGGCGGCGATCCGCCACACGGTGTTGCCGGCGTCGTCGGCGACGAGGAGCGCGCCGGTGCCGTCGATGCCGACCCCGACCGGCCGGCCATGGGCCTGATCGCCGTCGATGAAGCCGGTGACGACGTCCTCTGTCTTGCCGGACGGCTTGCCGTTTTCAAAAGGCACGTAGGAGACCCGGTAGCCATTGAAGAAGCTGCGGTTCCAGCTGCCGTGCTCGCCGATGAAGGCCCCGTGGGCATAGCGGTCGGGAAGCGCCGAGCCATAGGAGAAGGTCAGCCCGAGCGCCGCAACGTGGCTGGACAGGGCGTAGTCCGGCGCAATCGCCTTTTCGACCATGTCCGGCCGCGGCGGGTGGACCCGCGGGTCGACGTGCTGACCATAATAGCTCCAGGGCCAGCCGTAGAACGCGCCGTCCTTGACCGACGTCATGTAGTCGGGAACGAGGTTCGGCCCGAGTTCGTCCCGCTCGTTGACCACCGCGTAGAGTTCGCCCGTCTCGGGATGGAAGGTCAGTCCGTTCGGATTTCTGAGCCCGGAGGCGAACACGCGCGACGCCCCCGTCTGCCTGTCGACCTGCCAGATCGCGGCGCGACCCTTTTCAGCTTCGAGGCCGTTCTCGACGATGTTCGAGTTCGAGCCGACGGAGGCGTAGAGGTATCTGCCGTCGGGGCTGAGGGCCAGATCCTTGGTCCAGTGATGGTCGATCGGGCCGCCTGGAAGAGGCGTCAGGACCTTCGGCTCGGCGGTGATCTCGGTCTGGCCGAGCTCGTAGGGATAGACGAGGATCGCGTCGGTGGCGGCGACGTAGAGCGTATCGTCCGCCCAGGCGACGCCGAAGGGCGAGTTGAGCCCCGTCAGGAGATCGTGGCGCTCGTCGACCGTGCCGTCGCGATTGGTGTCTCGGAGCAGCGTGACGATGTTGCTCGGCTTCTGCTCGCCGCCGCCGCCATGGGCCATCGACATGATCCAGCCGCGGATGATGTCCTTCGGCCGGTTCTTCGGTTCGCCGGAAGGTCCGCGCGACTGGACGACGAGGACGTCGCCGTTCGGCAGGGTGTGGACCGTCCGTGGATTGGCGAGGTCGCTCGCATAGGCGGTGATCGTCAGGTCCTGCGGCACGGTCGGCGTCTGCCCGTCCTGCCAGCCGATCACTTCCGCCACCTTCAGGCTGGGAAGCAGCGACTGCGCGGGCTCGGGCAGGACGGGATCTGGACCGATCTGCGTCGAGATGTCGAAGTCCGAGCCGCCATCCTGCGCCATGGACGGGGAGCCGGCAACGGCGAGGCAGGTCGCGGCGAGGAGGGAGGCGCGAAGGAAGGGAGGTCTGTCATGCATGATGGGTGGCTCCAGCAGGATGCCGGCGTGTCGCCATGCGGCCGACAATTGCGGCGACGACGACGAGGACGAAGGTGAGGGCGGACAGCGCGATGCCCCAGGGGACGACGGCAGTCCAGCCGTCTCCGGCGTGGATGAGGCTGTTGAAGAAGGCGATGATGAGGATGATGGCACCGAGGGCGACATAGCCCCAGCCGGGGCCGGTGGCCCGCAGGCTCTTGCGCGCCAGAAGCTCGATGATGCCGACCACGAGGGCTATTCCGCCAACGACCTCGCCGACGAACAGCAGCCAGGCCGAGAAGTTCTGCCACATCAGGTTCGCCGTCTGCCAATAGGCGAGATCGGTCAACAGGGCGAGGGTGAAGCAGACCGCCGGAAACGGGATCAAGAAGTTGGCCAGCGGGCGCGCCGGCTCGGCCGTCCAGTGTCTATCGGTTTCGGCTTTCATGGGGCTTTCTCGAATGCGGACGAGGAAAGAGCTGCTCTCCTTGGAAGGCCCTCATGCCCTCGCCGCGGGTTTGAAAGTTGGAACCTGCGTTTCGGAGCAGGGGCGCGGCCCGGCCCCGTTACGAAGGCGCATCGCAGAACGGAAGTCGGGCACCGTGCCTGGCCGGCTGGATCAACCATTCGGCAGGTGGCTCAGCAGCCCGCCGAGGGCTGCGCTCCGTTGCCGGCCGATGACGCATCTATTCCGCCAGCGGCAGACACCGGGGTGCCGAAGCCCGACCATCTGCGCAATCAAGGGGTTGGCTGCCGTTCTGGTTCCACCGCCAACGCGTGGCCGCGACCTGAATGAAAAGGCCGCGACGCAAATTCGGCGCAGTGAGCGAGGCCGTGCCTGCGCTTATTCCATTGGCAGCTCGATGCCGATGAGGTCCGGGCTCTTTGCCAGAGGCAACTCGCGGACCTGGTCGCGGCCAATGCGGCGCTGGCGCGAGCGGGGGGCCAGCTTCTGCGGCGCGCCGGTCTCGATCGCCCGCTCGATGGCGGCAAGGACGATCATATCCAGGATGCCTTCTTCTCCGTCCGGCTCGGGATCGCGGTCGGACAGGATGCAGTCGGAGAAATACGCCGTCTCGCCGCCGAACTGGTCGACCTCGGGCGCCTCCTGGGTGCTGGTCTCGCCGTCCTTGGTCAGCTCGTAGGTGATCTTCGTGCCCTCGCCGAAGCCGAAGGCCGGGGAAGCACTCATCGCGCCCTCGGTACCGACGAGATAGAACTGATCGACGCCCTCGGAGGAATAGGAGAGGGTGAAGCTCGCCTGCCGCCCTTCGGTGAACTTCAGGACGACCGACACGGTATCCTCGCAGCCGAGGTCGCGGTCTGTCCTCGACGCGAAGGCCATGACCTCGATCGGCTCGGCTTCGAAGAGGTTGCGCACGGCGTTGATCGGATAGGTTCCCATGTCCGGCACAGGACCGGCCCAGTAGCCGCTGGTCGCCCGGTGGTTGGTAGCTTTGACGGTCTGCGAGAAGGTCGAGGTGAAGAAGCGCGGCTTGCCGATCTCGCCCTTGCGCACCGCCTCGACCATGGCGATCGTGCCGGGTTCGCAATGCAGGCGATAGGCGATCATCAGCTTGGCGCCGGACGCCTTCGCCGCCGCCTCGATCGCCTCTGCATCTTCGAGGCTCGCCTCCATGGGCTTTTCGAGGAGAACGTGGATGCCGGCCTTCAGAGCCGGCTCGGCGAACTCGCGGTGGCGAAAATTCGGCGTCGCGATGTAGACGGCGTCGACCGTCCCGCTTTTCAGCATGGCATCGTATTCGTCGTAGCCATAGACGTCGAGGCCGTAACGGCGGGCGAGTTCGCCGCCCTTCTCCTTGTCGCCGGTGACGATGGCGGTCATCAGCGAGTTCGACGTCTGGCCGACGCCCGGCATGAAGGCGGCCTGGGAGATCCAGCCGCCGCCGACGACGGCATAGCGGATTTTTCCTTCGAGGCTCGGCATGGCGGCGCTCCTGATTGGATAGAGGGATGTTGGCCGGGCAAATTTGCTCCGCTCCGGCCGAAAAACGGGTTGCCACCCACTCGTCGGGCGATCGGCTCACATGATAAGGCGGGCGGGATAGGCGAAAAGCCGGCAGACCGAAGAAATCGCACAGGCCGGCCGATAGGGAGAAAGACGATGACCGAACCGAAATTCGAGACGCTGGCGATCCATGCGGGCGCCCAGCCGGATCCCGCGACGGGTGCGCGGGCGACGCCGATCTACCAGACGACGTCCTTCGTCTTCGACAATGTCGACCATGCCGCCTCGCTGTTCGGCCTGCAGCAGTTCGGCAACATCTACACCCGCATCATGAACCCGACCCAGGCTGTGCTGGAGGAGCGGGTGGCGGCCCTCGAAGGCGGCACGGCGGCGCTCGCCGTCGCCTCGGGCCATGCCGCCCAGCTGATCGTCTTCCAGGCGCTGATGCAGCCGGGCGACGAGTTCGTCGCCTCGCGCAAGCTCTATGGCGGCTCGATCAACCAGTTCGGCCACGCCTTCAAGTCCTTCGACTGGCGGGTGAAGTGGGCCGACCCCTTCGATCCGGCCAGCTTCGAGGCGCAGATCACCGAGAAGACCAAGGCGATCTTCATCGAATCGATCGCCAATCCCGGCGGCGTCGTCCTCGACATCGCGGCGATCGCCGAGGTCGCCCATCGCCACAAGCTGCCGCTGATCGTCGACAACACCATGGCGACGCCGTATCTCTGCAAGCCGCTGGAACACGGCGCGGACATCGTCGTCCACTCGCTGACCAAGTTCATGGGTGGCCACGGCAACTCCATGGGCGGCGTCATTGTCGACGGCGGCAAGTTCGACTGGTCGGCCGACGACCGCTACCCGATGCTGTCGCAGCCGCGGCCGGAATATAACGGCATCGTCCTGCACGAGACCTTCGGCAATTTCGGCTTCGCCATCGCCTGCCGCGTCCTCGGCCTGCGCGATCTCGGCCCGGCGATCTCGCCCTTCAACGCCTTCATGATCCTGACCGGCATCGAGACGTTGCCGCTGCGCATGCAGCGCCATTGCGACAACGCCCGCAAGGTTGCCGAGCATCTGAAGGGCCATGAGAAGGTTTCGTGGGTCTCCTATGCCGGCCTGCCGGAAGATCCGGGCCACGCGATGATGCAGAAATACTGCCCAAAAGGGGCCGGCGCCGTGTTCACCTTCGGGCTGAAGGGCGGCTTCGATGCCGGCGTCACCTTCGTCGAGGCGCTGGAGCTGTTTTCCCACCTCGCCAATATCGGTGACACCCGCTCCCTGGTGATCCACCCGGCTTCGACCACCCACCGCCAACTCTCCGACGAGCAGAAGACGGCGGCTGGCGCCGGTCCGGACGTCGTGCGCCTGTCGATCGGCATCGAGGATGCCTCGGACATCATCGCCGACCTCGACCAGGCGCTCGCGCAGGTCTGATCCTCGCGGGGGCAGGCCGCGTTCCGGGTCCCGAGGGCTCCCGCGACAGGGGGCATTCCTGCCATGCAGGAACGAAAGACCATGTCGGCCATTTCGGCCCATCCGCAATCATCCGGTTTGCGCTCCGCAGGCCGGTCGACGGGATCACAGCCGAGGGGGCCGACATGAGCGAGCATCTGATCCGTTTTGCCAAGGATGGGGTAGAGGCCGATGCGAGCGCGCCGGCTAAGGAAAAGGTCAGGAGCGGCCGGCCCGCCCACAAGACCTGGAACCTCGAAGACGACGGCAACGGCCTTTACGCCGGCATCTGGGAATCGTCTGCCGGCGAGTGGGACGTCGACTACACCGAGTGGGAGTTCTTCCACATCCTCGAAGGCGTCTCCATCCTCACCGAAGAGGGTGGCGAGCCGATGAAGCTGACGGCCGGCGACAGCTTCGTCATCCGCCCGGGCTTCAAGGGCCGCTGGAAGGTCGTCGAGCCGACGAAGAAGCATTACGTCGTGAAGGTGTGAGGCAGGCGCCGACGCTTCCAGCAACCCAGGCAGGGCGGTCGATCCCGTCGCGGTCTCACGGCGGCGAATGGCGTGGCCGCCGATCCACTAGCCCAGCCATGACTTGCAGGGTCTCCAAACCGTGGAAATGCCAGCTGTTGCGGTAGGATGTCGTAGCGGCAAGGTGGAGATCCGGACACCGCAAAAACAGCCGCTCGAGCGCGATCTTCAGCTCCAGCCGGGCGAGCGGCGCGCCGATGCAGAAATGGATGCCGCCGCCGAAGGAGGTGACGGTCTTTGCCGAACGATCGAGGAAGCGCCTGGGAATGAAGACGTCCGGGTCGGCATAGGCGGCGGGGTCGCGATTGGCGGCGGCGAGGAGCAGCGCCACCTTCTCGCCGCGGGCGAGCGTCACGCCGCCCGGGAGTTCGACCGGCACGAGAGCGTATCGTTCGAAGAGATGCAGCGGCGGATCGAAGCGCAGCGTCTCCTCGACGGCGGCTTCTGCCCTCGGTTCGGTCGAAAACAGCGAAGCGGGCGCATCGCCGGCGTGAGAGCTCCACTCCAGGATCGTCTTCACGCCGTTGCCGATCTGGTGGACGGTCGCTTCGTGGCCGGCGTTGAGCAGGAGGACGACGAGGGAGATCAGCTCGTCGCGGTCCAGCTTGCCGCCTTCGATCTCGGCGGCGATCAAGGCCGAGATCAGGTCGTCGGCCGGTCGCTTGCGCTTTTCTTCGACGATCTCCCGCAGGAAGGCGGCGAACTCCTCGGCGGCGCGGTTCGCGGCATGTTCTGCGTCGAGGCTCCGGCCGGGCGTGTACATCGCCACCATGCGATGCGACCAGTCGAGCAAGTGGTCCGAGGCGGACGCCGGCAGGCCGATCAGGTCGGCGATCACCCGGACGGGCAGGGGCGAGGCATAGGCGGCGATGAGATCGACCGTTTCATGGTCGGCGAACTCGTCGATCAGCTGATCGGCGATTGCGGCGATCTGGGGAGCGAGCCGCTCGATCCGGCGGGAGACGAAGGCCTTCGTCAGAAGCGCGCGGAGCCGCGTGTGGGTGGGCGGTTCCAGTTCGAGGAGCGAGTGGGACTCGAGCGCGTAGAACGCCCGGAGATGATCGGGCTTCTGCGAAAAATCCGGCCGGCCCGCTGCATCACTCGGCACGATGCGGCCAAAACGGCGATCCTTGAGGATCGAGGAGACGAGATCGTGCCGGGCGACGGCAAGGCCGCCGATATTGTCCCACCAGGCGGTCCCGCTGGCTTCGATGAGCGCGGCATAGACCGGGTAGGGATTCTGGAAGAAGTCCGGGTCACTCGGGTCGAGAGACAGCCGGCCGGCCTCGAGGCGGAAGCTGGCCGGCAGGGCGGAAGGATCGGTCGTTCGGGCCATGCCGCTTCATCGCCCGGGTGGCCGGACGTTGCAATGGCTCAGCAGGAACCTTCGAGATGCACCTGCCGCCAGCCGCTGCGCTCTTCCTGCACCTTCACGGTGACTTCGCGCGTTTCGTATTGCGGCGGGAGGATCCGCGCGACGCGGCGTTCCGGCGCGATCATCACCCATTCTCGGACGGTCTCGTAGCGAGGCGGCACGACGTAGCGCTGGACGGACTCCGGCCGTACAAGAACTCTTTTGCGGGAAACGCCGTATCGCGCCGGAACGACCTCGGTCCATTGGCGGCCGGGTTCGACGACGACCGTCGTCGGCCGGGTGCCGTAACGCGGCGGCACGGCGATCCGGCAGTAGACTCGCTTGCCGTGAATCCAGCGCCACTCCCAGCGCTCGCCGCCCGGGTCGACGACGACCTGCTGATGCACCGTGCGATAGACCGGTGGGGTGGAGCGGGTAATGACCCGGGCAGGTTCGAGCACGATCTGCTTTTCTACGAAGCGGTATTCGGCTGGCAGAATGGTCTCGGACACACCGCCGGGCTCGACGAGTACTTCTCGCGTGCCCCAGCCGTAGCGTGCCGGGACGACGTCGTAGACGGTCTCGGCGGGGCGAACGACGACAGTTTCGAGCCGCGTGGCGTATGCCGCAGGCTCGACGACGGGCTGGTAGCACGAGATGCTGCGGCCGCCGGCGCTGGCCGGGCCGATCGCGATGGCGAGTGAGCTTGCGGCGGTTACGAGAGAGACGAGCAGTCTGGCGGCCATGTCATCGTCCTTCCGCATCGATCAGGCGTTGCGGAAGCATAACGCAAGTGTCGCGGAAATGTACCGCAGCATAATTCAGATATGGTCGAGTTTGGTTAAGCCATAAAATTGAGTAAAAATTGCGACTACATTTGTTTTGGGGCCTGCCTCCTTCAGTCAGCCGAAGCCCCAGCGCCTGCCGGCAAAAGCGAGGGCGTCGCCACGTCCGCCGCGACGCCCTTTTGATCGCTACCCGTCACGCTGCGTGGCGGCGGGTCTTTTTATGCCGAACATCCAGTCGCGCCAGTCCAGCTTGTCGCCGTAACGCTCGAACAGCTTGGAATCCTTGTGTTCGGCGAACAGCGCATAGTTGAGGATCGCGACGAAGGCGACGCCGCCAATGGTGTTGCCGAGGAGGACCGGCAGGACGAACTGCGGAAGCAGCGGCAGAAGGTCGACGGAACTCTCGCGAAAGGCGAGGAAGAAGACTTCCACCGACGAGGTGATGACGTGGAAGAAACCGCCGACGCCGATGAAGTACATCAGGAACCAGACGACCAGGATGCGCGACACGGTATCCCTGCAGGCATGCACCAGCCAGACCATGGCCGCGACGATCCAGCCGGCGATGATCGCCTTGGAGAAGATGTCGAACCAACCCGACTCGTGCGCATGCCGCCCCATCTCGATCGCCATTTCGAGGCGTGGCGGATTGAGCACGTCGAAATAGGCGAGCAATGCGGCGACTCCGACCGCCCCGACCATGTTGGCGACCAGCACGACGAGCCAGAGGCGCGCGAGGTTGGCGACGCTGGCGAGCTTTGTCAGAACGAGGACCACCGGTGTCAGGGTGTTTTCCGTGAAGAGCTGATAGCGGCCGAGAACGATGATCAGGAAGCCGACGGGATAGAGCAGGTTGCCGAGAAGGCCGGGCTCTGCCTCGTGGGCACCTTCGGTGAAGACGACGCGGGCGAGGAAGGTCAGCCCCAGCGCGCCGCCGGCGCCGAGCCCGCTCCAGAACAGGTAGCGGTTCGAGGCCTCGAGCTCATGGTCGGCGGCGGAAAGAACGCGGGCGAAAACCTCCTCGAAGGAGAAGAAGTCGCTGATGGTCTCGCCTTCGCTCGGGGCGTTGTCGAGGGATTCTTCGGGGTCCTTGCGGGCCTTTTCGGCTTCGTCCGCTTCTTCGTTCAGATCGTCTTCCTCGGTATTCGCCCGACGCGCCATCGATGGGTTTCCACGCCTGGCGTTCCCGGATCCGTCCGCGATCAATCGCCGGCACGACGAGAATAGGGTGACAATAGACTGAAAGAAGACGGCAATCGGCGCTGACGCGAAATTTGCCGGAGCCCACGCGTCATGCGCGTTCACCCCATCTTAACCACGCCCGTGCGAGATCTGGCGTCGGAGGCGCGCGATGCAAACGATCCAAAAGCGGAAGTCATTTCTCGGCAAGCTGATCGTCCCGGCGATGGCGTCGGCGGTGCTCGCCTATTTCGTCGTCAGCGCCAAGACCGGCCAGTACGGCAGCGAGGCGAAGGTTGCTTTTTCCAGGCAACTGGCCGTGCGCAACGCCGTCTACTCTGAACTCCTCGCAAAGCGCGACGCGCTCGAAAGGCGGGTCCGGGCGATGAAGGACGGCACGCTCGAACGGGACATGATCGACGAGAACGCCCGCCGGGCGCTCAACGTCGCGCGCGACGACGAGATCGTCATCCTGCGCTGAGACCATCCACAGGCGGTGCTGCGCCATCCCGGTTGACGTGGGTGAAACGCTGGATCACCCAGGAGCGGAAAAGCGCGATCGCCGGGTCGGACATGTCGTCCGGATGGACGGTCAGATAGTAGCCGAAGCCCGAATCCGACGTCGCGTCGTAAGGCGTCACCAGCCGGCCGTCGGCGATTTCCTTGGCGAACATGTCGACGTCGACCAGGATGACGCCGTTGCCGGTGATCGCCAGTTCCACCGTCAGCCGTTCGCTGTCGAGCGCCAGGCCGCGCTCCGGCGATATCTCCAGATCGAACCGCCGGGCGAAAGCCGCCCAGAGCACGCCGAAGGGCTCGCCCTCGAGCCGTGTGTGGAGGAGTTCGTTGGCGCGCAGGAAGGCCTGTAGGTCCATTCCCTCGCAGCGCTCGGCGATCTCCGGGGCGCAGGCCGGCGTCTGGCTGATCAGCCAGAGCGGATCGCGCACCGCATCGTCGTAGCGCGGGCGATCGAAGACGATGGCGATGTCGCAGACCGTCGCCCGGGGCAGGCCGACGCCGTTGGACGAGAAGAGATCGATCGAGATGTCGGGAAAGGCCAGGCGGAACTCGCGCAGGAGCGACATGCCCATGACGTAGAGAAAGGTCGGCGGCATGTGGACGCGCAGCATGCGCTGCGAGGTGCCGGCCCGGTGGCGCAGCGCCTGCATCGTCGCCTCCAGCCCGTCGAAGGACTTCGTCACCACCGGCAGGAGCGCGGCGCCTGCCTTGGTCAAGACGAGCCCTTGCGATCGCCGCTCCAGGAGCTTGCAGCCGAGAAGCTCCTCCAGCCGACTGACATGGCGGCTCAGCGCACTCTGGGAGATGTGCAGCGAGGCGGCGGCACCGGTGAAGCTCAGGCGCCGCGCCACCGCCTCGAAGGCCCTGAGCGCATTCAGCGGCAGCCACAGCCGGGCAGCATCGGGCGCTTCCGGCGGCAGGCTCTTCGGCTTCAATCGGGGTTCGTCGACCGCGGCGGGCGGGCGGATCGGCATCTCTTGCCTCAATTCGATAGGGCAATGCAAAAACGGTATTTGAAAGCCATTCTAACCGCTGACAAGCTCGTGGCTCAATAAGGAGGCACGATGCTCGACCTGTCCATGATCGCGGCAGTCTTTGCCCAGCGCAAGCCGGGCCATACGCTGCCCCAGAGCCTTTACAACAGCCCCGACGTCTACGAGTTCGATCTCGACGCGATCTACGGCCAGTCCTGGATCCTCGCCGGCTTCACCTGCGAGATCCCGCGGCCGCGCGGGGTTCTGGCGCTGACGATCGGCCGCTCGCCGGTGGTGATCACCCGCGACCGCGACGGCACGCTGAAAGCCTTCCACAATTCCTGCCGGCATCGCGGAGCGCAGGTCTGTGCCGACGGAGCCGGCGCCCGCTCGCGGCTGACCTGCCCCTATCACCAGTGGGTCTACGGCCTCGACGGCAAGCTCGTCCACGCCAAGGACATGCAGCCGAGCTTCAAGCCGGACGAGCACGGGCTGAAACCGGTGCATGTGGAGGAAGTCGCCGGCGCGCTCTTCGTTTGCATGGCCGAGACGCCGACCCCCTTCGACCAGTTCCGCGCCGATCTGGAACCCCTGTTGGCGCCGCACCGGCTGAACGAGGCCAAGCTCGCCCACCAGAATACGCTGGTGGAGAAGGGCAACTGGAAGCTCGTCATGGAAAATGCCCGCGAATGCTATCACTGCGCCGTCGGCCATCCGGAACTGGCGCTGACCTTCCCGATCGGCGAGGCGAAGGGCGGCCACTTCGCCAAGGAGGACGATCCGCGGCACCAGGCCTTCGACGCCAAGCTCGCCTCTCTCGGCCTCGCCAAGGGGCCCTTCATCGGGCCCTGGTGGCAGGTGGAGCGCTTCCCGCTCAGAGAGGGGCAGGTGTCGCTGACGATGGACGGCCAGCCGGCGGTGAAGAAGCTGATGATCGAGGGAGATGATCCGGACGTCGGCTCGCTGCGCTGGGCGATCGAGCCGCACAGCTTCTGCCATTCGACATCCGACACGACGGTGTATTTCAGCGCCATGCCGACCGGGCCCCACGAGACCGTCGTCACCTGCAAGTGGCTGGTCCATCAGGACGCCGTCGAGGGCGTCGACTACGACGTCGAGCGGCTGACGGCGCTGTGGAACGTCACCAACCTCCAGGACCGCGACCTAGTCGAATTGAACCAGCGCGGCGTCAATTCCCTCGGCTATACGCCGGGGCCCTATTGCGAAGAGGGCGAATCCTACGTCCAGCGCTTCGTCGACTGGTATTGCGACAAGGCGCAGGACTTCATCGCGGCCCGGACCGGCATCGACCGGCGGGCGAAGGCGGTGAATGCGGTGCCGGCGTCTGCGGAGGTCGCTTTCGTGGCGGCGCCGGGTCTGGCGGCTATGACCGCACAGCTCGATATGACGCCGGCCTTTGCCGGGGAGGCCGTCGTCGCGGCCGAACAGTGGCCGGACGCTTCGTGAGCACCGAAGGACTGCCGGAACGGCGCGACATGGAACCACCTGAAGGACTGCACCCCGACACGCTGGCGGTCGGCTTCGGCTACGACCCGGCCGAGGCCTATGGCGCGGTCAAGCCGCCGATCGTCCTTTCCTCGACCTTCGCCTATCCCTCCGCGCAGGCGGCAAAGGACGTCCATCGGGCCTATTTCGACGGCCCGGCGCCGGAGCGCGACGCGCCCTTCATCTATGCAAGGCTCGATCATCCGAATCTCAAGCTCCTGCAGGCGCGGCTCGCCGTCCTCGACGGCTCCGAGGACGCGGCGGCCTTTTCTTCCGGCATGGCGGCGATCTCGGCGACGATGCTCGCCCATCTGAAGCCCGGCGACAGCGTCCTCCACACGACGCCGCTTTATGGCGGCACCCATGGCCTCCTCCATGGACCGCTGACCGGGCTCGGCATCAAGCCGGTCGGCATTGCCGACGCGCTCAGCCGGCAGAGCGTCGACGAGGCTGCCGAGACGGCGCTGGCGCATGGCCCGATCGGCCTCATTCACGTCGAGTCGCCGGCCAATCCGACCGCCGGCATCGCCGATATCCGCATGATAGCGGACTTCGCCGACGCACTCGCCACGCGGCAGGACAAGCGGCCGGTGGTCTCGGTCGACAACACCTTCCTCGGCTCGCTGCTGCAGCGTCCGCTGGAGCATGGCGCCGATCTCTGCATCACCTCGCTGACCAAATATGCCGGCGGCCATTCCGACCTTCTCGGCGGCTGCCTCACCGGCTCGCTCGAGCGGGTGGGGCCGGTGCGGATGCTGCGTACGCTGCTCGGCACCCACATGGATCCGTTCACCTCCTGGCTGCTCCTGCGCTCGCTGGAGACCTTTCCGCTGCGCAACGGCCGGGCCAACGCCAATGCCGGGGCAATCGCCGCATTCCTGCGCGATCATCCGAAGGTGACGGGGGTGACCTATCTGGGCTTCCTCGAAGAGGGCTCGCCGGCGAGGGCCGTCTACGACCGGCAATGCACCGGGGCCGGCTCGACCTTTTCCTTCAAGATCGCCGGCGGCGAGGCGGAAGCCTTCGCCATGCTGGACCGGCTGAAGGTGTTCCGCATGGCGGTGAGCCTCGGCGGGACGGAAAGTCTGATTTGCCATTCGGCCTCGACCACGCATTATCTGGTTCCGCCGGAGATCCGGCGGGAAGTCGGTGTCGACGATTCCTCGCTGCGGATCTCCGTCGGCATCGAACATCCCGACGATCTGATCGCCGATCTCGCTCAGGCCCTGGACGCAATCTGAAATGACCGAACCGACACTGCCGCCGCCCGATCGCTACTCGATCGCGGGCAAGTCCATCACCATTGAAGAGCATGTGGAGATCCTCGTCGTCGGCGCCGGCGATGCCGGCTGTGCCGCGGCGATCGAGGCCGCCAAAGCGGGCGCTTCGGTGATGCTGGTCGACGAGAACCCGGTCTCAGCCGGCCTGGTCGGCATGGACGTGCCGTTCTATTTCGGCGGCCGTGCGACCAATGCCGTGCAGACGCCGGAGCGGCTGGTCGAGCGGGTGCTGGAATCCAATCCGGCGCTCGCCGAGGCCTTCGAGGTCGGCGTCGACGTGCGGCTGTCGACCAGCGTCTGGGGCGCCTGGGTCAAGGTGCCGGGGCTGAATGGTCTTACCTGCGGCATCGCCGGTCTTGCGAGTGAGGAAAAGAGCTGGCTCGTCGGCTTCGACCGGCTGGTGCTGGCCACCGGTGCGCGGGACCTCAACTTCACCTTCGCCGGCTCGGACCAGCCGGGCGTCATGGGAGCGCAAGGCTTCCACACGCTGCTGACGCGCTACGACGCATTCGCCGGCCGGCGGCTGGTTGTCGTCGGGTCAGGCGAGTTGGCGATGGACATGGCGGCGCTGGCGCTCGATCGTGGGCTCGACGTCGTGGCGCTGGTCGAGGTGCGGGACGACGCGCAAGGGCCGGCCGAAAAGGTGGCGGTGCTGGTGGAGCGGGGCGTCGAGATCGTCACCGGTCACGTGCCGCTTCGGGCAAAGGGCAATGCCGAGGGGGTCACCGGCCTCCTCGTCGCCAGCCGCGACGACGCGGGCCGCCAGCGCGAGATCGCCTGCGACACGGTCGTCATGGCGGTCGGCACGGTGCCGGTGATCGAACTCCTCGACGTTCTCGGGGGCAAGCGCGAGCTGGCGCCGGAGCGCGGCGGCCATGTCCCGGTCGTTTCCGAAGACGGCGCGACCACGCTGCCCCGGGTCTTCGTGGCCGGCGACTGCGCCGGGCTCGGCGGCGACGCCGCCGTGTCCGGAATGCGGGCAGGGCGGGCGGCGCTTCGCACGCTAGGCAAGGCGCCGGAGGTGGCCGAGATCTCGGAGGATGTGGCGCAGGACAATCGGCCAGGCGCCCAGGATGGCCTCGGCTACCAGACCGACTGGGCGAGCGCGATGCTCGCCACCGGCGGGCCGGACGTTCTCGCCTGCATCTGTGAGGACGTGACGCGGGGCGATCTCCTCGGCGTCAAGCCGCCCCGTTATCTCGACTGGCGCTCCAACACCATCGCGCGAAGAGATCTGACGACACTGGCCGAGGACGGGCCGGTCAACCAGGACCAGATCAAGCGGCTGACCCGGGCCTGCATGGGCCCGTGCCAGGCGCGGCGCTGCCGCGAGCAGGTGGCGCTGATCATGGCGATCGGCGCGGGCGTTTCGCCCGAGACAGTGCCGCTCGCCGGCTACCGGACGCCGGTGCGGCCGCTTCCCTTGTCGGTGCTCGCCGACTGGGACGAGGGCGCCGACATGGATGCCGGCTGGAACGTCTGGTTCGGCATCGCCACCCAGTGGATCGGCTATGACGACATCGGCACGACGCGCGAGGCCGAGCAGCTTCGCGCCGGCATGCCCTATTGAGGAGACGGCGATGAGCGACAAGGGTACTTCGGTCGTCATCGTCGGCGGCGGCGTCACGGGCTTGTCCGCCGCCTGGTGGCTGGCGCGCTCCGGGGTCGACGTCACCGTCGTCGAAAAGGGCATCGTCGGCTTCGAGGCCTCGGGCCGCAATGGCGGCGGCTGCACCCATTATCAGAGCCCGCTGTTCCACGAGGAGCAGCGGCTTTGGCCGCAGATGGACGAGCTCCTCGGCTATCCGACCGAATATCAGCGCGGCCGCATCATCTTCCAGGTCGATCCGCGCAAGGAGCGCTTCCACGAGGGCCTCGCGATGCGTCTGCCCGCCGGCTACGACTGGGACGTCCTCGATCCGCAGCAGGTGCGCGAACTGGTGCCGCTCGCCGGCGACAACGTCGTCTCCGGCGTGCGCTTCCATTTCGGCGGCCATGCGAATCCTCAACGGACGTCCCAGGCCTATGCCTGGGCGGCGCAGGACCATGGCGCGCGGATCCTGCAGCATACGGTCGTCACCGGCATTGCGACCATGGGCAGCAAGGTGACGGGCGTCGAGACCTCGCACGGCATGATCGGCTGCGACGCGCTGGTCATCGCCGCCGGGCCGCAGACCGGCCAGATGATGGCCATGCTCGGCCTCGACCTGCCGATGGCGGCGGCGCGGGCCGAAATGATCGTCACCGAGCCGCTGCCGATGATGCCGATCACCGGCGTCGACGGCAACGGCCTCTATGGTCGCCAGACCCTGCGCGGCAACCTCGCCTATGGGGGCGGCCCGCATGAATGGATGGACGACGTGCCCTTCGACCGCGAACCGCCGCGGCCCTCGGGTTCCGTCACCCGCAACCTTGCCAAGCGCGTCGCCGAGCTGTTGCCGAAGGCGGCGCATGCCCGCGTCATCCGCTCCTGGGCCGGCGTCATCGAGAACACGCCGGACGGCAGGCCTGTCATCGAGCGGCTGACGTCGCCGGAAAACGTCACGGTGGCGACCATGTCCAGCGTCGGCTTCGGCCTGTCGCCGGCGAGCGGCCACGCCATCCGCGACCTCGTCATCGATGGGGTCTGCAGCTTTGCAGATCTGTCGAAGCTGTCGCTTTCCCGCTTTGCCGGCCTGCGCGCCGACTGGCGAGACCATCTGGACTGGCTGCCGCCGAAACCGGTTGACGCGGTCGTTTCCCCAGTAGTCAACTGACGGCGGATGTGACCGACGCCGTCTGGCACCTGGGACATCTGCGATGCAGTTGGAGCCGCGCCGTCACCGCCTCGTCATCCCGGGCTTGACCCGGGACCCATTCCAAATCGTTGCCATCGTTCGAGCGCACGGTTGCCGGCGCATTGTCTTATCCGAACCGAAGAGGCAGTCTCAGCGCGGAGGAATGGGTCCCGGGTCAAGCCCGGGATGACGAGACGTCGATGGAAGCGCTCCTTCTGGCTCGTTCTCTGTCCTCCACGCATGCAAACTGAAAATATGCCTCCATCCGCCTCATTGCGCCCCTGCAGAAAGCCTCCGATTCCATGTCAAACTCCCGCGGTAAGATCATCGTCGTCGGTGCCGGCATTGCCGGCCTCTCCACCGCCTGGGCGCTGACGCGCCGTGGCTACACGGTGGAGGTGTTCGAGCAGGGGCCGATCCCCAATCCGCGCGCCTCCTCCTATGACGAGCACCGCATCACCCGCCACGCGTACGGCACGCTCGAAGGCTACGCTTATCTGATGCCGCGGGCATTCCGGCTCTACGAGCAGCTGTTCCAGGACATCGGCGCGCGGCACTTCTCGCCGGGCAGCGTGTTCTACTTTCTGCGCAACGACGTCGACTGGTACGAGCCGGTCTCGCGCTCGCTGACGGCGCTGGGCAAGGGCTACCGGGACATCCCGCTGGCCGAGGTGCCGGATCGCTTCCCGATGATCGAGACCAGAAGCCTGGCGCGTTGCGTCGAGACGGACGAAGGCGGCATGCTGTTCCCGATCCGCATCCTCACCGACCTGACGGTGTGGCTCGGCAATCAGGGCGTGACGTTTCATGCCGACGCGCGGGTTAGCGAGGTCGATCCCGAGGCCGGCACGCTGGTCGCCAATGGCGAGACCCATCGCGCCGACCGGATCGTCATCGCCGCCGGCGCCTGGGTCAACAAGCTGACGCCTGAGGTGGCGGGCGCCGTCGTCCCGTCCCGCCAGGCGGTGATGTATCTCAGCCCGCCGGCGGAATATGTCGAAGCCTGGAAGGTCGCGCCGGTGCTAATCGATCTCGGGACCGAGAGCGGCACCTATACGCTGCCGCCGAGAATGGGGACTCGGCTGAAGGTCGGCGACCACGTCTTCACCCGCTCGGGCGACGCCGACGGCGACCGCATCGCCACCGACGCGGACGTCGCCCGGCTGAACAAGGCAGCCCGGCTCGCCTATCGCGATTTCGAGCGCTACCAGGTTCTGGAGCGGAAGATCTGCTTCTACACGGTCACCCGCGATGCCAGCGAGGAATTCCAGGTGAAGCCCTGGGGCGCGAAGACCTGGGTGGTCAGCGCCTGTTCCGGCCACGGCTTCAAGCTCGGCCCGCTGATCGGCGACGGGGTCGCCGCGGCGATCGCCGGCGAGATGTCGGACGAGGACGCGGTGCGCCTGACGGCCGGCCGAATGGGCTTGGAAGAGGCACGGGCGCTGGGGTGACGGATCGCTCGGCGGTGACGGTACGCAAGAGAGCCGGGCAAATTCGAGATGGCGGCGGCGAGCGGCCGCCGCGCAAATCCGTTGCTTAAAATCACAAAGGTTGACGAATATCACTAGCCGGGCGTGAAGTGCGACAACTCTCATCACGGCTTGGTGAAGTCAGGCATTGTCATCGCACCTGATTTGCACGAATCCTGGGCGCATGACCCCAGCGCCTCGAATCTCAGCAAATCCTGTTTGCAACCGTTCGGCCGTCGAATGGCCGACCCTGATCCTGGCGCTCGTCATCTATGGTGCATGGGGCGGGCTGACCTTCTTCCACCACCTGATCCCGCTGGTGCTGCTGATACCTGCGGCGGCCTGGATAATCGCCTGGCACGGGTCGTTGCAGCACGAGATCATCCACGGCCATCCGACCCGCTGGCGAGGCGTGAACCGGGCGCTCGGCTTCGTGCCGCTGGCGCTCTGGATCCCGTTCACGCGCTACCGGGCCATGCATCTCTGCCACCACCGGGACGAACGGCTGACCGATCCGCTCGACGACCCGGAATCCTACTACTGGACCGAGGCGGACTGGGCAAAGCTGAGCCCGCTGGCCCGCGGCCTCGTCGAAGCGCAGACCTGCCTCGCCGGTCGGCTGATCGTCGGTCCGGCATGGTCGATCACCCGCTTCCTGTGGTCGGAGGCCAAAGCGATCCGTGGCGGCGACAAGGCTGCTGCCGGCATCTGGGCGCGGCATCTTCTCGGCTGTGCCGTGGTGCTGACCTGGCTGTGGAGCGTCTGCGGCATCGGTGTGCTGGAATATCTGGCGATCTTCGTCTATCCCGGCACGGCGCTGCTCTTGATCCGATCCTTCGCCGAGCACAAGGCCGAGGGTAGCGTCGAAAAGCGCACCGCGATCGTCGAAGGCGCGCCGCTGCTGGGGCTGCTGTTTCTCAACAACAATCTCCACGCCGCGCACCATGCGCATCCGACGTTGCCCTGGTACCGCCTGCCGGCCTGGTATCATGACAACCGCGCGCTGCTGCTCGGCGCCAATGGCGGCCTGCTCTATGACGGCTACAAGGACGTCTTCCGCCGCTTCTTCGTGGCGCCCCATGACCGGCCGGCTCATCCGCTCGGGCGGGCGCCGGATGGGACGGGAACGGGTGGCGAAGCGGCTGCCTGACCTGGGCCGGAGGAGGGGCTCGGACTGGCCTACGGCTCGCGGCGGAGGCGAACGCATGGCCGGATGGACTGCAGCGAGATATCGCCCATGACCCGCATCGCCAGCCTCGGAATGTACGACATGCCGTGGCTGCTTCATGCGAATGACGCACTGTGGGCCGGCCTTGCCTCGCGGCTGCGGGCAATCGGGATGGACGGTGTGGCGGAAAGTCTCGAACGGACACGGTCTCTCGCTACGGTCTGGCGGGACCCGGCGCTGCTTTTCGCCCAGACCTGCGGCTATCCGCTGATGACGGCGCTCAACGATGTCGTCACGCCGTTCGCCGCGCCGGTCTATTCCTGGTCGGGCTGCTCGGGGGCGACCCATTGCAGCGTCATCGTGGTACTAAGGGCCTCCTCGTTCGAAACGCTGGCCGACCTGCGCGGCCGGCGCGCCGCGATCAACGGGCCGGATTCCAATTCCGGCATGAATTTGTTTCGGCATGCCGTCGCGCCTTTCGCCGAGGGCGGGCGGTTTTTCGCAGACGTCGTCACCACGGGCGGCCATCTAGCCAGCATCGACCATGTCGCCAGCGGCAGAGCCGACGTTGCGGCGATCGATTGCGTCACATTCGGACTGGCCCACAGGCACCGGCCGGAATTGGTCGAAGGCGTCCGGGTGATCGCCGAGACGGCGAAAAGTCCCTCGTTGCCGTTCGTGACGCGGGCGGGCGCCTCGGCGGGTGAGATCGCAATGCTTCTGTCGGCGGTGGAAGAGGCGACCGCCGATCCGCAACTGGTCGGGGCGGTGGAGGCGCTGGGGCTGAAGGGAGTGGAGCCGGTGTGCGTGGACGATTTTGCGGTGGTGCTGGGCTACGAGCAGGAGGCGATTGCGGCGGAGTATCCGGTTTTACGGTAAGGTCGCGGCCGGCGAATCCCGGCGGCAACCGCGTCCCCTGCAGTCGCCGATTGTCAGCGACACCCCGTCGGACACGTGCGGGAGCTCAAGCCCCAGCCTCGACCACGTCCACACCTTCCATCCTCCGCCCCCGCCCGAGCTTTTCCCGCGGCAGGTGGCAGCGGATGGCATGGCCCTCGTCGTCGAGCGCGAATGGCGGCTCCTCCGTCTCGCAGATCTTGGCGAACTTGCGCGGGCAGCGGGTGTTGAAGACGCAGCCGGTGGGCGGGTCGATCGGGCTTGGAATCTGCCCCTCGAGGCGGATTCGCTCGCCGCGTTCGCCGGTGACGGTCGGGGCAGCGGAGAGGAGCGCCTCGGTATAGGGGTGGTGCGGGCCCTCGATCACCGAGCGCGCCGGGCCGATCTCCATCAGCCGGCCGAGATACATCACCGCGATCCGGTCCGACAGATGCCGCACGACGCCGAGATCGTGGGAGATCAGGATGTAGCTCACCTGGCGCTCGGCCTGGAGCTCGGACAGAAGGTTGAGGATCGCCGACTGCACCGAGACGTCGAGGGCCGAGGTCGGCTCGTCGCAGACGATGACGCGGGGATCGGCGGCGAAGGCTCTGGCGACGGCGACGCGCTGCTTCATGCCGCCGGAGAGCTGGCGGGGCTTGGCCGGCAGCTGGCGCGGGGTCAGGCGGACGGCCTCGAGCAACTGTCGGATCCGGCTTTCGCGCTCGCTCCCGACGATGCCGGCGAGCTTCTCGACGGCGCGGCCGATGAGGTGTTTCACCGTATGGGCGCGGTTGAGCGCCGAATCCGGGTTCTGGAAGATGATCTGGATCGCCTTGATCGCCTCGCGCGGGCGCTGGTGGACGCTGGCCGGAACCTCGGTCCCGTCGATACTGATCCTGCCGCCGTCGTCATGCTCGGCGAGGCCGAGGACGAGATTGGCGAGGGTCGACTTGCCGGAGCCGCTCTCGCCGACGAGGCCGAGCGTTTCGCCTGGATCGAGCGTCAGCGTGACGTCGCGCAGAGCCTGGACCTTGCGGTTCCCAGGCAGCTCGTAGGTCTTGGAGAGATGTTTGAGCTTCAGCACCGGCTCGACGTTCGGCCCGCGCTCCGGCGTGTTCACCGGCGGCGCCTCGCTCATCCGCGGCAGGTCGTCCACCTTGTCGTGGAAGTGGCAGCGGCTGCCACGGCCGGTCCCGACGTCGTAGAGCGGCGGCTCGTCGACGCGGCAGCGCTCCTGAACGAGGCCGCAGCGCGGGGCGAAGACGCAGCCCTGTGTGATCGAACCCGGCGGCGGCGGAAAGCCGGGAATGTTGTCGAGCGCCGCGCCGCCCTTGAAACCGGCGCGCGGCAGGCATCGCAGCAGGCCGGCGGTATAAGGATGGCGCGGGTCGTTGAAGAGTTCTCGCGCCGGACCTTCCTCGACCAGCTTGCCGGCATAGAGCACGCCGACCCGGTTGCACAGCGAGGCGACGGCCGCGAGGTTGTGGCTGATGAACAGGACGGCGGCGCCGAATTCCTGGCGCAGCGTGTCGACGAGGTCGAGCACTTCGGCCTCGATGGTGGCGTCGAGGCCGGTGGTCGGCTCGTCGAGAATCAGGAGCGCCGGATCCTTCGCCAGCGCCATGGCGATGACCACGCGCTGCTGCATGCCGCCCGAGAGCTGATGCGGGAAGCTCGCCATGACCCGGGCGGGATCGGAAATGCGCACGCGGCCGAGCATCTCCTCGCCGCGCCTCTTGGCTTCGCTGCCGGACGATCCGAGGATCTCGAACACTTCGGCCATCTGGCGGCCGACGGTGAGTGAGGGGTTCAGCGCCTTGCCGGGATCCTGGAAGACCATGGCGACGTCCTTGGCGCGCATGCGCCTGAGTTCCGTGGCGCCGAGCTCGGCGACGTCCTTGCCGGCGACGCGGGCATGGCCGGAGGATATGCGCCCGTTTGACGGCAGGACGCGCTGCAGCGCCAGCGCCACGGTCGACTTGCCGGAGCCGCTCTCGCCGACGAGGCCGTAGGCTTCGCCGCGCTGGATCGTCAGGCTGACATTCGACAGGACGGGCAGGTCGCGGCCGCGGACGGTGTAGGCGACGGAGAGGTCTTCAAGCTCCAGGGCCGGGCTGTGGGTCTTCGTGTCTGTCATGCTCATTCGGCGACTGCCCGCTGCAGGCCCTCGGCGACGAGATTGACACCCACGACGAGAGAGGCCGTCGCGACGGTGGCGGGCACGACGGTCCACCAGAAACCACCGACGAGGACGCCATAGTTCTCGGCGATCGCAAGGCCCCAGTCGGGCGAGGGCGGCTGGACGCCGAAGCCGAGAAATGACAGCGAGGCGATGGTGAAGATCGCATAGCCGAGCCGCACCGTCGCCTCGACGATGATCGGCGGCCAGATGTTCGGCAGGATTTCCACGAACATGATGTGCAGCGCGCCTTCGCCTCTCACGGCCGCGGCCGGCACATAGTCGAGATGGCGCTCGGAGAGGACGGCGGCGCGCACCGTGCGGGCCACGAGCGGGGTGAAGACGAGGCCGACGACGACGATGACCGTCGGTGTCGACGGGCCGAGGGCGACGAGCACCATCAAGGCGACGATGATCAGCGGCAGCGACAGCAGCACCTCGATGAGCCGGCCGACGATCGCGTCCACCCAGCCGCCGAAATATCCCATGACGAGGCCGACCGCCGTGCCGACGGTGGTGCCGAGGAGTGTGGCGAGGGGGGCGATGGTCAGGATGTCCCTGGCGCCGACGAGAACGCGGGAGAAGACGTCGCGGCCGATCTGGTCGGTGCCGAACCAGTGCTCGGCCGACGGCGGCGCCAAGGTGTTGAGGAGGTCGTCGGCCAGCGGATCATAGGGCACGAAGTACGGCGCGAAGGCGGCGCAGAAGGCCCAGAAGAGAACGATGACCGCGCCGACGAGGAAGGCCGGGCTGCGCAACAGGACGCCGAGCGTCGTCCGCTCCTTCTTCGGCGCGGGAGCCGGCTCGGCTTCGGCTGCGGTCGTCTCTGCCGTTGCGCTCATCGGCCGAGCTCCGCGCGCAGGCGGGGATTGAGCATGACGGTGATGCAGTCGGCGATCAGCGTCGCCACGATGAAGAAGGCGCCGATCGTCAGAATGCCGGCCTGGAGCATGGCGAAATCCTTGGCCTTGGCGGCGGAAAGGACGAGATTGCCGATTCCCTGGTAGCGGAACAGCGTCTCGACCACGACGAGGCCGCCGAGCGCATAGCCGGTCTGGGCGGCGATGACGGTGATGGTCGGAACGAGGGCGTTGCGAAGCACGTGCCGGGTCAGCACCGTGCGCCAGGGCAGGCCCTTGAGGATGGCGGTGCGGGTGTAGTCGGAAGACAGCGCCTCAATCGTGCCGGCTCGCGCCATCCGGGCAATGTAGCCGAAGAGGACGATGACCAGCGGCAGAGCGGGCAGGATCAGATGTTGGAGCTGGGTGAGCGGGCCGGCGCCGGTCGGCCAGCTGGCCGAAAGCGGCAGCCATCTGAGGATCACCGCGAAGACCAGGATCAGCGCGATCGCCGAGACGAACTCCGGAATGACCGTCAGCGACAGGCTGGTCACCGAAAGGATCCGGTCGATCGGCTTGCCGGCGTTCAGCGCCGCGATCACCCCCGCTCCGACGCCGAGGGGGACGACGATCAGGAAAATCACGCCGACGAGCTTCAGCGATTTGAGCAGCGCATCGCCGACGAAGGGCGCGACGGGAGCCCGGTAGGCATAGGACTGGCCGAGATCGCCCTGCAGCATGCCGCCGACCCAGGAGAAATACACCTCCACCGGCGGCCGGTCGGCGCCGAGCTCCTTGTTGAGCGCGGCAACCGCCCGTGCATCGGCGAGTGGCCCGAGGACGGCCCGCCCGGGATCGCCCGGCAGGACCTGCGCGCCGAGGAACACCACGACGCTGACCAGCCACAAGGTGAGGAGGCTGAGCCCCAGCCGGCGCAGCAGGAAGCGCCCGAACGGCGATCCCACGACCGTCAGCCGACGGTCGCGTTCTGCAGGAAGAGCTGACCCATCGCCGTCGGCTGGACGCCGGCGACGTTCGGCGCCGTCGCCGTCAGCCAGTTGTAGAAATACGGGAAGATGATCGGCGTCTCGTCGAGCAGCAGGCGCTGGATCTTGCCGGCGGCGTCCTTCTGCGCGTCGAGATCGAGGGCGGCGACGTAGGTCTCGACCAGCTTGTCGTATTCGGCGTTCTGGAAGTTGGCGGAATTCCAGGTGCCGTCGCTCTTCAAGGGTGCGGTGAGGAAGACGTTCGGGATGCCGCGATGGCCGTAGTCGGTCATGCCGAATTCGGAATCCAGCCAATCCGACTTGCCGGGAACCGCGCTGCCGTAATAGGCGCCCGGATCCTCGATCTTCAGATTGACGTTGATGCCGATCTCCGCGGCGGCATTCTTGATCAGGCTGGCCAGCGCCGGCAGCTCCTGGATCGACATGGTGGTGAAGGTCGTATCGAAGCCTGAGGTGCCGGCCTCGGCCATCAGCTGCTTGGCCTTCTCGATGTTCTTCGCCCGCTGCTCGACCGTCGGGTCGGTGGAGGGGAAGACCGGCGCGAAGGGCGAATCATTGCCGATGTCGGCCATGCCGCGGAACAGGCCCTGGATCAGCCGCGGACGATCCAGCGTCAGCGCCATCGCCTGGCGCACCCGCTTGTCGGCGAAGGGGCCGGACTGGGTCTTCATGTGGATCTGGCGATGGGCGTTCGAGCGCAGCTCGAGGATCTTCACCGCCGGATTGTTGAACAGGCTCTGCGAGCCCTGCACGGTCACCTGCTGGACCACGTCGACCTGGCCGCCGAGCAGCGCCAGCACCTGCGGCTGCTGGTCGGCGTAAAAGCTCATCTCGACCCGGTCGAGCTTCGGCTCGCCGCCCCAGTAGTCGGGATTCTTGACGAAGGTCGCGCCCACTTTCGGCGTATAGCGCTCGAGCTTGAACGGCCCGGTGGCGTTCATCTCCGCCTCGAAATTGCCGCTGTAGTCGGCCGGAAGGATGATGGCGTTGTAGTTGTCGGAGGAGAGGTAATAGGGGAAGTTGCCGTTCGGCGCGTCGAGATGGAAAGCCACCGTCAGGTCGTCGACCTTCTTCGTGCCGCCCTTCGACAGGACGCCCTTGAAGGCCGAAAGCGCGTTGGAGCCGTTCTGCGGGTCGGCGAGGCGTTCGATCGAGGCGACGACGTCGTCCGCCGTCATGGTGCGGCCGTCGTGGAACTTGACGCCCTCGCGCAGCTTGAAAGTCCAGACGGTGCCGTCCTCGTTGGGCGACCACTCGGTGGCCAGCATCGGCTGCAGGACGAGGTCCGGCCCGTCCATCACCAGGAAGTCGCCGACCTGCTGCAGGACGAGGAGGCCGTACTGATCGGCCACCGTCACCGGGTCGATGATGCCGGAGGGGGCAATCAGGGCGATGCGGATGGTGCCGCCGGGAGTGCCGGACTGGGCGAGGGCGCTGCCGATCGTCGACAGGCCGGCGGTCTTCATCGCCGCCACCATGAGCGCCATCGAAAGGCCGACGCGGCTACCGTGGCGCAGGAACGACCGGCGATCCAGCCGGCCGGCCAGGAGTTCGTCGATGACGTGGTTCTGAACGTCCGTGCGGCCAAACCGCAGAGCCGCAAGATTGCTGATGGCGCGGAACATGACACCGATCCCCCGGGTGTTGATGAAACTCAAACTGCCTGTTGAATGGACTCAAGCAATTTTTGAGCAAAAGGGAAAGGGCCTGTGATCGCGAAGCCGCGCGATCTCATTGATGAGCGATCGTCGGCAGGAGACCGGGCCTGTGGAACATCTGCGGGGCGTCCACAGCTCGAAGCGACCAACCACCAAGAAAACGAAGAAGCCCCGCCATTTCTGGCGAGGCTTCTTCGAACCGGATGGTTGCGGGGAGAGGATTTGAACCTCTGACCTTCAGGTTATGAGCCTGCGTATTTCGGCTCTCATGGCCCTACTCTTCAGGCCTTTCAAGTCTACATGTGCCATACATGTGCCATGTAAATCATAGCAGACCGGTTGCGATGCGATCCATCGCCATCCGGTGGTCGTCCGATTTGAATAGATGGCCGTAGCGATCCATCTGTCCACTTAAGCTTCTTGACTGACGAATGACATGACGGTTTCGACTGGCCTACGGCCCATGTTGCGGTAGCCGAGGTGCGGGCGTTCGGTGTTGTAGTGGACGAGCCAGGCGTCGAGATCGGCCTG
>NZ_JAAAMG010000010.1 GCF_010500815.1 Jiella pacifica
CATAGGCGCGGTATTCGCCGAAATACTTGGTGATCGCCGCCGTCAGCGACGTCTTGCCGTGGTCGACGTGTCCGATCGTGCCGATGTTCACATGCGGCTTGTTACGCTCGAATTTGCTCTTGGCCATCGCCAGCTCCCCATGTCGGAAGAGATTTCAGGTGCGCGCGACATAGAGGCTTGCGCGATGCGGCGCAAGTGCGGGCACCTCCGCGACGACACCACACCGCTGCTGAGAATGCCTGCCCGGGCGGCTGGATCGAAGGCAACTGATCGACGCAGCCGCTCGGCTCGACGCTATAGGGCCGCAGGCACCGGCGAGAGAAAGTTGATGGTCAGAATGGAGCGGGTAGCGGGAATCGAACCCGCGTATTCAGCTTGGAAGGCTGCTGCTCTACCATTGAGCTATACCCGCGCAGCCATTGTCTACGCCAAAACGCGGACCTTGGAAAGCGATGGTGGAGGGGGCTGGATTCGAACCAGCGTACGCTAAGCGAACGGATTTACAGTCCGTCTCCTTTAACCACTCGGACACCCCTCCGAACCGACCATGGCGCTTTTCGCGCTTCGTCATCCGCATGTTACCGGCTGGTGCAAAGCACCGCCCGGCATGTCCGTGCGGCCTTATGAAAAAAGAGCGGGCCCGTGTCAACGCCCCCGAAGGCGCGAATTGATCGATCCCGGGTCCGCCCGGCATCGCCGCCCCCTTTCCCTCGCCCCCCGCCTCCGATAAGCCGGCATGATGACAGACGAGACCGCCGGCACCCGCAAGGACACTCATTACGCCAAGCTGCGCCGCTCGCACCGCGACGCCAAGCGCGCCGGCGCCGGCGAGCCGGCCCGCCGCGGCAAGGGCGAGCCGAGCCCGGGCCGCGCCCCCGCGCCCGGCCGGATCTGGCTCTACGGCCTCCACACGGTCGGCGAGGCGCTGAAAAATCCGCGCCGCCGGCTGCATCGCCTGCTGGTGACACGCAACGCTCTCGCCCGCCTCGGCGTCGCGGAAGGCGCCCTGCCCTGCCCGTATGAAATCGTCGAGCCCAAGACCATCGTCGCCGAACTCGGCTCGGAGGCTGTCCACCAGGGCGTCGCGGTCGAGACCGAGCCGCTGACGGCGCAGAAACTCGGAGACCTCGAGGGCGCAAGGCTTGTCCTCGTCCTCGATCAGGTGACCGATCCGCACAATGTCGGCGCGATCCTGCGCTCGGCGACGGCATTCGCCGCCGACGCGGTGGTCACCACCACCCGCCATTCGCCCCAGGAAAGCGGCGTCCTTGCCAAGGCCGCCTCGGGGGCGCTGGAACACGTCACCCAGATCGAGGTGCGCAATCTCGCCGAAGCGCTCGGCGAACTCGCCGAGCACGGCTTCACGACGATCGGCCTCGATTCGGAGGGGCCGGAGACGTTCGAGGCAAGCCTTGCCGGCGGAAAGCTCGCCATCGTCCTCGGCGCCGAGGGCAAAGGGCTGCGCCAGAAGACGCGGGGCACCGTGACGAAGCTCGCGAGGCTGCCGATGCCCGGCGCCATCCACTCGCTCAACGTCTCCAACGCGGCCGCCATCGCGCTCTACGCGGCGCGGCGCCATCTCGGCGACGTCGAAGGCTGAGCCCGAGGCACGCGATTCGGCGCGGGGAGCGGCCAGAGGCATCATCCGGTAGCGACGGGGCCGCCGCATCTCCGCCGACCTCATCCGACGCTGCCGCCCTCTATGCGCTCGCCGCGGCTTCCGCATGCCGCCGGACGATCGCGTCGGCGAGGAAGCGGCTGTCCTCGTCAATGGCGAGAAAGCGGCCCGAGCCCCAGGTATTGAGCCAGCCGAGGCCGATGAAATAAAAACCCGGCGCCTTGGTGACGCCGCGATCGAAGACCGGCTTGCCGCGGTCGTCGAACACGTCGACGTCGATCCAGGAATAGTCCGGGCGAAAGCCGATCGACCAGACGATCGAGGTGATGCCGAGTTCCGCGGCGTCGATCCCGGTGACTTCCCGCTCCGGCCGCCAGAGTTTTTCGAAGGGTGGTTCCTCGGGTGCATCGATGCCTTGCCGGGCGATATAGGCGTCGATCTGGTCGCGAATGCCGCAATAGCTCCGGTCGGCGTCGTCGAGGTTCTTTTCGAGATCCGGCAGGAATTCGATCCGGCTCCCCTCCATGCCAGCCAGCGAGCCGTAGAGCGAGACGCCGTCCTCGACCACGAATCGGCGCAGGTCGATCTCCTTGCCGCCGTCGCGGCCGGACATGTAGTGGTTGGTCTGGGTGAGCGCCTTCTGCGGATCCGGATGCTGGGCGATGGTGATGGCGTAGTGGCCCATGTCGTAGAGCCAGTCGGTGGCGTCGCGGCCGCGATATTTGCGCGGGCTGCGCGGTGCCGCGCCGACGGCGAGATGCACCTTGCGCCCGTCGCGGACGAGATCCTCCATGATCTGGACGCCCGACTGGCCGGTGCCGACGACGAGGCTGGCGCCCTCCGGCAGCTGCGACGGACGGCGGTATTCCCGCGAATGGATCTGGGTGATCGACGGGTCGAGCCGTTCCGCACAGGGGGGCACGATCGGCGTGTCGTAGCCGCCGGTGGCGATGACCACCTGATCGGCTGACCAGACGCCCTCGGATGTCTCGACCACATAACCGCCGGCATGGTGGAAGATCTTCTTGACCGCGACGCATTCGCGCAGCGGCGGGTCAAAGCTTTCGGCGAAGGCATCGAGATAGTCGGTGATCTCGTCCTTCAGCATGAAGCCGTCGGCGTCGTTTCCCTGGTACGGAAAATCCGGCAGCCGGCACTGCCAGTTGGGCGTCACCAGGCAGAAGCTGTCCCAGCGGTTCACCCGCCAGGAGTGGAAGCGTCGGTTTCGCTCGAAGACGACATGCGCGATGCCGTGCCTGCACAGATGGCGGCTGACGGAGAGGCCGGCCTGTCCGCCGCCGACAATGATCACCGGCACCTGCTTCGGCGTTCCGGAAGCGGGAATCCCGGAGGAAGCCGCAGCCTTTGCAGGCGCCTGCTGCTGAGGGGCCGGCAGCGATTGGCGGGCCGTGGGTTCAGGCTTCGTCATGGCGCTCATCCTTCGATCCTCGTGCAGAGGACACTGGCGTCCTCGCCGCCCTCGAACGCCCTTGCACGCGCCTCGATTCGGGCGAGCTGATCCATCGCCGAGGAGCAGGCGAAGCCGTATTTCGCCGCCACCCGGTCGGAGGCTTCGGACAGGCCGGTGCGGACACGGTCGAGCAGTTCGTCGAGCGGATAGGTCTTCCCGGCATCGAGATGGCGCTTGATGGCGGTGGAGGGCGAATAGCAGCGCTCCTCCGCGCCGTCCGGCCAGCGGAGGGTGAAATGGACTTCAGGCATGGGCAGGCTCCGAAATGGACGGGCGGAGATAGGGTTCGGCGCGCCAGTCCCAGAAGAGCGCCCGCTCCTCCCCCCGGCATAGGCTGACGGCGCTGCCCTCTTCGATGCGGCCGATCGGCGCCGCCGACAGATCGCGCTCGACAAAACGGGCGATGACCGCATCGACATCGCCGGGCTTCACCGCCAAGAGGAAGCCGAAACTCGGAAAGCTGCGCAGCCAGCGCTCCAGCGTGGCCCCCTCGGGCAGCGTGATGCGGCCGAGATCGAGCGTGATCGCAACGCCGGAGCACTCGGCGAGCATCAGTGCCGTACCGACGAGGCCGCTCTGGCTGATGTCCTTGCCGGCCTTCACCAGCCCCGCCTCGGCAAGCTGCGGCAGGACGTCGAGGTCGCCGCGAAGGCGCTCCGGCGGGGCGTCGAGGGCGGCGCAGAAATTGTCGTAAGGCGGCCGGTAGTCGCCGCGCCTGTCGATTGCCGCGAGGAGGACATCGCCCGGCTCGGCGTCGAAGCTGGTGATCGGCGCCGCCGCATGACCGAGGACGGTGACGGCAAGGCCCAGCTCCGCGCTGCCATAGTTGGTGTGGCCGCCAACGACGGGCACGCCATAGGCTTCCGACGCCGCCCGCAGGCCTTCCATCAGTGGTCTCGCCGCCTCCGGAGACGGGGCCCAGACCTGATCGATCAGGGCGCTCGCCCGGCCGCCCATGGCGGCGATGTCGGAGAGATTGACCATCACGCCGCACCAGCCGGCGAACCACGGATCCTCGGCGACGAAGCGGGGGATAAAGCCCTCCCCGGCCAACAGGTCGAAGCCGCCGTCCTTGCGCGGCAACAGCGCCGCGTCGTCGCCCGGCCGGCCGAAGCTCGAGCCGCTGAGGCCAAGCGCCGCCGTTGCCGCGCCGATGGCAAGCTTGCCGCGGATCGAGGGATGGCCGCGGAGCGCTTCGGCGAGAAAACCCAGCGTCATGCCGCGCCCCGGTGGACTTGATCCAAGGGCGGCAGCAGTGCCGGCACCTCGTGGCAGGCAGGAAGCGAAACGGGAATGGACCGGCCCTTGCCAGTGCGAGTGAGGCTGAGCCAGCCGCTTTCGGGATCGGCGAAGGGCGGATAGCTCGCCAGATCGGCCTGCATCAGGGCATGGGGGACGCCGTGGATCACCACCTCGCCCTCCACGGCCCAGGCGAGCTTCTGAAACAGCGGCACGTTCTGCATTTGCACATGGGCGAGGAAGCGCTGGCAACCGCGGCCGTTGGCGGTGGAGACGGCAAGCCGGATCAACTGCTGGCCGAGCCGGCCGACATTGCGAAAGCGGCTGTCGACGGCGAGCCGCGAGCCCCACCAGAGGCCCGGCTCGGCCTCGTGGATGCGCACCGTGCCGACCACCTCGTCGGCCTCGTGGGCATAGGTGGAGAGGGCGACGAGGCAGGTCGCGACCTCGTCGATCGCGTCGCGGTCGTGATCGCGGAAGATCTTCTGTTCCTCGACGAAGACCCGCCGGCGCAGCGCCGCCGCGCCAGCCTTCTCGAAGGGCGCGCCGGCCGCCTTGATGAAGAAGCCGGGGCAATGGAAGACGGCGGGGTCGAAGGCGTTCATGCCGGCACCTTCAGCTTCTCGTAGGTCGACAGCGCCGAGCAGGCGCCGCAGCGTCCGCAGCCGGCCTTGATGTCTTCCGAGCGCATGCCGGCCGCGACGATCATCTGGCCGAGCGGCCGCAGCACGCTGGCCATGAACTCGGCGCTCGGCGCCGGATGGCTTTCGAGCGGCGTTCCGGAAATCGGCACGAAGGGGACGACGAAGGGATAGACGCCCATGGCGCAGAGCCTCTCGCCCATCGCCAGGATCTCTTCGGCGCTGTCGCCGAGGCCGGCGAGGATGTAGGTCGAGACCTGGCCGCGGCCGAAGACTTTTACGGCAGCCTCGAAGCTCGAATAGTATTTCGTCAAAGGCACGCTCGCCTTGCCCGGCATGATGCGGGTGCGCACTTCGGGCGTCACCGCTTCGAGATGCATGCCGAGGGCGTCGACGCCGTCGTCCTTCATGCGCTGGTGCCAGGCATCGTCTTCCGGCGGCTCGCACTGCGCCTGGATCGGCAGATCGACGGCCGCCTTGATCGCCCGGGCGCTTTCCGCCAGCACCGCGGCGCCGCGATCGGGGCCCTTCGGCGTTCCCGTTGTCATCACCATGTGCCTGACGCCGTCGAGCTCGACCGCCGCCTTGGCGACCTCGGCCAATTGCCAGGGCGTCTTGTGGGCGATGGTGCGGCCGGCGGCGAGGGACTGGCCGATGGAACAGAACTGGCAGGTCTTCTTGCGGCTTTCGTAGCGGATGCAGGTCTGCAGCACCGTCGTCGCCAGGACGTCGCGGGAGTGGAGGACGGCGATCTGATTGTAGGGAACGCCCTCGGCCGTCTTCAGATCGTAGAAGCGCGGACGCGAGGGAAACCGCACCTTTGCGACTTCCGCCCCGTCGCGGGTGACGCGCGAGCGGCCGGCGCCGTCCGGCGCCTCGACGAGATAGGGGCTTTCGAAGGCCGGCGCGGTGTGGACCGGCACCATCACCGTCGTCTCGCCGATGGTCACCGCCTTGTGGTCGGAAGGACCGGCGCCGCCGCGCCGGCTCTCGTTGCCGACGCGCGGGTCGACGAGGCGCATGCCGCGGGTCTGCAAATCGTTGATGAGGTCGGACTCAAGCATCGGCCGTTTCCTCGCGCTGGGTGGGAAATTCGTTCTCTCGATCGTCGTCGTCGGACGGCAGGATCTGGCGAACCGGCGTCGCCGGACGCATGTCGTGGACGAGATGCAGGAGCTCGGGCCGGGCGTAGTGGCCGACCGAGTCCATCATGCGCTTGCGCTTGGTGACGAGCCGCATGTCGAGATCGGCGATCACCATGCCCTCCCCCTCGGTCAACGGCTCGGCCAGATGGCGCCCTTCCGGCGAGACGATGCATGTCATGCAGCCGTCGCGCAGGCCCTTCTGCAGTTTCGGATCGGGATGGATCTCTGCGATCTGCTCCTCGCTCAGCCATCCCGTCGCATTGACGACGAAGCAGGCGGATTCCAGCGCGTGGTGGCGCATGGTCACCTCGATCTGCTCGCCGAAGATCGGCCCGACCAGGCTGCCGGGAAAATGCGAGGCGTGGATCTCCTCGTTCTGCGCCATCAGGGCGTAGCGGGCGAGCGGGTTGTAGTGCTCCCAGCAGGCCAGCGCACCGACCCGGCCGACCCTGGTGTCGACCACCTTCAGCCCGGCGCCGTCGCCCTGCCCCCAGACCATCCGCTCGTGATAGGTGGGCGTGATCTTGCGGCGCTTGAGCTTCAGCGTGCCGTCGGCGTCGAAGATCAGCTGGGCATTGTAGAGCGAGCCGTGGTCGCGCTCGTTGATGCCGAGAACGACGACGACGCCGCGCCGCCGCGCCGCGTCCGCCACCGCCCGGGTCTCCGGCGACGGGACGCTGACGGCTTCTTCGTAAAGCTTCAGATGCGCCGCGCCTTGGCTCACCGGCGGCAGAACGAAGGAGAAATACGGGTAGTAGGGAACGAAGGTCTCGGGGAAGACGATGAACTCGGCGCCCTTGTCGGCAGCCTCGGTGATGGCGTTCAGGACGCGCTCGATCGTCCCTGCCCGACCCGACAGATCGGGCGCGATCTGGACCGCTGCGGCCCGCACGGTATCGCTTCGCATGGTGCCTGCCTCCTCTCCGAAACCTCGACGCTGCGCATGAAGACCGTGGCGCACCGGGCCTTGCCGCCCGGCGCGCCAGCGATCAGAGGGTCCAGGTGTCGATGACGACGGCGTTGGCCTTCTTGTGCAGAAGGATGCAGTCGAGCACGTCCTGCGGCGCGATCGGCCGGATGCCGGGCAGCAGCGCCGGCTCGCCATGGCCGTAGAGGGCCTGCAGGGCGAAGCGGCAGGCATAGACCTTGCCGCCCTCGGCCATGAACTTCTTCAGATTGGCGGCGAAGTTCTGATGACCCGGAAAGGCCTCGTCGCCCAGCGTCGGGAAGCCGCGCTGAATGCCCAGGGTGACCCCCGGGCCGTAGAGCAGGATCGAGGTCTCGTAGCCCTTCCGGCCGAGGCGGATGGCATTGAGGATGTTGACGAGGCCGATAGAGCCCTCGAAGGCGACGGTATGGAAGGCGACGAGGGCCTTTTCGCCCGGTTCGGCCTTGACGTCCTCGAAGACCTTTTCCTCGTAGTCGACGAAGTAGTCGCCGTCCTTGTGGGCTTCCGCGGTAACTGCCGGCATCCATTCCTCCTGTAGCCGTGGGGGTATGGCCGGCAGAGTGATCGGGTGGCCCTGATCCCGTCAATATCCATTCTATTTTCCATACAATATTTTTTGCAGCGCAGTGGCCTCATGCTTATAATATAGCATCATTGCTTGCTAAATCGGCGGTCTCTGCTAAATTTCACGTCAATAAGACCAATAAAACAGCGGGCAGCGCAGCACCCAATTCCACGATAATTCTCCATACAATTTTTTGCGCCGCACGCCGGGATGTGTAAAGCACGGAGGCGCATGCAGGAGACGACCGTGACGGACTGGATCCCGGAGATCGCCAAAGGCGGCAAGCCGCTCTATCTCGACATCGCCGACGCGCTGGAGAGCGACGTGCGGCTCGGCCGGCTGAAGGCGGGCGCCCGGCTGCCGCCGCAGCGCCGGCTCGCCAAGCGGCTGTCGATCGACTTCACCACCGTCTCGCGCGCCTATGCCGAAGCGAGGTCTCGCGGTCTCGTCGACAGCCATGTCGGCCGGGGCACCTTCGTTTCGCCGCCGGCGGGCCGGGCGGACCGGGTCGATCCCGAGCGGGCGACGGCCGAAGATGCGACCATGAACATGCCGCCGGAGCCGAGCGATCCGGTGCTGCTTGCCAAGATGCGCGAGGGGCTCGACTATGTCGGCGCCAACCTCGTCGCGCTCTTGCGCTACCAGTCGCCGACGGGCGGCGAGAAGGACAAGATCGCCGCCTCCTCCTGGCTGTCGATGCGCGGCATGGTGCCGAAGCTCGAACGCATCGCCGTGACGCCCGGCGCCCACGCGACGATGACGGCGATCCTCTCGCTCGCCACTGAGCCCGGCGACACGATCCTCTGCGAGGCGATCACCTATCCGGGCTTCCGCAGCATCGCCAAGGTCATGCGCCGCAACATTCTCGGCCTTGAGATGGACGAGGCGGGCATTCTCCCCGAAGCGCTGGAAGAGGCGATCCGCCGCCACCGGCCGAAGATGCTCTATCTGAACCCGACGCTGCAGAATCCGACGACGATCACCATGCCGACCGCGAGGCGCCTCGCCGTCGCCGAGATCCTCAACGAATATCGCCTGCCGGCGATCGAGGACGACGCCTACGGCTTCATCCCGCCCAAGGCGCCGGCGCCTCTCGCCGTCAGCGCGCCGGACCTGATCTGGCATATCGGCGGCCTTGCCAAATGCATCGGCGCCGGGCTGCGGCTGGCCTACACGGTCGCGCCGAGCGGCAAGGACGCCTTCGCCCTCACCCAGGCGCTGCGGGCGGCGAGCGGCATGGCTTCGCCGATCTCCGTGGCCCTCGCCACCCATTGGATCGAGGACGGAACGGCCGACGGCATCCGCCGCTTCATCCGGGCCGAGAGCGCCGCCCGCCAGACGATCGCTGCCGAATGCCTCGACGGCTTCGACTTCGCTTCGGACCCCTACGCCTTCAACATCTGGCTGCGCCTGCCGGCCGAGGCCGACGGACGGGCCCATCTGATGGGCCGTCTCGCCGGCCGCCGTCTCGGCGTGATGCCCTCCGATGCCTTCACCGTCACGGGCCCGCCGCGGGAGGCCCTGAGGATCTGCCTCGGCGGCGCGATCACCCGCGAGGAACTCGTCGCCGATCTCGGATTCTTGGGGAACGCCCTGACCGAGCACGACTGGTTCGCATGAGCTGACGGGGCCGGTGGAGATTCTGCGGCGGCAGTGGCGCCGGCACTCGCCGGAGCTACCGCTTCATCACCGGCGAACTGCCGGAGCGCCACCGCGAACGCGGTGGAAGACCCCGCTAAGCCAGCAGACGGGCGGCGTCCCGAGCTATGATGGATTCTTCGTCGGTCGCGATCCTCAGCACCTCGACCGGAGCGCCGTCCGGGCTGATACGAGTCGCCCCCGCCCGGTTCGGCGCCGCTTCGACGGCAAGCCCCAACCAGGCAAGCCGTTCCGCCACACGCATTCGGACCTCCGGCTGATTCTCGCCGATCCCGCCGGTGAAGACGAAGCGGTCGATCCCGCCGAGCGAGGCCGCCATCGCTGCGGTCTCGCGGGCGATCGAATGAACGAAGAGCTCGACCGCTTCGCGCGCCGCGGCGCTTTCGTCGGCCAGGAGTTCGCGCATGTCGCGCGAAATGCCGGAGACGCCGAGGAGCCCCGATCGGTGATAGAGGAGGTCCTCGACCGCATCCGCGGTCATGCCGATCCGTTTGAAAAGGTGGAGCACGACCCCCGGGTCAAGGGAGCCGCAGCGAGTTGCCATCACGAGTCCGTCGAGCACCGAAAAGCCCATGGTGGTGTCGACGCTTTTACCATCTCTCATGGCGCAGAGACTGGCGCCGGAGCCGAGATGGGCGACGACCGTGCGCTTGCCCTCACCGCCGGGATCGCGGCGAGCCAGTTCGCCGGCGATGAAGTCGTAGCTGACGCCGTGAAAGCCGAATTTCGTCAGGCCCTCGCGATTAGCGAGGTCGCGCGGCAGGGCGTAGCGCCTGAGGACCGGCGCGATGGTGCGGTGGAAGACCGTGTCGAAGGAGGCCGTCTGCGCCAGCTCCGGCCGCAGCCGGGCGATGGCATGGATCGGCACCAGTGCCAGCGGCTGGTGGAGCGGCGCGAGCGGCGTCAGCGCTTCGACCGCCGCGATCGTCGGGGCTCCGAGGATGGCGGGGCCGGCGAAGTCCGGGCCCCCGTGGACGACCCGGTGCCCCGCGCCGGCAAGTCGTCCGGTCGGCGCGGCCGTGACAGCCCAGTCGAGGAGCCGCGCATGGGCGGGTTCGTCGCTCTGACCACCGTCGCCGACGGAACGCGCCACCGTCTCGTCGAGCGGCGGGACGTTCTCTCCGGCCATCGCCACGTGAAGTCCGCCCTCCACCGGCTTCATCCGCCCGCGGGCGAGCGCGACGAGCGAGCCGCCTTCCGCCGCCGCGAACAATGCCAGCTTCAGGCTCGACGAACCGGCATTGAGGCAGAGGACGGCATCGCCGGGGCGCAGGTCGGTCGGCTCGCTCATCGTCCCGGCTCGGGGCGAAGTTCGCTCACGACGACCAGACCCACTCGGTGATTTCCGGCATGTCGATGCCATTGGCGACGACGTAGGTCCTGTGGGCATCGAGCCTTCGGTGGAGCTCCCGCAGCGCCTCGGCGCCCGCTTCGCCGCCCTTCTCCGGCAGCCGCTCGATGGCGGCGATGGCGAGGTGGAACCGGTCGAGCCCGTTGAGGACGGTCATGTCGAAGGGCGTCGTCGTCGTGCCCTCCTCATGATAGCCGTGAACGTGGAAATTGGCGTGGTTGGTGCGCCCGTGGCAGAGCTGGTGAACCAGCCGCGGATAACCGTGATAGGCGAAGATCACCGGGCGGTCGCGGGTGAACAGCGCGTCGAACCGCGCCGCGTCGAGACCGTGCGGGTGGTCCTCCCGGCGCTGCAGCGCCATCAGGTCGATGACGTTGACGAAGCGGATCGAGACATCCGGCAGCGCTCGCCGAAGGAAATCGACGGCCGCGAGCGCCTCGATGGTCGGAACGTCGCCGGCCGAAGCCATGACGAGATCGGGCTCGGCATCCTCGGCAACGTTGCTGGCGAAGGGCCAGGCCGAGATCTTCGCCGCGACATGCGCCCTCGCCTCCTCGATCGACAGCCATTGCGGCGCCGGCGCCTTGCCGGCGACGATGACGTTCACCCGGTCGTAAGTCTCGAAGCAATGATCGGCGACGCACAGCAGCGTGTTGGCGTCCGGCGGAAAATAGATCCTGACGACATCGGCCTTCTTGGAGGCGACATGGTCGACGAAGCCCGGGTCCTGATGGGAAAAGCCGTTGTGGTCCTGCTGCCAGACATGGGAGGTGAGCAGATAGTTCAGCGAGGCGATCGGCGCCCGCCAGGGAAGGTGGCGCGAAACCTTCAACCACTTGGCGTGCTGATTGAACATCGAGTCGATGATGTGGATGAAGGCCTCGTAGCAGGCGAAGAGCCCGTGACGGCCGGTGAGGAGATAGCCCTCGAGCCAGCCCTGGCAGAGGTGCTCGGAGAGGACCTCCATCACCCGGCCCTGGGAGGCGAGGCTGACGTCATAGGGCTCGATTCCCTCCATCCACACCCGGTCGGTCGTCTCGAACACCGCGTCGAGGCGGTTCGAGGCGAGTTCGTCCGGGCTGAACAGGCGGATGTTGGCGGCTTCGGCGTTTTCGTCGAGCAGCACCTTCAGATAGCGGCCGAGCGCCCGCGTCGCCTCCCCGGTGGTCCGGCCCGGCGCCTCGACCTTGATGGCGAAGGCGTCGAGGCCGGGACGGGCGAGGTCGAGGCGGCGCAGCCCGCCATTCGCAGCCGGGTTGGCGCCCATGCGCCTGGCGCCCGTCGGCGCGAGCTCGGCAAGTTCGGCTTTGAGGCGCCCATCCGGCTCGAACAGCTCTTCCGGGTGATAGGAGCGCATCCACTCTTCGAGAATGGCGAGATGCTCGGGATTGTCGTGCACGGTGGCGACCGGCACCTGATGGGCGCGCCAGAACCCTTCCACCTTCTTGCCGTCGACCTCTTTCGGCCCGGTCCAGCCCTTCGGCGAGCGCAAGACGATCATCGGCCAGCGCGGCCGTTCTTCGGCACCCTTCCCGCCGCTGCGAGCGCGGGCCTGGATGGCGGCGATCCGATCGAAGGCGTGGTCGAGCGCGTTTGCCATTGCGACATGCATCGCTGCCGGATCGGAACCTTCGACGAAGATCGGTTCGTGGCCGTAGCCGGTGAACAGCGCTTCCAGCTCTTCCCGGCTCATGCGGCCGAGAACGGTGGGATTGGCGATCTTGTAGCCGTTGAGATGGAGGATCGGCAGCACGGCGCCGTCGACCGCCGGGTTCAGGAACTTGTTGGAATGCCAGGAGGCGGCGAGCGCGCCCGTCTCGGCCTCGCCGTCGCCGATGACGCAGGCGGCGACGAGATCCGGATCGTCGAACACGGCGCCATAGGCATGGGCGAGCGCATAGCCGAGTTCGCCGCCTTCATGAATGGAGCCGGGCGTCTCGGGCGCAGCGTGGCTCGGAATGCCGCCGGGAAAGGAGAATTGCCGGAACAGACGCCGCATGCCGTCGAGCGTCTGGCCGACCTTTGGATAGATCTGGCCGTAGCTGCCCTCGAGCCAGGTGTTCGCCACTATCGCCGGCCCGCCATGGCCAGGGCCGCAGATGAACAAGACCGAGGCGTCGCGGGCGTGGATGACGCGGTTGAGATGGGCGTAGAGAAAGTTCAGCCCCGGCGTCGTCCCCCAATGGCCGAGCAGCCGTCGTTTGACATGCTCCGGCTTCAGCGGCTCCGTCAGGAGCGGATTGTCGACGAGATAGATCTGGCCAACGGAAAGATAGTTCGCGGCGCGCCAGTAGCGGTCGATCAGCGCGAGATCTTCGTCTTGCATGATGCCCTCGAAGGTCGAATGGGTGAATTCAACTGGGTCTGCCGGAACCCAACGGGTTGAAAGTGGCGAAGTTCACCGTCTTTTTCGCGGCGCACGACCCGACCCGGGTTTGGACCCGGAATCCGCGCGTTCTGGCAAGGCCAGCCGTCGGTGAAAAATGCCGCGACGCTCGGATGCGCCTTCGCGTCAGGCGTTCGCTGTTGCAGCCTGCCGGCCAGCGGCGCCTTCGTCCTTGACGAAGATCAATCCCGCGTCCCGATCGCATCGTTCGTCACGACGCTTCGCGGCGAAGAACACTCGCCCCTCGCACCCGCAGGGTCGATGGAGCGGCCAAAAGCGTAATGCAGCCTCCGAGGCCGGCCAACGGGTGAAAGGCGACGATCACGAGATGCCGCCTGCGTGAAGCAATGCGGCAGACGCTCGCCGTCGGTCGAAATCGGCGTCACCACGGACAACGCTTCGACCGCGCAAGGATCTCGCCCTGCGCCGCCATCCCGACCACGCCGGCGGCACCGAAAATGGGCGACCCAGCGTCTCACGGCTCGGAACGGCCGCCCGATACCGGGTCGGCTTTTACGATTCAATTTGGGGAATGGTGCCCAGGAAAGGACTCGAACCTTCACGCCTCGCGGCACACGGACCTGAACCGTGCGCGTCTACCAATTCCGCCACCTGGGCACGGGGCGGACCATTAGAAGCTGGACTTCGCGGTGTCAACGCGGTTTTCGCAGGTGCTTTGCGAAATCCCCAGATCGCGAAATCTTCGTAGCTGGCGGCTGCGGTGACGGGAGGCCGTCAGATCAATGACACGACGATGAAGGGAAGCAGGGCCATCATAAACGAAGAGAGCCGCCACGGCCTGGAGGGGGATACGCCGTGACGACTCTCTTGCACTCTCTCGACGCCGGTCCTGGAGAGGGGGGAAGAGGACCTCGGCGTCTCTAATTTCGGCTCTTAAGCGGGGGACGTGCCTTGGCCGAATACGGCGCTTTCTGTCGCACCGTCGCTTATGATAATGCGACCGCGGAGTGCGGAAATCAAGCTACGGGCAAGGCTCACCCTCTCACATCGACGTGAATAGGGTGATTTCGCCAGAAATGATCATGGATCGCGCTGCAATGCAACGCCCCGGAACGATGCATGCGCGCATAAGTCGACCAACGTGACTTTTCGGCAACGTTTCGTTCCCGTTGCATCGGCTGTTTCGTTCTGGCCATCATTGTGCGGCGATCCTGCTTGGAGAGACGCGGCGTCGCCGCTTCCGGCGATGGACAGGCCGACGCGCGCGCGATACCAACCCTGCCATGAAAAAGGGCGATCACCTCTTCCTCGTCGACGGCTCGGCTTACATCTTCCGCGCCTATCACGCTTTGCCGCCATTGACCCGCAAGTCCGACGGGTTGCCGGTCGGCGCGGTGTCGGGCTTCTGCAACATGCTGTGGAAGCTCGTCGAGGAATCGCGCGACACGTCCGTCGGGGTCGCGCCGACGCATTTCGCGGTGATCTTCGACCATTCCTCGACGACGTTCCGCAACGAGCTCTACGATCAGTACAAGGCCAACCGCACGGCGCCGCCGGAAGACCTCGTGCCGCAATTCGCCGTCATCCGCGAGGCGGTGCGTGCCTTCGACCTGCCCTGCATCGAGAAGCAGGGATACGAGGCGGACGATCTGATCGCCACCTATACGAAACAGGCGATCGCCGCCGGCGGCGACGTCACCATCGTCTCCTCCGACAAGGATCTCATGCAGCTCGTCGGCCCGGGCGTCATCCTCTACGACCAGATGAAGGACAAGCGCCTCGGGCCGGAAGAGGTGAAGGAGAAATTCGGCGTCTATCCGGAGAAGATGATCGACCTCCAGGCGCTGGTCGGCGACACCTCCGACAACGTTCCGGGCGTTCCGGGCATCGGGCCGAAGACGGCGGCGCAGCTGCTCGACGACTATGGGGACCTCGAAACGCTGCTCGAGCGCGCCGAGGAGATCAAGCAGGCCAAACGGCGGGAAAACCTCATCGCCTTCGCCGAACAGGCGCGGCTCTCGAAGCGTCTCGTCACCCTCGACTGCGACATGCCGCTCGACACGCCGCTCGATGATCTCTTCCTCAACGAGCCGGACGGCGAGAAGCTGATCGCCTTCCTGAAGGCGATGGAGTTCACCACCCTAACCCGGCGCGTCGCCGCGACCCTCGCCGTCTCGGCGAGCGACGTCGAGACGGCGAAGATCGACGTCGACGCCCCGGTGCGCGGGCCCGATCTCGATCCCGCCGCGGCGAGCCGGCCGGCAGCGGTCGGCGCCGGCGAGGATGGCGCGCCGCGCCTTGCCCTCGTCCCGGCGATGCTGGTCGAATCGCGCAAGGGCGAGGCCGCGGCCGCTAGCTTCGACCATTCGGCCTATCTGACGATCCGCGACGAGGCCGCGCTGCGTGACTTTCTGGCTGAAGCGACCGAGACCGGCATCCTCGCCTTCGACACCGAGACGGACGCCCTGTCAGCGATGAACGGCAAGCTCGTCGGCGTCTCCTTTGCGGTGTCTCCAGGCCGCGCCGCCTATGTCCCGCTCGGCCACGTCTCGCCGAATGGCGAGGCGGATCTTCTCTCGGACAAGTCGGTGGAAGAGGAGATCGGCCCGCAGATCCCGCTGGAAACCGCGCTGGCCGTGCTCAAGCCGGTTCTGGAAGATCCCGCGATTCTCAAGGTCGGGCAGAACACCAAATACGACTATCTCGTCATGCTGCGCCATGGCATCGTCGTCGCTCCCTTCGACGACACGATGCTGATCTCCTATGCGCTCGACGCCTCGGCCTCGCTCTCCGGCCACGGCATGGACGAGCTTTCCGAGCGCTTCCTCGGCCACAAGCCGATCTCGTTCAAGGATCTCTGCGGCTCGGGCCGCAACGCCCGGCCGATCGCCGCCTGCGAGATCGAGCGGGTGACCCACTACGCCGCCGAGGACGCCGACGTGACGCTGCGGCTGTGGCGGGTCCTGACGCCGCGGCTCGCGGCGGAGGGCTTGGCCTCGGTCTACGAGCGACTGGAGAAACCTCTGATGCCGGTGCTGGCGCGGATGGAAGAGCGCGGCATCATGGTCGACCGGCAGATCCTGTCGCGGCTGTCCGGCCGCTTCGCCCAGAAGCAGGGCGGGCTGGAAGCCGAGATCGCCGAACTCGCTGGCGAGGAGTTCAACCCGGGCTCGCCCAAGCAGCTCGGCGAGATCCTGTTCGGCAAGCTCGGTCTGCCCGGCGGCAAGAAGACCAAGGGCGGCCAGTGGTCGACCGACGTGAAGGTACTGGAGGAACTCGCCGCCGAGGGCCATCCCCTGCCCTCGAAGATCGTCGAATGGCGTCAGCTGACCAAGCTGAAGGGCACCTATACCGACACGCTGCCGAACCATATGGACCAGCGCGGGCGGATCCACACCTCCTATTCGATGGCCTCGACCACCACCGGCCGCCTCTCCTCCTCCGAGCCGAACCTCCAGAACATTCCCGTGCGCACCGAGGAAGGCCGGGCGATCCGCACCGCCTTCGTCGCGCCGGAAGGCAAGAAGCTGGTCTCGGCCGACTACAGCCAGATCGAGCTGCGCATCCTCGCCCACATCGCCGACATCCCGCAATTGAAGCAGGCCTTCGTCGAGGGGCTCGACATCCACGCCATGACCGCCTCGGAAATGTTCGGGGTGCCCGTCGAGGGCATGCCGTCGGACGTCAGGCGGCGGGCGAAGGCGATCAATTTCGGCATCATCTACGGCATCTCCGCCTTCGGCCTCGCCAATCAGCTGGCGATCCCGCGCGAGGAGGCAGGGCTCTACATCCGCCGCTATTTCGAACGCTTCCCCGGCATCCGCGACTACATGGACGCGACCAAGGCCTTCGCGAAGCAGCACGGCTATGTCGAGACGCTGTTCGGCCGGCGGGTGCATTATCCCGACATCAAGTCCCCGAATGCTTCGATGCGGGCCTTCAACGAGCGCGCCGCGATCAATGCGCCGATCCAGGGCACGGCGGCGGACGTGATCCGCCGGGCGATGATCCGGATGGAGGGCGCCCTCGACGAAGCCGGGCTGGCGGCGAAGATGCTGCTTCAGGTGCATGACGAACTGATCTTCGAAGTGCCGGACGACGAAGTCGAGGCGACGCTGCCGCTCGTTGCCAAGATCATGGCAGAGGCGCCGCTCCCCCGCGTCAATTTGTCAGTTCCCCTCGTCGTCGACGCCAAAGCCGCCGATAATTGGGAAGCGGCTCACTGAGGCGGGTCACCGAGCCGATTCAGGGCGTTAGGTCGTTCGGATGACGAAACTGGGACAGCGCGGTTTCGTAGCCGGCCATTGATCGCAAGGCTTGCAATCGTCGGCGAAATCAGGCGGACTCCTTGCGTTTTCAAGCCTTTCAGCAGCTCGGTTCTTGAAATCTTCGCGCCTGAACCAACCTCTTCGTCCGTCGACGCATTCTCCACATACCGGCCGGACTGGAACCCTCGCCATCCATGGCCAGGCACCTGGCAGGGCTCGGGCAGGCGGGCGACGACGAAAGACAATCGGGCTTGATATCGGATTCGCGACGAGGTTGGCGTCACATGGACAAGCGTGATGAGGAAAACTCGGAGACCTTTGGGATCCCCTCGAATATTACGACAGCGGCGCTTGCAAAGCTGCCTCTCGCGCTGGTTCTGACCAACCCGCATCTCGACGGCAATCCGATCATCTATGCCAACGCCGCCTTCGGCCGCATCACCGGCTATGCGGCAGCCGCCACGATCGGCCGGAACTGCCGGTTCCTGCAAGGCGACGAGACCGATCCCGAACACGCGCGCCAGATCGGCGAGGCGCTGCGCGCCGAACGCGACATCTCGATCGACATCCTGAACTATCGGGCGGACGGGACGAAGTTCGTCAATCGACTGATGATCACGCCGCTCTACGACGACAACGAAAAGCTCCAGTGCTTTCTCGGTGTCCAGCGGGACATGAGCGAGGGCGCGGACGCGGCGCCCGGGACGCGGACTGTCGGCGAGGCGGCGCCCATCGACGCCGCGCTCGGCGAGATCCAGCACCGGGTGAAGAATCATCTGTCGATGATCGTCGGCATGATCCGCATGCAGGCCCGGGTGAAGACCAGCCACGATAGTTTCAGCGCCCTGGCCCGAAGGATCGAGAGCCTGCAGCTTCTGTATCAGGAGATGACCGAGGCGGGCGTCGGCTCGACACGCTCCGAACGGGTCCCGCTCGGCGCCTATATCAGCCGTGTCGCGGCGACCATCGGCCATCTCGACGGCCGCCGCTCGGTGCGCATCAACGTCGATTGCGATGCCGTCGAGGTGAAGGTGGACCGCGCGGCGCGAATCGGCCTCCTGTTCTCGGAACTCCTGACAAATGCTCTCAAACATGCGTTCCAGGGCCGCGAGGAGGGCCTCGTCGAGGCGCGGCTGAAGATGCTCTCTTCCGGGGTCATTCGCCTGACCGTCACCGACGACGGCATCGGCCTGCCGGAGGACAGCAGCTGGCCCTACGAGCGCCAGCAGCCCAAGCCGCTCAATCGGCGCGAGATCTCGGAGCTGACCGAGGACGCGCGACGTGAGGGCGAAGCGCAGAGCGGAGTCAACGAGGCCCGGCAGCTGGCCGACTCGCTGGGCATGTCGCGGCCGTCCGCAGAGCCGAAGACGACCGGCGGCGGCAGTGAGATCGTCGAGACCGGTGCCCAAGCCGGTCGCCGGCAGAAGGCGCGCGAAGTCGAAGGCGGCCTTGGCGGCCGCATCACCGTCTCCCTCGTCCGCGGTCTCGACGCGGAAATCGACGTCAATTCCCACACCACCGGCACCACCGTCACGGTCGACATTCCGCCCGAATGATGAAAAGAGCTTCGGAGGTCCGATTCTGGGCCTTTCGAGGAGGCTGCGGTGATGCGAGACAATGCCAGGGACAGGCTGATCGTCGGGTTGGACGTGACCGGCCGGAACGAAGCGGAGCGGCTCATCGAGTGCCTCGGCGACACCGTCGTCTGGTACAAGATCGGCTACCAATTGGCGCTGTCCGGCGGCCTGCCGCTGGTCGGCGAACTGGCGCGGGCCGGCAAGCGGGTGTTCCTCGATCTGAAGCTGCTCGACATTTCCAACACCGTGGAAAAGGGCGTGGAAAGCGCGCTCGAACTCGGCGCCTCGATGCTGACGATCCACGCCTACCCACACGCCATGCGCGCCGCGACGGCTGCGGCGAAGGGCAGCGATCTCACCCTTCTCGGCGTCACCGTGCTGACCTCGCTCGACGAAGCCGACCTGACGGCCACCGGCTACCGGCTGACGATCCCTGAACTCGTCGCCTTGCGCGTCTCCCAAGCCCGCGACGTCGGCATGGGCGGCGTCGTCGCCGCCGTTGCCGAAGCGGCCGAAATCCGCAAGATCGTCGGTCCGGAGATGGCGGTCGTCACCCCAGGCATCCGGCCTACGGGCAGCGCGCACGGTGACCAGAAACGCGTTGCGACGCCGGCCGACGCACTGAACGCCGGCGCATCGCATCTTGTGGTCGGCCGGCCGATCGTCGCGGCGGACGACCCCAAGACGGCCGCGACCGCCATCCTCGCCGAAATGGCCGAGGCAAACTGAACCGGGAGGAATTTAGAATGGCAAAAGGATACTGGATCGCCTCGATCGACGTGCGTGATCCCGAAGGCTACAAGGCCTATGTCGCGGCGGCAAAACCCGCCTTCGAGGCGCATGGCGCGAAATTCCTGGCCCGCGGTGGCGCGGTCGATGCGCTCGAAGGCAAAGCGCGTTCGCGCAACGTCATCATCGAATTCGACAGCCTGGAGACCGCCAGGGCCTGCTACGCGAGCGACGACTATCAAAAGGCCAAGGCGATCCGTCAGAGCGTGGCGGACGGCGACATCGTCATCGTCGAGGGCTATGACGGCTGAACAGGGCGCCGGCGGCGAGCCTCGTGTCGGCCCACGGATCGGCGCAGCCTCGAAGGCCGGCCGGAAAGCGTTCAAGGGCTTCGGCCCGAAGGGCTATCGCATCCGCATGATGGAGCCCGGCGAGGCGCAGCAGCTGCTTGCGATCGAGCGCCGAGCCGAGGCGACGCTGATTGCCCTCGGCAAGACGAAGCTTTCCGATGCGCCGAAGCCGTCCATCGGCGAATTCGTGCGCTTCCTGGTCGAACACGAAGTCTTCGTCGCCGAGGAGAAGCGCTCCGGCGAAGCCGTCGGCTTCGTCGCCGCCCGAGACCTCGGCGAACTCTACTGGATCAGCGAACTGTCGGTCGATCCCGATCACCAGCGCCGCGGCATCGGCCGGTCGCTCGTGTCCGCCGTCCTGGAGCGAGCCCGCTGGTTCCAGCACCGCGCGGTGGGACTGACGACCTATGGCGACATCCCGGTCGGCGCGCCCTTCTATCGACGTCTGGGCTTTGCCGCCGTTCCGGACGCGGACTGTCCGCCATGGCTGCATGAGCGCAAGCGGGCGGAAACGCCGCCGGGAAGCCTTGGGGCAACGCGAAGCGTGATGATCCGCTGGCTTTGAGCGGCGGCCGTTTTCGCGCCTAGCCGATGAAGCGGCCAATTTCGGCCTATGATCCCTGTGGCGGAACGAGCACGCAGCTTCCGACATTGTGACATCATGGTCGTCGCGGCGCTCGACACGCCCGACGATACGTCATTTTATGCCGGAAGAGTTTTCATGAAGGTTTCACAAAAGCATTTGCCGCTTAACCTGCCGGAAGCCAATCCAGGCGCTGATTGATCGGGCCTCGCCGGTCCGCCGGCCGTTCGTCGTCCGGAAAATGCTCGATGCGAAGTGGACGTCCCGGAATTTGTGCATTGCAGCAACGCTTGCTATAACGGAATTAAAGAGAAGGTAGCCGCGATGTTATACCAGCTATATGAATGGAATCACGCCGCGCTGACGCCGTTTCGCGCCGTTGCCGACGCCACCCGCCTGTTCTACCAGAATCCGCTCAACCCGCTTTCGCACACCACCGCCGGCCGCTCCTTCGCGGCGATGGCGGAGCTTTTCGAGCGCACGACGCGGATCTACGGCAAACCGGAATTCGGCCTCGACGAGACGACGATCCGCGGCCAGCGCGTTCCCGTGGTCGATAAGCCGGTCTGGTCGAAACCGTTCTGCGACCTCCTGCATTTCGAGCGCGCTTTGCCGAAGGGGCACGGCAAGGACCCGCGCATTCTCGTCGTCGCGCCGATGTCGGGCCACTATGCGACGTTGCTCCGAGGCACGGTCGAGGCGCTGCTGCCTTACGCCGAGGTCTATATCACCGACTGGAAGGACGCCCGCACCGTCCCGCTCTCCAGTGGCGGGTTCGATCTCGACGACTATGTCGACTACGTCATCGAGATGCTCCGCTTCCTCGGGCCGGACACCCACGTCATCGGCGTCTGCCAGCCGGCCGTGCCGGTGCTGATGGCGACAGCCGTCATGGAGCAGAACGACGACCCCTGCGCGCCGGCCACCATGACACTGATGGGCGGGCCGATCGACACCCGGATCAATCCCACCGCGGTCAACGATCTTGCCAAGGAACGCGGCATCGACTGGTTCCGCGACAACGTCATCATGCAGGTACCCTTCCCGCATTCCGGCTTCATGCGGCAGGTCTATCCGGGCTTCCTGCAGTTGACCGGCTTCATGTCGATGAACCTCGACCGGCACGTCATCGCCCACAAGGATTTCTTCTGGCACCTCGTCAAGGACGACGGCGATTCGGCGGAAAAGCACCGGACCTTCTATGACGAGTACAATGCCGTCATGGACATGACCGCCGAGTTCTACCTGCAGACGGTCAACGAGGTGTTCGTCAAGCATTCGCTGCCGAAGGGCGAGATCACCCATCGCGGGCAGCGGGTCGACCTCACGGCGATCCATCGCACCGGTCTCCTCACCGTCGAGGGCGAGAACGACGACATCTCCGGCGTCGGCCAGACCGAGGCGGCACAGGATCTGTGCGTCAACATTCCCGGCAACAAGCGCGTCCACTACGTCCAGCCGAAGGTCGGCCATTACGGCGTCTTCAACGGCTCGCGCTTCCGTGCCGAGATCGCCCCACGCATCGTCGACTTCGCTTTGACCCACGGCACCACCCACACCGGCGCGACGCAGCCGAAGGCGGGTGAGCCCGCCGCCGGTCCGCGCCGCATGGGCGCCTATGCCGAGCGCATCGCCAAGGCCGGCGTGCTCGGGCGCGGTGTCTCGGGCGCCGGCGAGAGCGGCTTCGGGGCCGCGGCTAGGCTGGGGAGCTTCGGTGCGACGATCGAGGCCATGAGCCTGCCGGCTCAGGCATTGATGTCGGGCGCCCTGGAGGCTGCGAACCTCTCCTTCGGCTCTTTCGCCGGTGGCAACAATTCCGGCTTTTCGGCACCCTATACCGCTGCCAACGGCTCGTCCTCGCGCCGTCCCGCGGAGCCCGCCCCGGTGGGTGAGGCGGCGACGCAGGCTACGCCCAGCCTGGAGCCGGAACGCGCTTCCGAAGCCCCGGCGATCGACCAGCTGGACGCCACCGAGGGGGCATCCCACGAGCTCGTAGAAGCCCCGATCGAAACGGCCCCGTCCGAAATGGCGGCGTCTCCCGATCCGGTCTCCGCAGAAACCGCATCACCCGACGCAGTCGAAATGCCGAAGCAGGACGACACGGTCGAGACCGCCGCCGGCGATTCGCAGCCAGCTGGCGACGCCGCTTCGTCCGAGCCGGTCAAGCCCTATGGGGAGGATGCTGCGGGCGATGCAGACCCGTTCCTGCTCCCGGACGAAGACACCTCAGACGCGGCTCAGGAGCTCGCCACCGAGGAGACTGCCAAGCGGGAAGCTGCGAACGACAGCGACGGCACGCCCGCATCCTCCGCAAACCAGACGGCCGTCATGGAGCAGCCGACGGGGTTGTCTGCCGCCGAGCCCAAGAAGGGCGCGGTGGCGTCGGCTGCGGCCAGCGAAACGACGAGCGAGCGTCCGAGCAAGCCGTCGCGGCCGCGGGGCGCATCGCGGTCCGGCAAGGCCCGAGGCGGCAAGGGTCCGAAGGGACCGACCCGCCAGCGCTAAGCGCGGGCGCCCGGCGCAACCTGCAGCGCCGCAGATCTGCATGAACGAACGGCGACGATCCTCGATCGTCGCCGTTCGTCGTTTCGGTCGGATACCGACGCTCAGCAAGAACGTCTCGACGCGGATCGGTCCGAAATCGCCGCCCAGCCATCAGCCCGGCGTCGAAGTCGGTAAAGGCTCACCGGTCGGAGGCGCCGGTTCCCCTGACGGGAGGCGCCAGAAGGTCGGGCCGCCGTTCCCGGGTGAGCCGCTCGGCCTCGGCCCGGCGCCAGCGTTCCACGGCGCCGTGATTGCCGGAGGTCAGAACCTCCGGGATCGTCCGCCCCTCCCATTCGGCAGGCCTCGTGTAGTGGGGATGTTCGAGCAGCGGCGCCTCGAAGCTTTCGTGGACGCCCGACTGATCGTTGCCCATCACCCCCGGCAGGAGCCGGATCACCGCATCGAGCAGCACCATCGCGGCGATCTCGCCCCCCGACAGCACGTAGTCGCCGATCGAGATCTCGGTGAGGCTGCGCCCCTCGATGATCCGCTCGTCGACCCCCTCAAACCGGCCGCAGACGATCAATGCCCCCTCGCCCGCCGCAAGCTCGCGCACGTAGTCCTGGCGCAGCGGCCGGCCGCGCGGGCTCATCAGGAGACGCGGCCGCGTGTCGCCTTCATAAGACGCCGCGTCGATGGCATCGGCCAGGACGTCCGCCCGCAGCACCATGCCGGCGCCGCCGCCAGCGGGCGTGTCATCCACTGCCCGATGCCGGCCGCGGCCGAAGTCGCGGATCTGGCAGGTCTCAACGATCGCCTCGCCCCGCTCCAGCGCCCTGCCTGCCAGCGAAACGCCGAGGGGGCCGGGAAACATCTCCGGATAAAGGGTGAGGATCGTGGCGCGGAACGGCATTGCGATCAGCCGAGCGGCTCGACCTTGCCGGCCTCGATGAGCTTGAGGTCGCGCTCGATGACGGTGACGGCGCGAAGCGCCTGGTGCCAGGCGGCGATGTGGGCGGATTTGCCATGGGCGGCGAGCGCCTCGCGGCTTTCCCACTCCTCGTAGATCCGCACCAGGCCGGGCTCCAGGAGGTCCTCGGCGAAGGCATAGACGATGCAGCCTTCTTCCGCCCGCGTCGCAGTCAATACGGCCGCCGCAGCCGTCGTGACACTGGCGAGGTCGGACGGGCTCAGGCGCAGAATGCCGGAGACGATGATCATGGCTGTTCCTCTTCTGGTTTCGACGGATCCGGCCGCTCACCGGCCTCCCCCTCCTCCGCTTCCTCGTCCTCCGCCCCTTCCGCGTCAACAAGGCCGGCCGCGAGCGGCTCGACGATCAGCATCCCGGCTTCAAGATCGAGCTCCGGCACCGCCGCCTCGGAAAACGGGATCATCACCGTCGGCCCCTTTTGCGGGGCGATCTCCAGGATGTCGCCCGCGCCGAAATTATGCACGGCGACGACGCGGCCAATTGGCTCGCCGGTGACCGAGCGCGCTTCGAGCCCTTCGAGATCTTCCAGATAGAACTCGTCGTCCTCCTCGGTCTCGGGCAGCGCCGACCGGTCGACGAAGAGCTCGGTGCCGTTCAGCCTTTCGGCATGATTGCGGTCGGCAACCTCGGCAAAGCGCACCAGCAGCATGTTCTTCTGCGGCCGGGCGGACTTCACCGTGAAGCGATTGCCCTTGCCGTCGAAGAGTGGGCCGTAGCGGGAAAAATCCTCCGGCACGTCGGTGAAGGATTTCACCCGGCATTCGCCGCGAATGCCATGGGCGCCGCCGACGACGGCGAGCAGGACGCGGCGTCTGTCTGCGTCCTGGGCGGCCGCGTCATCGGTCATGGGCGGGGCCGGCGTCTGCGCGCTGGGGGGGCGGTTCGAAGACAAAGGCTTTTCTTGTTCCGGTGTTCATTGCAGCGTGGCAGGCGCCGTCGACGCGGCACCAGCGTGTATCCTTAGACCGCCATCAGCTAGTCTGGAAGGCGGTTCGACGCGTATCCGTCGGAAAGCCATCGTCGCTTGCGCTCGACCTCAAGATACCGACGATGCCAGGTCAGTTCGGCTGATCCACGGTATCGGCCGCCCCGCGCCGATCGGCCACGCTGCCCTCGTAATGCTGGCGCTTGGCCTCGTACATCCGCCTGTCGGCGCGCTTGACGGTATCCTCGAGGCGCTCGGTCCGAAGCGAGGTCGCGAGGCCAAGGGAGAAGGACAAGGTCGATCCTGGATAGAACTGGTTGTTGACCTCGACGAGTTCCTCGATGTCGGCGATCATCTGCAAGCCTTCGGCCTCCGATGTCGCCGGCATCAGGACAACGAACTCGTCGCCGCCGATCCGCGCCGCACAATGGGGCTTCTGCACGCCCTCGCGCAACACTTCGCCGGCCCGGCGCAACAGCGCGTCGCCCGCCGCATGGCCGAGCGTGTCGTTGACCACCTTCAACCCGTTGAGGTCTGCGACGATGATCGTCACCGGCAGCGGGCCCTTGCGCTCCAGCCGGTTGAGTTCGTCGACGAAGAAGGAGCGATTGTAGAGCTTGGTCAGGATGTCGTGCTTGCCGAGGAATTCCAGATAGGCCTCGGCCTTCTTGCGGGCGGTGATGTCGGTCAGCGCCACCTGGACCAGCGACCAATCCGCCTCGCGTCCCGGAAACACCGAGAACTGCATGTGGACGTGCAGGAGTTCGCCGTCGAGGGAGTAATTGACCACCTCGCGCTGCTGAAAGAGCTTGCCATTCCAGAGATCGACGAGCTGCTCGCGGAAATGCGGCTCCATGTCGTCGCGGAACACCTCGGCGAGGCGGTTGAGCAGCATCGCCTTGTCGTCCGCCTTGAACAGGTCCAGCGTATGCTGATTGACGTCGATGACGCGGATCTCGCTCATGCAGCGGAAGACGAACTCGGGATGGACGTCGAGAAAGGTGCGGAAATCGGTGACGCCGCGCTCGCGCACCTCGTCCATCAGGTCCTTCACCACCGAGAAATCCTCGACCCAGAGCGAGATCGGCGAGTGCTCGAACAGGCCGCGGGCAAAACCTTCACTCGCGGCAACCAACCGTCGCTGCTCGACGATCTCGGTGATGTCCTCGGTCGAGACGATGACCCGGCTCCAGTCCCCCTCCGAGCCCGGCAGTATGCGGGCCTTCAGCTGGACGTCGAGCCGCCGACCGGAGAGGGTATAGTTGACGGCCTGGCTCTCGAAGCCGCCGGTGCGCTCCCACAGCTGGCACAATTCGCCCATGTGGGTGGACAGCATGTCGCGGGAAAAGACGACGCCGAGATTGGCGATGAGTTGGTCGGAATTGTCGGCCTCGAAGAGCTCGACGGTCTTGTCGTTGACGGCGATCACCCTGATCGAAAGGGCCGCCTTGCGCACGAGGTCGGGATTGGCCTGGAGATGAGCTCGAAGGTCGGTCACACCCTCGGCACGCCACCCGTCGAGGAGGATCTTCACGGCGCTGAAGTCTTCCAGCCAGAGCGGCAGCGGCGCGAGCTGGAACAGGTCGCCGATCGCGTCCGCTTCGTATCGGCTGTCCATGGGCATGGCTTCCATCCAAAATGTATCCATGGCTCGGTCGCAGTACGCTCGGCGCAGGGTGAAAATCGGCGAAATCGGCGCGACCTGCATCGATTCGTCGCGGAGGCATTATTTTGAGGTAAAGCTTACCGTCGCGTTATAAAACGATAAAGTTCTAAGCAATTGGTATCATAAAATGAAACGGGCGGCGTCGATGACGCCGCCCGTCGGGACTTTCGAAGAGACCGCTTCAACCGCGGGCTGAGGCCGTCATTCGGCCGGCGCTTCCTCGGCCGGTGTCTCGGCGGGCGCGTTCTTGGCGGCCTCGGCCTCGGCGGCGGCAGCAGCGGCGTCTTCCTCGCGCTGCTTGCGCTCGGCCTCGCGCTCCTGCGCCTTCTTGCCCGGCAGACCCTTGGTCGGGTTCTTGCGCTCGCCGCGCGAGGCGATGCCGGCCTTGTCGAGGAAGCGCAGCACGCGGTCGGTCGGCTGGGCGCCTTCCGACAGCCAATGCTTGATCCGGTCTTCCTTCAGCGTGACGCGCTCGGCGTCCTTCGGCAGCATCGGGTTCCACGCCCCGATCTGCTCGATGAAGCGGCCGTCGCGGGGCGAACGGGCATCGGCGACGACGATGTGGTAGTAGGGGCGCTTCTTCGAGCCGGCACGGGCCAGGCGCATCTTCAGGGGCATGTTTCATTTCCTTCTGAGGTTGTCTCGGTGCCGGCCTTCTTGAACCGCCGGCATCCGTATCGATTGCGTTGGTGTGTCTGGCGAGGAGCCGACCGGCTCCGCTACTTCTTCTTGCCCGGCAATCCGGGCAGTCCCGGAAAGCCGCCCGGCATTCCGCCGCCGCCGCCGAAGCCGGGGGGCAGGCCCTTGGGCATACCCGGCATGCCGCCCGACTGGGCGGCCTTGGCGAGGGCTTCGAGTTCCTTCGGGTCCATCTTCGACAGGTCGGGCATGCCGCCGGGCATCCCGCCGCCGGGCAGGCCCATCTTGCCGGCAAGGCCGCCCATCATCTTCTGCATCATGCCGCCCCTGCCGCCCTTGCCCATGGACTTCATCATGTCGGCCATCTGGCGGTGCATCTTGAGCAGCTTGTTGATGTCGGCAGAATTGGTGCCGGAGCCCGCAGCGATGCGCTTCTTGCGCGAGTGCTTGAGAAGATCCGGGTTGGCGCGCTCGGCCTTGGTCATCGAGGAGATGATCGCGAGCTGGCGCTTCAGCATCTTGTCGTCGAGGCCGGCGGCGGCCATCTGGCCCTTCATCTTGCCCATGCCGGGCATCAGGCCCATCATCCCGCCCATGCCGCCCATCTTCTGCATCTGGCCGATCTGATCGGCCAGATCGTTCAGGTCGAACTTGCCGGACTGCATCTTCTTGGCCATCGCCGCGGCTTTTTCCGCGTCGATGTTTTCGGCAGCCTTCTCGACCAGCGAGACGATGTCGCCCATGCCGAGGATGCGGTCGGCGATGCGCGAGGGATGGAAATCCTCCAGCGCATCCATCTTCTCGCCGACGCCGATCAGCTTGATCGGCTTGCCGGTGACGGCGCGCATGGACAGGGCCGCACCGCCGCGGCCGTCGCCGTCGACACGGGTGAGGACGATGCCGGTGATGCCGACGCGCTCGTCGAAGGAACGGGCGAGATTGACGGCGTCCTGGCCGGTCAGCGAGTCGGCGACGAGCAGGATTTCATGCGGCCGGGTCTTGGCCTTGATGTCGGCCATCTCGACCATCAGCGGCTCGTCGATATGGGTGCGGCCGGCGGTGTCGAGGATGACGACGTCGTAGCCGCCGAGGCGGGCGGCCTGTTCGGCCCGGCCGGCGATCTCCACCGGGCCTTGCCCGGCGATGATCGGCAGGGTGGCGACGCCCGTCTGCTCGCCGAGGATCCTCAGCTGCTCCTGCGCGGCCGGGCGCCGCGTGTCGAGCGAGGCGATCAGGACCTTCTTCTTCTGGCGCTCGGTCAGCCGCTTGGCAATCTTGCCCGTCGTCGTCGTCTTGCCGGAGCCCTGCAGGCCGACCATCATCACGACGACCGGGGCCGGCGCATTGAGATCGATCGGCACCTGGGTCTCGCCCAGCGTCGCGACCAGCTCGTCATGGACGATCTTGACGACCATCTGGCCGGGCTTGATCGACTTGAGGATCTCGGCGCCGACGGCCTTCTCGCGCACCCGGTCGGTGAAGCCGCGCACCACTTCGAGGGATACGTCGGCCTCCAGAAGCGCCCGGCGCACCTCGCGCAGCGCCGCCGACACGTCCTTGTCGGAGAGCGCGCCGCGGCCGGTGAGGCCGTTCAGGATGGACCCGAGGCGGTCCTGGAGCGAATCGAACATCAAGCTTCCTTCCGTCCTTCCGGTGTGACCCGAAAGGTGGGGCGGACAGGACCGGCTCGCAAACCCTCATGTCTGGCCAAAGATCGGCACAAAGCATGAGCGCATCCCCGGGCGAAACTCGCTGGGGGATGTGGACCTCCGGGCGGCTCGGTATTCCTGTCAGGAATTTCCTGTCAGGACGAGGGGCCCGGTCGGCGGATCGCGGACGGCTTGTCGCGGATTTGCGGGGTTTCAAGCAGGATGGGGGGCGGATGTCAAGGTCGAGGCCTCGTCTCGGCGTCTTTGCAGCGCCATCGCCGGCCAGATCGCCTTCCGCCCGCACAGGACGGACCGCGCGCGGGAGTGCCCGGCCGCGCCATGCGCTCCGGGTGTCGGCCAGTTCGTCCCGCTTGCCTTCCACCGGAAGCCACAGCGGTGTCCTCGCGCCGTCCCGACATGGAGACAGCGGAACGCCGGAGGCAAGCCCTCCGAACTTTTGGCATTCTACGGCTCGCCTCCGGCGCTCCGCACGGTGTTTTTTCGGGCCCTTGGGGCCTTCTTCGCCCGCCCGTCCCTCGGCTGTCGCCTCGGGGCGGGTTGCGGGTTGGAAGACCGGCTGCCGGCGCTTCACGGAAAACCCCTTTTCAGGATTTTCCCCTCAAGCGGACCGATCCGCACCCGCGCCGTAGTACGCGAGGGGCCGGCGGAGCCTCGAACCCGTCCGAGCCGCGAAAACCCTCCGGAAGGGTCCCGCGCCGCGGACACCGCCCGCCTTCCCGAACGATCCCGGCGATCGTCCGTGTCCCTCCGGGAAGACGGTGCGGAGATTGTACGGGCGGTGAGAGGGTTGGGGATAAGTTTTTTCGTCGCGGTGATGTGACGAGGGAGCAGGACATTGTTTCGGTTGTCCTTCTCGGCTTTCAGCGTCGCAAAAACGAGGCGCCGCCCTCCCCGTTTTCGTCATCCTCGTGCGACAGCACGGGGATCCATGCCTCGCCCTATCCGCCTCTGCTTCGGTGCAGGAAGACGGCCCGCCCGTTAGTGGACTGCTCCTGAGCCGGCGAGGCATGGATCCCCGACCCTATCGGGCCGAGGATGACGAAAGCAGGGACTGCTGCTCCTCAAAACTTGGGCGCCGAGCAGGCGTCAGCTTCGCGCCCGTCCCGGTCGTTGCCGTATCCAAGCCCGGTGCCCATAAGCGGACATCCGCGCCATAAGTTCGCGCTTTTTAAGAGCTCGGAGATGCCCGGCTTGTCATTCGGTTCACTGCGCCGGTGGTCGGGCCAAGGGAAAGCCTTCCCTTATACGTCGGAGTTACCCACGCAGTGCGGACAGGTCGGATCTGCTGTTTGTTCCGGTAGGTAATGATTGTAGGGGTTCTTCAGCACCCTGGGATGCGAGTGTCCGACTACCATCTCGGCAGGAATGTCGCGTCGCAGGATTACCGAGAAATCGAGGATCGGCGAGAAGGTCTCCCCCATCACAAGAACCCGCGTCCACTCCTGCAGCAGATGCCGAGCGAATGCTCGGCGCGTTCCCTCCGATGTCCAGTCAAAGGGTAGATCGACTTCCACTAAGGTTGGCGTCCCATACCGCTTTAATGCGCGATGACCGCCCCAACCGAGCAGGCACTGAAGCCACTCACTACCAAATAGGAGGTAGTGGCCGCTGCGGTCTAGCTGCGACCGCTCATCGACGCAAACATAGAGCCGTCCGGTGTCGCGCTCCCGGCCGTCGAACCCAGCGATCATCCCTTCGATCTTCGGGCGCATCGGGGCCAAGTAGTCATCCTCGGCGACTAAGCGGCGCGCCAACGCTTCGAGCTCCGCCGGGGCGTTGAGCCGCAATCCCTCTCGATGGAAAACTCCAGCATCCGGCACGCGGCAGCCATGAAAGGTCCGTAGCTTCGCTTTAGCGAGAGCATCCGCCAACCCCTCGATCAACGCCTCCACGCTCGGCCGCACATGGCGGTCAAGATTATCCAGCCAGTCGCTGTCGTCCCAGCAGAGATCGAGCTTTCGCTTTTTGAGACGGGACTTGCCGCCCGGCCGCCACTCCCTTTCAAGCCACGTTTCCAACGCGCTGAACCAAGTGGCGCGGTCCTGCCAATGGATCTGGCGGCTTCGCCAAACCTCGGCAGAGGGCGCCCGCTCTCCGACGTCGGAAAGATCTGATTCGCCGTCCATGCTTCTTAGTATAGCAGACGGTACGAGCGTCACGGCATACCCGAGAGAACCACCATGGCGGATTTCGAGAACAGCTCAGATCTCAGCAAGCTGCTCACTATCGACCCAACGAGCCTGTCCGACGACGATGCGATGACCTTGGCCGCCCTGTTGGTGGACCTTAGTGCCGAAGCTGCGAGCCCCGTAGGCTTGGATCGAGCCGAGGCCGTGCTAACGAGTTTAAAGGTGCGTGATCTCTGCCCGGCCCATCGTGCACGCTGGCACTATTTCACAGCCAACCTCTGGAGAATTCGACGGGATCAGTCGCTGACCCACCAGACGTGGACTTGGCGCTCGAACGAGATCGACCAGGAGCTGCTCGCGCTCCGGCGCGCGGTGGCAAGCGAAGGCTTCGAAGCTCTCGGCTTGATCCAGCGCGCCCAAGCGCTTACCAACCTGGGCAACGTCCTTAACCACATCGGCCGGTTCGTCGAAGCCATCGAGGTTTGGGATCGAGCGCTCGCCTTGGTCCCTAATATGGCCATGGCCAACGGAAATCGCGGCATCGGCCTTTCCCACTATGCCGCCAACCTGCATGATCCCGGCCACAACTATGTCATTGCTGCCGCCGCGCACCAAGCCTTCCGCCGAGCCATCGACCCCAATGCCATCATCGAGAGTGATGGGCTCGAACCCGCCCTGGATTACTTTGCGAAACACGCTCAAGCACTCGACGCGTACCTGACCGCCAACCCTATCGAATTGGACCTTCGTGGGCATTCCCTGGGCCGAGGCCGTCGCGAACGCGAATATCGTCGCTGGTGTCTGGCGCGTCGGCTATTCATCAACCCACTAAATGACGCCGGCCCATTCGATATCGCGGCGCGCGACGTGATGATGCTGCCTTCTATCACGGTCGTCGGCTTGGATGAGGGCCCCGGTCCGCCGCCGGTCATCGTCTACTTCAACCTGATCAAGCAGGAGTATGCGGCGGCCCGTTTCGCTTGCTGGGAAGGTCTAACTGCCGGCGGCGTCCACTTTGCCGACCGTGCTGTGCAGGTCTACAACACCCTAGACTATCCGTCAGTCGGTTTCGCCGTCGAGCGTTTGAAGATGGCGTTCCGCCACGCATATTCGATCTTCGACAAAGTAGCCTTCTGCCTCAACACCTACCTAGGTCTCGGCCATCCAGAGCGGCAGGTCAGCTTCCGGAACCTCTGGTTCGTAAAAGGCAAGGGCAAATCCCTCCATCCCACCTTCGACGGGCTCGCCAACTGGCCGCTCCGCGGACTCTTCTGGCTGTCGAAAGACATCTTCGAGAACGACTTTAAGGACGTCACCGAGCCCGATGCCCAGGCGATCTACGAGCTACGCAACCACTTGGAGCACAAGTTCGTCAGCGTCCACGACATGTTTCTACGAGCTGTCTCGATCTCACCGTCCCCCGAGACAGCGCCCGGTATCTTTGACCTCTCCTTCGAAGACCTCGCCGCCCGCACCAGCCGCCAACTTAAGCTCGCTCGGGCCGCGATCATGTATCTCACGCTAGCGATCCACGCTGAGGAGCGACGGCGGGAAGCCGAACGGCCGCCTGGCACGAGGTTGCCCATGTCGCTCGACACCTGGGAAGACGCCTGGAAGCGGCGAGACTGAACCCATGGGAACCCGTCCGACAGTTTTAGATGTCCGTTTCCATGGAGCCGATAGGCTCGATAGGGTCGTAAGAGGAACGTCGGCTTGTCGGCTCAATTGCCCCAGATCTGCCAGGCAGCTTCCGGCCCAAACCACCCCCACACTCACCCCCTCTCCCCGAACAGATCCCGCTGGTTCTTCTCCATCTCCTCGGCGTAGCGCTTCCTGACGAAGCTTTCCGACAGGAGCCCCAGCACCTGCCCCTCCGCGCCGACGACCGCGAGTTCGTCGGCGGCCGCCGTGTCGAAGGCTTCCATGACCTTGGAGATGTCCATCTCCGGGCGCAGCGCCGCATCGGTGAGGACGGCGACTTCGCTGATGGGCGCGGCGGTGTCGAGGCTGTCGGCGTAGGCGGTGGGGGTGACGACGATGCCGGCGTAGTGCTCCTTCTCGTCGATCACGACGACGCGGGAGGTGGAGCCGAGGGGGAAGCGACGGCGGAACTCGGCGATGGTCAGGGCGGCCGGGGTCGCCCGGGTCTCGCGGCGCATCATCCGGCCGGCGGTCAGCGTCTTCACCCAGCCTACATCCCGTGCGGAGCGGACGGTCTCGCCCCTGAGATGCAGCCGCCAGGTGGAGAAGGAGTAGCCGAAGAACACCCGGACGATGGTGCTGGCGACCAGCGAGCCGACCAGGACGACGCCGGTGAGCGACAGGTTCTGCGTCGTCTCGAGAACGAGCATCGCCATGGTCAGCGGCCCGCCGATCACTGCGACGGCGAGCCCCGCCATGCCGACCAGCGCGGCATGGGGCGCCTCGACGACGACGTGGCCCGCAAGGAGGAACAGGACGTCGGCATAGAGCTGGCCGAACAGCGAGCCGACGAAGAGCGAGGCGAAGAACAGCCCGCCCCTGAACCCGAAGCCGAGCGAGATCACCGAGGCGGCGCATTTGGCGAGAATGACGGTGAAGAGAAATAGCGTCGGCAGGCCGCCGGAAATGTCGAGATAGAGCGCCGAATGGCCCGAGGAGAGCACCTGCGGCGTCAGATAGGCGAGCGGCATCAGGAGCGCGCCGCCGATGGCGGGCTTGGCCCAGACCGGCAGCTTCGCGCGCTTGGTCAGCGCCTCGACGACGGAGATCGTCCGCATCAAAAGGATGCCGAGGCCGGCACAGAGCGCCGCCAGGGCGACATAGAGGAGGTAGTGCGTGAGGTCGATCGGCCCCGAGCCGCCCGAGGCGATCAGATAGGGCACCTCGCCGAGACCGCGGGCGGTGAGCACGGCGGCAACGCAGGCGGCAGCGACGGGCGCGATGGTGGACGGCGTATAGGCGCCCATGACGATCTCGAAGGCATAGAAGGCACCGGCGAGCGGTGTGCCGAAGGCCGCGGCGATGCCCGCCCCCGCCCCGGCGCCGACGAGGGTGCGCATGTCGGAGCGGCGCACGGCGAGGAAGCGGCCGGCGAAGGAGGCAAAGCCCGAGCCCATCTGCGCATAGGCGGCCTCCAGCCCCACCGAGGCGCCGAAGCCGTTGGAGACCAGCGTCTGGCCGGAGACGATGAAGCTGTCCTTCATCGACATCTGGCCGCCATGCAGCGCATTCGCCTCGACCGCGTCGACGAGGGCCCGCTTGCGCCCCTTGACCAGCCAGGTGAACAGCGCCAGCGCCGCGCCGCCGGCGGGAAGCGCCAGAAGCTGCATCCAGTTCAGCGACGGCTGGGTGCTGAGGCGTTCCGACAGGTCGAGACCGTAGACCAGCGCCTGGATGCCATGGGCGGCCAGTTGCAGACAGACCGTGAAGGCGCCGGCGGCAACACCGAGCAACGCCGCCAGCGCGGTGAACCAGATTTCGTTCGAGCGAAGCAGCGCCCGCAGCCGCTCGAGCGGCCTGACGGGCGCGGCGGCGGCGTCGGAGCCTTCTTCGTCGACGCTGGAAGGTGGGCTGTTTACGGAGGACATCGCGGCGACGCGGATACGCTACACATGAGCTCGCGGAGAAGGCTGGCGCGCGTCGAGGGGGGGGCGCTGGTTTGAGATTGGCGTCCGATCGCAGGCGGCCGGGACACCACACGACCGGTTCTCTGCCACACCCTTCCTCGTCCGGCTACCCGTCGCTGCGCGGATGTTCGGCGACACGCCAGTCACCGCCCGTTCGCGGCGATGGAGAGCCTTGCATCACGCCGGCCCTGCCCTGGCGCCACTCGGCTGCAGCGTCGAAACCGCTGATCGATGCCGCAGCACGAAGTGGCGGAACGCCGTCGCGGCTGCCGTGGATACCGCAACGTCCGTCGGCGCGCCGCGGAGACTGGCCGTGGCCGATCACTGCGAAACGACAACATTGATGACTTATCGAGCTCTTGCTATGCTTTTCACACCGAGGGGATAACGCGATGATCGCATGACGGTTTTGACACTATTCTTGGCGGAACGCAGAGGCATAGCTATCGACATCGAAGTGGATCGGTCTCATTCGGCCAGGCGGCGAAGACCATCCGCGCCGGATGAGGAGGGCTTTCACATTCGCATCCACGATTCAGCCGAAGATCGCGGACCGGCCGTGCGGGCCACGACGATCACCATCCTGTCGGCCGAGATTGCGACGCGGCTCCCTCGCCGCCTCGTCCGGCACGGGGCGGACGATCGCGGTGCCTTGATGCGGCGAGCCAGGTGGCGGTTGTCGGAACCACCGATCGTCGATCGATGACCGAGACGCTGACGACGCTGACCGGCGCCCTCGACGGGCTCTATCGATCGCTGGCGAACGGCAGCGACTGGCAGGAGACCGTCCGGCATGGTGCCGAGGCGACGGGCGCCGACCGGTTCAACCTCGTCACGGCGGGAAACGACGGCACCGCCCGGCAGTTCACCTATCCCTTCGATCCCGAATCGGCGCTCGAATACGTCACCACCTATCTGCCGCGGGACGCCCGGTTCCCGCGTCTGATCGCCCGGCCGAGCGGATTCGTGACCACCGAGGACCTGATGAGCCCGGAGGAGATCGCGAACTGTCCGGTCCATCAGGAATTCTACCGGCGGCACCCGGAATGCTGGAACTCGGCGATCGTGTTCGGGCGCAGCGAGGACGGCCTCGTCGTCGTCGGGGCCCATCGCCATCGCGCCCATCCGGCGGGCTGGCGCAAGGACCAGCCGAGCCTGATGATCTTCGCCAATCATCTCGCCCGGATCACCCATCTCAGGGACATCGTGCCGAACGGTGCGATCGCTCGCCAGGGCGCCCTCGCCGCCTTCGACGGACTTGACGACGCGATCGCCATCTTCGACGTCAACGGCCTCCTCGTCCACCTCAATCCGGCCGGCAGACGGCTCATCGACGGGCGGCACGGGCTGCGCCTCGTCGGCCACCGGCTGATGGCCGGCCAGCCGGAGGTGACCGAGGCGATCACTCGGGCCGTCGGCAAGACCATCCGCGTCCTCGCCGGCACCGACCTGACGTTGCCGAGGCCGGTTCCGGTGCCACGGCCGAACGGCCGTGTCCCGCTCTTCCTGCGTTTCTTCGCGGCGCCCTCCCATGACGGACGCGCCCGCTACGGCGTCGTCAAACTCGTCGACCCGGCGGAAAAGCGCGTGCCCGACATCGCCTTCTTGCGCAGCGCCACCGGCCTTAGCAACGGCGAGGCTGCCCTCGCCGTCGGCATCTATCGGGGGCTGACGGTGAAAGCCTTCGCCGAGGAGGCCGGGCTCTCCGAACAGACCATCCGCAAGCGGCTGAAGCATGTCTGTGACAAGCTCGGGGTTCGCCGCCAGCCGGAAATTGCGATGCGAATCGCGGCCCTCGCCAGCGTCTGAGGCGCCGGCAACACACCTTCGCGAAGGCCAGGGGCTGCTCCGGCTTCGATGGAATCCTCTCGCTGCGGCCGGCTCGCCAGCCACACCCCGCCGTGCCGGCCCTCACCGTGAAAGTCCCCGACCCGCTCCTCCGGGACGATCGGTTGTGCCGCAAGAAATCCGGCTCAAGGAAAAACCTGAGCTGGTGAAAGGGTTTGTGCGAAAGCGGCTCTCGACGCGGCGAATTTCTTCGCCCACCGCTGCAAAAACGGCTCCTGGCTTTCCACTCTGACGGTGTCGGCGACAAGGGGCATTGCCTTACCCCCGTTTGGGGGCTGGCGAAAACCGCCGGCGGGCGCATCCTGACCGCGCGGCCACATCAGTTCACCGAACTCTTTCGCTCGCTTCAACGCCCCAAAAGCGAGCCGAAAGGTGGGACCAGCGCGGCCGAAAGGCCGCGCTGGCTCTTTGACGGCGCTTGGCGACCTGCGGAGATTTCTTTGGCTTCGCCATGGAAGACGGCCGCCGAGCGGATAGTTTGGCTGCAGCCGCCACACGATGCGCGTGCGCGATTCAAACCGGGTCTCGCCAGAGCCAGCCCCCAATCAGCCGGAGCATTCGTCCGAGATGGACCTTTTGTTCGCAGCCCTAACCCTGATCCTTCTGGCCGCGACCGGAATCCCGTTTCTCCACATTCCCCACGGCTCGGTCCGGGTCTTCGCCTTCCCGCGTCTCCAGATCCTGGCGATCACCTTGATCGTCGGAGCGCTGTCGATCTGGCTTCTTGACGGGAACGCGCGCAACTGGATCGTTGCCGGCCTGTTGATCGTCGCCGGCGTCCAGGCCGCCTGCATCGCCCAGTTCCTGCCCCTGCGGCCGCGCCAGTCGAAGCGCTACGAGGGCGATCCGAACGGGCCGAACACCGTGTCGATCGTTTCCTACAACGTCAAGATGTCGAACCGGCGCTACCGGGACGCCGTCGAGCTCATCGAGCGCGAGGCGCCCGATCTGGCGCTGTTCATGGAGGTCGACGATGGCTGGGCCGAGGCGCTGGAGCCGCTCGGACGGACCATGCCGTATGTCGTGGCGCAGCCGCTCGACAACAGCTACGGCATGATCCTCTATTCGAAGCTGCCGCTTTCCGACGTTCGGCTCGCCAATCTGGTCATGGAGAAAGTTCCCTCGATCATCGCCCGGGTAACGCTTCGGAGCGGCCACGACTTCTCGCTCTACTGCGTTCATCCGGAGCCGCCGGTTCCCTATGCGGACTCGTCGGGACGCGACGCCGAGCTCATCCGGGTCGCGGAACTGATCGAAGAGGATCCGCTGCCCGCCATCGTCTGCGGCGATCTCAACGACGTCGCGTGGTCGCATACGACGCGCCATTTCCAGCGCGTCTCGAGGCTGCTCGACCCGCGCGTCGGCCGCGGCTTCTACAACACCTTCGATGCGCGTTACCCGTTGCTGCGCTGGCCGCTCGACCACCTTTTCCACAATGCCCGCTTCGACTTCATCGCAATGCAGCGGCTCGAACATATCGGCTCGGACCATTTCCCGATGCTGTTCAAGCTCGCCCTGACGCGCGACGCGGAAGACGCGGATTATCCTGAGAAGGCGAATGGCGACGACCTGAAGGAAAACCGCGAAATCGTCGAAGCGGCGAAGGACCTCGACCGTGATGCAATCGGGACGGATTGGGAGAAATAGCGGGTCGGCGTCGACTCGCACCCCGCGCAGGGGAGAATGATATGATTGATTATAACCGATAGATTACAATTGCTTAAATCGAATCCTTGATCCATAGCATTACATTGACATCTCGCTTGATGTCGACGGAGCGGCGCAATCGCGCCGTCGTTCGCTCATGCTTCAATCCGCGAACATGAGCCCCGGTCCAGGCCTCCTCCGGCGCTTTCTGCCTCGGCGTCTCCTCGCTGGGCCTGCCCCACTGCCAGGCACCCGATGCACATTTCCGCGGCAGCCGAGGAACGTTCGCCTCCGGCCGACATTTCTCCGTCGATAGGGACATGCCGCGAAACGCCCATTCGGACAACTTCGGGATCGGAGGGATTGGCGACGACGCGGCAAAGAGTTGGAGCGCTGGATCATGAGCAATACGAACGGGCGAACGCCTGACCGGGACAGGACGACGATCGTCAACAACGACCGCGGCGGCGGCGGTGGTGGCGGGTCCGGCTGGCTGATCGCCGGCATCGTCATCGTTGTCGTCATCATCGGCGGCTACTTCCTCCTGAACGGCAATTATTTCGGCGGAGCGGACAACGAGGCGGTCACGACCGAGCCGGCCACGAGCGAGCCGGCGGCCGGTACGGCCAGCAGCACCGGCGGGGAAGTCACTCCCGCCCCTGCCCCCGCCACGACGCCTGCGACGGGCAATGCCGACACCGGGAGCGCGGCGGGCGGAACGGACGGGGCTGCCGGAACCACTCCGGACGGCGCCACCGGTACCGGCACCACCACCGGCCAGTAATCGACGCCAGCCGTAACCGGAGAAACAACATGCTGACACGCGCCCTCGCAGTGAGCGGACTGATCGTCGCCACATTCACGGCCTCTTCCGCCTACGCCCAAACTGCTGAGCCTTGCGGCCGCGAGGTCGAAGTGGAGCCGGGTGACACGTTGAGCTCGATCGCATCGCGGTGCGCCGTGTCGGAGGGCCTGATCCTGAGGGCCAATCCGCGCATCGACGGATCGGCCGACCTGCGGGTCGGCCAGTCCGTCAGCCTGACGGGACGGATGGACACGCTGAAATCGATGGCGACGAGCGCCGGCGAAGGGCTTTCACAAGCCGCCGACAATGTCGGCTCGCAGGTAAAGTCGTCGGTGGAGGGCTTTCTGAGCGACAATCCGCAGCTGCAGTCGAACATCCGCGATCTGGGCACACGGCTCGGCCTCAGCGAGGGACAGCAGCCGGCCGAGGTCTCGCTCGACCCGGCCTCGCCTTCTCCCGGCGCCACCGTCACGGTCTCCGCAACCGGTCTTCCGAAGGATCAGGCGGTGATCATCGGCGGCGGCAGTCCAAGGGCTGCCTTCGCCCAACTCGACGAAGCGCGGACGACGCCCGAAGGCACCCTGCAGGCCGCCATCAAGCTGCCGGCCGACCTTCCCGCCGACGACTACCAGATCTCGGTGCGGAGCGAGGATGGTTCCTGGAAGGTCGAAGCACCGGCTTTTGCGGTCACGCGCTAACGCCGTCTTTCACATCCCCAACTGCAGGATAAGACGCCGCCGGCCCCGCCGCGCGGCGTCTTCGTACGCATGAGCCGGAGAGTCCGTGCTCCCGGTGGCAATCGTCGCCGTTTCTTGCCATATACGGCTCGATTGTTGCAGCGACCGGTCCGAACACCTTGGCACTTTCCTCTGCCCCCTTTGCCCGCATGAATGGCTGCGGCAACGAGATCCTCGTGGTCGATCTGCGCGAGTTGCAGTCGCGCGTGCGCCCCGAGGCTGCGCGCACGCTTGCGGCGGGAGCGGAAACGCATTTCGACCAGATCATGGCAATCCATCGCCCTGCGACGCCGGGCACCGATGCCTATGTGCGGATCATCAATGCCGACGGGTCCGAGGCGGAGGCCTGCGGCAACGGTACGCGCTGCGTCGTCCAGGCGCTCGCCGCCGAAACCGGCCGCACGCATTTCACCTTCGAGACGAGAGCGGGCCTGATTCTCGCCGAGGAGCACGAGGACGGGACGATCTCCGTCGACATGGGCAAGCCGCGTTTTTCCTGGCAGGAAATCCCGCTCGCCGAGGAGTTTCGCGACACTCGGGCGATCGAACTCCAGATCGGCCCGATCGACGCGCCGGTGCTGCATTCGCCCTCGGTCGTCTCCATGGGCAATCCCCATGCGATCTTCTGGGTCAAGCAGGACGTGAACGCCTTCGCCCTCGACCGCTTCGGGCCGGTCCTCGAAAACCATCCGATCTTCCCCGAGCGGGCGAACATTTCGATTGCAGAGGTGACGTCCCCATCCTCGCTCACCATGCGGACATGGGAGCGCGGCGTCGGTCTGACCCGGGCCTGCGGCTCGGCCGCCTGTGCCGCCGCCGTTTCCGCCGCCCGCACCCGGCGCACCGGCCGTGAAGTCGCCGTCACTCAGCCCGGCGGCACGCTGACGATTCGGTGGCGCGACGACGACCATGTGATCATGACCGGGCCGGCCGAATGGGAATGGTCCGGCCGGCTCGACCCCGAGACCGGCGACTATCTCCGGGACACCGTTGCCGATTCCGCCGAGGAGCGGGAGATCGGCTGATGGGCGTCGAGGTCGTATCCTTCGGCTGCCGGCTCAACACCTACGAGTCGGCGGTGATGAAGCGCGAGGCGGAAGCGGCCGGCCTCGGCGAGGAGGCGCGCGGCGCCATCGTCTTCAACACCTGCGCGGTGACGGCCGAAGCGGTGCGCCAGGCGCGCCAGCAGATCCGCAAGGCGCGGCGCGAGAACCCGGAGGCCCGCATCGTCGTCACCGGCTGCGCGGCGCAGACCGAACCGGGCCGGTTTGCCGAGATGGCCGAGGTCGACGCCGTCATCGGCAACATGGAAAAGCTCTCCGCCGAGAGCTATCGCAAGCTTCCGGACTTCGGCGTCTCGGCCGAGGAAAAGGTTCGCGTCAACGACATCATGAGCGTCACCGAGACCGCCGGTCACATGATCGACGCGATCGAGGGCCGCTCGCGCGCCATCGTGCAGATCCAGAACGGCTGCGACCACCGCTGCACCTTCTGCATCATTCCCTATGGGCGGGGCAATTCGCGCTCGGTGCCGATGGGTGCGGTCGTCGAGCAGATGAAGCGGCTGGTCGGCTCCGGCTACAACGAGGTCGTGCTGTCGGGCGTCGACATGACCAGCTGGGGCGCAGATCTACCCGGCGGCCCGAGGCTCGGCCACCTCGTCCAGGCCATCCTCCGCCACGTGCCCGACCTGAAGCGGCTGCGGCTCTCCTCGATCGATTCCATCGAGGCCGACGAGGCGCTGATCGAGGCGATCGCCTCGGAGAGGCGCTTCATGCCCCACCTGCACCTGTCGCTGCAGGCCGGCGATGACATGATCCTAAAGCGGATGAAGCGCCGGCATTCGCGCGACGATTCGATCAGATTCTGCGCGGAGATCCGCGACAAGCGCCCCGACATCGTCTTCGGCGCCGACATCATCGCCGGTTTCCCGACCGAGACCGAGGACATGTTTCAGAATTCGCTGGCGATCGTCGAGGAATGCGGGCTGACGTTCCTGCATGTGTTTCCGTTCTCGCCGCGCGAGGGCACGCCGGCGGCGCGCATGCCGCAGCTGGCAAAGCCCGTGATCAAGGAGCGGGCCGCGCGGCTGCGGGCAAAGGGCGAGGCCGCCCACACGGCACACCTCGCCGGCCTCGTCGGCAGCCGGCAGTCGGTCCTGATCGAGCGCGAAGGCGTTGGCCGGGCGGAGAACTTTACCCTGTGCCGGATCGAAGCCGGCCTCCCCGGCGAGATCGTCGACGCTATCATTACCGGTGCCTCGGAAGGAGCCGCGAACGCGCGTCCGGCCGATGCGGCCCCCTCGCCGGCGAAGGCCGGCTAGAACGACGAAGGACAGGCATGGCTGAGAAAAAGGGCTTCTTCCGGCGGATCTTCTCCTTCGGTTCCGACAGCGAAGAGGCGCGTACGCCGGAACACGGCCAGACGCCCCGCCCCTCCGATTCGGAGTTCGGGCGGGAGGATGCGCCCGATCCAGACGTGCGGCCGCAGGCGGCGGCGAGTTCCGTCGCCGACGCCGAGGCCGGCGCCGATACATCCGACGAGGGCGGTATCACGCCGCTGAAGCCACGCGGTGAGGAAGCGTCGACGGCCACCGAGCCAGTCGGCGGGGCTCAAAAAAAAACTCCACCGTCCAGGATGAGCGGCAGCTAGAAGAGCTCGATGCCGGCGCTCCGGCACTGGAGCGGATCGACCCGGAGCCGCGCCCATTCGTGACGGCCGATGCGGAGACGGAAGAAGAGGAAGTCGACTTCTCCTTCCTCGACACCGCCGAGCCGCTCCCCGAGAGCCCGGCGGACTTTTCCTTTCTCGAAGAGCGCGTCGAGCCGGTCGAGACCGCGACGCGGGAGCCCTCACCGGAAGCCGAGGCGGTCGCCCCCGAGGTCGAACCGGCCCGCGAAGAGGATCATGTCGGCATCGAGCCGGCGAAACCCGGCGAGGAGGACGACCTCGACGAGGACGGCGCCGACTTCTCCTGGCTGGAAGCCGATCTCCCCCCCGAAGAGGAAGACGAGCGCAGCGAGCCGGCGGCGCCGGTCGTGCCCGCCGCTCCGCCGCGCGCGCCCGTTCCGGCCGATGCCGGTTTTCGGTTGCGCGAAAAGCCGGTCGAGGCTCCAGCGGCATCGGCACCGCGCATTTCCTGGGCCGAGCGCCTGCGCCAGGGTCTCGCCCGCTCCTCCAGCCAGCTCTCCGGCTCGATCACCGCGCTGTTCACCAAGCGCAAGCTCGACGAGGACACGCTCCAGGATTTCGAGGACATCCTGATCCAGGCCGATCTTGGCGTCGAGACGGCGATGCGGATCACCGATCGGCTGTCGGAAGGCCGTTTCGGCAAGGAGATCGCCGGCGCCGAGGTGCGCCGCATCCTCGCCGAGGAGATCGAGAAGACGCTGGCCCCGGTGGCCCAGCCGCTGGAGCTCGATCTGGAAAAGAAGCCGCACGTCATCCTGGTCGTCGGCGTCAACGGCACCGGCAAGACGACGACCATCGGCAAGCTCGCGGCCAAGCTCACCCGCGGCGGCCTCAAGGTCACGCTCTGCGCCGGCGACACGTTCCGCGCCGCCGCCGTTGAGCAGCTGAAGATCTGGGGCGAGCGCACTGGCTCGGAGGTGGTCGCCAAGCAGATCGGCGCCGATGCGGCGGGGCTCGCCTTCGAGGCCTACGACCGGGCGGTGGAGAACGATTCCGACGTCCTCATCATCGACACGGCGGGCCGGCTGCAGAACAAGGCCGAGCTGATGGCCGAGCTGGAAAAGATCAACCGCGTCCTCGCCAAGCGCGAGCCCGACGCGCCGCACACCGTGCTCCAGACCCTCGACGCGACGACCGGGCAGAACGCGCTGAACCAGGTCGAGATCTTCCGCAACGTCTCGGGCGTCAACGGGCTGGTGATGACCAAGCTCGACGGGACGGCGCGCGGCGGCATCCTCGTCGCCATCGCCGCGAAACACCGCCTGCCGGTCTATTTCGTCGGCGTCGGCGAAGGGATCGACGATCTCGAACCGTTCAAGGCGAAGGATTTCGCCAGCGCGATCGCGGGGACGCCGCTGAACTAAGACGGGCCGAGCGGCGGTAACGCCATAAATTGCGCGGCAAAATCACCCAACGTCGTCATCCCGGCCTTGAGCCGGGATCCATTCCAAGCCATGTCAGCGACGGGTCGGTCAAAAACGGCTGCCTGCCGACAGAGTTGGTCTTGCCCGACGATTTGGAATGGATCCCGGGTCAAGCCCGGGATGACGAAGCTGAGAAGGCGAAACCTCTCCCATGACCGAACACATCATCGAAGAAGCCCCCAACAAGCCCGGCCGCAAGGAGATGAACCCGCTGCTCAAATTCGCGCTGGAGCTGGGGCCGCTGATGGTCTTCTTCTTCGCCAATTCGCGGGGCGAGGATCTGGCGCGAACCTTCCCCATCCTCGGCGAGCTCGGCGGGCCGCTGTTCATTGCGACGGCCCTGTTCATGGCGGCGATGGTGATCGCGCTCGCCGTCTCCTGGGCGGTGACGCGTTCGCTGCCGATCATGCCGCTGGTGACGCTCGTGGTCGTCCTCGTCTTCGGCGGGCTGACGCTGTGGCTGCAGGACGAGACCTTCATCAAGATGAAGCCGACCATCGTCAACGCGCTGTTCGCCGCCGTCCTCCTCGGCGGGCTGATGTTCGGCAAATCCTTCCTCGGCTACGTCTTCGACCAGGCCTTCAAGCTCGACGACGAGGGCTGGCGCAAGCTGACCTTCCGCTGGGGCCTGTTCTTCGTCTTCCTGGCGATCCTCAACGTCGTCGTTTGGAAGGCGGCGGATGCCTATTACGGCCCGGGACAGGTGTCCGACGACCTGTGGGTCGACTTCAAGGTCTGGGCGACGATGCCGATCACCATCGTCTTCATGCTGACCCAGATCCCGCTGCTGAAGCGCCATGCGACGGAACCTCTCGGGGGGAAGAAGGAGTAGCGGCAAAGGTCGGGGCGCGCTTCTCATCGATGCTTGCGCCGAGGCACCCCCCTCTGCCCTGCCGGGCATCTCCCCCTCAAGGGGGGAGATCAGCGGCTTCGGCTTCCGCGCCTGAATTGCCGGCGTTCGTGCAAGTCGAGGCATCCAAGTGAGGGCGATACGTCGGAGCGGGGTCGATCTCCCCCCCTTGAGGGGGAGACGCCCGGCAGGGCAGAGGGGGTAGTCACGGCCGCAACGTGGGGACGCGATTCAGCCATCGCTCCACGTAATGCCGCTCACCCCTCGCCTGCAATCATCCTCTGATGCCGCTCGCGCAACGCTGCGATCTCCTGGTCGCTCTTCGTCCCGGCGCAGGCGGGACAGCAAACGCCCTCCTCGAATTCCGGCGCCGCCCGATCCTCGTCCGACAGAGGCGCGCCGCAGCCGAAGCAGGCCGTCCAGTCGGTTTCGGCCAGCCCGTGTCCCAGCGCCACGCGGCCGTCGAAGACGTAGCAGTCGCCCTGCCAGCGGCTTTCAGCCTCAGGCACCCGTTCGAGATAGGACAGGATGCCGCCCTTCAGCTGGTAGACCTCGGCGAACCCCTTCTCCAACATGAAGGCCGAAGCCTTTTCGCAGCGGATGCCACCGGTGCAGAACATCGCCACCTTCGGGGTCGTCGCGGGATCGAGCCTCTCCTCGACATAGCGCTTGAAGTCGGTGAACTGGTCGATGCCCGGATCGACGGCGCCCTCGAAGATCCCGACCTTCGTCTCGTAGTGGTTGCGCGTATCGAGGAGGAGAACGCTTGGGTCCGAGATCAGGGCGTTCCAATCTTCCGGCGGGACGTGGACACCAGTCTTCGCCAGGGGGTCGCCCGCCTCGTCGCGAAGGGTGATGATCTCCGGGCGGATGCGGACCTTCATGCGGGCGAAGGGCCAGTCGGCGGCGGTCGACAGCCGCAAATGCTCGTCGGTCAGGCCGAACCGGCGGGAGAGTTCGGTCAGAAATTCACCCATCGTGGCCTTCTGGCCCGCAACTGTCCCGTTGACGCCCTCGGGGGCGATCAGAATGGTGCCGCGCAGGCCGCGCTCGCGGCAGAAGGCGAGCAGCGCGAAGCGCAGAGGCTCGAGCTCGTCGAGCGGCAGGAAGCGGTAGAAGGCGGCGACGGTCAGCGGCATGGCCGCGTGATAGCCGCGCGGCGCGACGATCGCAACGCGCTTCGCGAGCACTGGACAACGGGGACACGGTACCGAACGCTCCAGCCTTGGCATCGGACCGGTAGGCTCTATAAGCCGTGCCTGTCGTCAACGGTCAGGAGATCCCCGTGTCAACCATGCTTGCGCCCTATCGGCGCTATTTCGATCTTTCCAGCCGGGCGCGCCGCAAGGAATACTGGCTGTACATGCTGTTCTTCTATGGGGTCGGTTTCGTCCTGATCTTCGTCGACTCGGCGCTCGGCCTCGGCGGCCCGACCCAGACGGCGGTCGACACCGTCGACGGCTTCAGCGCCAGTGCAAGCGCCGAAGGCGGGGTGCTGACGGCAATCTGGGGCATCGTCAACGTCATCCCCCTCCTCGCCTGTTCGGTCCGCCGCCTGCACGATACCGATCGCCGGGGCTGGTGGGTATTCATCACCCTCATCCCGCTGATCGGCTCGATCTGGTTCCTGGTGCTGATGTGTCTCGACGGAACGACGGGCAGCAACCGCTTCGGCCCGGACCCGAAGGACAGGATCGGCGCGAAGGCAGAATCCGTCTTCGAATGATCGCAGGAGTGTGGGTGCCTCCGGGCGCCTGCTCTGGGGCGCCCGTCCCGGCGCCCACGACTGTGGCGCGCGACCTGCAGCCAGATCTTGCCGAAAAACTTCACGGCCCGTCACATTCGGGCCGTGTTCCTTTGGCGTGATGGAGAAGTCGGCGCTGGCGGCAGGTTAGGCCCATGCCCCCACCGATACCGATCGCGTCGGCAGAGCTGCCGCATGCGCCTGATCGACCGACCCGAAGCGGGGCGAACCACATGGCAAGCCATCACAGGGCCGGATTCTGGACGGCGGGTGATTCCCCCCCCCCCGTGACCGGTTCATTCGTCGCGATAGACCTTCTCGCGGCGCTCGTGCCGCTCCTGGGCCTCCAGGGAGAGCGTGGCGATCGGCCGCGCGTCGAGACGCTTCAGGCTGATCGGCTCGCCGGTCTCTTCGCAATAGCCGTAGGAGCCGTCCTCGATCCGCTCCAGCGCCGCGTCGATCTTCGAGATCAGCTTGCGCTGCCGGTCACGGGCACGAAGCTCGATGGCCCGGTCGGTTTCGGAGGAGGCGCGGTCGGCAACGTCGGCGAGATTGGAGTTGTCGTTGGCGAGTGTGTCGAGCGTCTCGCGCGCCTCGCGCAGGATCTCGGCCTTCCAGGTCAGGAGCTTGCGCCGGAAGTATTCCTTCTGGCGGTCGTTCATGAAGGGGCCGTCCTCGGACAGCTTCAGTTCGGCATTGAGTGTTTCGCTCATCACGCACCTCCATTCCCGCTGGCCGGCCTTATAGCGGCGGTTTGGCAGACGAACAAGTTGAGTTTACGCCACAGCCGCCCGCTGGATGTGATTCTAACAGTCGGATTTGCTTGACGAATTGGAACGTTCAGTCCGCTGGACGATGCCGTAGCGCCTGCCGATCCAGCGTCGCGCCAGCCTCGATACCCTCCAATCGGCCAATTCCGGCGGGTTCAAAGGTGTTTTCGCGCCTCTGGGACCGCTCTCTCGTCAATCGGCCGGCATGCACCAGGTTGCGCCGAGGATCGCGTGGCCGGCGCGGCGATTGCCTGGCGACGGGTTTCGGCTTATCGAATTTCCATGACGGCGAGCTTCGCGCACCATCTCCTGATCCTCAGGCATGCCCATTCGTCCTGGGCGCGGCCGGGCGAGCGCGACCATCAGCGCCCGCTCGACGAACGCGGCGCTGCCGATGCCGACCGGTTGGCGGAGATCTTCGCGGACGAAGCGCTGCGGGTCGACGCGGTCGCCTGCTCGACGGCGAAGCGTGCGGTCGATACGCTCGCTCCGCTCCTCCCCCTATTCGGGAAGACTGTTCCGGTCGCCTATGCCGACGAACTCTACGCCCTCGGCGCCGATGCCTATTTCGCTGCTGCGAAGGACGCGGGCGACGTCGGCAACCTGCTCGTCGTCGGCCACAACCCGATGATCGAGGACTTCACGCGCTCTCTGTGCGACAGCGGCGAAGAAGACGCCATCGCGACAATCGCCGGCGGCTTTCCCACCGCGGCCCTGGCGATCGTCGGTCTCGATCGTCCGCTTGGCGAGATCGCCGCCCGATCTGGCCGTCTCCTGCGCGTCGTCCGGCCCTGATGGCACGGCGTCGGGATTGAACGGCGTTTTCCGCCGGTTCGCCGCAATGCCCTTCGAAGCCGGGCACACCATGCCTATATGCCGGTGAAGGGCCCATCGCCCCGAAACCCCGCCCCTGTTCCCGCCTCGAAGACCAGCGCCGCCCATGACATCGATTGCCGACGAGGCCCGCCTCGTCTTCGACAATTTCACCGACCGGACCGCGTCGATCTTCAATCCGCATCTTCGCCTCGGCGTCACGGGCCTTTCCCGGGCCGGCAAGACGGTGTTCATCACCGCCCTCGTCCATAACCTGCTGTCCGGCGGCCGGCTGCCGCTGTTCAGGGCGCAGGCCAACGGCCGCATCCTCGGCGCCGACCTGCAGGAGCAGCCGGACGACGCGGTGCCGCGCTTTCAATACGAAGATCACATCCGCCGTATCGTCGAGGAGCGGGTCTGGCCGGAATCGACCCGGGCGATCTCCGAACTGCGCCTCACCATCGCATTCGAGTCCGCCGAGGCCTGGCGGCGCATGCTGCCGGGCGGCAAGCTCACCCTCGACATCGTCGACTATCCCGGCGAGTGGCTGCTCGACCTGCCGCTGATCGACAAGGATTTCGCCACCTTCTCGGCGGAGGCCCTCGAGCGGGCGCGGCTGCCCTCGCGGCAGAAGGAGGCCGGGCCGTTTCTGGCGAAGCTCGCGACCATCGATCTCGATGCGCCGGCGGACGAGGTGACGGCGCGCGATCTCAGCGTCCTCTTCGCTGATTATCTCAAGGCCTGCCGGGCCGACACGGCGGCGTTATCGACCCTGCCGCCGGGGCGCTTCCTGATGCCGGGCGATCTCGACGGCTCGCCGGCCCTCACCTTCGCACCGCTGCCTGTCGAAAAGGGCAAGACCTATCCGAAGGGCTCGATGGCGGCGCATCTTTCCCGCCGCTACGAGGCCTACAAGACCGTCGTCGTCAAACCCTTCTTCCGCAATCATTTTGCGAGGCTCGACCGGCAGATCCTGTTGATCGACGCGCTGCAGGCGATCAATGCCGGGCCGGAGGCGGTCAGCGATCTTGAAACGGCGCTTACCGACATTCTCGCCTGCTTTCGCCCGGGGCGCTCCAGCTGGCTCGGCTCGTTCCTCACCCGCCGCATCGACCGCATCCTCGTCGCCGCGACCAAGGCCGACCATCTCCATCGCGAAAGCCACCGCCGGCTGGAGGCGATCGTCCGCGTCATGGTCGACGACGCGGTCGCCCGGGCGAAGTTTTCCGGCGCCAAGACCGAGGTCCTCGCCATGGCGGCCGTGCGCGCCACCCGCGAAGCGACGGTGAAAGATGACGGCGAAGACCTGCCGGTGATCGTCGGCATCCCCGCCGCCGGAGAGACCATCGGCGAGCGGATCTTCGACGGCCAGAGCGAGACGGCGGTGTTTCCTGGCGATCTCCCGGACGACCCGCGCCGTCTCTTCGACCCGGTCGACGGCGTAGCGGCCGGCTCGCTGCGCTTCGTCCGTTTCCGCCCGCCGAAGCTGCAGCACAGCCCCGAGGGCCTGACCCTCTCGCTGCCGCACATCCGGCTCGACCGGGCGCTGGAGTTTCTCTTGGGAGACAGGCTGCAATGAGCGACGAGCACGGCCCTCGCCGGCGCGCCCCCGGCGCTTTCGACCTGCCGGGAACCAAGCCGCCACGCCAACCCGAGACGCGCGAAGACGCCGCTCACGCGCCGCCGCGCATGCCGCGCTCGATCGGGGCTGTCGCGACGATCGAATTCGATCCGGACGAGGCCATCGACGAGGACGTCTCGGCGAATGGGGAGCCGGAGATCGAGACCGGCCGGCGCTTTTCCTTCGGCAAGCTCCTCGCCGCCTCGCTCGGCCTGCTCCTGTCGATCGGTGTCGGACTGGCGATCGACGCGATCGTGCGCGACGTCTTCGCGCGTTCGGAATGGCTCGGCTGGACCGCCCTCGCCCTCGCCGTGCTCGCGCTTTTCGCCCTTCTTGCCATCGTCATCCGGGAAATCGTCGGCCTGATGCGGCTCGCCGCCGTCGACAGGGAGCGCAAGCGGGCGCTTGCCGCCTATCGCGGCGATTCGCTTCCCGAGGCGAAGCTCGCCGTGGCGACCCTGGAGACCCTCCTCTCCGGCCGGCCCGAGACCGCCCTCGGCCGCGCCGAAATGGCGACGCTCAAGGACGAGGTGTTCGACGGAGCAGACCTCGTCGCGCTGGCCGAGGAGCACATGCTCGGGCCGCTCGACGCCAAGGCGCGGGCCCTGGTGCTCGCCTCGGCCAAACGTGTCTCGGTGGTGACGGCCGTCAGCCCGAAGGCGTTGGTGGACGTCGCCTATGTCGTCTTCGAGAACGTCAAGCTGATCCGCAAGATGGCCGATCTCTATGGCGCACGGCCGGGCACTCTCGGCCTCGTCAAGTTGACCCGTGACGTGCTCGGCCATCTCGCGGTCACCGGCTCGATCGCCGTCGGCGACAGCCTGGTGCAGCAGGTGATCGGACACGGGCTCGCAGCGCGCCTGTCCCAGCGGCTCGGCGAGGGTGTCGTCAACGGCCTTCTGACCGCGCGGGTCGGTCTGGCCGCGATGGATCTCTGCCGTCCGCTGCCGTTCTTGCGCGCAAAGCGCCCGCGAATCGGAGCGATCCTGTCGGAACTCACAGCCCATTCCGGCATCGAAACGCCTGCCGGCAAACGAACTTGAGCCCGCTTGCGCCATGCGACGGCTACGCCGAAAGGCTTGGTTAACCCTTTGAAGCGACAATGACATGGTAAACGGTCTTCATTCAGGAAGTTTTCTCCATGTCGCGTCTGATGACAGCCGGTCTCGCCCTCAGCCTCGCAGTTTCGGCCGCGACCATCGTTCCGGCAAAAGCCGACAGTGACGAAGCCTTCTTCCGGCGCATCACAGGCCAGTGGTCCGGCCCGGGCGAGATCGTCGCCGGCAAGTTCGCGGGCACAAAGTTCGTCTGCAACTTTGCCGGCTCCGAGCACGCAAAGAAGGTGGGCGTCGCGCTCGAAGGCTCCTGCCGAGTCGGCCTGTTTTCCCAGCCGATGCGAGCCGAGGTCGTGCGCTCCGGCAAGTCCTATCGCGGTGCCTTCCAGGACGGTGCGGCCGGCAAGGGCCTCGACATCGTCTCCGGTGAAGTCGCCGGCGACCACATCGTCGTAGGCCTCGACCGCAAGCAGCTGAAAGGCGCGATGATCGCCCGTCTCGCAGACGACGACTCGCTGGCGATCACCGTCTCGGTCCGCGTCTCCTCGCAGCTCGTTCCGGTCATCGGGATGAACCTGAAGCGGGCGGCCGGCACGCGCCAGAGCGCGCTGTCCGACTGATCCGGTAGCGCTGTTGGCCACCCTGCCCGAAGCTCCTGCCCGACTTGGGCACGGCGGCGAAATCAGTTGACGGGGATGCCGACCGCGCGGCGCAGGTCGCGCTCGACCACGGGCTTGATCAGCACCTCATACGGATGGTCGGCGCGGATGCGCGCGAGCGAAGTCGGCTCGCTCGAACCAGTGATGTAAATGATCTTGAGGTCCGGCATGTCGGGCTGAATCGCTTGGGCGACGTCGACGCCGTCGCGATCGCCCCCCAGCCGAAGGTCCATGAACACGAAGTCGGGCCGATTTTCCAGGATGGTCGTGACCGCCTGCTCGGCGACGTCCGCAGTTCCGAGAACGTTCAGGCCGATGTCCTCCGATAGCTCGCGCAGATATTCCATGATCAGGAAGTCGTCTTCGACGATCACGACACTGAACCGGCTTTCCATGAAATCATCTCCCCACGGGCATTCGGATGGAGATCCGGGTGCCCGGCTCATTGGAAACTTCGACGCTGCCACGAAGTTGCGCGACGATGGCCTGAATGATCTTGATCCCGAGATCGTCTTCCGAGCCTCGTTCGGCCAGGCGTTCGAGGCCAGAGCCGTCGTCTCTCACCGATAGCTCGCAGCCGTCGTGTCCGACGAGCCGGAAGCGGACGTCGACCGTGCCGCCGCCGGTCGCTGCGAGGCCGCGCTTGATCGCCCTGCTGGCCAGCTCGTTGAGCAGCATTCCCGCCGAAATGGCGAAGTCGAGTTGCAGCGGTACCCGGTCCGCATCCACTGCGATGCGGATGCCGCGCTGTCCGGCCCCGAGCTCCTCGTCGATCCGCTCGCACAAGGCAGTGAAATACTCGCTGGCACAAAGCGTGCTCGGATTGTCGTTGGCGAGAAGAATCCGGTGCAGCGTGCTCAACGCTTCGATCCGCCCCTTCATGTCGATCAGCTCCTGCCTCGCGGCAGGATCGGCAACTCGGCGTGCCTGCAGCCCAAGCATCGCATGGACCTGCGCGAGGTTGTTCTTCACGCGGTGGTTCACCTCGCGCAGAAGCAGATCGCGGTCCTGGGCGTAGAGTTCCATTTTCCGCATCATCTCGGCGAGACGTACTTCACGTTCGTTGACGAGATGGCCGCTCCTCAGGACGCTGGCGCCCAGAAGAAGCGAAGACAGTGCCGCGATGATGCTGGCGACGACGGCCGCAGGCAGCATCTCGTCGACCATCATCCGATAGCCGGCGTAGCACAGCACGACCGGGATCAGGATGGTGAACGGAAACAGCCAACGCGCCATCATGCTCCCGGCGCCCCGGCCGAGCAGGATCGAGGTCCAGCTGCGCGCGGGACGAAGCATCAAAAGCCCGGTGAAGCAGACGAGGAACGCCAGCGCCGAGGACAACGCGTGGCCGACGAAGAACGGCACGGAATAGATCGCCCCGACGTCGAAAAGGATCCCGAGGAGGGACACGGCGATCGTGACGAGGCCGATTGATGCCGCGACTGCAGCAACGGCCACCCATCGTCGCCGGTTGGCACTGAACAGCCAGATCGAAAGGGCGGCCAGAGCGAAACACAGGCTCGTCGCCCAGGACATGACCGCATGCTCTGCCCCGGACGAATGAAACGAGAGCGCCCGGGCCGGCCACGCCGCCGCACCGAAGGCGAAGAGAAAGAGATTGAACACGACCACCACGGCTACGGCGGCGGCCAGCAGCCTTGCCGTCCGAGAGTTCCAACGAACTGCGGCGACGATGGCAATTCCGGTGATGAAGAAGCACAAGGCGGCAAGAGGTGCGGTTGCGGTGTAGCGGGAGCCGGCAGCCAGAAGCCCACTGCCGCTCAACCAATCGAGCCAGTCCAGCGCCCCGAAAGAAGCGACGAGGATGCCACAGCACATCGTGAAGGTTTCGGCGTACCGCAAGCGACGCCGCATGGCTATCCTGACCGGTTGCAGAAAACGGGTATCGACTTGCGTAATTTCGCCGATGCGCTGCAAACAAAGCGGCTCTCCCGCGACACTACAATACGGAGGGGGCCGCAGAATACGTTTTCAGTTCCAGGTGCATGCAATCGATTGCTTACAGCAACCATTCATGCGAAGTCCATTCAGAATATCGGCCCCTGGAACTTGGTGTCAGAATCGCACTCATCGCCTGAAGACGCAAGCCTTGGGACCTCGTTCCAATCAATCGCTGAGCGGATTGAGTAACGTCGAAGAGACCTTCAGCGCCACCAGGCGCCATCCTCCGTGACCGGCGCGATCACTCCTGTGTCGAGCGCGTCGACGAGTTCTGCGACCCGTCGCCCGCCGAAGGCGAGGTCCGGCGCGATGTCGGCGAGCGGCACGAGGACGAAGGCCCGCTCGACGGCGCGAGGATGTGGCAGCGTCAAGGCCTCGTCACGGCTGATCGTGCCGCCGAAGTCGAGAAGGTCGATGTCGAGGGTGCGCGGGCCCCAGCGCTCCGCGCGCTCGCGCTTGAACGCCCGCTCCGTCTCGAGGCAGAGGTCGAGGAGTTGGCGCGCTGAAAGCTCCGTCTCGACAGTCGCGCAGGCGTTGAGAAAATCCGGCTGATCCGTCTTGCCCCAAGGCGGGGTGCGGAACAGACGCGAGACTGCCACCACCGCGCAATCGGCTCGCCCGTCGATGGCCTGAAGAGCCGCAGCCATCGCCGCCCGCGGATCGCCGAGATTGCCGCCGAGGCCGAGATGGGCCCTGACGCTCACCAACGTTCGCCCTTCAGCGCCCGTCGCATGGCGTCGGCAATGGCCAGCGCGTCGCGGTTGGCCGGCACGTTGTGAACCCTGATGACGTCGGCCCCGCGCTCGCGCAGAAGCACGCTCGTCGCCGCCGTGGCGATGTCGGGCTCCGGATCGGCTCTGCCGATCGCGCCGCGGACGAAGCGCTTGCGTGAGGTGCCGACGAGCAGCGGATAGCCGAGCGCCATGACCTCGTGGACGCGAGCGAGCAGAATGAGGTTCTCCGGCCCGTCCTTCGCGAAGCCGAAGCCGGGGTCGAGGACGATCGCCTCGTCCTCGACCCCGGCGGCCTTGGCGATTTCGAGGGAGCGGCGGAGGAAATGGAACTGGTCTTCGATGACGTCGGCAAGTTTGTCCCGGTCGCGTCCGGTATGCATGAGGCAGAGCCCCGCGCCGGTCTTCGCCGCGACCTCGGCGATCGCCGGTTCGCGCTGGGCGCCGTGGACGTCGTTGATGATGTGCGCGCCGGCTTCGACCGCCAGCCTTGCCGTCTCCGCCCGATAGGTGTCGACCGAGATCAGGCAGTCGGAGCACCGCACGAGTTCCTCGATCACCGGCAGAATCCGGCGCTGTTCCTCGGCGGCATCGACGGGCGTCGCCCCCGGCCGGGTGGATTCTCCGCCGATGTCGATGATCGACGCGCCCTGCTCGACCATCCTCAGCGATTCGGCGACCGCCGCCCCCACCGAGGCGTAGCGCCCGCCGTCGGAAAAGCTGTCGGGCGTCGCGTTGAGGACACCCATGATGGTCGCGGTCTCGCCGAGAACGAGGCTGCGGCCATGCGCGAGCTTCCAGGTTCCGCCGCGCGGTGAAATCACGTCCATCTGGCTTCCTCCACGATCCGCTCCGAGCCATCGCGAGCCTTCGGTCCTTTGGGTAACCTCACCGGAAAGATTGCGCAATTGTGTCGCTGGCCGCGCTTGCTTCCCGGCCCGGTTGAGGTACCGTTGCACGATGGTCTTTCGGCTCCTTCCAGAGGCGGCGCGCATGAAATCGAGGTTCGGGGTGTGCGTGGCGCTGGTCGCGTTCTGTCTGCCAGCTGTCGCCGGAGCGGCGTCGGTTCGCGAGAAGACCACCTATTTCGCCGTGCGCGGCTCCACCCTTGCCGAGCTCGATCAGGACCTCAACCGGCGCGGTCCCTTCGTCTCCGATACCGGCATCCGTCATCCGGGCGCCACCCAGGTGAAATTCGACGGAAAGGTCACCTACAAGCGAACGCCGGAAGGCTGCGCCGTCGACGCGACCAATCTCAGCCTCGACCTCGAGATGACGCTGCCGAAATGGATCCAGCCGAAACGGGTCCCGGCGCACACCAAGCTGATCTGGGAGACGCTCGAAAAGGACATCCGCCGGCACGAAAACCGCCATGCGGCCATCGCCAGGAACTGGCTGAAGCGGATGGAGTCGGCGATTCGCAATCTGCGCACGGAGCCGAACTGCTCGGCCATGGAAGAGATGGTGAACACCGTCACGCATCGCTATCTCGCCGGCCACGAACGCGCCCAGATCGAGTTCGACACCATCGAGGGCCGCGAGGTGAACTTCCGGCTGCGCCGGGCGCTGTCGCGCGCCGTCGAGGCGCAGGGTAGCCGCTGACACGGTCGTGCCGAGCGGTGTCGGGCTCGATCGTGTAAGTCGCGATCAGCTCGCCTGAACGTTTCGGACTTCGCTCGCCTGCTGAAGCGCCAGGCCGATCGCTGCTCTTCCTCGACCTTGGCGAGGGGGGAGGCCTGCCTCAGCCCTGCCGCTCGGGGACGTAAAGTACCAACCCGTCGAGTTCGGGCCGGACCTTGATCTGGCACGACAGCCGGGAATTCGGTTGCGGGTCGTGGGCGAAGTCCAGCATGTCCTCCTCCATCGTCTCCGGTTCGCCGACGCTCTCGCGCCAGGCCTCGTCGACATAGACGTGGCACGTCGCACAGGCGCAGGCGCCGCCGCATTCGGCCTCGATGCCCGGCACGTCGCCACGGACGGCGTTTTCCATCGCCGTGGTCCCGTCGCGGGCGTCGAGGTCGTAGCGGGTCCCATCCACCGTCTGGAAGGTGATCTTGGTCATGCCGGACAAACCTTGGTTGGATATCGCTCGAGGCGCCCCCTGCCCGCCTCACCGAGGCCGAGCGCCGATCGGCGCGGCAGAATGCGACGCATCGGCTCCGGTGTTAGTGAGCCTACCGCCGACAAGTCAATCGGAACCATTCCAGATTTCGGTAGCGGGCGCGCACATCCACCGGCGCGCGGCGCTGGCGGATGGGTCCGCACCGGGTCGCGAAGAGCCTCGGCGGTTTCAGGCGGTCGAGAGCTCCCTGGCAAAGCGCGCCGTCCGCTCGAGTTCGTCGAGAAGACCGTCCACCATCGCCGGCCCACCCGGGTCCCGTTCGAGCTCTTCGGCCGCGTCGGCCAGCCGGAAGGCGCCGAGATTGCGGGCTGCGCCCTTCAGCGCATGGGCGAGCCGGCATCGCTCCTGCGGACCCGCAGCCAGGATCGCCGGCCTCGCGCGCTCGATCTGAATGACGAGAAGCCCCAGCACCTCGACCTCGAGCGCCCGATCGCCGGCCGTCTGGCGGGCCAGATGCACGAGATCGATCGGCGAACGACGGGATGGCAGCATCGAACCGCCGGAGCGGCCTTGCGGCGCCCCGCCGCCCTCGGGCTGTCGTTCGTTCGGCTGCGACATCGCATTCTCCACCGGCGGCCGCGCCGGATTCGAAACCGCGACGCCATTCATTGAAGCCAAAGCGGAATCGTCTCGCGGTTCGGTGAGCAATTGGTTAAGGTGACGGCTCGAATCCCCATTGATCGGGCGCCCTGTGTCCTTTCGGCCGATCGATCGTAAGCCCGCCCACGCAAGCCTTCCGGCGGAAAAAGTTGCAATTGCCCCGTCGTTGTTAACCTTATGTTTAAACTTGTAGGGATTGGCCGGCTTTACGGTTTCTTTCGGACCGGGGGGCCACTAACATCCTAAGGTGAAAAACCGCGGGCGTTGCGCCCTCGTCCGGCCTCGGTGGCCGTAACGAAATGCGCGAACGCCGGCGGCCAGACGATGCGGTACCGAGCATCGTCCGGCCACCATGGGCGGATGTAGAGAGTATCGAGGCGCGACGGCCATGTCCAAGACGAAACCCTTCGATCAGCTTTCCGACGACACGGTCAACGAGCTGGAAGAGGCGCTTGCCGGGATCGACATCGCGGACGTCGAGATGGAAGAGGCGTCAGCCCCTGCCGCGGCGACCGGCCATCTCGAAACCTCCACCAGCGAGGAGAACGTCGACGTCGTCCTCTCGCTCGAGGACTTCGAGCGACAGATCAGCGAGACTGCCGGTCAGCTGCGCGACGAAGACGGCGATGCGGGCCCGGCCGCCGACGAGGCGCCTTCGAACGATGGAGCCGGGCATCGCACCGCCGCCGCGGGATTTGCCGCCGCAGCGGCGGCGGCTGCCGCCGAGCCCGCGCGCCCATCCGATCGGGCAGCCGATCGGGCAGAAGCCTCCGCCGCCGCGTCTCAGCGGCCGGAACCGCAGGAAGGTCGGTCTTCGTTCGGCGACCAGCCCCGTGCCTACAGTCAGGCAGCCGCCAATGACGAGGCCCGGCGGAACGCCGTCTGGGCCGAGGCTCTGCTGCAGCGCCGCGCTTCCAGGACACCGATCTGGATCGCCCTCTTCGCCTCGGTTCTGTGGCTTGTCGGGGTCATGGTCGGCGCCTCCTCGATCTACGGGACCGACATCGAGCTCATCGCCAGCGGCGCCGGCGACCCGCTGCGCCAGGGCGAAATGCTCGCCCTCCTCGCCATGGCGGTCCTGCCGCCGATCCTGTTCCTGGTGATCGGCCTGATGGTGCGCCGGTCGGCCGATCTTCGCCTGATGAGCCGCTCACTCGCCGAGGTGGCGATGCGCCTCGCCGAGCCCGAAAGCGTCGCCACCGAGCGGGTGATGAGCGTCGGCCAAGCGGTGCGCCGGGAAATTTCCGGCCTCGCCGAGGGCGTCGAGCGGGCGCTGTCTCGGACCTCGAACCTGGAAAGCCTCGTGCGCGACGAGGTCAGCGCCCTCGAACGCGCCTATGCCGACAACGAGGTCAAGATCCGCACGCTGGTCCAGGATCTCGGCAGCGAGCGAGAGGCGATGCTGTCCCATGCCGAGCGTCTGCGCTCGGCCGTCCTCGGCTCGCACCAGCGACTGGTCGGCGACGTCGAGGCGACGTCGGACGCGGTGCTCGGACGGATCGAGGAGGCTTCGGAGCGTTTCACGGCCCTCATCGACGAACGCAGCGCCAGCTTCATCACCGATTACGAGACTCGCAATCAGCAGCTCTCCGAACTGTTCGACTCGCGCGGTCGTTCCTTGCGCGAACAGCTGACCTCCGAGGGTGAGACGCTGCTCTCGCGGCTCGACCAGGTCGCCGAGAATGCCGGCCGCAAGCTTATCGACGTCGGCGAGAAGGTCGCCGGTGATCTCGACGAGCGCTCGGGCCGGATCGGCGGGGAGTTCGAGGAACGCAGCACGACCCTCGTCGCCCTCCTCGGCGAGCGTGCCGACAGCATCAAGCAGGCCATCACTGCCGATTCCGAATCGCTCATCGAACGGATCACCAGCAGCGCCGACCAATCCGTCCGCCGCCTTGCGGAGACCAACGAGACGCTCGCCCGCGAAAGCGAAGAGCGCAGCCGCGCCCTCGCGGACGGTGTCGAAAGCCGCAGCCAACAGCTCATCCAGGTCTTCGACGAAAAGAGCGCCGCGCTCGATTCCCGCATGACCGACCTCGGCGACCGTCTCGTCGCCGACATCTCCTTCACCGCCGAAAATGCCACCAGCCAGATAACCTCGGCCGGCGACCAGGTGTCCCAGGCTCTGGACGACCGCGCCGCTCGGCTCGCGGCGGACTTCGAGGGCCGCAGCCAGCAGCTGCTGTCCGCCTTCGACGAGCGCACGACGGCCATCGTCGGCGCGGCGAACGGCGCCAGCGAGCGGCTGCTGTCGACGATCACGACGGCGAGCGAATCGGCGGTCGGTCGGCTCGGCGAGACCAGTGCGGTGGTCGCACGCACCTTGTCCGAGAAGAGCGACGAGCTGGCGAACGACTTCGACGGTCGCAGCCGCCAGCTGCTCAGCGCCTTCGGCGGCCAGTCCTCCGCGCTTCTGGAACAGGCGAACGGCACGAGCGAGAGACTGCTCGCGGCGATCACCGGCGCCGGCGAAGTGGCCGTTGGCCGGCTCGGCGAGACCGGCGACACCGTCGCCCGGGCGCTTGCCGAAGAGAATGCCAAGATCGCCGAGGAGTTCTCAACCCGCGGCCAGTTCCTGCTCAGCGACTTCGCCGAGCGGAGCGCGACGCTGCAGTCGAACGTCCGCGAGGCAAACGAACAGCTGGTTCTCGGGCTTTCGCTGGGCGCGGAGGGCGCCGCGGCCAGCATCGCAGAAGCCGGCGAGACGGCGGAGCGCAGCGTCCAGGAGCAGATCGCGCGCCTTTCCGGCGAGTTCGATCGGCATGTCGAACAGGCCGTCGCGACGCTGTCGGAGCGCGGCGAGACGCTGTCCGCTTCCCTCACCGACACCACGCGCACGCTCGTCAACGAGCTCAGCGGGACGTCCGAGGCCGCCGTTCGCCAGATCGTCGCCTCGACCGAAGCCGCCAACGATACGCTCGGCACGACCTCGAGCGCGCTGGTTTCGCGGGCGAGCGATATCAGCGAGCAGATGACGTCGGTCGGAACCGAGATCGTCGGCCGGATGATCGCCTCGGCCGACGCCGCCACCGGCCTCGTGCGCTCGCGCACAGAGATGCTGTCCGAATACGGCGACAAGTTCGTCGAGGCGCTGGCGCAGGCCCTCGACGACCGGACGCTGACGATGCGGCTGCAGGGCGAGACCTTCCTTGACGGTCTCGACAGCCTGTTCCGGCAGCGCCTGGAGGCGATCGAGAAGCATGGCGAGGGTTTCACGGCGGGGATCGCCAAAGAGATCGACGGGCGCCGCGAGCGGCTGGAAGACAGCGCAAACCGCTTCCTGAAGAGCGCCGAAACCGAACTCGGCGAGCGGACGGCGCGGATCGAACACCTGCTCTCGGAAAACAACACTGAGATGCTCGGCGGTCTCGATCGACGCCTCGAGGACATCCAAAAAGCCTTCGGCGAACGCGGCCCGGCACTGCTTGCGGCGATCGAGAACCGGGCCAACGCCATCGAGGTTTCGACCGACCGGGTCTCGGCCGCCCTCACCGATCGCTCGACCGCCTTTGCCCAGACCCTCGCCGACCGTACGCGGGAGATCGTCGGAGCCTTCGACAAGGGCCATTCCGATCTCGCCGGCCTCAGCGACGGCGTCGTTCAATCGGCCAACGAGACCCTGGAGAAGCGGACGAACGAACTGCGCTCGCTCCTGAGCGACCGCCTGTCGGGCCTCGACGCCCTGCTGGTGGAGCGTACGGGCGGCCTCGCCGAGGCGCTCGATCAGCGGCTCCTGTCCTTCGATCTCGCGGCTGACAGCCGCATCGACGCGATCAGCGAACGGGCCGGCGAAGTCGGCACCAAGCTCGACAGCGCGGCCGAGCGGATCCACGGCGTCCTCACCGAGCGCCGCGACGAGATCGAGGTCGTCATGGGCCGCGTCGCGGAAGGGTTCGAGACGAGTTTCGCCAACCGGATGCAGACGCTCGAGCAGTCCTTCGCCGGCCAGACCAAGCGCTTTGCGCAGGCCCTCGACGAAGCGCAGCGTCTCGTCACCGAGGACATGGGCGCGCGCACCGACCGGATCGCCGAGCGCGTCGAAGCCGTTCTGGCTGAGATCCGCGAAGCGGTCGGCACGGCCGAAGGCCTGCTTGCCGAGGGCCTCGACGAGCGGGCCGCGGCCTTCTCGGCGCTGTTCGAGGAACGTCGCGGCGCGATCGAGGAACTGCTGACGATGTCGCAGGACCAGATCGTCAATTCGCTCGATCATCGGATCGACGCCATCGCCTCCACGCTGGCCGAACGCGGCGCCGAGATGCAGCGCACGATGGATGGGGAAAGCTCCAGCTTCATCAACACGATCGACGAGAAGTCTCAGGCGCTCTTCGAAAACCTCGATCGGCGGACCGGCGCGCTCAACACGGGCCTTGCCGACCGCCTGCATGCCAACGAGCGGCTGATGGGCGACGCCCAGGACGCGCTGCTGTCGAGCTTCGACGCACGCAAAGTCGAGCTTTCGGACATCCTCGACGAGCGGTCGGCGTCGCTCAGCAAGATCGGCGACGAGATGGCGGCGCAGGTCGCGGCGGCGATCGACGAACGCCTGCGCAACGTCGCCACCGGCTTCGACGTGGTCGTCGACCAGATCGTCGGCGATCTTTCCGAGCGCATCGCCTCGCTCGGCACGTCGCTGGCGGACACCCGCAACGCTCTGGTCGGGACGGTCGATGCCGAGACCGGGCGGTTCCGTGCCGAGATGGACGAACGGACCCAAGGTTTCGAGGATCACCTGTCGGTCTCCGCCAGCAGCCAGCTCGTGGCGATCGAAAGCGCCCTGTCGATGGTCGTCGAGGGCCTCGACGAACGACTTTCGCGCCTTTCGGCCGCGGCCGAGGGCGCCAGGAGCGATGTCGAGAAGGGTCTTTCGGCCGAGCTCGAAAAGCTCCGCCAGACGATCGCCTCGGGGCTCGAGGGCTTTTCCGGCGAGATCCACGAGAGTGGCCAATCCGTGTCCACCGCGATCGAGACGCGGATCGCCGAGCTCAAGTCGGCGTCCCAGGCTGCCGAGACGGGCGTCCGCGAAAGCCTCGATCAGCGGATCGAGCGGCTGCAGAGCCTGCTGGCGACCAGCCGCGACGAGGTCTCCGGAACCCTCGATCAGGGGATCGGTTCGATCCGCGACGAGATCGGCGAACGGGTCAACCTTCTCGCTGAGAATCTCGACGGCCGCACCGCGACCCTGCGGGCCATCATCGAGGACGCCCGCGGCGTTCTCGTCGAGGGCCTCGACGAGCGGCTCGGCGCCATCCAGCGGGTGGTCGACGGATCGGAAGGCACGCTTCTCGCAGCCCTCGACCAGCGCCGGGACGAGTTCGGCCGGCAGATCGAAAGCGGCCGCTCGGCGCTCGCCGCGACGCTGGAAGAGCGCGTCACCGCCCTTTCCGACGCCCTGTTCGAAGCCGACCTCAAGCTTGCCACCGCCTTCGACGAGCGCCGCGACAGCCTCGCCGCGCTCATCGACGGCGCGGTCTCCTCGGCCGCCGCGACCTTCGAGGACCGGGCGGACGACGTCCGCCGGACCATCGAGCAGTCGGTCGGCGACGTGTCGCAGACCCTCGAGGGCCGCCGCGAGGATCTCCTCGCCGTCCTCGAAAGCGGTTCGTCGAGCCTGGTCGGCGCGCTCGACCAGCGCACCGAAGCGATCGCCACCGCCCTCGAACGCGGGCTCGGCAATGTCGAGCGGACGCTGAACGCTCGTGCCGCGACGGTCGCCGAGTCGATCCGCAACACCATCACCGAAGCGACCACGGCCATGGCGCAGGAGGCCAGCCGCGCCCGCGAAGGCCTGATGGCCGAGAGCGAGAAGGTTTCGACCAGCGTCGGCGACATCTCGCGGGTGTTCGACACCGCCAGCGAAGCGGCCCGAAGCCGCATCGCGGCCGAGGCCGAGCGTCTCACCGCCCGCCTGGAGGAACTGGCGAGCCAGCTGTCCGAACGCACCGAAAGCGCCGGCACGAAGCTCGTCACCGAGGGCGGCCGGATCGCCGAGACGATCACCGGTTCGGCCGAGGCGATCCGTTCCCTGTCGGAGGAGTCGCGTTCGCGCTTCGCCACGGAGGCTGAGGCCCTGGCCAACCAGATCGCCGGGCTCACCCACGGTATCCGCAAGGAAACCGACGAGGTGCGCGAGCAGCTGACGCAGCAGCGCATGGCCTTGGTCGACACGCTGTCCGGCATCTCCGGCGTCGTGGCGGGCGAGTTCGATCGCAACACCGAGACCTTTGCCGAGCGGATCACCACCGCCGCCGACGAGCTGCGGCAGATCGCCGAGGACAACCGCTCGCGCTTTGCCGGCGACACGAACCGGCTCGCCGCTGAGTTCGAAACCGCCATCGCCCGCATGGGCGAACTGACCGAGACCGCCCAGGGCGCACTGAAGGCCTCCGGCGAGGACTTCACCGGTCGGGTGAACCGGGCCGCCGGGTCCATGCGCAACGCCACCGGCGACATCGCCGCCGCACTCGAGGCGCGAGCCGACGCCTTCTCGGCGGAACTCGAGGCGACGACCCAGCGTCTTGCCGGCCTGCTCGCCGAAAACCCCGTCACCGGCGAGATCGACGCCTCGACGGCACGGCTGCGCGACGAGCTCGTTGCCACCACCGAGGCCATCCGCGGCGAGATCGAGGGTGTCGTCGGCCAGCTGCGCGGCGAAGTCGCGACGGTTTCCGGCCAGCTTCTGCAGGACGCTGAAAGCGTCCGCGACGAAATCGCCAATCGGGGCGGCGACCTGTCGACCCAGATCGCGGCGATCTCGGAGATCATCCGGCTGGAGACCGAGCGTGCCCGCACGACCCTCCTCGACAGCGCCAGCTCCGTCGGTGAGGAACTCGCCGACCGGATGAGCGAGACCGAGCGCCAGCTCGCGACCCGCACACGGACGATGAACGACGAGTTGGAAGAGAAGACCCGCAACCTCGCGGCGATGCTGTCGGCCCGCAACGCCGAGATCAGCCGCATGCTCGAAGAGGAAGCCCGGCCGATGCTTTCCCAGATCGGCGAAGGCGGCACGGAGCTGGCGCGGCTTCTTCAGGTCACCACCCGCGACGCGGCCGACAGGCTGCGGTCCGAGAACGCCTCGCTTGCCGCCGCCCTCGGCCGGCGGGCCCAGGAGACGATCTCCGCCCTCACCCAGTCCTCCGACGCCATTCTCGGCGCCCTGGACGAGCGGGCGGCCGCCACGGTCGGCATGGTCGGCGAGATGCGCGAGCAGCTGCAGCGCGACGTCGGCTCGCTCATCGGCCGGCTCGCCCAGACGTCGAGCTCGCTGCGCGGCCTCGTCGAAGAGACGGCCGGCAACCTCGGCGCCATCGACAATATCCTCAAGGAGAGCGGCGCCCGCTTCGCCGAGGACGCCCAGGAGGCCTCGAACTCGATCTCGATGAGCGCCAGGATGCTCGACAGCAACGTCGACAAGCTCGACCAGCTGTCACTTGCGGCGTTTTCGCGGATTGCCTCGATGGCCCAGCGCTTCGAGGAGCACGGGGCGGTCCTGTCGGAGACCGTCGGCCTTCTGGAGACCCGCGAGGACGGCCTGCGCCAGGTGCTCGACGGCGGCCATGCCGGCCTCGACGAGCTGTCCACCAATCTCGTCCGGCGCTCGGAGGAGATCGGCGGCCTGATGCATGCCTTCGAGGAGGTCGTCACCGGCCTGTTCGACCGGACCGAGCAGCGTTCGCGGATGATTTCCGAGCGGCTTTCGGGCGAATTGGGGGCTTCTCTCGGCGACGTCGACCGGCAGTTGCAGGAGGCCGAGGAGCGTTCGCTGCGGACGGGTGCGGTGCTGCGCGAGCAGGTCCAGGCAGCGTTGGGAGACGCCGGCGCGCGGTTCGAACGCTCGACGGAGGAGATCCGCGAGGCGGCCAAGGCAATCCGGACGGAACTCGAGAACGCCCGTTCCGAGATCAAGCGCGGCGTGTTCGAACTGCCCGAGGAGACCCGCTCCAGCACCGAGGCGATGCGCCGGGCCGTGTCCGACCAGATCCGGGCGCTGCGCGAGCTCTCCGACATCGTCTCCCAGTCCGGCCGGGCCTTCGACGTCGCCGACCGTTCGCGGCCCGCTCCGTCGCAGCCGCAGCGCCAGACGCGTCCCGCCCCCCGGGCGGCGGTGGCGGCGGCGAAGCCCGAGCCGGCGGAAAAGTCAGAGTTCGACTTCGACGACGATGACGCTTTGGACGTCGAACGCGAGATCGCCGCGTCCTTCATGAGCGACGGCAATCTGGCCCACGATCTCAGGGGCGGGAGCTACGAGCCGAGCCGAGCCGAGCCGACACGGCCGGCCGGCGAGGCCAAGGCCTCCGAGACCGCGGCGCAGCCAGCCACGTCGCGCTCCGCCCCGCAGGGCGGCGGCCAGCGGCCGGCCTCGACCCAGAGCGGAACCTCGGGCACCGCCCCATCCGCTCGAACCGGCGGTGGCGGATCGGCACCGGCCGCGCCAGCCGCGCAGGGCCCGGCACGGCCTGCTCGCCCGGAGAACGGCAGCCGCATGTCTCCTGACCGCGGCCGCAACGAGGCGGATCGCGGCGGCGGATGGGTGTCGAACCTTCTGCGCCGGGCATCGGAAGACGAAGACGCATTCGGCGACGAATTCGCTCCTTCGTCCGATGTCCCGCAGTCGTCACCGGCCTCGGCAGCCGCCGGGCGGACGCCGGCGACGCCCGAACGTTCGCCCGATCACGTCGTCGAATCGCTGAACTCGCTGTCGATGGACATCGCCCGGGCGATCGACCACAACGCTTCCATCGAGCTGTGGGACCGCTATCGCCGCGGCGAGCGCAACGTCTTCACCCGCCGGCTCTACACCATGCAGGGCCAGCAGACCTTCGACGACATTCGCCGCAAGTATCAGCGCGACCCCGAGTTCCGCGAGGCGGTGGATCGCTACATCGCCGACTTCGAGGCGCTGCTGCAGGACATCGCCCGCAACGATCCGGAGAACCGGGTGTCGCGGACCTATCTCGCCTCCGATACGGGCAAGGTCTACACGATGCTCGCCCACGCCTCCGGGCGGTTCGACAGCTAGCGGCGCATCGCGGGAGCAGGTCCTCTTCGCAACGAAGCCCCGGATCGGCGATCCGGGGCTTCGTCGTTTGCAAAGGCGCTTCTTCGCAAGACCGAAGGCGGCGGCGGAATTGCCAGTGGGCAAATCTCGTCGCCGCAGCTAAATTCGGCATCGCGAATAGGAGGCGGCCGCAAAAAATCGCCGGTTTGTCGTGATCTGACGAGCGTGGAGCGCGAGCGTCTCGCAAGGCCGCCTTGCTGCCATCGAAACTGCCGACGGGAAGGAATCCGGTCGGCAGGAAACATCGAACCGAAACCGGGAATCCTTGATGCGCAATCAATATGCCGCCGTCTGCGCCCTCGTCCTCGCAGCGGCGCCGCTTGCCGCCGCCGATGCCGCCCGCGCCGCGCCGGCCCATGCGATCGCCATGCAGGGAGAGCCGGCCTTGCCTGCCGATTTCCAGGTCCGTCCCTTCATCAATCCGGATGCCCCGCAGGGCGGCACCATGCGCTACTGCGTCTTCGGCAATTTCGACAATCTCAACCCGGTGATCGTGCGCGGCGCGCTGACGACGGCGCGGGGCATCTGGTTCGACAAGGAATTCGGCAACCTCGTCTTCGAGCCGCTGATGGAGCGCTCGCCCGACGAGCCCTTCACCATGTACGGCCTGATCGCCAGGACCGTCGAGACCGACGACAAGCGCTCCTTCGTGGAGTTTCGGCTCGATCCGAAGGCAAAGTTCTCCGACGGCGAGCCGATCACCCCGGAAGACGTCTTGTTCACGGTGCGCATGCTGCGCGAGCACGGCCGGCCGATGTATGCCAACTGGCTGCGCCCGGCGGTGAAGATCGAAAAGGTCGGCGAGGACGGCGTGCGCTTCACCTTCGACGAGACCGCCGACAGGGAGACGCCGCTGCTCATCGCCGGCCTGCCGGTGCTGCCCGAGCACGCCTTCGACGAGAAAACCTTCGAGCAGACGACGCTGAAGCCGGTCATCGGCTCCGGTCCCTATGTGATCGCCGACGTCAAGCCGGGCCAGGAGATCACCTACGAGAAGAACCCCGACTACTGGGCCAAGGACCTGCCGATCCGCAAAGGCATTTTCAACTACGGCACCGTGGTGATCGACTACTATCGCGACACCAACGCGCAGTTCGAGGGCTTCAAGAAGGGCAATTGCCACATCTATCTCGAGGGCGACCCCAACCACTGGCGCACTGCCTACGACTTTCCCGCGGTCGACGATGGCCGGGTCATCAAGGAGACGTTCAAGACCGGCGCCCCGCCGAACATGCTGGCCTTCGTCTTCAACACGAGACGGCCGATCTTCTCCGACCGCAAGGTGCGCCAGGCCCTGTCGATGCTGTTCGATTTCGAATGGGCCAACAAGACGCTCTATTACGACGCCTACGAGCGCACCGGTTCGTTCTTCCAGAATTCCGAACTGTCCGCCCTCGGCCGGCCGGCCGGCGAGAAGGAGAAGGCACTGCTCGCCCCTTATCTGGACGACATCGACCCCAAGGTGATGGACGGAACCTACCGGCCGAGCGTCAGCGACGGTTCCGGTTCGGACCGCAAGGTGATGCGCGCCGCCCTCGATCAGTTCGAGGCGGCCGGCTACCGCTTCGAGAGCCGCCGGCTCGTCGGGCCGGACGGCAAGCCTCTCACCTTCGAGATTCTCGCCCAATCGCCTGAACAGGTGAAGATGGCGGAGGCCTATACCCGTACGCTCGGCCGCCTCGGCATCGCGGCGACCGTCCGCCTCGTCGACGACAGCCAGTACCAGGCCCGCAAGAACGCCTTCGACTTCGACATGATCATCGCTTCCTATTCGGCCTCGCTCTCCCCGGGTGCCGAGCAGACCTATCGCTGGAGTTCGAAGGCCAAGGACATCAACGGCTCGTTCAACTACGCCGGCGCAGCCGAGCCGGCGATCGACGCCTTGATCGACGACATCGTCACGGCCCGCTCGCGCGAGGACTTCGTCGCCGCGGTCAGGGCCTACGACCGGGTGCTGATCTCCGGCCACTACGTCGTGCCACTGTTTCACCTGCCGGAGCAGCGTCTCGCCCGCTGGGCCTTCATCAAGCATCCCGAGACGACGCCGCTCTACGGCTATCAGCTGCCGACCTTCTGGCGCGCACCTCAATGAGGCTGGGCCGGCGCCAGTACCCCGGCCCGTTGCCAATGACGGGAAAGGCTGCGGGCGCTCACCAGAATTCGCGGCAGAACTTTTCCGAGCGTTCTCGCACACTTTCCCCGATTTCGCTTTAGCTCCCAACGCGCAAGCCTTCTCTCCGGGCTGCTGCGGCAGGCCTGACCCAATTGATCAACGCAGCGTGGACGGCGAGCCGCCGACGATCGACCCTTCGTCCCTACTGGAACCCGACCGCGTCGACGATGCCTTCGTTGCAACCGCCGTCGGTGGGTTTGGCAGCGGCGATCAAGGCGGAAACGTCGGGATCGGGCGTGATCTCCCCGACGAGGCCGATGGTCAGTTCGCCGATCAGCTGGCGCTTGCCGTCGCGCGAGCAGGAGATGCGAACCCGCTCGCCCGCTCCGGGACCGAAGGCCTGATCGAAGGCCCCCCGAATCTGCTGACGGGTGAGCGTCTGGCCGACGGCCCCGGCGAAGATCTCACGGACCTTGGAGGCATTGATCTTGCGGAGAACCGCGAGGGAATCGTCGAAATACTCGTCGGCGGTGGTCTCGTAGCAGGTGCCGTGCCGGGTCCATTCGTGGCGATCGAGCATCGATTGCGTGCCGGGCATCGCCTTCTCCATCTCCGCCCGGGTCTCGGCATCGACCTCGACCGGCGGCAGCTTGTCCCAGTCGCTGGCCTTGTCGTCGCTCTTCTGCTTTGCCGGGACGCCGCAATATTCGACGCCGCGCGGCTGCGGCCACAGGCCGTGCAGGGCGAAGTGATCGGCGTCGAAGCGGTCGCCCGTCTGCGACCGGCATTCGGCCTTGGTCTGATGGGTGTCGCAGAATGCCGGCTGCCAGCTGATGGCGAGGATGAGGTCGCGCGGGACCTCGCCGTTGCCGCCGGCGCCCGAAGGCGCCGCGCCACCGTCCGGCGCAGATTCGACCTTTCGTCCATCCGGCTCGGCAAAGTCGCCGCTGGAGCCGTCGTCGCTCTCGAGGGCGATGGATCCGGCCGAACCGGGACGCCGGAAGGCGTCGGCACTCGCCACCAGCTTCACCCAGTCGCCGCAGGTCTTGTCGACCCAGCGCCGATCCGGCGCGGCGCCGGGGACGACGACGTAGTAGTGTGTGCCGTTCGGCCGGTTCTCGCCGATGAGATGATAGGCACGGCCGCTCTCCAGCCTGGCACCGCTTTCGCTGGCGGCATTGCGGATCGAAACGGTGGCCTTGCAGTCCTTGCGGGCGATCAGATAGCCGTCGAGCGGCTCCTGTGCGAAGGCCGCAGAACCGGAAAGGCTCCCGGCGACGAGTGCCGGCAAGACCAGGATTCGCATCGTTCGATCCCCCCTTTGGCATCGGCCGGGCGCGTGCGAGTGGGCGGCCGTGTCGTTGTGATTACAGTTTAGAGTTATACTGCCTCTGGGTAAACGGCCGTCGCGCGCCTGGGAAGGCCGCGGCGACGAACAAAGCTCATGCGATGCCTTCAAGGGAGCCCTATGTAGAGCAGACGAGACAAAACACTCAAGGAGCCGACCAGCCGTGGATTTCGACCATCAGACATCGATCGAAAGCCGCTCCGGCGCGACGCTCCATCTCTATGTGACCCGGGCGAAGGGGGAGCCGCGTGGCACCGTTCTCGTCTTTCATGGTCTTGCCGAACATGCCGGCCGATACGGCCGCTTCGCCCGCGACCTTTCGGCGCTGGGATTTCACGTCCTCGCCCATGACCATCGCGGCCACGGGTCGACCGCGGCGCCCGACGCGCCGCTGCGCCGCTTCGCGACCAAGGGCGGCGCGGAGAAGCTGCTGCGGGACTGCCATGCGGTCCATCTTCATGCCGAGGAGACCTTCGGCGACCTGCCCCTCGTCGTCTTCGGCCACTCCCTCGGCGGGACGATCGCGCTGAACTACGGCGAGCGCTACGGCCGCCAGCTTGCCGGCCTTTGCGTCTGGAACGCCGACGTCTCGCACGGTATCGAGCGGCGCATCGGACGGTTCGCCCTGAAGGCCGAGAAGGCGCTGAAAGGCTCCGACGTCGCCAGCGACCTGTCGCGCCGCGCCATGTTCGGCGCCTGGGCGAAATCGGTTTCGCCGCGTCGCACCGAGTTCGACTGGCTGAGCCACGACGAGGCCGCCGTCGACGCCTATATCCGCGATCCCCTGTGCGGTTTCACGCCGACGGTCTCGATGATGGAGGACATCGCCAGGCTGGTCTTCGAGGCCGGCTCCAAAGCGGGGTTGTCGCTGCTCCCGTCGCATCTGCCGATTCATCTTCTCGGCGGGTCGCAGGATCCGGCGACGCGCGGCGGCAGGGCGATCGTCGAGCTCGCCGAGGCAATGCAGGCACTCGACTGCGACCGGGTCGAGAGCCACGTCATCGAGGGGGCGCGGCACGAGACGCTGATGGAGATCGAGCCGATTCGCGCGGCGGCGATGCGATCGCTCGAACGCTTCCTGGTGGCCGCGACCGAATCGGCCGGAACGAGGGGCGCTTGACAGGCGGTCGGCGGCGAGCCTTGGCTTGGAAGCACGTCGGACCATTGGGGCGATCGTGTCGGGTGCTTCTGAAGGGGAACAATTTCTACCGTCATACGCTCTTCCAGCCATGAGCGACCTCGGCAGCTTCATCGATCTTGAGGCCCTCGGCACCGATGCCCTCCGCCTCGTCCTCGCCGCCCTCCTCTGCGGCGCGATCGGCTTCGAACGGGAACGCAAGGAGCGCTCCGCCGGCCTCAGGACACATATGCTCGTCGGCGTCGGCGCCTGCGTCTTCACGCTGTTGATGACGGTCCTCGTCGGCCTCTACGACGGCGATCAGGTTCGCGCCGACCCGATCCGAATGATCGGGGCGATAACCTCGGGCGTCGCCTTCCTGGCGGCGGGCGCGATCATCCAGGCAAAGGGTGAGGTCCGTGGCCTCACCACCGGCGCGTCCCTCTGGCTCTCGGGCGCGATCGGCCTCGCCTGCGGCCTGGGTGAGTTCCGGATCGGCATCCTGGCCGTCATCGTGACGCTGCTGGTGCTTCGCGGCTTGAAGATCATCGAGCGCCATATTTGAACGCTGCCGGCCTGAGGAAGAGTTGCTCAGGCCGCCCTCTGGCCGGATGGCCATCGGCGCCGGCTTGCCCGGCCCGTGAGGCGCCCGCTCGGGCACAGATCAAAGCAGCGATCCGTTCGACTGCGCTGCCGTGGACGCCTTCTCGTCGGTTTCGGCTTCGGCGGTCGTCGGCGGCTCGAATCGCGGATAGGACGGCGCCGGCGGGCCGACGAAGCTCGGGCCGTCGGGCAATGGCCGGACCAGACGGTATTCGACCAGTTCTTCCGGCGTCAGCACGTAGAGGCTGGCCGACGGTGTCTGCATCGCCTTGATCCACAGGGCCGGATCGACGCCCATCTCGGCGAGCAGCGTCTGGCACTCGGCGGTCGTCGCCTGGATCTCGGCGATCGATCGGTCGACCGTCGACGGCAGTCCCGGCTCCGCGCCCGACACGGCATAGACCTGGTGAACGCCGACCCAGGAATTTTCCCCGGCCCGCCGGGTCAGGCCGCCGGCGAGGACCAGCGGGCAGGCCGAGGCGCAGTAGCCGTCGGCCGGTACGCGGGTGGAGATATCCTGCGAGCGCAGATCGCGGGCCATCGCCATGGCATCGGCGACCGAACCTCCCGGCGAATGCAGGACGAGGGTTTCGACGCCTTCGGCCGCGGGCGAGGCCAGGAACTCGCGCAGCGCCTCACCGGTGCCTACCTCGATCCGGCCGATCGCCGTCGCTTCGCCTTCCGGGCCGACGAAGAAGCGCATCGGTGCTGCCAGAGCCTCGCCTTCGGCAGGGCCGTCATAGCCCGGCAGTGTCGGCTCGCCCCGGTCGGGGCCGACCGGAATGGTGCGCGGCAGATAGGGCCGGATCTGGTCGCCAGGGCTCGGCCGCCTGAGCGGCAACGGCTCGGTGCGGCTCAGCCGCTCACGCTCCGCCGAGCGGCCGGCCATGTCCTGATAGTCGAGAGCGACCATCGCACCGGCGACGCCGAGCAGCGCCAGGAAGACCAATCGCAGCACCGAGCCCTCGGGCAGCTTCAGGACCAGCCGCTCAAGCCGGCCCGGCGATGTCTCGTCACCGATCACGCTACCACCCCCTACCGGAAATGCCGGCGCCAAGCGCAGCGCTGCGGGACAGGGTCCATCCTACCGCGCCGCAGTCTTGGGAAAGAGAGTCGCTCCCGCCGGCCGATTGCGCTGGACGATGTCCGCGTCCTCTTCATCCGGCCCCATGATTTCGCCGTGATAAGTCGAGGAATGCCGCTCGTCCGGCTCGTCGTAACGCTCGGCGGCCTTCAGCTTCTTCTGGATGCGCAGCGCCCGCATCATCTCTCCGGCGCTCATGTCGCCCATTTCCAGCTCTTCGCCCTCCTCGCGGCGGATCACGTCCTGGACGATGCACAGGACGAAGATCAGCACCGCCGGCAGAAGATCGATCGAAATCGCCCCTGCCCAGGACGGCAGGAAGTCGCGGGCATAGCGGATGACCGCCTCTGGCGCCGACAGCGGGGTGAAGCGCAAGGGCTCGACCTTCGGCCGCGCCAGGATCTCGTCGGCGGCCGTCGCCAGCGCCTGGCTCTGGGTCTTCACCGCCGCCTCGATCGTGCCGACGACGCGGCTCTGGCGATCGCGCAGGTCGGCGTCGGTGCCGTCGGAGATCGGGGCGATGAAACTGCGGCCGAGATCCTCGGCGGCGCGGCGGACGGCGGGGGCGACCGAGGTCTGCTCGAGCGAGGTGAGCAGCCCCGACAGCGCCACCGCCTCCTCGCCATAGGCATTCGAGCGATCGGCGACGGGCCCTTGCGAGGAGACCAGCCTGCGCATGGTCGCGAGGTGTTGGCCGCCCTGTTCGAACAGCGTCTTGACCTGCTGCCGCGAACCCTCGATCTCGGCCTGGAGGCCGGAAAGCTGGCTCGACATCTGGCGGAGAAGCTGCACGACCGTCCCGGAGCCCGAAGTTCCGGTGAGGACGCCGGAGCGGGCCTCCTGCTCGGAAAGCCCGGCGAAGCGCTGGGAAGCGAGCTGGATGTCCGGCAGGAGGCTCTGGGCCGCCAGCGCGTTCTCGTGCGCCTCGTTGAGCTTTTGCTGATATTCTTCGGTGGTGACGGCGAGATGCTGTTCGAGCGCCGCCGAGCCGGCGAGAGCCGCGGCGTTCAGCCAGGAGGACATGGCGATGATCATCGCCGAGCCGATCGCCATGGCGAGATAGAGCATGCGCCGGCCGCTGCGCACATGCGGCATGAAGCGCATCAGGTAGGACCAAAAGGCGTAGATCGCCACCGAGACGGCCGAGGAATAGACGAGAGCGCCGAGGAAGACCGTCGTCTCGTCACCGTCGAGAAGCTCCCTGACGCCGAGATAGGTGTAGACGCCGCTGGCCAGCGCCAGGACCGACAGGGTGATGCGCGTCGTCGCGTCGAGCCGCGTGACCTGCCCCCTCAAGGTGTAAGACTGCGATGCACCCATGAACGCGGGACTCCTCACGGACTGACGGCGAGGCGATCTCGCCCCATCGCATTGCGTTAACGGGAGATTAAGACTTTCCCTCGACTGGGGTAAGTACCGCCCGGCGGATTTCCCGGCGATCGCCAGGACGAAGACGGCTGAGGGTTAACGGCGAAAATTCGATCGATCCGAGGAAGCCGGCGGAGGGACCGCAGCCCGGCGCCCGATCTGCACCCAGCGCATAGGCGCCGGCTCTTTGATAGAAACGCTCTATCGATCGTTTGGATATTTCTATGTGTTTTCCGTGTATCGATCAAAAATTGCTATCGTCGAAATGCATAGCTGGCATGCCGGATCGGCATTTGATCCAGCAGCGTGACGAACTAGGTTGGTCGCAGTCGGACGCATCGGCACCTCCTCCCAGTCGATCCGTCTGGCTGTTTCCTCCCATACGGTCTTTCGAGACCACGATTGGCCGGGTTCTTTTGAACCCGGCTTTTTTTTGGCCTCGACACGACGCCCGGCGGCCGCCTTCGCCGCAGTGCGCAAAGAGGTCGGGACGCGGCCGGCTCCGGAGGGGACGGGGGATCCTGCTTTGAGAATGTCAGGACCTGGCAAGCGAAAGCGGGCGGCCCATGGGACCACCCGCCTCTCATTGTCTCGGTCCTTGCGTCGAAGAGATCAGTCGAGGCTGCCGCAGAAGCGCTGGATGCGCGAGCAGGCTTCCTCGAGCAGCGCTTCCGACGTCGCATAGGAGATGCGGAAGTTCGGGCCGAGGCCGAAGGCCGAGCCGTGGACGACGGCGACGCCCTCCGCCTCGAGCAGCTCGGTGACGAAGTCCTGGTCGGTCTCGATCACCTTGCCGCCCGGCGTCTTCTTGCCGATCAGCCCCTTGCAGGACGGATAGACGTAGAAGGCCCCCTCCGGCGACGGGCACTCGATGCCGCCTGCCTGGTTGAGCATGCCGACGACGAGGTCGCGGCGGCCCTGGAAGATCGCCTTGTTCTTCTGAACGAAGTCCTGAGGCCCGTTCAGCGCCTCGACGGCCGCCCACTGGGCGATCGAGCAGGCGCCCGACGTCTGCTGGCCCTGGATCATGTCCATCGCCTTGATCAGCTCCAGCGGGCCGCCGGCATAGCCGATGCGCCAGCCGGTCATCGCATAGGCCTTGGAGACACCGTTGATCGTCAGCGTCCGGTCGTAGAGCGCCGGCTCGACCTGTGCCGGCGTGGCGAAGGTGAAGTCGCCATAGACGAGATGCTCGTACATGTCGTCGGTCATCACCCAGACCTGCGGATGGCGCATCAGGACGTCGGTCAGCGCCTTCAGCTCGTCATGGGTATAGGCCGCTCCCGAGGGGTTGGAGGGCGAGTTGAACAGGAACCACTTGGTCTTTTCGGTGATCGCGTTCTGCAGCGCCTCGGCGGTGAGCTTGAAGCCGGTCGAAATGCCGGCCTCGACGAACACCGAGGTGCCGCCGCAGATCGCCACCATCTCCGGATAGGAGACCCAGTAGGGCGCCGGGATGATCACCTCGTCGCCGGGGTTCAGCGTCGCCATGAAGGCGTTGAACAGCACCTGCTTGCCGCCGGTGCCGACGATCGTCTGCTCCGGCTTGTAGTTAAGGCCGTTCTCGCGCTTGAACTTCTGCGAGATCGCCTCGCGCAGCTGCGGGATGCCGGCGACGGGCGTGTACTTCGTCTCGCCGCGGCGGATCGCATCGATCGCGGCTTCCTTGACGTTGTCGGGCGTGTCGAAATCCGGCTCGCCGGCGCCGAGGCCGATGACGTCGCGGCCTTTCGCCTTGAGTTCGCGGGCCTTCTGCGAGACGGCGATGGTGGCCGAAGGCTTCACGCGATCGAGGGCGGCGGCAAGAAACGCCATTTTCAGATCTCCGATGATCATCAGATGGAAAACGCGGTGCCGGACTCCTTCCGCGCACCTTGACAAACGGCGCGAAACTAGTCCCGGTCGGCCCAAGGCGCAAGCTGGAATGACGGCCGACGAAGCGGCGACGTGCGCCGGCTGCCCAAGGCTTGGAAACACCAGAAGCCGAACGCCCGAAAGCGGGACGACAAGCCGGTCCGGATGGCATATTCCGCCTGTGGGAAGACGCCACTTTCCGTCTGAACGGCGTTGGACGCGGAACCGAACGAGGCAAGCGATGAAGGTCTTTTTCTCAGGGACACAACTGGATCACCAGCCGACCCAGTACGGCGTGCATGGCAAGCTCGTGCGGCCGCTGGAGAACCCGAACCGGGCGGAAACGCTGATCGAGAGCCTCGCGCGGCTGGGGCTGGCGGCAGACGAGCCCCCGGCGGCGGATCGTGCGGCGATCGAGAGGGTGCATCCGGGGCACTATCTCGACTTCCTCGACACCGCCTTCGAGCGGTTCCAGGCGCTGCCGAATGCCGGGCCGGAGGTCATCCCCAACGTCCATCCCTATTTCGCCGCCGACCGGCCCTACGCGCCCTCGCCGCTGGCCTCCGGCGCACGCCCGGCGCCGCGCACCACCGGCATCATCGGGCAGACCGGCTGGTATGTCGGCGATCTCTCCTGCGCGATGACTGAAGGCACCGCCGCGGCAGCCTTCGCCTCGGCGGCGAGCGCGATCGCGGCGACGAGAACCGTGCTTGCCGGCGAAACCAGCGCCTTCGCGCTCTGCCGCCCGCCCGGCCACCACGCCTATCCCGACCGCTCCTCGGGATTCTGCTTCCTGAACAATGCCGCCATCGCCGCCGAGCTTCTGCGGGAGACGTTCGGCAAGGTGGCGATCCTCGACTTCGACACCCATCACGGCGACGGGACGCAGACGATCTTCTATACCCGCGGCGACGTCTTCTTCGGATCGGTGCACACCGATCCATCGGCCTACTACCCGCATTTCCTCGGCTATGGCGACGAGACCGGCGTCGGCGCGGGCGAAGGCGCGAACCTCAACCTGCCGCTCGCCTTCGGCTCGGGCGACGCCGACTTTCTCGGGGCGGTGGAGACGCTTGCCAGGCGGGCCTTGGAGTTCGGCGCCGAGGCGCTGGTCGTCTCCGCCGGCTGGGACGCCCATCAGGCCGACCCGCTGTCGAAACTGGCGGTGACCAGCGCGGCCTATCCGCGCGTCGGGGAGATCCTCGCCCGCCTGAAGCTGCCAACCGTGATCGTCCAGGAGGGCGGCTACTCGCTCACTGCAGTTTCAGAGGCGGCGCCGGCCTTCGTCTCGGCCTTCATGGACGCCAGCGGGGGTTGACGCTTCCGCGCCGATCCGTCCGGGCTTGAGGGAGAGCCGAGGCGGACCGGCGCATGAAGGACGTGGTGAAATCGTTCAGCGATAGGCGATGACCGGGCAACCGCGGACGCGGGCGAAGCGCACCAGCGTGTGGCTGCGGTGCTTGCGGCCGGCGACCGTGATGGAGTGACGGTTGACGCCGCGGATGTGGGCGCGGTGGATGCCGAAGTGCCGGGCCTTGCGCAGCGCGTGGCGCGGGGTGCAGGTGCCGCGGTTCCAATGCCGGCCGTGGCCGCGATGGCGGACGAGCTCGACGCCGCCACTGCCGATCGAGATCGTGGCACGAAGATCGCCGGCGGATGCGGCGGTGGGAGCGGCGGCGCCGGCGGCACCGAGGGCGGCGACGAGGCAGAGGGTCTTTGCGAATTTCTGGAACATGGGGGCTTCTCCTTGGGCTTCGCTGTCTCGGCGCTTTTCCTCCGCCGATGATTTGAAGATGCCAAAGAGCCGCTGAACGATGCCGGAAGGCGACATTCATTTCGCATTCAGATTGTGACGACGGGGAAAGTATCGGGCGGCGGCACAGTCTGACGGCAGGGTGGCGAAAGGTCCGCTTCCCGTCAGCCTAGACCAGCCGGCGCATCCAGAACTGCATCGGCTTGTCGGTTTCGCCGCTTTCGCCGATGTCGCGCCAGCGCATGTGCGAGACGAGGCCGTCGATCCGCTCATAGCCACGCTTTTTCCAGAAGCCGTCGAGCGGCACGTAGCCTTGCGGCCGGGCGGGATGGTCATCGGGTCTGACGACGCCGCAGAAGGCGGCGATCCAATAGCCGCCGGCGCGCCCCGCCTGTTCCCGCGCGTCGAAGAAGCGATGGCCGGCGCCCCGGCCGCGATAGTCCGCCAGAAGCACCGACTCGCCGAGGTAGAACACCTCGGCCGGGTCGATGCCCTTTTTGCGGAAGGCTTCGGAAAGCTGCGGCTGGTGGTCGCCGAGAGGCGCTGCCGTCGCGGCGCCGACGATCTCGCCCGCGCCGCTCCGCGCGATCACCACCATCGCGCCGGGCGATCTCGCATATGAGGCGAGATAGGCCCGCTCGTAGTCCGCATCGCCGTCATAGAGATAGGGATAGGCCCGGAAGACGGTGATGCGGAGCCGCGCGAGATCGTCGAGGATCGGCCCGATGCCTTCGCCCGAGAGCACGTCGAAAGAGAGGTTGCCCGTCGCTCCAGCCATGCCGCCCTCGCCCGTCACGCCTTCGAGACGGCCGCGATCCAGGCCTTGAGGTTGTAATAGGTTGTGACGCGGGTAATTTTGCCGTCCTCAAGCGAGAAGAACTGGCCGGCGGGGATCGAATAGGCCTGGTTCGACGCTTCCGGCAGGCCGGCCGCCGTCTCCCGGTAGCGCCCGCGCACGGTGAACTCGGCTGCCGCCCGCGTGCCGTCCTCGGAGGCGAAGACGACGATGTCGGCGAGGGTCTCGTCGTAGTGGCGGTGCATCGTCGCCATGAAGACGCGGAAACTCTCCTGGCCGATCTCCCGGCCGCTTTCGTTGACGTCGTGGGCGACGTCCTCGTCGAGCAGCGCCAGCATCGTGTCGACGTCGCCCGCGTTGAAGGCTTTGAGATAGCGATGGATCAGGGCTTCGGTGTCGGTGCGGGTCATCGGGGATCCTTCGGGTTGGGCGGACAATCTGTTTCGCTCCGCCCTACCCGTCAACCGCCCGAAATGCCAGCCTTCCCGTTAGAGCGGCATGAGGTGAGCTTCGCTCACCCTTCCGCTCAATCTTCTTGTTGGAGCATGATCTTTCCCGAAAACCGGTTCCCACTTTTCGGGATCATTCTCTAGCTGGTGACGCCGAAGACCTCGGCGCAGCGCGAGAAGCTGAAGCCCTCGCCGTCGGTGTCGCGGCTGGTGCGGATGGTCGTGATGATTCCGGCCGAATTGGTCGAGATCTGCGCCTCGCAGCCGAGCTGTTCCGTGCGTGACGGAGAGAGCAGCACCTTTCCGGGGGGCGTCGCATCCATTCCCATATTGCCGCCGATGTTGATGATCGTCGAGCCGCGCCGCTTCTCCTCGAACTCGCGCTCCTGCTTGGTCATGTCCCGGTATTGCGCCGACACGGTCCGCTCGGTCTCGCCGCCCTGCCACGTGTAGACGGTGCCGCCGTTGTTCAGATCGAAGGCGCTGACCGGCGGGCCGTATTGAGCGAAGAAGGCGTCGCTCGACTGGCCGATCCAGCGCCCTTGGATCGCCTGGTTGGCTTCCTCCGTCGTCGTGCAACCGGCCAGAAGGCCGAGCGCGACCACCCCCATCACCATGCTTTTCTTCATCGATCGACTTCCCGTCATCGCAGCCCTCACCCAGCGCGAGGCCGACGAAACTGGCGATGCGGGCAGAAGCGACGAAAAGTCCATGACCCAGCGTCTCAGGCAGCGTCGTCCCCAGAGATTTTTCTCGCTGACCCGCGATACGTCAGACCGAGGTGGCTGCGTCGACCGTCTCTCCTTTCGGGCGACCCCTTCAAGCGGCGGTCTCGTCGCCCGTCTTCTCCAGCTTCGACAGGACACGGTCCCGCACCGATGCGGTCGAGCCTTCCCCGTCGACGGACGACCAGCCGATCGCGCCGGTCGCCCTTTCGAGCTGGCGGCGGACGACGTCCGGCGTCGCGTCGGACGGATCGCCGGACCGGGCGCCGACGCGGCGAAGCAATTCTTCGGCCGGTACGTCGAGCCAGATGCCGCGGAACGGCACGCCCGCCTCTATCGCCGCCGCCTCTATCGCCGAGCGCTCCGGCGGCGTCGAGAACGTCGCATCGGCGACGACAGCGTGGCCTCCTTCGGTGATTGCCACGGCATGATCGAACAGGTCGCGATAGACGGCCGCCGTCACCTCCCGCGCATAGGCCTCGGCACCCAGCCGCGTCTGCGGCGAAACCCCGTAGCGCGCCTTGCGCAGGCGGTCGCTCGACAGCGTCCGCGCGCCAGGCGCCGGGCCGATCTCCGGCGCGATCATGCGGGCGACGGTGGACTTGCCCGAGCCGGAGAGCCCGCCGACGGCGACGAGGAGCGGCGCCTTGTCGTCCAGAAGCGTCAGAGCGAGATCGAAATAGCTCTTCGCCTCGTCGCGCTTCTCCGCCGCGCCATCCTCCATGTCCACGGAAGCCGTCGCCGCCACATGGGCCCGCACCGCTGCCCGCACCGCCATGAAATACGGCACGAGCGGCAGGCCACCCTCGTCGCCGGTGAGATCGAGATAGCGGTTGAGGACGAGGTTGGCGTGGCTGCGAAGATCGCGGTGCCAGAGGTCCATGAGGAGGAAGGCGAGATCGTAGAGGAGATCGGTGGTGCCGAGATCCTCGTCGAATTCCAGGCAATCGAAGACCGTCGGCTCGCCATCGACGAGGCAGATGTTGCGCAGATGAAGGTCGCCGTGGCAGCGGCGGATCATCCCCTCGCGGCCGCGCCGGTCGAGGAGGTCCGCCAGCTGGGCATGCTTCCGGCGGAAACGGGCGTTGAAGCTCTCGACCGCCTCTTCCGCGAAGACGTCGCCGCCGGCAAGCGCCGCCTCGTTGACGTCGAGAACGCCGGCCATGTGTGCCGCGCCGTCTTCCCGCGGCATTGCCTCGATATCGCGATGGAACTCGGCGATCTGCCGCGCCAGGCTCTCGATCAGGTCGTCCGTCAGGGTTCCGGCGACGGCCATGCGGTCGAACAGCGTGTCCTCGTCGAAGCGGGCCATCTCGACCACCACGTCGGCGAGTTCGCCGGCGCCGTCCAGCGCCAGATCGCCTGAAGCCTCGCGGGTGATGCGCCTGACGCCGCGATAGAGATGCGGCGCGGTGCGGCGGTTGAGTTCGACCTCCCGTTCGGCTGCCCCCAGCCGCAGCGCGGGCGTCGAGAAATCGACATAAGGACGCTTCAGCGCCCGCTTCAGCTTCACCGCGGTCTCGTGCCCGAGGAGGAGATGCGAGATGTGGGTCGTGACCTCCTCGATCGCCTCCGGATCGTCGACGAAGAGTTCGCTTTGCCTCAGGAAGGCGATCACCTTCGCCTGGCTCTCGTCCTTCATCGCCCATCTCCCCCGCATATCGGCAGCCGCGTCCTCATCCCTCGCCGGTGTCCGCTCGCGCCGCCTTGACCGGGATCAAGGCGGCGGCGGCAAGGAGGCGCTACTTCGTCACCTCGACATAGGAGGAGACGGCACGATGACAGCGCAATTCTCGAAATTCGGTCGAGCGTCGGGGCTGGTGGCAGGCTGCGCCCTCCTCTTCGGCGGCGCACTCACGGCCGCGGCGGAGGACCTGTCGCAGCTGGCGGCCGGCCAACGACTTCTCGAAGAGAACTGCGCCCGCTGCCACGCCGTCACGCGGACCGGAGACAGCCCGCACCCCGAGGCACCTCCGTTCCGCACGCTTTCGGAGCGCTATCCCGTCGAACAGATCGAGGAAGCCCTGGTCGAAGGCCTGTCGACGGGCCATCCGGACATGCCGCAGTTCATCTTCACCCCGGCCAAGGCCGCGGCGATCGTCGCCTATCTGAAGAGCATCCAGGCCGAGTGACATACGCGCGGAGGGAGGATGGTGTATCCGCCCGCCAAACGGGGCCGTCCGCGGTCGGTCACTCCGCCGCGGCGCTCTCGTCCTCTCGCGTATCGCCACCGAACAGGAAGCCGCCCGACTGGCGGCGCCACAGGCTGGCATAGAGGCCGTTCCTGGCGAGCAGCGTCTCGTGGCTGCCCTCCTCGACGATCGCGCCCTTGTCGAGGACGATCAGCCGGTCCATCGCCGCGATGGTCGACAGGCGGTGGGCGATGGCGATCACCGTCTTGCCGGCCATCATCCGGGTGAGATTTTCCTGGATCGCCGCCTCGACCTCGGAATCGAGCGCCGAGGTCGCCTCGTCGAGGACGAGGATCGGCGCGTCCTTCAACAGCACCCGGGCGATCGCGATGCGCTGGCGCTGGCCGCCGGAGAGCTTGATGCCGCGCTCGCCGACATGGGCGTCGTAGCCGGTGCGGCCCTTCGGATCGCGGAGACCGGGGATGAAGTCCTCGGCATTCGCCCGCTCGGCCGCGAGCAACACCTCGTCGTCCTCGGCGTCGGGCTTGCCGAAGGCGATGTTGTCGCGGATCGAGCGGTGGAGGAGCGAGGTGTCCTGGGTGACGACGCCGATCGCCGCCCGCAGCGAATCCTGGGTGACCGTCGCGATGTCCTGCCCGTCGATCAGGATGCGGCCGCCTTCGAGGTCGTAGAGCCGCAAGAGGAGATTGACGAGGGTGGTCTTGCCGGCGCCGGAGCGCCCGACGAGCCCGACCTTTTCGCCCGCCCGAATGTCGAGCGAGAGCTTCGAGATGACGCCTTCGCCCTTGCCGTAGTGGAAGGTGACGTCGTCGTAGCGGATGCCGCCGTAATGCGCCCGCAGCGGCTGGGCGTTCGGGGCGTCGACGAGGGTCGGCAGCCGGGTGATCGTCGCCACGGCGTCCTGGATGGTGCCGTAGTTGCGGACGAGACCGTTGATGTTGAACATCATCCAGCCGGACATCTGGTTGAGCCGCAGCACCAGGCCGAGCGCCGTCGCGACGCCCCCGACCGACACCGAGCCGGCCTGCCAACCGGCGACGGCGATGATGCCGACGCCGGTCATCATGAAGCCGTTGAGAACGGCGACGACCGTCCTGACCTCGGTGATCGCCCGGGTCGAGCGGCGGGTCATGTCGACGAGATGGACGAAGCCGTTCTTCACGAATTCGTCCTCCCTGCGGGACGAATCGAACAGCTTGACCGACAGGATGTTGGTGAAGCTGTCGACCACCCTGCCCGAGACGATGGAGCGGGCATCGGCCGAGGCGCGCCCGTATTTGCGGATCTTCGGCAGGAGGTTGCGGACGATCCAGACATAGCCCGCCGCCCACAGGACGAGGACGACGGCCATCCGCCAGTCGATGGCGCCGAGGATCGTCCCGGTCAGGAAGATGAAGGTGACGAAGGACCAGAAAGTCTGCAGGATCGTGGTGATGAAGTCGCCGGTCGCCGCGCCCACCTGCTGGACCTTCTGGGCGAGCCGTCCGCCGAAGTCGTTCTGGAAGAAGGTATAGGCCTGCTCCATCAGCCGGCGATAGCTCTGCCAGCGGATGCGGTTGTAGAAGCTCGGGCTGATCACCTGTTCTTCCAGCACCGAAGAGACGAAGAGCAGCGCCGCGCGGCCGATCAGCGTGACGAAGAGCAGCCCGGCGATCAGCCAGAAATGCTCCGCCAGGAGTGTCTCCGGCGTCGAGCGGCCGAGCGCGTCGACCAGCCAACCGACGCCGGTGAAGAGCAGCGCCTCGACGCCGCCGGTCAGGCCGCCGACGATCAAGAGGCCGACGAGCGGCCCCTTCGCCTGCTTGGCAAAGTGCCAGATGAAGGCGTTGGTGTCGGCGGGAAGCGGCTTCAGGTGACCGGTGCGGTAAACCCCGTCCGGATCTGGACCGGCATCGTCCTCGAACGGGTCGAGGACGTTCTCGAAGCGCTGGAGCAGGCGGTCCATCATTCGGCGGCTCGCATGGCCGACGCCGGGTCCGAATCGTCGTTCTCGCCGACCGGCAGGAAGCCGCCGACCTGCCGCGACCAGAGCGAGGCGTAGAGGCCGCCCCGGGCGACGAGTTCGGCATGGCTGCCCTCCTCGACGATCGCCCCCTTGTCGAGCACGACGAGGCGATCGAGCGCCGCGATGGTCGACAGGCGGTGCGCGACGGCGATGACGGTCTTGCCCTCCATCAGCCGGTAGAGATTTTCGGCGATGGCGGCTTCCACCTCGGAATCCAGCGCCGAAGTCGCCTCATCGAGAAGCAGGATCGGCGCGTCCTTCAGCATGACGCGGGCGATGGCGATGCGCTGGCGCTGGCCACCGGAGAGCTTGACGCCGCGCTCGCCGACCTCGGCGTCGAGGCCGGCCCTGCCGTCCCGGTCCCGCAACTCGGCGACGAAGTCCGTCGCCTCGGCGCGGGCGATGGCACGTTTCAGCTCCGCCTCGCTCGCCGCCGGCCGGCCATAGAGGACGTTGTCGCGAATCGAGCGGTGCAGCAGCGAGGTGTCCTGGGTGACCATGCCGATCTTTTCGCGCAGGGATTCCTGCGGCACGTCGCGAAGGTCGGTGCCGTCGATCAGGATACGGCCGCCCTCGACGTCGTGGAAACGCATGAGAAGGTTGAGGATGGTCGACTTGCCGGCGCCCGAACGGCCGACGAGGCCGACCTTTTCGCCCGGGCGAATGTTGAGGTCGAAGTCGCGCAGCACACCGCCGCCCTTGCCGTAGTGGAACGACACCTTGTCGAAGCGGATCTCGCCCTTCGGCACGGCGAGCGGCCGCGCCTCGGGCTTGTCGGTGATGGCATGGGGGATTTCAAGCGTCGCCATGCCGTCGCGGATGGTGCCGATGTTTTCGAACAGCGCCGAGACCTCCCACATGATCCACTGCGACATGCCGTGGATGCGCAGGACCAGGCCGACCGAGGCGGCGATGGCGCCGACGGTGACGAGACCATTCGTCCAGAGCGCGATGCCAGTCGCGCCGACGGCAAAGAGAAGCAGCGAGTTCAGCGTCTGCAGCGCCACGACGAAGAGGGTGATCAGCCGGCCCTGGCCGTAGACGGTCGTCAGGAAGCCCTGCATCGAGGCGCGCGAATAGTCCGCCTCCCGCCTCGTATGGGCGAAGAGCTTCACCGTCTGGACGTTGGCATAGGCGTCGACGATGCGGCCGGTCATCTCGGCCCTGGCATCGGCCTGGCGCTCAGCCACCCTGTCGAGCCGCGGGATGAACCAGCGCAGCATCACCGCGTAGAGGACCAGCCAGCCGACGAAGGGCAGCGCCAGCTTCCAGTCGGACGCCGCGGCGACGATGAGCACGCCGGTGAAATAGACAGCGACGTAGAGAAAGACGTCGATCGACTTGATCACCGTCTCGCGCACGGCAAGCGCCGTCTGCATCAGCTTCTGCGAGACCCGGCCGGCGAACTCGTCCTGGAAGAAGCTCAGGGAGTGGCCGAGCAGCCAGCGATGCATGGTGTAGCGGAAGCGCATCGGGAAGTTGCCGAAGATCGCCTGGAAATTGACGAGCCCGTCGATCAGCTGGATGCCCGGCAGGGCGACCAGGATGACGATCCCCATCAGTGCCAGCTGCCAGCCGCGCTCGGCGAGGAACTGGTCCGGCGCCGTGTCGCCGAACCAGTCGACGACGTTACCGAGAAAGCCGAACAGCGAGACCTCGATCACCGAGATCGCCGCCGTCAGAACGGCCATCGCGAGCAGCAGCGGCCAGACCGGCTTGGCGAAGAACCAGATGAAACCGGCGAGCGTCCTTGGTGGCGGGGCATTGAGCTCACCCTCCGGGAACGCGTCGACCATCCTCTCGAATTTCGAGAACATTCGTATTTCCTGACATTTCTGGACGGCCGCCGCCCGGCGCAGATCGTGGCGCAGGGGCAGCTCGCAAGGGCCCGTCGTCGCGCGGGTACGAAGGGCCGATCTCGTTGGCAGATATAAGACGGCCGGCGCGAAAGTTCAGGCCCCGCAGCGGCAGCGGCGATCCGCCTCGCCTGCCCGCCCAGGGTGAGCATCGTCAGATCGACACGGACGAGCGGGCCGTCTGACCATGGCCGATACGATCAACTGAAGTTGTCCACAGGACGTCGTACACGTCGCCAACTGACGACGGTGCCGGCCGAAATCGCGCGATTACGCCTGATTTCCCTGCCGCGGCAAGCTTCTGCCTTCCGTTTGGGCACGTCCGCAATCTGTGCACCCCCTCTGGACTCACCGCGGAAAAATGGAGCAATTAAAAGTCCAGCGTGCACGAGCAGGTGCGCCATCCACCAATCTGCGAGGCGAATATGGGTTTCTCCTTCAAGACCTTCACCGGCGCGCTGGCGCTCTCCACCCTGCTGGCCTTGGGCTCCGCCCACGCCAAGGAACTCGTCATGTACAATGGCGGCGACGTCACCTCGCTCGACCCGCACAAGCTGTCGGGCGACTGGGAAGACCGGGTCGAGGGCGACATCTTCGAGGGCCTGTTCACGGAAGACGCCAAGGCCAAGCCGATCCCCGGCGTCGCCGAAAGCTACGAGACCTCCGAAGACGGCCTGACCTGGACCTTCAAGCTGCGCGACGACGCCAAGTGGTCGGACGGCGAGCCGGTGACGGCGGAGGACTTCGTCTTCGCCTTCAAGCGGCTGATGGATCCGAAGACGGCGGCGCAATACGCCTATCTGCAGTATCCCATCAAGAACGCCGAGGCGATCAACACCGGCAAGATCGACGATCTCGACCAGCTCGGCGTCAAGGCCGTGGACGACAAGACGCTCGAGATCACCCTCGAGCAGCCGGTCCCCTATTACCCGAGCCTGCTGACGCACTACACCGCCTATCCGGTGCCGAAGCATCTGATCGACAAGGTCGGCGACGAGTGGGTGCAGATTGCCAACATCGTCACCGACGGCCCCTACAAGCCGGTCGAATGGGTGCCGGGCAGCCACGTCCTCACCGCCAAGAACGAGCACTGGCATGGCGGCACTGAGAAGCTCGACATCGATGGCGTCCGCTTCCTGTCGATGGAGGACGTCTCGGCCGGCTTCCGCCGCTATCAGGCCGGCGAGATCGACCTGATGACGGACTATCCCAAGGACCAGTTCAAGTTCATCCAGGAGAACCTGCCGGGCCAGGGCCACTTCGCCCCATTCGCCGGCCTCTACTACTATGTCTTCAACACGTCCAAGCCGCCCTTCGACGACGCCAAGGTGCGCGAGGCGCTGTCTCTGGCGGTCAACCGCGAGGTCATCGGGCCGAAGGTGCTCGGCTCGGGCGAGCCGGCTGCCTACGGCTGGGTGCCGCCCGGCATGAACAACTACCCGGAGGAAGGCGCCCGCTTCGACTGGGCGGAGGAGCCTTATCCGCAGCGCCTGGAAAAGGCCAAGGCGCTTCTGCAGGAGGCCGGCTACGGCCCGGACAAGCCGCTGAACGTCACCCTCAGCTACAACACCAACGACAACCACAAGCGCGTCGCCGTCGCCGTCGCCGCGATGTGGAAGCCGCTCGGCGTCAATGTCAGCCTTGAGAACACCGAGGTGAAGGTGCACTACGCCAATCTGCGCCAGGGCGCCTTCGAGGTCGCCCGGGCCGGCTGGCTCGCCGACTTCAACGACCCGGTCAACTTCCTCGACCTTCTGAAGTCCGGTATCGAGATGAATTACGGCCAGTGGTCGAACCAGGATTACAACCAGCTGCTCGACGAGGCCGCCAAGACCCAGGATCTGGATCAGCGCGCCGGTATGCTCGAGAAGGCGGAGAAGATTGCCCTCGACGCGGATGCCGCGCTGCCGATCTACTTCTACCTGTCGGAGAACATCGTCTCGCCGAAGATCGAGGGCTTCGAGGACAACGTCTTCGACAAGCACCGCACCCGCTGGCTGTCGATGACCGAGTAGGGTTCGAGGCGCGAGGCCTGCCTCGACCCGTCTGCCGTTTCATGCGGTGACGGACACGCCGTGTCGTACCGGGGCCGATCGACGAGTCCCGGGCCATTCACAGAGACGATCCCGACATGCTCATCTTCGTCCTGAAGCGGCTGGCCTCGACGATCCCGGTCGTTCTGATCGCGATCACCGCCTGCTTCTTCATCCTGCGGCTCGCCCCCGGCGGTCCGTTCGACCAGGAGCGGGCACTTCCGCCGGAAGTCCTGGCCAATCTGCGCGCCTACTACCATCTCGACGACAGCCTGATCGTCCAGTACTTCCGATATCTCGGCCGCCTCGCCCAGCTCGATCTCGGGCCATCCTTCGTCACCAAGGACTTCACCGTCGCGCGGCAGATCGCCATCGGCCTGCCCTACACGCTGATCCTCGGCGGCTCGGCCTTTCTCCTCGCCATCGTCGGCGGCATCGTCGCCGGCGTTTACGGCGCGCTCTATCACAACCGCTCGGCCGACTGGATGATCGGCGCCATCGCCATGACCGGCCTCGTCGTGCCGAACTTCCTCGTCGCACCGATCCTGCAGCTGGTCTTCGGCGTCAGGCTCGGCTGGCTGCCGGTGGGCGGCTGGGGCGACGGCTCGCCACGCTTCCTGCTTCTGCCGGTGATCGTGCTTGCCCTGCCGCACATTGCCCGCATCTCGCGGCTGATGCGCGGCTCGCTGATCGAGACGATGAACTCCAACTTCATCAAGACCGCGACGGCCAAGGGCATCGGCCGCCGGCGCGTCGTGCTCAACCATGCGCTGCGCCCGGCTCTGACCCCGGTCGTTTCGTATCTCGGCCCGGCGGCGGGCTATCTCCTCACCGGCTCGATCGTCGTCGAACAGATCTTCGGCATCCCCGGCATCGGCCGCTATTTCGTCAACGCCGCGCTCAACCGCGACTACGGCATGGTTCTCGGCACGGTGATCTTCTACATGGCGCTGATCGTTCTTCTGAACCTCCTCGTCGATCTCGCCTATGCATGGCTCGATCCGAAGGTGCGTCAACGATGACCCTTTACGTCGGCAAGCGCGAAGCGCTGGAAGACGCGTTCATCGGCCGCGACGACGAGATGCCGCGCGGCAAACCCCGCTCGGTGACCCGCGACGCGATGCGGCGGCTGCGCGCCAACAAGGCAGCGATGGCGGCGCTTTTCGTCTTCGCCTTCATCGTGCTCGCGGCGATCTTCGGCCCCTATCTGATCCCCTACGACTACGAGACGCCGGACTGGAACGCCTTCACCGCGCCGCCCTCCATCGAGAGCGGCCACTATTTCGGCACCGACCAGAACGGCCGCGACCTTCTCGCCCGCACCCTCTACGGCACCCGGGTCTCGCTGCTCGTGGCGCTCATCGCAACCGCCGTCTCCGTATTCGTCGGCGTCCTCTATGGCGCAGTGTCGGGCTTTGCCGGCGGGCGGATCGATGCCGCGATGATGCGCTTCGTCGACGTCATGTACGCGCTTCCCTACATCCTCTTCGTCATTCTCCTCATGGTGATGTTCGGCCGGAACGTCTTCCTGCTCTTCGCCGCGATCGGCCTGCTCGAATGGCTGACCATGGCGCGCATCGTCCGCGGCCAGACCCTCTCCCTGAAGGAGAAGGAATTCGTCGAGGCGGCGCGGGCGGCGGGCGTTTCCAGCTTCCCGATCATCCTGCGCCACATCGTGCCGAACCTCGTCGGCCCGGTGGTGATCTACGCCTCGCTGACCATTCCGGAGATCGTCATCACCGAGAGCTTCCTGTCCTATCTCGGCTTCGGCGTACAGGAGCCGCTGACTTCCCTCGGCACGCTGATCTCCGAGGGCACCGACGCCATCGGCGCCGCCGACTGGCTGCTGTTCTTCCCCGGCGGCGTGCTGGTGACCATGCTCCTCGCGCTCGCCTTCATCGGCGATGGCCTGCGCGACGCCTTCGACCCGAAGGACCGGTAATGGTGATGGCGACACGCATGGACACCCAAGCCCTCCTCGCGCTCTCCGACTACACCATCCGCTTCACCACGCCCGACGGCACGGTGAAGGCGGTGAACGGCCTCGACCTGACCGTCGAGCCGGGCGAAACCGTCGCTGTCGTCGGCGAATCCGGCTCGGGCAAGAGCCAGACCTTCAACGGGGTCTTCGGGCTTCTCGCCGGCAATGCCGAGACTTCCGGCGAAGCCCTCTTCGAGGGCCGCGATCTCCTCAAGCTCTCGCCGAGGGAGCTCGATAAGGTCCGCGGCGCCGACATGGCGATGGTCTTCCAGGACCCGATGACGGCGCTGAACCCGGCGATGAAGATCAAGCACCAGCTGGCCGAGACGCTGAAGGTCCACAAGGGATTGAAGCGCCGCGAGGCCGAAGCGCAGGCGCTGGCCATGCTGAAGACCGTCGGCATCCCCGAGGCCGAGCGGCGCATCGAACAGTATCCCCACCAGCTCTCCGGCGGCATGCGCCAGCGCGTCGTCATCGCGATGGCACTCCTGTGCCGGCCGAAGCTGATCGTCGCGGACGAGCCGACGACGGCCCTCGACGTCACCATCCAGGCGCAGATCCTCGACCTTTTCCGCGACCTGACCGCCGATGCCGGCACGGCTCTCGTCCTGATCACCCACGATCTCGGCGTCGTCGCCGGCATCGCCGACAAGGTGGTGGTGATGTATGCCGGCCGGATCGTCGAGGAGGCCGGCGTCGATGCGCTCTTTGCCCGGCCGGCCATGCCCTATACCGCCGCCCTCATCCGCTCGATCCCGCGGGTCGACCGGGACGCCGAGGCGGTCGAGCCGATCGGCGGGCGGCCGCCGGATCTCATTCACCCGCCAAGCGGCTGCCCGTTCCATCCGCGCTGCCGCTTTGCCGAGGACAAGTGCCGCCGCGAGCGGCCGCCGCTCGCCGAGATCGAGCCCGGACGCCGCGCCGCCTGCTGGTTCCCCTTCATCGACGCGACCTCCGCGACCGGCGAGGCCATACGATCCTCGGAGACGCTCGATGGCTGAGACTTTGCTTTCGGTGGAACATCTCTCCACCGTCTTCTCGCTGCGCGGCCGCTCGCTGTTTGCGCCGAATGTCGAGCTCAAGGCGGTCAGCGACGTCTCGTTCAGCCTCGAAAAGGGCGAGACCCTCGGCATCGTCGGGGAATCGGGCTGCGGCAAGTCGACCCTCGGCCGCTCGATCCTCCGGCTGATCGAGCCGACCGAGGGGCGAGTCGTCTGGCAGGGCAAGAGCCTCACCGACCTGTCCGCCGGCGAGATGCGCAAGGCGCGACGGGATCTCTCGATCATCTTCCAGGATCCGGTGGCCTCGCTCGATCCGCGGATGAATGTCGGCCAGATCATCGCCGAGCCGCTGAAGGTCGCCGAACCGTCGCTGTCGCGCAAGGAACGGCGCGAGCGGGTGGAAAAGGTGATGGAGGAAGTGGGCCTCGCGCCGGAGATGATCAACCGCTATCCGCACGAATTCTCCGGCGGCCAAGCCCAGCGCATCGGCATCGCCCGGGCGATCGTGACGGAGCCCAAGCTGATCGTCTGCGACGAGCCGGTCTCGGCCCTCGACGTCTCGATCCAGGCGCAGATCGTCAATCTTCTGAAGGCGCTGAAGCAGCGGATGGGGCTGACGCTGATCTTCATCAGCCACGACCTCTCTGTCGTGCGTCTCGTCTCCGACCGGATCCTCGTCCTCTATCTCGGCCGCGTGGTGGAGATCGGCCCGCGCCGCGATGTGTTCGCCAATCCCGGGCACCCCTACACCAAGGCGCTGCTGGCAGCCGCGCCGATCCCCGACCCGAAGATCGCCCGGCAGCGTGAAAAAACCCCGCTGAGAGGCGATCCGCCGTCGCCGATCGATCCGCCGTCCGGCTGCGCCTTCCGCACCAGATGTCCGATCGCCCGGGACGTCTGCGCCGAGGAACGGCCTCCGCTGGCCGAAGTCGGCGCCGGGCATCACGCCGCGTGTCTGTTCTGGGAAGAGGTGCGGGCGGATCCGGCGATCGCGGGCTGACGGGATTCGAAGCCGAGCGCCCTCGGATGAAAGCGCAGCTTGGGCCAAGAGCTGAAAGGGCTGGAGCGGGCGATGGGGATTGAACCCACGACATCAAGCTTGGGAAGCTTGCGTTCTACCACTGAACTACACCCGCAGCAGAGCGGACATTGCCGCCGCGCCGCCGCGCCGTCAAGCGATTTTCGCCGGACGGCCCGACTTCTCGGTCTCAGTCGCCGCCGTTCAGGCCGGCCGCCTCCCTGGCGAGTTCGGTGATCCCGGCCCAGTCGCGGGCGGCGACTTTGTCCTTCGGCGCCAGCCAAGAGCCGCCAACGCAAAGAACGTTCGGCAAGCTGAGGTAATCCTTGACGTTCTTCATCGAGACGCCGCCTGTCGGACAGAACTTGATCTGCGGGATGACCGGGGCGATCGACTTGAGCAGCGCGGCGCCGCCGATCTGCTCGGCGGGGAAGAATTTGAGGATCTCGTAGCCCTCCTGCAGCATCGCCATCATCTCGCTCGGCGTCGCGGAGCCCGGCAACAGGGGCACGTCGGAGCCACGGGCCGCATCGAGGATCTCCACCGTCGCACCCGGCGAGACGATGAACTCGGCCCCGGCCTTCTCCGCCTCGGCGAACTGCCTGGGGGTGAGGATCGTGCCGGCGCCGCAGACCATTTCCGGCACCTCGGCCTTGATCGCCCGGATCGCCTCGAGCGCCGCGGGCGTCCTCAGTGTCACCTCGATCGAGCCGATGCCGCCGGCGACCAGCGCCCGGGCGAGCGAGACGCCCTCGGCGGCGCTGCCGACCGCGACCACCGGAACCACCGGCTGGGCCGTCAAGATGGCAAGTAGACGTTTCGTATCCTGGCTCATGGCACTGACGCGCTCCAAACATCGTGAATCGCGCGAAGGCTTAGACCATCGCCCGTCATGGTGGGAAGCGGCGCGGCGCAAAAAAGCAAAAGGGCGCCACGCGGCGCCCTCACACTCGGCTTCAGGCGAACCAGATCAGAGTCCGCCGTTATAGGTGCGATAGAAGATGTGGCGGCCGATCTTGTCGACCCTCTCCATCGCCCGGGCCCAGCGGGGCCGCACGTAGTTGGCGTGGTAATGGGTCGCGGACCCGACCTCGGAGATCCAGATCTCGCCGGTCGTCACCTTCTTGGCGATGTCCTCGGCCTCGGCGTAGGAGCCGGCATCGCGGATCCTGTCCTTGTGGCCGTCGCAGGCGAAGGAGAACTGGCAACGATTGCGCCAGTTCTTGTTCTGGTAGACGACGCCGCAAATGGTGTTCGGATAGGCAGGGTTGCGCACGCGGTTGAGGATAACCTGGGCGACGGCCGCCTGGCCTTGCGAAGATTCGCCGCGCGCCTCGAAATAGATGCCGTTGGCAAGACAGGTCTGTTCGGACTCGCTGCTGGCCTCCTTCGGCAGAGCCGTGGCGGCCCAGGCGTGGTCGTTGTCGTCGATCGGCGGGATGAAGGCTTCCGGCTGATCCTTGAGGACACGCTCGAACATCGACGAGGCCCTGCCGCCGACACCGCCATCGGCGGGCGCATAGCCGAGGGCTCCGGTGTCGTCGGACGACTTCAGCGAGGCAAGCATGACCTTGTCTTCCGCGGCCTGACCGATCTTGCGCTTGTCGAACTTCGGCGGCCCCATCAACTGGAAGCTCGCGGCGATGGCGACGGAGTCCTTGGTCGAGGTGGAAAGCTGGGCAAAGGCGGTACGGATGCGCGCTTCACCGCCGGCAACCCTCGGACCGATGATGCCCTTGCCGTCGAAGACCGATCCGGCGGCGAGGCCGAAGCGGAACATCTCGTTTGCCGGACGGCGCTCGACGACGCGGCTCGCCTTGCCGGCGCGCTGGACGCGCCCTTCGTCGCCCTCGGCCACCATCGCCATCCGCCGGGCGAGCATGTCTGCCGCCTTGCGCTCCGCGGTGACGCGAGCCCCTTCTTCGGACGAATAGACGAGATCGACCGCGGACATCTGGCCGAGGCCGTTCGGCACGAGGAAGGCATGCGCCCGCTCCGCGACGTCCGGCCCGGCGACGAGCCGGGTGATATCCTGATGATCGATCCGGGAAGTGCTCGCCCCCGCGAGCAGGATCCCCATGATTGCGATCGTGATCGCTCGTCCGGCATTGCGATTGCCGCGACGTTGCCTGCGGCTCTTCGCCGCCTGCCCCTCAGCCCCCATCAAGCCCCCGCTTGCGTGTTACAGTTTTCCCACAGATGCTGCTAAAACATCCCCCATTAACCTTGTCCAATGGTTAACAAAATTTGGTCATTTCAAGACGAGCGCCGCTTTTTCCCAGCATAAGGGTTGGCGGCCTTGCGAAGCGCCAGCCTGATCGGCACGCCGGGGAAATCGAAATCCTCCCGTAACCCATTGATCAGATAGCGCGTGTAGGAGGCGCCGAGCGCCTCTGGCCGAGCCGTCGATATGATGAAGCTCGGTGGCCGCGACTTCACTTGGGTAATATACTTGATGTTAACGCGTCGTCCAGCCACGGCCGGCGGCGGATGTCTAGCGACTGCTCGCTCAAGCCATTGATTGAGTTTGGCGGTGCTGATTCGGCGGTTCCAGATCTCATGGGTGTCGGCCGCCGCCCGCATCAGCCGGTCGATCCCCTCGCCGGTCTCGCCGGAAACCGGCACGGCCTTGATCCCGCGCACCTGCGGCAGGAGGCGTTGGGTCTTCTCGTGCAGGTCCTTGAGCAGCGCCTGACGGTCTTCGATCAGGTCCCACTTGTTGAAGGCGATCACCGGCGCCCGTCCCTCGCGCACGATCAGGTCGACGATCGAAAGGTCCTGGCGCTCGAAGGGGATGGTCACGTCGAAGACGATGACCACGACCTCGGCGAAGCGGATGGCCCGAAGACCGTCGGCGACGGAGAGCTTCTCGAGCTTTTCCTGGATGCGCGCCTTGCGGCGCATGCCGGCGGTGTCGAAGACCTTGATCTTGCGTCCCCGCCACTCCCATTCGACGGAGATCGAATCCCGGGTGATGCCGGCCTCCGGCCCGGTCAAAAGCCGGTCCTCCCCGAGGAAGCGGTTGATCAGCGTCGACTTGCCGGCATTCGGCCGCCCGACGATGGCAAGCCGCAGCGGCTTGGTCTCGTCATAGTCTTCGATCGGCTCTTCCTCGTCGGCAAGAGCGGCCGCTTCCGCCGCATCCATCTCCGCCTGCGTCAGCTCGCCTTCCGGCCGGTCGCCGTCCTCACGGGGCCTGCGGGCCGTGCCGTGCGGGCGAAAAGCACCGCGGCCGAGGGTCTCGACCATGGCGTCGCGCAATTCGGCCATGCCCTCGCCATGCTCGGCGGAAATCCCCACCGGCTCGCCGAGGCCGATGGCATAGGCGTCGAGAAGGCCGGCCTGAGAGCCCCGTGCCTCCGCCTTGTTGGCAACGAGGATCACCCTTTTGGCGGAGCGCCGCAGGAGTTCGGCGAAGTCCTGGTCCTGCGGCGTCAGGCCGGTCTTCACGTCGATCATGAAGAGGCAGAGGTCCGCCGCCTTGATCGCCTCCTCGGTCTGGGCGCGCATGCGGCCCTCGAGCGTATCGGCCCCGGCCTGTTCGAGACCCGCCGTGTCGACGATCTCGAAGGCGAGATCCATCAGCCGCGCCTCCCCGAGCCGGCGGTCGCGGGTGACGCCCGGCTGATCGTCGACGAGAGCCAGACGACGGCCGACGAGGCGGTTGAACAAGGTCGACTTCCCGACGTTCGGTCGACCGATGATTGCGATGGTGACCATGTCGGGTGTCGCTCCTTCGTGAATGGGGGCCGGCAGCCTCCGGCTCAGTTGCCGGTGGGGCCGCCGGGTGGCGATGCCGGCGGGACGCCGGCGTCGCTGGTGGCTTCGGCCGGCGTGGCAGGCGCCTCGCCGTTCGGCGCGGCGGTTTCTGAGCCGGCCTCGCCATCCGCCGGCACATCGGCGGCTGGGGCGGAGCCGGTGGTTCCGGCGGAAGGCGCCTGTTCTTCGGTCACGGGCGAAGCCGGTGCCGCCGTTTCTGCGGGTTGGGCAGAAGACGACGGTGCGGTGGGTGCGGTTTCGGAACCGGCCGGAGCAGACGCATCGCTCGGCTGGGCTGCCGCAGGAGCCGCTTCCCCGGACTGAGCCGCTGCCGGCGCTTCGTCGTCGCTCGACTGGCCAAGGCCGGTGGTCGACATCGTAACACCAGAGGCTCCCGCCTCGCCATCCCCGGCACTCGTTTCCTGGCCCTGCCCGCCGTCGAGAAGGCCCGGCAGATCGACGGTGCCGAGACCGTTGTCGGCGCTGGCCGGCGGCGGCGTCGTGCCGCCCTCCGTCGGCGGCAGCGCATTTGGGCCGGTGGCGCCGGCATTGATCAGATCGAGCAGGATCCGGGCGCGGCCGGAAACGTCCGACGGCGTTCCGGGATCGGTGACGAGCCCCTGCAGCAGCGGCTTGGCCGTCTCGGTGTCGCCGGCCTTCCAGGCAGCGAGCGCGATCGCCTCGCGGGCCGGAAAACGCAACGGATCGCTGTCGCCCGAAAGCCGCTCCACCCTCTGGCGAACGTCGTCCAGGCTGCCGTTGTCGACCAGGACATAGGCGGCGCGGATCGCCGCCATGTCGCGCAGGCCGGCAGGCACGTCGGCGTCGTTCGCGACCGCATCATAGGCCGCGACCGCCTGCTCCGGCTTGCCGGCCTTGGCCTCGATTCCTCCGATCGAAAGCCTCGCCAGCGCCGGATAAGCGCCGACGCCGTTGCCGGCGATCTCCTGCAGCGCCTTGATCGCATCGTCGGACTTGCCCTCGTCGGCCAGCCGCATCGCGGCGGCATAGCGGTCCCCGGCGGCATTCGCCTGGTTGGTCTGGTAGTGCTCATAGGCGACGACGCCGGCGGTGACGCCGATCACGACGATCGCGCCGCCGAGCAGCCAGGCGCCGAACCGCGTCCACACCGCCTTGACCTTGTCCTGGCGAAGCTCTTCGTCGACTTCCCTGAAAAAACTGTCGTCGCTCATCCGCTCGCTTTCCTCCTTTTCCGCCGCCGCGGCTTGCGAAGGGCCAGAGCGAGGGAAATCAACGCGTCTTCTAACGATTTTTCACGGCGACGAAAGAGCGGGGTGCGTTCGAGCCGTCAAACGAGCGGCGAAACGCCGACGAGCCAGCGATGCAGGCCGGCGACGAATGCCGCCGAGACGACAAGGCCGGCAACCACCGCCAGGACGTCGCCCTTGGCCCGCGGCCGCTCCGCCAGAACCGGAGCATGGCGCCCGAGGGAGTTCAGATAGTCGACGACCGCCCAGACGAAGAAGGACCCGAACAGCACGACGTCGGCGGTGCCGCCATTGGCGATGACATGGGCGAACGCCCAGACGGCGACCCCCAGCACCATCGGATGGCGGACGGTTTTCTTGATATGCCCCGCCGGCACATAGGCCGCGGCGGCGAGGATGAAGGATATCGGCACGAGGACGAGCGCCAGATGCCCGGCACCGGCGAAGGGATCGTAGAGGACGCCCTGTCCGGCCCGCGCCCAGCCGTAGCCATAGACGACGAGGACGAGGCCGATCAGCGAGAGGAGCGAGTAGGCGCCCTTGAAGCGCCCCTCGCCGAGCCGCCGCACCATCGCCCTGTAGCCGGTCTCGGAGACGATGCGGAAGGAATGGATGCCTAGAAAGATGAAAAGTCCGATGATCAAAGTGGTCATTCTGCCCTCGCCCCATCCGGCGCTGCGACGCGCGGGCCGACTGCCGGTTCGCGGCGCGCAACTTCGCCGTGACCTTTGCCTCAGCACGTTACACGGATAATACGTCTGCGGCGCCCGGAACGACGCGTCACCGCGCAACGAAGGATGAAATGATCATGAATGCCGCAGGAATTGCCGCCGTCGCGATCTATGCCGGGCTGAACGGCGCCGTGCTCTTCTGGCTCGCCGTCCAGACCGGCCGGATCCGCCAGCGCGAAAAGGTTTTCATGGGCGACGGTGGAAATCCGCGGATGATCCGGGTCATGCGCGGCCACGCCAACGCCATCGAGTTCATTCCGATCACGCTGATCGCAATGACGCTCGCGGCCCTTCTCGGCACCTCGGCGCCGATCATCCACGTCCTCGGCATCCTGCTTACCGTCGGCCGGGTTCTCCATGGGCTGCACTTCGCCGCCGCCGACGCGCCGATGTGGCAGCGCATGGCCGGCACCGGGCTGTCGTTCCTGGCGATGGCAGGGGCGTCTCTCGCGGCGATCGTGTCGGGGGTCATGGTGCTGGGAGGGTAAGGCGGGGTAGCCGCCGGCGGCCGGAGCCAGAAACTGCGCCATCTTCTGTTTGGCCCAACTCCGGCTCAGGAGCCAGCCCCCGCATCACCTATGCCCGCAACCAAACCCGGTTGTCGTGAAACGCCGCTCCGCCGAAGGGGGCGACCGGGTCGGCGCCGGTGAGGACGTTGATGCCCTCGCCGTCGAGGAAGTCCCCGTTCGCCCACAAGCCCTCATGGACGAGGACGCCGGGCTTCACCGTGTCGGTCACCTTCAGAGTGAGCCGCACCTCGCCGCGCGGATTGCCGATCGACACGACGGCGCCGTCCTGCAGGCCCTCGCGCACGGCATCCTCGGGGTGGATCATCAGCGCCGGCCCGCCTTCCCGCTGCCGCGAGCCGCCGGTTTCGGCGAAGGTGGAGTTGAGGAACTGGCGCGCCGGCGACGTCGCCAGCCGGTAGGGATGGGCAGCATCCGCCGTCTCGATCAGCTCGACATGGTCCGGAAAGACCGGCAGCGCGGCATGCGGGCCCTGTGGCCCGAGGCTTTCGGGCGGGCGGTTCGGCGCCATCGAGCCCGTCCAGTCGGGCTTGAAGCGGAATTTTCCGTCCGGCCAGGCGAAGCCTGACAGGAAATGCGCCGTCTCGAAATCCGGCTGCTTGTCGATCCAGCGGCCGGCCTTCAGCGCGTCGTATCCGCCGACGTGGCCCCCGGCCTTCAGCATGTTGTCGATCAGCTGGCGCTCGGTCAGGCCGAAGCCGGCATGGCGGGAGACGCCGAGGCGCCTCGCCAGTTCCTCGACCACAAAATGATTGGTGCGGACCGTTGCCGGCGGGTCGACGAGCTTCGGGCCGAGCACGATGTGGTTCTGGCCGCCACCGCGATAGATGTCGTCATGTTCGAGGAACATCGTCGCGGGGATGACGAGATCGGCGAGCTTCGCCGTGTCGGTCATGAACTGCTCGTGGACGGCGACGAAAAGATCGTCGCGCATCAGCCCCCGATTCACCAGCCGCTGCTCCGGGCAGACATTGGCCGGATTGGTGTTCTGGATCAGCATCGCGGTCACCGGCGGGCCGCCCGACAGGGCCTCGCGGTCGCCGGTCAGCACCGCGCCGATGCGCGACTGGTCGAGATGGCGGACCGACGGGTCGCGATAGGCCGAGCCCATGATCTCCGACTTGTCGAGACCGAAGATGTCGGAGTTGGAATGGAACGCCCCGCCGCCCTCGTGGCGCCAGTTGCCGTAGACCGCCGGCACGCTCATCGCCGCGTGCATGGCGACAGCGCCGTTGCGCTGCCGGGTGAAGCCGTAGCCGAGGCGGAAGAAGGTCTTCGGCGTCCGCCCGATCAGCGCGGCGAAGGCCTCGATCTCCTCGGCGGGCAGGCCAGTGATCGACGCAGCCCATTCCGGCGTGCGCGAGGCCAGATGCGCCTCCAGCCCCGCCGGATCGTCGGTGTATCGGGCGAGATAGTCGCGGTCCGCCTTGCCGTCCCGGAACGCCACATGCATCAGCGCGCAGGCGAGCGCCGCGTCGGTGCCGGGGCGAAGCTTCAAAGCCAGATCGGCCTGCTTCATCGTGGCGTTGTCGTAGATGTCGACGACGACGATCTTCGCCCCGCGCTCCTTCCGGGCCTTGGCCGCATGGGTCATGACGTTGACCTGGGTCGCCACCGCATTGGTGCCCCAGATCACCACGCAATCCGACTTGGCGATCTCGCGCGGATCGGCGCCGCGCATCGCGCCGGCGCCCGCGAACCAGCCGGTCCAGGCCATGTTGGTGCAGATGGAATCGAACTGGCCCGAATAGCGCTTGGCGTGGCGCAGCCGGTGGATGCCGTCGCGCTGCACGAGGCCCATCGTGCCGGCATATTGATAGGGCCAGACGGCCTCCGACCCGTGTGCGATCTCGGCCGCAAGGAACTTCTCGGCAATCAGGTCGAGCGCGTCGTCCCATTCGATCTCGCGCCACTCGCCAGCGCCCTTTTCGCCAATACGCTGAAGCGGTTTCAGCAGTCTCTTCGCGTGATGGATGCGCTCGGCGTAGCGCGCCACCTTGGCGCAGATGACGCCGGCCGTATAGTCGTTGTCCTCGGCGCCGCGCAGGCGGCCGATCTCGCCGTTGTCGAGGATCTCGACGTCGAGGGCGCAGGTCGACGGGCAATCGTGGGGACAGGCACTGTGGCCGATGGCGATGGGAAGCGGCTTGTTCATCGCGCCACTTTAGCGACATTCGTTGCAGCGCGACAGAACCGGATTGTGGCCGGGACAACTGCGTGTGTCTCGGCGGCACTACATTGCGGTCGCCCACAGACCGATGTCCGGCCGCGACGGAGACCGGACGCCCGGCATCGTCGATGTCCGACGTTTGCTCGCGTCGACGTCTCTTGGTCTCAGGACCAGAGAGCGACCTTCATCGCTTCCCCACGCCCGCGGATCGGAACGACCTCCCACCGAGCCGGCAGCTCGACGCCAGCGGTGTCCGCGACGTCCCACAAGGCCGCGGAGATGACGATGTCGGCGTGCTGCGCCTTGCCGACCTCCATCAGACGGCTGGCGACGTTGACGCTGTCGCCGGTGGCGGTGATGTGCTGGGCGTCGTCGTGGCCGAGCCGGGAGAGGACGACCGGACCGTAATGGGCGCCCAGCCGGACGCCCTGGAGCGCGGTCTCGGTTCGGCTTTCGGCGATCCAGCGGCGCACCGCCGCGATCACCCCGAGGCTGGCGCGAACCGCATTGGTGGCATCCTGCGGGCTCGGCTCGGGCAGGCCGAAGACCACCATGGCGCCATCGCCCATGAAGCTGAGGACCACGCCGCCCCGCGGCAACAACTCCTCGACGACGAGGCTGTGGAACTCCTTCAGGAGGTCCCGACTGCGCGCCGCGCCGAGCCGCTCGCTCATGCCGGTAAAACCGGCGAGATCGACGAAGAGAACCGCGACGTCCCGTTCCTCCGGAACCGTCAGATAATCCGGATTGCGGGCGATGTGCTCGGCCAGCGCCTGCGGTTGAAAACGCCGCAGCGCCGCCTCGGCCGCCGCCAGCCTGCGTGAAATCTGCCGGTCCCGCCGAAGCCGCAGGAGGGCGGCGAGCGCGGCGGGCGGCACGACGGCGACGATCGGCAGGATTGCGGCCAGCCAATAACCGCTCGTGATGGCGAGGAACGTCGCGCCCAGCCAGGCGACCAGGGCACCGAGCGAAGCGACGAGCGCGATCGGCAGGGGCAACAGGGCTACCGCCGCAACAGACAGAAGCGTCAGCGAGACGGCTGCCACCGCGTCGATCCGCCGGACGGCGCCGTCGCGGATCAGCTGGGTGCCGTCGACGAGGTTGGCCGCCGCCGTCGCCAGGACTTCCACGCCCGGCATCTGCGGATCGAAGGGGGTGGCGAAGTTGTCGCCGATCGCCGTCGCCGTCACGCCGAGGAAGACCAGCCGCCCGTCGAGACGTTCGTCCGCCTCGCCGCCGAGAAGACCCGATGCGCTGACGGTCGTGATCGCCCCGGTCGGACCGTAGAAACGGATTGGCAGGTGCCAACCGATGTCGAGCCGCCGCGTCGTCTCGCCGAGCTGGAGGGTGTCACCCGCCAGAGACGGCGGGATCTCGACGCCGAGCCCGGCCGCAGTCAGGACGATCGAAGGCTGAGGACCAGTCGGGGTCACGACGACGAGGGGCATCTGGCGCGGCGTCCCGCCGGCATCCGTCGCGACGTTGACGAGGCCGACCTTCGCGCTCGCGGCGAAAACCGCCGCCGGCGCCAGGACGTCCTTCGCCACCGGGACGAGGGAGGAAAGGCTCTTGTCGAAGCTCGCGGCGGCGGCGATCACCGACGGCAGACGCGCCAGAGCCTCGGCCAGCGCCGCGTCTTTCGGGTCTGCGGCCGCGCCTTTGGCGAAGAGCATGTCGATGGCGATGGCCTTCGCCCCGCTCGCGGCGATGGTGTCGACGATCCGCGCCAACCGGTCACGCGCCAACGGATAGCCGGCCTCCGCCGCAACGGTCGCGTCGTCGATGGCGACGATGGCGATCCCGTCCGGCGGCGCCAGCGGCCCGGCCGCGATCACCCGCCAGTCGAGCGCCGCCGCCTCGATGCGGTCGACGACGCTTCCGGTGCCTTGAAGATGCATCCGCGCGAGAAAGCCGCTCCACCCGAGGGCGAGGATCATCAGCGCGGCGGTCGAGAGCCAGGGCAGCCGGTATGTCCAACGGCTCGGCCGCCGCGGTATCGATCGCGGCGAAACAGGCGGCTTCACGCCGCACCGATCGGGCACGCCACGCCGCGTCGCACGACCGTCGTTGCCAAGCGCCGGCGACAGAACAGCTCCGCCATGGCCACCCGCTTCGTCACCGGCCAAAGCGGGCCAGCAGCGCCCTCACCCGCGGCTGCGGCCACGCCCGGACGACGAGCGGCTCGCCGGGGCTGACGTCGACGCCCTCGCCGGGCCCGAGCAGCACGGCGGCGGAGCCTTCGCGGCGGGCGACCTCGACCCGCCCTTCGACGACGAAGACGGAGGTGACGCCGGCCCCGACGTCGACGGCAAAGCGCGTTCCGCGCACTGTGGCGATCGCGTGCGGGGTCAGCACCTGGAAGGAATCGCGTGGCGACACCTCGATGAGGATGGCCCGCCCCTCGAGATCGACCCCACTCTGCGGAGCCTGGGCGGTCAGCGCCGCGGCGGCCTCCTGTTCGATCACGAGGCCATTGCCGCAATCGAGCACCTGACGCGGCGGATCGTCGAGGCTGGCCGCCGCGCAGCCGGGCAAGGTCTGCGCCCGCGCCTCTCCCGGCAGAAGCGTGAGCGGCACCGTCATGACGAGCACCGCCGCCATGACGACGGCCCGAGCGGTGGCTCGCGCTGCCACCCGGCAGCGGGAGGCACGCCTCGTGACGACCTTGTCCATTACCTCATCTCCCTTTCCGGTGGAGCTCGCCATCAATCTTGCCGCGCTTCACCGGGGCCGGCGGAGCGCCTTCCGATCGCACGCTTCGAGGGCCCTCGGCAGTGACCTGCGACACAGGAGCGTCACGCAGATGGCCAACGAAGCGCCTCGATATCCGCGCGCCAGTTCCTCTCCTTCGCTTACAGTGCAACGTTTTCTTAGCGGCTGGAAGTCATGATTGCCCCGCGGCGGCCGCAGACGTTACGGCGGCGGCTGAACGAGAGCGTTCGCGCGGCCTTGATCGTCGGCCGGCGGCGCCGAAGCCGGCGCGGGTCAGATGAACGAGCAAATCCCCCACAGGTTCTATTCGCCACGCGCGATCCAGGGGGCCAGCGCAGGCGGTCCGGCCGCCTCCGGCCCGGTCGAGCTCAACCCGCAGGCGCTCCAGGCTCTCGCCCATCTTCGCAACGACTTCATCAGCCCGCGCATGCTGTGCGGCCTGTGGAGGCTCGGCGAGGCGGTGCTGATCTTCCTCGTCGGGACCGTCGTCTGGAGCCTGCAAGCCGAGCCGGCTGCCCATGGCACCATGACGTGGATGGGCGCGACCCTTGCCGGCACGCTCGCCGCCAGCGCGATCCTCGCTTCGGCCCATGCCTATGAACTCGCCTTCCTGCGCCGGGCCGGACTGCGACTGTGGCGTCTCGCGGCCGGCCTCGGGCTTTCCTTCGGCTTCGTCGCGGCCGGGCTGGACTTTCTTCGTCCCACCGGGCTCGAAGGCTTCCCCATCCTCACCTGGTATCTTTCCAGCCTCGCACTCCTCGTCGCGGCCCGGCTGATCCTCGGCGTCAATCTTCGCCGCTGGGCGCGCAACGGGCGTATGGAGCGGCGGGCGCTGATCGTCGGCGGCGGCAAGAATGCGGAGAGCCTGATCCGTGGCCTCGAGCTGCAACCGGGCAACGACATCCGCATCTGCGGCATCTTCGACGACCGCGGCGACCGCCGCTCGCCGCCGCTCGTCGCCGGCTATCCGAAGCTCGGGACGATCGCCGAGCTCGTCGAATTCGCCAGACGCACCCGCATCGACATGCTGATCGTCACCTTGCCGTTATCGGCCGAAGAGCGTCTGCTCGCCTTGATGAAGCAGCTCTGGGTCTTGCCGCTCGACATCCGCCTCGCCGCCCATGCGGGCGAGCTGAAGTTCCGCCCCCGGACATATTCGTATGTCGGCACGGTGCCGCTGATCGACGTCGTCGACCGCCCCCTCGCCGACTGGGACGGCATTGCCAAGCGCTGTCTCGACATCGTCGCCGCCACCGTCGCGATCGTCCTCCTGTCGCCGGTGATGATCGCCGCGGCGCTTGCCGTGCGCCTCGACTCCCCGGGCCCGGTGATTTTTCGCCAGAAGCGCCACGGCTTCAACAACCAGGCCGTCGAGATCTTCAAGTTCCGCTCGCTCTATCACGCCATGAGCGATCCCGAGGCCAGGCAGATCGTGACGAAGAACGACAAGCGCGTCACGCGTGTCGGCGCCTTCATCCGCAAGAGCTCGATCGACGAACTGCCGCAGCTGTTCAACGTCCTGCGTGGCGATCTTTCGCTGGTCGGCCCGAGGCCCCACGCGATTCACGCCAAGTCGAGCCGCGACGAGACCTTCACGGAAATCGTCGACGGCTATTTCGGTCGGCACAAGGTCAAGCCGGGCATCACCGGCTGGGCGCAGATCCACGGCTGGCGCGGCGAGATCGACGAACCCGAGAAGCTGGTCAAGCGGTTCGAATACGACCTCTACTACATCGAGAACTGGTCGCTGCTGCTCGATCTCTACATCCTTGCGATGACGCCGCTCAGCCTGCTGCGGACCAAGGCGGCCTACTGAGCCCACGGCCCGCCTCCACCTCCATGCCCCCGCGGCCACGGGCCGCGCCGCGACGTCGCAAGTGTCCTGCGTCACAGCCCATGGAGCCGGTCTCGTGCTTCCACTTCTCCCGAAGTCTTCGCTGATCACGGCGGCCATCCGGCCCCCGGCGAAGACCGGGAGGAGACGAGATGGACCGCCGCCGCACCCACACGCACCGGATCTTTCTGGCGGTATTCCTCCTCGCCCAGACGACCGGCTTCAACGGCGAAGGCGCCAGCGGCGCGCGGCGGGCGATCGAGATCCTCGCCGGCCAGAAATCCGACGCGCTCATCCCGCCGCTGCAGGCCGCCGTTTCGGCGAACGGCGATACCATCGCGGATGTCGACTGAGCCCGGCATTCCGCGGCCATCAGGCCCTTGCCGTCCACCCCCGGCTCGCTACGGCTGGCCGGACGTTCTCCCCGCCGGTCGAAGGCCGGTTCAGGCTGCCGCGCTGGCCGGCTCCAGCCGAACGTGCCCGAAAGCCTCGCGGATGAGGTCCGGCGACGCCCCTGGCCGGCTCGCCCCCTCGGAGAGGACCTGACGCCAGCGCCGCGCCCCCGGGCGGCCGGAAAACAGCCCCGTCATGTGCCGGGCGACTTTGCCGACCTTGCCGCCGGCGGCGACGTGCCGGGCAGTGTAGGCGACCATCGCCTCGATCAAGGCGCCGTAATCGAATTCGCTCTCGACCTCGTCGTAGAACGCCGCGTCGACCCCGATCAGAATGTCCGGCGTCTGATAGGCCGCGCGCCCGAGCATGACGCCGTTCAGATCCTGGGCCTCGCCCAGCGCCCGATCGAGCGTCTTCAGCCCACCATTGAGCCCGACGAACATCGGCCCCAGCCGCGCCTTCAAGCGGTGGACGCGGTCGTAGTCGAGCGGTGGAATTTCGCGGTTCTCCTTCGGGCTAAGGCCGTCCAGCCAGGCTTTTCGCGCGTGCACCCAGAGACCTGCGACGCCCGCCGAAACGGCGGCGTCGGCCAGTGCGTCGAGCGCTTCTTCGATGTCCTGCTCGTCAACGCCGAGCCGGCACTTCACCGTGACCGGCGTTTCGCCGGCCGCTCCGACCATCGCGGCGAGGCATTCGCCGACGAGCGCCGGATCGCGCATCAAGCAGGCACCGAAGGTGCCGGACTGCACCCGGTCCGACGGGCAGCCGACATTGAGGTTGATCTCGTCATAGCCGAAATCGCGGGCGAGCCGTATCGCGCGATCAAGCTTGTCGGGGTTCGATCCGCCGAGCTGCAGCGCCACCGGATGCTCGGTTGCGTCATGTCCCAGCAGCCTCTCGAGATCGCCATGGAGCACCGCCTCGTCGACGATCATCTCGGTGAAGAGCTTGGCCCGTCGGGTCAACTGGCGATGAAAGAACCGGCAATGCCGGTCCGTCCAATCGATCATCGGCGCAATGGCGAAGCGCGAACTCTCTCGAAACGGCATGTTCTCGGACACGGGAAAACTCGATTGGGATAGGGACTGCGACATGGCTTCGTCCGGATGGCGTCGAGCGGACGGCGCGTCTTCACGCGTCCCGACCATTCCAGCGCGGTGCCGGACCTATCGCGGAAACAGGACGCGATGCGCAAGCCAAAGGTGGGTTTTCAGGCCTTCCGTTCCAAGGTCGTTTCGGACCCAGGGCGGACGGAAAGCTCTCCTGCGAAGGCAGATCGATCCGACGCGGGCGAAGGATGCGAGGCGATACGCCCATCCTCGCCCAGCAGTTCAACGGCGGCAGGTCTACCGAGACCGCGTCGATCGAGCGAGGGCACGACCGCTCATGAGCGCGAGATGGGGCGAGCCGCTCACTGTGCACATTGCCCTCCTTTCCCCGAAAAGCCAGGGCGCGTTTGCCTCGCTTTTGTCTAGCGCTCGCCGAAAAGAACGGCTATCGGTTCGAGGTCGTCGATTCAGCCACCCTCGCCAGGCCAGATCAGTGTCATGGGACGGGCGAGCGCGACGGGCCTGTAGCTCAATGGTTAGAGCCGGCGGCTCATAACCGCTTGGTTGGGGGTTCGAGTCCCTCCGGGCCCACCATTTTCCTTGCAAGTCATTGCAGACAACTCATTGCAGACAACGGATTGCAATGGACATTTCGGACTGGACACAGGCCGAAGTGCATGACGACGAATCGGTATCCCTGCCAGCTGATATGGCTGCATGCCCGACGCTCCCGCTCCCCCCCGCATTTGTCGTCGGGCCTGGCCGGCGCGCTGACACTCCTTGGGCACCACTTCTGCGGAGAATAGCAGCAGATGTCAGCTTATGTTGACTGTGTTGTGTCAATATCATTTGGCAATCCGATAGTAGTCGCCGAACATTATTCCCAATGATGAAATATCATCGGTGACTCTGTTGCCAGGGGTCGGTCTCGATGATCTAATGACCGGACGGTGGCGCCGGAGCGCGCCGCACGGGCGTCTTTCCCATATCCATTGGACTGGTGTCACCGTGGACAAGATGATCGCCGAGCTCAACATCGAGAACTTCCGACGCCAGTTGGGCGGCGAAGAAGATCCGATCAAACGCGCGACCCTCCGACGCTTGATCGTCGAGGAAGAGAGACATCTCGCAGCGATCGTTCAGGACGAGCGAATTCAGCGTGGCAGGTGCCCTGGCGCTGCATCGAGTGTTTCCGGAGGGCTCTCTCCGCGGCACGACAAGACGTGACGGGACCGCCTTACGGTCGCCGGTAGACGTCGCGGCGGTAAAGCAGCTGGCGTCGCGTCGGCAGATCCGTCGCATCTCATTGCGCTCGATTGGAGCGACGAGCGGCACGCGAGGCATGCCGCCCACAACCCGACAATGTGGCAATTCGAAAGACCGGGCAGCGCCCAGAGCTTCATCATGCCGGTCCTGTCAGCCGATAGCTGCAACGATTGCCGGTGAAGCGCTCCGTCGTGGTCGGCGTCGCGTCATCGACCACTCGAACCGCGTCCACGGCCACCACCTGTGAGAGGTCGGCGACTTCTGCAGCGGCTACTCCATCACCGACGCGATATAGGCGATGATGTCGTCGATCTGGCTCTGGTTCGCGGTGAAGACCGGCATTCCTTCATGTCCGGTATCGATCGTCCCGATGAAGGTCTCTTCGAGCGCGTCGATCGGAAAGCGCTCCGAGAGGGTGCGGAATGGCGGAGCCTTGAGGTTCGGGCTCGCGCCCGTCGCTCCCACGGCATGGCAGCGGGAGCAATTGGCGACGGCCAACTCGTGCCCCCGGGAAACGGCATCTTGGGCATAGCCGCCGTCCTGAGCCTGACCCGTTTCGATGGCGCAGACCGTGGCGATGGCCGCAAGTCCAGCGGCAAGACGGACACGAAGATGATGCATGCCGGCCTCGTCTCCTTCGCTTCGCTTCTTGCGCCGCCCCCTTCGGCAGGGCCATAGCGGCGCAGCTCGTTTCTATGTGCCGAACTGTATTTCCGGGCCGAAGCCGCCCTCATATCCGCCCCGGTCTTTTTCCCATGCCCATCGTGAGCAGGGCGATGTCGTCGGCGTCCGTCTTCGGTCGTCTGTCGACGCGGTCCGAAGCTCGTCGAAGGCGGCCACAAGGGCCTTCACAGGCACGCGGTGGCAGGCCCGAGCAAGACACAGAGCAGGACGACAGCGAAGCGTCGCATGGCGTTCCCGGAAATGGCCTCGCCTGGTGGAAAGCCGTTCAGGCGTGGCGGATCGCATTGGCGATATCGCCGATTGGATGGGCGGTCAGGTCCTTCGGCAATTCCCCGACGATCCGGCCTGCGAGCTGCGGGTGGATGTGGCGCCGGATCTCACCGAGTGTCCGCGGATCGGCGATGAGAAAGACTCGGTCGAGCGAGCCGTCAAGCGCCAGATGGTTCAGATGGTCGGCGACCGCCGCGGCAAAATCATCCTCGGCGCTGCGGTCGGAATCGGGGTTCGCGGAGCCTTGCCGGTGATGCGCGCCCGAGCCGGAGTTCTTGGAGACGATGTGGGGGGTATCGCATGCGACGAGGTCGATATGCGGCTCTGCGCCGCGATTGCGGAAGAGTTTCAGGGCCGCGCCGTCAGCGACTGCGACGAGGGTGCCATTCGGCAGGATCATGGACCGTTGCTCCTTTCGGGGCGCCTTTGCGCCGTCCACCACAGGGCGCCACAGCCGCCGGCGATCCGCATTGCGCCAGATCAAAGTGGGCACGGAGCGGCGGCGGCGAAATCGCATTTCCGCCCTTGACGTTCGGCATCTCGAAGGGATCCCGGGCCAAAGTATGATCGTGGATTCCTTGACGCTGCGGCCGCCCCTCCGACTTGTGCTGCCACGGACCTGCGGGCCTCAGCCGGCCTCGGTCGATCCTTCGGTCAGCGCCGGCTCCCGCCCAAGCTCCTGCACGACCGCCGGCTCATCACCGTCGTCCGGCCCCGAAAGGGTCCAGGCCCCGGAAAATTCAGTGGCCAGCAGATCGGTGGTCTGGTCGTTCAGTCGCGTGATCGCTCGTCCGAGTTCCGAATACTGCCGGAGCGCCGTCGCCAGCCAATCGCGTTGCAGCTTCTCGACGCGGGGATGATCCCAACAAGCCATCAACTCCACGAAGGTCTTCTGATCCTGGATCATGCGCTCGGCCATGAATCCCAGGCTTCCTGCTGCGAAGGCCGCGGCGCTCTGACATGACATCGTCGCCAGTCTCAGGGGAACGTGCCAAGCCTGATAGTCCATGAATATCAATTCTGCGGGCTGGACCGCATCCTCGAAGGAGCCTTGGATCGATGAAGATTGCATGATGACGTCTTTCGCCTGGCGGAAACCGATGGGTCGTGCGGGTCGCGTCACCCGCGATCTCCGCATGCGGATCGAAGGACGGAAGGGCAAGCCGGCTGCGACGGCTTCCCCTCCACGCTGCTCAGGGGATGTGAAGGTGGTCGTTCACGGCCTTGACGCCGGGCGCCGACCATGCCGCGCGCTCGACAGCCGTTCGTTCGGCCCAGTCGTGGACATGCCCTTCGAGCTTCACCGTTCCGTCGACGACGCTCACGGTGATCGCCCTGGCCTCGACCTCGGCATTGCGCTTGAGAGCCTCGTCGATCCGCTTCTTCACGTCGGCGGAAGTCGCGTGAGGGGCCACCTCGATCATGTTGGTGATGCCGAGGACGCCATCGAGATCGCGCACAGCTTCGGCGGCGGCGTTGCGCTGATACTGCCACTCGACCGTGCCGGAAATCGTCACCCAGCCGTTCTCGACCTTCACCTGGACCTTGTCGTCCGGGATCATCGTGTTCCAGCCGATGACGTTGAGCGAACGCCGTGCGATCTCGTCGTCCGCCGTCCGGTGCGAACCGAGGGGGCGCACCTCGATCTCCTCGGCGATGCCGCGCACGCCCTTGACCCGGCGAACCACCTCCTCGACCTTGCGCTTCTGCGCGTAGGTCGGCACATGGCCCGTCAGCGTGGCGACGCCGTTCTCGACGGCAACGCCGATATGCGCGGCCTCGATGCTGGGCTCGAATTCCAGTTCGTCCAAAATATCTTGCCGCAGAGTGATGCCGTTCATGACTTTCATCCTCCAGGACGTGCGGGATCCGTCCCGCCGACCAGATGATGATGAGAGCTTGCTTGCTTGCCGACTTTGACATGAATCAATCGTCGGATGATTTGCTTCCGATGATCATTTTGGACACATGCAATCCCGAACACGTCGATGCATCCGTCCGGGTGCATTCTCGGTTTCGATGTGGCTGCTTTGATCGTTCGCTGAAGGCGAGGATGATCCGGTTCAGGGCGCGACCTCGGGTGGACCGCCGGAAGGTCGGGCGGCTTCCTCCCGCAGTCGCCATATCTGCAGAAGCGCAAGCAAGACGGCAACGACGAGCGGGCCGAGCACCAACCCGGTCGTCCCGAAGACGAGCAGACCGCCGACGACGGCGGTAAAGGTCACCGCGCTGTGGATCATCAGCTGTCGCCCGACCAGGATCGGATAGACGAGATTGTCGACCAGGCCGACGACCAAGGTCCCCCATATGACCAGGACGATCGCTGCCTGAAAATCGCCGACGAGTGCCAGATAGGCCGCAGCGGGAAACCATATGACGAAGGCGCCGAGGAACGGGACGATGCCCAGAAAGCCCATGACGACGCCCCAGAAGATCGGCGCGGGCAGACCGAGCCACCAAAAGCTCAGCCCCCCCAGGACCCCCTGCAGCATAGCGACGAAGGCGGTCCCGAGGACAGTGGCGCGAACGGTGGCGATCACGCGTTCGGAAAGAAGCGCGAATTCTTCCTGCGAAAGGGGAAGCGCCGCCTTCAGCGTCGTTCCTGCCTGCTCCTCGTCACGCAGCAGATAAAACAGGAAATAGAAGGTCAGAAGCAGGTTGATGGAGCCGGTGATCGAGCCCTGCAGGAGGGCGGCGCTCCAGCGCCCGAGCCAGGCGGCGACAGACTGGAGAAAACTCTGCATGTCGAACTGACGGTCGACCCAGTCCGCCGCCGCTGCGACGGACGGATGTGCATCGAGGAGCCCGGACCAGGGATCGGCGGCGACCACGGCTTCCAGATTGGTTGCGCTGCGGACGGCCTCCGACAAAAGCGCGCTGCCGAGCATCAGTCCGGGAAAGACGACCAGGGCTGCGACGAGAGCGACCGTCACGCTGGCCGATACCGCGTCGCTTCCGGTCGCTTGGCGAAGCCTGCGATGCAGCGGCCGAATGAGGGATGCCAGGACGAACGACCAGACGATCGCCGGCAGGAACGGCGCCGCCATGAGAAAGCAGAGATAAAGCCCGGCGATCACTGCCGTGATCAAGATGAGCGACGAGAGCGTCCGCCGGTCCCGCAACGACATCATCGCTGACGCCTCGTCGGCCGGGACTTTGCCGGACCATCGGCATCGACCTCACCGCGAACCGGCAGTTTGGAAACCGCCCGTCGAACGACGCCGTCCCGGAGGACGCGGGCGAAGCTGCGGATCGGCCCTGCGTCGCAGAAGGCATGCTTGCCCGGTTGCAGGCGGTGGACCGAAGCCGGCTCACTCACTTTCACCCAGATCGGCCGTTCCGGCGCACCGATCTGCCAGAAGAGGACTTCGTCCGACCCCTGCGCCGGCAGTTCCATCGGCATCTGCACTCCCATCGCCTGGGCGACGCAGGCAAAGGCTGCATCCGCATGTTTGCCCATCGCGATGACGAACCTTATACGGCGCAGCGCATCCGCGGCAATCGCATGCGGATAGGCCTTGACGAGGATCACCCCCTCGTTGCCGTGGCGGATCGAAGCTTCGCCTCTCGCCTTCGCCGGCCAGACCACGTGCGCCTCGTCGATCAAAAGCCGATGTGGCCGCCCCGTCCGACGCCTGGGTCGGGCGACTTCAACCAGCACCGCTTCCGCAAGCAGGCGTCGCTCGTTGGGAGGGTGCGCCTGCGTGTTGACGACGGGATCGACGGCGTCCTCGCGAAGGAGCTTCAGGGCTTCATCGGCCGGGGGGGGGGACTGCGGAGCGTGCCGATGAGGACCGCGTGCTCGAGATCGACAGGGTCACCTTCCGGATCGGTGATGCAGAATTCGATGCGCTTCTCTGCCATGCGCCAGCACGAACTGGTCGGCGGCGGGCTGGTCATCTCGACCGATCGGGCGATCGGCGTCTCGGCTCTTTTCATAGCCGGACAACGCCTGGCCATTGCGATGCTCCTTGCTGCGGAGGCGCTGAACGCCGCGATCGAGAAGATCGTCGATCGCCTGTCGCCCGAGCGCAGTTCCTTCGCTCGCGATAGCCAGGATCTCTGTTTGGCCGCGATGCTCTTTCTCATCATCGCGAATGGGATCTTCGTTGCCATCGCCTCGAAGTCAGCCTGGGCGTGACCGTCGCAGGTCTCTGTCCGAGCGGCGCGGGTTTGGCTGTGAGAACCGACGATCCACCGACAGCGACGCGTGCCACCGCCCGATGCGGCGGTCGAACCGGCGCCCGGTCGCGCCGGTGGAGAGGTCTGATGGATATGAACCTTACAGAACAGCGCGTTCTGGTCACCGGCGGCTCCAAGGGTATCGGCTTCGCCATTGCTGATGTCTTCGCGGCGGACGGCGCTGACGTCATGGCCGTCGGCCGTGACGAGGCCCGGCTTGCCGCTGCGAAAGCCCATGGAACCGCGATCATCGCCCATGCCTGCGACATCGGCGATGCGGCTGCCCGCAAGGGACTTATCGAGATCGCCGGCGATATAGACATCCTCGTCAATTGTGCCGGGGCGATCCCCGGCGGCGATCTGTTCGCTCTGCCGATCGAGACCTGGCAGGAGTCCTGGCAGCTCAAGGTCTTCGGCTATATCGACCTGACGCGGCTGCGCTGGAAGGCATGAAGACGCGCAGCAGCGGCACGGTCGTGAACATCATCGGCGATCTCGGCCGCTCGCCACGCTTCGACTATGTCTGTGGCTCGACCGCCAATGCCGCGCTCATCGCCTTCACCGAGGCGGTCGGCGCGAAGAGCACCGACTGGAACGAGCGGGTCTTCGGGGTGAACCCGTCCGGCACGAAAATCGATCGGGTGGTTCAGGTGGCACGCAAGAGGGCCGAAAGCGCGCTGGGAGACCCGGAGCGCTGGCCCGAGATCCTGTCGAACCTGCCTTTCGGCCGCCTAGCGGAGCCAGACGAGATCGCCCGCATGGTCGTGATGCTGGCATCTCCGCTGGCAGGCTATTTGTCAGGCACCGTCGTCGACATCGATGCGGGGCTTCGGCACCGGAAGTGAGACTGCTCGCGCCTCGAAGGGTGTTCGATCGCAGACTATACGATCTGGTGTCGCGAGGGTTCTCGATTCCATTTGAGCCGTCCAGGCGACCCTCGCCCAGCACGGCTCACGCTCTCACATAGGCCCAGCCATCTCCCTGCCTGCGGACAAGATGAAGGATCGCGGCGGGTACGCGAACGAGCCCCTCGCGGGGCTCGCGCCCCAGCCTCTTCAGCGTGTTCGAGCACAGGACGAGATGCCCATCCGTTTCGTCGGGCGCATCGAGGGCGGCGGCGACCGCGCCGGCATTGACGACGATCTCGATCGCGGCATCCGGCACCGCGCGGATCAGGTTCCGAGCGTTGGATCGCGCTCGCTCCAGCGAGTCTGCATCCACGGCGTGGATCAGGACCTTCATATTCCTTCTCCGTCGATGCCGCCCATCGCCGACGAGATCCGTTCCGCCGCCGCCTCCTGAGCGGTGTCTTCATGGGCTCGATCGCGACTTCGCCGGCCCATCGGCTCGTCATGCACGACCCGCGCCGGCGACCCGCCCATCACGAGGATGCGGTCGGAGAGATAGGTCGCTTCGCGAATGTCGTGGGTCACGAACAGGACGGCGAGCTCCCTCTCTGACCAGATACCCAAGAGCTCGTCCTGCAGATGGCGCCGCGTCAGTGCGTCGACCGCGGAAAACGGCTCGTCCATCAGGACGATCTTCGGCCGCACGGCGAGCGCCCGGGCGATGCCGACGCGCTGGCTCTGACCGCCGGAGAGGTCCGACGGCCAGCGATCGCGATAGCCCAGCATGTTCACGAGTGACAGGACCTCGTCGACCCGGTCGGACCGTTCGCCTTTCGACAGGCCGAGCCCCTCGACCCCATAGGCGATGTTGCCGCCCACCGTTCGCCACGGCAGCAGCCGGCTGTCCTGGAACACGACCGAGCGTCGCCGGCTGCCCTCGATCCGTTCGACGTCCAGATGAAGGCGTCCACCATCGAGCGGCAGCAGGCCGGCAAGACAGCGCAGCACCGTCGACTTGCCGACCCCCGATCCGCCGACGAGCGAGACGAATTCGCCCGCCCGCAGTGACAGATCGAGGTCGGAAAAGACAGGCGCCGCGCCCTTGCGATAGCGATAGCTCGCGTTCTCGACGCCGAGGACAACGGCGCGCGTAGCCTCTCCCGTCACGGCTGGCGAGCTCAAGCGGGCCTCCATCGCAGCAGCCATCCCTCTCCGAGCGAGAAAGCGAAATCCATCAAGCCATAGATCAGCGAGATGATCAGCATATAGACCACGACCGCGTCATAGGCGCCGACGCCCGCAGCCGCGTTCATCTCCTGCCCGATGCCGGGAACGCCCAAAAGTTCGGCGGCGATCAGCGTCATCCACGCCTGCCCGACGCCGGTCCTGATACCCGCCAGAATTCCGGACGCCGCGCCCGGCAGGGTGATGGCGAATGTCACGTCGACAAACCGGTTGCGGCCGAAGGCGCGCGCGAGCTCGTAAAAGCGCGGATCGACATTGCGGACCGCGGAATAGGTCGCGAAGTAGTTCACCCAGAAGACGCCGATCGAAATGACGAAGGCCGCGCCGGCATGGCTCACCTGAAACCAGGCGATCGCGAAGACCACCCAGGCGAGCGGCGGGATCGGACGGAGGATCCGGGCGAGCAGCCGCTGCATGTCGTCGAAGATGCGGTTGACGGCCGCCAGGAGACCGACGACGAGGCCGAGAACCGTGCCCATCGACAGGCCCCAGGCGTAGTGGATCAGGCTCGATCCGACCGCGGGAAACAGCCGTCCGCTCTCGATCTCGCCTCGCAGAGCCGGAAATATGGCGGAGGGATCCGGCAAGGTCCCGCGCGGCGCCCAGTTGAATTCGTAGGCGAGCTTCCAAACGCCGACGGAAACCACCAGCCCCGCAAGGCCGAGCACAAGCCGCCGGGCATGGATGAGCAGATTACCGGTCTGGACAGAGTGCTCATCCTCTGACGTTTTTCCCGCCGGGGCATGGATCGCCGAGATGCGTTTCATTGCGCCACGGCTTCAGGCTTTGCCGGCGCCCCCTGCCCGTCCTTCGGCGACAGCCGATCATAGAACGAGGTGTCGATCAGCTTTTCGACGTCGACGTCTTCACGGAGCGTGCCTTCCGCCTTCTGGAAGTCTCGCATCGCGACGGTGCCTTCGACGATCTTGTTGGGATCGGCGACGAAGGACTGGCGCGAGCGGTCGAGCGCCTGGCGCACGACCTCCAGCGGCAACCGCCCTCCACCGACATATTTCCCCACCGCCTCGGCCGCGCCCGGGGCCTTGTCGCGAAGCGCCTCGGTCGCGTCGCGCTGCGCAGCGACCATGGCTTCGACCACCTCGGGATGCTCCTTGATCAGCGACCCGCGGACCGCGAGAACGGCACCGGGCTGGCCGGGAAACATCTGAGATCCGGAGGCCAGGACATTCGCGTCCGCATCGCGGGACAGCGCCAGCGACACGGCCGGTTCCAGAATGGCCGCTCCGTCGACTGCGCCCGTCAGCAGCGCCTGCTGCACCTGCGCCGCGCCCTGATGGATGATCTCGATGTCGTCCACGGAAGCGCCGAGCTGCTTCGTCAGCCAGTATTTGAGTACGGTGTCGGGCACCGAGCCGGTCGGAAAGGTCGAGATCCTGGCTTTGCGGCCCTGTTTCGCGGCGAAGTCGGAAAAGGTCTGCTTCTCCACGCCACCGGTGGCGAAGCCGGCGAGGTCGCCGACGGCGACGAAGCTGATCTGCTCGACAATGTTCGATGCGACGACCTTGATGTCGGCGCCCCGCGCGGACGCGACCATGGCCGGACCGATGCCGAAATAGGCCGCATCAAGCTGCCCCGCGAGGAGCGCCTGCACCATTGCCGGTCCTTCCTGGAACTCGACCAGATCCGGCTTGATCCCGGCTTTCTCAAAGGCGCCGTTCTCCAGCGCAACGAACAGCTGCGCGTCCGGCAGAATCGGAAGATAGCCGATCTCGACCGTGACCTTGTCCTGAGCACAAACGGCGCTGGCGGCAAAGAGGCCGGCGATGAGCGCGGCGATCTGGAGGATACGGTTCATGAGGGCTTCCGTCTTTCGATCAGGGCATTCCGATTGACCGATATCTGAGGCGTCAGAGGGCGCGAAGCGAGCAACGAACATCCGCATTGCGGCCAATGATTGGGAAATTATGCTGTGGGCGCCTGCAACCGCCAGGCGGACGGCGGCCGATGGTTCTCCCAGAGGGCTCGCCTGCCGGCGCATGCGAAACGCCGCGTGAGCGGCTGCCAGCTGATGCACCAGAGTAACGGCACGCGGCCGGATTTGACTCCCAAAACGTTTTGAGCCAGTTTTCCAAAACGTTTCGGGAGGAACGGTTCTGGCCAATCTGAAGACACTCGCGCAGACGCTGGGCCTGTCGATCACGACAGTGTCCCGAGCGCTCGACGGCTATTCCGACGTATCGGAAAAGACCCGCGAGCGCGTTCGCGCGGCTGCCGATGCCGCCGGCTACCGCCCCAATGCCGCGGCCCGCAGGTTGCGCCGTCCCTGGGAGAGCGGCAGCGACAATTCGCCGGCCTGGGACGCGGCGCTGGCGCGCGTGCCGGTGACGACCACGACGCCGGTCCGCCGCAAGGACACCGGCCATGTCGACGCCGCGATGCGCCCGCGCGACGAGGACTATGCCCGGTTCATCCACCTCGTCGATCTCTATGCCGATTGCGGCTGGGATCCGGCAGAGCAGTGGCGGCGCACGCCGTTCAAGATCGCGGACGTCCAGACGACGGCGATCCTGGCGCGGGCCAGCGAGGATCTCGCAGAGATCGCCGACAACCTCGGCAGGACAGACGAAGCGAGCGAGATCCGCGCCATGGTGGAGCGCTCTCGCGCGGCCCTCGCCGGCACCTGGCGCGACGCGCTCAGCCGCTTCGTCTCGCGCGACCTCGTTTCACGCGAGGACGTGACGGCACCGACGCAGGCGTCGTTCCTGCCACTCCTCGCCCTCGATCTGGTGCCACCCCGGCGCGAGGCCGCCGAGCGGGAGATGCGCGACTGGTGTGAGGGGCTCGTCGTGGCATTTCCCTCGACGCCTCGGAGCAGCCCTCAGTTCGAGGCCAAGCGCTACTGGCGCGGCCCGGTCTGGGCGGTAATCAACTGGCTGCTGATCGACGGCCTCGAGCGCAACGACCTGACGGAATTCGCGGCCGACCTGCGCCAAGGCACGGTCGCGGCCATCGAGCGCGCCGGCTTCTGCGAGTATTTCGATCCGGTCACCGGCGAAGGCTGCGGCGGCGAGGGCTTCTCATGGACGGCCGCGGCCTATCTGCAGTTCACGGCCATGAGCGCAAGACAGTGACGACACACATCGCAGGCCGGACGAGTCGAGCGCGTTTTCACCGATTGATCACAATGGCGACCTTGTGGCCGAGCCAGATTCTTCAGTCCAATCCATGAAACGGACGTCACCGATGAACCTCCGCAGATCCGCCTCGACGCTCCTCCCGCTGGCGACGTTGCTCGCCCTTGGCTTCTCCTCGCCGGCGACTGCCTCCAGCGAAGAGAGCTGGCAGAAGATGTTCGCCGCCGCGAAGAAGGCCTGCATCGAGGCTTCGGGCCTTGCCAAGGCGAAGGCGTCGGAGCCGGTCGTTTTCAGCGACGACATCGGCTATGTCGCGCTTCTCGTCGCGGGCACCTATCCGCAGAAGCACATGAAGGGCCAGAAAGGGCAGATGCTCTGCCTCTTTGAGCGCTCGACCGGCAAGGCCAGCACCGAGGAGGCTGCCGGCTGGCGCTGGTGATCAATCCGGCGTCAGATGGCTGACGGGACATGGCCACTGCCCCGTTCGAGAACAGCCCCTATCCGTCCAGCTTTCTCTGATCGTCGACCACCTTGCCGTCATTGGGCAAGCTTCCCGGCGCAGCGAAGACCACGTCCCCCCGGACGCGGCACTCGGCACGCAGAGCCTCGGCAAGCTTATCAGCGAGCCCCTCCGGCGGGCCGTCGCATTCGACATGCAGCGCGAGCTTGTCGTGGCCGCCCTCTTCCGTGATGACGAGGCGCGCCCGGCCGAGTTCACCATGCGGTTTGACGATCCGGGCGACCTGCTCCGGACGAACGAACATGCCGCGCACCTTCGTCGTCTGATCGGCGCGGCCCATCCACCCCTTCAGCCGCAGGCCGGTTCGCCCGCAGGGCGACGGCTCCGTCATCACCGCCGACATGTCGCCGGTGGCGAAGCGGATCAGCGGATAAAGCGGGTTGAAAGTGGTGACGACCACCTCGCCGACCTCGCCGGGCTCCACCGGATCGCTGGTGCCCGGGCGCACGATCTCGACGAGGACGTTCTCCTCGATCACCATGCCGTCGGAAGCGCCCGCCGTCTCATAGGCGATGAGGCCGAGTTCGGCCGTCGCATAGCACTGGCGGATGGCGATGCCCCGGTCGGCATACCAGGCCCGCAGATTGGGAAACAGCGGCCCGCCGCTCACCAGCGCCGTCTTCAGGCTGACCGTGTCGGCGCCGCTGTCGTCGCCGCGCTCGAGAATGGTCTTGAGGAAATCGGGCGTTCCTACATAGGCGGTGAGGCGCAGCCGCTCGATGGCCGCCACCTGCTGCGCGGTATTGCCGACGCCGCCGGGAAACACCACCGCTCCCACCGCCGCAGCGGCATGATCGAACATCACGCCCGCCGGGGTCAGATGATAGGCGAAGGCGTTGAGCACCCGGTCGTTCCTGCCGATACCGGCGGCATGAAGCGCCCGGCCCATGCGCCAATGCTCCTCGTCGCCTTCCGGCTCGACGATCGGACCGGGAGAGAGATAAAGCCGGCGGAACCCGCCCGGCTCCTGGGTGGCGAGGCCGCCGAGCGGCGGATCCTGCTCCTGCAGGGCCGGCAGGTCGGATTTGCGCAGAATCGGCAGCGCCGCGAGGGCCCTGCGATCGGTGATCGCGCCCGGATCGACCCCGTCGAGCGTCCGGGCATAAGCCGGCGCATGCGCAGCCGCGTGGGCGAGCTGACGCCGCAGCGCATCGAAAAGATCGGCCTCCCGCGCCTCGCGCGAGCGGGTTTCGAGGTCGTCGAAGAATTCGGTCATAGGTCGCCTTCCTCCCCTTGCCGTCGCTCAAAGCCAGCGCTTGCGACGGCGGAAGCTCTTCACGTTGCGAAACGAACGGCGCTCGCCGCCGCCAAGATAGAACTCCTTGACGTCCTCGTTCTCGACCAGTTCGGCCCCGGTGCCGTCGAGGACGATCTTGCCGCTTTCGATGATGTAGCCGTAGTCGGCGACCTTCAGCGCCATGTTGGCGTTCTGCTCGACGAGAAGGATGGTGATCCCCAATTCCTCGTTCAGCCGGCGGATGATGCCGAACACCTCCTTCACCAGAAGCGGCGACAGGCCCATCGAGGGCTCGTCCATCATGATCAGCCGCGGCTTGGCCATCATCGCGCGGCCGATCGCCAGCATCTGCTGTTCGCCGCCGGACAGATACCCGGCAAGGCCCTGGCGCTCCTTCAATCGCGGAAAGAAGCGATAGACATCGGCGATCTCGGCCTCGATATCGGCGCCAGGACGGGAAAACGCGCCGAGCCGCAGATTATCGCGGATGGTCATGTCCTGGACGATGCCGCGGCCCTCCATGACGAGAAAGATCCCATCCCGAACCTTCTTGTCGGGAGGCGTTCTGGTGACGTCCGCCCCCTCATAGGACACCGTCCCGCGGGTGATCTCGCCGTCCTCGGTCTTGAGCAGGCCGGCGATGGCCTTCAGGGTGGTCGACTTGCCGGCGCCGTTGGCACCGAGAAGTGCGGTGATCTCGCCGCGCCTGGCCTGAAGCGACATGCCGCGCAGGACCAGGATCACGTCGTTGAAGACGACCTCGACATTGTTGAGCTCGAGCAGCGGCGGGCTATCGCTCCCGGCCTTCTCGGACGGCCTCGCGGTGTCGGCAGTAAGGATCATCGGACTTCGACTCGCGGCTCGATTTCGGACAGGGCCGACCGGCCATCGCGGCCGGCCGGCGGTTCATGCGGGCCTCGCACTTACTGTCCGAGCCACTCCTCGCGGCGCGGCACGTCGATCTCGGCGATTTCCTTGATGACCGCCTTGCCGTCGGTGAAGGAGCCGGAGTTGATCGTCACCCTGAGAAGACCGCGATGGTCCTCCGGCGTCCAGGTCGAGGGCGAGCAGACGCCCTCGAGCCCTTCCGGCACCCAGTCGGTCTTCTGATACATGCCGTCACGGATGTTCTTGCCGGTGATGCCGCCATTCGCCTTCGCCCACTGCATGGCTTCCTTCATGTAATAGGCCGAACAGATGCCGCGCAGATAATGGTGAGTCGGCCGGTCGCCGACCTGGCCGCCGCCATTCTCGAGAATCTTCTTGACCAGCCCCATGCCCGGCACGTCGGCCCCGTAGAAGGGCGTCGAGGAAGGGAAGATCAGGTTCTGCGCCTCGGCCGCTTCCACGGTCTGGTAGTCGCCGGCCCAGGGATTGCCCATATAGGTCGCCTCGACGCCGACCGTGTTGCAGCTCTTGATCAGCGACACGACCGAACCGCCGAGATTGCCCATATAGACATATTGGGCGCCGGAATCCTTGATCGTCAGGCACTGCGCCTTGAAGTCGCCCGGCGCGAGCGGCACGACGACCGGCTGGGCGACGGTGAAGCCCAGCTCCTCGGCATAGGACGCGCAGGCCTCTTTCGGCGCATTGGGATAAGGATGGTTGTCGCCGGTGTGGACGAAGGTCGGGTTCTCCGTCCCCTTCTCCTTGGCGTCCTCGGCGGCCCACTGGACCAGCGCCCGGCAAGCGTCGGAATAGGACGGGCCGTAGAAGAAATTGAAGGGCGCCGGTGCCTTCGTGTTCGCGTTCTTGCCCTGCGGGTCGGTCAGATGCGCCGAATAGGAGCCGGAGATCGTCGGGATCTCGGCGCGCGCGACGAAGGAGATCAGCGCCTCCGTGTCGGCCGTGCCCCAGCCCTGCAGGGCGACCATGTCGTTGCCGACCCATTTCTTGAACTGGGCGATCGCTTCCGGCACTTTGTAGGCGTAGTCGACAGTGTCGAGCTCGACCATCGTGCCATCGATGCCGCCATCGGCGTTAATCTCTTTGAAGGCGTCGGCGACGCCCGGGCCATACTGCTTGCCGACGAAGGACGTCGCGCCGGTATAATCGGCGAGATGGCCGACGAGGACGCTGTCATCCTGGGCGAGCGCCGGCGCGCCGGCGATGATGGTGGTGGCCGCGAGCGCAGCCGTCAGGGTCAGTCTGTGAAGCGTTGCCATTGTCGAATTCCTCCCATTCGCGGACTTTGCGGTGGCTCGATATGCTGACGGTGCCGCGAAGACCGCCGTCATCGGTTGAAGTGCGCCGGCCCACCCTCCCCGGCGGTCCGGCCATGGCTCAGTGCGAGAAGGGAAACAGCTTCCAGCTCGCCCGCGTCATGCGCCAGCGATGGACGAGTCCCTCCGGTTCGAGAACGAGAAACAGGATAATCGCCGCACCGACGCTCATCTGCTTGATGTAGGCCGTGCCCTGCGCGATGGCCGGGACGACGGTCGCCACGCCATTGGCGAAAACCTCCATCGCCTGCGGCAAAAGCAGGATGAAGGCCGCGCCCAGAAGCGATCCTGAAACCGAGCCGAGCCCGCCGATGATGATCATCGCCAGGAATTCGATCGACAGGATGATGGTGAAGCCCTCTGCCGAGACGAAGCCGAGATAATGGCCGTAGAGCGCCCCGCCGATGCCGGCGAAGAAGGACGAGATGCCGAAGGACAGGATGCGGTATCGCGTCAGATTGATGCCCATGATCTCGGCCGAGAGATAATGGTCACGCACCGCCACCAGCGCCCGCCCGTCCCGGGTGCGGGCGAGATTGGCGACGGCGACGAAGGCGACGACCACCCAGAACAGGACGAGATAGAGATAGCGCGCGTCGTTGTTGAGCTGGAAGCCGAAGACGCTCGCCGTCTCGGCCAGCGACCCGTAGGTGCCGCCGGTGAACCAGTCGGCGCGGGCGAAGAAGTCCTGCAGGATATACTGCGATGCGAGCGTCGCGATGGCGAGATAGAGCCCCTTCAGCCGCGCCGCCGGAATGCCGAAGATCATGCCGACGGCCATGGTCATGAGCCCGGCGAGCGGGATCGCAATCAGGACCGGAATGCCGTTGCCGGAAATCCAGGCCGAGGCGAAGGCCCCGAAGCCGAAGAAGGCCCCATGGCCGAGCGAGATCTGGCCGGTCATGCCGGTCAGGACGTTCAGCCCCAAAGCGGCGATGCCGTAGATGCCGATCAGGATGAGCTGGGACAGAACGTAGCCGCCGAAGACCAGCGGGCAGAGCGCCACCAGAACGACGCCGGCCAGAACCGCCATCGTCTCGTTGCGGGTGCGGAAGAGCGTCCGGTCGGCGGCGTAGGTCGCACGGAAATCGCCGGTGGGTCTTGGATTGGGAACATGGGCCACGGGGTTACACTCGCTCGATGTCGGGCGTGCCGAGCAGGCCGTAGGGTTTGATCATCAGGATGATGAGCAGGACGTAGAAGGGCGCCACCGAATACATGTTGCCGATATGGAGGTACTGGCCGTCGACGAACTCGGCGAGGTTTTCCAGAATGCCGATGGTCAGCCCGCCGATGATCGCGCCGACGATCGAATCCAGCCCGCCCACGATGACCGCCGGAAACACCTTGATGCCGATGATGGCGAGCGAGTTCGACACCGCGGAGACGAGGCCGATGACGACGCCGGCAATGCCGGAAACGACGGCCGAGATTGCCCAGGCCATGGCAAAGACCCGCCCCACCGAAATGCCGAGCGACTGCGCGATCTGCTGGTTATAGGCCGTCGCCCGCATAGCGAGGCCCCAGCGCGAATACTGGAAGAACCAGAAGAACAGGCCCATGACGACGAGCGACAGGACGAAGCTCATCAGATAGGCCGTCTCGACGTTGAGCCCGGCGATCTCCACCGTCCCCCGATCGAAGACCCGTGGGAACCGCACGGCGTTGTTGCCGAAGATCCAGTTCATCGTCGCCTGCATGAAGATCGACAGGCCGATGGTCGCCATGATCACCGAGATCACCGGCTCGCCGAGGAGCGGGCGCAGAAGCACGACCTGCACGAGGATGCCGAACACCATCATGAACACGAGCGAGAACAGGAAGGCGAGCCAGAAGGGCAGGCCCATGTTAACGACGAGCGCGAGGCAGACCCAAGCGCCGAGGACGACGAATTCGCCCTGTGCGAAGTTCACCACCTGGGTCGATTTGTAGATCAGGACGAAGCACATGGCGACGATGCCGTAGAGCATGCCGACGATGACGCCGTTGACGAGAAGCTGAATGAGAAGAGAGGTGTTCATGCCGCCTGGCTCTCCGTCTTTTGCGTGTCTGGCGCGTTGTGGAGGGTCTCGATCGCAAGGGTCGTGACCACCCGCTGCTTCGAGCCGTCCTGGAAGTGGATGACGGTGTCGATGTCGACATGATCGGCACCGGAATAGATCCGCGCGATGATGTCTTCGTACTTCTCTGCGATGACGCTGCGCCGCACCTTCTTGGTGCGGGTCAGTTCGCCGTCGTCGGCGTCGAGCTCCTTGTAGAGGAGGACGAATTTGGTGATGCGCTGCTGCGCCGGGAGGGTGGCGTTGACGCGCTCGACCTCCTCGCGGATGAGCGCATAGACTTCCGGCCGTGAGGCGAGGTCGGAATAGGTGGTGAAGGAGATCCGCCGCTCCTCGGCCCATTTGGCGACGATCGGATAGCGGATGCAGATCATCGCGCCGAGATAGGGCCGGTTCTTGCCCAGGATCACGGCCTCGGCGACGTAGGTCGAGAATTTCAGCTTGTTCTCGATGAATTGCGGGGAGAAGCGGACCCCGCGAGAGGTCTCCGCCAGATCCTTGACCCGGTCGATCACCACGAGATGGCCCTTCTCGGTCAGATAGCCGGCATCGCCGGTCTGGAACCAGCCATCGTCGGAGAAGCTCTCCTTCGAAGCTTCGGCGTTGCGGTAATAGCCGCTCATCATGTTCGGATGGCGCACCAGCACCTCGCCGAGCCCTTCGGGATCGGGATCGCGGATCGACAGCGTCACCCCCGGCATCGGAAAGCCGACCGTCTCATAGTCGACATGTCCGGCCTGGTGGATCGTGTGGGCGCCGAGCGCTTCGGTCTGGCCATAGAGCTGCTTCAAGGGCAGGCCCATGGCCTGGAAGAAGCGGAACGTATCCGGCCCCATGGCGGCGCCGCCGGTGGCGGCCGATTTCAGCCGCGAAAAGCCGAGCCTGTCCCGCAAATGGCGGAACAGGCCCCATTCTGCGGCGCCGTCGCGGCCACCCTTTTCCATCGCCGCCATGCCGCGGGCGACACCCCAATCGTAGATGCGGCGCTTCCAGGGCGTGGCATCCATGATGCGGGCTCTGATGTCGGCCGCAACGCCCTCCCAGGCGCGCGGTGACAGGAGCACGAAGGTCGGGCCGATCTCGCGCAGATCGGCCATCATCGTGCGCTCCTCCTCGGGAAAATTGACCTTCATCCGGGCGAGGAAGTTCCAGCCGACCGAATACATCTGCTCCATCACCCAGGAGAGCGGGAGGACCGCGACATATTCGTCCTCGGGTCCGCGTGGGTCGGCCCTGAGATACGCCGCGGCATGGCCGATGAAGGCGTCGCCCGTCCACTCGGCGAGCTTGGGGCTCGAGGTCGTGCCCGAGGTGGTGCAGAGGATCGCGACATCGGCGCCGTCGGTCCCCTCGACCATGCGCTTCCAGAGCCCCGCATCCTTTTGAAGCGCGAGGCGTCCGCGCTCCTCGAGGTCCGCCATCGCGATCAACCGCGGATCGTCGTATTTCCGCATGCCGCGCGGGTCGGTGTAGACGATCGCCACGACGCTCGGAATCGCATCGCCGAGATTGAGCAGCTTGTCGACCTGCTCCTCGTCCTCGGCGACGACCAGCTTGGGATGGGCGTGGCCGGCGAGATAGCGGATTTCCTCTTCCAGCGCGTCGCGGTACACGCCGAGGCTCATCGCCCTGCAGGCGTGGGCGGCGACCTCGCCCCAGACCCATTCCGGGCGGTTGTCGCCGATCAGCGCCACGACGTCCCCCGCGCCGACGCCGAGTTCTGCGAAGGCCGCGGCCATGCGCGAGATATGACCCTCGACCTCTTCCCAGGTGTAGCTGATCCAGATGCCGAATTCCTTCTCGCGCTGGGCGACGAGACGGGGATGGCGCTCGGCATTGTAGCGCAGCAATTTCGGCAGCGTCTTCAGCTGCGCCGCTTCCTTCAGTTCGGGCGCGGTATCCGGCCAGCCAATCGCGTCGCCGCTGATTTCGAGCCGACGCTCCGTCATGCCACGGCCTCCGCTTCCTCGGCGGCGAGCGCGTCGAGCAACTCGTCGTCTTCCCCGAGATAGGCTTTCTTCACATGCTCGTCGGCCAGCACCTCTTCGGGGCTTCCGGCGGCGATGATGCGGCCGAAATCGAGCACCGCGACCCGGTCCGACAGGTCCATCACCACGCCCATGTCATGCTCGATCATCATGATCGTCATGTCGAATTCCTCACGCAGCGCGATGATGAAGCGGGCCATGTCCTCCTTTTCTTCGAGGTTCATGCCGGCCATCGGCTCGTCGAGGAGGATCAGTTCGGGCTCGATCGCGATCGCCCGGGCAAGCTCAACCCGCTTGCGCAGGCCATAGGACAGAATGCCCGCCGGCTCGTTGCGCACATGCTGGATTTCGAGGAAGTCGATGATCGTCTCGACGAAGCGGCGTTCCTTCAGCTCCTCGCGCCGCGCGCCGCCGATCCAATAGGCCATGCCGGTGACGAAGTTGTTCTTCATCCGGTGGTGGCGGCCGACGAGAATATTGTCGAGCACGCTCATATGGCCGAACAAAGCGAGGTTCTGAAACGTCCGTCCAATGCCGAGACTTGCCCGGTCATTGATCGAATGTTTCAAAAGATCGCCGCCCTGCCAGGAAATGGCGCCGCTCGTCGGGCGATAGCGGCCCGAGATGCAGTTCAGCATCGACGTCTTGCCGGCGCCGTTCGGCCCGATCAGCGAAAAGAGCTCGCCCTTTCGCACGTCGAACGACACGTTGCTCAACGCCTTGACGCCGCCAAAGCGCACCGACACGTCGTCGACCTTCAGGATCACACTGCCTCGATCCGCCAAAAACGCTCCTCCCTTTGGCGTTGTCCGCCGGCTTAGGGCCTCCCTGCCCTTTGCCGGCGGTCATTCACTCCCCGTCCGTCACCGGATGCCTCGAACCCTTCTCACTGCGCCTTTTCGCCAGCCGATCGCCGGCCCGCTAACATTCGCCGTCACCGGCTCCGCCGTTCCAAGAAGGCCGCGATGCCGGCCCGCGCCTCCTCGGTTTCCCATGTGTCGGCGAGCGCTCGCGCGGTCCGCTCCACCACCGCCTCGTCGATGACTGGCCCGAGCGCGCGAAGCAGCGCTTTCGAACGGCCGACCGCAGGCCCCACGCATTCGAGATACGGGGCGATTTCCGCTTCCGCCGCAGCGTCGAGCGCATCGGTGTCGACCGCCTTATCGACGAGCCCGAGCGAGACGGCTTCCTCAGCCCAGAACAGGCGCGCCGACATGAACACCTGCCGCGCCCGCGCCTCACCCATTTTGGCGGCAACGAAGGGCGAGATCGTCGCCGGGATGAGGCCGAGCTTCGTTTCGGTGAAGGCAAAGCGCGCGCCCTGGCTCGCCACCGCGACGTCGCAGACCGAGATCAGCCCGAGCCCCCCGCCGAAGGCCTGACCGTTGATGCGACCGATCAGCGGCTTCGGCATTTCATTGAGGGCCTTGAGCATGCGCGATAGCGCCGTCGCCTCGGCGATGCGCTCCGCCCGGCTAGCGTCGAACTGCGCCTTCATCCAGTTGAGGTCGGCGCCGGCCGAAAAGCTCTTGCCCTCTCCGGTGAGGACGACAGCGCGAACCGAGACGTCTTCGCCGAGCGCCACGGCTGCCTTGGCTAGCTCGCCGATCATCGCCGCGTTCATGGCGTTGTGCCGCTCGGGCCGGGCGAGGGTCAGCGTCGCGACGCCGCGCTCGTCCCGTTCGATCCGGATCGTCGAAAAGCCGCTCATGACCCGCCTCCCGCGACTGCAGCCGGGCTCGCGGTCGCACGATCAGGCGACCGCAGCGCCCTTGCGAAGGATACGGCGTCCTGCAAGGCCGCCCGGTCGAGGCCGGTGCGATAGCCTTTGTCCGTCAGGGAGGCGTCGACGGCTTCGGTCGCGACATTGCCCTTCGCCCCCGGCGCATAGGGACAGCCGCCGAGCCCCCCCGCCGCCGCGTCGAACACCCGAAGACCGAAGCCGAGACTCGCCTCGATATTGAGCAGCGCCCGGCCGGCCGTGTCGTGGAAATGCCCGGCGAGCCGCTCGGGCGGCACCACCGCGCACACCGCCTCCAGCATGGCGGCGATGGTCTCGGGCGTTGCATGGCCCAGAGTGTCGCCGAGCGAAATTTCATGGCAGCCCATGGCATCGAGCGCCGCCGCGACCTTCGCCACCGAACCCGGCTCGACCGGGCCGTCATAGGGACAGTCGGTGACGCAGGAGACATAGCCGCGAACCGGAATGCCCGCGTCCTTCGCCGCCTTCAGCACAGGCGCGAAACGATCGAGGCTCTCGGCGATCGAGCAGTTGATGTTCGTGCGGCTGAAGCCTTCGGAGGCCGAAGCGAAGACGGCGACCGCGTCGGCCTTCGCCGCCAATGCGGCTTCGAAGCCCTTCATATTGGGGGTCAGCACTGAATAGACGCAGCCCGGACGGCGCGAGATGCCGGCCATCACCGCCGCCGCATCGGCCATCTGCGGCACCCATTTCGGCGACACGAAGCTCGTCGCCTCGATGCGGGTGAAGCCGCAGGCCGAAAGCTTGTCGATGAGGGCGATCTTGTCGGCGGTCGCGACCTCACCCGGCTCGTTCTGCAGCCCGTCGCGCGGCGCCATTTCAACGATGGTCACGCTTTCGTTCGAAGGCCGCATCATGACTCCTCCTCGAGCGTCACCAGAACGGCGCCATCCTCCACCTGGTCCCCCTCACGGACCAGGATTTCGGCGATCGTCCCGTCGCGGGGGGCTTTCAGCGTATGCTCCATCTTCATCGCTTCCAGAACGACCAACGGCGCGCCGGCCGCCACCCGCGCACCGGCCGCGATGGTCAGCCTGCCGATCGCGCCCGGCATCGGGGCCACGATGCGGTCCGAGGTGGCAGTCTCTTCGGCGGCATCTGACGGACGATGGAGCGGCAGGACATGGGTCGCGCCGTCCGAAAAGACGCTCACCGCATCGCGCGACACCAGAAGATGATGCGTCGCCTGCCAACCCTCGACGCTCGCCCGCAGGGTCATCGCACCGGTCTCAGCGCATCGATCGAAGCTCGCCACGGCGATGTCGACGCCCGCTTCTGCCCTCTCTGCCGGCGCAACGTGATATGCGCTGCAGCCGAGATCGGCGACCACCATATCAATGCGCTCGCCCGCTTCCATGAAGCGGACCGCCTGCCGCGCCCGCCCCCAGGCGCGGAAGCCGGAAAGTCTGGCGAAGGGGCCGTCATCGCCGTTGTCTTGCGCCGCATCGCCGAGATGATGAGCCAAAGCGGCAAGCGCGCGGGTCAAGTCGTCCGGCCCGGCCTGAGCGGTCAGCGTTTCGGCGTCCCGGTCGATGAGCCCCGTATCGATGGCTCCGGCGGCAAAGCCCTCATGCTCGGCGAGGCGCTTGAGGAAGCCCGCATTGGTCGTCAGCCCGGCAAGACGCAGGTCGCCGAGAGCCCTTGCCAGCCGCTTCAGAGCGGCGGGACGATCGGGGCCATGGACGATCAGCTTGGCGAGCATCGGATCGTAATGGGGCGTCACCCGGTCGCCTTGCCGTATGCCGGTATCGATCCGCAATCCCGCCCCGGCCTGCGGCCATTCGAGATAATCGATTCGGCCCGTCGCCGGCAGGAAGCCCCTGGCCGGGTCTTCCGCGTAAAGGCGGGCCTCGAAGGCGTGGCCGTCGATCTGAAGATCGCCTTGCGTGAAGGGCAGCGCCTCGCCGCCGGCGACGCGGAGCTGAAGCTCGACGAGGTCGAGCCCCGTGATCGCCTCGGTCACCGGATGCTCGACCTGCAGCCGCGTATTCATCTCCATGAAGTAGAAGCGGTCGGGCCTCAGGCCGTCCGAGGCGTCGACGATGAATTCCACCGTGCCGGCACCCGCATAGCCGATCGCCGCCGCCGCCTTCACCGCCGCCTCGCCCATGGCGGCGCGCATCTCGTCCCTCATGCCGGGGGCCGGCGCTTCCTCGATCACCTTCTGGTGCCGGCGCTGGAGCGAGCAGTCCCGCTCGAAGAGATGGACGACGTTGCCGTGCTGGTCGCCGAAGACCTGGATCTCGATGTGACGAGGCGTCGCGACGAATTTTTCGATCAGGCAGTGCGGATCGCCGAAGGCGGCTTTCGCCTCGCGTCGGGCGCCTTCGAGGGCAGTTTCGAATTCCGCCGGATCGTCGACCCGGCGCATGCCCTTGCCGCCGCCGCCGGCGCGCGCCTTGATCAGCACTGGATAGCCGATGCGCCCGGCCTCGGCCTTGAGAAACTCCGGGTCCTGTTCACCCCCATGATAGCCGGGAACGACGGGAACGCCCGCCCCCTGCATCAACCGCTTGGCGGCGTCCTTCAGCCCCATGGCGCGGATCGCGCTCGCCGATGGCCCGACGAAGATCAGCCCGGCCGCGGCGACCGCCTCGACGAAATCCGGATTCTCCGACAAGAAGCCGTAGCCGGGATGGATCGCGTCGACCCCGCAGCGTTTCGCCGCGGCGATGATCGCTTCGCCCTTCAGATAGCTGTCCGCCACCGCCGCCGGGCCGATCCGCACCGCCTCGTCCGCCATCGCCACATGCATCGCCCCGGCGTCGGCCTCGGAGTAGATCGCGACCGATCTCACCCCGAGCCGCCGGGCGGTGCGGATGATCCGGCAGGCGATCTCGCCGCGATTGGCAATGAGGAGGGTATCGATCATCATCGCTCTCCTCACATCCGAAACAGACCGAAGCGCGTGTCTTCGATCGGTGCGTTGAGACTGGCGGCGAGCGACAGGCCAAGGATCTGCCGGCTGTGGCGCGGATCGACGATGCCGTCGTCCCAAAGCCGCGCCGAGGCGTAGAGCGGATGGCTCTGGCGGGTGAACATGTCCTCCGTCGGCTTGCGGAACGTCTCTTCCTCTTCCGCGCTCCAGTCCTGGCCGCGCTTTTCCATCGCCTGGCGCTTGACGATGGCGAGCGTCTTCGCCGCCTGCTCGCCGCCCATCACCGCGATGCGGCTGTTCGGCCAAGACCACAGGAAGCGGGGCGAATAGGACCGGCCGCACATGCCGTAATTGCCGGCGCCGTATGAGCCGCCGATCAGCATGGTGATCTTCGGCACGGCCGTGGTCGAGACCGCCGTCACCAGCTTGGCACCGTTCTTGGCTATGCCGCCGGCCTCGTATTTGCGCCCGACCATGAAGCCGGTGACATTCTGCAGGAAGACGAGCGGGATCTTGCGCTGGGAGCAGAGTTCGACGAAATGCGCCGCCTTCACAGCGCTTTCGGAAAAAATGACGCCGTTGTTGGCGACGATGCCGACCGGGATTCCGTAAAGATGGGCAAAGCCGCAGACGATGGTCGTGCCGTAGCGCGCCTTGAACTCGTCGAAGCGCGAGCCGTCGACGAGCCGGGCGATCACCTCGCGCACGTCATAGGGCGTCTTCGGGTCGGCCGGCACGATGCCGAGGATTTCTTCGGGGTCATAGGCCGGCTCTTCCGGCGCCCGCCGCGCGATCTTCGCCGGTTCCGCGCGGCCGAGATTTCCAACGACGTTGCGCGCCAGCTCCAACGCATGGAGATCGTCATGGGCAAGATGATCCGCGACGCCGGAGAGCCGGGTATGGACGTCGCCACCGCCGAGATCTTCGGCCTCCACATCCTCGCCCGTCGCGGCCTTGACGAGCGGCGGGCCGGCCAGAAAGATCGTGCCCTGATCCTTGACGATGATGGTCTCGTCACTCATCGCCGGCACATAGGCGCCGCCGGCGGTGCAGGACCCCATGACGACGGCGATCTGGGCGATGCCCTTGGCGCTCATCTGGGCCTGGTTGAAGAAGATGCGGCCGAAATGATCGCGGTCGGGAAACACCTCGTCCTGGTTCGGCAGGTTGGCGCCGCCGGAATCGACGAGATAGACGCAAGGCAGCCGGTTCGCCTCAGCGATCTCCTGGGCCCGCAGATGCTTCTTGACGGTCAGCGGGAAATAGGTCCCGCCCTTCACCGTCGCGTCATTGGCGAGCACCATGACCTCGCGGCCCTTCACCCGGCCGATGCCGGCGATGGCGCCGGCCGCCGGCACCTCGTCGCCATAAAGGCCGTGGGCGGTGAAAAGACCGATCTCAAGGAAGGGCGAGCCGCGATCGAGAAGCCCCTCCACCCGGTCGCGCGGCAGTAGCTTGCCCCGCGACAGATGCCGCTCGCGCGCCCGCTCGCCGCCGCCCGCCAGCGCCCGCTCGGCCGCCACACGCGCCACGTCGAGCTGCGCCAGCATCGCCTTGCGGTTTTCGGCGAAGGCTTCGGAACGGGGGGAGAGAGCGGAGGTCAGGACGGACATCCGCGCCTCCCGGTCGTCAACGAATGAGTTCGACGGACACGCCGAGATCGACATTCAGCCATGCCCGATCGGCACTCAGCGCCGGACATTCCTGCCGCCGCGCCAAAGCGAGGCATGCCCGGTCGGCGAAAGAGAACTGGTGCCGACGAGTGATCGGCCGGAATGACGCCGCGAGAAGCGCCAATTCCAGATCGAAGGAAAAGACGAGAAGAGGCAATCCTGTTATCGCCTCCTTCGCCGCATCGCGTGCGAAACCACGATCTGTGAGCTTCGCGATCGCTTCCGAGACGTTCACTGTCAGGATCGCCGCATCCTTCAACGCCGCTTCGACAATCTCGCCGCCCGGTTCTCCAAAAATCAGTGCCAGAACGGCCGAGCTGTCGAGGACGACTGTCATGGCTCGCCCGATTCTTCGCGCCGAGCCTCAGCGCGTCGCTCGGCAATGAGCTCGTCGACGGGTGAGCCGTTTCCCTTGTCGTGCTTTGCCACAAGGGCCCGAACCCGCATGAGGGCAGCCGCCGGTGAGAGAATGCGGAGTTCTCCGTCGACCACTTCAGCGGTAACGGCGGTCTCCCCGCGAAGAAGCATGGCATCGCGCATCTCCGAGGGGATGGTGATGCGACCATCGCTTCCGACCGAGAGCCGCATTCGGTCGACCGAGCCGAACTGCCTGGATTGGTGGCCATGACGGGCATCATAGGCCTTCTTCCAATAGGCGTATTGGGTGGCGGCCGTGTTGGGATTGCCGCCCTCGGCCGTATAGGTCTCGATCACCCTCTTGCGGTCGGCTCGCCGGCCCAGACGCTCGCTCAGCGTATTCGCGATTTCCCAGACGCGGCCTGTCTTGGAGTCCGGACGACCGGGCTGAGATGGAAAAGTCCTGACGGCGCTGGGCATCGGCATTCCCCATGTATGGATCCTGCCAAAATCTATACATGGTCGAAACACTCATCAAGCCGTCTCCGCGAACAGCTCGCGGCCGATCAGCATGCGCCGGATCTCACTCGTGCCGGCACCGATCTCGTAGAGCTTGGCGTCGCGCAGGAGGCGGCCGGTGGGATATTCGTTGATGTAGCCGTTGCCGCCGAGCGCCTGAATCGCCTGCAGCGCCATCTGTGTCGCGGCCTCTGCGGCATAGAGGATGCAGCCGGCGGCGTCCTTGCGGCTGACCTCACCCCGGTCACAGGCGGCAGCGACGGCGTAGACATAGGACCGGCAGGCGTTGGTGGTGACATACATGTCGGCGAGCTTCGCCTGCATCAGCTGAAACTCGCCGATCGCCTGGCCGAACTGCCGCCGCTCGTGAACGTAAGGCACCACCACATCGAGACAGGCGGCCATGATGCCGACCGGCCCTGCTGCCAGAACCACGCGTTCGTAATCGAGCCCGCTCATCAGCACTTTGACGCCGCCGCCCACCTCGCCGAGGACGTTCTCGTAGGGCACCTCGCAATCCTCGAAGACGAGTTCGCAGGTGTTGGAGCCGCGCATGCCGAGCTTGTCGAGTTTCTGGGCAGTGGAAAAACCCGCCATGCCCTTTTCGATCAGAAAGGCGGTTATGCCGCGCGGGCCGGCTTGCGGATCGGTCTTGGCGTAGACGACGAGCGTCGAGGCATCCGGACCGTTGGTGATCCACATCTTGGTGCCGTTCAGAACGAACCGGTCGTTCTTCGGCTCCGCCCTCAGCTTCATCGAGACGACGTCGGATCCGGCGCCGCTCTCCGACATCGCCAGCGAGCCCACATGCTCGCCGGAAATCAGCTTCGGCAGATACTTCTGCTTCTGCACGTCGCTGCCGTTGCGGCGGATCTGGTTGACGCAAAGATTGGAATGGGCGCCGTAGGAAAGGCCGACCGAGGCGGAGGCCCGGGAAATCTCCTCGACGGCGACGCAATGGGCGACATAGCCAAGGCCCGATCCGCCGAACTCTTCCTCGACCGTGACGCCGAGAAGACCGAGTTCTCCCATCTCGCGCCAGAGTTCGTTCGGAAATTCGTTGGTGGCATCGATTCCGCCGGCCCGCGGAGCAATCTTCTCCTGGGCGAAGCGATGCACCATCTCGCGCAGGGCCTCGATGTCCTCTCCGAGCGCAAAATTCATCGTCTTGTCGAACATCTCTTGCCTCCCACAAGAAACCGCCGGCCACTCCCACAACCGGCGGCGTTCACATTGTCGGCGTCTCCTCCACGCCAAGACTTCGCGTGACCATCTTCACGTAGATCTCTGCCACCGCTTCGCGCGACAATCGGCCGCCGTCACGATACCAGGTGGTCACCCCAGTCAGCATCGCGATCAGCCCCATCGCCTGGACCGGTACATCCGTAATCGCGAAAACGCCGAGCCTTTGCCCTGCCTCGAGGATTCGACGCAGACGCTCCTCATAGGCGCGCCGGAGTTCCTTCACGCGGGCAAGCCCCTCCGGCTCCAGGCTTCTCAGTTCCATATATGCGATGAAGACATCGTCTGGCTGCGACAGGTGGTAGAGCACGTGAAATCGCACGAACTGGCCAAGCCGCTGGCGAGGATTCCCCCCCTTCGGCACCGCGGCATCGAGCGCGACGAGAAGCGCACGCATGTGCCCTTCCATCAGATGCACCAAGAGCGCCTGCTTGCTCCCGAAGTGATTGTAGATGCCGCCTTGGCGGATCCCCACCCGCTCGGCGATCTCGCGCATGGATACGGCCGGATAGCCCCGCTCGGCGAACAGGCTGAGCGCGACGCGCGCGATCGCCTGTTTCGTGCTGGCCTTTGGCGGGCCGGAAATGATCGCCTCACTCTTCAGCATGGACACTTCCAGTGCATGAACGATCATTCACTAGCGTAGATTTTCTCTCCATGCAATCTGAAAGCAAGAGCGCACCCAGATCGCCGCCAATCACATTTGGTTCGACATGACGCTCGCCAGCGGGCCCTTCCACGGTTCAACCGCCCGGGCGCGGAGATCGACAACACGGTCGTCCACAACTGATCGCGACAGGGCATAATGGGAGGTGCGAAGCCGCACGATGACGGCATCAGCGCCCTCTCCGAAACCGACTTCGCCGAGGACCTCAAGAAAATCGATGTGGCGACCGTGATTATTTACGGCAGCGGATCAGATCTTACCGATCGGCGATGCCGCGAAGCTGTCGGAAGAGTTCGTCAAGGATGCCGAACTCAGGATCTACGAGGGCTGATGACGATCCGTGCCGTCATCGTGAACCCGGACAATGTTGGCCTTCTTCCAGAAGACATCCTGATCCGCCGGAGATTCGATAGGCCGTCGATCCCCAAACCGTTGCCGGCAAGAACTTGCGATAAGAGCCTTTTTGCAGGACTCCCTCTTATCGCCGGCCGTCAGATCAGACCGACGGCCACCTTCACCGGCACGAGCGGCATGTTGCGCAGCCGGACGCCAATGGCGTCGGCAAGAGCGTTGGCCAGGGCCACGCCCGCAGGTCCCTGCGCGGCTGTCCGTCGTCAGGGAATTTAGCGTAGAAGTGGGCGACGATTTGAGGAGGGACGGCCACGTCTGAGATTGACGTTTAGGCGGCGATCCGCACCTGTCTGCGCTCACCACGACCATCATCACCATGTACATCTTTGACTGGCATAGGTTGCCCCATCGAACCGGTATTGATTCGATGATCTCGCTCCCGCGGCCATCCGCCGCTGGGATCAACTCATCCTGAGTCCGCATCCGATCCAACTCAGAATCTCACGCTCCATTGGAAATCACGCGTTTCTCCCGCGGGCAGAACCAGAATGCCCGGCTTTTCCAGGAACTCGCCGTCCCAGTCGACGTCGCTCGCCATGCCGTACCAAGGCTCGATACAGATGAACGGCGCCCCGCCAGGCTTCGACCAGATGCCGAGATCCTTGAAACCGTTCCAGGCGACGGTCAGCGAGGCTGCGGAGTCGCCAGCGGTGTCGAGAGCGGAAAAGGTCACCTGCCGGCTCGCGACCCCCGGCATCACCAGAGCATCCTTGGCGAATAGGCTTTCCGACAGCTTCAGCTGGCGTCCGTCGAAAGGCAGGGGTTTATCTTTCCCAAGAAGACCGCCGACGACCGACCTTGCGCTTCCGGTCTCCTGCGTCTCGAAGGCGACGACATGATCGTCCTTCGAAATGCCGGTCATGAGCGGCCAACGGAAGGCCGGATGCGCGCCGACGCCACAGGGAAGCGGGCCGTCGCCGGGATTGGTCACTCTCGTGGTCACGGTGAGGACGTCATCCGCAACGGCGTAGATGAGTTCGAGGCGAAACGGGAAGGGAAATGACTGGCGCGTCTCGGGGGAATCAGCAAGGCGCAGGACTACCCGGTCGGGGCTGCGCTCCGACCACTCAAACTGGCTGTCGCGGGCGAAACCGTGCTGCCCGAGCGCATAGGATTTCCCGTCGTGTCGCAGCGTGTCGTCGCGAAGCCTCCCGACGGTCGGAAACAGGACCGGCGCATGGCGCGGCCATTCGGGACCGGCCTGCCACAGCATCTCGTTTCCCGCCGCATCGCGCAGGCTGACGAGTTCCGCTCCCCTGGCGCTCACTTCGGCGCTGATGCCGGCGGTGGTAATCCGATGGCTGTCCATGCGGTTGGTTTCCTTTCCGGCTTCTCCATCACAGGAAGGCATGCCCCGGAGGGGCGACCGGATCAAGGAAATCTCGCAGCCAGGACGACAGTCGCCGCCCAGGCTGGCGATGACAGATGACGTCCCCGACGGTCGGCGAAACATTCCCTCGAACTTCCGGCGGCCCTATCCTCTCAGGCTGCGTCCCAGCCATCGAAGGTCGGCTCCAGCGCCGAATTCCAACGAAGACGGCCGGCATCGAGATGCAGCCCGTAATGTCCAACGGGACGGGCCAGCGCATGTCTGGGGTTGGCGGAGGCCATCATGATCGCATCATCGAGGGAGGCGACGTTCCAGGCGCTGACATTGCGAACCGCCTGGTCGAGGCAGAGCGCCGAGCCGGCGAGATTTGGCCGACCAGGTTGGCGGACGGCGCCCTCCGCCGTGCGCTCCACCTCCATTCCCGCAAAGCGATAGGTCCCGGCGGGCGCGGCCGCCGCGACGACGGCGTCGGTGACAAGGATGGACTGGCTCGTCCCCTTCAGCGCGACGATCGCGGCAAGCGCCTGGGGCGACATGTGGTGGCCGTCGGCGATCAGGCAGGCATCGAGCCGCCGTTCGGCGAGCTGTGCCAAGAGCGTGTTCTCGAGCTTGGCGAGTTGGTGCGGAAGCCCGTTGCCGAGATGGGTCGAGAGGCTGGTGCCGGCGTCGGCCGCACGGCGCACCGTCTCGAAATCGGCGGCCGAATGGCCGATCGCCGTGACCTTTCCGCGTTTCGTCATCTCCCCGACGAAGGCGATCGCGCCCTGCCTTTCCGGGGCGTGCGTCACGAGAAGGATCGGCCGGTGAAGACCAACTTCGAGGTCCGTCACGAGCGCGATATCCGGATCGCCCATGGCGGCGGCCGGATGGCATCCGGCATAGCCGGGGGAATCGTTCAGGAACGGCCCCTCGAGATGATATCCGGCCACCATGCGCCGGCCGAGGCGGCTACCTTCGACGGCCGCGTCGAGTGCGCGGAAACGCTCGCGCAGTTCGTCCGGCCGGGCGGTGATGATCGTCGGAAGGCAGCCCGTCACCCCGTGCGACAGCATAGCCTCGAGCGCGACATCGACATCGCCCGGGCGGATGCCGGGATCGTTGAAATCGACCCCGGCATAGCCATTCACCTGAAGGTCGAAGAGGCCGTCCGAAAGCACCGACGTCTCCTATCTCTTGTGATCAGCCAGCAGGCTGGCTGAAGCCCGGTCGAGATGAAGGCTCGCGGCCGGATGGCGCTGCAGGATCGAAGCGGGCGCCTCGGGCGAGACACTCCCCTCCACGGCGCGCACCACCGCGGCCGCCTTGCGCTCGTCCGGAACCGACAGGACGATCTGCTTCGCCTTCATGATCTGCCTGATGCTCATCGACACCGCTTTGCGCGGCACGTCGTCGAAGGTGGGAAACCATCCCTCCCCGAGTTGCTGGCGGCGGCACGCCTCGTCGAGATCGACGAGAATATAGGGACGCTCGACGTCGAAATCGGCCGGCGGGTCGTTGAACGCCAGGTGGCAGTTCTCGCCGATCCCGGCGAAGCATACGTCTACGGTCTCGGCGCCGAGGCGACTGTTCAGCCGGCCGATTTCGGCGTCGATGTCGTCCGCGTCCCCGTCGACCGCCACGAACTCCTTCAGGCCCGGGACCTTGTCGACGAACCGCTCCTGCAGATAGCGCCTGAAGCTCGCGGGGTGCTCGATCCCAAGCCCGACATATTCGTCGAGATGAAAGACCGTCACCTTCGACCAGTCGATCTCCGCCCGGATCAGCTCCGCCAGCATGGCCAACTGGCTAGCCCCGGTCGCCAGCACCACCACGGCGCGGCCGTTCTCGGCAATGGCGGCGGATACGGCCGCGGCGCCTTCGCGCGCTGCCGCCTCCCCAAGCGCTTTGCCGTCGGCATGCACTGTCAACTGCATGGACGTCTCCTTTTCAAACCTCTTCGTTCAGAACTTCTAGGAAATTGGAGTTGCCCAGGTCAATGGCTCTTCCATGATGGTTTCATATTTTCGAACACAATTCGTTTTTAAACGCTTGACGACGGCGCCGCCTCTCGGAATACTCCCCTTGTCCAACCGAAGGGAAGCCCCGATCATGAAGCTCCACACCGCGTTGCTCACCGCAGGCGTCTGCCTCTCGTTCTTCTCGCAGTCGGCCTACGCGCAAACGGTCTTGCGCCTTGCGGAAAACCAGCCGGAGACGAACCCGGTCACCGTGGCCATGCACCGCTTCGCTGACCTCGTGAAGGACTACACGGACGGCGCCGTCGTGGTCGAAGTCTTCTCCGGAGCTCAGCTTGGTCAGGAACCAGAGACGATCGAACAGGCTCAGGCCGGCGTCGTCGACCTTGCCCGCGTGAATTCGGTGGTGATGGCGAATGTCAGTGCGTCGATGGGCGTCTTCACGCTTCCCTACATCTTCAGCGGCTGGGATCAGAAATACGCGGTGCTCGACGGCGAAGTCGGCAAACAAGTGCTCGACGATCTCGGCGACGTCGGTCTCGTCGGCTTCGACTACATGGATGCCGGCACGCGGTCCTTCTATACAGTGAAGGGCAAGCCGGTCACCAAGCTGGAGGATCTGAAAGGATTGAAGATCCGGGTCCAGCCGGCGCCGATCTCGATCCGCATGGTCGAGCTTCTTGGCGCGGTCCCCACGCCGATGAACTACGGCGAGGTCTATTCCAGCCTGCAGACGGGGGTAATCGACGGCGCCGAGAACGACTATGTCAGCTACCAGACGTCCGGCCATTACGAAGTCGCGCCGAACTATGTGGAAGACGGACATCTCAGCCCGCCGGCGCTCCTGGTGATGAACAAGGCTCGCTTCGACGCCTTGCCTGAGGACCAACAGGAGGCGATCCGCAAGGCCGGCCGCGAAGCCGCCCTTTACGAGCGCAAGATCATGCGCGAAGCCAACGATGAGGCGCGGGCCGCGGTCGAAAAGGCCGGCGCAAAGGTCACCGAAGTGGACAATGCACCCTTCCAGGCCGCGGTGCAGCCGATCTACGCGGAATTCCCCGATCTTCAGCCACTGATCGAGAAGATCAAGGCGGTCAAGTAAGGCTTTCATGTCTCATCGTGGGGGGGAAAGAGCCGAGTTGAACTGGCAGCGGGGCATCAGGCGAGGAGCAGACGCGGTGAACATGGCCGCCAGTTGGCTCTGCCACTTCCTCCTCGTGATCATCACGACGGTGATCTGTCTGCAGGTGTTCCTGCGCTTCGTTCTCAACGATCCGACAAGCTGGTCCGAGGAGGTCGCGCTCCTCTGCCTCATCTGGTTCGGGCTCATCGCCATCGCCATCGGCATCCGCCGGCACGAGCATGTCGCGATATCCTTCTTCCGCGACATCCTGCCGGCGCCGCTGGCGACTGCTCTCGACTATCTCGCACAGGTCCTGATGGCGATCTTCATGCTAGCCGTACTGGTCTATGGACGCGATCTCGTCGCCCTCGCGGGACAGCAGATCCTTCCGGCCTCGGGTCTGCCAAAGTATTGGCTCTACGTGCCGACGCTGGCGGGCGGCCTTCTCGGCTTCATGAACGCCCTGGTCAACATCGCCCTTCGGGACGTCGTCGATCCCAACTTCGCGGTCGAGGGTCCCCATGCCGATTGACTTCATCGGCATCGCCCTTCTCCTCGGCGGTTTCCTGGCGCTGATGTTCCTTCGGGTTCCGATCGCCTTCGCACTCGGACTGTCCTCGCTGGCAACGGTCTTCTATCTTGGCCTGCCCCCGCTGATGATCGCGCAGCGCATGGTCAACGGGCTCAACAGCTTCACCTTCCTGGCAGTGCCATTCTTCATCCTCGTCGGCAACATCATGACCGAGGGGGGCATCTCCGACCGACTGGTCAAGCTCGCGGACGTTCTGGTCGGCCGGCTGCGCGGCGGCCTCGCCCAGGGCAACGTCGTGGCGAGCACCATGTTCGGCGGCATCTCCGGATCCTCCGTCGCGGACGTCGCCTCGATCGGCTCCTTCCTGATCCCGGCGATGACGCGCAACGGCTATCCGGCCGGCTATTCGGTCGCCGTGACCGTCACTTCGTCTGTCCAGGGCGTGCTGATCCCGCCCAGCCAGAACATGATCTTCTACGCGCTGGCCGCCGGCGGTCTGCCGATCAGCACGCTGTTCATCGCCGGCTACGTCCCCGGATTCCTGCTCGGCCTGTCGCTGATGGTGATCTGCTGGATCATGGCGGTTCGGCATGGTCACCCGACCGGCGAGCGCTACGAGACGAGGGAGGCTCTCCGCGTCGCGGCCAATGCCCTGGTGGGCCTGTTCACGATCGTCATCATCATCGGCGGAATTCTGACCGGCGTCTTCACTGCAACGGAGTCCGCGGCCGTCGCGGTCGTCTACGCGCTTCTGGCGACGGGGCTCTTCTACAGGACCCTTAACCGCGCGGCGGTCGGGCGGATCTTCGCGACGACGCTGACGACGCTCGCCATCGTCACCGCCATCATCATGACCTCGTCGGCCTTCGGCTTCCTGCTTTCTTATCTGCGGGTTCCGGCGCTGCTTGCCGACGGCATCTTCGCCATCTCGGATAACAAGATCTTCGTCCTATTGGCGATCAACGTCCTGCTCCTGATCCTCGGCATGCTGATGGACATGGGCGTGTTGATCCTGATCCTCACGCCGATCCTTCTCCCGATCGCGACCAAGGTCGGGGTCGACCCGATCCAGTTCGGCATCATCCTGATCCTCAACCTCGGCATCGGACTCTGCACTCCGCCCGTCGGCACCTCGCTCCTCGTCGGCTGCGGCATCGCACGCCTGCCCCTGGAAAGGGCGACGAAGAGCCTCCTGCCCTTCTATGCGGCGATGGTCGTCGTCCTCCTCCTCGTGACCTACATTCCGGCGCTCTCTCTGACCCTTCCGACATGGTTCAAGTAGACGATGCTTTCCGGTTCCGAGACGCAGCGCACGCGTGACCTGCGGGCCGTGCTCGAGCTCGTGCGCACGGGCAAGGCCACGACCCGCGGCGAGATTATTGAGCACCTCAATCTTCGCTCCACCACCGTCTCGGAACTCGTCGGCGAAATGGTCGAGGCCGATCTCCTGCGAGAGAGTATCGTCAAGCAACGTGGTCGCGGCCGGCCCGCTGCCTTCCTGACCTACAACACCCAGCGCTTCGGCGTGGTCTTCATGCAGGTCGCAAGCCGCAGCATCGTCGCCAAATCCGTCGACATGGCCGGCCGCGTCGTGGCCGAAGTCCAGGCCGCGCCGCCCGCCGAGACGGGCAACGAGGAGATGGCAGCTGCACTCCGGCGCCTTGCAGCGGAAGCGTTGGGACGCTTTCCCGCCGGAGTCGAAGTCGTCGCCGTCGTCTGCTCCTTTTCTGGGCTGCTCGACGCGCCGCGGAAGCTCTGGTGCTTCTCCTCACGCTGGCCGAACGTCAGCAATCTCGATGTCGGTGAAGTGCTGGGCAGCCTCGGCAAGGACGTGGTGCTCGTTCGCAACCTCGACGCCGAGCTCGCCGGCCGGCTGGCAAACACCGAAAAGCGACGCGAGGAGAGCGTCCTTCTGCTGCACTGGGGTTATGGCATCGGTGCCGCCTATTACACCGAGGGCGCGATCGTGAACCGTCTGCGCGGCCGGTTCTGCGAGATCGGGCATTGGAGTCTCGGCAATATGCGCGGCGCCAAATGCACCTGCGGAAACACCGACTGCCTTGAGACGGTGGCGGCGCTCTGGTCGCTCGGCCCGAAGATCAGATCCGTCTACCCGGACATTCCGCTCGACGAGGACGCGTTCGGCCCCATGGCCGAGCGGATGAAGCTCGTGGACGTACCGTCCATTGCCGAGGCGACACGTGAGGTGGTCCGTCTGACCGGAAACCTGTCGCGGCTGCTTTTTCCCGACAGGATCATCCTCACCGGGCCATTCGTGCGGAACCCGGACATCTTCCACCGCTTCGTGGTTGCCCTCGAGGCTGCCCCCGTGCTGCGGGGCCTCGACCGAACGATCGTCACCTCGGGCGAGCAGGGCTCGGGCCATGAGCTTTCGGGCGCCGTCGAGCCGGTGTTCGAAGCGGCATGTGACAAGCTCTTGAGAGGCGGGGATGAAAGCGAAGCGGTTCTGCGGCTCGATGCGAGATAACGGTTGACGAGAGTGGCTGTCTTGCTGGCGCGTTTCGTGAGTCTTTGAGCAAGGGTCCTCACGCGTCAACGGTGACGGTTGCCATGCCGGCTCAGGTCCTGACGAACCTGGAGAGTCTGCAATGCCCCATCCCGGCCGCTGATCCGCGATGGCGAGAACTCCCGAAGCGGCCCTTTCACCCCCGCTCCTGGAGATCGCGCCGTGGCAGCTTCAGGAAGGCCGGCAGGATGGCGATCAGCAGCAACAGCCGGAAGATGTGATGGGTCGCGACATAGGCGGGGTCGTAGCCGAGTGAGAGCGCCATCGCGCTCATACCCTCGACGCCGCCAGGCGCGAAGGATACCCAGACCTGGCCGAAGGGCAGACCCAGAAACGTCGCCACGCCAAAGCTGACGAGACCCGAAAGCGCCACCGCGATGGTCGTCACCACGAGGCCGGCAAGGAAAAGGTCGCGCAACTGCGCGCGCGTGACCGAGGCAAAGCGTGCACCGATCACCGCGCCTGCGAGAGAGAAACCAATGAAGGTCAGGATCGTCGAAGGACGCCCCTCGAGCCAGCCAACGCCATGGCCGAGACCGCTGATGAAGACGCCGGCAAGAAGGAAGGCGGCGGGAACGCGCAGCCGGTCAAACACGATGCCGCCCACGGCGGCGATGCCGATCAGAAGGATACTGATCGGCAGATCGAGCGTGTGCCGGGTCACGGCAGCGCCAGCACCACCGCTGCCCCCTTCGACGAGTGCCACGAGCGGCGGGAGGGCGATGGTGATGATCAACAGGCGCAGGCTCTGGAGCACCATCACGAAGGGGATGTCGATTTTCGCTGCCGGTCGGTCGGCGGCAAGCGAGAGGCTGTAGGAGAGCGCGCCGGGAGAAGTCGCGAGCACCGCCGTCCCACCCGCCACGCCGAAGACGCGCTTCAGCACGGTCGAGGAGATCGTCATCACCGCGATCATGGTTGCAGTGAGCGCGATGAGGCTCAAGGGAAAGCGCAGGACATCGGTGAGGAAGTGGGTCGTCACCCCCGCCCCGAGCGTCACGCCGATGGCCGTGAAGCCCAGATTGCGCAGCGTCGCCGGGACTTTCGGAGAAAAGCCCGCCGCCGCGAGGCCGGTGACCGCGATGGTTGAGCCGACCAGCGGCCCGGCCGGCACACCGAGAGCCTGAAACAGAGCGGCGCCGCAAAGTGCGGCGCCGATAGCCAGAAGAACCGGCCGGTAGGCTGTGATCATGCAGGCGCCTTCGGTGACTCGTCCTCGCCGCGGCTACGCCGCATCCGGCCGACGACGATCGGCACGACGATGACGAGCAGCGCCAGGATGTAGAGGATCACACTGTTCCAGGAGGTCAACAGGATCGACCAGTCGCCGCCGGAAATCGACAGAGCGCGGCGCAGATTGTCCTCGAACAGGCCACCGAGCACGAAGCCGAGAATGACCGGCGCGAGCGAGAACTGCAGCTTGCGCAGGAACCAGCCGAAGACGCCGAGCAGGGTGATCATGTAGAGGTCATGCGGGTTGGACACCACCGAATAGACGCCGATGAAGGCCAAAACCGCGATCAGCGGGGTCAGGAACTGCTGCGGGATGGTCAGCATCCGGGCGAACAGCCCGACCAGCGGCAGGTTGATGATCAAGAGCGCGACATTGCCAATATACATCGAGGCGATGAGGCCCCAGGCGATTTCCGGGCGCTGCTGGAACATCAGCGGGCCGGGTGTGACGTTGAACAGGAGCAACGCCCCGAGGAGGATGGCTGTCGTTCCGGACCCGGGAATGCCGAGGGTCAGCATCGGCACCATGGCGCCGCCGGCAGACGCGTTGTTGGCCGCTTCCGGCGCCGCGAGGCCGCGCATGTCGCCCTCGCCGAACTTCGAGGAGTCGCGCGCCGCACGTTTCTCCGCGCCATAGGCGACGGCGGAGGCGACCGAGGCGCCGGTGCCCGGCAGGATGCCGATGAAGAAGCCGATCATCGAACCGCGCAGGATCGTCCACTTGACGAAGGCGAGGTCCTTCATCGTCACGAAGCTCTTGTCGATCTTCAGCGTCTTGAGCGTTCCGGCGGCCTGCTGTTCGACGAGGTGGATCAGCTCGGCCATGCCGAAGAGGCCGATGACCACGACCAGGAAGTCGATGCCGGCGAGAATGTCGGGAATGCCGAAGGTGAAGCGCGCGACGCCGGTATTGGCGTCGATGCCGATGGAGGCGAGCATCAGCCCGATGACGGCGGCGAGCAGCGTCTTCACCGGGTTCGACCCGACCAGCGAGGCCAGCGAGGCGAAGGCGAATACCATCAGAGCCACGTAGTCCGACGGCGAGAAGTGGATCGCGTAGGAGGCGAGCGCCGGACCGAAGAAGCTCATCAGGACGACCGCGAAGGTGCCGCCGACGAAGGAGGCGATGGCCGAGAGCGACAGGGCCTTGCCGGCCTCGCCGTTGCGGGCCATCGGATTGCCGTCGAGCGTCGTCATCACGGCGCCGGCGTCGCCGGGAACGTTGAGCAGAATCGACGAGATGCGGCCGCCATACTCGGCGCCGTAATAGATGCCGGCGAGAAGAATGATGGCCGATTCCGGCTTGAAGCCGAGACCGTAGGCGATCGGCAGGAGGATCGCCACGCCGTTGATCGGGCCGATGCCCGGCAAGGCGCCGATCAGCGTGCCGGCGAAGCAACCGGCGAGAACGAGGAAGAGGTTGAAGGGGTCGAGGGCAACCTCGAAGCCCGATGCAAGACCGGAAAAGACAGCGTCCATGGTTCAGCTCACCTAAAAATCGTCAGGACGCCAGCAGGCAGGTTGAGTTCGAGCAGCTTCGTGCAGAGGAAGTAGCCGACGACGCCGATGCCCGCGCTGAAGGCCAGCGCCGGCACGAGCTTGGCGCCGAGCATCAGCGACAGCGCCATGCAGAAGGCGAAGGTCGCGATGATGAAGCCGAGCGGCTGGAAGAGATAGGAGTATCCGAACAGCATCACGACGAGCGCCGCAAGCCGGCCCCAGGTCTTGGCCGGCAGGCCGAGGCTGGCGACGTCGGGTCTTGCGAGGATAAAGAGGATGCACGGGATCGCGACGAGGCCGAGGATGCGGGGCCAGCTTTCCGGCCCGAGCGGGTCGTATTGGAACGGGGCGTGGATGACTGTGAAGGCGATGATCGTATAGCCGATCGCCACCACCAGAAGCACGCCGGCGAAAATCCGGTCGGCCATGGAATGCTCCGAGAAAAGCGAGAAAGCCGGGCGAAGCTGCCGCACGAACGGCACGGCCCTTTGCCTGTGCCGCCGCGCGGATCTGGCGGCCCTTCGCGTGTGAAAACGAAATCAAGCATGCCGTGCGGGCCGCGCCGACCCTCGAAAAGGTTCGGACGCGGCCCGCACGTCAGTCCGGGAGGACTATTCGATCAGGCCGGCTTCCTTGGCGATGCCGGTCATGCGCTCGACGCGCTTCTTCATGTCGGCGTCCATCTCCTTGCCCGACAGATCGAGCGGCAGGAGGCCCTTGTCCTTGACGAGAGCGGCCCATTCATCGGTCTTGTAGGCCGCCTGGAAGGCCTCGACCCACTTGTTGTAAGCCGCGTCAGGAACGGCCTTGCCCATGTAGAAGCCGCGCACGATCGGCCAGACGGCCTCGTAGCCGAGTTCCTTGGCGGTCGGGATGTCGGCGAAGGGGGCCGGCAGTCGCTCGTCGCTCATGGCGGCCAGGATGCGCATTTCGCCCGTGCCGAGGTGCGAGACCATTTCGCCGACGTCGCCGGTATAGACCTGGATCGAACCGCCGAGCAGGCCGGCAATCGCGTCGCCGCCGCCATCGAAGGCGACGTAACGCATCTGGCGCGGGTTGAGTCCCTCCGACTTCATCAGGATGGCGGCCTTCATCCAGTCCTGCGACCCGACCGAGCCGCCGGCGCCCATGACGATGCCGCCCGGATTCTCCTTGAGGGCCTTCATCAGGTCTTCGAGAGTCTTGTACGGGCTGTCGTCGCGCACGATGACGGCGCCGTAGTCGGTGCCGGCGGTCGCCAGGAACCGAACGTCATTGGCGCCCCACTGGCCGTATTTGCCGGTCGCCATGTTGAGGAGCGAGCCCGAGGAGAAGGCCACGATGGCGTTCGGATCGTCGGTGCGGGTCGTGTTGAACAGGTTGATCGCCACGGCGCCGATACCGCCGGGCATGAAGGTCACCTGCATCGGGCCGTCGAACTGCTTTTCCAGGCCCTGCTGCGCGATGCGGCAGGTCAGATCAAAGCCGCCGCCGGGCTTGGCCGGGGCCACGCATTCGGGCCGGTCGATTTCCTGGGCGAATGCCGGCGTGATGACGACGCTGGCGAAAAGCAAGGCGGCTGTGGTTCTGAAGAATGTCACTGTTGGGTCCTCCCATCGATTTTTAACCGGTGAGAGAGGTTTGCCGGCTAGAATAGCCCCGGAAATCCGTGTCGTGATGGCCGTCGGCGAGCGCAGCCCTCCTGCCAGGCCGCGGCACCGCCCTCTCTCCCATTCGCTCCGTACAAGGTCACGCTGACCCTGACTTGACGTCAAGCTGACACGAAGCTGACAAGCCAATCCACGGTTGGGTATGGGACGCATGCTGCATTGCGGCACATCAGCTCGCTTCTCAAACCGCCCAAGCCCGGCTAACCATCAAGCGTCATGCGAATTCTTCTTGTCGAGGACAGCCGCGAGCTGTCCGAAGCCCTCATCGACCGCTTTCGCGGCGAAGGCCATGCGATCGATCTCGAATCCGACGGAGCCGAGGCGGATTCGATTTTGCGCCATGCCAGCTTCGACGTCGTCATTCTCGACATCAACCTGCCCTCGATGAGCGGCTACGAAGTTCTGCGGGCAATGCGGGCGCGCGGCGACCGCACGCCGGTCATGGTGCTGACGGCGCGGTCGGAGATCGACGACAGGATCGTCGGGCTCGACATCGGGGCCGACGACTACATGGTGAAGCCCTTTGATTTCAGGGAGATTTCCGCCCGTTGTCGGGCGCTGGTCAGGCGGCGCTCGGGCGAAGCCAGCAATGTCTTCGTCCAAGGGAACTTCACCTTCGATCGCCGCGCCCGGAGCGCCTCGCTCGCCGGTGTCGATCTGGAGCTTCGCCACCGCGAAGTGCAGGTGCTGGAGCTTTTTCTCGGCCAGCTCGGCCGGGTTCTTACCAAGGACGAGGTCGCCGACCGGGTCTACAGCTTCGACGAAGCGCCGAGCCTCAACGCCGTGGAGCAGACGATGACGAGGCTGCGCAAAAAGCTCGAGGGTTCACCCGTCACGATCCGGACCATCCGCGGTCTCGGCTACATCGCCAGCATTCGCGAGGATTGATCCGTGCGCCCAGGAAATCCGGTTCAGCCGTCGTGGAAGCCCGGCCGCAAGGCTGAGCACCCATCCGCCTGCGAGGGGAGATGAGCGAGGCGCTGACGTCGCTCGCCGCATCCGCCCCAACAGGCCGACGGCGCGCTTATTCGCTCCGCAGGCGGCTGATGGTCGTCTCCATAGCTGCTTTCACCGTGCTGATTGCCCTGCTGTCGGTCGCACTGTGGATCTATGCGCGCAGCTCGGCAAACCAGACCTACGATCTTCTTCTGCGCGGCGCCGCGATCGCGATGCTGGAGCGCATCACCGTCACGCCGGAAGGGATCGACATCGACCTGCCGCCGTCGGCGCTGGAGATCCTCGCCCTCGACGAGGACGACCGCGTCTTCTACCGCATCTTCGACGCCGACGGCAAAACGCTGACCGGAACCCCGGACCTTCCGTCGCGAAGCTTCATCGACGATGAGCCGCCCCTGCAGGAGCCAGTGTTTTTCGACAGCGACTATAGCGGCGAGACGGTACGCTTCGTCGTCAACGGGCGCACGCTCCTCAGTGCCGACAAGCCGCAGTGGATCGGCGTCCAGATCGGTCAGACGCGGATTGCCCGCAAAGCCATGGAGCGGGATCTCATCCTCAAGAGCCTCGTGCCGCTGGCGGCCCTGTCGATCGCCGGGCTGATCATGGCGCGTGCCGGGATCGGCTTCGCCATGCGGCCGCTCGCCGGGATCGAGCGGGACATCCGCGAACGCCAGTCGGGCGATTTGAAGCCGCTGGACGCCATGCCACCGCGCGAAGTCGAGAGCCTGATCACGGCGATCAACGGCTTCATGCGCCGCCTCGAGCTGTCGCGCGAACAGGCGGAATCCTTCATCGCGGACGTCGCCCATCAGATGCGCACGTCGCTGGCGGCTCTCTACAGCCACCTCGAAGCGGCTGCTCAAACCGGCGAGGCGGGGGCCGCCGCGGTCCTGCGCGCCCGCGACCAGGCGCGCAGAACCACGCGGTTGACCAACCAGCTCCTCAGCCACGCCATGGTGATTCATCGCGCCGACAAGGAGATGTTCGAGCCGGTCGATCTCAGAGCTCTCGTGCGACGTCTGACGGAGGAGATCGTGCAGGACGACGCCTCGAAGGACATCGACCTCTCCGTCGAGCTACCGCCGCCGCCGGCCGTCGCAACGGTCACCGGGGACGCGATCGCGATCCGCGAGGCGCTGCGCAATCTCATCGACAATGCCGTGCGGCACGGACCGCCAGACAACCGGATCACCCTGCGTGTGGAGGCGACGACGCTCGACGGGCGTCCGGCCTTCGCCATCGGCGTCGACGATTCCGGGCCCGGCATCGCCGATGCCGAGAAGCGAAAGGTGCTCGAGCGGTTTTATTCGAACGGGCCAAACGGTGGCTCCGGCATTGGCCTCGCCATCGTCGCCGCGGTGGCGGAAGTTCACAAGGGTCGTTTCGACCTTGCGGACCGCCATCCTGGATTGAGCGCGACGATCACCCTGCCCGAGACGCCGCCGCCGGACATGGAGGTCGCATGACGGGCAGGAGCCGTGCGGCGACAGGAGCCGCCTGCGTTCTTCTCGCGATCATGGCTTTGTCGTTCCTGCTCTTCGAGCAGCGATCGAGCGCGCCGGAACGCGTCGTCCTCGACGTCTGGAGCGCGACCGACAAGACGGCCATGTCGGCGATCGTAGACGGGTTTACGGCCGCTCATCCGAGCATTGCCATCAACTATACGGAGTACAATACTTCGGAGCTCCAAGAGGCGGTTCTCGCGGCCCGCGAGAAGCCCGATCTCGTCATTTCTTCCGCCATGGATCTCCAGGTACAGCTGGTCAATCTCGGCCTCGCAAGCCCAGTAGAGGACGTCCCCCCGACGCCGACCTGGTCTCGCTGGCGCGAAGAACTCTTCGGCTTCACGCAGGAACCGGTGGCGCTCCTCTACAATCGCAAGGCCTTTGCGGATCACCCGCTGCCCGACACACGCTCCGAACTCGCCAGCATGATCCGCGACGAGCCGGCCTTCTTCAATGGGCGCGTAGGGACATATGACGTCGCCCTGTCCGGCGTCGGCTACATGTTCGCCACCCAGGACGCCCAGCGCGGCTTCCAGGCCTCGCGGCTGGTGGAATCCCTTGGCCGTGCGAAAGCGAAGATCTACTGCTGCACCAACGACATGGTGCAGGAGGTCGCCTCCGGCGATCTCGTCCTCGCCTACAACGTCATCGGCTCCTATGCGCTCGAACAGGTGCGCCAGGACCCCCGGCTCGGGATCCTCCTTCTCAGCGACTATGCGCTGGTCTTCACGCGCTCGGTGCTCGTGACCAAGGCCTCCGACGCCAAGGAAGCGGCCGGCGACTTCGTCAGGTTTCTGCTGTCGGACGACGGCCAGGCTCTGGTCGACAAGGGCTCGTCGCTGTTCCCGCTGATTGAGAGCTTCGGCAAGGGGCAGGCCTTCGTCGAGAGCCGGTTCGAAGGAAGCACGTCGTTCCTGCCGATCCGCTTGCGGCCGAGCCTCCTGACCTGGCTCGACGAGAGAAAGAAGGCTAAATTCCTGCGGGATTGGCGGGGGTCGATCAATGGACGCTCGATCAACTGATCCGGAAGAGCCGGATCGGCTGAAGATGCAGGGCGCAGGACGCGACCGTCTCGCTCACGGGGATGTCTGCGCCGATCCTTAGGCCCGGCGTCGCTGCGAAAGAGCTGTTGGAACTGCCTTCGAAAGTGAACGCGGCGATCGAGCCGCTCTCGTCGCCGAAGCGGACACGATCGCCGATCCGCGGCCTCCTTCAGACCTGCTTCATCCCGCCGTCGACGCAGAGTTCCGCACCGGTTATGAAGCTCGCCTCGTCACTGAGTAGGAAGAGCGTTGCGGACGCCACCTCCTCGGGGCGCGCCATGCGGCCCAGTGGAATCGGCGCGACCAGCTTCGCACGTCCTTCTTCCGGCACGGCCGCCATCATCTCCGTATCTGTCGGGCCAGGTGCCACGACGTTGACGCGGATGCCCCGAGGTGCGAGTTCCGCGGCCCAGGAACGGGCATAGGATCGGACCGCCGCCTTCGTGGCTGCATAGGTGCTGTAGGGCGGGATGCCCATGACGTCCGCGATCGATCCCATCAGGACCACCGAAGCTCCCTCGCTCATCGCGGGCAAGGCCGCCTTCAAGCCGAACATCATGCCGCGCACATTCACCGCGAAGTGGCGATCGAAGTGCTCGAGGGTTTGATCGGCAATCGTGGCCGGCTCCGAGAGACCGGCGTTCAAAACGAGCAGATCCAGGCGCCCTCGCGCTTCCATCACGGACGCGACGACGCGCGACAGATCCTCCAACGCGCTGGCATCGGCGACGAGACCGCGAGCACCTCCGCCGAGTTTGCGAGCGGCGTCCTCGACCTGGTCGGCCCGTCGCCCGGTCAGGAAAACGGTTGCCCCTTCGCTCGACAGACGTTCGGCGATCGCCAGTCCGATGCCCTTTGCGCCCCCGACCACGAGGGCGGTCTTGTTCTCAACTCTTGCCATCGCAAATGCTCCTTGTTCAGCGACGGCATCCAGATATACGATTGGTATCTAGTCACAAGAACGCACTTTGAAGAGCCTAGATATGCCGAACGATACCGAGCTTGAGCGTTTGTCGGAGCAAGCATGCGTGGACATGGTCCGCATCCGGCCGGTTCTGGATCGGATCGCGGACAAGTGGACGATCATGATCCTGACCGTGCTGTGCCCCAAGCCGGCGCGGTTCAACGAGATCAAGCGACGGTTGAACGGCATCACGCACAAGGCGCTCGCGGACGCTTTGAAGCGCTTGGAACGCAACGGCCTCGTCACGCGGACCGTTCTGCCGACCACGCCGATCGGCGTGGAGTACGCGATCACCCCGCTCGGCCACTCGCTGCGCCAGCCGTTCGAGGCCTTGTGCGCATGGGCGCTAGCCTACGGACCCGACATCGAGCGAGCAGGAGCCTGCTTCGATCAGGCAAAGGCCGACCGATAGCGGCTACCGGCGGGAGCAGAGGCCAATCCGGTGTGAATCGGCGCCGGGGTCCGACGCTGATCGGCGCGGGGTCACGCTCGTAAGCGTATGATATAGCAGCGAAGCGTATTACGAACCGGGTCAAAGCGTCGCGCCGAACCACACTTCAAAGCCGCCATCCACCTCGCCGCCGCCGTCATCCATTCGCGATGATCTTCAACAGACCCTAGAGTGCGTCGACGATGGCCGGTCGCTTCTCGCCGGGGACCTTGCCGTTGATTATACCGGGCTCACGCTTCAGGCCGAAGCGTGTCGCCATCGCGCGGGCGAAAGCCGATTGCATAGCAAGGTCTTCGAGGAACAGGAGGGCTTTCTCGCCCTGCCCGGCAGTTGCGTCGAGCGCCTTCACCGTCTTCGACATTCGCGCCGATCGGCAGATCTTGGTCTCGACGGTCCGAGCCTCCAAGGGATTGAGATCAGCGACGCCATCAGGATGGAGAGACAGGCCCCGAAGGGCGTGGACAGCCTTTAGCATAACCCCTTAGCTGCGCTTGATCTAGAACTGAACGCCACGGGTGAGCGCGCCGTCGATGACGAGGTTGGTTCCGGTGATGAAGCTCGCCGCCGGGCTCGCGAGGAAGACCACACCATTGGCGATCTCGTCCGGCGTCGCCATCCGGCCCGTCGGGTTGAGGGCGAGCGAATCCGCGTAGAGCTCGGGATTTCCCGCCTCGATCTGGTTCCAGACACCGCCCTCGAAATAGGTGTTTCCGGGCGAGACGGAATTGGCGCGGATGTTCTGGCCGGCCAGCTGGAACGCCAACCCTTGCGTGTAGTGAATGAGCGCCGCCTTGAAGGCCCCGTAAGGCCCCGCCGCAAAATCGATCTCGCGGCCCGAAACACTGGAGATCGTGACGATCGAGGCTGCATCGCTCTTCTGGAGATGAGGCATTGCGGCGTCGACAAGGCGCACGGTGCCCATCATGTCTGTCTCGAACCCAGCCTTCCAGCTTTCCTCGTCGCCGCCCACCGCGAGAGCGCTGACATTGGCGACGATAATATCAATTCCACCAATAGCCTCTGCCGCATTGCTGACAAACCTCTCGAGAGCCGATTTGTCGCTGACGTCGACAGCTTCTCCGTACGCCTTGGCCCCCTCTGCTTCGAGCGCCGAGACTTCCGCATCGACACCCTCCTGGCTGCGGGCACAAAATGCCACCGCCGCGCCTTCGGCGGTGAACATGCGCACGATGGAGCGGCCGATTCCCTTCGTCCCACCGGTCACAACGACTTTCCTGCCCTGCAACTTGAGATCCATATCCCGGTCCTTCCCGATTCATGTCGTGACGAGCGGCGAGCGCAGCGGGCCCGCACGCGTATAGGCGGGCAGTTTTTCGAACGGCTGGCAAGACGCTCCGCGAAAATTTGAGAAATCAAATTTCACCCGCTTGACACCACGCCGCAAACGAGCCAGCCTAAAACCTATGCGCAGAGCAGCGTTGCTCAAAAATGCGCCGTACGAACCATTCCACATATCTCGGCAGTGTCGCCCGGCCAGCACAATCGTGCTGACGGGCTTTTTGCGATGAGGATCCGCATTTGATGAAAGCGAGCTACCCGATCGGCATTCTGTTCTCGACGACCGGCTCCTACGGGACGGTCGGACGAACGATGCTCAACGGGGCGCTCATGGCCTGCCGCGAGGTCAATGAAGACGAGAACTCGGGCGTTTCTCTGTGTCCGGTGATCGCCAATCCGCAGAGCGAACTCGTTGCCTATGCGCCTGAGGCCGAAAAAATGCTCCAGAGCGGCATTCGTCACGTCGTCGGCTGCTACACCTCATCGAGCCGCAAGGACGTCATCCCGCTCTTCGAAAAGCGCGACGCGATCCTGTGGTATCCGACCCATTACGAGGGTTTCGAGAGTTCGGCCAATGTCGTCTACACCGGTACGGCCCCCAATCATCACATGGCGCCCATGGTCGATCATCTGGTGTCGAATTTCGGCAAGCGCGCCTTCTGCATCGGGTCGAACTACATCTGGGGATGGGAGAGCAACCGCGTCCTGCGCGAAGATCTAGCGCAGCGCGGCGGCCAGGTTCTCTCGGAGCGCTATCTCGCAGTCGGCGACACGGATGTCGCGGCCATCATCGATGCCATCTTCGAGACCGGCCCGGATTTCATCTTTAACGCTTTGATCGGCCGGTCGTCTTACGCCTTCTTTCGGCAATTCCGCGCAGCCTGCGAGGCTCGCGGCATCGATCAGGTCAACCGCTTCCCGATCGCCAGCTGCAATCTGTCCGAGCCGGAGCTCCATGAGATCGGCGAAGAAGCCGTCGACGGTCACATCAGTTCGTCGGTCTATTTTTCGTCCATCGACACCCCGGCCAACAGGGCTTTCGTCGAGACCTACAGCGCGATGTTCCCGGACGGGCCGGCGGTCTCGGCGGAAGCGGAATCCGCCTATCTCGCCATTCGCTTCCTTGCGAAGGCTCTGGAAAAGGCGGGCAGCGACCAGGCGCGGGCCGTCCTTAATGCGACACGCGGCCAGTCGATCGAAGCGCCCCAGGGCCGGGTGACCATCGATCCGGAAACGATGCACAGCTTCCTGACGCCCCGCATCGGGCGCTCGCGAAAGGATTGTCAATTCGACATCCTCGTCAAGGCCGCCTGCCCGGTCCGTCCGGATCCCTATCTCGTCAGGGCCGCTCCTTCACTTGAGACCGTCTCCATGCGTCCGCAGCTGAGGGTGATCTGATGGCAGTGCCAAGATATATCCAGAACTTCAGCCGTCGTCAGGCGATCCTCGTCAGCGACGACCAGCGGGTCGGCACGACGCTCTCACCGATCCTGTCACGCCTCGGCCTGACCATGCTCCAAAGGGCCACGGCCGAGACGCAGATCGAATGGGCCCCCGACGACCTCGACCCCGAGCGCGACATCATTCTCGTTGACGGCGATCTGCCGCGCATGCCGATCGTGCCGCGCGCGGGTTCCAGCGACACGACGCCTCTCGTGCCCGTGGTCGGGCTGGTCGGTGTGGAAGCACCGAGCCGCCTGAAGACCTTGTTGCAGGTCGGCGCGACCGCCTTTTTGTCGAAGCCGATCCATGGCGGCGCCGTCTATTCGGCCCTCTACCTGTCCGTCAACGAACACGCCCGCAAGACGGGCATGATCAGCGCCATCCAGATGCACGAGCAGCGCCGCAACCAGCGCCGCTTCGTCGTCAAGGCGGTACTTCTCGTCATGCGCGAGCGCGACTGCGACGACGAGGCCGCCTTCGCCCATCTGCGCAATCGCAGCATGCATGCGCGCGTGAGCGTCGAACAATACTGCCAGTATGTCGTCCAACGAAGTGCGACACAAAAAGACAGCGACCCCGAGCCGGCAATGAGGCTCAGGTCCGCGGAATAATTTTCCGAGACGGAGACCACCATGACCAAGCAAGCAACAGGCGTCCTCGCGACGCTAGGGACCCTTTTTGCCTTGTCGGCGGCGGCGTTCGCCCAGGACGGCGAGCCGATCAAGATGGGCGTCCTCGAAGATCAGTCCGGCGATTTCGCCGTCGCCACCATCGGCAAGGTGCACGGCATCGAGCTGGCGGCTGAGGAGATCAACGCCAATGGCGGCATCGACGGCCGGCCGCTCGAGCTCGTCACCTACGACACCCAGTCGGACAATCGTCGCTACCAGGAATTCATGCGGCGCGTCCTGCAACGCGACAAGGTCGACGTCGTGTTCGCCGGCTTCTCCTCCGCCTCGCGTGAAGCCTATCGGCCGATCGTCGACCAATTCGACGGCCTCGCCTTCTACAACAACCAATATGAAGGCGGCGTCTGCGACGCCAACATGATCGTCACCGGCGCCGTGCCCGAGCAGCAGTTCTCGACGCTCATCCCCTACATGGTGGAGAAGTACGGCAAGAACGTCTACACGATCGCCGCCGACTACAACTTCGGTCAGATCTCGGCGGAATGGGTCCGCGACATCGTCAAGGAGAACGGGGGCACCATGGTCGGCGAGGAGTTCATCCCGCTCGGCGTGTCGCAGTTCTCGCAGACCATCCAGAACATCCAGAAGGCCAAGCCGGACTTCCTCGTCACGCTGCTCGTCGGCACGGCCCAGGCCTCCTATTACGAGCAGGCCTCCTCCGCCAATGTCGATCTGCCGATGGCCTCCTCGGTCAATGTCGGCCAGGGCTACGAGCATAAGCGCTTCCAGCCGCCTTCACTCGCCAACATGTACGTCACGACCAACTGGATCGAGGAAGTCGACAATCCGGCGAGCAAGTCGTTCGTCGAGAAGTGGCACAAGAAGTTCCCGGACGAGCCCTACATCAATCAGGAAGCCGAGAACTCCTACGTCGCCGTCTATCTCTACAAGCAGATGGTCGAACGCGCCGGTTCCACCGATCACGACGCCATCCGCAAGGTGATCGCCGAAGGCGACGTCTGCATGGACGCGCCGGAGGGCCGGGTCTGCATCGATCCGAAAAGCCAGCACATGTCGCATACGATCTATCTGGCGAAGGTCAGCGAGGATCACTCGATCAGCTTCCCGAAGGTCTGGGACGACATCAAGCCTTACTGGCTCGGCCATGTCGGCTGCGACCTCACCAAGGAAAACCCGGAAGCCCAGTACACTCCGTCGGACAATCCCAAGAAGAACGACGGCTGATCTGAACCGCCTGGAAGGGCGCGATCCGCGCCCTTCCCTCGCCCCGGTGGCTTTCCGCCTGCACTTGTCCCGCCGCCCTGCCGGACCGCCGGCGGGATGACGCCCGACGCCTGACCGGCACGCCCTCCCGATCTTCGCACCGAAGGACCGTCCATGGACTTCCTGTCCGGCCTCTTCTCGTTTCTCTACCAGACCGGTGACGCCTTCGCCTTCCTGGTCCTGTCGGCCTGCGGGCTGGCGGTGATCTTCGGCATGATGGGGATCATCAACCTCGCCCATGGCGAGTTCATCCTCTGCGGCGCCTATGTCACCACCAGCGCGGTGCGGATGGGACTGCCGCTGCCGATCGCCATCCTTGTCGGCACCCTCGTCGCCGGCCTCGTCGGCATGCTGCTCGAGCGGGTGATCATCCGCCACCTCTATGCGCGGCCGCTCGATTCCATCGTGGTGACCTGGGGCATCTCGATGATCGTGACCCAGGGCACTCTGATTATCCTCGGCTCCACCATGCCGGGAACCGGAACGCCGTTCGGCAGCTTCACCGTCGCCGGCTACGGATATTCCGTCTACCGGTTCGTCCTGATGCTGGCTGCGGTCGCGACGCTGGCCGTCCTGTGGCTGATCTTCACCCGCACGCGCTTCGGCATTCTTGCCAGAGCGACGATCCAGGTGCCGCACATTGCCGAAGCCCTCGGCGTCAACACCTCGCTCATCTACAGCCTGACCTTTGGTCTGGGAGCCGCCTTGGCCGGCCTTTGCGGCGGGCTCTACGCGCCGACGATGACGCTCGTTCCCACCATGGGCTCGGCCTTTGTCGTCGAAGCCTTCGTCACCGTCGTCGTCGGCGGCGCCGACATCTTCCTCGGCACGGCGCCGGCCGCAGCCATTCTCGCCGTCGTCAAGGCCGGCCTCACCTCCTGGCAGGGCCAGCTTGCCGGCCAGATCGGCCTTCTCGTCGCTGTCATCGTCGTCATTCGCATTCTGCCGCGGGGCCTCACCGGCTTCATCCTGCGGGAAAGGACCTGACGTGCCTCGAGGCAACAAAACGACCTCTGTCCTGAAGCTTCTCGAAGGACCGCAGACCCTCGGCAAGGGTCCCGGCTTCTGGTCCGGCTGCGCCGTCGTGCTGGCTTTGGCCTGCGCCTATCCGCTATTTGCGGACGGCTACGACGTCGGCAACAACGTCTACTTCTTCAACTGGGTCTTCATGGCTCTCGGCCTCAGCCTGATCTGGGGCTATGGCGGCGCGCTGTCCTTCGGCCAGACGGCGTTCTTCGGCGTCGCCGGCTACGCCTATGGCGTCTTCACGATCAATCTCGGCGATGCCTACGGGCTGACGCTCGTCTCGCTGGTTGCCGCAGTCGGCCTATCGGCCCTGTTTGCCGGGGTACTTGGATACTTCCTGTTCTTCGGCCGGATCAGCGGCGTCTTTCTCGGCATCGTCACCCTGTCGGTGACGCTGGTGCTGGAACGCTTCATGTCGCAGACCGCTGGCCCTGAATGGGCGATCGGCTCGGCCCGCCTCAACGGCTTCAACGGCATGGGGGGCATGCCCTCGCTCACCATTCCCTGGTTCGGCGCGGACATCGCTCTCTACCCCGATGTCGGGCTTTACTATCTGACGCTGGCGCTGCTGGTGGTGGTCTATCTGGCGCTGCGCATGCTCGTAAATTCGCGCTTCGGCAACGTCCTCGTCGCCATCCGCGAGAACCCGCAGCGGGCGGAAATGCTCGGCTACGACATCCGCCGCTATCAGCTCGTCGCCTTCGTCATCGGCTCGGCTCTCGCCGGCCTGTCGGGCGTCCTCTACACGGCCTGGGGCAACTACATCACCCCGTCCTCCATGGGCATGTCCGCAGCGGCCCTTCCGGTCGTATGGGTGGCTGTCGGCGGCCGCAGCGATCTGACGACGACACTGTTCGGCACGCTGCTCGTCCTCGCCGGCTTTCAGTACCTCACGATCTACGGCAGCCAGTATGCGCTCGTGGTCATGGGCTTTCTGCTCGTCGTCACGATCCTCCTCGCCCCGAGCGGCATCTTCATCAGCCTCGGCTCATTCTTCTCGAGAGGGCTCAGGCGGCGCCAGGCGAGGGAGAGCATCTGATGGCCATCCTCGAAACCCGAAAACTCGACAAGTGGTTCGGCGGCCTGCACGTCACCGACGAGGTCGACTTCACCCTTGAGCAGGGCGAAATCCATTGCCTGATCGGTCCGAACGGCGCCGGCAAGAGCACCTTCTTCAAGCTCGTTCTCGGCGAACACAGCCCGTCGGGCGGGGCCATCCTCTACGACGGCAAGGACATCACCAAGGCGAAGTCCTTCGAGCGCATCCGGCACGGCATCTCGGTGAAGTTTCAGGTGCCCGGCATCTTTCAGGCCCTGAAGGTGCGCCAGAATCTGCAGATCGCCCTGCAGCATCATCTTCAGGGCGCGTCCCTTAACGAAGAGACCGATCGTCTTCTCGAATTTCTGAAGCTGAAGGATGCTGAAAACCAGCTCGCCGGCTCGCTCAGCCACGGCCAGAAGCAATGGCTGGAGATCGGCATGGCGGTCGCGCTGAAGCCCAAGCTCCTCCTCCTCGACGAACCGACCGCCGGCATGACGCCGGACGAGACCCATGCCACCGGCGAAATGGTCCAGGCACTCAACGCCGAAGGCGTCAGCGTCCTTGCCGTCGAGCACGACATGGCCTTCGTCCGGCAGATCGCCCAGAAGGTCACGGTTCTCCATTTCGGCAAGGTCTTCGCGCAGGGCACGATCAACGAGATCGTCGCCGATGAGCGGGTGGCCTCGATCTATCTGGGCGAAGTCCATGCGTAAGGAAGTCCTTCTGGAAACCATGGGGCTTTGGGCCGGCTACGGCGGCAAGCCTGTGCTGCAGGGCGTCGACCTCAGCGTCCGTGCCGGCGAGATCGTCGCCGTCATCGGGCGAAACGGCGTCGGCAAGTCGACGCTGATGCGAAGCCTGATCGGTCTGTTGCCACCGCAACAGGGGTCCGTGCTGTTCGAAGGCGCGGAGATCAACAACCTGTCGGCCCACAAGCGAGCGCGGCTCGGGATCGGCTATGTCCCCCAGGGCCGCGACGTCTTCCCGCGCATGAGCATTTACGAGAACCTACTCGTCGGCCAGTCGATCGACGGATCCGGCAAGGCTGACGTCAAGGAGCGCGTCGACAGGATCTACGGCTACTTCCCGATCCTGAAAGAGCGCCGCGACCAGCGGGCCGGGACGCTGTCCGGAGGACAGCAGCAGCAGCTCGCCATCGGCCGCGTTTTGATGGGCGATCCGGCGCTGATCCTGCTCGATGAACCGTCCGAGGGGATCCAGCCGAACATCGTTCAGGACATCGCCCGCATCATGGTCGAGCTGAACCGGGATACCGGCATCACCGTCGTCTTCGTCGAGCAGAATCTCGACATGATCCGGCAGATGGCCCAGCGCTGTTACGTCATGGACAAGGGATCGGTCACCGCCGAAATCGGCAAGGACGCCCTGGAAGATCGCGACACGGTGCGGCGCTATCTCGCGGTCTGATTGTCTCGCCGCAAGGTAACGAGCAAGAGAATAACCGTCGAAAGAGGAAAGACCCATGAGCTGGTTTGACGATTCAATCATGGCCCGCAAGGCCGTCGCAAAGGGCAAGGCGCTCACCACCCACTCGATCACCGAAGAGAGCCAAGGCAAGTATCACTATGTCTATGGCCATGCCGTCGAACCGGTCCTGACGGTCGATCCAGGCGCCGTCGTCTCGTCCGAGACCCACGACGCCTTCGAAGGCGCGATCAAGCATGAGACCGACAAGCCGAGCGAGATCCTCAACTTTCCCTATCTCAACCCGCAGAACGGTCCGATCTACGTCAATGGCGCGGAAAAGGGCGACTGCCTCGCGGTCTATATCGAAAGCGTCGTTCCAAGGGGGCCGCAGCCGCGCGGCACGACGGTGATCATGCCGGAATTCGGCGGCCTGGTGCCGACAGGTGATACCGCGATGCTGACCGCCCCGCTGCCCGAGCGGGTCAAGAAGCTGGAAGTCACCGAAGAAAAGGGCACGGTCTGGAACGAGCGGATCACCCTGCCCTATGAGCCCTTCATCGGCACGATCGGCACCTCCCCCGAGATCGAGGTCATCTCTTCGCTCGTTCCGGACTATTACGGCGGCAACATGGACCTGCCTGACGTCGCGCCGGGCGCGGTGATCTACCTGCCGGTCAATACGGAAGGCGCCTATCTCTATGTCGGCGACTGCCATGCGGCGCAGGGCGACGGCGAACTGTGCGGCGTTGCCATCGAGCATCCGACCGTCACCACGCTGAGGGTCGATCTGATCAAGGGCTGGACGATCAAGACACCGCGGCTGGAGAACGAGAAGTTCTACATGACCATCGGCTCTGCCCGGCCAATGGAGGACGCCGCCCGCGGCGCCTATCGCGAGCTGATCCGCTGGATGGCGGCCGATTTCGGCTTCGACGAAATCGACGCCTACATGCTGCTCACCCAGTGCGGGCGCATCCGGCTCGGCAACATGGTCGATCCCAAATATACCGTCGGCGCCTCGATCCTGAAATCGATCTCCGGCATCGCGGGCTGAGCGCCCGCCAGCCTACAGCATCGGCCCGAAAATCGGAATCGATTTTCGGAAAGCACGATGCGTAGATTCAATGACTTAGTGCGTCCTTTGTGTGTCCGATAGGACGCGCGGCGCGCTAGCGCCCTTTGACTGAACCGCCTGCTGCGCGCCCCGGTCCTTCGAGGCCGGGGAAACGGCAGAGCTTTGTCCAAATCCGTTCGAGAGGTTACGCCGTGACCACACCGTTTCAGGCCGCCGCGATCCAGTTCGAGCCCGTGATGGGCGACAAGGCGCGCAACGTCGAGGCGCTCGCAAAACTCGTCGAGGACGCGGCGGACCAGGGCGCGGAGCTGATCGTGACGCCCGAGATGGGAACGACGGGCTATTGCTGGCACGACCGCAAAGAGGTCGCCCCCTTCGTCGAGCCGGTGCCGGGCCCGACCACCGCGCGCTTCGCCGAAATCGCCAGGCGGCGAGACGTCTATATCGTCATCGGGATGCCGGAGATCGATCCGTCGACAGAGCTCTATTACAATTCCGCCGTCCTGATCGGGCCGCAGGGCGTGGTCGGTATCCATCGTAAGACCCATCCCTATATCTCCGAGCCGAAATGGGCGGCGAGCGGCGATCTCGGCCACCGCGTCTACGACACGCCCCTCGGCCGCATCGCGCTCCTGATCTGTATGGACATCCACTTCATCGAGACCGCGCGCCTCGTCGCGCTCGGCAAGGCGGATGTGATCTGCCACATCTCCAACTGGCTCGCCGAGCGAACGCCGGCGCCCTACTGGGTCAACCGCGCCTTCGAGAACGGCTGCTACCTCATCGAGAGCAATCGCTGGGGCCTCGAACGCGGCGTCCAGTTCTCGGGCGGAAGCTGTGTCATCGGGCCCGACGCGGAGATCCTTTCGGTGATCGACGGCGGCGACGGCATCGTGACGGCGACCATTGATCCGGCGCGCGCGAGACAGGGAGCCATGCGCGGGGAACCCGTGATGAGCCAGCGCCGGCCGGAGCTCTACAAGGAGCTGATGACCAACACCTTTGCCTGGAATCCGACGGATTTCTTCTCGCTCTACGGACACGAGCCCCTGCCGAAAGGCCGTAAGGCGAAGATCGCGGTCGGAGAATTCGCGCCATCGAAGGACGTTTCGGCCAATCTTCTCACCATCGAAGGTTTGGCGAAGGATGCCGCGAGCGAAGCTGCGGAATTGCTGGTCCTGCCGGAACGTGCCGTTACGGGCCTCGCCGATCCGGCCGAAACTGCCATTGGTCTCGATGATGCCGCTTTAAGACGGCTGGCGGAGATCGCCGAGGCGAATGGTCTCTTCCTTGTCGCCGGGTTTGCCGAGAGGGATGGGGAACAGCTCTACAACTCCGCCCTCCTCGCTGGTCCGGACGGCATCATCGGCCGCTATCGACAGACCCATCTTTCGCAATCCGATCGGGGTTGGGCGAGAGCCGGCGACGACTGGGCCATTTTCGACCTACCCTTTGCTCGCCTCGGTCTGCTCATCGGCCATGACGCCGACTTCCCGGAAGCCGGCCGCGTTCTGGCGCTTCGAGGCTGCGACGTGATCGCCTGTCCGTCGGCGCTCAAGGGTGGCTTCTACAGCGGTCACGACGGAACGGCGGTCGCGCAGCCGGCGCCGATCCCGACCGGCGCCGACCCTCTTCACTGGCATCAGTTCCGGGTGCGTGCCGGCGAGAACAATTGCCACTTCGCCTTCGCCAATGTCCGCTCCCCCCAGGATGGCTATGAAGGCCTTTCCGGTGTCTTCGGCCCGGACACGTTTCTCTTTCCGCGCGACGAAAGCATCGTCACCGGCAACCACAATCTCGCGGTCGCAGAGATCGACACCGGCAGCCATGGCGGCGCCTATCCCACCACGGCGCTGCGTCGGAAGGATCTCGTCCTGATGCGCCAACCGCAGCATTATGTCCCGCTGGTCGTGTGAACCGGCTTTGCTGTCGACACAGTGGATCAAAAACTTCGCCGCCGCCCAGACGAAGGCGGGTGCTTCGCCCATTTGCGAAACGCAGCGCGCTTTATGCGAGGATTTCGCGCAGCAGATGGCCGAGCTGGCTCGCCTTCCCCGGGCTGAGCGAGTCGATCACCTGGCTGCGCTCGGTCTCGACCAGCGGAACCAGTTCCAGAAAATGGCTGCGGCCCTTGTCGGAAAAGAACACCAGCACCCTTCGCCGATCGCCCGGGTCGGGGGCGCGATAGACGAGCCCGTTCGCCACCATGCGGTCGACGATCTTCGTCAGCGTCGGCAGATCGACGAAAACCGAGGGCGCGAGTTCCCCCATGGACTGACCGTCGCGCCGATCGAGCGCGGCCATGACGCGATATTGCTCGATGCGAACTCCGGCAGGTCTGAGACGCGCCTCGGCTGCCGTGTCGAGACGTCGATTCACCCCGGCGATGAGATCCGAAAGGTCGGCCGGAGCGGCGCGGGACACGCCATTCATGCGATTCTCCGAACTATTGGAATTTTCATATATTCCGAGGCCGCGGCCGATGCAATTTCGACCCGTCCAAAATTGCAACGCAATGAGGCGTTGCCCGATCAAGCGTGCTCAGCGTTGCGTTTCAAACGCGCAGCATGCTCCGGCAATAGGCTACCCTTGGTCAATTCCGATCGGATTACCGACGAAGATGCAGGGCTTCCTGCGCCCACCCGCCCCGCGGGTTTGGCACGAAATATGCTATATGATTAGAGGGTTCGCCGCGCTCACGTCGTCACGAGCCCTGTGCCACCGTTCGTTTCGGGAGTAGCGAATGATACGGATTGGGCTTCTGACCGCGCAAAGCGGTCCGTCGGGGATCTGGGCGCCTTCGTCCGAAGCCTGCGCAAGGCTCGCTGTCGACGAGATCAACACGCAATACGGACTCCTCGGTAACGAGGTTCAGCTTGCGGTTATCGACGCGGGCGAAACCGCTGCGAGCGCGGCACAGGCGGTCGATCTGTCGATCGAATTCGACGAAATCGACGCGGTCGTGGGCATGATACCGAGCTATCAGCGCGCGTCCGTCTCGAACATGATCAAGGGCCGCGTCCCGTTCATCTACACGCCGCAATTCGAAGGCTGGGAAGCAAACCGGACGATCGTCACCGTCGGCGAAACATCCGACGAGTTGCTGACGCCCGGCATCGACTGGCTGTTCGATCGCAAGAATGCCACACGCTTTTATCTGTGCGGCAACGACTATGTCTGGCCTCGCCAGACATTGGCCACTGCAAGGCGCATCATCGGCGAGCGCGGCGGTGAGGTCGTCGGCGAGAGGATCGTCCCGTTCGGTTTCGCAGACTACGATCGTCTCTTCGAGGAGATTCGAAAGAGCCGGGCCGACGCGGTCATCCCCTATTTTCTCGGCGCCGAAGCGGTGTCCTTCAACCGCGACTTCGCCGATGCCGGGCTGGCCGGAAAGGTCCTGCGGTTCTCGTCCGCCATCGACGAAACTGTGCTTTACGGGATCGGACCGGACGCCACGGAAAATCTCTATCTGTCCTCCGGCTATTTCGCCTGCCTCGACTCGCGAAACAATCGCAGTTTCCTCGAGCGCTATCATTCGCGCTTCGGCGAAACGCCCCCGCCCGCCAATGCCTTCGGCCAGTCCTGCTACGAGGGCATCTATTGCCTGCTCGCGCTTGCGGAGGCCGCGGGTGATCTCACCGTGCCGTCAGTCGTCGGCGGTCTCGGACGAACACGGCAGAAGAATACCGCGCGCGGCTGTGATGCGCCGAAAGTCGCGGGCGAACGCCAACAGATCCACCTCGCCGCCGTCGACGGAATCGAGCTGACCATGATCCGGTAGAACGGCGGCAAGTTTGGCATACCGTAGCGCACGAGAACGTTCGGTACGGGTCGGACGGAGCGACAGTTGTCGGCGACAGGGCCTTTCTGCATCGGCTTCGCAGGCGAAGAGAGCAAATTTGAGCCGGCTTCGGTGAGACTCGATAGCCCACACTCTTGGCACCGATGCTCAATAATATTGCAGCGCAAAAATCATTTGCAATTTCAAAATTTGTGTTTTCAAATAATCCGCATCCGTCGCCGTTCTGAGCCACGAGGGGGTTTCCACCATGCCGATTTCACGCCGCAAGTTCATCAAGACCTCACTGTCCGCGACTGCAGCTCTGGCAAGCCCTGCCATATCCACGCGCTACGCCTTCGGCAGCGACGATCCGATCAAGGTCGGCAGCCTGCTCGACCAGTCTGGTGCGATCGCCTCCTCGGGCGTCACCATGGTCACGGCGATGGAACAGGGTGTGGCTGAGATCAACGAGGCCGGCGGTCTGCTCGGCCGGCCGCTTCAGCTCATCCAGTACGACACCCAGTCGAACATCCAGCTCTATTCGCAATATGCGCAGCAGCTGGCGCTGAAGGATCGCGTCGACGTTGTTCACGGCGGCATCACCTCGGCCTCGCGCGAGGCCATCCGGCCGACATTCGACCGGTTCCAGGTACTCTACTTCTACAATGTCCTCTACGAGGGCGGCGTCTGCGACCGCAACACCTTCTGCACCGGCACGACCCCGGCCCAAACCGTGGAAAAGCTCGTTCCCTATGCGATGAAGAACAGCGGCAAGAAGGCCTACATCCTCGCCGCCGACTACAATTACGGTCAGATCACCGCCAAGTGGATGACCAAATACATGCAGGACAATGGCGGGGAGGTCCTCTCCGTCGACTTCTTCCCGCTGGACGTCACCAATTTCGGCCCGACCATCTCCAAGATCCAGGCGGCAAAGCCGGATCTCATCCTCTCGGCTCTCGTCGGCGGCAATCACGTGTCCTTCTATCGCCAGTGGGAATCGGCCGGCATGAAGGGTCAGATTCCGATCGCCTCGACGACCTTCGGCCTTGTCAACGAGCCCTCCACCGTCGATGCCTCGGTCAGCGCCGACATCTATGGCTGCTACGGCTATTACGAGGAACTCGACACCCCCGAGAGCCAGGCCTTCGTTCAGAAACTGAAGAAGCGCTGGCCCGACATCCCCTATATCAGCGAGTTGACCGCCGCGAATTACGAAGGCCTTTTCCTTTGGGCCGAAGGCGTCAAGAAAGCCGGTTCGCTCGATCGGATGGCGGTCATCGAGGCGTTGGAAAGCGGCATCACCTACAAGGGTCCGAGCGGCGACGTCACGCTCGACGGCGTGACCCATCACACCACCCGCAACGCCTATCTTGCACAGGTCAAGGACCGCAAGTGGAACGTGCTCGAGACGTTCAAGGCGGTGCAGCCCTCCGATACGGCGATGGTCTGCAACCTGAAGGATAACCCGCGCGACAACCAGCAATATGTGATCGACATCGACAGCTGATCCAGCCCTGAGGGCGGCGGCCGACATCGTCCCGCCGCCCGTTCGCGAACCTCTTTGATCGGGATCGGATCGACATGGATCTTGCAGCCATCGTGGCGCTCAACGTCGTCAACGGCGCGGCCTCACTGTTTCTCCTCTGCCTTGGCCTTGCGATCATCTTCGGCATGATGCGGATCATCAACCTCGCCCATGGCGAGTTCGTGATGCTCGGCGCCTACGCCGCGGTGATCGCGGCGAATGCCGGCATCAACATCTGGATCTCGATGCTGGTGGTCGCGCCGCTTGTCGTCGGTCTGTTCGGCCTGGTGGTCGAGCGCTGTCTGGTGCGCTTTCTCTATGGTCGCCTCGTCGATTCCATGCTCGCAACATGGGGGCTCAGCCTCCTGATCATCGGTCTGACGACGACGATCTTCGGCAACACCATGCAGGGCGTGCCGACGCCGCTCGGCGGCTTTGCCATCGGCAACTACCGGACCTCCTGGTACACGCTCTTCCTCCTGGCGGTGGCGTTGGGGATGATGGCCATCGTCTATGCGGTCCTGCGATACACGCGTTTCGGCCTGATCGCCCGGGCGGTGATGCAGAACCCCGACATGGCGGCGGTCCTCGGCGTCAATCCCGCCCATATCTACATGGCGACCTTCTCCCTCGGCGCGGCCGTGACCGGCCTTGCCGGCGGCGTTCTTGCCCCGGTCTCCGGCATCACGCCGGTCATGGGCTCGGCCTATGTCGCCAAAGCCTTCATCACCGTTGTCGGCGGTGGCGCGGCGATCATCTCCGGGACGCTTTCCGCCTCCGGCCTGTTCGGCTTCATCAATCAGCTCGGCGCTTACTTCACGACGCCCGTCTATGGCGAGGTGATCCTCTTTCTCTCAGCCATCGTCCTCATCCGGATCTTGCCCCAGGGCATTTCCGGCCGCTTCTTCAAGGGGACCGTCTGAGCCATGTCCGATACCGTCAAACTCTCCGCTCAGATCGCAGCTGTTCTTGTCGCCTGCATCGTTGTCGCAGTGATGCCGCTCTATGCCGACCTGTTCCAGCTGATGCAGTTCACGCTCTTTGCCTCCATGGCGGTGCTTGCGCTCAGCCTCGGCTTCATCTGGGGCTTCGGCGGCATCCTTTGCTTCGGCCAGACGGCGTTCTTCGGCCTTGGCGCCTATGCCTACGCCGTCGCCGCCATCAACTACGGCGACTCGACGCCCGCCATCCTGTGCGCCGTGATAGTTCCAGCCCTCTTCGCCCTGGCCCTCGGCTACTTCGTCTTCTACGGCCGGATCAGCGACGTCTATCTGGGCGTCATCACCCTCACCGTCACGCTGATCCTCTTCAACGTCTTCAATTCGACGGCCGGCGACGAATACACCATCGGGACGGCGCGGCTGGGCGGCTTCAACGGCATGCCGGCCGTGCCGACCTTCAACATGCCGTTCGATCCGACCGCGATCCTCTACCCGGAAGACTCCTGGTACGTCACCGGCGGCGCCTTGATCGCGATCTATGTGGGCCTGCGCCTTCTCCTGCGCAGCCGTTTTGGCCGGGTGGCCATCGCCGTGCGAGAGAACGAGACGCGGGCGGCGCTGCTCGGATACGACCCGCGCGTCGTGAAGCTCTGGGTCTTTGTGCTCGGCGGCGCCATCGCCGGAATGGGCGGCGCGCTTTACGTCAACTGGGGCGCCTTTGTCGGCCCGACGATCTTCGCCCTGTCGCTGTCGGCCGAAATCATCATCTGGATCTGCATCGGCGGCCTCGGCACGTTGATCGGCCCGATCGTCGGCTGCTTCCTCATCCAATATCTCGTCTCACAGATCGGCTCGCAGCAGAGCTTCAATTCCAATCTCGTCCTCGGCGCGATCCTAATCGTCTTCGTGCTCCTGCTGCCGCAGGGCCTCGTCCCGACGCTGCGCAATCTCGTCGCCGCCGGCTGGTATCGCGTCAGCGAGCGCCGCCGCGAGACCGGGCACGGGCAAAGCCGCCAGATGACCGCCGGCCAACCGGTCGGAGCGGAGTGAACCATGACGAAGATCCCTCCGCTCCTGGAAACCCGAAATCTCACCATGCGCTTTGGCGGCGTCCTCGCCAATGACGGCGTGAACTTCTCCCTTGGCGAGATGGAGCTGCGCTGTCTGATCGGCCCGAACGGCGCCGGCAAAAGCACCTTCTTCAAGATGCTGACGGGCCAGCTCACGCCGAGCGAAGGCACGATCCGCTTTCGCGATCACCCGATCGACGGCCACCCGTCCCACGAGATCGCCCGGCTCGGCATCGGTATCAAGACGCAGATCCCCAACGTCTTCAACGGCCTGTCGGTGCGCGAGAACATCTGGCTGGCCGCCCAGCGCAAGACGACCCGCAACGCCGCCCGTCAGATCGTCGACGAGGTTCTGGAGCGCATCATGCTGAAGGACCTCGCCGGCGCGATCGTCGGGCAGCTGTCCCACGGTCAGCGTCAGTGGGTGGAGATCGGCACCGTCCTCGCCGCCGAGCCGGAGCTCATTCTCCTCGACGAACCGGCCGCCGGCATGACCGACGAAGAGACCGAGCGGACCGCCGAGATCATCCACGAGATCAACAAGACCCGTGCGCTGATCGTCGTCGAGCACGACATGGAGTTCATCAAGATGATCGCCAAGACCGTCACCGTCTTCCACCAGGGGCGGATCATGCTGGAAGACAATGTCGAGGCCGTCCTCGCCGACAGCCGGGTGCGCGACGTCTATCTCGGCAAGAAGGTAGCGGCATGAGTGCGCTTCTCGAAGTCGACGACCTGCGCGCCGGCTACGGCCGCGTGCCGATCCTCGCCGGCGTCAATTTCGACATGGCGGGGGGCGAATTCCTCGGCATTCTCGGCCACAACGGCATGGGCAAGACGACGCTCATGCGCACGATCATGGGCGCCCTGCCGACGACCGCCGGAAGCGTGCGCTTCGCCGGAACCGACGTGACGAAGATGGCGACGCATCAGCGTTCGCGCCTGGGCCTCGGCCTCGTGCCACAGGGCCGCGAGATCTTCCCGACGCTGACCGTGATGGAAAACCTGCGCATGGGTCTTGCCGCGGCCAAGAGCGAGGACAGGGCCGTCATGGACGGCGTACTCGAGGATTTTCCGCGGCTGAAGCGCCTTCTCGACCGGCGCGGCGGCGCCCTGTCCGGCGGAGAACAGCAGCTTCTCGCCCTCGCCCGCTGTCTCTGCGCGAGACCGAAGCTCATCCTCCTCGACGAGCCGACCGAAGGCATTCAGCTCTCTATCATCGAGGAGATGATCGAGACGCTGCAGACCCTGCGCCAACGCTGGTCACTGTCGATGATCATCGTCGAGCAGAATCTCGACTTCATCACCCAGCTCTCCGACCGCGTCCTTTCCATCCAGAAGGGCCGGATCACCGGCGAGGTCGACCGTGCGCAACTTCTGTCCGGAGACGTCGCCATGACAGCCGCCTGATCCACACGACGACCCGGCATCTGCCAGGCCAACAAACCCCAAGACAACGAACCCGAAACGAACTCGTCCGCGAGAAAAGAAACGCCATGCCTATCACCCGCCCGAACGCTGCCCGCATCAAGGAAATGGCCGAGGACTTCGGCATGACCTTCAGCGACGAGGAGGCCGCCGAATATCTGCCGCTGATGCAGGCAAATTTCGACGCCTATGATCTCGTCGACTCCCTGCCGGACTACACCGCGCCGGTGAAATATCCCCGTGTACCCGGCTATCGCCCGGAAGGCGACGAGAACCGCTACAACGCCTGGGCCTACAAGAGCGAGGTGAAGGGCGCGGCAGACGGCAAGCTGGCCGGCAAGACGGTGGCGCTCAAGGACAACGTCGCACTGGCCGGCGTGCCGATGATGAACGGCGCGGCGACTCTCGAAGGCTTCGTGCCGGTGATCGACGCGACGATCGTGACCCGCATGCTGGATGCGGGAGCCACCATCAAGGGCAAGGCCGTCTGCGAGCATTTCTGCCTGTCGGGCGGCAGCCATACCTCCGATCCCGGCCCTGTGCACAACCCCCACCAGCCCGGCTATTCGGCCGGCGGATCGTCTTCCGGCAGCGGCGCCTTGGTCGCGGCCGGCGAAGTGGACATGGCGATCGGCGGTGACCAGGGCGGCTCGATCCGCATTCCCGCCGCCTATTGCGGCATCTACGGCATGAAGGCGACCCATGGTCTCGTGCCCTATACGGGCGTGATGCCGATCGAAGCCACCATCGACCATACCGGGCCGATGACGGCGAATGTCGCCAACAACGCGCTTCTCCTCGAAGTTCTCGCCGGCGCCGACGGCCTCGACCCGCGCCAGTACGCGCCGAAGGTCTCGGCCTATACCGAGGCGCTCGACAAAGGGGCGAGCGGCCTCAAGATCGGCATCCTGAAAGAGGGCTTCGAGATCGCGGGAATGCAGGAGGGCGTGATCGATAAGGTCAAGGCCGGCGCCGAGCGCTTCTCCGCCATGGGCGCGAGCGTGTCGGACGTCTCGATCCCCGAGCATCCGGTGGCGGCCGCCGTGTGGCAGCCGATCGCGCTGGAGGGTCTCGTCGTTCAGATGATGATCGGCAACGGCATGGGGTTCAACTGGAAGGGCCAGTACGACGTCGCCCTGCTCGATGCCCATTCGGCCTGGAACTCGCGCGCGGACGAACTGTCGAAGTCGCTCAAGCTGTCGATGCTGGTCGGCCAGTGGGGCCTCTCACACTATCGCGGACGCTATTACGCCAAGGCCCAGAACCTTGCCCGGCGCATGAAGGCCGCCTATGACGCCGCCTTCACCGAATACGATCTTCTGCTGATGCCGACGCTGCCCATGGTGGCGACGAAGATTCCGGAGAAGGACGCGCCGCTCGAAGAGGTGATCACCCGCGCCTTCGAGATGGTCGGCGCCACCTGCCAGTTCGACGTGACCGGCCATCCGGCCATGTCGATCCCCTGCGGCCTGTCGGACGGCCTGCCCGTCGGCATGATGCTCGTCGGAAAGGATTACGCCGAAGCGACGATCTATCAGGCGGCCGCCGCCTTCGAGGCCGAAGGCGACTGGAAGAGCTTCTGATGATCACCATTACGGCCGTCATCACGGCGAAGAGCGGCACGGAGGACGTCATGCGCGACGCCCTCCTCGCGGTCGCGGAGCATGTGGAAGCGAACGAGCCGGAGACCATCGGCTTCTTCATTTCGCAGGACAGCGGCGATCTGCGTCGGTTCACCACCTATGAGCGCTTTGCCGATGAAGCGGCCATGGAGCGGCACAACAGCTCCGACGCGGTGGCGAAATTCTTCGCGGCCGCCAAGCCGATCCTCGACGGCGAGGTCGTGCTCGTCAACGCGACGGAGCTTTCTGCCAAGAGCGGCTGAACGACCGGTTGAGACCTTGGCACAGCCGCGGCGCTTCGATCGAGCGGCCCCGCGAGCCGGCACGGTCTCCTCTGCCGCGCCTCGCCGGCAACGGCCACACCAACCACGAGACCTCGCGTCGCGGATCCTCTGCACAAGGAGCAAAGCCTTGGAATATATGAGCCTTCTCGACCTTTCGGACACCATCCGCCGCCGTGAAGTCTCGCCTGTCGAGGTGACGCGCTTGATGCTCGAGCGCATCGAAAGCCTTGATGGCCGCCATCGCAGCTATGCTCATGTCCTCGCAGACCGGGCGATGGACCAGGCGAAGGCTGCCGAAAGCGAAATGGGCAGGAGCATGTGGCGCGGGCCGCTCCATGGCGTTCCGATCGCGGTCAAGGACCTGTGCTACACCACCTTCGCCCCCACCACTGCCGGCACGCGTATCTACAAGGGCTTCGTGCCGGACTACGACGCGACGGTGGTCGAGAGGCTGGAGGCCGCCGGGGCGATCATGCTCGGCAAACTGAAGATGACCGAGGGCGCCTACACCACTCACCATCCCGACATAGATCCACCGCTCAATCCCTGGTCGCCCGACCACTGGGCCGGCTCTTCGTCGAGCGGATCGGGCGTCGCGCCTGCGGCGGGTCTTTGCTACGGCTCGCTCGGCTCCGACACTGGCGGGTCCATCCGATTCCCGTCGGCGGCCAGCGCCCTGACCGGCATCAAGCCGACCTGGGGCCGCGTCTCGCGCCACGGTGTCTTCGCGCTTGCCGATTCCCTCGACCATGTCGGCCCGATGGCAAGGTCGGCGGGTGATGCGGCGGCGATCCTCGGTGTCGTGGCCGGCGCCGACGACAAAGATCCAACGAGCCTTCGCGCCGAGGTCCCGGACTATCTCGCCGAACTCGGCACGTCGATCAGAGGCATGACGATCGGCATCGACCGCTCCTACGCTTCGATGGGGTCGATCCGGAAGCCGCCGCCGCGCTGTCGGCGGCCGAGGCGGTCTTCCGCTCGCTCGGCGCGCGGATCCGGGACGTGCGCTTTCCGTCCCATGAACGGCTCGTCAGCCAATGGATCGCGATGTGCGCCGTCGAGACGGCGATCGCCCACCGAGAGACCTATCCAGCGAAGAAGGACGACTACGGCCCCGAACTCGCCGGGCTGATCGAAGAGGGCCGCGCGCTCGGCGGGCTCGATCTCACCGACATCCTGCACGAGCGGCTGAAGTTCAACGGCGCGCTTGCCGCGATGTTCGAGGAGATCGACGCGCTCCTCATCCCGACCATGCCCATGCGCCTGCCAAGCGTTGCCGACCTCGCCTCCTTCGGCGACGATCCGAACGTCCTCTTACGTCTCTTGCGCTTCACGGCGCCTTTCGACTTCTCCGGCACGCCGACGATCACCCTGCCGAGCGGATTCGACAGCGATGGCCTGCCTCTGTCCATGCAGCTTGCCGGACCGGTGCTCTCGGAGGGACAGCTTTCAAGGATGGCCCATGCGTTCCAGACGCAGACCAACTGGCACACTCACCGGCCGTAGTTGTCGTCAAATACTGGACGGAGCTCGGTGAGGACGCTTTAGAGTCAAAGACTCATTGGCCTGCCCCAACTGGGTGGTCCGGGGTAAATCTTAGTGTAAGGTTGGCCTCTGCGCCATAGCTGGCGTAGCCGGCGACACTGGTCCGTTGAGCGGGCTTTCCGCCTGGCAGCGGGCGTCACCACTTCTTTCCCAACAGATCCTCAAGGCGTTCGGCGGGCAAACGATTCACTGGATCGTTTGCTGGTCCGCCTCACTGTCGAGCATCGCATCGGCCAGCATCCGCTTCAGCTTGGCGTTCTCGTCCTCCAGCGAGCGAAGCCGGCGAGCCTCGCTGACGTCCATCCCACCAAATCTGGCCTTCCATTTGTAGATGCTGGCATCGCTGACGCCGTGCTTGCGGCAGAGCTCGGCGACCGGCACCCCGGCCTCCTGCTCCCTCAAGATGCCGATGATCTGCTCCTCGGAAACACGACTGCGCTTCATGTCCTGGTCCTCTCGGTAGGCCAGAACGAACTTCAAACTGGATTAAGCCGAGGGGGCAACGTCACGGTGACGCAGAAGACCTGGATGGCCGAGTAGAGCGCCCAGTTCGGCACGTCGGTGACGCGGGCGATGAACCGAACTCCGATCCCCATGATCAACAGCATGAGAAAGTTCGCGACAAACCGGCCATCCCAGATAATGAAAGCCCGCGCCGTCGCGCCAGGCGTGCCACCTGCCGATGCCTCTCAACCGAACGTTCGCGTGATGCCGGAGACCCTGCGACACGTCAGATCATTGGCCAATCGCCGACCAGTCCTGTTCACCACCATCGGCCGCGATGATCGCGTCCATACGCGAGGCGATCAGCTCAGTCAGCGGCAGATCGGCGTCGCCTGCCGCTGCAAGCGCCAATCCCACGTCCTTGCGGCCCAGCCGCATCGGGAACCCCGCCGGCTCGAACCGCTTTCCCGCGATGATCGGGCCGTAGCTCCCGATCAGGCGATTGCCGTAGTTCACGTTGAGTAGCAGCGCCGCCATCCGATCCGCGGCGATGCCGTGGGCGGCGACGATGCGGAACTGTTCCGTCAGCATCTGCATGATAGCCGGGATGCCGGCGTTGAGGGCGATCTTCACCGCCGCGGCCATCACCGGCCGGTCGCCGACCCGTTGCGTCCCCGCCCCGATCGCGTCGAACAAGGGCTGTGCGATATCCAGATCCTCCGCCGCGCCCGCCGCGATCACCGACAGCTTGCCGGCCGCCGCCACGTCCGGGCGGCCCAGCACCTGAGCCGACACGAAACGCTGTCCCGCCGCGGCGTGCGCCACCGCCAGTCTTTCGGTGAGGTCCACGCTGACCGTGCTGCACGAGATATGGAGCAGGTCGGGACCTGCCGCGAGCAGTCCGCCCTCCCCGAACACGACCGCCTCGACGGCCGCGTCGCCGGCCAACATCGTCATGACGGTGCCAGCCCGGGCGGCCGCGGCGAGGTCGGCGGCGATCGTCGCACCCCGAGCGGCGAACGGCTCGGCCTTGGCCCGGTCCCGATTCCAGACGGTGACCTGGTGACCGGCCGCCACGAGATTGTCGGCCATGCCCGAGCCCATCTGCCCGAGCCCGATAAATGCGACATCCATTTCCATCTCCTCAAGCTCCGAAGGCCCCGGCGATCCGAGTTGACCAACCAGGCGACATCGGTGTTGCTCCTTATGCGCCGACCAGATCGGCAACGTGCGCGACGAGGCCGGTTTGGCCCGGCGCAACATGGTCGGCCATGGTGTGGCGATCGGGGAAGTCACCGCCATTTTGCGACCGGAAGGGGATCGGCTTGTCGGTAAATAGCCCGGCGAGACGTACACGCCATGCTGCCTTGATCGCCTCCACTTCCTCCGCCGTGGAAACGTGACCCGCGCCATAGACCGCGTGCGTCGGGAGCACGTCCATGCCGGGGTAGAACAGCGCGCCATGGGTTAGCGGGAACAGCAATTGATCAAGCGGCCCGTTGATACCCCGCGGGCCATAGTCGGCCGCTGGGCCGCCTGCCTGCACGTTGACCAGCGCTCGCTTGCCCTTGAGGATGCCCTCGCCAAAGCGGAACTGGTTGGAGCCATTCTGATAGCCGTAGGCGAAACCGAAGGCATAGACCCGCTCGATCCAGCCCTTCAGGATCGCAGGCACGCCGTACCACCAAAGCGGGAATTGCAGGATCACAGCATCGGCTGCGAGCAGCTTCTGCTGCTCGGCGATCACGTCGGGCGTCTGATGCCCGCTTGCGTAAGCATGGCCTGACTCCATGATGAACGACAGCCGTTCGGGATTGTCTCGCACGGGAAAGTCACCGGCGTCGTACACTGCCTTCCACTTCATGCCATAGAGGTCCGAATGGGCCACGGTGTGCCCCGCCGCCGACAACGTCTCAGCGGTCACGTCGACCAACTGCCGTGTCAGCGAAGTAGGTTCGGGGTGCGCGTAAACAATGAGAACCTTCATGGTGATATGTTCCTGATGGTTGGGGTTTGTCAGTATTCGACGACGACCCTGCCGAAATGGCTTCCGGTCCCCTCGACCCAGAAGGCGTCCGCGATCCAGGACAGCGGAAAGCAGCGGTCGGTCCGGTCCGGGTTCACCGGGTCGGGGATGTCATCAGCGTCGGGCCATCTAGCCCTAGTTGCGTATGAATCTGGATGGCTTTCATCAGCTAGCTGGTATCCGCGCCGTCGATTGAAGCGTCGCGGGATCAGCCCGCTCCTCCCCTATAGGGCGCGGCAACTTTGGATATGAAATCGAAAGTTTTACGTGGCGTTATCGACCGGATGGATACCAAAAACCTCGATCTCGGCCTGCTCGTCACGCTCGAAGCCCTACTGGCGGAAGGAAACGTTACGCGTGCCGCCCGGCGCCTGAACCTCAGCCAGCCTGCCTTGTCGGCCCGGCTGGCGCGGCTTCGCGACGCCCTCGGCGATCCCCTCCTCATCCCGGCACAGCGCGGGATGGTCCTGACCCAGCGCGCCGTCGAGCTTCGGCAACCGTTGCATGAAGCGCTTGAGGGTGTTCGCCAGGTTGTAGCAAAGGGAATGCCGTCCGACCCGGCGACCATGGGGGCTACCATGGTCATCGCCGCGACCGACTACGTGCAGTATGCGCTGCTCAGCCGCTTCTCCGTCGCGCTCAGGACCGAGGCACCCAGGGTCCGCATCGCCTGGCGTGCCCTGGACTTGCTGGCGCTTGCCACGCAGTTGGAGCGCGGCGAAGTCGACCTTGCCTTGGCACTGCCGAACCATGCACCTGCGGCCATGCGCCAGTGCCTGCTCTTTCGTGAGGATTACGTGGTGATCGCCCGGCAGGGACACCCGGCCGTGCCGGGCCGTCTCAGCCTGGACGCATTCTGCGCTTTGGAGCACGTCGTCGTGTCGCTCCAGGGCGGTGGGTTCTCGGGGCCTACCGATGCGGCACTAGAGGCCATCGGACGCCGCCGCACCGTAGCCCTATCCACGTCGGGCTTTCTGATCGTGCCGGAGGTCGTGTCGCGGTCCGACATGATCGCTTTGATTCCACGGCGGATCGCCGATGGCTGGTCGGATCAGGTGCAGGTGGTGGAACCGCCACTCACCATCCCCGGCTTCGCCATCGCGGGTGTCTGGCACGATCGGACCACCGATCACACGGCACAACGCTGGCTGCGTGAACGGCTGACGACGTTGGCCGCCGAGGGGTAGTTACCGACTCGACTGAAGGCTGCGGACGGCGTTTCCCGTAGAACCATCGTTTGCGGGAAAGCTGCTGGGATTTCGGAGGGCAGCTTATCGCTAACTCGTTCCAGAAGCCGACAGGCAGCAACCTGAAGCTTTGAGACGATAGAGCGGAGAAGCTGCCGTCCCGCGGTGACCCATCAAAGTCGTTCAGCCGGCTCGATGAGGCTTTCAGGAGCTGGCATGCACTGCCGCCTTGCCTCGTCGAATTCATCGCGCTGTTCGATCGGCGAATGGTGGTCGACCTGCGAGGCTTGCGACAGAGTATCAAGGCAAGCGATCCCAAACTCGGAGGCCGCGGCTCCCCTCCAGAGGCATTCATGCTCCGTGGTCTCGCAAGGCATCGATCAGGGCCCGTAACGCCGGCGGCGTCTGTCGCCGGCTTGGATGATAGAGCCGGCATCCCGGAAAGACAGGACAGTAATCGGCGAGGACCTGCACGAGGCGTCCTGCGGCGACATCGTCCGCGACCTCATGCTGCATCATGTAGCCGAGCCCGGCACCAGAGCGCACGGCTGCCGCCACGAGCGGTCCGTCGTTCGTGATCAGTTGGCCGCCGGGCCGAACGTTGATGTCGCGGCCGCCGAATTCGAACTCCCAGGGCAGAAGCCCGCCGCTCGTGCGCAGGCGATAGTTGACGCAAACATGTCGGCGAAGGTCGCTGGGGGTTTCCGGCCTCGGATGGCGTTCGAAATAGTCCGGCGTGCCGACGACGACCGTTCGAAGATCCGGGCCGACCTTGACCGCGATCATGTCCTTCTCGACCGTTTCGCCGAAGCGAATACCGGCATCGAAGCCGCCCTCGACGATATCGACCAGCCCGTCATCGACGTCGATTTCGACATTGACGTCCGGGTTCGCGAGCAGGAAGGCCGGAAGCTTCGGCTGGAGGATGGTTTCGGCTGCGTAGGAGAAGGTGGTCAGCCGCACCGTGCCGGACGGCGTCTCGCGCCAATCGGCCAGGCTCGACAGGCCGTTCTCGATCTCGGTCAGCGCGGGCGTCAGCGAGCGCAGCAGTCTCTCGCCCGCTTCCGTCGGCGAAACGCTGCGCGTGGTGCGAGCGAGAAGGCGCACGCCCAACCGCGCTTCGAGCCCGCGCATGGCGTGACTGAGAGCCGACGCCGACATGCCGAGCCTGGCTGCCGCGCGCGTGAAGCTGCGCTCGCGGGCTATCGCCTCGAAGGCGAGCAGATCGTTGAGTTCGGACCGCTGCATTCATGCATGGTGCTCACAAGCTCATGCAGGCCGCAACCGCTAATCATCATGGATGACCCGCTTTATCTGTCGGATCGAACCCATCCCTATGGAGACGATCGATGACTTTGACAGACTACCGCACACTTGGCCGCTCGGGCCTTCTCGTCAGCCCGCTGGCACTCGGCACGATGACATTCGGCGCCGAACGCTGGGGGTCGGGACGAGAACAATCCCGCGCCGTGTTCGACGCCTATGTCGATGCCGGAGGAAATTTCATCGACACCGCCGACGTCTATTCCGGCGGGCAAAGCGAGGAAATGGTCGGGGCCTTCGTCCGCGAGAAAAAGGCCCGCGATCGCCTCGTGATTGCGACCAAAGCCGGATTTGCGCGCAGCCAGGACGGCAATCCGCACAGCGGCGGCAATGGCGCGAAAGCCATTCGCGCCGGCCTCGAAGGGTCGCTCCGCCGCCTCGGCACCGACTATATCGACATGTACTGGCTTCACGTCTGGGATCGCGTCACGCCCGCGGAAGAGGTTCTCGGCACGCTGACCGATGCCGTCAGAGCCGGCAAGATCCTGCACTACGGCTTCTCCAACGCGCCGAGCTGGTACGTCGCCAAGATCGCGACCCTGGCCAAGGTCCACGGCCTGCCCGTCCCGATCGGACTTCAATATCAGTACTCACTGCTTGATCGCGGGGTCGAACTCGACATCCTGCCCGCCGGTCACGAGTTCGACCTCGGCATGGTTCCCTGGAGCCCGCTCGGCGGCGGCCTGCTGACGGGCAAATACGGACGCGAGATGCTAAGCGAGGCCGCTCGACCCGGAGGGCTTCCGGACAAGGCAGCGTCGAGCGAGGCGAGCGGGAACACCGAGCGACTGAAGGGCGACAACCCCTTCGGCGGCATGCTGTTCACCGAGCGCAATTTCGACGTGGTGGATACGCTTCGCGATGTCGCCGGCGAGATCGATCGCTCGATGGCCGAGGTCGCCCTGGCCTGGGCCGTCACGCGCAAGGGTGTGTCGTCCGTGCTGATCGGGGCGAGCCGCGCCGAGCAGATCGCCAAGAACGTCGCCTCGCTCGACATCAGCTTGACGGAGGACCAGGAACGGCGTCTCGACAAGGTGAGCGCCGTGCCGATGCTCAATCCCTACTTCATCTTCCAGCTTCCGCCTGCGATGCGCTTCGGCGTCGCGTCGGCGAGCGGGTGGCGGTAGGGTGCCAGCCAGCTCGGCGAACTACAGTTTCTTCAAACAGGTTTCGCGAACGTGCCGTTTCGCTGTCCGTCCATCATTGCCGGACACCATCGCCACCTTGGACCGGAAGAAATCAGTTAACGGCATCCTCGGAACCACATCCTTGGATGCTGACGCGAACTAGCTAGCGCCAACGCTAGGCGGTTACGGTTGGAGGACGGAAATCTGCCGTAGCTTTTCGCTAGCGAAATCAATGAAGGAGCGGATCTTCGCCGCGGCTCGCCGTCCTTCGTGATGGACGAGGTGTATCGGCAAGGGGGCCGGCTCATGGTCTTCCAGCACAATCTCAAGCCGTCCGGTGTCGAGATCCTCGGCGACTTGATATGACAGGGCGCGGCAGAGCCCCCACCCTTGTCGTGCGACCTCTATGGACGCGGCGACGCTGGTCATCGTCAATTGCGGATCGATCGCGACCGTGGTCATGGAGTCCCGGCCGAAGCGCCAGGCCAAGGCAGGTCCTGCGCCGGAGATCGCGATCAGGCGGTGGCTTGCAAGATCAGTGGGCACATCGGGCCGGCCCCGTGCTTTGAGGTAGTCAGGCGCTCCGCAAACGACGCGACGAACCTCACCGACCTTCAGCGCCGTCAGGTTGGAAGGCGGAAGGTGGCCGATCCGCACCGCGATGTCGTAGCCTTCCTCGACCAGATTGACGATCCGGTCGACCATCAGGACCTCGGCCTTTACGCCGGGAAAGCGGTCGAGAAACTCGGTCAGGATCGGTGCAATGTGGATGCGGCCGAATTCCTGCGGACATGTGAGGCGCAGTCTGCCGACGGGCGTACGCGCCGCACCCGCCACCAGATCGTCGGCGGCCTGAAGCTGTGCGAGGATCTCCCGCACCTCGTCGAGATAGGCGAGGCCAGCGTCTGTCAGTCGGACCCTCCGCGTCGTCCTGGTGAAGAGCCGGGCTCCAAGCGCAGCTTCGAGGTCGTTGACGCCTCGCGTCGCGGAGGGCGCGCTCAATCCGACCGCTCTGGCTCCGGCGGCAAAGCTCTCGGCTTCGGCCACTGCCACGAAGACTTTCAGCGATTGCAGGCGATCCATACGGGCCCGATAATTGCGGATTTTGAAATAGTCCTCTTCGCCTAGCGCTTATTATGCTCGCGAGCAAGTGTAGTTAGGTTGAACCTGAAACCGAACCCGGCACGTCCCGTGGTGAGTGAGCAGGGTCGGGTTATTGCGAAGGAAACAATCATGTCGAAGACGAACCTCAACGACCAGCGGCCGGTGAAGCTTTATCGGAGCGCGAAGTCCGGACACTGCCACCGCGTCCAGCTGATGCTCTCACTGCTCGAGATCCCATATGAGACGATCGAACTCGACATGGCGAACGGTGCTCATAAGGCACCGGACTATCTGAAGCTCAGCCCGCTCGGACAGGTGCCGGCGATCGAGGACGATGGGGTCGTTTTGTCTGACTCGAACGCCATCATCACCTATCTGGCAGAGCGCTATTCCGATGCCGGCAAATGGCGCGGTGCGACGCCGGTCGAGGCGGGCGAGGTGCAACGCTGGCTCTCGATCGCCGCCGGCGAGATCGCCTCCGGCCCCTGCGCGGCCCGGCTCGTGACCGTCTTCGGCGCCAGGCTGGACCACGAGGCTGCCAAAGCGAAGTCCCACGCCTTGTTCAAGGTCATGGACGCACATCTTGACGGCCGCGACTGGCTCGCCGCCGAGCGGACCACACTCGCCGACATCGCCGGCTACAGTTACGTCGCTCACGCCCCCGAGGGCGGCGTCGGACTCACCCCCTACCCCAATATCCGCGCATGGCTCGCCCGCGTCGAGGCGCTGCCGAACTTCGTCGGCATGGCCCGGTCGCCGGCCCTGGCCTGACCCAGGGACATGCCTCTTCCTCGGCGAACCCTTGGCGAACCGCAACACAGAAGGAATCGGAGATAGGCCATGACCGACCTCTCCTCACCTTTTCATCCAGGCGAAATCGAAGCGCAGCGGCGCGCCGGCGTGGAGGCCGATGCCGCCGCCGGTGGGCGATTCATCCGCAATCAAATGCCGGACCAGCATCGCGTTTTCTTCGCCGCGCTTCCGTTCGTCGTCGTTGCAGGCGGTGACGAGGCCGGCCAGCCATGGGTGACGATCCTCGAGGGGGAGCCGGGCTTCGTCTCATCGCCCGATGCAGGGCGTCTGTCGATTGCGGCACGCCCCGGCGCTGGCGATCCGCTCAAGCCTGTGCTCGGCCCCGGATCTGCGATCGGCCTGCTCGGGATCGAACTGTCGACGCGCCGCCGCAACCGGCTGAACGGCACGGTCAGCGGGAACGGCGATGGACTTCAGATCGCGGTCCGGCAGAGTTTTGGGAACTGCCCGCAATACATCAACGAACGTGGGTGGTCCCGTGTCCCGTCGACTGCCGCCGTGTCCCCCCACACCGCCGATTGGTTGGACGCGGACCAGATGACGCGGATCAGCCAGGCCGACACTTTCTTCATCGGGTCCAGCCATGCAGCAGACGGCGGAAAAGCATCGGACGGCTTCGATGCCTCGCATCGCGGCGGACGTCCGGGCTTCGTGCGCGTCGCCAACGAGCGGACCCTTCTCATCCCGGACTATGCCGGCAACAGGTTCTTCAACACGATCGGGAATATCGTCGCCGATCCCCGCGTCGGCCTGCTCTTCGTCGACTTTGAGGCCGGCGGGATGCTTCACATCGCAGGGCGGGCGGAGATCGACTGGCATCCGGTCGCGAGCCATGACCCTGACGCCCAGCGCATGATCACGGTGAGGGTCGAGACGGTTGTCGACCGGCCCGGTGCCCTGTCGCTGCGCTGGAGCACCGACAGCGTCGAGCGCCTGGACCTGGAGATCATCGACAGGATCACCGAGAGCGAGACGATCACGTCATTCCTTTTTGCGAGTGCCGACAGAACGGCGCTGCCGCCATTCGAAGCCGGCCAATATCTGCCGATCACGCTCGACATTCCGGGAGTGTCGGAGGCGATCAAGAGAACCTATTCGCTGTCCGGTTCGCCATCCGACGAGAGCTGGCGTATCAGCGTCAAACGCGAGAATGACGGTCTCGCCTCGCGCTTTCTTCACGATCATGTCGAGGTGGGAGACAGGATCGAAGCGCAGCCACCGGCAGGCGAATTCCTTCTCCCGGATGGCGAGGCGCCTCTCGTGCTCGTCAGTGCCGGGGTCGGGGCGACGGCGGTGCTGCCGATGCTGCATCAGAGTTTAGCGCAAACACCGCAGCGGTCGGTCTGGTACGTGCACGGCGCCCGCGACGGGACTGTCCACGCCTTCCGCCCGGAAGTGGACGCGGCCATTCGCCGGTATTCCAATGCCCGCCGCAAAGTCTTCTATTCGAAGCCTACAGACCACGATCGGACAGGCGTGACTTACGACGTGGAGGGCCGCGTGACCGCGGCAGACCTCCTCGAACTCAACGCCGGCCCTGAGGCCCACTACATGATCTGCGGGCCCACGCGCTTCATTGCCGAGCTCCGCGAGGGTCTGGAGACGGCAGGAGTGCCGGGTGATCATATCCATTCCGAGACATTCGGCCCTGTCGGCTGACCGCACCCACGACGCTCTCCGGAGGCGTGAATGTAACGGGACCGGTCCCTGGCGCGTATGAGCCGCGTGCAAGTGTACTTACCCCGGTCAAGGAGATCGTTTGTGATTTTCAACGAAGCCATCGAGTCCGACGTTCCCGGGCTCGTTGCCCTCATCAATTCGGCTTATCGATCGCCCGGGGCTGTGGCAGGCTGGACGGACGAAAGGGGCTGCTGGAAGGCCCGAGGGTCGAGGAGCAGTCGATCCTGACGGCGCTCGGCAAAGGCCGAATGACGGTCGCACGGCCACCCTCGGGCACCAATCCGGTGGCCTGCATCCATATCGCCCTGGATGAGGACCGGGGCTGGTATCTGTCTTTGCTTGCGGTGGATCCCGACCAGCAAGGCAAGGGAGTGGGCGGCGCACTCCTTGAGGAAGTCGCACGACAGGCGATCAAATCCGGCATTCCTAATCTTCGGATAACCGTGATCAGGCAGCGCCGGGACCTGATCGCCTGGTACGAGGCCCGCGGCTTTCGCCCGACCGGCGAGACCGTCCCCTTCCCCTATGACGATCCTTCCGTCGGGCGCCCTTTGCGCAGCGACCTCGCGTTGGTCGTCCTGGAACGGCGCCTGGCTCCCTGAAGCGCGGCGATCGCGATGTTTCAGGACGGGTCGGGATGCCCCAAGTTGGCCGGGCTTGTCGCGGCTGTGCGAGCCGGAAAGAATTCTCAAATCGCGTTGTAATGGTCCGGTCTCGCCTGACGTAGTCATTCTCAGTCGAAGCCACCACCACAGGTGAGTGGGCGATCTTCTGGGAGAACTCTGATGACCAGATGCGTAGGAATGGGTCGCAGTGATCATGCAAGGCGGTACGGCGTCGCCCTCGCCGCCTTGTTGACAACAGGCGCGCTGTTATTGCCGGCACACGCCGCCAGCAGGCCCGTCACGGTGGTGGAACTCTTCACCAGCCAGGGCTGCAGTTCGGTGCCGCCGGCCAATCGCAACGTGATGAACCTCGAGAAAAGGCCGGATCTTCTGCCGCTGAGCTTCAGCGTCACCTACTGGGACCAGCTCGGCTGGAAGGATACGTTCGGCGCCGAGGCTTTCACGACCCGCCAGCGGGACTACGAACCGAGCCTCGGGCGTGACGGGCCCTTCACGCCGCAGGTCGTCGTCAACGGACGTCACGACACCGTCGGCAACAAGGCCGAGGCCTTGCGGGCCATGGTAGCAGGGGCAAAGCCGCCCGCCGAAGTCGCGATCGACATCACAGGCAATGTCGTGAAGATCGGGACTGGCATCGCGCCTTCGTCCGGCGCCGACGTCTGGGTCGTGCGCTACAGGCCCGGGGTCCAGAGCGTCGATATCGCGCGCGGCGAGAATGCCGGCACCACCCTCCCCGTTCCGAATGTCGTCACCGACATCAAGCATGTCGGGCGGTGGCTCGGCGTCGGGATGTCGTTCTCGGCGCCCGCTTCCGAAGCCGGGGTCAAAACGGCGGTGATCATCCAGAAACCCGGCGGCCCAATCCTTTCGGCTGCGACCGACTGAACTCACCACCACGCAGATTGGAAAGCCTCTCGCAGCGGGACATACCGAGCCCGACGCCGAGGAGCTGTGCCGCTCAGATGCCGCGCCCGCAGGCCGGCGTAACCGGAAGCGTCCTGAGGAAACGGGGCTTCCTCTTTCAGGAGTAGTGACATGACCAGAACCTCCCGCCGCCTCGTGCTGCCGCTCGGCGCTGCGCTGATAGCCGCAAGTGCGGCCTTCGCGCCATCGGCCTTCGCACAGGATGCGATGCAGCCGCATAGTGACGACGCCATGCAGCCGGATGCGATGGCGCCGGACGCGATGACCCCCGACACGACGACGTCTGACGCGATGAAGGCCGAAGACACCATGAAGCCGGACGACGCGATGGCCCCCGACGATGCGATGGCGCCCGACGGAGCCATGCAGTCGGACGACGCGATGGCTCCCGATGATGCGATGGCACCGGATGAGATGAAGCCGAAGAAGTAACGGCAAGGCCGAAGCGTCCGGGCGGTTTCGCCCGGACGCTTTCTCCTTTTGAGGATCGCGGACATGACTGACACCGGCTTCGGCGTCGATGCAAACCTTCAGGATGATGCGAAGTCTGGCGGCCCGACTGTCGTCTATCGGCATCGGCTCGCCACGCGGGTCTGGCATTGGACGAATGTCGTCACGCTCTTCATCATGCTGATGAGCGGGCTGACCATCTTCAACGCCCATCCCCGCCTCTATTGGGGACAGTACGGCGCGAACAACGATCACGCCTGGCTGCAGATCGGATCGGCGGACAATCGCGGCTATCTGCGCGTCGGCGACACGACCGTCGATACGACAGGCGTGCTCGGGCGCTGGACGAGCGCGTCGGGCAACACGGTCAACCGGGCCTTTCCCTATTGGGCGACGATCCCGTCGAGCTATAATCTCGCGGTGGCGCGCCATTGGCATTTGTTCTTCGCGTGGATCTTCGCATTCGGCATTTTGCTCTACGCGCTCTGGAGCGTCGTCAGCCGACATCTGACTCGGGATCTTCTGCCGACGCGCAAGGAGATTGCGCCGGCCCATATCTTGCATGATGTCGCTCAACATGCCCGCCTGCGTTTTCCGAAGGGGGAAGCAGCGCGCCACTACAACGTTCTGCAGAAGCTTTCGTATTGCGGCGTCCTGCTCGTGCTTCTACCCGCCGTCGTGCTGACAGGGCTTACCATGTCACCGACCATGAACGCCGCCTGGCCATTCCTCCTGGATATCTTCGGCGGCCGCCAATCGGCACGCTCCATCCACTTCATCGCCGCGACGCTTCTCGTGCTGTTCATCCTGGTTCACGTGGCGATGGTCGTGCTTGCCGGTCCGATCAACGAGATCCGTTCGATGATCACCGGCCGTTACCGTCTTCCCAAAGAGTGATCCGATGGTTTTCTCTCCCACCCGCCGCACTTTCCTCACTGCCGGACTCGTCGGTGCCGCCCCACTCGTTCTCTCGGGCTGCGACGTCTTCGGCCTCGCGCAGTCGCAGGGGGTGAACGACGCGCTCGGTTCGTCCGAAGATCTCGCAAGGCATGTGCAGCGCCTTCTCGGTGGCGAGGCGCTGGCGCCGGAGTTCGAGGAAGCCGAGATGTCGCCGGTGTTTCGTACGAACGGCAACACCATGCCTGCCGATTCCGCCTATCAGGCGCTGGCGCAGCGAAACTTCGCCGGCTTTTCGCTTGCGGTGGACGGGCTCGTCGAACGGCCGATGCAGTTCACGCTTGCCGAAATCATGGCGATGCCGTCTCGCACTCAGATCACCCGTCACGACTGCGTCGAAGGCTGGAGCGCCATCGGTAAATGGACCGGAGTGCCGCTCGCAAGACTTCTCGACCAAACGGGCCTCAAACAGGATGCGCGGTACGTGGTCTTCCACTGCGCCGACGATTTCAGCGGCTCGAAATACTACGAGAGCATCGATCTTGACGCTGCGCATCATCCCCAGACGATCCTTGCCTACGGGATGAACGATGCGCCTCTGCCGATTGGACATGGCGCTCCCCTGCGCCTCAGGGTCGAGCGGCAGCTCGGCTACAAGCAGGCGAAGTTCGTGATGCGGATCGAGGCCGTCGCAAGTCTCGACAGCCTGGGTGCGGGCCGCGGCGGCTACTGGGAGGATGCGATCGGATACGACTGGTACGCGGGAATTTGATCACTGACTTGCGTGCTCGGAGAGTGGCTCATGATCGTCGCACAGATGACCGGGACGCCAGGCGAGATGGACTTTGAATACGACAGAGAGGCGTTCAGTGATGACGCAGCCGGAAGGGGTCGACGAGTGCCGGTAAATGCTGTCCGCGGCCGCGAACGCGTCGCCACCCGCAAACGTCCTGCGGCAGGTTTGGCTTTTCGATGACCCATCCACGTGAGCAGCAATGGTCGGTCTGGATGGCCGCCGCGCTGGAAGGCGACGAAGTCGCCTATCGTCTCTTCCTCGAGGCCGTAACCCCGCATCTGCGGATGCTGGCCAGGAGACGACTGGCTGCATTCGGTTCGGACAACCAAGACCACGAGGATGTCGTGCAGGAAGCGCTTCTGGCCATCCATCTGAAGCGCGGCACATGGGACCCGCGTCGGCAGATCGGGCCGTGGTTGTCGGTGATCCTGCGCAACAAGATCATCGATGCACTTCGCCGGCGCGGGCACCGGGTGACCGTGCCGATCGACGACGTCGTCGAGGTGCTCGCGGACGAACAATCGGGCACACCGACTGATGGACAGGACATCAGCCGGATGATGGAGAATCTGAAGCCGGTTCAGCAGGACATCGTCCGCTCCATCTCGTTGGAAGGCTTCAGCGTTCGCGATACCGCCGCGCGGCTCTCAATGACCGAGAACGCGGTGCGTGTCGCGTTGCATCGGGCGCTTCGGAGCCTGGCCGCAATCTACCGTGGAGGAACACGATGATGTCCGACGACGACAGCTCCCGCGGCCCGACCTCCGGAACCGACCGCCTGATCGAGATGCTAGCGAAGGACGCTGGCGCATGGCACCGTTTCGGCACGGTGCTGTTGAAAGCGGTGGCCATCGGCGTTGTAATGGCGGCCGTTGTCTTCATTGTCCTGATGAACCCTCGCCCGGATCTGGAACAGGTCATCCGGACGGCCCGGGTGCTATTCAAGTTCATCGTCACGGTGCCGCTCGCCATCGCGATGATCGGGCTTCTCGACCGTATCGGGCGACCGGCCGCACCACTGGGGCCCTGGCCATGGCTGCTTGGCGGCGTCGGTGCGGTCCTCGTGGTCGGTGTCGGCATCGAACTTGCCATGGTGCCGTCGTCGGAATGGGCCGCGAGCCTCATCGGAACGAATGCACGCTACTGCCTGATGTTCATTCCGTTGATCGCGATCGGCCCGCTCGTCTGTTTCATCGTCGCGCTGCGCCAAGGCATGCCAGCGCATCCGGGCCTCGCAGGCGCTGCGGCTGGCGTCGCGTCGAGCGCCATCGCGGCCGCCTTCTACGCAACCCACTGCCCGGACGACAGCCCGCTCTTCGTCGCCACCTGGTACACCCTCGCCACCTGCATCGTCGCCATCTGCGGCTACTTCGCGGGCCGGCGGTTCCTGTGACGAACCAGCTCACGCGGAACGAGCGCTCGCCAACCACCAGCTCATCCGACTGCAGATCTAAGCAACGAAGGACTGATCGGCCCAGCTCGTTTCAAACCGCGGCGTCCCCGGGCGGAGAGCGGCGCGCCTGCGCGACCGCGGGCCGGGTTGTCCTAGAGCGTCCGGTAAGAAGTCTGAATCGCATAGTTTCGTTTGGAAGCGTATTCTGATTCCCTGGAGCGCGGGAGGATGCGCACCATGGGAAAACCGGTTTCATCGGACTTGCGGCTTAGGATCGTTC
>NZ_JAAAMG010000011.1 GCF_010500815.1 Jiella pacifica
CAGGCCGATCTCGACGCCTGGCTCGTCCACTACAACACCGAACGCCCGCACCTCGGCTACCGCAACATGGGCCGTAGGCCAGTCGAAACCGTCATGTCATTCGTCAGTCAAGAAGCTTAAGTGGACATGTTGCCAGAGCGACGCTATCGGAAGCAAAAGCCACTGTCTTGATAGTTTTCGACGAGCTGATTAGCGAAGATCGGCAATCTCAATCACTTTGATCCCAAAGCTGTTTTGCAGCGTACGCAGGTGAGGGGGGAATCGCCGGCCGACAACGAGCAGCACATCGCTCGTATATCGAGAGCTAGTAAGGCCCCGCTCCGCTTCCATCACAGCGCGGTATTTCACACATTGGAAAAGACCACGAGTTAGATCAATGTCGTTCGAAACGCTAGACTTCACCTCGACAGCGATCAATCGCCGTAGAGATTTGAAGAGCACATCGATCCTGTCACCTGAGGGCAGTGGCGCCTCCTTGGTCGCGCGTGCAGTTAGAGGGAGGTCGATCAAACCTGGATTTACCACAATCCGATCTTTCAATCTCCGGTGTTCTTCGCCTTCGCCGCCGCCGCCGCCTCGTCCTGTTTTTGCTCTATCGACAATATCGCGAGCCTTGGAGGTAGCAGGCGCCAGCCCGCAGGCCTCAATTACATCTCCCCAATACGGGTACGCGTAGACCTCATGCCAGTACGCATCAAGATAAGCCCGCTTCATTGCGAGGGAGAGTTTGCGATATTCGCCCATTCTATCAGAAAGAAAGGCTTCGAACCCCTGCCCTGGAAGGCGGCGGTGCTGGTTGATCACCAATGATTGGATGTGCGGTATATCGCTCCAACCTTGTTTGCGCGACAGTTCGTCTAGCGTTGTTCCAATGCTACCGAGCACATAGTTAAGATTTCGCGGGTTGGGCATTCCCAGCTCGGCCGCAAGCGCCTCATAGTAGATCGGCTGGCGCGATTCGGCTTGCCTTACGAGGATGGGCAGTGCTTTTCGCGCATGTGATTGGTAGGACTTGCTACCAAACATATTATCGCATTGCGATGAAGTTTCCGTCACGGAATTGACCTCGAACTTGATGGCTTGTCCGCCGCGTTCATGAGAAACTGTTTACGTATAGAGCCCACTTTCGATATTCTTCGGTTGAAACGGATTCTGCTAGCACCACTCGCCGTTAGATATTATCGTTAGACAAAGGCGCTAACTTGCGGGATGTTAGAAGCGATGGGGAATAGCGGCATCTATTCCCAGCGCGCGGCAGCGGCTGCGGCGTAGGCAGCCTCGATGTGTGGCAGCATCAGCGGCACTCGGTCATGCGTTGTGACCACACCAGGACCGCCGACCATGAACGTTCTGCGAAAGCCCCCGCCAACGGCATTGGCTTGAAGCCAGTACACACCCTCGTCCCGCCGATCCTGAAGAAAACAGTATCTATTTTCCGGATCGGACAAGATCGTCGCAATTGGGACCTCAACATGCCATTGCTCAAGCGTAAGGATATTAGGCGGCTCGAAGCTAGGAGCACCAGCCGCAAGCCATACCCGCTGCCCGGGACGATCAGCGGCAAGAGTGCGGGCTCTCACACACTCTGCACTAACGATCGCATCGTTTGCCGCCTTCACTTCAAAATAAGCATCGAACTCGGGAAGGTAAAAATCCGGCAAGTAGCTCTCGCCACTTGACAAATTAATGCGACCACCTTCGTAAATGAAGGTTACATCAAGCACTGCAAAGAAGATTGCCCAGCGCGCCTCAGTCCGTGAACGATAGAACATCCCGTCGACTAACGTTTCTATGGAATCTATGCTCCGTCCGGGTGGTAATGTCATACCTATTTATCCTTGATCTACAGGATTCTCGTCTAGTTCAAAATCATTATACAACTCGCCGCCAAAATACTTCCGAGATCTTACTTGCGGCGAACATTCCTGGAACCGCCCCCCATGCGGCACGCCAACATCTTATACTGAAGACAGGCCACACAGCACTAGCAGCTACACCTTCTCTTTGCATCAATTTTTTCAGCTTTCGACAATTTTACATGTCACCCTGGATCCGAAAGACGATCCGCGGGCGCCTGCAATATCCTCAAGCCCCCTCCCGAAACCGATTCGTAATCGGATACCTCCGATCGCGCCCGAAATTCTTCCGCGTCACCTTCGTCCCCGGGGCCGACTGCCGCCGCTTGTACTCCGCGATGTAGAGGAGCCGCTCGATGTGGGCGACGGTGTCCCGGTCGAAGCCGCGCGCCACCAGCTCGTCCACCCCGCCGTCATGCTCGACGAGATGTTCGAGGATGGCGTCCAACTCATCGTAGGGCGGCAGCGAATCCTCGTCCTTCTGGCCCTCGCGCAGTTCCGCCGAGGGCGGCTTGGTGATGATCCGTTCGGGCACGACCTCGCCTGACGGGCCGAGGAGGCCCTCCGGCAGGTTCTCGTTGCGCCAGCGGGCGAGGCGGAAGACTTCCGTCTTGTAGAGGTCCTTGATCGGGTTGAAGCCGCCGTTCATGTCGCCGTAGAGCGTCGCGTAGCCGACGCTCATCTCGCTCTTGTTGCCGGTCGTCACCACCATCGCGCCGAGCTTGTTGGAGATCGCCATCAGGATGACGCCGCGGGCGCGGCTCTGGAGGTTTTCTTCGGTGATGCCCGAGGGCGTGCCCTCGAACATCGGGCCGAGCGCCGCCAGGAAGCCCTCGACGGGTTCGGCGATCGGCACGATGTCGTAGCGCACGCCGAGGGCCTTCGCGCAGGCCGCAGCATCTTCGAGGGAGGTCTCGGCGGTGTAGCGATAGGGCAGCATGATGCAGTGGACGCGGCTGGCGCCGAGCGCGTCGACGGCGAGCGCCGCGCAGATCGCCGAGTCGATGCCGCCCGAAAGCCCGAGCACCACCGAGCGGAAGCCGTTCTTGTCGACATAGTCGGCAAGGCCGAGGACAAGGGCGCGCCACATCGCCTCGTCCTCGCCGGGGATCGTCGAGACCCGGCCACCCTCGCAGCGCCAGACGCCGTCCGCCCGCACCCAGTCGGTGACGTAGACGCCGGTGCGGAACTGCGGCAGCTGGAAGGCGAGGCTGCGGTCGGCATGAAAGGCGAAGGACGCGCCGTCGAACAGAAGCTCGTCCTGGCCGCCAATCATGTTGGCATAGACCATCGGCAGATCGGTCTCGATCACCTGTCGCAATACGACCTGGTGCCGGACGTCGAGCTTGCCGCGATAGAAGGGCGAGCCGTTCGGCACCAGCAGGATTTCCGCCCCCGATTCGGCCAGCGTCTCGCAGACGCCGAGATCGCCCCAGACGTCCTCGCAGACCGGAATGCCGAGCCTGAGCCCGCGAAAATTCACCGGCCCCGGCATGGGGCCGGCCTGGAACACGCGCTTTTCGTCGAATTCGCCGTAATTCGGCAGGTCGACCTTCGAGCGCCAGGTGACGATCTCGCCGCCATCGAGGATGGCGACGGCGTTGAACAGCCCCTCTTCGGTCCGCAGCGGACAGCCGATGACGACGCCCGGCCCACCGTCGGCGGTGTCCTGCGCCAAGTCTTCCACCGCCGCCATGCAGGCGGCGACGAAGGCCGGCTTCAGGACGAGATCCTCCGGCGGATAGCCGGCGATGAACAGCTCGGTGAAGAGCACGAGATCGGCGCCGGCCTCTGCGGCCTCGGCGCGGGCCTTCCTTGCCAGCACGAGGTTGCCGTCGATGTCGCCCACGGCCGGATCGAGCTGCGCCACCGCGAGCTTGAGGCGATCGTTCAACTCGGGCATCGGACACCTCCTCGGCAACGCGCCGATTGTCTATGACTGCTGGCGGTTCAAAAGCCCGCCCGCCGCCAGATAGCAAGAGCCGATGCGGCTATCGCGGCCACGAGCGGCATGGAGAGGGATAAGATCATGGCGACCCATTCTTCCCACGACAGCGCCGAGCGCTGGTTCGGCCGCCCGGCCGACAGCCTGCCGCCGCGCGAGCGGCGCGTTCTGGAAATGATCGGGCTGCGCCGGCCGATCTCGACGGAGCTGAAGCCGCGCGGCATCGAAGCCGCCGGGCTGGGAGACCGGATCGCCGACAGGATCGCCGTGATCGGCGGCTCCTGGGGCTTCATCCTGTCGTTCCTCGCCTTCCTCGTCGTCTGGTCGGTGGTCAACACGCTGCTTTTAAAAAGCGCCGCCTTCGATCCCTATCCCTACATCTTCCTCAACCTCGTCCTGTCGATGCTGGCGGCGATCCAGGCGCCGATCATCATGATGTCGCAGAACCGGGCGGCAGCGCGCGACCGCCGCGAGGCCAGCCGCGACTACGAGGTCAATCTCAAGGCGGAGATCGAGATCCTCGGCCTGCACGACAAGCTCGATCGCCTCAAGTACCTTGAAATCTCCGACACGAGACGCCTTTTAGCGGAGATCGCCGAGCGGCTGGAGCGGATTGAACGGCGCGGCGGCGGGGATGATCCGGCTTGACGGTGCGGCGGTCCGGCGTCACAGCGCCCGTGAGCGGCTCATGCTGCCACTTTCTTGTGCCGCAAAGTTCTGAGACAAGGCGGTTTCGGAACGGCCCGCGGGTGCCGCGGTTGTTGGGTGCACCTGTCGCCTCGGGCGATGAATGCCAGTGGATACGGAGAAGACGTGTACGAAATCCTGTCCCTGATCGCGCAATTCGGCCCGGTCATCGTTTTGGCGGGTACGTTTTTCGAGGGCGAGGTCTTCGCCATCATCGGCGGGTTCCTGGCCTATCGCGGCTCCTACCCGTTCGAGATGATGATCGGGCTCGCCTTTGCCGGCTCGTTCTTCGGCGACCTCGCGGTCTTCCTGTTCGCCCGCTTCTCCTCGAACCACCGCTGGGTGCGGATCTGGCGGGAAAAGCCCCGCTTTGCCAAGGCCCTGGAGCTGGTCGAGCGCTATCAGGCCTATTTCGTCATCGTGAACCGCTACGTCTACGGCCTGCGGATGCCGGGACTCGTGGCGCTCGGCATGTCGCGCATCTCGCTGACGCGCTTCCTCATCCTCAATTTCTTCGGCGCAGCCCTGTGGGCCGGCATCTTCACGACGATCGGCTATGTCTTCGGCTATTCGATCTGGTCGGTCTTCGCCAATCTCCAGGTGTTCGAACAGGGGGCAATGGTCGTCCTCGGCATCTGCGCGGTGCTTCTGACGGGCTATCTCGGCTGGCGCCAGTGGGGCCCGCTGCTGGTCGCCTGGTGGCGCCGCCGGCGCGCGGGCGAGGAAGCACAGGAAGAGCGGCAGGGAATGCTGGGCCCGGTTCGCGTCGTCAACCCAGGGCGGCCTCTCCGCGATCGAGGATCAGAGGAATGATCAGGTCCTCCTCGTCGCCGAGATGGCGGACGAGCCGGCGAATCAATCGCTCGCTCGCGCTCTGATAGGCGTCCCGCGTCCGCCGCACGGCGTCGGAGGCCTCCCCGCCCTCCCCCATCGCCGCCAGAAAGCCGTTCGCCGTCGCCGCGACGCGTTCCAGATCGTGATGGATCGTGACGTGGTCGGCGTCGAGCAGGTCGAAGCCCCGGGCGAGTCGTGGCTCGGCTGCCTGATAGGTGGGGAAATAATAGCTGTCCTCGATCTGGTGATGGCCCTGCAATTCCTGGAGGAAGAAGCTCAGCCGCGGCACGAACCAGCGCTTGAAGGGTTCGATCGGGACCTCACCTTCCCGCTCCTGCCGCAGAGCCTCCGCCAAGGCCTGGCCGAGCTCGCGGAACATGTCGTGCCGCGACAGCCAGAAGCGCGCCGTGCCCTCGATGTTCGGGTGGCCCTGCCAGGTCTCGCGTGGATATTTCGCCAGGAGAAGCTTCAGGTCTTCGGGCAGGCCGGGCCTTGCATCGATGTCGAAGGAAACGTCCATGCGGTCCTTTCGTCGGTCTTTCGAGGATTGGAGGGTGCCCTGCCGGTCCGGCGAACGACTCACGCCGCCTGTCTGAAGGCGAAGGCCTCCATGGCGAGAACGCCGCAGTCCCGGCTTCGATGCAGCATCGCCGCCGCGGCCCCTTCCCCGGCGGCCCCGAGCGCGACGTAGAGCGGCATCAGATGCTCGTCGGTCGGATGGTTCTCGCGGGCATAGGGCGCCTTTTCGCGATAGTCGAGCAGGGCGTCCACGTCCCCCGCCTCCAGCCGCTCGCCCATCCAGTCGGCGAAGCCATCGACCCATACCGGCACCTCGGCCTCTCGCCGGCCGGCGCGAAGGTTCGGAAAGGCCTCGCGCAGATTGTGGGTCAGCGAGCCGGAGCCGACGACGAGGACGTCCCGGCCCGGCAGGCCGTCCAAGGCGCGGCCGAGCCGGTGATGATAGGCGGCATCCTTCGTCGGATCGATCGAGACCTCGACGACCGGGATGTCGGCCAGCGGATAGGCCAGGAGCAGCGGCACCCAGGCGCCATGGTCGAACCCGCGGTTCCGCGCCACCGTCGCCGGAAAGCCCGCCGAAGCCAACGCGGCGACGATGTCCCCCGCCAACGCCGGATCGCCGGGGGCGGCATAGCGCATGGCATAGAGTTCTTTGGCAAACCCGCCGAAATCGTAAATCGTCTCGGGCCGCTCGTCGCCGGTGACGGAGACCCTACCCTTCGCCTCGAAATGAGCGCTCGCGACCACGATCGCCCGGGGCCGCGGCAGGCTCCCCGCCATTTGCCGGAGAAACGCCGTCGCCGGCGTCTCGGCAATGGCGATGTCGGGCGAGCCGTGGGAGATGAACAGCGTCGGCAGCATCGGCGGATCCTTCGAAGGAACGAGTTCCCGCAGGATATGCGTTGCCGGCGATGGCGTCAGGCCCGTGGGGCCCGACGCATCGTTCACCGTTTTCCGTCGTCATCCGCCCCTGCGGAGACGATCGCTCAGCCGGCCGCCTTGACCTTCTCCTGCGTCGCCGCGTGGTCCTTCTTCAGGAGCTCGGCAACGAGAAAGGCCAGTTCCAGTGCCTGATTGGCGTTGAGCCGCGGGTCGCAGTGGGTGTGGTAGCGGTCCGACAGGTCCTCGGCGAGGATCGGACGGGCGCCGCCGGTGCATTCGGTGACGTCCTTGCCGGTCATCTCGATGTGGATACCGCCCGGATGCGTCCCCTCGGCCCGGTGCACGGCGAAGAACGCTTCCACCTCGGCGAGGATCCGCTCGAAGGGGCGGGTCTTGTAGTGGTTGAGCGTGATCGTGTTGCCATGCATCGGGTCGCAGGACCAGACGACCTTCTTGCCCTCGCGCTCGACCGCGCGGATCAGCTTCGGCAGGCATTCCTCGACCCGCTCGTGGCCGAAGCGGGTGATCAGCGTCAGCCGGCCGGCCTTGTTCTCCGGGTTCAGCCGGTCAATCAGGCGGATCAGGTCGTCCGGGTCGGAACTCGGCCCGCATTTCAGGCCGAGCGGGTTCTTGATCCCCCGGCAGAATTCGACGTGGGCGTGGTCGAGCTGGCGGGTGCGGTCGCCGATCCAGATCATGTGGCCGGAGGTCGAATACCAGTCGCCGGAGGTCGAATCGACGCGGGTCATCGCCTCCTCGTAGCCGAGCAGCAGCGCCTCGTGACTGGTGAAGAAATCGGTCTCGCGCAGCGAGGGATGGTTCTCCGCATCGATGCCGATCGCCCGCATGAAGGCCATGGTCTCGGAGATCTTGTCGGCGAGCGCGCCGTAGCGTTCGGCCTCCGGGCTGCCGGCGAGATAGCCGAGCATCCACTGGTGGACGTTGTCGAGATTGGCGTATCCGCCCTGGGCGAAGGCGCGCAGCAGGTTCAGCGTCGCCGCCGACTGCCGGTAGGCCTCGATCTGCCGTTCCGGATTGGGGATGCGCGAGGCGGCGTCGAACTCGATGCCGTTGACGATGTCGCCGCGATAGGAGGGCAGGCTCTGCCCATCCTTGGTCTCGGTGTCGGAGGAACGCGGCTTGGCGAACTGCCCGGCGATGCGGCCGACCTTCACCACCGGCTGGGCACCGGCAAAGGTGAGCACGATCGCCATCTGCAGGAAGGCGCGGAAGAAGTCGCGGATGTTGTCCGCGCCGTGCTCGGCGAAGCTCTCGGCGCAATCGCCGCCCTGGAGGAGGAACGCGCGGCCGTTTGCGACTTCGGCCAAAGAGCGCGTCAGCTTGCGCGCCTCACCGGCAAAAACCAGTGGCGGAAAGCTCGCCAGCCGCTTCTCCGTTTCGGCGAGCGCAACCGGGTCCGGATAGTCGGGCATCTGCATCACGGGCTTCGCGCGCCAGCTCGATGGTGTCCAATCCTTCGCCATTGCAATCTCTCCTGACCGGGCCAGCCGGTCACTACTCGCCTCGGGTTGTCGTGGGTTTTACCGGTGGGTCGGCCGCCAATTGGGTCCGATCCTTCCGCTGGCGGGCGTTTAAGCACTTCTTGACGAGTTTGTCATCATGGGCGGCGCGAGACGCACCCTTCGCCATCAGGCGGCGGCTGAAAGAATGCGCAGCGGAGCTGCGACGACCCTGGAGATCCGCTGAGATCAGCCTCTGATCTCGTCGGTCCAGACCTCGAATCCTGTCAGCGTGTTCTCGCCGAAGGTATGGGTCAGCGGGACGTCGGCGGCGTCGCGTCCTTGGGCGATCAGGATACGGCCGATTCGCGGCTCGTTGTTGCGCGGATCGAAGGTCCACCAGCGCCCGCCGAGATAGACCTCCATCCAGGCGGCGAAATCCATTGCCCCGAACGGCGGCGTCTGGCCGATGTCGCTGATGTATCCCGTGCAATAGCGGGTCGGGATGTTCATCGCCCGGCAGAAGGCGACGGCGAGATGGGTGAAGTCGCGGCAGACGCCGCGGCCTTCCGAATAGGCCTCGGCGGCGGTCTTGGTCGGGCGCGAATGTTCGTAGCCGAAGGTGATGTGGTTGTGGACGAAGTCGCAGATCGCCTGAACCCGCGCCCATCCCTCCGGCGTCTGGCCGAACAGCCGCCAGGCCTCGTTCGACAGGAGATCGCTCTCGCAGTAGCGGCTCGGCAAGAGGAACAGGATGGTCTCCGCCGGCAGGTCCTCGACCCGGTGCTGCATGGCGCCGAAACCCTGCTCGTCGACGAGGCCACTGTCCTGGATCACCGTGTCGGTGCCCATGACGAAGGTGCCGGCCGGGGCGACGAGGCGGTTGCACCAGTTGCCGAAGCTGTCGCGATAGCTCTCGATCGGCACGTGCGGGCTGGCCTGCAGATGATCCGGCCGCTCCAGCTGTCCGACCCTTGAATAGTGGACGTTGAGGATGACGATCATCGGCGTCGGCGCGGGGAATTCGTAAGTCAGCCGGCAACCCAGGTGAATGCGCATCTCGGCCATGCTTTCTCGGGTCGTCGACCCGTATCGAGGGCAGCCGCCCGGCTTGCCATCGCGGCCGGTGGCGGCCGTCCTGGGGCAATGCCGCGCGAAAGCGTATCACCCACCATGACAGAACGAAGTGCGAATGACGATAGAGCCTTCGTCACAAGCCTTGGTGGCCGACGAGACATCCCCAAGCGCCGGAACGAGGCGCAGACGCCGCGGCCAGCCCTCAGGGCGCGAAGGTCCGGACCCCGCGTCCTGCCACCAGGCGGTCGAACAGTTCGGCCTCGCCTCCTTCCAGCGCCACCGGCCGCGGATAGAGCGGCGCGGCGCGGTCGGCGAGGAGCCGGGTTTCGAAGCCGTGGGTTTCCTCGACGAAGCGGCTCAGCCCGCCGTCGCCATAGAGCATCCGAAATCCCTGCATCACCGCGTCGAGATAGCTCTGCAGGATCGCCGACTGCCGGTCCTCGGCCGTCGCGGTCCCCGCATCCGCCTCGTAGATATAGACCGGAATCCCCGTCAGCGGTGGATTCTCGATCGTCAGGCGGGACGGATCGACGATCCGCCTGGCATAGCCGGCCTCGCGCTCGTCGACGGCCGGCAGGTGTTCGGCGAGATCGTAGACGACGACGCCGTGGACGCCGGCGCCGTCGTCGGGTTTCACCGACAGAAGCGACATCTCCTCGTTCGCCCCCCGCGGCAGCCAGAACCGGCGCCAGCCCGCCGCCTCGGCCCGCCGAATGCCGAGAAACTTGGTGCGCAGCGTCCGCGGATTGACCAGCGAGCCGTAGCCGAAATAGGCGACGACGCGATTCTGGGCCGCGAGATCGGCGAGCTCTGGGTGGTCCTCGTGGAAGACGTCGTTCTGCATGTCCGGCCTCACTCGATGCTGCCGCAGCGCCTTTCCTCGAGAGGGTGGCTGCGGCGAAGATCGGACGCGTCCTAGCAAAGCCGCGCGATCGAGGCGAGCTTGCCGATGCCTCGGCATCCTGCGATCCGCTGCCGCGTCCCGGTCCGCCGGCTGTCCACCGCCCTCGCGCCTCGTCGCGGAGATGGCGTCATGTTGACTCGCACGTAAGCGTCGCCACCTTGCCGCCATGGCGGACTTCTCCCCTCTTCCGAACAAGGCTGCTTCCGACGCCTTCTTCCCGGTCAGCCGGCGCGAACTGACGGTCGAGGCCGGCGACGGCGTCACCCTTCCCGCCACCCTGTTCCAGGGCGAGGGCCGGGGCCCGGCCGTCCTTGTCTCCGCGGCGGCCGCGGTCGAGCGGCGCTTCTACCGTGCCTTTGCGACCCATCTCGTCGAACAGGGCGCCAGGGCGGTGCTCACCTACGACTATCGCGGCGTCGGCGAGGCGGCCAAGGCTTCGAAGGCCCGGACGTTCCGCATGAAGGACTGGGGCGTGATCGACCTTCCGGCCGCCCTCGGCCGGCTCGAAGCCGAGGCCGGGAAAGGCCCGGTCGTCGGCATCGGCCATTCCTTCGGCGGCGTCGCCCTCGGCCTGTCCGGCGCCTCGGCCCGGTTTACGCGCTATTGCCTCGTCGCCGCGATGAACGGCTATTTCCGCCGGACGGCAGAGCCGCTCAGCGTCTTTGCCCGGATGAACTTCGCCGGCGTCCCTGCCACCCGCCTGTTCGGACACGTTCCGGCGAGCGTCGGCCTCGGCACGGCCCTGACCGGTTCGATCTTCCGGGATTGGGCGCGCTGGTGCCGCAGGCCGGACTTCCTGTTCTCCGATCCCGAGGTTCCCGAGGCGGAACGGTTTTCCGACGTTCGCATCCCGCTGATGTCGATCGCCTTGACCGACGACCGCTGGGGGACCCGCGAGGCCGTGGCGAAGATGCTGGAGCGCTTCTCCAACGCCGAGATCGCCGAGGTCTGGCTTTCGCCCGAAGAGGCCGGCCGGCCGATCGGCCACATGGGCTATTTTCGCCGCGAGGTGCGCAGGACGTTGTGGCCCGTCGCCACGAAGTACCTGCTCGAAGCGGAGACACCGAGCGCCGGTCCCTGAGAGGGCCCAAGTCGGCGAAGCCGGCCGATCGCAGCGCTCGCACCGCCGCGAAGGTCGCCGTCAAGGTCGATCATCATAGCGTCGCCCCGCTGCCACGACCTGTCCCTGTCCGCGCCGCCGGGCGCCAGACCGCCACCGCGCCGGAGACGGCGATCAGGACGATGCCTGCCGATCCGGCGAGATCTGGCCACGTGCCGAAGAACGATGCGCTCCAGGCCGCGGCGAAGGCGAGATAGGCGTTGTCGAAGACGCCGACCACCGGCGTCGGCGCGATCTGATAGGCCCTCGCGACGGCGGTGGCGATCACCACCATGAAGAGCCCCAGAAGGACGATCATCCCCCATTCCGCCATGCCGAGGGGCAGCCACACGGCGGTGAGAAAAGACGGGCTGCCATGCGCGGCGGCCGCAGGCCCGAAAACGGCTAGGACGGCCAGAGCCGCGGCGGCGGTCAGCACCAGGACGAGGTGCAGGTTCAGTGCCATCGCGAAGGCCTCCTCGGCGGCGCAGCGGCTGCGGGTGACGATGGCCGCGAGCGCGTAGCAGGCGGCGGAGACGAAGGGCAGAAGCGCCGTCGGCGAAAGATCGGCGACGTCCGGCCGAAGCATGAGGAGGATGCCGACGAAGCCCAGCCCCACCGCCAACCAGCCACGGCGCCCGAACGGATCGTCCAGGAACCAGGCCGAAAACAGCGCCATCATCAACGGCGCAGTGTAGAGCGCCGCCGCCGCCGTCGGCAGGGGCGTGTCCGCCAGGGCGACGTAGCAGCAGCCCCACATGGAAGCCAGCAGCAGGCTGCGAAGCGTTACCCACCCCAGCCGTCTCGGCCTGAAGCGGCTCCCCCCGACGAAGGGCAGGAGGGCCGCAAGCGCCAGGGCTGCAACGACGGAGCGCAGAAGGATCAGTTGCGCCAGCGCCAGTCGGTCGCTCCACAGCTTCACCAGCGCGTCCGACAAGGACAGCAGCATCACCGCGCCGAGGATCGCCGCGATGCCGGCAATGGTTGCCTGGCGGCCGGAGGAAGCGAAGACGGGGGGCTTGGCGCCACTGGAGAACATGGGTGCCATTCATCATCGCATCGATCCATGGCACAAACGGCTTCTCGTCGATTTTGCATGACCGGAGGTTATGGATTGTCCCACCGTCCGCTGCCGCCCCTCGCCACCCTTCGCCCCTTCGAGGCGGCGGCGCGGCACGAGAGCTTCACGCTGGCCGCAGGCGAACTCGGCCTCACCCAGGCGGCCGTCAGCAAGCAGATCCGCCTCCTCGAGGCCGATCTCGGCACCAGACTGTTCGAGCGGCGCAACCGCGGCGTCTTCCTCACCGAGGCCGGTCGGCGCTTCGGCCGCACGGTCTCGTCGGCCTTCGGCGACGTGGCGGCCGATGCTGCCCGTCTGCGCGGCACTTCCCGCGCCGGCGAGGTCGTCCTGTTCTGCCAGCTTTGCGAGGCCTTCTACTGGCTGATGCCGCGGCTCTCGGGGTTTCATGCCCGCCATCCGGACATCGCCTTGCGGCTTCAGTCCTCGGTCCGGCCGCTGACGGAGACCTCCGAGCCCTTCGACGTGGCGATCCAGACGACGGGCCGGGCCGCCGGCGCCCATCCCCTCGCCTTCGCCGCGCGCGACACCGTGTTCCCCGTCTGCGCGCCGAATCTTCTCGGCGAGGCGACCCCGCCGCTGCCCCTGGCCGCGCTCGGCCGCTATCCGCTCCTCTCGCACCGGGTGGTGCCGCAGGACTGGCTCGACTGGGAGGACTTCTTCGCCCTCGCGGGCTCGCCGCGCCCATCGGCGGCGGGGATGAGGACCTTCGACAGCTATCCGATCGTCCTCCAGGCGGCGCTGGGCGGACATGGCGTCGCTCTCGGCTGGGCCCGCACCGTCGAGCAACTTCTCGAAAGCGGCGCGCTCATCCGGCCGTGCCGGGAAGCCGTCGAGCGGCCACAGGAACTCGGTGTCTATCTCGATCCCGCCTCTTCGAAACGGCCGGAAACACGCGCGCTCGTCGACTGGCTGCACGACCGGCTCGGTGATTGAGCCACGGTCGGCGACAATCGACGGCCGATCGGACAAATTTGCATCATCTGCCGCAATTATGCCGCCTCCGCCGGGTTACTCTTCTTGACAGTTGCTGGAGGGGTTCAGCCAACGCACCGGAATCGATCGCCGAATAGCGGTCGGCAGCGGAACGTCCGCCTTCGCATGCTGCAGCTTCGGGCGCATTTTCGGGCCACCGCAGGGCGGGCCGGAATTGGCGGATGTCACCGCGGCATCCTTCCGAAGGAGCCGCGTCGACGAAACGTGGTGAAGGAAATATCAGCGGGCGAAACGAATTGGTTACCACGTTTCGCCGATGATGAATGAACGACTGGCGGGCCGGTTCTAGAGACCGGCTCCGGGCAAAGGGGTCCCTCGCCGGTCGTCGTCACGAAACGGAATGGGGGAAGCGGTTGACCGCGGAACGCTTTGAGGGGACGCGCCCGAGTGGGCTCGTGCGCATGTCGCGCAACGCCCGACGCCGTGCTTTTTGGGTCGGCGCGGTGGCGATGTCGGTGACGCTGGGCGTTGCGGTCGTGGAAGCGCCGCAACTCGCCTCGTCCGATTCCGGCGACGGGTCTTCGCGGGGCGGCGTCGCCGCTGCCCGGCCTGCGCCGATGCCGCTGGCGGCCGAAGGCAACGCTCACCCTGTCCCGCTCGCCGCGGGGCTGCGCTCGCATGTGGCCGAAGAGGACCGCACCTCCCGCCTCTTTTCCCGAACGCTCGTCGCCACGACCGCCGTCGGCTGGCGCGCCGGCCACGAGCCGGCAGAGCGCGGCGGGCGAGTTTTTCACCCGTCTGAGCAGGTCGCCCAGCGTGACGGCGCGGATGCTTCCCGCAGCGCCGCGGGCGCGTTCGCCGTCGCGGCCCTGACCGTGCCCCGTCCCGAAGCATCGAAGACGATCTTCCGCTCGATCCCGGAGAGCCTCGAAACCGAGGTGGCGGCCGAAGCCCAACCGGCGAAGCCTGCGGCACGCCCGGCCGCCAAGGCGGCGGAGGGTTCGAGCCACGACGCCCTCGCCCGGCTCGCATCCTTCGATCCGAACCCCGCCGCGCGGCAAGGTCTCGAAGACACGGCGCTCGCCGCCTACCAGTCCGCCGACGTTCCCCGTCCATCCCTGCGCCCCGAAGTCGAAGCCGCCGCCGCCGTCGAAGCGAATGCCGAGGCAACGCTGGACGAGCCCGTCCGGGAGGCCATCGCCGCCGCCATCCCCTTGCCGGCGGCCCGCCCCGAGACGGCGGCCGGGCAGGAAGTGCGGGTCGCGAGCCTCGAGCCGACCGATGGCCCCGGCCCGCTCGGCACGGTCACCGAAGAAATGACGGCGCTCGCCGTCCCGCTGCCGGAGCGGCGCCCCGCCTATCAGCCGCCGGTCGTCGCGACGCCGCAGAGGCAGCCCGAGCCGGTCCAGCAGCCCGCCCAGCGGGCGGCCCCGCAGCGCGCCCCGGCCGTCGCCAGCACCCGGCCGACGTCGCCGGGCGACCGCGACGGCAGTGGCATCGGCGGCTTCTTCGAAAAGCTCTTCAAGGGCGGCGGCTCGGCCAAGCTTCCCCCCGCCCATCTCGGCGTCGCCGTCTACGACATCTCCGCCCAGACGGTCTATCTGCCCGGCGACGGCAAGCTGGAGGCCCATTCCGGCCTCGGCCACATGCAGGACAACCCGCGCTACGTCGCCCAGAAGATGCGCGGGCCGACACCGCCCAACGTCTATAACCTGCGGATGCGCGAGGCGCTGTTCCACGGCGTCGAGGCCATCCGCCTCCTGCCGGCGGACGGGCGCAAGAAATACAACCGCGACGGTCTCCTCGCCCACTCCTACATGTATGTCGGCGGCGGCGATCGCTCCCAGTCGAACGGCTGCGTCGTGTTCAAGAACTACGACCGCTTCCTGGCAGCCTTCAAGCGCGGTCACGTCAAGAAGATGATCGTCGTGCCGAGCCTCGACGAACTGCCGACCTATATGGCGGCCCTGTAGAGAGAAGGCCTCCGATCCCGCCAACTTTCAGGCGGTCGGCGAGGCACCTCCAGCTGTGGCCAGACGCAGCTGCCATTGACCCGAACTATCCGCCTTCAAGCAGCGGAACGGCAACGCCCTCGGCGTTGCCGCCGACAGGATTGAATCGGCCAGGCAGATTCGCAAACGACGCCTGCTGCGCCCACAGAGCATGATCCCGAAAAACGGGAACCGGTTTTCTAAAAAAGATCATGCGCAAACAGAAAGATAGAGCGCGATGATGAGCAGAGCTCATCTGATCCCGCTCTGACGCGGTGGGCCGAACGGCAATCCGTTCAGACCCTTTCGCCGCCCTTCACCCGATAGCTCGGCGTGTACATCGTGACGAGCTCCTCGGCCGCGGTCGGGTGGACGGCCATGGTCGCGTCGAAGGCGTCCTTGGTCAGTCCCGCCTTGACGGTGACGGCGAGGATCTGGGCGAGTTCGCCGGCATCGTGGCCGAGGACGTGGGCGCCGAGAACGCGGCGGCTCTTGGCGTCGACGACGAGCTTCATCAGCATCCGCCCATCGCGGCCCGAAAGCGTGTTCTTCATCGGCCGGAAGGCGGCGCGGTAGATCTCGATCTCGTCGAAGCGCTCCGCTGCGACGCATTCGGTCAGACCGACGACGCCGAGTTCCGGCTGCGAGAACACCGCCGTCGCGATGGTGTCGTAGTCGGGCTTGGTCGGCCTGTCGTGATAGATGGTCTCGATCAGGCACATCGCCTCGTGGATCGCCACCGGCGTCAGCTGCACGCGATGAGTGACGTCGCCGATAGCGTAGATGTTTTCCGCGCTGGTGCGGGAATAGTCGTCGACCTTGATCGCGCCACGCGCGTCGAGCGCGACGCCGGCCGCCTCACAGCCGAGGTTTTCGGTGTTGGCCGTCCGGCCGATCGCCAGCATCACCTGGTCGACGACGAAGACCTCGCCGCTCTTGGCGGTCGCCGCCAGCGTCCCGTCGCCGCGCATGTCGACGCGCTCGAAGGTGTCGCAGCAGTGGACGCGCAGGCCCTTCTTGTCCATCGCCTGATGCAGCTCGTGGCGCAGGTCGTCGTCGAAGCCCTGGAGGATTTCCTTGCCGCGATAGACCAGCGTCGTGTCGACCCCGAGGCCATGGAAGATGTTGGCGAATTCCACCGCGATGTAGCCGCCGCCGAGGACGGCGATGCGCTTCGGCAGTTCCTTCAGATGAAAGGCTTCCTCCGAGGTGATGCAATGCTCGGCGCCCGGCATCGCCGGGTGGCGGTTGGGCCGTCCGCCGGTGGCGATGATGATCTTGTCGGCGGTGACGCGCCGGCCATCCTCGATCAGCCGGATCTCGTGCGGCCCTTCGAGCACCGCCCGATCGGCGAAGATCTCGGCACCGGCCTTGTTCACGTTGGACTGATAGATGCCTTCGAGCCGCTCGATCTCGGCGTCCTTCGCGGCGATCAGCTTCGGCCAGTCGAAGCGGGTCTCGCCGACGGTCCAGCCGTAGCCTTGCGCATCCTCGAAGGCTTCGGCGAACTGCGAGGCGTAGACGAAGAGCTTCTTGGGCACGCAGCCGCGAATGACGCAGGTGCCGCCGAAGCGATATTCCTCGGCGATCGCCACCTTCTTGCCGAGCGACGCGGCGACGCGGGCGGCCCTGACGCCGCCGGAGCCGCCGCCGATGACGAAGAGATCGTAGTCATATGCGCTCATGGCACGCCTCGCTTGATCATCCGGCGGACATTCTTTCCGCGAAAAGCCCGCGTCCTCGGTAAATCCCGCCCCTCGAACCCGAGAGCCGGCACCGGCTATTACGATGCTCCGCCGCGAAACGTTTCGCGGCTGGACGATGGCGGCGCGTGCGCGGCGTCACTCTGCGACGGGAGCGCGGCATCACGACCCGACGAGCCGCCTGCCTTCATGCCCTTTCATCGGGCACCGGTCTTGCCGGTGGATCAGCCGTGCTGCGGACTGGCGCCGCCTCGTGCCGAACGGGTCAGTTCTGACCGGCAGGAGCACCTTCCGTCGGCGCTTGCGGCGGCTGCCCGCCATTCATCTGCCGGAATCCGTCGAAGGCGGCTTGGCGCAGGTCGCGGACGATCCCGCGGCTCCAAAGTTCGGCGGCCTGGAGCATGTTGCGCGTCGCCTGCGGCCCCTGCGCGAGAAGCTTCTTGCCCGCTTCGGAATCGTAGAAGCCGGCGATCTGGTTCAACTCGTCTTCGCTGAACAGCCGGGCGTAGATCCGCGCCACTTCCGTCTCGAGGTCGGCGCGGCGCGGTGCGAGGTTCACGGCCGCATCGTCGACCAGATCGGAGATCTTGGTTTCCATGTCGGGTCGGTTGGCGATCAGCTCCGACTTGATTTGGGTCGCGGCATTGAGAAGGATTTCGTCGAACTGGTCGGTGGCGTGGATCGCCGCCACGGCGGCACGCGCCGCCTGCAGGTGGCTCTCGCTGATGTCTTCGCCGGACTGGGTGGCGGGCTGGGCCTCGCCGGACTGTTGGGCCGAGACGGCAGCGGGGCAAAGGAAAATCGCGGCGACGGCGGCAAACGCGCTGCGGCGCATCGACTGGCTGAAGATCATCGGTTGATTGACTCCATTGGTTGATCTGCGCCCGGAGCAAACGTTTCGTCCGCCACGGCCGACGCCCCGCTTGCCTTGCGAAGCCCGGCGAAACGTCGTTCGAGCCTTCGCCAGCGACCTAGCGGCTCAGGCCGAACCGCGCAAGGCGCATCGGAAGGCGTCTCCCCCGTCCGCTCCGGACCTGCCCCAGGTTCCCGTCGTCTTACGCCTTGAGGTGGCGCACGCCATTCGCCGTCGCCACCAGGGCGTCCTTCGAAAGGCCGAGGAACAGGCCGTGTTCCACGACCCCGGGCACGTCGTGGAGCGCGCGCGACAGCGCTTCTGGATCGGGAATGCGGCCAAAGGATGCATCGAGGATCAAATGGCCGCTGTCGGTGATGAAAGGCTCCTCGCCGCTGCGCCGCAGCGTCAGATCGCAGGTGAGGCCGAGGCCCTTCGCCTTCTCCTGGATCGCCAGATAGGTGGCGATCATGCCGAAGCCGTTGATCTCGATCGGCAACGGAAAGGCGCCGAGCGTGTCGACCAGCTTGGTCTCGTCGGCGATCACGATCATCCGTTTGGCGGCGGCCGCGACGATCTTTTCGCGCAAGAGCGCGCCGCCGCCGCCCTTGATCAGCCGCAGTTGCGGGTCGATCTCGTCGGCGCCGTCGATGGAGAGATCGAGTTTCGGCATCGTCTCGAGCGTCGCGGTGGGGATCGCAAGTTCCTGGCACAGCCGCAGGGTCCGCTCGGACGTCGGAACACCGGTCACCTTCATTCCGGCGCGAACCTTCGGGGCCAGCGCCCGGACGAACGCCTCGGCCGTCGTTCCCGTCCCGATGCCGAGCAGCATGCCGTCCTCGACGAAGGCGAGCGCCGCCTCTCCCGCCGCGCGCTTCAATTGCTCGATGTCCGCCATGCCGCAAGTTCCTCTGCCGTTCCGTTCCTTCGTCTAGCAGCCCCGTCGCCGTGCCGATAGGTCACGGAGCCCTTTCGGCGGGCCGTGGCACGGAAAAGGCCGCCTTGAGGGCGGCCTTTGAGACTGCCTGGCACGGCGCAGTCCTGCCGCCGGGAGCGGCCCGGAAAGATCGCTCAGCCGGCGATCCTGGCGGCCATTTCGGCGATGTGCTTGCCCTGGAAGCGGGCGCCGCCGAGCTCGATTTCGCTCGGCATGCGCGAGCCGTCGCCAGCGGCGATGGTCGTCGCGCCGTAGGGCGAACCGCCGGCGATCTCGTCGAGGGTCATCTGCCCGGCATAGGCATAGGGCAGCCCGACGATCATCAGGCCGTGATGCAGCAGCGTCTTGTGGACGGACAGCAGCGTCGCCTCGTTGCCGCCGTGCTGGGTCGCCGAGGAAGCGAAGGCGCCGCCGACCTTGCCGACGAGGGCACCCTTCGCCCAGAGCGGCCCGGTGCGGTCCCAGAAGGCCTGCATCTGCGAGGACATGTTGCCGTAGCGGGTGGGAACGCCGACGATGATCGCGTCGTAATTCGGCAGATCCTCGACCTCGCAGACCGGATAGGGGTGATCGGTCTTGAAATGGGCCGCCTGGACGACCTCGGCCGGCGCCGTCTCGGGCACCCGCTTGATGTCGACGCTCGCGCCAGCGCTTTCGGCGCCTTCGGCGACGGCCTTTGCCATGGTCTCGATGTGGCCGTAGCTGGAATAATAGAGGACGAGAACCTTCGCCATCGCTGAAGCTCCTTTCGCGGTTCGATACCCCGACCATTCGGGGGCTGCAGGGACGACATAGGCGACCCCGGCCGATCTGGCTTGAAGAATTCCCGCGACGCACCGTCACGTGTCGCGCGACAATGGGGCCGAGGGAGCACGTCGTGCGTCGATTGGGTCCGAGGCGCCCCCTTGCTTTCCGGCGGGGTCTCACACTTATTCTGGACGATGTCCCGCAGGAGAAGACTGAAATGCCGCGTGAACCTGTCACGGCCGCGATGCTTGCCATTGGCGACGAACTTCTGTCCGGCCGGACGAAGGACAAGAACATCGGCCATCTCGCCGACGTCATGACGCTCGCCGGCATCGACCTGAAGGAAGTACGCATCGTCGGCGACGAGCCGCACATGATCGCCGACACGCTGAACACGCTCAGGCGCAGCTACGATCTGGTCTTCACCTCCGGCGGCATTGGGCCGACCCATGACGACATCACCGCGGACGCGGTCGCCGCGGCCTTCGGGCTCCAGGTCATCGAACATCCCGAGGCCGTGGCGCGGCTCGAGGCCAACTACGCGTCCCGCGGAATGGAATTCACGCCGGCGCGCCGGCGGATGAGCCGCACGCCGCAGGGCGCCAGCCTGATCGACAACCCCGTCTCCGTCGCGCCCGGCTTTCGCCTCGACAACGTCTTCGTCATGGCCGGCGTACCGTCCGTCTTCCAGGCGATGCTGGCGAGCGTCTTGCCGACGCTGCCGGTCGGCGAGCCGTTGAAGAGCCTCGCCCTCGCCTGTCCCTTCGGCGAAGGCGACATCGGCGATCCTCTGCGACAGATCGCCAAGGAGCATCCGAACGTCGTGATCGGCTCCTATCCGAAATTCGACGGGACGCGCTATTCGACCGAGATCGTCATCCGGTCACGGGACGATGGCGCGATCACGGCGGCGGCCGGTGCCGTGGAAGCCATGCTGGTCGAGACCGAACGAGCCAAGGCCGGCTGAAGCTTCTAGGGGCGGGCCCCGGCTCACACGGGTTTGTCGTTCTCCACCGGCCCGGATGTCTCCAGCCGCTGCCGCGCGCCCTCGGCGAGGATTTTCGCGCTTTCCCGCAAGGTGGCCTCGTCGACGCCGTCGCGCGCCGCGGCGGAGATCCCCGCGATGCCCAGCATGACGAAATCGGCGAGCGTCTCCGCCTCGCCGGGAGCGAACGCGGTGATCCGATCGGCAACGGTGTCGCGCATCTCGCGCCGCACCCGCGCCGTCATGTCGCTGACGGCCGGGTCGGAGCAATTGATCGTGCCCTCCATCACCAGGCAGGCCCGGCCACCCCGATCCCGTGCATAGAGTTCCGCCGCCTTTTCGAACACCGCCGCGATCGCCCGGGCGACGTCTGCCTCGCCGGTGAAACTGTCGACAAGTTGATGTCCGGTCGTGGAAATAGACAGTTCGACAGCGCGTTCGAACAAATCTCGCTTCGCCCCGAAGGCCGCATAGAGGCTCGGCGGCTTGAGGCCGGTGGCGTCGCAGAGTTCTGCGATGGTGACCGCGTCGTAGCCCTTTTGCCGAAACAGATCCGTCGCCGCCGCCAACGCCGTCTCGGCGCAGAAGGCGCGTGGGCGGCCCCGTCCGATTTTTTTTGTATTAGACACTACAATAATCCTTGCACTCCCAGTCTCGCCATATATGTATCGCTCGCTAAATAAAACAGCGGAGACAGTTCATGACTACCCTTTCGGGCAAGAAGGCTCTCGTCCTCGGCGGCAGCCGCGGCATCGGAGCGGCCGTCGTCGAACGGCTGCAGGCCGACGGCGCCGATACGCGCTTCACTTATGCCGGATCCGAAGCGGCCGCGCACGCCCTCGCGGAGAAGACCGGGGCGGCGGCGATCCGGGCGGACTCCGCCGACCGCGGCCAGACGATAGCGACCGTGGAGGCAGCGGGTCCGCTCGACATTCTGGTGATCAATGCTGGTGTCGGCCTTCTCGGCGATCCGCTGGAGCATGAGCCCGACGCCATCGACCGGATGCTCGACGTCAATGTCCGCAGCCCCTACCACGCGATCGTCACCGCGGCTCGAACCATGAACCGCGGCGGCCGGATCGTCGTGATCGGCTCGGTCAACGGCGACCGCATGCCGTTTGCCGGTGGCGCCGGCTACGCCATGACCAAGTCTGCGCTGCAGGGCATGGCGCGGGGCTTTGCCCGCGATTTCGGCGCGCGCGAGATCACCGTCAACGTCGTCCAGCCGGGCCCGGTCGATACAGACATGAACCCGGCGGAGGGCCCGATGAAGGATCTGATGCACTCGTTCATGGCGATCAAGCGGCACGCCAAGCCGGCGGAAATCGCCGGGATGGTCGCCTATCTCGTCGGGCCGGAGGCGGCGATGGTCACCGGTGCGATGCACACGATCGACGGCGGCTTCGGCGCCTGACATATTTCGAGCGGCGGCGCATCAGCGCCGCCGCTCGTATGGCCGTCGACACCGGCATTGCCTCGGGTCGCGGATTGGGCGAGCCGCGAGGCCGTGCGCATTATCCCCTTCTCGCAGCGTCTGCGCTGAACGCGCCCGCGCCGGCAAAGACGAGGAACAGAAAGATGAAGCAGTAGAGGATCGCCGAATCGCCGCCGTTGTTCACCGGAAAGAAGTTCTGCGGCGCATGGGCCATCCAGTAGGCCACGGCCATCTCGCCCGAGGCGATGAAGGCGGCGATGCGGGTGAACAGGCCGATGACGATGAGAAGGCCGGCGACGATCTCGATCAGCCCCGCGACGCCCGAAAGCGACATCAGCTGGGCGCCCGCCATGGCACCGTCCGGGAAGCCGAGCAGCTTCTGGGTGCCGTGCTCCATGAAGATGAGCCCGGTGACGATGCGCAGCAGCGCGAGGGCGTAGGGCTGGTAGCGATCGAGAGTCATGTGTCCGGGTTCCCTGGGGTTTCGAATGCGCGGCGACCCATAGCCGGCCAAACCCTTTCTTTTCAGTAAAGTCGGGTTGACGAACGGTTTTCCTTTGCAGCCGCTTGTACACCCCTCGGGAGGGCCAGATGCGGCTTCATGCCAGAGGGCCGAAGCTTGCACTCACTGGCACATTCGATCTATCGGAGCGCTTCAATTTCGAGATGGATGGAAAGAGGCTGGCGATGTCGATGGTGGAAAAGTCGTTTCCGGTCTCCTGGGACCAGTTCCACCGCGATGCGCGCGCCCTCGCCTGGCGCCTCGCCGGGCTGCGGCAGGAGGAGTGGCGGGCGATCGTCTGCATCACCCGCGGCGGACTGGTGCCGGCGGCGATCGTCTCCCGCGAACTCGGCATTCGGCTGATCGAGACGGTCTGCGTCGCCTCTTATCACGAATACAGCGAACAGGGGGAGCTGAAGGTGCTGAAGGAGATCAGCCCGGAGCTCCTGGCCGACGATGGCGACGGCGTCTTGATCGTCGACGACCTCACCGATACCGGCAAGACCGCTGGCGTGGTCCGAGCGATGCTGCCGAAAGCCCACTTTGCCGCCGTCTACGCCAAGCCGAAGGGCCGTCCGATGGTCGATACATTCGTCACCGAGGTCAGCCAGGACACCTGGATCTTCTTTCCCTGGGATCTCGGCCTGAGCTTCCAGGCGCCGATCGGGCGGGGTACCGAGGGCTGACATCGCTTCATGCTCGAAGCAGCGGGCAGGACATCAATGGCCCCTGCACCTGCCCCCGTCCGGGCTAGGCCGGCACGTCCGCCAGCCTCACGGTGGCGGTGAACGAAAACCCACCCGGGGTCAGTTCGCGGGCCATTTCGCCGCGCATCTGCCTGAGGACGAGGGTTTCGAGCAGCTCGGTGCCGAAGCCGAGTTGACCCGCCGTCTGTGCAGCGTCCGGAGGCGCACCGCCGCCGAACCATTCCTCCCACCGAAACGTCATCGCCGTCCGCCCGTCCCGCAGGGCCTTCTGCCAGCGAACCGCCACTCCGCCCTTCACCTGCGGCGCCAGGGCGCCATGCTTGGTCGCGTTGGTGGCCAGTTCGTGGACGACCATCGCGACGGAGATGGCGTCGTCCTTGCCGATGAGAACTTCGGGCCCGTCGATCCAGACATTCGTGCCGATGCCGAAATGCTGCAATTCGGCCGTGACGATATCGGCGAACAGCGCTCCCTTGCCGTCCCGGTCGGCCAGCAGCGACTGCGTCTTGGCGAGCGAGGCGACGCGTTCGAGAAGATCGTTGCGGATCTCCGATGCGCTCTGGCCCTCGCGCACCGACAAAAGGATGAGCGCCTGGACCGAAGACAGGGAGTTCTTGATCCGATGCTCCATCTCGCGGGACACCAGGAAGGCCCGCTGCTCCAGGTGCTTTCGCTGCTTGACCTCCTGCCGGAATGCCAATTCCCCGGCAAGAACCGCCCGAAACTCTTCGAGCTGCAGCCGGTCGGCCTCGGTCCATCGGCGGGGCGCTCTGTCGAAGACGCAGAAGGCCCCTGCGGTCGAGCCGTCGGGCAAGCCCACGGGCACCCCGAGAAAGGCCCCGATCTCCAGCGAGCGTGAAAACGCGCTCCCGGCGAAGCGTGGATCGGCTCGAACGTCGTCGACCGAAAGTGTCAGCTCCGTCTCGATGACGTGCCGGAAAAGGGCCCCCTCCCCGGCGATGAGGCGCAGGCCGTCGGGACTTGCCGCGTCGGCGCGCGGCGGAAGCCCGGTCTCGCTCTTGAGGATCTGGCGATCGCCGTCGACGATGACGACGAAGCTGCCGGAAACGCCGAGCATGCGCGCCGCCAACCGGGTCACGCGGTCGATCGCTTCCTCCGGCCCGGCCGCCACCAGATCGGCGACGGAGAGTCTCCACGTCGAATGCTCAGGCCGAGACAAACACGGTCCTTCCAAAGATCCGGCAATCGACGAACGGGCACCGGCTTCTCATACGGTGCGCGCCGCCATGCTGTTCGGGCGTTCGCAATGCGAATTGCCTAAATTTCAAGGTAAGATGCTCGGCCGCTGGTTTACAAGGCCTGGCGCAGGCCGTGCGGCAGTTTGTACACACTTTGTCCCGGGTGTTCCTGCAAAGATGTCACCGCCGCGACATTGACCGTCCGAACAGACTCACCCTACCCTCGACAGTCCAAACGCAAGCTGGCCGGAGCGGTTATCCCCAGCACCGAGCGCCCGCCGGTGAATCCCGTTGATAACTCATGTGATTCGATAAAACCGGACATATTAAGCTTCGCGAAACCCTCTCGATCCACTATATATGGGGTTGCGCGACACCGGCACCACAAGATGCGGTCGGCGGCGCGAATCCAGCGAACAGCGTGCGAATCGTCCGTCAACGGATGCGAGGGTCGTGCGCGGCACTTTACGACAGCCAATCGAGGACGGGTTTTATGGGCATGAAGTTCGAGCGCCGCTACACCAAGGCCGGCGAAAGCCCCTACGCTCAGGTCGCCTTTCGCAAGGCGACGAGCGAGATCAAGAACCCGGACGGTTCGGTCGTCTTCCGGCTGGAGGGGATCGACGTCCCCGAGCAGTTCAGTCAGGTGGCCTCGGACATCCTGGCGCAGAAATATTTCCGCAAGGCGGGCGTGCCGGCGAAGCTGAGGCGAGTCGAGGAGCACGACGTCCCCTCCTTCCTCTGGCGCTCGATCGCCGACGAAAAGGCCCTCGCCAAGCTTCCCGAGGATGAGCGCTATGGCTCGGAGATGGACGGGCGCCAGGTCTTCGACCGCCTCGCCGGCACCTGGACCTATTGGGGCTGGAAGGGCGGCTACTTTGAAACGGAGGAGGACGCCTCCGCCTTCCGCGACGAACTCGTCTACATGCTCGCCACCCAGAAGGTCGCGCCGAACTCGCCCCAGTGGTTCAACACCGGCCTCCACTGGGCCTATGGCATCGACGGCCCGAGCCAGGGCCACTACTATGTCGACTACCGCTCCGGCCAGCTGACCCGCTCGGCGACGTCGTACGAGCACCCGCAGCCCCACGCCTGCTTCATCCAGTCCGTCGCCGACGACCTCGTCAATGACGGCGGCATCATGGATCTGTGGGTGCGCGAGGCGCGGCTGTTCAAATACGGCTCCGGCACCGGCTCGAACTTCTCCTTCCTGCGCGGCGAGGGCGAGAAGCTCGCCGGCGGCGGCAAGTCGTCAGGCCTGATGAGCTTCCTGAAGATCGGCGACCGGGCGGCGGGCGCCATCAAATCCGGCGGCACGACGCGGCGCGCGGCCAAGATGGTCGTCGTCGACATCGACCATCCCGACATCGAAGCCTACATCAACTGGAAGGTCCGCGAGGAAGAGAAGGTCGCCGCCCTCGTCACCGGTTCGAAGACCGTCGCCAAGCACATGAAGGCGATCCTGTCGGCCTGCGTGAACTGCGAAGGGTCGGGCGACGACTGCTTCGACCCGATGAAGAACCCGGCGCTGAAGCGCGCCGTCAAGGACGCCAAGAAGGCGCAGGTGCCGGAGAACTACGCCAAGCGCGTGATCCAGTTCGCGCGTCAGGGCTACACCCAGATCGAATTCCCGGTCTACGACACCGACTGGGATTCGGAAGCCTATCTCACCGTATCCGGCCAGAACTCCAACAACTCCGTCTCGCTCACCGACGACTTCCTGCGCGCCGTCGAGAACGACGAGGAGTGGAACCTCATCCGCCGCACCGACGGCAAGGTCCACAAGACCGTGAAGGCCCGCGAGTTGTGGGAGCAGATCGGCTATGCCGCCTGGGCCTCCGCCGATCCGGGCCTGCACTTCAACACCACGATGAACGATTGGCACACCTGCCCCGAGGCCGGCTCGATCCGCGCGTCGAACCCGTGCTCGGAATACATGTTTCTCGACGACACGGCCTGCAATCTCGCCTCGCTGAACCTCATCCAGTTCCAGGAGAGCGTGAAGGGCGAGGCCGGCAAGGAGGGCCAGGAAGTCAGGCGCTTCGATACCGCGGCCTTCGAGCATGCAGTGCGGATCTGGACCGTCGTCCTCGAGATCTCGGTCCTGATGGCGCAGTTCCCCTCCAAGGAGATCGCCCAGCGCTCCTACGACTACCGCACCCTCGGCCTCGGCTTCGCCAATATCGGCGGCCTGCTGATGATGTCGGGCATTCCGTACGACTCCAAGGAAGGCCGCGCGATCTGCGGTGCCATCTCGGCGCTGATGACCGGCGTCGCCTACAAGACCTCGGCCGAGATGGCCGGCGTCCTGTCGCCCTTCCCGGACTACGAGCGCAACGCCGAAGCGATGCTGCGCGTCATGCGCAACCATGCCCGCGCCGCCCATGGCATCGCCAATGGCTACGAGGCGCTGGCCGTCGATCCGGTGCCGCTCGACCACGCCTCGCTGAAGGACAAGCGCCTGTCCGGCCGCGCCAAGGTCGCCTGGACGGAGGCCGTCGAGCTCGGCTCCAAGAACGGCTTCCGCAACGCCCAGGTCTCCGTCATCGCGCCCACCGGCACGATCGGCCTGGTCATGGACTGCGACACCACCGGCATCGAGCCCGACTTCGCGCTGGTGAAGTTCAAGAAGCTCGCCGGTGGCGGCTACTTCAAGATCATCAACCGCGCGGTGCCCGACGCCCTGCGCACGCTTGGATACTCGGAAAGCCAGATCGCCGAGATCGAGGCTTACGCGGTCGGTCACGGCAATCTCAACCAGGCGCCGGCGATCAACCCCTCCTCGCTGAAGGCCAAGGGCTTCACCGACGAGATCATCGCGACGCTGAACGCCGCCATGGTCTCGGCCTTCGACATCAAGTTCGTCTTCAACAAGTTCACGCTGGGCGAGGCGTTCTGCAAGGACGTCCTCGGCTTCACCGACGAACAGCTGAACGACTTCACCTTCGAGATGCTGCCGGCGCTGGGCTTTTCGCGCAAGGACATCGACGCCGCCAACATCCATGTCTGCGGTGCGATGACCCTCGAGGGAGCACCGTTCCTGAAAGAAGAGCACCTGCCGGTGTTCGACTGCGCCAATCCCTGCGGGCGGATCGGCAAGCGCTATCTCTCGGTCGACAGCCACATCCGCATGATGGCGGCGGCGCAGCCCTTCATCTCGGGGGCGATCTCCAAGACCATCAACATGCCGAACGATGCGACGGTGGAAGATTGCACCGCGGCCTACATGCTGTCCTGGAAACTGGCGCTGAAGGCCAACGCGCTCTACCGCGACGGCTCGAAGCTCTCCCAGCCGCTCAACGCCTCGCTGATCGCCGACGATGAAGACGAGGACGAGACCATCGAGGAGGTCGCCGCCGCTCTGATGGCCTCGCCGCCCGCTGCCCAGGCGACGCAGGTCGCCGAGCGGATCGTCGAGCGCATCGTCGAAAAGGTCATCCGGGATCGTGAGAAGCTGCCGAACCGGCGCAAGGGCTACACCCAGAAGGCCATCGTCGGCGGTCACAAGGTCTATCTCAGGACCGGCGAGTTCGACGACGGCCGCCTCGGCGAGATCTTTATCGACATGCACAAGGAGGGCGCCGCCTTCCGCGCGATGATGAACAACTTCGCCATCGCCATCTCGCTCGGCCTGCAGTTCGGCGTGCCGCTGGAGGAATATGTCGACGCCTTCACCTTCACCCGATTCGAGCCGGCGGGCATGGTGCAGGGCAACGAGGCGATCAAGAACGCCACCTCGATCCTCGACTACGTCTTCCGCGAGCTGGCAGTCTCCTATCTCGACCGCCACGACCTCGCCCATGTCCAGCCGGAGGATTTCGGCGCCTCGTCGATCGGCCGCGGGGTCGCCGGCGACAAGCCGGCGCCGCTGCCGATCTCGTCGGGCATGGTGCGCGGCCAGACGGCGAAGTTCCGCCTCGTCTCCTCGGCCGAGCCCCAGGGATCGGCGAAGGTCGAAGCGCCGGCGAAGCCCACCCCGGTGACCGCCGCCGCCCGCCCGGCGGCTGCCAACGCCCCGGTGAAGGCGGCCAGCCCGGCGGCCCAACCGACCGCCGCCCGCTCGGGCGCCACGGTGACGGCCCTCGGCGGCAGCCAGGCCACCGCGTTCAAGCGCAACTACGAGGCCGCCCCGGCCGCCCTCGACATCGAGCCGCTCGACACCCCGGCCCCCGTCTCAGACACCTCGCCGGCGCAGGGCCTCTTCGACCAGCCGCTCGCCTACGAGGCGACGCCCAAGGACAACGCCAACGTCTCGGAAGCCCCCAAGGCCACCAGCGCCGAGCGCCGGTCGATCGCGATGATGAAGGGCTACACGGGCGAAAGCTGCTCGGAATGCGGCAACTTCACCATGGTGAGGAACGGCACGTGTCTGAAATGCGACACCTGTGGATCGACGAGCGGGTGTAGCTGAGGGCCATTGCAATGAACGGCAGCGCCCGTGTGGAGAACACCACACGGGCGCTGCCAAAAGAACAAAACGCGATGATGATACTCCAAAGACACGACCTGCGGGCTTGATGGCATTCGTACGCAGTAGGGAGTGTTGGTACCGCGGCGAAAAGCGCTTCTCCTGAACCCGACCGATAGCAGAGCCGCTGAGGCATGGATCCCCGACCCTGCGGGCCGAGGATGACGAAGCGTCAGGGGCGCTGCCACTCGCAGGCGCTCCCCTGCCGCGATGCCTCCGGCACGGCCGCCCTCTCTCCCCATTGTGGGAGAGAAAGTCATTCCCAGGAATTGGGCCGAGCGAAGGCGCTTCGTTGCGCCGCAGCAGGCGCGGCGGCGGCACGCGTCAGGAAAGCTTCGTGCGATGCGGCTTGACGAGCGACAGCAGCTCGGCGCCGATCCGGCCGAGCGGCAGGATCTGCCCGGCCCCGCCGCGGTCGATCGCTTCCTTCGGCATGCCGAACACCACAGAGGTCTCCTCGTTCTGTGCGATGGTGCGCCCGCCCGCCTGCCGGATCTCCAGGAGGCCGCGGGCGCCGTCGTCGCCCATGCCGGTCAGGATCGCCGCGACGACGTTCGGACCGCCGCGTTGCGCAGCGGATCGAAACAGGACGTCGACCGACGGGCGATGGCGGCAGACGGGCGGCCCGTCGACGACGGCCACGGAATATCGGCTGCCGGCCCGGCGCAGCATCATGTGGTGGTTGCCCGGCGCGATCAGCACCTGCCCCGGAAGGGCGAGATCGCCGTCGCGTGCCTCGGCGACCCGCGGCGCGCAGAGACCGTCGAGCCGGCGGGCAAAGGCCTCGATGAACCCCTCTGGCATGTGCTGGACGACGAGTGTCGCCGGACAGTCGGCCGGCAGCGTGGTGAGAACCGTCGCCAGCGCCTCCGTGCCGCCGGTCGAGGCGCCGAGGCATATGACGGCCTCGGTCGATGGAGTGGCCAGCTTCAGCTTCTCCGCCCGCTCCGGCGAGATCGCCGGGATGAGGATGTAGGCGAGGTTCTTGGCCTCCACGGACAGCGTCACTGGCCGCGGCTTGCGGGAACGGACACGGGCGTGCGCGGCCGCCTTGGCGACGTCGCAGATGGTCATCGCCGACTCGCGCAGATGTTGCGCGGTGTGAACCTTCGGCTTGGTGATCACGTCCACGGCGCCGGCCGCGAGCGCCTGCATCATCATGTCGGATCCCTCTTCGGTCAGGCCCGAGCAGATGACGACCGGGATCGGCCGCTGGGCCATGATCTTCTTGAGGAAGGTCAGCCCGTCCATCTTCGGCATCTCGATGTCGAGGAAGATCACGTCGGGGATCTCGGCCCGGATCATTCCGGCAGCGGCATAGGCATCGGGCGCCGAGCCCATGACCGCGATCTCCGGATCACCCGCGAGGATGGCGCCGAGAACCGTCCGGACCGAAGGGGAATCGTCGACGATCAGGACGCGGATCTTCGCGCGGCTGCGACCGTTCGCCATCTTCGTTTCCCCCTACTGCTTCTGAAAGACGCCCGATGCGACCTGGCGGACCGGACCCTCCCGAACGATCATCGATTCGGAATGCCCGACGACCAGGAACCCTCCCGGCCGGACATGGCCCAGGAGACGCTGGACGACGGCTTCCTGGTCGGCCTTGTCGAAGTAGATCAGGACGTTGCGCAGAAATACGATGTCCACGTCCCGGTCGTAGGGATAGCTCTCGTCCATGAGGTTCATGCGCTCGAAGAGCACGCGCCTGCGGATCGCCGGAGCGATGCGGACCTGATCGCCCCGCTCCGGGCCGCGACCTCTGAGGATATATCGCTCGGCCAGGCGCTGCGGCACCGGAGCGATGGCGCCGAGCGGATAGATCGCCTCGCGGGCCGTCTTGAGGACCGAGGTCGAGATGTCGGTCCCGAGAATGGCGTAGCGAAACAACCGGCCGCGATCGATCATGTCCTGCAGGATCATCGCGATCGAATAGGCCTCGGCTCCGTTCGAGCTTGCCGCGCTCCAGATCTTCAGGGTGGGCCGCTCCTGCCTGCGGCGCTGCAGGAGCTCCGGAACCAGTTGCCGTTCCATGAGAACGAGGTGTTCGTCCTCGCGAAAGAAGTCGGTCTTGTTGGTGGTGATGGCGTCGATGATGTGCACCATCTCGCCTTCCAGACCGCCTTCGTCGAAGAGGTGCCGGCAATAGGCCGAGAAGCTGCTCTCGCCGATCTGCCGGAACCGCTTGCGCAGCCGGCTCTCGACCATCAGGCGCTTCTGGACCGTCAGCCTGATCCCGATCGTCTCCCCGACGAGAGCGGAGATCCGATCGAAATCGGCGGCCGCGAGATGATCGTGGCCGGTGTTCGAGGCAAGGGTGCCCATGGGGATCTGCTTTCTGTATCGTCGGGAAGAGCCGGAGCGGCCGCCGTCAGGCGGCGATCGCTCCCTGGGCGCTGTCGACCGCGTCAAACAGCCGATCGACGTCGAAGACCGTCACGAAGGCGCCGTTGCGCCGGCCGATGCCGGTGATCGCCCCCGCGTTCCAGTTGCCGGCACCGATCTCGGGAGGCGCCTCCAGCGCCCCCTCGTCGAGAGACGTCACCTCGAAGACCCGGTCGGTCTTCAGGCCGAAGACCGTCTCCCGGCTTCGGCGCATGATCGTGAGGACGACGATGCGGGTGTTCGTCGTGTCCGTCGTCTCCTCCAATCCGAGCAGACGCCGCGCGTCGACCACGGGAACGCTCGCCCCGCGGACGTCGATCATGCCGAGGAGTTCGGCAGGGCTGCGCGGCAGCCTCGAGATCGGCGCGAGATCCAGGATCTCCCGGACCCGGCCGACCGGTGCGGCGAAGAGATCCTCCGCCACACCGAAAGTGAGATACTGGACGATCTGGTTCATGATCGCCCCTATCAGGCAGCCGAACGGCGGGAGAATTCTCCGTCGAGATCGTCGCCGGCCTCGTGCATGTCGAGATCGAAGCCGCCGCCCTTGCCGTGCATCCGCTCCGACATCTTGCGCAGGGCCCGTTCGGCTTCCGGGGTCACCTTGGACTTCGTCCGGGTACCCGTCTTGGCCGCGGGGACCGCTTTCGAAGCGCTGCGGGTCGACGGGGCGCCGTCATCCAGCTTGAAATAGCTGATGGCGCCGGCCAACTGCTCGGCCTGGCTCGCCAGTTCCTCGGCGGTCGAGGACATTTCCTCGGCGGCCGCGGTGTTCTGCTGGGTGACCTTGTCGAGCTGCTGGATGGCGGAATTGACCTGCCCGGCACCGACCGTCTGCTCGCTGCTGGAGGAGGAAATCTCCTCGACGAGCTTTGCCGTGCTCTGGATGTCGGGAACGAGCTTGGCGAGCATGTCGCCGGCCTGCTGCGCCGCTCTGACCGTGTTGCCGGACAGGCCGGAGATCTCGGTCGCTGCCGCCTGGCTGCGCTCGGCGAGTTTGCGCACCTCGGAGGCGACGACCGCAAAGCCGCGGCCGTGCTCGCCGGCCCGTGCGGCTTCGACCGCTGCATTGAGGGCGAGGAGATCGGTCTGGCGGGCGATTTCCTGCACCACCATGATCTTTTCGGCGATGGTCTTCATGGCCGCGACGGCACCCGCGACGGCTTCGCCGCTGGCGATGGCGTCGGTCGCCGAACGCTTGGCGATGGCTTCGGTCTGGGCGGCGTTGTCGGCGCTCTGCTTGATGTTGGCGGCCATCTGTTCCATCGACGCCGAAACTTCTTCGGTGGAGGAGGCCTGCTCCGTCGCACCCTGCGAAAGCTGCTCGGCCGTCGCCGACATCTCCTCTGAGCCAGACGCGACGTTGCGGGATGCCGAGGCGACGTCGCCGACGACCTCACGCAGCTTCTCGACCATGCGGTTCAGCGTCACGAGAACGTCGGAAATCTCGTCGTTCGACTTCACCGCGGCCATCGTCCGCAGATCGCCGCCAGCCACGGTCTCGGCGAGCTGCTGCGCATTTCGCAGGCCGCGGGAGATCGACAGGATGATCCACAGAGCAGCCAGCGCCGCGAAGACGACCGAGCCGATCAGGATGCCGAAAACGAGGTTTCTGGCAAACATGTAGAGGTCGGTGTTGGCTTGGTTGGCCTCGTCGAGCTGCTGGTTGTTGAAAGCGACGATCTTGGCGAGAGCCGCCGCCGCCTCCTGCCGGGAGGCGCGTCCTGCACCGGTCGACATTGCGAAGGCCTGCTCGTTCTGGTTCAGAAGCGCCAGCCGCAGGATCTCGCCGTGATCGACCATGTATTTGTCGAAGGCTGCGGTGAAGGCATCGACCATCGGCTTGCCCTGCTCGGACGACAAGTCCCGCAGCTCCGCTGCGTCCTCGCGGATGGCGGCGATGTTCTTACTCATCTCCGTGGTGAGGGTTTTCATGTCCTCATCGCCGGTGGTCAGGATCAGATCGCTTTCCTGGCGGCCGAGGCGGGTGTTCTGGACGCTGATGGCGTTGGCGATCTGGATCCGGGCGACGTTGCCCTTCACGGCATAATCGAAGGACTCGTTCAGCTTCGACAGATTGTCGGTGGCGATCAACATGCCGCCGGCCGACAGAGCGATGACGACGACGAAGGTCGCGGCCAGCTTGAGCTTCAGGGTCAGTCTCATGGGTCTTGCCTTTCGTTGGATCTTAAGCCGCTGCGGCGTCGAGGCCGGCTTCGATGCGGAAGATGCGTTGCATGTCGGGGATGATGACGAAGCCGTCGCCCCGCTTGCCGATGCTGCGGATGAAGGCGGGCGGCCAGCGCATGCCGACCGCCGGAACCGCCTCCATCGAACCGGCGTCGATTTCGGTGACCTCGTGGACCTTGTCCGCCAGGATGCCCGCAACCAACGGTTCGCCGTCGAGCTCGAATTCGACGACGACGATGCGGGTGTCCTGGTCCGTCGGCGGTCGCTGCATGCCGAAGACGACCCTGAGGTCCGCCAGCGGCACGACGGTGCCGCGCACGTTGATGAGGCCGCCGACGAAATCCGGCGCGTTCGGGACCCGGGTGATCGGCACCGTATCGAGGATCTCGCGGACGCTCGTCGCCTCCAGGGCGAAGATCTCGTCCTGAAGCCGGATGGTCAGGGCATGCATGACGGTCTTCTCCGATTTTGCGGTCACGCCGCCCTCGCCAGCACGTCGTCGCGCCGGGTTTCTTCGAGCTTCTGTCCGAAGCCGACGAGGTTCATGACGTCGAGAATGAGGGCGACGGTGCCGTCGCCGAGAATGGTCGCGCCCGAAAAGGTCTTCAGGGTCGAGTGCAGCCGCGACAGTTGCTTGATGACGGTCTGGTTGTTGCCGATGATCTGATCGACGACGAGCCCGATGCGGATCTGGCCGGACGAGACGATCACCACCTTCTGGTAGACGTCCGCCTCGCCGTCGGCATGGAAGAGATCGCGCAGCCGCATGAAGGGAACCAGTTCCCCGCGCACGTCGAGGAAGCTGCGCCCGCGCATCTCGCCGGCATTCTTCGGCAGTTCGATGCACTCCTCGACCGCGGCCAGCGGGATCGTGTAGCGACCGGACCCGACCCGGACGAGCAGCCCGTCGATGATCGCCAGCGTCAGCGGCAGCCGCAGGGTGACCTCGGTGCCGTAACCGGGCTCGCTGGCAAGGTCGACGGAGCCGCGCAGCCCCTCGATCGTGCCCTTGACGACGTCCATGCCGACGCCGCGCCCGGACAGGGAGGTGACGGATCGGGACGTGGAGAAGCCGGCCTCGAAGATCAGGCGATTGACGTCCGCCTCCCCAAGCACCGCGCCCGGAGCGATCAACCCGCTCGCCTCGGCCTTGGCGCGGATGCGCGCCGTGTCGAGACCGGCGCCGTCGTCGGCGATGGTGACGGCGACTTCCGCCCCGCGATGGGCCGCCGAGAGCCGCAGCGTCGCCGTGTCGCCTTTCCCGCTCGCCCGTCGCTCCGCGCTTGGCTCGATGCCGTGGTCCATGGCGTTGCGGATGAGATGGACCAAGGGGTCGGCAAGCTGCTCGATGACGGTCTTGTCGAGTTCGGTCTCCTCGCCGCTCGTCACCAGGGTCACCTGCTTGCCGAGGTCCCGCGAGAGATCGTGGACGAGGCGGCGGAAGCGGCCGAACAGCGTCCCGATCGGCACCATCCGCGTGCCCATCGTGGTGTCACGCAGACTGGAAGTCAGCCGTTCGATGTCCTCCGCGATGCTGACCAGAGCCGGATCGTGCCGGCTGACGGCGAGCTGGCTGAGGCGCGCCTGGGCGATGACGAGCTCGCCCACCCGGTCCATCAGCTCGTCCAGCCGCTCGGCCGGAACCCGCAGGGTCGCCGTCTTGTCCTTCTGTGCCGAACTGGAGGCATCGCTCTCCGGCTCGCACCGCAGGACTTCGCTCGCCCTGGCAGCTTGCGGGGGTGCTTCCTCGGCAGTGGCATTTTCTTGCTTGCCGCCGTCGCTCCGCTCGATCGTCAGTTCCATATCGTCGCGGATGAACAGGAACACGTCCTCGATCGCCGGCAGCTCGACCGCTCCATCGATTCTGACGGCCCAGCCGAGATAGAGGAAGTCGGGGTCGATCTCGCCGACCGGAGCGACTGGCACCGACCGGTCGAGGATCTCGCAGGCGCCGAGGGACTGCATCTCCGCGAAGAGGAGCTTGGGATTGGTGCCATGAATCAATGCATTGTCCGGCAGGCGAAAGCTCACCAACCAGTCGGATCCGTTCGGAGCCGGAGCCGATATCGCCTCTGCCAGCGCTCGGAGTATCGCGGCACCTTTTTGGGGATCGACGGCAGACTCGTCCGCGATCAGCGCGGCGACATGATCCTTGGCCCGAAGGGCCGCGGCGACGAGAGGCGCCGTCGCGGCAGCTTCGCCTTTGCGGACCTTGTCGAACGCGGTTTCGAAGTCGTGGATGAAGGAAGAGACCGCCGTGAAGCCGAACATTGCGCCCGACCCCTTCAGCGTGTGGAGCGCCCGGAACGCCGAGGACACGAGGTCGCCGTCGTCAGGACGCTTCTCGAGGTCGAGGAGCGACTGTTCGAGGATCTCCAGAAGGCCTGCCGCCTCGTGCCTGAAAGTCTCGGCTGGATCGGTGCTGGTCATGCGCTCGCCACCGTCCGGACCTCGGCGAGAAGCTGATCCGGCTGTAAGGGCTTCACCATCCGCCCGGTGGCGCCTGCTTGCTTGGCCTGTTCTTTGACCGCGGCGCTCGGGTCCGTCGTGAGAAAAACGATGGGCACACCGCTTGCCGTCTCGGCGCGGTACTTCCGGATGAAGGTCAGTCCGTCCATGACCGGCATGTTCAGGTCGATGGCGACGGCGTGGACCTTGTTTGCAAGCGCCTTGGTCAGCGCCTCGGACCCGTCAGCGGCTTCGAGACCCTGGCAGCCGGCGCTTTTCAGCGTCAGCCCGACGACCTGCCGTGCCGAGGGCGAGTCGTCGATCATGAGAATGCTCTTGGGCATGCTTGGCCTTTCGATGAGGGAGGGAAACATGCCACTGCTTCGTGCATGCAGATGCCCCTTTGGTGTCCCCAAAGGGATAAGCAGTAGAATCGGAAGTGAAGCAGACAGTCAGCAAGACGGGATAGATCGACGAATGCGATCTATTTTCAGTGACAATTTACCGTTGAGCCGATTAACACATCATGAAACGACATCTTCGAGCCGATAAATCTAAATTCGTGAATTAATGTATTTATGAAAGACAAACTATATGTACTTTTTGCTTTACATATCGAATTTCGATGCATGGAACGCAATCGAACTGTCCGCCCGTTCATTTCGAGCCGGCTGAGAAAAAGGGCTGTTCGTAGGCGCTCCGAACGCGGCCGCAACGCGCTGCCCGCGCACGCAACCTTCGATCGCAACCACCGCGTCTTCTCGAACGTGAAGCGCTGGGCGCTCGGCACCTTCCACGGCTTCCGCGAGAAGCACATGGACGCCTCCCTTGACGCGTTCGTCTTCCGCTGGAACCGAAGGCGCTCGCTCCTGTCGGTGTCTATCAGCGCGGGGTTTCGGCGCCGATCGGCGTGATGGTCGTCGAACATTTTGAGGCTGGCAGGGTCGACATGCGCCGCCGATTGACACTCGAACGGAAGCCTTGAGAGGCTAAGCGCGGCAGCCGGGGCGGAGCGTTGCGGCAAGGGGAAAGGACGCGCCCTCTTCCGGAACGATGCGCAAGGCTTTTGCCGAAGCTCGCTTGGGGATACGATCAGCGCGTTACCGCCCGACGAGGAGGCCTCGATGACCGACCACAGCCACGCCGACGAACCCCGCTGGAAACACGATGGCGTGCGCGTCATCAAGGGGGACAAGCTGGACGCCAACACCGCCCAGACCCCGGGCATGTTCCGCCAGGCGGCGATCAACCACGCCCGGGTCGGCGCCCAGAAGATCTGGGCCGGGACGGTGACGATCGCGCCGGACGCCAAGACCGGCGTGCACCATCACGGCGAGCTGGAAAGCGTCATCTTCGTCCTGCGCGGCAAGGCCCGGATGCGCTGGGGCGAGCGGCTGGAATTCGTCGCCGAGGCGGAGCCCGGCGACTTCATCTTCGTGCCGCCCTTCGTGCCCCATCAGGAGATCAACGCCGATCCCGGCGCGCCGCTCGAATGCGTGCTGGTGCGCTCCGACAACGAGGCGGTGGTGGTCAACATCACCGATGTCGATCCGGTCGAAAAGCCCGAGGCGGTCTATTGGGTCGATCCGATCCACAAGCATCCGGAGTGAGCGATCAGCCGCCCTCGGAGCCGTCCCTCAACCCGTTCGTGACCTAAGTCATGCCGGGTCGATCGTATCACGAAACGTCTCGATTTCGCTCTCCAGCCGATCCGCAAGCCTCCGACCTGCGGCCACTGCGTTGCCCGCATCCGAGACCCTGAAATTGTTGTAGTTCTTTCGGGCAACATGGCGGAACCTGCGCGTTTCATCGATCGCCTCGGCGAGATCCGCCGTGATGATCGCCGGCCGCCGCCCGGGAAACTCGCGAGCCACGCGCCTGATGAGATCAGCGTGATAGCTCGGCCCCGAAGGCTTCTCCTCGCTCAGAATATCGAGGATGCGCTCCAGAGCGCCTTCGAGCGAGGTGTGGCCGGACTGCATGGCCTGCAAGAAGGCCATGCGATTGCGATAAGGGTCGAAGCCGTTTCCCTCGAGGTTCCCGGCCTCGTAGAGCCTGCACGCCATGTTGAAATGATGCGCCGCGCTTCGGATGTCGTCCGATACGTCGAGCCAGCGCGCATCCCTCATGAGACCACCGTTCCTTCCGCCTCGATTCGCGAACGGAACCTGCCCTCCGTCATCGATAGAGGAAGGATGTCGCAAGGCAGCCGATGGCGATTGCAGGCCGCTTCGGCGAGACGCCACGCCTCCCCTTCGGCCGCAGATGGAAAATCGAGAATGAGGTCGACGTCGCTGTCATAGCGCATTGCCCCCCGTGCCGCCGATCCGTACAGAATGTATCGACCGCCAAGACGCCGGGCATGGTCGCCCAGTTCCGCGACAACCGCGGCAACCGCCACTGATCGGCGCGCCGCTTCCTCGCTCTTTCGCTCCGCAACGGTGACGATCATCCGCGACCTCTTCTGCCGTCGATCTCAGGGCGGCTCCTATAAATAAGCCCAGCACCGTGGAAGCGCCACCATCCCTCACCGCCAGCCCATCGCCGGCGCGACATGCGTCAGGATCGCCTCGATCACATGGGCGTTGTAGGCGACGCCGAGTTGGTTCGGCACGGTCAGGAGCAGCGTGTCGGCCTCGGCGATTGCCTCGTCGCCTTTCAGCTCCTCGACAAGCCTGTCGGGCTCTGCAGCGTAGGAGCGCCCGAAGATCGCCCGCATATTGTCGATGACGCCGATCTGGTCGCCATCCTTGCCGCGGCCGAAATAGGCCCGGTCCTCGTTGCTCACCAGTGGGAAGATCGAGCGCGAGACCGAGACGCGCGGCTCGCGCTGATGGCCGGCCGCCGCGAAGGCCTCGCGGTAGCGGCGGATCTGTTTCGCCTGCTGGACGTGGAACGGCTCGCCGGTCTCGTCCTCCTTCAGGGTCGAACTCTGCAGATTCATGCCCCGCTCAGCCGCCCAGACTGCCGTGGCGTTGGAGGCCGAGCCCCACCAGATCCGCTCGCGCAGCCCTTCCGAATAGGGCTCGATGCGCAGGAGCCCCGGCGGGTTGGGAAACATCGGCCGCGGGCTCGGCTTGGCGAAGCCCTCGCCCTTCAGGACGTCGAGGAACACCTCGGCATGCCGCCGTCCCATGTCGGCGTCGCTCTCGCCTTCGGCGGGCGCATAGCCGAAATGGCGCCAGCCCTCGATCACCTGCTCGGGCGAGCCGCGCGAGATGCCGAGTTGCAGCCGCCCGCCGGAGATGAGGTCCGCCGCGCCCGCGTCCTCGGCCATGTAGAGCGGGTTTTCGTAGCGCATGTCGATGACGCCGGTGCCGATCTCGATGCGGCTCGTCTTCGCGCCGACGGCGGCGAGCAGCGGAAACGGCGATGCCAGCTGGCGGGCGAAATGGTGGACGCGAAAATAGGCGCCGTCGGCGCCGAGTTCCTCGGCCGCGACGGCGAGATCGATCGACTGCAGCAGCGTGTCGGCGGCCGACTGCGTCCCCGATCGCGGCGACGGCGTCCAATGCCCGAAGGAGAGAAAGCCGATCTTCTTCATGGTGATGGTCCCCAATGCGTCTTCGCAGAAGTCTTCGGATCGATGCAGGACTTCGGACTGCCGGGCGCCGGCGTCAAGCAGGTCGGGGCGTGCCGGATGGTGACGGCCTGTTCGCCGATTGCGCCGAATGGCGGCGGTAAAGTCTGCGCCCTTGATCTCGCAGCTGCGAAATGGCATCAGCAGCTGACGCAAGGACCCATTCGATTGGGTGGCTACGCCGGGCGCCCATCCCCCGGCCAACTCCAGACCGCCTCGTCCCATCCGATGGGCGATCCGATTTTCCCGCGTGATCATAAAAACATGAACCTTGAAACACTCCGCCACGAGTGGTTCGGCAACGTGCGTGGAGACCTGCTCTCCGGCCTCGTCGTCGCCCTCGCGCTGATTCCCGAAGCCATCGCCTTTTCCATCATCGCCGGCGTCGATCCGAAGATCGGCCTCTACGCGTCCTTCTCGATCGCCGTCCTCATCGCCTTCGTCGGCGGCCGGCCCGGCATGATTTCCGCCGCGACGGCAGCGACCGCCGTGCTGATGGTCACGCTGGTGCGCGAGCACGGCCTCCAATATCTCCTCGCGGCTACGGTGCTCGCCGGGCTTCTGCAGATCGCCGCCGGGTTCCTGAAGCTCGGCAACGCCATGCAGTTCGTCTCGCGCTCGGTGATGACGGGCTTCGTCAACGCCCTGGCGATCCTGATCTTCATGGCGCAGGTGCCCGAACTGATCGGCGTGCCGTCGATGACCTATGTGATGGTCGCCCTCGGCCTTGCCATCATCTACCTCTTTCCGCGCATCACCACGGCCGTTCCCTCGCCGCTGATCGCCATCCTCGTCGTCACGGCGATCTCGCTCGCCTTCGGCATGGATCTGCGGGTCGTCGGCGACATGGGCGAGCTACCCTCGGAACTGCCGGTGTTCCTGCTGCCCGACGTGCCGTTCAACCTCGAGACGCTGTTGATCATCCTGCCCTATTCAGCGGGCGTCGCTGCGGTTGGCCTGTTGGAATCCCTGATGACGGCGCAGATCGTCGACGATCTGACCGACACCGGGTCCGACAAGAACCGCGAATGTGTCGGCCAAGGCATCGCCAACACCGTTACCGGCTTCTTCGGCGGCATGGCCGGCTGCGCGATGATCGGCCAGTCGATGATCAACGTGAAGTCCGGCGGGCGCGGGCGTCTGTCGACCTTCGCCGCCGGCATCTTCCTGTTGTTCCTCATTCTCGTCCTCGGCGATTTCGTCGCCATCATCCCGATGGCGGCGCTCGTCGCGGTGATGATCATGGTGTCGATCGGCACCTTCTCCTGGTCGTCGATCGTCAATCTGCGCAGCAATCCCCGCCGCTCGTCGGTCGTCATGCTGGCGACGGTGGTGACGGTGGTCTGGACGCACAATCTGGCGATCGGCGTCCTCGTCGGCGTCATGCTGTCGGGTGTCTTCTTCGCCTCGAAGGTGGCGCAGATCTTCCGGGTCACCTCGACGCTCTCCGAGGACGGGCTGACCCGGACCTACCGCGTCGAAGGCCAGGTCTTCTTTGCCTCATCGGACAGGTTCGCCTCGGCCTTCGACTTCAAGGAAGCGGTCGAAAAGGTCGTCATCGACGTCACGTCGGCCCATATCTGGGATCTGTCGGGGGTCGCGGCGCTCGATCGAGCCGTGCTGAAGTTCCGCCGCGAGGGCGCCGAAGTGGAGCTGAAGGGTCTCAACGAGGCGAGCGCGACGATCGTCGACCGGCTGGCGATCCACGACAAGCCGGGCGCGCTCGACCAGCTCTCGGCGCATTAGGGAGGCGAAGATGACCAGAATTTTGGCCTGCGTGGACGGATCGACCTATGCCGAAAGCGTCTGCGATCATGCCGCATGGGCGGCGGAGCGGCTCGGCGTGCCGGTCGATCTCGTCCATGCCCTCGGCCGTCGGGAGACGTCGAGCCGGGCGATCGATTTTTCCGGCAATCTGGAATTCGGCGAGCGCGAAGCGCTTCTCGCCGAATTGTCGGAGCTCGACGAGAAGAAGTCGAAGGTGTCGGTCCGGCGCGGCCGGCTGCTGCTCGATCAGGCGGGGGCCCGCGTGAAGGAACGCGGCGCAGCCAAGGTCGAAAAGCATCTGCGCAACGGCGACGTCGCCGATGCGATCTCCGACATGGAGGCCGAGGCGCGCCTCGTCGTCATCGGCAAGCGCGGCGAGGCCGCCGATTTCGCCAAGGGCCATCTCGGCTCCAATCTGGAGCGGGTGATCCGGGCAAGCTCCAAGCCGGTGCTGGTCGCCTCGCGCGCCTTCCGGCCGATCCGGCGCTTCCTGGTGGCCTTCGACGGCGGCCGCAGTTCGGGCACGATCGTCGAGAAGCTGGCGGCGAGCCCTCTGCTGACGGGCGTTCCGTGCAAACTCTTCATGGTCGGCGAGCCGACGGGCGACGCCGGCGAGCGCCTTGGCGAGGCCCAGCGACAGCTCAAGGCGGCCGGCTACGAGGTGACGGTGAAGACGGCGAGCGGCGATGCCGACGAGCGGATCGCCAAGCGCGTCGGTCAGGACGGGATCGATCTTCTGGTGATGGGCGCCTACGGCCATTCGCGCATCCGCCGGCTCATCGTCGGCAGCACCACGACGCAGATCATCCAGTCCTGCGCCATCCCCGTTCTAGTCATTCGCTGAGGCGCACGGAGACCTTGCGGCCTCGGTGCGGAGGAACGCCCCGAAGCTGCAGTGCCGTTTCGATTGAGCTTCGGTCACCCCGCGTGCTAGGGGCGGTTTCCCTTCGAAACCGGCACCCATGACAATCGATATCATCCTCTTTCTCGTCGCCGCGGCCTTCCTCGCCGGCTATGTCGACGCGGTGGCCGGCGGCGGCGGGCTGATCACCATTCCCGCATTGCTTCTCGCGGGCCTCGACCCGCTGACGGCGCTCGGCACCAACAAGGTGCAGTCGCTGTTCGGCTCGGGCTCGGCGACGATCGCCTATGCCGCAAAGGGGCACATGAACCTCAGGGAACAGGCGCCGGTGGCCGTCCTGTCCTTTGCCGGCGCGTGTCTCGGCGCGCTCGGGGCGCGGATCCTGCCGACGGAGATTCTCGAAACCGGCCTGCCCTTCCTCTTGATCGCCGTCGCGCTGTTCTTCGCGCTCAAACCCGGCATGTCCGACATCGACGCGGAACGGCGCCTCTCGCCGGCAGTCTTCGCCTTCACGCTGGTGCCGCTGATCGGCGCCTATGACGGGCTGTTCGGGCCCGGCACCGGCTCGTTCTTCATGCTGGCCTTCGTCGCTCTCGCCGGCTACGGCGTCCTCAAGGCGACGGCGCATACGAAGCTCCTCAACTTCGCCTCCAATCTCGGCGGCTTCGCCGTCTTCGCGCTCGCCGGTTCGGTGATCTGGAAGCTCGGCCTGATGATGGGCGTCGCACAATTCGTCGGCGCAAGGCTCGGCGCGATGACGGCCATGCGCTTCGGCGCGAGGTTCATCCGCCCGCTGCTCGTCGTCGTCTGCCTGGCGCTGGCCATCAAGCTCCTCTGGCAGTAGGCCGGGGAGCACAGAAGAGGGAGCGGCCCATGGGCAGGACACCGGCGATCATGCTGCAGGGGACAGGGTCCGACGTCGGCAAGTCGGTGCTCGTCGCCGGCCTCTGCCGGCTGTTTGCTAATCGCGGCCTCGCCGTGCGCCCGTTCAAACCGCAGAACATGTCGAACAACGCCGCCGTCGCGATGATCCCCGGCTCGGGGGAATTCGGCGAGATCGGCCGGGCGCAATGGCTGCAGGCGCTGGCCTGCCGGATCCCGCCGACCACCGACATGAACCCGGTGCTGCTCAAGCCGCAGTCGGAGACCGGCAGCCAGATCGTCGTGGCCGGCAAGGTGGCGGGCGCCGCCAAGGGCCGCGAATATCAGGCGCTGAAGGCGCGGTTTCTCGACACGGTGCTCGCAAGCTTCGAGCGGCTGTCGGGCGAGGCCGATCTCGTCGTCGTCGAGGGCGCCGGCTCGGCCGCCGAGATCAACCTGCGCCAGAACGACATCGCCAATATGGGCTTTGCGACGGCCGCGAATGTCCCGGTGATCCTCGTCGGCGACATCGACCGCGGCGGCGTCATCGCCTCGCTCGTCGGCACCCACGCGATCCTGCCGGAGAGCGACCGGGCGATGGTGAAGGCCTATCTGATCAACCGCTTTCGCGGCGACCCGTCGTTGTTCGACGAAGGACTGACCGCGATCACCCGCTTCACCGGCTGGGAAAGTCTCGGCGTCGTCCCACATCTTGCCGCCGCAGCCCGCCTGCCGGCGGAAGATTCCGTCGCACTGGAGCGGCCCGGTGTTGCCGCCACGAAAACGGCGCGGCTGAAGGTCGCGGTGCCGGTCATCGGCCGGATCGCCAATTTCGACGATCTCGATCCCCTGAAGGCCGAGCCCGACATCGCGGTCGTCTTCGTGCGTCCCGGCGAGCGGCTGCCCGAGGGAGCCAAGCTCGTCGTTCTGCCGGGATCGAAGTCGACCATCGGCGACCTTGCAACCCTCAGGGCGAACGGCTGGGACCGCGACATTGCCGCCCATGTCGCCCGCGGCGGTCATGTCGTCGGCCTTTGCGGCGGCTACCAGATGCTCGGCAACACGGTGCGGGACCCGGACGGGATCGAGGGCGAGGAGCGCGCGGCGGAGGGGCTCGGGCTGCTCGACGTCGAGACGGTCATGCAACCGGAAAAGACCGTTCGCCCCGGCCGGGCAACGACGCCGGGCGGACTCTCGCTCGAAGGCTACGAGATCCATCTGGGCAAGACGAGCGGGCCGGACTGCGCGCGTCCGGTGGCGATCTTGGATGGCGCGCCGGATGGGGCGACGTCGCGTGACGGGCACATCTCGGGCACCTATCTCCACGGCCTGTTCGGGGCCGACGAATTCCGCCGGGCGTTCCTCGCGCGGTTCGGGGTCGCCGGCGGGGAGACCGGATACGGTCAGTCCGTGGAGGCGGCGCTCGACGAGATCGCGGACGCTCTCGAACGGGTCATCGATGTTGAACGGCTGATGGCGATCGCGGCGGGGCGATGAGCGCTGCATATGTCCGCAGCGGGACGGACCGAGGATATGAAGGCGTCAAAGACGCCCACCCTCGGCCACAATGCATGCTGCAGCCGAATTTCGCCCTCAGCCGTGGAACGCCGTCTTCAAAAGGTCGATCTGCTGGCCGACCGGGTTGTTCGCCTCGGTTCCAGGCTCGTCGGGGCCGCCGGTTCCATAGATTTCCCGGTCGAGCATGGCGATGCGCCGTTCGAGCTTGATCGCCCGTTCGACGAGGTCGCGGAAGCGCTCCGGCAGTTGGCCATATTGCGGCGACTCCTTTGCCGAGCCGAGACCTTCCAGGCGCACCTTGACCTTTTCAGCCTCGACCTGGCTGCGCGACATGTCGCCCTGATTGGCCGCGCGTTGCAGCAGCAGCCATGAGGCGACCTGCATCAGACGCGTGGTCAATCGCATCGATTCGGCGGCATAGAGCGTCGCACCCGCCCGGTCGAGACGCTTCGCCTCGGCCCGGCCCTCGCCGTCGAGATAGCCGGCCGTCTCGTCGACCATCGCCATGCCCTCGTTGAAGAGCGGCTGAAACGATCGCGAGAACGCCAGGTGCTCGGCGAGCTTGACGGTCCGGTCGTCTTCACGCGAATCTGTCATCTGAGGTGCCATCGCCTAGCGCCAACTCCTGCCTGCCTGCCGGATGAATCACAACGAAGGCAACATGTAATGCCTTGTCGCCGGGCCAAAGTGCTGCGGCTTGGCCGCCGAAGCAAGCCATGCCGGTAGCTTTTCCTTAACCTCGGTTAATACCCACAATCCGGGCGCAGGGCAAAAAAAAGAGCCGTTGGAAAACGGCTCTCAGGAGTTTCAACAGGGAGGCGTCAGACGGTGCGGAAAACCGCGCCGCCTATCCAGCGAACTGGACTGAATTCAGTGATACCTTCGAAACCTTACCCAGCCCTTAACGGCAGCTTCTCATCGCAAGAATTCCTCTACCTTTGGTTCGGCGGGCCGGGATTTGAGGCTTGAAGGCAAGCGAGACGAAAGAGGATCGGACATGGTGGCGGACCGTGAAATGCGCGTTGTGGAAATCGGCGAGCCAGGCGGACCAGAGGCGCTGCGCATCGCCAAGCGCGACGTGCCGACACCGGGCGAAGGTGAGATCCTGATCGAAGTCGGTGCCGCGGGCGTCAACCGGCCCGACGTCATGCAGCGCCAGGGCCTTTACCCCCCGCCCCCCGGCGCCCCCGAATGGCCCGGCCTGGAAGTCGCGGGCCGCGTCGCGAGGCTCGGCGACGGGGCAACGCGTTTTTCCGAAGGCGATCGGGTCATGGCCCTCGTTGCCGGCGGCGGCTACGCCGACTTCGTCGTGGTGGCAGAAGCCAACGCCCTGATGGTGCCCACGGCGCTGAGCCTCGTCGAAGCAGCCGGCTTTCCGGAGACCTTCTTCACCGTCTGGCACAACGTCTTCCAGCGCGGCGGCCTGAAGGCCGGCGAGACGTTCCTCGTCCATGGCGGAACGTCGGGTATCGGCACGACGGCGATCCAGCTGGCTCATGCCTTCGGAGCGAGAGTCTTCGCGACGGCCGGCAGCGACGACAAGTGCCGCGCCGCCGAACGGCTCGGCGCGGACGGCTGCATCAACTACAAGGACGCCGACTTCGTCGCAGCGTTGAAGGAGGCGACCGGCGGCAAGGGCATCGACATTACCCTCGACATGATCGGGGGGGACTACGCCGCCCGCAACGTCGAAGTGGCGGCGGAAGATGGCAGGATCGTCCAGATCGCAGTCCAGAAAGGTGCCAAGGCCGAAATCGACCTGTTCAAGATCATGCGCAAGCGGCTGACGCTCACCGGCTCGACGCTGCGCAACCGGCCGGTCGAATTCAAGGCACAAATCGCCGAGGAACTCTCCACGCACGTCCTGCCTTTGATCGAGAGCGGCAAGGTCAAGCCGCTGATCGACCGGACCTACCCGTTGGGAGCGGCAGCCGATGCCCACCGACACATGGACGACGACCATATCGGCAAGATCGTCCTGACCACCGGGCGCGGCGACGCCTAGCGTTTCGACCGGCGCAATTCGCCCTCTGCCGACGAGACGACTTCTCTCGTGCCGCCGCCTCGTGGCGCCGTATCCGAAATGGTGCCACGAGACCGGTCGGCCGGCCGCGTCGCCATGGTGAGGGTCATCCTCGTGCTGCTCGCAATGCCGAAGCGCGAGACGCGCGGAGCCTTCGACATCGGCTTCGAAGCGTCTCGGTATTCGTGCTCTCCAGGCTGTCGGTTCTCGTCACTTGCATGTGAATCGATGCAGGAACGTGGACTTGGGATGCGTCGCCCCGTCTTTTCCTTGCGCTGACATCGTGAACGATTTATATCGAACGCGATTTCCCGGACATCCTGAGATGATCCACGGCCTGCCCTCCCCGGACAGGCGAACAGGAGGATTTTATCCATGGCCCAGCAATTGTTGATGCCGAAGGCGACCGCCGTCTGGCTGGTCGACAATACCTCGCTCTCCTTCGAGCAGATCGCCGACTTCTGCACCATGCACCCGCTCGAGGTGAAGGCGATTGCCGACGGAGAATCCGCGCAGGGCATCAAGGGCCTCGATCCGATCATGACCGGCCAGCTTAATCGCGACGAGATCGAGCGCGGCGAGAAGGACATCAAGCACAAGCTGAAGCTGGCGCCGCCGAAGGTCCGGGTGCCCGAATCGAAGCGCAAGGGCCCGCGCTACACGCCGGTTTCCAAGCGCCAGGACCGGCCGAACGCCATCCTCTGGCTGGTGCGCAACCATCCCGAACTCAAGGACGCGCAGATCTCGCGTCTCGTCGGCACGACCAAGAACACCATCGAGCAGATCCGCGAACGCACCCACTGGAACTCGGCCAATCTGACGCCGATGGACCCGGTCACCCTCGGCCTCTGCTCGCAGATCGATCTCGATCTGGAGGTCGAGAAGGCGACGCGGGACATGCCGCCGCGCGCCGAGGACCTCGCCGAGGAAGAGCGCCTTCTCTCCGCCGCTCAGACCCAGAACTGGTCGCCGCTGGAGCGCTCGTCCAACGAAGACGACGAAATCGACGAGGCCGCGGTCTTCGCCAAGCTCTCCTCCATGCGCCGCGAGGAGCCGGAAGAGGACGAGGACGACCGGCGCTGAGCCTCGCTCACGCCATCCACCGAGCCTTTGCCGGCAGCGATTTTCAGCGCCGCGTCCATAAAAGTGGGCGCGGCGTTCTGGTTTCTCGGAAGCTGCGAAGCGGCTTGGCTGCGCTTCGCTGCGTGCCGCCCGTCTCTTATTCTCCGCCCCCCGGAGGCACGGCCTTCAGATAGGCGGCGATCGCCTCGCGGTCGCTCGCGGGCAGCTTGGCGATGTTTTCCTGCACCTCGACCATCGAACCGCCGACCGAATCGAAGTCCGGAGTGAAGCCGCTTTCCAGATAATAGGCGATGTCCTCGGCCGACCACGAGCCGATGCCGGCCTTCGACGGCGTGATGTTCGGGACGTTGCCCTTCCCCTCGGGGTTGGGTGCACCGGCAAGCCACTGGTCCGTCTGGAGACCGCCCGCCCCCCAGAAGCTGCGGGGCGTGTGGCATTCGCCGCAATGGCCGGGGCCCTCGACGAGATACTGGCCGGCACGGGCCACTTCCGGGGCATCCTGCGGCAGGTCGATCGCCGGCGAGCCGTCACCGAGGAACACCAGTTTCCACAGCCCGAGCGCCGGTCGGATGTTGAAGGGAAAGTCGAGCTCGTTTGCCGGCGCCACGCCCTTGACCGGCGGCAACGTCTTCAGGAAGGCCCAAAGGTCGGCAACGTCCTGCTTCGTCATTCGGACATAGGAGGTGTAGGGGAAGGCCGGGTAGAGGTGCCGGCCTTCGGGGTCGACGCCGCGCTGCAGGGCGTCGGCGAAGTCGGCAAGGCTCCAGCGCCCGATCCCGTCTTCCTCATCCGGCGAAATGTTGGGTGCGTGGAACGTGCCGAAGCGGGTGGGCAGCGGGTCGCCACCGGCCAGCTTCAGCCGCTCCTCGCCCTTCGCCTTCGAGGGCGCGTGGCAGGAGACGCAGCCGCCGGCCCAGAAGAGGCGCTCGCCGCGTGTCGCCTCGCCGCTGCCTTCGGCGGCGATCTGCTCTGCATCGAGCCGGTCGGGCCTGGCGAGGGCGTAGAGCGCAGCGGCGGCGACCAACACGACGATGATCAGGGAGATCAGGATTTTCTTCAGCATCGCAACGCCTCTTACCCGGCCCGCTCAAAGCCGGCGGGGGAGGATTGCGGGGCCGGGCGCGAACCGTCAAGCCGGCTGAAGCTCGTCCCGGCGCTCCGGGCGGCGGGTCGCGACCGGCCGCAGAGCCGGCCGCCGCCGAGACTGGCGGCGCGCCGGTCGGCTTATCGTCAGATGCGGCCGAGCAGGAGAAGGATCAGCACCACCACCAGCACGAGGCCGAGGATGCCGGAGGGACCGTAGCCCCAGCCTCCCGAATATCCCCATGTCGGCAGCGCGCCGACGAGGAGCAGGATGACGATGATGAGGAGGATCGTACCGAGGCTCATGGCGCGTTTCCTTCGCCGTTGTTGTGATGCCTCACAAACCGTTGAACGAGAATTGCGTTCCCTTCGGCTCCATCGGCTTGGTTAACATTTCGCCACGACTTGGACTCATGCCGGCCCGAATCCTCCGATCGCCACGAAGACCGCGATCATCACGAAGATGATCCCGAGGACGAGCGTCGGCCGATACCCCCACTGCCGGGAATAGGGCCATGTCGGCATCGCGGCGATCAGCGCCAGAAAGACGATGACAACGACGATCGGGCCATATCCCACGTCCATTTGCACTCTCCCGTTTTTTGATCCGCCCGCCTGCGGCCGAGCTGCGGATGGGCACACCCAATCCACGGGCGTCGCAACACGCGGCATGCCGCGTCCGCGGCCATTCCGTCAACGATATGGGCGACACACCGTTCGCATCCATTCCTCGAGTTTAATAGTTGCATCCTATTAAGTAGCATCCTATTAATTTGGCTATGACACAGGATGCATCGCTCCAGTTCGACCTGACGACCAATCTTTTGAGGATCGGCCGGATCTGGCGCAAACACGTACGCGCCCATATCGACGCCCATGGAATCTCGGAGGCCTGCGCCCATCCGCTGGTGGCGATCGGCCGCCTCGGCGACGGCGTGCGCCAGGGCCCGGTGGCCGAGGAGGTCGGCATGGAGGGCCCGTCTCTCGTCCGGCTTCTCGACCAGCTATGCGAATGCGGCCTCGTCGAGCGACGCGAAGACCCGGCCGATCGCCGCGCCAAGACGCTGTGGCTGACCGAGCGTGGCCGCAACGTGATGGCCAGCATCGAGGCCGATCTGGTCGCCTTGCGAGCCCAGGTTCTGGACACCGTTCCGCGGGAGGACATCGAGGCGACGCTTCGCGTCTTCGCCGCCTTCAAGGCCTATCAGCCACCGTTGGGGGAGGACGACTCGGGGGCGACGGGAAAACTCGAAGAGACGCCCTGATGTCAGCCCTTCCCCTGCCCAGCGGGCGGGAGTGGATCTTCGCGGCGAAGACCTTCGCCGCGTCCATGCTCGCCCTCTACATCGCGCTCGCCGCCGGTCTGCCTCGACCCTATTGGGCGATGGCGACGGTGTTCATCGTCGCCAATCCGCTTGCCGGCGCGACCCGCTCGAAGGCGCTCTACCGGGCGCTCGGAACGGTGTTCGGCGCCTCCGCGGCGGTGTTCTTCACGCCGCTCTTCGTCGGCGAGCCGATCGTCCTCAGTGCCGTCGTCGCCATCTGGACGGGCGGCATGCTGTTCGTCTCCTTCCTCGACCGCTCGCCACGCTCCTACATGCTGATGCTGTCGGGCTACACGCTGCCGCTGATCGCCCTGCCGACGGTGGGCGATCCTTCGACGGTCTTCGACGTTGCCTTGGCGCGGTCCGAGGAGATCATCCTCGGCATCACCTGCACCAGCCTCGTCAGCGCTCTCGTCCTGCCCCAGAGCCTCGGGGCGGTCGTGGCGGGCCGCGTCGACGGCTGGCTGGGCGATGCGGGCTCGTGGATCCGCGACGTGCTCGGCGGCAACGGCGATGCGCGGCTCGGCGAGACGATGAAGCTCGCGCCGGACCTCCGGGCCGTCGACCAGTTGATCGGACAGTTGCGCTACGACCCGGAGATGGCGGCCGTCGTGCGCAGCGCCCGCGAACTGCGCGGCCGGCTGGTGATGCTGCCGGCGCTCCTGTCCTCCCTCGCCGACCGCCTGGCCGCGATCAGCAACGAGACCGGAAGGCTGCCGCCGGAGCTCGAGGTCCTGTGCTGGGAACTCGACGCCTGGGTGGCGAGCAGGGGCGAAGCCCATCGCAACGGCAGCCGACGGCTCGCAGGCCGGATTGCCGACCTTCGCAATCGCTCCGCGGGGGGCGGCGACTGGAACGCGCTACTGCGCCACAGCGCCTTGGCGCGACTTTCGGAGGTCGTCGATCTGTGGAGCGACTGCGTCACGTTGAAAACACAGATCCTCGCCGGACGCAGGGCCGAGCGGCGGCCGTCCCTGCGGCTCGCCAACGTCGCCGCCGAGGTGCCGCATTACGACCACGGCATGATGGCCTTTGCCGCCGGCTCGGCGATCCTCTGCCTGTTCTGCGCCTCGCTGATCTGGATCTATTCGGGCTGGGACCAGGGCGCCGGTTTCGTGCTCATCGCAGCGGTCGCCGGCGCGTTCTTCGCATCGCTCGACAACCCGCTGCCGCAACTCAAGCAGATGGCCGTCCTGACGACGCTCGGTTGCATCGTCGCCGGCATCTACGTTTTCGGCGTCCTGCCGCAGGTCACCACCTTCACCGGGCTCGTCGTCGTCTTCGCCCCGGTCTATCTCGCTCTGCCGATCCTCATCGCCCGGCCGAAGACGATGTTCATCGGGCTGCTCCTCGCGGTCAACAGTGCGACGCTGATGACGCTGCAGGAGGTCTATGCAGCGGATTTCACCCTCTTCGTCAACGGCGCGATCGCCGCCGTCCTCGGCGTGGTCTTCGTCATCGTCTGGACGATCCTGACGCGGCCATTCGGCTCGGCGCTGGCGGCCCGGCGTCTCGAAGCCCAGGGGTGGAGCGAAATCGCCTCGCTAGCCGACGGGAGAAGCCGGGCTGCCGCGCCGGTCTTCGCCGGCCGCTTCTTCGACCGGCTCGGCCAACTCGTGCCACGCCTCGGCCCCGATGCGGCGGACAAGAGCGCCGAAGCTTTCGCGGAAATGCGCGTCGGCCTCAACGTTCTCGACCTCAGGGAGGCCGTCAGGCGGCTGCAAGGGCCGCAAAAGGCCGAAGTGGCGGCGGTGCTTTCCGGTGTCGCCCGGCTCTTTCGGCAAAAGGCCGCGGATGCGTCGACGGCTTCGGCCGAGGCCGATCTTCTCGCGCATATCGACGCGGCGCTCGGCGCCTTCGGCGAACCTGCCGCCGGGCCGGGCGACGGGCGACGGGCGCTGCAGGCGCTGATCGGACTCAGGCGGGCGCTTTACGCCGCCGCGCCGCCGCCCTCCCCGCCCGACCGGCCGGCTCTCGCGCGGCCTGTCGAAGCCGACTTCGCCATCGCGGCGGAATAGGAGTTTCAAATGATCGGTGATTTCTCGATCTTCGGGGTCTTCGTCCCGAGGCTCCTCGTCCTGCTTCTCGCATCCTATGGGGTGCTCTTGCTTCTCAAGAAGGTCCTCGCCCGCCTCGGCGTCTATCGCCTCGTCTGGCATCCGGCGCTGTTCGACCTCTCGATCTTCATCATCCTCGCCGCCACGGCGGCGAACGTCGCTGAATGGTATCCGTCATGATCGCCCGCTTTTCCCGGCTGCTCAAAGCCGCTTTCACCCTCACCCTCTTCGCCGTCGCGCTCGCCGTCGGCTGGAATTTCTGGCAGGGCTACATGCAGACGCCATGGACCCGCGACGGGCACGTGCGCGCCGACGTCGTCTCCATCGCCCCGGACGTCGCGGGTCCGGTCGCGGCGGTGCTGGTCTCCGACAACCAGACGGTCGAGAAGGGCGACGTCCTCGTGCGCATCGACCCGGAGCGGTTCCAGATCGCTCTCGACCTCGCCGACGCCACGCTGAAGGACCGGTCGGCCTCTCTCGACCAGGCCAGGCGCGACGCCGAGCGCTACCACCGGCTGAAGAACGGCCCGGCGGTCTCCCAACAGAATATCGAGCAGGCGGATCTCGCCGTCGAGCAGGCCTCTGCCGCCTATGACGAGGCGAAGGCGAACCGGGACCTCGCCGCCCTCAATCTGGCTCGGACCGAGGTGCGCGCGCCGGTCAACGGCGTGGTCAGCAATCTGTCGCTCAATCCCGGCGACTACGTCTCGAGCGGCGCCGGCGTCCTGGCGCTGATCGACACCGACACGCTGAGGGTCGAGGGTTATTTCGAGGAGAACCAGTTGCCGCGGATCGCCGTCGGCGATGCAGTCTCCGTCGAACTGATGGGGCACCCGCAAACGCTGCGCGGCCATGTCGAAAGCATCGCCGCCGGCATCGAGGACCGCGAGCGCACCAATGGCTCGAACCTCCTCGCTAACGTCACGCCGACCTTCTCCTGGGTGCGGCTGGCCCAGCGCGTGCCGGTGCGCGTCGCACTCGACGACGTGCCGGCGGGAACGCGGCTCGTCGCCGGACTGACCGCCACCGTCAGCGTCCATCCGCGCCGTGGCGGCGGCGCTCCCGCCGACGCCTCCGCCGCAGAGCCCGCGACGGCGCGGCCTGCCGCGGTCGAACCGGCCGGTTGATCGGGCCGTTGGGCAACCAGCTCTCCTCCCGCCCGCTTCGCCCGTTGCGGCAAGATCGCGCCGTCACGGTTCCGTCACGCCCGCCGGCGAGAATTGACAAGCGGTGGGGAACGCGCCACCTCGAAGCCGATGCTTTTGATTTTCCTCCGACGAGGACCGACGCGATGACCATCCAGACGCCGATCGACGCCATCGAGGCAGACCCAGCGCCGCGGCGCGCGACCGTCGGCGTCGATGTCGGCGGAGTGCTGGTCGGCGGCGGCGCGCCGGTGGTCGTGCAGTCGATGACCAACACCGACACTGCCGATATCGACGCCACCGTCGCGCAGGTCGCTGCGCTGTCGAAGGCCGGCTCGGAAATCGTCCGCATCACCGTCGACCGGGACGAATCCGCCGCGGCCGTTCCGAAGGTGCGCGAGCGGCTGGAGCGCCTGGGCATGAACGTGCCTTTGGTCGGCGACTTCCACTATATCGGCCACAAGCTTCTCGCCGATCACCCGGCCTGCGCCGAGGCCCTGGCGAAATATCGCATCAATCCCGGGAACGTCGGCTTCAGGGACAAGCGGGACAAGCAGTTCTCCGACATCGTGGAAATGGCGATCCGCTACGACAAGCCGGTGCGCATCGGCGTCAACTGGGGCTCGCTCGACCAGGAACTGCTGACCCGGCTGATGGACGCCAACAACGCCTCGCCCAAGCCCCGTTCGGCGCGGGCCGTGACGCGCGAGGCGATCATCCAGTCGGCGCTGCTCTCGGCCGCTCTCGCCGAGGAGATCGGCCTGCCGAAGACCAAGATCATCCTGTCGGCCAAGGTCAGCCAGGTGCAGGACCTCATCGCCGTCTATCGCGACCTGTCGCGCCGCACCGATCATGCCCTGCATCTCGGCCTCACCGAGGCGGGCATGGGCTCGAAGGGCATCGTCGCCTCCTCCGCCGCCATGGGCATCCTGCTCCAGGACGGCATCGGCGACACGATCCGCGTCTCGCTGACGCCGGAGCCGGGCGGCGATCGCACCAAGGAGGTGCAGGTCGCCCAGGAATTGCTGCAGACGATGGGCTTTCGACAGTTCATCCCCGTCGTCGCCGCCTGCCCCGGCTGCGGCCGAACCACCTCGACGGTGTTCCAGGAACTCGCCGAGAAGATCCAGAACGACATCCGTGTCAACATGCCGGTGTGGCGGGAAAAATATCCGGGCGTCGAGGCGCTGAACGTCGCGGTGATGGGCTGCATCGTCAACGGTCCCGGCGAATCCAAGCACGCCGACATCGGCATCTCGCTCCCAGGCACCGGCGAGACGCCCGCAGCCCCCGTATTCGTCGACGGCAAGAAGTCGGTGACGCTGCGCGGGCCGAACATCGCCGCGGAGTTCCAGGCGATGGTCGCCGACTACATCGAGCGGCGGTTCGGCCAAGGGCGCAGCGCTGCCGAATGAGGGCATCGCGAACCGTCCCTGGTCCGGGTGTCGCCGATTGCGGCGACGCAGCATCGCTTCCAGGGGCGTCACGCGCTGTGTTGCGGCTCCTTCTCTCGCTTGCCATCGTGCTCGGCGCGGCACCTCTCGCGGCAGCGGACCCACCACGGACGACCGAGAATGCCGCGATCGCCATGCCGGCCCTTGCCTATCCGCCTTCGCCGCCGCGTTTCGGCGCGACCGACGCGATGTCCGGCGCCGCCGAGGCCAAGGATGACGACGAGCCGCCGGTGCGACGCATCTGCCGCCTGATCGCCGAAAACGCCGATGCCGTCGGCATGCCCCCCTCCTTCTTCGCCCGGCTGATCTGGAAGGAGAGCCGTTTCGATGCGGAAGCGCGCTCGCCGGTGGGCGCACAGGGCATCGCCCAGTTCATGCCCTACACCGCTGCCGAGCGCGGCCTATCCGATCCCTACGACAGCGCCGAGGCGATCCGCCATTCGGCGCTCTATCTCGCAGATCTCAGATCCGAACTCGGCAATTGGGGCCTCGCCGCCGCCGCCTACAATGGCGGGATCAACCGGGTGAAGCGCTGGATCGCCATCGGCGGTCGGTTGCCTTCCGAAACGGAAGACTACGTCGCCGCGATCACCTTCCGCCCCGCCGTCTGGTTCCAGGAAGACGGTCGCGAGATCGAGCCCCGACCGCTCGAAGAAGACAAGGAGTTCGGCCAGTCCTGCGAGCGGCTGCCGATCATCGAGAGCCGCTCCGTCTTCGCCTCGCTCGATACGGGAGCGCCGATGAAGCCGTGGGGCGTCCAGATCGCCGGCAACCCCAGCCAATCCGTGGCGATGGCGATGTTTCGACGGGTGCAGTCGCAGGTCCCGAAGCTGCTCGGCGGCAAGGCGCCGCTGGTCCTGCGCGAACGGGCGCCGGGCCTTGGACGCATCTGGGCCGTGCGCATCGGCGCCGACAGCCGGGCGGAGGCGAATCAGTTCTGCATCAAGCTGAAGGGCGCCGGAGCCTCCTGCATCGTGATGAAGAACCGCTGACACCACCCAGCAAGAACGCAGGCGGACACGTTCCGGGGAGCACGCCGCGGTCTGCCAATCCAGGCCGAGGCCGAAGGCTCCCCGAACGTCGCGATGCGAAACCCGCAAGCATCGGGGATGCCTCTTCAAATCAGTCCGACAGGACTTCCCGCAGTCGGTTCGCATCGATGCTGGAAATTTCGGAGGCCGGCTCAGGGTCCGCCTTCATCTGCTGCTCGAGATCGTCCGAGCCGACTCCGCCCCGCGCGGCCAGAATTTCTTCATAGATCCCGATCAGATCTTCCGCCTGATCCGACGCTTGGCGCATGTTCACGCTCGCTGCGGGCGACTTCAGATAACGCCGCGGATCGCGGTCGATCTCCTGCAGCGCCTTCATCAGGCCCTCCGGGCTGGAAACGTCGATCCTGAAGCCGTTCTGGCCTTCGACGACGTCCTCTCCGATCGCCCCCCGGTCCGAGGCGATCACCCAGCAGCCGCACATCAGTGCTTCTCGGGTCACCAGGCCGTAGGCTTCCGGCCACACCGAAGGCGCGACGAGCACGTCGAATTCGGCATAGAGCTCGGCCACCTTGCTCTGCGGCACCTTCGGGCGGATGTCGAGTTCGGTCGTGCCGAGCCGGCCTTGGCGGCGGGTTCCCGCGGCCATGGCGTGATCGATGAAGACGAAGCGCAGGTTCTTGAACTCTCCGCTCAAGAGAGCCCGCTGAATCAAATGATAGCCCTTGTGCCTCGCCAGCCCACCGATGAAGCCGAGGCGAACCTTGCCGTCGGGCGAGGGAATGCGCGGCGCCGGGATGATATCCGAGCCGCCGTTCGGCACCGCCACGGCGTTGTGGACGCCGGCGCTGCGATAGACCTCGGCGAAGGCTTCCGAGACCGCCATCACTTTCTCCGCTCCGAGCAGACATTCGCGCAGTTGCATGCGCGTCGAGAACTGTTCGGGCGGTATCCGGCCGAGCTGCGACGCAGGATTGGCGTGGTCGTAGAGAACGATCTGGTCGTCCTTGCCGAGCAGGAACTGCTCGTCGGAAATCCACCAGCCGTCATGGGCCGTCACCACGTAGGGGATGCCACGGCGCCGCGCTTCGAGCACCACCGCCGCCGTCAGCCGCTGGATGCAATGGAAGTGGATGATGTCGGGCTGGCAGACGTCGAGATAGTCGCTGAAGACCTTCGCCATCTTCTCGTCGTAGACGATCCGGTCGATATCCGGCAGATCCGGCGTGGTGACGCCGACGACACGGACCCCGTCCGCAGCGTGACTGGAGACCTTATAGGCTTCGCTGCCACCTTCGATGGAGCAGAACACCTCGAAGGCGAATTCGTCCGAATGGTTTGCGGCGAAATGCCTGACATTGTCGTGGACGACGCGCGTCGCGCCACCGAGCGCCTGGGGCGGATAGAAGACGTTGACGACGAGGACGCGCTTGCGCTTGTCCGGCGCCGGCAGACTCGCCGAGCGAATGATCTCGGTGATGTTCTTGGCCATGGCCGGGATGCCGTATTGCTTCAGCGCCTTTTCCCGCGCCTTCGCACCGATGGCAGCCCGCAACTCCGGCTGCCGGATGAGCCGGTCGAGTGCTTCGGTCCATTCCTTCGGGGTGCGGGCAATGATCCCGTCGACGCCGTCCTCGATCACCTCCTCGTAGAGCGCCGTGTCGCTGACGATCGACGGGATCCCGAGCATCGCCGCTTCCAGCCACTTGATCTCGCTCTTCACGTCGGTCGTGGCCGCAGGCTTCAGAACGGCGAGATTGATATCTGCGGCAGAAAGCGCCGACCAGAACTGATGGACGTCCCAAACCGGCGGCAACATCACCAGGTTGTCCGGGTATTCGCCGAGCTTCTTGCCCGGCGTCATATAGCCGGCAAGGACGATGGAGACCTTGTCGCCGTACTTCCTGGCCATGGCGACGAGCGCCGGCTCGACCAATTCCTGGAAGTCCTGCTTGTGGGCCTTCGTCCCCGATCCGTAGAAGATCGTGACCTGCTCCTTGGTCTGCACCATCGTATGGCCGACATGCTGGGCGTGCGGGCTGTGCAGCGCATTCGCGTGGACGAAAGTGGGCTTGTCCGCGCCCGCCACCCCTTGAACGTACCGGACCAGGGGCTTGGTGGAGACCAGCGCGTTCTCGCAATATTTCAGGGCTGAGCGGAACAACGGCACGCCAAGCGCCAGACCGTCATGTTCTTTCTGGGTAAACTGGGCGTCGTAGGATTCAAGCGCCGGCGGAAAGTACTCCGAATCGAATATGAGGTCGTCGACCTCATAGAATGTCGCGCATCCGACTTCGCGCGCCTTCTCGATCGCGCGGATCATCTCGTAATAGGACGGCACCCGGAAAAAGATCACGGCGTCGAAGCAATGGACCTTTTCGAGGAACCGGTCGAGGTTGTCCTTGAAATCGAACGACTCCACGACGAAGCCGGCCGCCTTCAGCTGTTCGATCTTCTGGTCGATCCGGTAGAAGCGGCATTGGGGCAGATCGAAATTGCCCATCAGTGCGACCGTGCGGACGTAGCGCTTTTCCGCCGTGCTCTCCGGACGCAGCAGTTCGTGGATGGCGTCGCAATCGCTTTCGATCCGACGCTGGGCCTCGGCAAGACGCCCGTCGCTCGCCTCGGCATTGGCGAGCAGCCAGGACGACGTCAGGAACCGCGGCGCGAGATCGTGGAAGCGACGCCTCAGCCCGAGATCGGCCGGAAAGCGTTCGATGCCGTCCTTCAATGTCTTGAGGGCCGCAAACTGATCACCGACCTGTTCGGCGCAATGCGCCAGATTGATGTAGGTCCAGATGTTCGAATCGCTGGTCTGGGTCAGCCTCTCATAGATTTCCGCAGCCTCGAGGTAGCATTTGCGACGCAGCAGGCAGTCGGCATAGTGGCGCAGCGCCGGCGCGAAGTCCGGCACCCGCTGCAGGATCTTCTGATAGGCGGTCAGCGCCTGGTCGTCCTTGCCCTCCAACACGAGGCGGTCCGCGATCAGAACAAGCAGCGGCGCGTGGCGCGTCTCGATCGCGACCGGCGTGGCGTTGTTCACCATCACCTCGTTCATCAGCAGACCGAACCGATCGACGTATCTGCTCGTGGCGTCCGATCCTGCGAAAGACGGAAGTTCGAGCGACGGCAGCCCCCGCACGCCCGGGCCGAGCAGACTCTCGAGCCACAGCCGCCGGTTCGGCCAGTGATTTGCCGCGATCCCTTCCTTCAGGTAATGGCGATAGATGTCCGAGGGCGCCGGCGAGGTGACTTCCTTGGCATAGGTCTCGACATAGAAGCTCGGCTCGAAGTCGTAGCCTTCCCGGATGGTCGCGACGTCGTCGATTCCCACCGATACGAAATGCTTCAGCGCGGCTTCCTTATCGAAGCTCTTTTGGCGCGCGCGCAATGATTTGCTTGAGTAATAATAGTATTCCGCGTCAAACTTGCTCAGCAAGGCCGGGCTGATGTCGCTGGAAAGAAGCCGCTGCTCCAAGGGGCCGGTCGGGCTTGACCCCGCCGGAGCGGCCAGCAGCGCCACCGGCTTGAGCGGCGCGTCCCTGCCGTGACGCTCCCGATGATATTGGACGATTTCCTCTTCGCTCGGGATCGGCGCCGCGATTGCTCGCAGTTCCTCCGCCACGTGAGGCGACGAGGGGTCGATCATGTAGGCTTCGCGATAGGCTGCGACGGCTTCGGTGCGCTTGCCCTGGATCTTCAGGGCGTGGCCGAGTTGCAGATGCGTGTCGGCCTTGTCGCCGCGCAGCTTGAGCGCCCGCCGGTAGGCGTCCTCCGCCCGAGACGCGAAGCCCTGCTCCTTCAGGGCGTGACCGTACTGGACCCACACCGATTCGAGCTTCGGATTGCGGCGCAGGGCTTCCCCGTAGGCTTTCTGGGCATCGTGCCAGCGGCGCTCGGCATTCGCCTTGTCGCCGGCCTTGATCAGCGGGCGCGCACCGCTCAGCAACGTCGCGGTCTTCGACAGTGCGCTCCACTCGCCGTTGGGCCGCCGCTCGCCCGATCCATCTTGCCGCGGCTTGAAAGGACGAAGCAGACGATCGAACGAGGAAGAAGAACCCTTGGTCATAAATCCACTACTCACAGGCTACGGTCGATTTGGCGCTCTCGGTGCCGGCCCGCCGCGCGCGGGAGGTGAGCCGAATGAACTCGAGGGCACGTTGCGGGGCGGGAAACGAGATCAATCTATATGGTAACGTAGCGTCAATCCATATCGGACTGATCGTGGGATCGCGAGAGAATACTTCGGCTCCCCAACGGGTTTCGACGAGGGCTCTCTCTCGTCCGCCACGTGCGGCGCGCTCGGCATCGAGGTGATCGAGGCCGCGCGATTTCGATTCGTAGTGCAGCAACGTCACGTCCGGCGACCAGAGTATGTCTCGGCCCGCTGCGCGCAACCGCAGGCACAGGTCGATGTCGCTGTAGCCGATCGGAAGCCCGATCGCATCGAACCCGTCCAGTTCGAGGAAATCGGCCCGGCGCAGTGCCATGAAAGCCCCCGTCACCGCGCCGACGCGTCGCGTCTTCGACCAGCGTCCGGACGGGCCCGGGGCATCGCGGGCTTCGAAGAGGCCGTCATGGATGACTGACCCCTTCCAGCCGAACAGGACCCCGGCATGTTGCATCGTCTCGTCCGGATAAAGCAGTTTGGCGCCGACCGCACCGACACTGTCGCGCGCCAGGAGGCCACGAAGCATTTCGTCCCAGGCGGAGCTTAGCATTCGCATGTCGTCGTTGGCGAACACTAAGATCGGCGTATCGCTCGTCGCCGCAGCCAGATTGTTGATATGCGACCAGTTGAACGGCCCGTCGTCCCGCAAGATGCGCACGCCCTTGCGGCCGGCGAGCGCTTCGAGGCCACCGAGATCCGATCTCGCCGTCGTGGCGTTGTCGACGATCAGGATGCGCAAAGCTTCGGGACGGCTCGCCTTGGCGAACAGGCTGTCGACGAAGCCGGCGCAGTCTTCGGCGTTGTCGCGGGTGGGAACGATGACGGTGATCTGTTCGCGCGGCAAGCCGGCCTGCCATTCGAGATGCAGCGGCTCGCCATCCGTCCCGCCCGACACCGCGACGCGCTCGCGAAGGCCGCAAAGCCGCAGATGTCGCTCGACCGCCTGGCGATGGTCCGGCAGGGCGTTCCGCCGGGCGATATTGCGGGCGTTCTCATCGCCCTCGAAGGCCACGAGCGGATAAGGGACGTGGCCGGGCGAAGCGTCGGCCCGCACAGCGGCGAGCAGGAGAGCCGACGGCTTTGGCAGTGGCGCAGCGTCGTCTCCGTCGAGGTCGAGACGGTCGAAGGTCGCCTTTCGCACCGCGATGGCCTCGCCCCAGCTGTTCTCCTGAAGCAGCATCTCGGGATCGAGCCCGCCGCGGGCCTCGAAGCTGGAGGGCTCTCCCTCGCCCGGCACCACCCATTCTTCGTCGAAGGTCAAGACGTCGGCCTGGCTCCCGGCAAAACCGGCGGCCAACCAGGCCAGACAGTGCCGATGCATCGCCGCGCCGGGTGGGAGGAAGACGACGGCATCCGTTTCAACCTCCCGGACGAGGTCGAGGACCGCCGTTCGGCCGGATCCTTCGCGTGCGGCCGGAACCGCTTCGAGGCGGTCATCCGTGCGGGCGAGCCTTTCGACAGCGACGAGAAGCGTCGGCTCGACGTTGAGGACCACAGCCCGCCAGCGCGTCGCCGACTGGCCGACGATGGAGGCGAGGAGGCGGTGCAGGGCGCTCGCGTCGAGACCACTTGCATCTGCGACAACGAACAGATGCGGCAATTCAGAGGGAAGATCGAGCGAGGCCGGCGACGGGACGTCGAAGATCTGGCGGAAGTGACGATAGGCCTTGGCGGGAAAAGCGGTCAGGCTCGAGATATCGGGAAGCGCGGCGCCGATCTCGGCCAGCTTGCGACGCATCGCCTCGATCTCGGCAGCCATGGAAAGCATCGTCTCGAGGCCGTGGCCCGTCGTTTGCGCGGAGATGCCGCGCAGCTGCTCGTCGACATCCCCGGCCTGGACGAGTTCCCAGCTCGCATGGCGGTTCGCGGGGTCCAGGGCGAGAACCCGTCGATAGGCCGCCAGGGCCTCCGACCGGCGGCCGGCCAGTTTCAGCGCGTGCCCGACCTGCAAATGGATGTCCGCATCGTCGGGACGATCCTCAAGTGCGCTTTCATACCAGCGCAATGCTGCGTCGAGGACGCCGGCGTCCTTATACATGTTGCCGCATTGAACCTTGAGATTCGTCCGGCCCGGATCGATTCTCAGCGCGGCCTCATAGGCGTGCGCCGCACTGACAGAATCGCCTGCGTCCCTCAGCTTGTCGGCGCGCAGGACATGGGGGGCGGCCCGTCCCCTCGCCGCCAGCCAACGGACGGGATTGGCGCCAAATGTCGTGGCCGCGCCTTTCAGGGCCGGCCCGTCCGCTCGATCACGACGGTCGTCCTTCGTGCCGACCGGACGCATGGTGGACGCCGAACGAACGATCCGTCGCAGGGGCGGCATGAGACGTCCGAACATCAAGTCGGAATTCCTTCAAACGAACTCGCAAGACCGATCGGTTCCCCCCCGTCCCGGTCGGCAACACTTCAAACCATGCCGCGATGTCAGCTTGCCCCGTCCAGCGCCACGAGGCAGCGATCGATGCCGCTCTGCCAGGGTGGCAGGTCATGCCGAAACACCGCTTGAAACTTCCGCGTATCGAGCCGGGAGTTCGACGGCCGTTGGGCCGGCGTCGGATAGTCGGCGGTGGGGATGGGCTCGACGGCGGCGGACGCCCCACCTCGGCTCTTCGAGCGCTCGAAGATCGCCTCGGCGAAGCCCGCCCAGGTGGTCTCTCCCCCGGCCACCATATGATAGACCCCCGACCATGCCCCGTCCGGCTCGGCCAAGGCATGTTCGCAGACGGCCAGAACCCCGGCCGCGATGTCCGGCCCGTAGGTCGGCGTCCCGTGTTGGTCCGCGACCACCCTGAGGACGTCGCGGTCCTTGCCGACCCGCAACATGGTCTTGAGAAAATTGTTGCCGTAGGGGCTGAAGACCCATGCTGTGCGAAGCACCACCGCCTTCGGATTGGCCGCCAGCACGCGCTTTTCCCCCTCCAGCTTGCTGGCGCCGTAGACGCCCGTCGGTCCGGTCTCGTCGGTCTCGACATAGGGGGCGTCCTTGTCGCCCGAAAAGACGTAGTCGGTAGAGATGTGGACGATCGGAATGGCTGCCGCAGCCGCAGCGGCGGCGACGTTCTCGGCCCCGGCCGCATTCACTGCATAGGCTGCCTCGCGATCGCTCTCGGCCTTGTCGACAGCCGTATAGGCCGCCGGATTGACGACGACGTCAGGCCGGACCTTCGCGATCGCGGCGTCGATCGAGGCGCGATCCGTCAGATCGAGCTCCGGCCGACCGAGACAGACGACCTCCCGCCCTTCATCGGCAAGATCGGCGAGACAACGGGCGACTTGGCCGTCGCGGCCGGTTACCAGGATACGCATCGTCGGACCTCTTCGCTCATCAAGCCTCAGGCCTTGCCGAGACGTTGGCCGGAATAGCGCTCGCGCAAGGGGCGCCACCAGGCTTCGTTGTCGAGGAACCAGGCGATCGTCTTTTCCAGGCCGGTGTCGAACGTCTCCTCGGCCTTCCAGCCGAGCTCTTCCTCGAGCCGCGTCGCGTCGATGGCATAGCGCAGGTCGTGGCCGGGGCGGTCGGTGACGAAGGCGATCTGCTCGCGCCGGCTGCGGCCGTCGTCGCGCGGCGCCAGGCGGTCGAGCGTATCGCAGATGGTATGGACGACATCGAGATTGGACCGCTCGTTGCGCCCGCCGACATTGTAGGAGCGGCCCGGCTCACCGCCCGTCGCGATCATCTCGAGCGCCCGCGCGTGGTCCTCGACATACAGCCAGTCGCGGACGTTCTCGCCGCGTCCGTAGACCGGCAGGTCGTTGCCATGCAGCCCGTTGAGGATCATCAGCGGAATGAGCTTCTCCGGAAAATGGTACGGCCCGTAGTTGTTCGAGCAATTGGAAAGGACGACCGGCAGCTTGTAGGTATGGTGCCAGGCCATGGCGAGGTGATCGGACGCAGCTTTCGACGCCGAATAAGGCGAAGACGGGGCGTAGGGCGTTTCCTCGGTGAACAGGCCGCCCTCGAGCGGCAGGTCGCCATAGACCTCGTCGGTCGAGACATGGTGGAAGCGGAACGCGTCGCGTCGCTCGCCGGCCAGCTCCGACCAGTAGCTGCGCACCGCCTCCAGGAGGTCGAAGGTGCCGACCACGTTGGTCTGGATGAACTCGCCCGGCCCGTCGATCGACCGGTCGACATGGCTTTCGGCCGCCAGATGCATGACCACGTCGATCTCGTTGTCGCGCAGGAGCTGCCCGATCGCCTCGCGGTCGCGGATGTCGACCCTGGCGAACTGGTAGCGCGGATCGTTGGAGATCGGCTCCAGCGAGGCGAGATTGGCCGCATAGGTGAGCTTGTCGACGTTGACGACGCTGTGGCCGGTGTTGCGGATGAGATGGCGGCAGACCGCCGACCCGATGAAGCCGGCGCCGCCGGTGACGAGAAACTTCATGGGGCGCCTCAAGCCTCGTACGTGAAGATGACCGGCGTCTCTGAGAGTGTCGGGGCGACCTTGTCCTTGTCCGAAAGGATCGGCGCCTCGCCGCCCAGCGGCCATTCGACGCCGATCTCGGGGTCGTCCCATCGGATACCGCGGTCGTGCTCGCCGGAATAGGGTGCCGAGACCTTGTAGAAGACCTCCGTATCCGGCTCGAGGGTGAGGAAGCCGTGGGCAAAGCCCTTCGGCACGAGGATCTGGTTGAAGGCCCTGGCCGAAACCTCGAGGGCCACCCACTGGCCGAAGGTGGGCGAGCCGTGACGGATGTCGACGGCGACGTCGAGGATCGCTCCCTTGAGCACCCGCACCAGCTTGTCCTGGGCAAAGGGCGGCGTCTGGTAATGCAGCCCGCGGAGCGTGAACCTCGCGGCCGAGAAGGACTGATTGTCCTGGACGAAGGGCATCGAGACGCCGGCATCGGTGAAACGCTGGGCGTTGTAGGTCTCGCTGAAGAATCCGCGGTCGTCACCGAACTTTCGCGGCTTGATCTCCAGCACTTCGGGAATGGCAAGAGGCGTGACTTCCAGCATGACGATCCTTCTCGGGACGGCTTGAAGCTTGGGTCCGGCATCACCGGGCACGGGCGAACGCTACGCCATTGTGGCGCTCGACGCGGGGATATATTAAGCCGATCTCATCGGCAATCACGAATGGAGATCATCGTGAAAGGCATCATCCTGGCCGGCGGCAGCGGCACACGGCTTCATCCCATGACGCTGACGGCATCGAAGCAGCTGCTTCCGGTCTATGACAAGCCGATGATCTACTATCCGCTTTCGACCCTGATGCTTGCCGGCATCCGCGAGATCCTCCTGATCTCGACGCCGCACGATCTGCCCCGCTTCAAGGCCCTGCTCGGCGACGGCAGCCGCATCGGTCTGAAGCTCGACTATGCCGAACAGCCGAGCCCCGACGGCCTGGCCCAAGCCTATCTCATCGGCGAGGAATTCATCGCCGGCGAGCCGTCGGCCCTCATTCTCGGCGACAACCTGTTCTACGGCCACGGCATGCCCTCGCTGATGCAGCGCAGCATCAAGCGGGAGAACGGCGCGACGGTCTTCGCCTATCACGTCCAGGATCCGGACCGTTACGGCGTCGTCTCCTTCGACGGCGACTTCCGCGCCACCTCGATCGAGGAAAAGCCGCAGAACCCGAAGTCCAACTGGGCGGTGACGGGGCTCTATTTCTACGACGGCCGGGCGTCGGAATTCGCCCGCGCCCTGAAGCCCTCGCCCCGCGGCGAACTCGAGATCACCGACCTCAACCGCGTCTATCTGGAGGAAGGAACGCTCGAGGTCTCGCGCATGGGGCGCGGCTATGCCTGGCTCGACACCGGCACGCCGGATTCTCTCCTCGAAGCGGCCGAGTTCGTCCGCACGCTCGAACATCGCCAGGGCTTCAAGATCGCCTGCATCGAGGAGATCGCCTTCGAAATGGGCCTGATCGGCCGCGATCAGCTGATGACGCTCGGCAAGGAACTCGGCAAGAGCAGCTACGGCCAGTACATCCAGCGGATGGCGCGCACCGAGCGCTGATCCTTCATCGGACCCGGCCGACCCGAGCCGCCGAGAGCTGCGCCCGGGCGGCTGTTGGCGATACGCCGCCGCTTCCCGCCGCCTCCTGGAGCGGTGGAGCGCGCCATCACGTCTCAGTCATGGAGCCCGGATTCTCGCCGCCGAGGGGAGATCGCCGAGGATCGGCCTTTATATCCCATCGGCCATGCACGGTTTTCGGGGCGCGAGATCCGTGCAAGGCCCATTTTCCGAGGACAAGGCCAGCCGCATGGATGCACCGAACACCGATCTCAAGAAGCGCCACGAAGGCAACCCGCGCAGACATTCGAACGACGTCACCGAGCGGCGCATCGAGGAAGAAGGCTCGACGCTGACGGCGACGGAGCTGAGCGAGATCGAGCGCCGGCTGAGCCTCAGGCCCCTCGCGATCTACGAGTTGGTGCGCCAGGAGGGCGAGGACGAGCTGACGCGCCCGACGTCCAGCCTTTGGTGGTCGGGACTGGCGGCCGGCCTCTCCATCGGTTTTTCGGTGTTCACCCAGGCGGTGCTGCGCGCCTATCTGCCGGACACGCCGTGGCGTCCGCTGATCGAATGCTGGGGCTATTCGGTCGGCTTTCTCATCGTCATTCTCGGCCGCCAGCAGCTGTTTACCGAAATCACGCTGACGGCGACGCTGCCGGTGCTGGCCCGGCCCAAGTGGATCGGGGTGAAGGCGCTGATCCGGCTGTGGTCCGTCGTCTTTGTCGCCAATATGGTGGGCACGGCGGTCTACGGCGCCGGCATCGCCTTCGACGTCCTCGACACGCCCGACATCACCGCCGCGGCCCTGGCGATCTCCCGCGAAGCCATGGAAGCGGGACCTTGGTCGACGCTTCTGCGCGGCATCGTCGCCGGCTGGCTGATCGCCACCGTCGTCTGGGTGCTTCCCTCGGCGCAGAATTCCGGCTTCCTCGTCATCGCGCTCCTGACCTATCTGATCGCGCTGTTCCACCTGTCCCACATCGTGGCGGGATCGGTCGAGGCGATGGCACTGATGTTTTCCGGCGAGCTCATGCCGCATCACGCGATCTGGACGTTCTACCTGCCGGCGCTTACCGGCAACATCCTCGGAGGCTCGGCACTGTTCGCGCTGATCAGCTACGGTCAGGTCGCGCCGGAGCTCGATCGGCGGGGAAATTGAGGCGGATGCAGACGAACGGGCCCCTCGGCCGGACGCACGACGGCAAAGGAGCCCCTCATCCTGAGGCGCTCGCACGCTTGTCGAGCGGGCGAGCCTCGAAGGACGAGGGGCGCCCGGCACTTCCCCTTCAACGGGCAGATATGCATAGCTTGCGAGCTACTGCCGCAGGCCGGCGGCAATAGCCATGCGACGCCCCTCGCCCTTCGAGGCTCAGCCGGCTGCAACAGCCGGCCGAGCACCTCAGGATGAGGGGCGCGGAGAGGCTTGCGCCGTTACCCCCGCAGGATCGAGCGGCCGGCGAAGACCGCCTGATCGCCGAGTTCTTCCTCGATGCGGAGCAGCTGGTTGTACTTGGCGAGCCGGTCGGAGCGGGCGAGCGAGCCGGTCTTGATCTGCCCGCAAGTCGTCGCGACGGCGAGATCGGCGATGGTCGAATCCTCGGTCTCGCCGGAGCGGTGGGACATCACCGCGGTGTAGCCGGCGCGGTGCGCGACCGAGACGGCGTCGAGGGTCTCCGACAAAGTGCCGATCTGGTTGACCTTCACCAGGATCGAATTGGCGACGCCCTTTTTGATGCCTTCCCGCAGGCGCTCGGAATTGGTGACGAAGAGATCGTCGCCGACCAGCTGCACCTTGGAGCCGATCTGGTCGGTCAGCGCCTTCCAACCCTCCCAGTCGTCCTCGGCCATGCCGTCCTCGATCGAGATGATCGGATAGGTGGCGGCGAGCTCGCCGTAATAGGCGGCCATGTCGGCGGGAGAGAGCTCGCGCCCCTCGCCCTCAAGGTCGTAGACGCCGCCCCTGAAGAATTCGGTCGAGGCCGGATCGAGGGCGATGGCGATCTCTTCGCCCGGCTTGTAGCCGGCCTTCTCGATGGCTTTCACGACGAAGTCGAGGGCTTCCTTGGCCGAGCCGAGATTGGGAGCGAAGCCACCCTCGTCGCCGACATTGGTGTTGTGGCCGGCGTCTTTCAGCATCTTCTTCAGCGTGTGGAACACTTCCGCGCCCCAGCGCAGCGCTTCCGAGAAGCGATCCGCACCGACCGGCATGATCATGAATTCCTGGAAATCGATCGGATTGTCGGCATGAGCGCCGCCATTGATGATGTTCATCATCGGCACCGGCAGGACATGGGCCGAGGCGCCGCCGACATAGCGATAGAGCGGCAGGCCGGAGGCATCCGCCGCCGCCTTGGCCACGGCCAGCGAGACGCCGAGAATGGCGTTGGCGCCGAGGCGGGACTTGTTCTTCGTCCCATCGATCTCGCACAGGGCGGAATCGATGCGGATCTGGTCCTCCGCCTCGAAGCCGGCGATCTCCTCCAGAATCTCGCCATTGACGAAGTCGACCGCCTTCTGGACGCCCTTGCCCATGTAGCGCGACCCGCCGTCGCGCAGCTCGACCGCCTCATGCGCGCCGGTGGAGGCGCCGGAGGGAACCGCCGCGCGGCCCATCGAGCCGTCTTCGAGAACGACGTCGACCTCGACGGTCGGATTGCCCCGGCTGTCGAGAATCTCGCGGCCGATGATGTCGATGATGGCTGTCATGGGGTGCTGTCCTCGCAAATGCGGTTGGCGTGAAGCAATTCAGCCAGCTTCTAGCGCGCACCTGGGAGGATGAACAGACGGACCTTCACCTGTTTGCCTTACCTTCCGTGCCAAACCTTCCGTGCCAATGCACGACAATCTCCCTGTGGCAGTAAGCCCAGGGCAAGCGGGACTGGCATCGGCAGATCAGACTACATCTCGTCCATCAGGTCGATCAGCTCCGCAGGGAGCACGCTCTCCTCGAGCCGATAGCGATGCACCTCTCCGGCATCGTCCGTAACCGTTATCGCGTAATTGAACCGATCGACTGACGTGTCCGGAGCGCCTGATTTCTCAAGTCGCTTGAGCTTCGGCGGCTCGAAGGCGCGACACACCCTCTCTTGTAATGGGGGCGGCAGAGATGACACGTCGACGGTCTTGTTGATGCCTGCGGCAGGAATCCCCGCAAAGCCCCCAGACGTCGCTATTTTGACTATCATCAGAGCGCATCCCGCCATATTGAGCACGGACGGCATGTAGGAAATATCACTCCGAATTCCAAAAGGCGGAGATACAATTTCATGCACCGCCGAACAATAGCGCTATCCGGCAGCGCTATCCGGCTGTGGAGGAACCGAGGCGGTCCGGTGACCGTCGGTGCCTCCCGCCAGTAGGCCTGATCATGTCAGACCGAGATGCCTACGAGTTTCCACGCACGTCTCAGAAATACAAATTCCAGGCTTCTCACGCCGTACAACCCGGTTGCGGCTTCCATGGTCTCGGCGGCCCAGTCCGCGAAACTCGCGAATGGATTGTTGAGGCTCTGGAGCGCCGCATACCAGATATGTCCCGGCGCGCCCCACGCATTCCCGCCCAGCAGGACGGAGAAAAGGTAGAACGCGTGGTTGGGGATACCAGAGTTGATATGCACCCCGCCATTGTCTTCCGACGTGTTGACGAAGAGGTCCATGTGATAGGGCTGAGGATCCTGGCCCAACTGGCCGTCGGAATAGGCCGTGCCGGGCGCGCGCATGCTTCTGAGGGCGGCGCCGTTGATCCCGGGCCCCAAAATGCCCTTCCCGATCAGCCAATCTGCCTCATGCGCGCTTTGTCCGATGTTCCGTTGCACAGCGAGAGCACCGAAGACATCCGCAAAACTCTCGTTCAACGCCCCTGACTGACCCTGATAGGTCAAGCCGCCGCTGAACCCCACGACGCCGTGCGACATTTCGTGGGCGACAACCGACAGTTCCAGAAAGTTTCGGAAGATGACCCCGTCCCCGTCGCCATAGACCATCTGGGAGCCATTCCAGAACGCATTATTGAAATCGCGTCGATGATGGACCGTGGCCTTGAGCGGCAGCCCCTTGCCGTCCAGCGAATTGCGATTGAATTCGTCACTGTACAAATCGAAGACGATCTTGGCGTTGTCATAGGCCGCGTCGACCGCCGCATCGCCGGTCGCCGGACTCCCCTCCGATCGAACCGGCTTACCGGGAAGTGCGGCTTTGTTTTCGCCGTCGTATATTTCTCTATGGAGGTCGTGCAGGCCGGCGGGCGCTGACATTGCTGCCGCTACGAAAGCTCCAGGCAACGCCTTCCCCGGAACCATGACCGTGCCGGCATCCTCGGACCGGCTTTCCCTAAATTTCTCTGACTGATCGAGAAGTGACCGGGCCATCTTCGCGACTTCGCCACCCGCCCGGATCGAGAGGACACGCAGCATATGCGGCGGAATGATGCACTGGAGCGGATCATGCCTGCACGTACAACCTTGGACGCGAAACATTTCGACCTCCCGGCCTCGCAAGAAGACCTGCTTCTTCCTTTCCCGCTATTTTCTTACCATAGGTCATTATCGATTACAATCAGGACGCGCGATACGCCGGCCGGCCATCGTCGATGGAGCGCGGCCAGTTCCTTTCGTTCCGCTCTGCTCAAGCAATGCAAGCCCGATCAGTGGGATTTCAAAGTGCCTTCGTCAGCGCATCCAGCGCCTGCAGCCGCTTCAGCATCTCCGCCATCTGGTCCAGCGGCACCATGTTCGGCCCGTCGGAGGGCGCGTTGTCCGGGTCCTCGTGGGTTTCGACGAACAGCCCCGCGACCCCCACCGCCACCGCTGCCCGCGCCAGCGTCTCGACGAAGCGGCGCTCGCCGCCCGACGAGCCGCCCTGCCCGCCCGGCTGCTGCACCGAGTGGGTGGCATCGAAGACCACCGGCAGGCCGGTCTCGGCCATGATCGGCAAGGCGCGAAAGTCGGAAACGAGCGTGTTGTAGCCGAAGGAGACGCCGCGCTCGGTGAGAAGAACGTTGGGATTGCCGCTCTCGGTCACCTTGGCGGCGACGTTCTTCATGTCCCACGGCGCGAGGAACTGGCCCTTCTTGATGTTGATCACCCGGCCGGTCTTGGCGGCGGCGATCAGAAGGTCGGTCTGGCGGCAGAGGAAGGCGGGGATCTGCAGGACGTCGCAGACGGCGCCGACCTCGCGGGCCTGCTCCTCGGTGTGGATATCCGTCAGCGTCGGCAGATCGAAGGTCTCGGCAACCTCCTGGAACACCGGCAGCGCATCGGCCAGCCCGATGCCGCGCTTGCCGTTGAGGCTGGTGCGGTTGGCCTTGTCGAAGCTCGCCTTGAAGACATAGGGAATGCCGAGATCGGCGGTGATCCGCTTCATCTTTTCGGCGATCATCACCGCATGATCGCGGCTCTCCATCTGGCACGGGCCGGCGATCAGCGCGAAGGGCGCGGCGTTGGAGAAGGAGGCGGATTTGGCGGAGACGGTGTGCGCGGTCATGGGCGGTCCTCGATGAAGCGGATGGTGCCGTGGCCATTCGGGCAGTCGACGGCGACACCATCGCCTCTTTCAGAATAGACGATCCCCTGCCCTTGCCAGAAGTCTTTTGCGAAAGCGAGGTCGGCGACCGTGACGGTGAAGCTGGCGATCGCCAGCGGGCTCGCCCCGCCGGACGCGACATCCAGCCGACCGCCATCCAGCGCAATCGTAAACGAACCCTCGCCATTCGCCTGGACCTCGCCGTCGGCGACGGCAGCGAGATAGTCGTGAAAATCCTGCGGATCAGGCGCTTCAATTGTCACTGCGACGATACCCGTCGCACCGTTCGGATGGGCGACCAGCGCCGAGCGATCCGGCTGCACCTCGTGCCGCGCCTCGCAATAGAAGAAGCTCGGCGCATCGGCCGAGTGGATCGCGGCGAAGGAAAGGCGAAACGACAGCTGCGTCGTGCCGCCGTCCGGCAGGCGCATGGCCCGCTCGAAATGGACGAGGCCGTCTTCGCCGACTTCCTCCTCCAGAAGCTGCTCGCGATCGGCGAGCGCGTCACCGGAGCGGAAGGCGAGTGCCGAGAGCGCCGGCCGGTCAGCGAGATCCCGCACCGCCGCGTCGCGCTCGACGAAGAGATGACCGGCGTCTCTGGCCGCGCCATAGGCTGCCTGATCGACGACAGCAAGCGGCTCGATGAACCGCCCGTCGGCCAGGAAGATGCAGGCATTGCCCGTGCCGAAGGGATGAACCGCGTCCGGCGCCACGACAAAACCGAGGCGCTCGAACCAATTGCGCGCCGCCGCCAGCGCATCGAAGGGCATCACCAGATGATCGATCGAACGCATCGGCCTCTCCAGTCGGTTCGAGCGGCATCCCGCGACGCTCGTTTCGATCGCCGTCAGACCAGCCGCGACTGCTCCAGCGCCGCCGCGACGAAGCTCGCGAACAGCGGATGTGGCTCGAAGGGGCGGGACTTCAGCTCGGGATGGTACTGGACGCCGATGAACCATGGATGGTCGGAGAGTTCCACCGTCTCAGGCAGCAACCCGTCCGGCGACATGCCGGCGAAGATCATGCCGGCCTCTTCGAGTGCCGGGCGATAGTCGCGATTGACCTCGTAGCGGTGGCGGTGGCGTTCCTCGATCTCGGTGTCGCCGTAGATATCGGCAATCTTCGAGCCGGCTTTGAGCGCTGCCTTATAGGCGCCGAGGCGCATGGTGCCGCCGAGGTCGCCCTTCGAGGCGCGGCGTTCCAGTTCGTTGCCCTTCAGCCATTCGGTCATCAGGCCGACGACGGGCTCGGGCGTCGCGCCGAATTCGGTCGAGCCGGCCTTGGCGATGCCGGCGAGCGAACGCGCCGCCTCGATCACCGCCATCTGCATGCCGAAGCAGATGCCGAAATAGGGAACGTTGCGTTCCCTGGCGAAACGGGCCGCATGGATCTTGCCCTCCGAGCCGCGCTCGCCGAAGCCGCCGGGCACGAGGATGCCGTTGACCCGTTCGAGATAGGGGGACGGATCCTCCTGCTCGAAGACTTCCGCCTCGATCCAGTCGAGCCGCACCCGCACCTTGTTGGCGATGCCGCCGTGATAGAGCGCCTCGATCAGCGATTTGTAGGCGTCTTTCAGACCGGTATATTTACCGACGATGGCGATGGTGACCTCGCCCTCGGGATTGCGGATGCCGTCGACCACCTGGTGCCAGCGCTGCAATTGCGGCTTGGGCGCCGGGTCGATGCCGAAGGCGGCGAGCACCTCGGTGTCGAGGCCCTCGTGATGATAGGCGATCGGCACGTCGTAGATCGTCGCGACGTCCAGCGCCTGGATCACCGCCGTCTCGCGGACGTTGCAGAAAAGGGAAAGCTTGCGGCGTTCCTCGGCTGGGATCGGCCGGTCGGCGCGCACCAGGAGGATGTCCGGCTGAATGCCGATGGCGCGTAGCTCGCGCACGGAATGCTGGGTGGGCTTCGTTTTCAGTTCGCCCGCCGTTGGAATATACGGCATCAGCGTCAGATGGACGTAGATCGCCCCGCCGCGCGGCAGGTCGTTGCCAAGCTGGCGAATCGCCTCGAAGAACGGCAGGCCCTCGATGTCGCCGACCGTGCCGCCGATCTCGCAGAGAACGAAATCGTACTCCTCGTTGCCGTCGAGGACGAATTCCTTGATTGCGTCGGTGACGTGGGGAATCACCTGGACGGTGGCGCCGAGATAGTCGCCGCGCCGCTCCTTGGCGATGATCTGCTGGTAGATCCGCCCGGTGGTGATGTTGTCCATCCGGTTGGCTGAACGCCCGGTGAAGCGCTCGTAGTGGCCGAGGTCGAGATCGGCCTCGGCCCCGTCGTCGGTGACGAAGACCTCGCCGTGCTGGGTCGGGCTCATGGTGCCCGGATCGACGTTGAGGTAGGGATCGAGCTTACGGAGCCGGACCCTGTAGCCGCGGGCCTGCAGAAGAGCACCCAGAGCCGACGAAGCGACGCCTTTCCCCAAAGAGGAAACCACGCCGCCGGTGATGAAGATGTATCGCGCCATGGGCCTTCCCGATAACCGCGCCAGCGCGATTCTGCCAGTCACAATTCGCGTCGATGAGCGATTGGCCGCTCGCGTCACAGTCCAAAATGGCAAGGTTCCGACCGGCGGCCCTCCCTGAAAGGGCGCCTTGCAAAGGCGTCGCAGCGCCTGCCACGGATGCCGGAAACCGAAAAAGGGGCGCCGGCAGGCGCCCCATCGTCACGTCCGATCCCGAACGAGATCTGCGAGCCGCGGTTATTGCGACGTCGATGATCCCGCCGCGGGAGCCTCGCCGGCCGGGGCAATCGCCTGGCCAGTGCCGGTGGGTGCCGCGTCGCTCGCGCCGTTGCCAGTCGGCGCGGGCGGCGTCGTCTCGGCGGGAGCCGTCTCTGCCGGCGCGCTGCTCTCGGCCGGCGCATCGGCCGGCGTCCCGGCCGAAGGCGCGGCGTCGCCCACCGTCGGCGCAGAGCCCGCGTCCGGACGGACGCTGCCGTCGTCGGAGCGCGTCGTCCCGGCGGGAGGTGCCTCGACCGGCGGAACCGTCGTCTCGTCGGCACCCTGCGGCGTATCGCCGGCGGGATTTGCGGGAACGGACTCGACGGCGGGCGCAGGCGTCGTCGCAGCCCCGTCGGCCGGTGTCGAGGCGGGCGAGGCCGCAGCCGGCGAATCGCTCGCCGCAGGAGCTGCGGGCTGCGCCGCACCGCCGGCGGCCGGCGTCTCGCTGCTCGGCTCGCTCGCCCCGTCGATCAACGACGGACTCGGCTCCTGTCCACTGCTCGCCGCGCCATCGGCCGGCGCAGCGTTCTCCGAACCCGGCAGACCGCCGAGTTGATCGAGCAGGCTGCGGTCTTCGCCGGTGGACTGGCCATTCTCGGCGGGCAACGTGTTGAGGATGTCCGTCGGCTGCGTCCCGTAGCGGGCCAGGATGCCGAGCGACAGCGACGTGACGAAGAAGCCCGCCGCGAGGATCGCGGTGGTGCGGGTGAGGGCGTTGGCCGCGCCGCGCGCCGACATGAGGCCGCCACCGCCGCCAATGCCGAGGGCTCCACCTTCCGACCGTTGCAATAGCACCACGATGACGAGCGCTACGACGATCATCAAGTGGATGATGATGAGAATGGTTTCCATCGAACTTTCGTTGAGGGTGTTCTAAGAGGAATTTTGCGCCTTCTACAGAAGGAAGCGCCGTATTCCAACCGGATTCCGCGTCAGTCCTTCGACGTCGGGCACGCCCGGCATATCGCGACGAAGTCTTCGCCCTTCAAGCTCGCCCCGCCGATGAGCGCGCCGTCGACATTGGCGACGGCGAGAAGTTCGGCCGCATTGTTCGGTTTCACCGAGCCGCCATAGAGCAGGCGAACGCCCCCCGCGACGCTGGAGCCGAAGCGCTCCGTCAGCTTTTGGCGCAGGAAGTCGTGGACCTCCTTCACGTCGCCGGTCGTCGCCGTCCGACCTGTGCCGATGGCCCAGACCGGCTCGTAGGCGACGACGGTGTTCCGTGCCGTCACGCCGTCGGGCAGCGAACCGGCGAGTTGGCGGGAGAGAACGTCCAGCGTCTCGCCGGCCTCGCGCTCCGCCTCGGTCTCGCCGATGCAGACGATCGCGGTGAGCCCGGCCCGCCAAGCCGCCAGCACCTTCGCCCGCACGGCCTCGTCGCTCTCGCCATGGATGGCGCGGCGTTCGGAGTGGCCGACGATGACGTAGGTTGCTCCGAGATCGGCCAGCATCTCGGCCGCCACGTCGCCGGTATAGGCACCTGAGGCTTCGGCGTGACAGTCCTGCCCGCCGATCGCCACCTTGCCGAACAAAAGGCCGGCGCTCGCCGAAAGCAGCGTGGCCGGGGGGCAGATCAAGAGGTCCCTGCCCTCTCCCGCCTCGGCGGCAGCTCCGGCGACGACCTCGAGTTCCGTGAGATGGCGCAGGAGGCCGTTCATCTTCCAGTTGCCGGCGATGAGTGGTCTGGGCGTCATGGGCCTTGATGTCCTCCCGGGGTCTCGTTTCCTGATTTCCACGCCGAGACCCGTCCGCGACGTTTTCGCCCGGCTCCCTCCGCGGCGCGACCATCGGGGATCACCCGGCGAAAATCAATCGCGGCGGATCGCTTGCGCCCCTTGCCGCCTCTTCACTAATAAGGCGGTGCGCGCGGCGCTCGCCGCCCGTGGAGCGAATTCGACGTACGGCCGGAGCATCCATCCGCGCGGCGGACCACACGTCGAAATCGAACCGCCAGGTCTGACAACGATGCGAAACGGCCCGAACGGGCCTGCCGCCAGGGAGGAAAGACGACGATGCTCGAAACCATGCGCAGGAGCGTTTCCGGCTGGACGGCGAAGATTCTCCTCGGCCTCCTGGTCCTGAGCTTCGCGGTCTGGGGTATCGGCTCGTCCTTCACCGGCGGCCTGTCGCGCACGGTGATTTCGGCCGGCGAGACCGAGGTGACCCCCACCGAATATGCCTTCGCGTATTCGCAGGCGGTGAACCGCATCTCCCAGCAGATCGGCCGCCGGATCACCACTCAGGAGGCCGCGACCTTCGGCATCGACCAGAGCGTCACCAGCCAGCTGATCGCCGGCGCCGTCCTCGACGAGCAGAGCCGCAAGCTCGGCCTCGGCGTGTCGGACGAAAGGCTGGCGCGGGTAATCGCCGAAGATCCCGCCTTTCATGACGGCAGCGGTAGCTTTTCGCGCTCGAATTTCCAGGCGATCCTCCGCAATGCCGGGATCAACGAGAACGACTACATCGCCCGCCAAATGAACGTCGCCCGACGCGGCCAGCTCGTCGACGCCGTCGCCAAGGATGCGGCGACGCCCCAGACCTTCCTGACGGCCCTAGGGCTCTACAATGGCGAGCGGCGGACAGTGGATTCCATGACGCTGACGGCGCCGGATGCGTCGAGCATCGGAGATCCGTCGGCGGACCAGCTGTCCAGCTATTTCGACGAGAACAAGGCCCGCTACGCCGCCCCCGAATACCGTTCGATCGCCTATGCCGAGGTGACGGCGCAGGCGTTGGCCGATCAGAAGACCGTCACCGACGCCGAGGTGAAGGCCGATTACGAGGCCCGTAAGGCGAACTACACGACGCCGGAGCGTCGCGCCGTCCAGCAGATCGTCTTTCCCGACAAGGCTGCCGCCGATGAAGCGAAGGCGAAGCTCGATGCGGGAACGAGCTTCGAAGACGTCGCGCGGGAAGCCGGGCGCACGCCAGCCGACATCGATCTCGGCACGGTGACCAAGGCAGCGATCCCCGCTCCGAAGGTCGCCGACGCGGCCTTCTCGCTTGGTGAAGGCGCGGTTTCCGACGTCGTCGAGGGCCGATTCGGCCCCGTGCTCCTGAGGGTCACGAAGATCGAGCCCGCCGGCGTCGAGCCGCTCGCCGAGGTCCAGGACCAGATCCGCAAGGATCTCGCTCTGGCCAGGGCCGCCGACGCCGTGGACGCCGCCTACACCGCCTATGAGGATGCCCGCGGCGGCGGCGCCACCTTTGCGGAGGCAGCGCAGCAGGCGGCGATCCCGGTCAAGAAAGTCGCCGCTGTCGATCGCAACGGCAACGGCCCGGACGGCGAACCCGTGGACCTGCCGCAAAAGTCCGACCTTCTCGCCGCCGCCTTCGAAAGCGAGCCGGGGATGGATGCGCTTCCGGTCAACGTCGATCCGAACGGCTACGTCTTCTACGACGTCGCCAGCATCGACCCCGCCCACGATCGCACGCTCGACGCGGTGCGCGACAGGGTGGTCGCCGACTGGAAGGGCGAACGGGCGAGCGAACAGCTCGACGAGCGGGCCGCGGCGCTCGAAAAGGAGGTCGAAGGCGGCAAGTCGATTGCCGACGTCGCCAGGGAAGCAGGGGTCGAGGCGCGGACCGCCTACGGAATCACACGCCAGTCGGGCGTCGCCGAACTCGGTCGGTCCGGCGCCGAGGCAGCCTTTTCCGGCCCCAGCGGCGACGTCGTCACCGCGCCCGGCAGCGAGCCTGCGACGCGGCTGGTGATGAAGGTCGTGGAGGTCTCGCCTCCGGCCGATCCGGCGAGCAACGTCAGCTCGGCCCAGCGCCAGCAGATGGCCGGCATGCTGGAGAACGATCTCTACCAGTCCTACGTGACCCTCCTGCAGAACGAATATCCGGTGCGCGTCAATCCGGACACGCTCGAACAGGCGAAGGCGCTGGCGCGATGAGCCAGACGCTGAAGCCCTTCATCGCCAAAGCCGCCGACGGCCGCGCCCTGACCCGGGAGGAGGCGACCAGCGCCTTCCAGGTGATGATGAGCGGCGAGGCGACGCCCTCGCAGATCGGCGGGCTCTTGATGGCGCTGCGGGTGCGCGGCGAGAGCGTCGACGAACTGACCGGCGCCGTCTCCGTCATGCGGGCCCACATGGCTCGCGTCCTCGCCCCGGAGGGGGCGATCGACATCGTCGGCACCGGCGGCGACCATGCCGGCACCTTCAACATCTCGACCTGTTCGGCCTTCGTCCTCGCAGGCTGCGGCCTCGTCGTCGCCAAGCACGGCAATCGGGCGCTGTCGTCGAAATCCGGCTCGGCCGACGTGCTTGCGGCCCTCGGCATCGACGTCGACCTCAAGCCCGAGCAGATCGGCCGCGCCATCGCCGAGGCCGGGCTCGGCTTCATGTTCGCCCCGACGCATCACGCAGCGATGCGCTTCGTCGGCCCCTCGCGCGTCGAACTCGGCACCCGGACGATCTTCAACCTCCTCGGTCCGCTCGCCAATCCGGCCAGCGTCAAGAAGCTGCTGGTCGGGGTGTTCGCGCCGCAGTGGCTGCGGCCGATCGCCGAGACGCTGATGGCGCTGGGCACCGAGGCCGCCTGGGTCGTCCATGGCGACGGCCTCGACGAGATGACGCCGACCGGCACGACCCACGTCGTCCAGCTGAAGGACGGCGTCATCAGCGAGTTCACCGTCGACCCCGAAGAAGCCGGTGTCGAACGCTGGACGCTCGCCGATCTGAAGGGCGGCGACGGCACCTACAATGCTGCGGCCCTCAAGTCGGTCCTGAAGGGCGAGCCCGGCGCCTATCGCGACACCGTTCTCCTCAACGCAGCCGGCGCGCTGGTGATGGCGGGGGCCGCCCAGGATCTCCGCGCCGGCGTCGCCATTGCGGCCGAGGCGATCGACACCGGCAAGGCGCTGGATGCGCTGCAGCGGCTCGCCAAGGCGACGCAGGCCCTCGGCAAGGACAACAGATGACCGACATTCTCGCCAAGATCCGCGACTACAAGCTCGAGGAGATCGCCGCGGCCAAGGCGAAGACACCGCTGGCCGAACTGGACGCGCGGATCGCCGATGCCGAGCCGCCCCGCGGCTTTCTCGCCGCGATCGCCCGCAAGGTCGGGGCCGGCGATCTGGCGCTGATCGCCGAGATCAAGAAGGCGAGCCCTTCGAAGGGCCTGATCCGCGAGGACTTCGACCCGCCCGCTCTCGCTCTTGCTTATGCGGAAGGCGGCGCGACCTGCCTCTCCGTCCTCACCGACGAGCCGTCCTTCAAGGGAAAGCCCGAATATCTCGGGCAGGCCCGGGCGGCGACCGGCCTGCCGGTGCTGCGCAAGGATTTCCTCTACGATCCCTATCAGGTCGCCGAAGCGCGGGCCTGGGGCGCCGACGCCATCCTGATCATCATGGCAGCCGTCTCCGACGATGTCGCGCTTGCGCTGGAAGAGGCGGCGGGACGCTACGGCCTCGACGTGCTGGTCGAGGTCCATGACGAGGAAGAGACCGAGCGGGCCCTCGGCCTGTCATCACCGCTGATCGGCATCAACAACCGCAATCTCAAGACCTTCGAGACCACCCTCGAAACCGCCGAGCGGCTCGCCCGGCTCGTCCCGGACGATCGCATCGTCGTCGGCGAGAGCGGCATCTTCACCCATGCCGATTGTCTCAGGCTGGCCGAGCACGGCATCCGCAGCTTCCTCGTCGGCGAGAGCCTGATGCGCCAGGAAGACGTCGCAGACGCGACGCGGGTCCTCCTCGGCGGCCCCCGCGAGGCCCTCGTCGGTATGGACGGACGATGAGCAAAGACCCCGCCGGACACGGACCGCACCTCACCCATCTCGACGCCTCCGGCAAGGCCGCGATGGTCGACGTCGGGGACAAGGCCGAGAGCGAGCGAATCGCCGAGGCCGAGGGCGTCGTTCTGATGCAGCCGGAGACGCTCGCTTTGATCGAGGGGGGAGAAACGAAGAAGGGTGACGTGATCGGCGTGGCGCGGATCGCCGGCATCATGGCGGCCAAGCGCACGCACGAACTGATCCCGCTCTGCCACGCCTTGATGCTGTCGAAGATCGCCGTCGAGATCACGCCGGAACCGGCGCTCCCCGGCCTGCGGGTCACCGCGACGGCCAAGCTCACCGGCCGCACCGGCGTCGAGATGGAAGCGCTGACGGCCGTCTCCGTCGCCTGCCTGACCATCTACGACATGGCCAAAGCGGTCGACCGGACGATGGAGATCACCGGGATCAGGCTTCTTGCAAAATCCGGCGGACGCTCGGGGGATTTTCGCAGAGAGGCCGGCGAAAAATGAGTCTGATCTCCGTCGAAGACGCCCATGAGCGGCTGCTGGGCGCGGCAGAGCCGGTTCGACGCTCGGTCCTCGTGCCATTGCGGGAGGCCGCTGGCCGCGTCCTCGCTGAGGACGTTCTGGCCAAGAGAACCCAGCCCGGCTTCGACGCATCGGCGATGGACGGCTACGCACTTCGCGCCGAGGACGCGCAGGCACCCTTCCAGCCGTTGCGGGTCATCGGCGAATCGGCTGCCGGCAGGGCCTTCGAGGGCAAGATCGCACCCGGCGAGGCCGCCCGCATCTTCACCGGCGCGCCTGTACCGGAAGGCGCCGATGCGATCCTCATCCAGGAAGATGCCGAACGGACCGGCGACGGCGCGCTGATCGCGAAGGAGCAAGTCTCTGCGGGCCAGCACATCCGCCCGGCCGGCGTCGACTTTTCCGCCGGGACCGTGCTGCTTGCCAAGGGAACGCTGCTTTCCCCCGGCGCCGTCGCGCTCGCCGCGAGCGGCGGCCATGCGCAGATCCTCGTGCTCGACCGGCCGAAAGTCGCGGTCCTTGCGACCGGCGATGAACTGGTGCCTCCCGGCGCCGACGTCGGCCCCTCTCAGATCGTCGCCTCGAACGGCTACGGGGTCGCCGCCCTCGTCGAGGCCGCCGGCGGAATGGTGATCGACTGCGGCATCGCCTCTGACGACGAAGAGGAAATCACCGGCCATCTCGACCGGGCGCTTGCCGAAGGTTGCGACTGCTTCGTCACAATTGGCGGCGCCTCGGTCGGCGACCACGACCTCATCGGCAAGGTCTTCGACGCCAAGCAGGCGGAGATGGCGTTTCTGAAGGTCGCCATGCGCCCGGGCAAGCCGCTGATGGCCGCCCAGATCGGAAAGATGCGCCTCGTCGGCCTGCCCGGCAATCCGGCCTCGTCGATGGTGGCGGCGACGCTGTTCCTTGCCCCCCTCGTCCGGCGCCTCGCAGGCCGGCCGGACAGGCCGCTGACCCGGGCCGCCATCCTTGGATCGGATGTTCCGGAAAACGGCACTCGGACGGACTTCATGCGCTCACGGACCGAGATCGCGGCCGACGGAACGGTCTTCGTCACGCCGCTTGCGCGGCAGGATTCCTCGCTTCTGTCCATCTATGCGGCGGCCGACGCGCTGCTCATGCGACCGCCCTACGCCCCTCCGGCTCGCGCCGGCGAGAGCTGCCGTATCGTCGATCTCTCCTGACGATGCCCGCGATGGGCGGAAATGCGCCACATTTGGAAAAGGGACTTGCGGAACACAACTAGAACAGATAGGTTTGTTCAGGTTTTGTTTTTAGAGGTCCCCCATGCTCACGCGCAAACAGCACGACCTTTTGTTGTTCATCCACGAACGGCTGAAGGAGAGCGGGGTGCCTCCTTCCTTCGATGAGATGAAGGACGCGCTGGAGCTCCGGTCGAAATCCGGCATCCACCGCCTGATCACCGCACTGGAAGAGCGCGGCTTCATCCGCAGGCTGCCAAACCGGGCCCGGGCCCTCGAAGTGCTGAAGCTGCCGGATTCGATCCGCAATGCCCGCCCCGCCGCAGGCGCCAAGTCCGGCTTCACGCCGAGCGTCATCGACGGCGGCGTGCGGGCGGACGCGGAGGAAAGACCGGCGGCGGCCGCTGCACCGCGTCGCCCGGCCACTGTCGCCGCGCCGCGGCAGGCCCAGGTTTCGGGCGATCGCGCGGTGGCGGTTCCCGTCATGGGGCGAATCGCCGCCGGCGTACCGATCTCTGCGATCCAGACCAATACCCATTCGATCCAGGTCCCGCCGGAAATGCTCGGCACGGGCGAGCATTTCGCCCTCGACGTCAAGGGCGACTCGATGGTCGAGGCCGGCATCCTCGACGGCGACACGGTGGTCATTCGCCGGATCGACACGGCCTCGCCGGGCGACATCGTCGTCGCCCTCGTCGACGACGAGGAAGCGACGCTGAAGCGCTTTCGCCGCCGGGGCGACACGATCGCGCTGGAAGCGGCCAATCCCGCCTACGAAACCCGCATCTTCGGCGCCGATCGGGTCAAGGTGCAGGGCCGGCTGGTCGGGCTGATCCGGCGGTACTGAGACCTGCGCCCGAGTTGCCGGGCGGGTGAAGGGTTGAAGCCGGAGTCTCTTCCGCCGCAGCCGGCTTCTTCCAATATTCCGGCCATGGTGCCAGGCGGTGCCGGTTCCACGGTTGCGGATCGGCGGGCACCGATGCGACGAGGATCGGGCGGCCGGTCTGGGCATCGCGGGAAAAAGCGAGCGAGCCCGTCCGGCGCAGCGTCCGCAAGGTGACGAGCGTGGCGCCGGAACGACATTGTTCAAGGCGGATTGCCCGGGCGACGATGGCGATGTCGCCGCCGTCGCAAGCCTCGCCCGTCCGCTGGTAGTCGCTGGTCCAGACGACGCGAAGGCCGTCGCGGGTCTGGAAGCGGCAGAAGTCGGTGTCGCAGGGCGGCGCGATCCGCGCAGGCGTGGATGATGCGGTCGCAGTCAGGCCGTGGCCATCGAGCATCGGGCCACTGCCGAAGCTGCGCTCCCACTGGTCGGCGACGAAGCGGTTGCGGCGTGCGCCGAGATAGCCGATGGCGCCGTCGGCGCCGAAGGTCGCGATGGTCTTGCCGTCCTCGTAGACGAGAAGCTGCGGCAATGGGCTGGCCTCGCGGATCATCAAGAGGCCAAGGACGGCCAAGGGTACGGCGCTCAGGCGCAGGCGGCTCGCAAACAGCGATGCGGCAAACAGCGCCGCGGTGAGGAGGACGACGCCCATGCCGGCGATCGGTCCGGTGCCGCGGTCCGGCAGGACGCCGTAGAGCCATTCGGAGACGATGAGCACGAGGTCGACGCCCCGGCCCATCAGGTAGAACGCCCAGGCATCGAGACCGAAGGGCATCAACAGCGAGCCGACGAGGCCCAGCGGCATGATCAGGAAGGTGAAGAGCGGCAGGGTCAGGACATTGGCGACGAGGCCGAAGGGAGCGACGCGGTGGAAGTGATAGGCGGCATAGGGCGCAGTCGCCGCGCCGGCGATGATCGAACTCGCGACGATGCCGAACACGGTGCCGGCGGCGAGCCGCAGGAGCCTGACGGCGAAGGGGCGCGGCGTCGGCGGAGCCTTTTTCCCCTGCCAGCGCGCCAGGGCGCCGTATCCCGCGACGAGCGCGAGCGTCGCGGCAAAGCTCATCTGGAAGCTCGCCGTCGTCACCATGTGCGGTGCGATGACGACGACGATGAGGGCGGCGATCGAGACGTTGCGGATCGTCAGGGCCGGCCGATCGGCGATGACCGCGGCGAGCATCACCGCCAGCATGACGAAGGCGCGCTGGGTGGCGACATTGCCGCCGGACAGGAGAAGATAAAGCGCGGCAACGACGAGAGCCGCGACGGCGGCGGCCTTCTTCACCGGGTATTCGAGCGCGAGGCCCGGGACGAGCGCCAGGGCGGAGCGGATGACCAGCAGGGCCGAGCCGGCGACGATCGCGAGATGCAGGCCGGAGATCGACAGGACATGGGCGAGGCCGACGCCCCGCAGCCAGGTCTCGGCGTTGTCCGAGATGCCCGCCCTCTCGCCGGTAACGAGGGCGGCGGCGATGGCCCCCGCCTCGCCCCCGCCGGCCGCCTCGGTAATCCGCTCGGTCATCGTGCCGCGAAGCCGTTCGAGGTCGAGCAAAAGAGCTTCGACGAAACCGGGCGGCGGCGGAGGCGAAAGCCCGTCGGTGGGAGCATCGTCGGGCGCGCCGAGGGAGAAGCCGATCGCCCCGACGCCGTCGAAGAAGGGCTGATAGGCGAAGTCATGGCGCCCCGGCGCCGCCGGCCCTGAGGGCGGGCCGATCCGCACGAGGCCGTAATAGGGATCGCCGGGAAATTTTCGGGCGTGTTTGGCGCCGACCAGTATCCTGGCCCGCTGCGGCGGCCGCGAAAGGACGGGGCGGACGGTGCCGGTGATTTCGACGACGTAGCGCATCCGGCCCTTTTCGTCGCGGGAGACCGAGAGCACCGTGCCGGCGATGCGCGTCGTCGCCGTGCCGGATATGATGGTCGTCTCGGATCGTCCGGCGACGCCGATGGAAATGAGGACGCCTGCAAGGAGCCCCGCCAGCGCCAGGAGAAGGGCCCGTCGCACCGGCAAGGCGGCGGCGCGAAGGGCGAAAGCGGTGAACACCACAGCGGCGCCGATCGTCGCCCACACGTTCGGGCGCCAGTCGAGGGCGAAGACTGCCGCTGCGCCGGCTATCAGCGAGACCGGAAGGATGTGAAAGCCGGAGCGACGCGCAGCCTCGATCGCGAACTGGCGAACGAACCAAGATGCCGCCGCATCGCGCCAGGTCGCCCGGCCCCGCCACGCGCCGCCGCCGTCGTCCGCGCCGTCGCCGTCACTCGACCCGCCCGGCGCGCGCAGCAGACGCAACAGCCGGCCCACGGCTTCCGCAAGCTCCGCCGGGCGCTGCCGCCCTTCCCTCAATGGCGCCTGCGGCAACGGCCGTTCCGCCTCTTCTTGCACCTCGACGTGCCTATGCTACACAGCCGGCGCATGAAAGCGACGCCCGCGATGCGTCGCCTTGCGTAATTTCTGAAGGACTGGAGCCACAATGGCGGACGCCGTCGTCACCCGCTTTGCCCCCTCCCCGACCGGTTTCCTCCATATCGGCGGTGCCCGCACGGCACTGTTCAACTGGCTCTATGCCCGCGCCAAGGGCGGCAAGATGCTGCTTCGGATCGAGGACACCGACCGCGCCCGCTCGACCGAGCCGGCGGTCCAGGCGATCATCGAGGGGCTCGACTGGCTCGGACTGTCGGCGGACGAGCCGCCGGTGTCGCAGTTCGAGCGCGCACCCCGCCACCGCGAGGTGGTCGAGGAGATGATCGCAAGGGGCTCCGCCTATCGCTGCTACACCACCCAGGCCGAACTCGAAGAGCTGCGGGAGAAGGCCCGTGCAGACAAGCAACCGCCATCCGTCGCGACACGGCTGTGGCGCGACCGTGATCCGGCAGAGGCGCCAGAAGGCGTTCCCGCGGTCGTCCGCCTGCGCGCGCCGCTCGAGGGCGAGACGATCGTCCGCGACGAGGTGCAGGGCGACGTGCGGTTCGCCAACAAGGATCTCGACGATCTCGTGCTTCTGCGCTCGGACGGCTCCCCCACCTACATGCTCGCCGTCGTCGTCGACGACCACGACATGGGCGTCACCCACATCATCCGCGGCGACGACCACCTGACGAATGCCGGCCGCCAGACGCTGATCTACAAGGCGATGGGCTGGGACGTGCCGGTGATGGCGCATATCCCGCTGATCCACGGGCCGGACGGAGCCAAGCTGTCGAAGCGCCACGGTGCGCTGGGGGTCGAGGCCTACCGGGAGATGGGCTATCTGCCGGTGGCGCTTCGCAACTATCTCGTCAAGCTCGGCTGGGCCCATGGCGACGACGAGATCATCTCGCCCGAGCAGATGATCGCATGGTTCGATCTGCCGCAGATCAACAAGGGCGCGGCGCGCTTCGACTTCAAGAAGCTCGAGGCGATCAACGGCCACTGGATCCGGGCAAGCAGCGACGCGGACCTCGTCGAGATGCTGATGGACAGCCGCGACGTGCTGCCGAACGGGGCGATTCTGAACAGCGCCGACGAAGCAACGACGCGCTCACAGCTGACAGCCGCGATGCCGGGGCTGAAGGAGCGCGCCAAGACCCTGATCGAGCTCGCCGACGGCGCCGCCTTCCTCTTCGCCAAGCGCCCGCTTCCGCTCGAGGAGAAGGCCGAGACGATCCTTGCCGAGGGTGGTCGCAAGGTTGTCGCCGATCTCCTGCCGCTTTTCGAGGCAACCGAATCGTGGACCGTGGAAGCGCTGGAAGAGATCGTCCGCGACTATGCGACGCGCAGCGAAATCAAACTCGGCAAGGCGGCGCAACCGCTTCGCGCTGCGCTGACCGGGCGCAGCACCTCGCCCGGCGTCTTTGACGTCCTGGCGGTTCTCGGAAGAGAGGAAAGCCTGGCCCGGCTGAAGGATCAGGCGGGCTGACCAGCCGCCCGTCATATTGCGCCGCACCAGGCTTCGGCGCATAACTTGTCGTGCTCCAGCCTTTGGAGTAGGCAGGACGTGGCTGAAACGTGTGCGCTGCGAAAAACGCATTCGTGGCCGCGATTCATGAAAGGACGACGCATGACAGAAGAGTCGGCGAAACTCAATTTCGGATCGACGGAAGCCGGTCTGGCGATGCGTAGCGGCACTCTCGGTCCGGACGTGATCGACGTCACCACCCTCTACAAGCAGGGCGGCGTATTCACCTATGATCCCGGGTTTTCATCGACGGCGTCCTGCGAATCCAAGATCACCTACATCGACGGCGACGAGGGCATCCTACTCCATCGCGGCTACCCGATCGACCAGTTGGCCGAACGCGGCGACTATCTCGAGACCTGCTACCTGCTGCTGTATGGCGAGTTGCCGACCCAGCGCGAAAAGGACGACTTCGTCTACCGGGTCACGCGGCACACGATGATCCACGAGCAGATGAGCCGCTTCTTCACCGGCTTCCGCCGCGACGCCCATCCGATGGCCGTCATGTGCGGCTCGGTCGGCGCACTCTCCGCCTTCTATCACGATTCGACCGACATCGCCGATCCGCACCAGCGGATGGTGGCAAGCCTTCGCATGGTCGCCAAGATGCCGACGATCGCAGCGATGGCCTACAAGTACCACGTCGGGCAGCCCTTCGTTTACCCGCGCAACGACCTATCCTACGCCGAGAACTTCCTGCACATGTGCTTTGCCGTTCCCTGCGAGCCTTACCGGATCAATCCGGTGCTCGCCCGGGCGATGGACAAGATCTTCATTCTGCATGCCGACCACGAGCAGAACGCCTCGACCTCGACGGTGCGTCTCGCCGGCTCGTCGGGCGCCAACCCCTTCGCCTGCGTCGCGGCCGGCATCGCCTGCCTGTGGGGACCCGCCCATGGCGGCGCCAACGAGGCGGCGCTCAACATGCTGATGGAGATCGGCTCGAAGGACCGCATCCCGGAGTTCATCGCCAGGGCCAAGGACAAGAACGATCCGTTCCGCCTGATGGGCTTCGGCCACCGGGTCTACAAGAACTACGATCCGCGCGCCAAGATCATGCAGCAGACTTGTCACGAGGTGCTCGACGAGCTCGGCATCAAGGACGATCCGCTGCTCGAGGTGGCGATGGAACTGGAGCGCATTGCGCTCACGGATGAGTACTTCATCGAGAAGAAGCTCTATCCGAACGTCGACTTCTACTCCGGCATCACGCTGAAGGCGCTGGGCTTCCCGACCACGATGTTCACGGTGCTCTTCGCCGTGGCTCGCACCGTCGGCTGGATCGCCCAGTGGAAGGAGATGATCGAGGATCCGCATCAGCGCATCGGCCGGCCGCGGCAGCTCTACACCGGCGCGCCGCTGCGCGACTATGTCTCGCCAGAGGAGCGCGGCTGATCGCCTTTCCGGCCGACGCGACTATCTCTGGACCACATGATGACGGGCCTCGCCGACAAGCGGGGCCCGATCGTTCGAGTGGCGGTCCGATCGTCGCGATCGGCAAGGAAAGAGCTCGCGCATGATGAAGATCTGGGGCCGGAACAACTCCACCAACGTCCGCAAGGCGCTCTGGTGCGCTGAGGAACTCGGCCTGTCCTACGAGCGGATGGACGCAGGCGGCAGCTTCGGCGTCGTCGATACCGCCGAATATCGGTCGCTCAATCCCAACGGCCGCGTTCCGACGCTACAGGATGGCGATCTGACGCTGTGGGAATCGAACGCCATCGTCCGCTATCTCGCGATGGCGTACGGCGCCGCGCCGTTCGCGCCGACCGATCCCGTGGCGTGGGCCTCCGCGGACAAGTGGATGGACTGGACCTCGACGACGCTCGGCGGCCCTTTCCGCGACGTGTTCTGGAACACCCTGCGGATGACGCCCGAGACCCGCGACGAGGTTGCGCTGGCCAGCGGTCTCGAAGCCTGCGGGAAGCTTCTCGCCATTCCCGAGGCCGAACTCGGCAAGACGCCCTTTCTCTCCGGCGACGATTTCGGCTTCGGCGACATTCCGCTCGGCTGCGTCGCCTATGGCTGGTTCGAGATGCCCATCACCCGCCCCGAGTTTCCGAACCTTTCCGCATGGTACGAGCGGCTGAAACAGCGACCGGCCTATCGCAAGGGCGTGATGACGCCGCTGACCTGAGGCGGCGGCGAGTACGGCCTCGGGCACGGAACAAGGCCGGGAGTGGAGTGGGTCGGCACTGCCGGGGCATGGCCCGTGGTGCATATGCTTCGCGATCTCCGGCGGCAAGCGCAGGACCGCCTGCGCCGCCTCGCTTCTGAGCTTCGGTCCTCGGGGGGGGACCAGACCTTCTGGAAGACTGAAGGCGCATCCCGAAAGCACAAGAGCCCCGACTGGGAGGCGCGATCCGCGCGGAACTCCCGGTTCGGCCGCGATGCGGGTCGGTTCCAAGGCCGGCCGACAATACCGGTTTTCCTTTTTAGATTGGAATTACTCAAAACTACTCGCCGCTCACTGCGCTGAACGGGTTGGATGGGCGCCGGTTTCTTGCCGCAGCCGAGAATTTGAAACTGCGAATCACGCAGCATAAGTTGACGTGTGTGATCATGTTTCCATAAAGGAGGCACGAGGAACGGGAGCGGCCAGCGGGTTCGAACGCTGGCGGCCCTCGTTCGCCAACTTCCAGGGACGATCGGTCCACCATGCGTTTCAGTTCAGCCAATCTCCTCCGGCCAACGGCGATGCTTTTCCTCGCCCTGTCCCTGTCGGCCCATGGCGGCCTGGCCGTGGCGCAGGAGCCTGCTTCGCCGACGCCCGGCGCCGAGGCACCATCTCAGACGCAGGGCCGCGTGGTTCCTGGGGAATCGGGCGCCCCGCGAGCGAACGCGCCCGAGACCCCGGCCCCCGCGGAGGCGGCACCGGCCGACGCTGCGGCCGAGGACGCCGGCCCGGCGGCCCCAGCCGGCAATGCCGATTCGCCCGCCGCCAGCGCCTCGCCCGCGCAAGATACGCCATCGAACGGTGTTGCCGCCGCGCCGGGAAGCGTTCCGGCAGGCAACGGCGAAGCCGCCTCGACCGGCGGCGAACGAGCCGCCGGCAGCCCTGCATCGGGCGGCGAGCCCGTCCTGTTTCAGGAGCCGCGCGACGCCAAGCTGCCCCACGACCTGTCGCCCTGGGGCATGTTCATGGCGGCGGATTGGGTGGTGAAGGGCGTGATGATCGCGCTCGCCCTCGCCTCCCTCGCCACCTGGACGATCCTGCTCGTCAAAGGCTTCGAGGTGTTCGGTGCCAAGTGGCGCGCGCGGTCGGGCGTCAAGCGCCTGGCAAGGGCCGATTCGCTCGAAGCGGCGATCGGCGACGAGAGGAACGCCGCGCGCTGGCGCGGGCCGGTGGGCGCCCTCGCCCGCTCCGCCGCCCATGAGTGGCGGCGCTCCGGCGAGCTTTCGGCCGAAGGTGTCAAGGAACGCGTCGCCATGGCGCTCGGCCGGATCGAGGCGAACGCCTCCCGCTCGCTCAACCGCGGCACCGGCATTCTCGCCACCGTCGGCTCGATCGCCCCCTTCGTCGGCCTGTTCGGCACGGTCTGGGGCATCATGAATTCCTTCATCGGCATCAGCGAGGCGAACACCACCAACCTTGCCGTCGTCGCCCCGGGCATCGCCGAGGCGCTGCTGGCCACCGCCATCGGCCTCGTCGCGGCGATCCCGGCCGTCGTCGTCTACAACGTCTTCGCCCGCTCGATCGCCGGTTACCGGGCGATCCTGTCCGACGCCTCGGCGCTGGTGCTGCAGCATCTTTCGCGCGATCTCGAGCGCCGGACGGCCTCCCGCCACGGCGCCGTGCCGCTCGCCCAGGCCGCGGAGTAGAGGCCATGGCGGTGAAGCTCGGTGGCGAAGAAGAAGACGGCGGCGAGGTCTCCGAGATCAACGTCACGCCGTTCATCGACGTGATGCTGGTCCTGTTGATCATCTTCATGGTGGCCGCGCCCCTCTCGACGGTCGACGTGCCGGTCGACCTGCCGACGTCGAACGCGCCGCCACAGGAGCGGCCGGACGAACCGGTCTATCTCACCATCCAGGAGGATCTGTCGCTGAATCTCGGCGAGGCGCGGATTTCGCGCGAGGAGCTGGCGAGCCGCCTCGACGCGCTCACCGAACAGAACCGCGACGAGCGCATCTTCCTTCGGGCCGATGGGTCCGTTCCCTATTCCGACATCATGGAGGTCATGAACGCGCTGAGGAGCGCCGGTTACCTCAAGATCGGTCTGGTCGGCCTCGAGGATCCGGCGCGGGCGGAACCGGCCGCCTCCCCGCCAGCCGCCGACCCCGCACCGAGCGGCACCGGACGGTAGACCCGATATGGCGCGCCGAACACGACAGCCATCGACCCCAAATCCTTTCGCCGGGCATTCCCGCAGCCGGAGCGGCGAACGCTGGCTGATCGCCGGTCTCGTCGTGCTCGTCGCCCATGGCGGGGCGGCCTACGCACTGATGACGAACGTGCCGGAGGTGCCGCCCCAGGGCGCTCAGGAGGCCGTGCTGATCGAGCTCGCGCCGCCTCCGGAATCGCCGGATTCGCAGGCCGTTGCGGATGCGGCCCCGGCACCGGAGACCGTCGATACCCCGGATCCGGCGCCCTCCGAGACCGAGGTGCCCGAAACCGCCGCGCCTCCAGAGCCGGAACCGGAGCCCGCCCCGAAAGCGGAACCCGTTCAACCGCCGGAGCCAGAGCCGCAACCCGAGCCGGAGACCGTTCAGCCGCCGGAGCAGGAGCAGCCGACGCCGGAGGAGGCCGCGCCGCCGGAGCCCGAACCCATTCCCGAACAGGAGGAAACGCCGCCTCCACCGCCGGACGCGGTTCCTCTCCCCGAGCCTTCCCCGGAACCCGAGGAGCCGGCGGAGCCCGACACCGCTGCCCTTCCCCTGGACGTACCGCTTCCGACCGCGCGGCCGACCCCGCCGCGGCCGGTCCGCGAGGCGGTCAAAGAAAAGCCGAAGGAGACGAAGCGGGCCGCGCCGCGCCGCGCCGAAGCCAAGAAGCCGGCGCCGAAGCGCGAGCAGGCCCGCCAGCGCCGCTCCGCGCAGCCATCTGTCGCATCGCGCGGCCAGACGCAGCGGCAGGCCTCGCAAGGCGCCAGCGTGTCGCGCGCGGCTCTCGCCCGCTGGCAGTCGCAGGTCCAGGCGCGGCTGAACCGCTACAGCCGCAGCTTCTCAGGGCGTGGCTCGGGGACGACGCGGATCGCCTTCTCGATGGACGGCAACGGCCGCGTCACCAGCGTGCGCGTTTCCGGATCGAGCGGGAATTCGACGCTCGACGGCCTGGCCGTGCAGCTGGTGCGGCGGGCGAGCCCCTTCCCCGCCCCACCCTCCGGGAACCGCGTATCGCTGACGGTCCCGGTGCGGATCCGCTGAGGGCGGCGGATCGAGCGGCCGAGCTGCAATTGCATGGCAGCAGCGGACTGACTTCGAGATGCGACATCACCAGCTCACGAGCCCGCCGAAGAGGCTTCCCCATCATCGCCTTCGCAACGAGGCAGGCCGATCCCGGCGCGTGATGGTCCTCGAAGACGATGGCCGTCATCGGTCAGCCATGGGGTAGCCAGTGCCTTCGTCCGCATGGTCTCGCACCAGATCGGCCTGCGCCCTATCGCACCTGCCGATGGTTTTGCGCAGCGCGCTCGGACGGTTCCGGCGTCCCCCTTACGGCGCGAAGGGTGTCGCGACAGAGCGGTCTCTGAGAGGCGGGAACATGGCCTGAGCGGCTGGTCTCCGACCCGAATGGCCTGCCGGAGGAAACCGGCGATCAAGCAGCAATGACAGGCGGCACCGTTCGACGATGAGCCGGAGCTGAGCGGCGACCTTCAGCGCACCTGATCGAGCAGCCGCTTGCATTCCAGGAGATCGAGCAGCACCTGATCGAGGATCTCGACGCTGTCGCGCGGCAGGCGGAGTTCCTCGCCGGCGTCGCGTTCGCGCCGCAGGAAGCCGCCGAGGGCACGGGGGCGCGCACGGGCCGCCGGTCGCGCGTCGTCCGCCTGGACGGCCGGTCCGACCGCCGCAACCGTCTGGGGTTCGGGATGGATGAGGTCGAGATCGTCGACCTCGGCCGCGGGGGCTTCCTCGACGTCCGGCCCTTCCTGGCTCGCCGATGCGGCGAGATCGTCGAGGCCGGCGAGATCGCCGGAGCCGATCGCCATGACGAAGCGGCTGCCGTTTTCCTTCAAGAGGCGTTGCACGCCCTTGATGGTGAAGCCTTTGACGTAAAGCAGGTAGCGAATGCCGCGCAGAAGCTCGACGTCGTCGGGCCGGTAATAGCGGCGACCGCCGCCGCGCTTGAGCGGCCGGATCTGAGCGAAACGCGATTCCCAGAAACGCAGCACGTGCTGCGGCAGGTCGAGCTCTTCGGCGACTTCGGAGATCGTCCGAAACGCGTCCTCACCCTTGTCGGACATCAACCCAGCACCGGAACTTCAGACCTTCTTCGCAACCTATTCGGCGGCGCGCATGAGTTCCAGACCGGAACCGGATTCCGCGCGCTTGCTGTGAGCTTCGAGGATGCGGTCCTTGAGGACGTTGGAGGGCTTGAAGACGGCGACGCGGCGCGGCGAGATCGGCACTTCCTCACCGGTCTTCGGATTGCGGCCGACACGTTCGTTCTTGTCGCGCACCAGGAACGACCCGAAGGAGGAAACCTTCACCGACTCGCCCTTGGCGATGGTCGAACAGATCTCCTCGAGCACCATCTCGACGAGCTGCGCCGACTCGGTCCGGGACAGGCCGATCTTCCGGAAGACCGCTTCGGCGAGATCGGCCCTGGTGAGTGTCCTGTCCCCCATCCTCGTCCCCTGATCTTCTGGTGAAAAGCCTCGCGGCCGAATGGCCCCGCATTGCCGCTTACTTTTTCGTTACTTTACTGAAACCGCCATATGAATCAAGCGCTATCTACCAACGGACCAGCACGGCGCCCCAGGTGAACCCGCCGCCCATCGCCTCCAGGAGGACGAGATCGCCGGGCTTGATACGACCATCCTTGACGGCGGTGTCGATGGCAAGGGGAATCGACGCGGCCGAGGTATTGCCGTGACGGTCGACGGTGATGACCACCTTGTCGATGTCGATGCCCAGTTTCTTCGCCGATGCGTCGATGATCCGGCGGTTCGCCTGATGGGGGACGAACCAGTCGATGTCGGCCGGGCCGACATTGGCGGCCGCGAAGCAGGCTTCGATCACGTCCGTGATCATGCCGACGGCATGCTTGAACACCTCGCGGCCCTGCATGCGCAGATGCCCGACGGTGCCCGTCGTCGAGGGTCCGCCGTCGACATAGAGCTTTTCCCTGTGGGAGCCGTCCGAACGCAGCTTGGAGACGAGGATGCCCCGACCGGACGTCTCGTCGCCGTCCGGCACGCCCTCCAGCACCACGGCGCCGGCGCCGTCGCCGAAGAGGACGCAGGTCGAGCGGTCTTCCCAGTCGAGGATGCGCGAGAAGGTCTCCGCGCCGATGACGAGGGCGCGCCTTGCCTGGCCGCTCTTCAGATACATGTCGGCCGTCGTCAGCGCATAGAGGAAGCCGCTGCACACCGCATGGACGTCGAAGGCAAAGCCGGCCGAGATACCGAGCCGGTTCTGCACATGCACGGCGGAGGCCGGGAAGGTGTTGTCCGGCGTCGCCGTGGCCAGCACGATGAGATCGATGTCGGTGGCAACGAGGCCGGCGGCCTCCAGGGCGCGGCGCGCAGCGGCCTCGGCGAGCGACACGGTCGTCTCGCCTTCCCCGGCGATGTGGCGTTGCTCGATGCCGGTACGCTGCCGGATCCACTCGTCAGAGGTCTCGACGACGCCGGTGAAATCCTGGTTGCGCATGATCCTCGCCGGCAGCGCCGAGCCGGTGCCGCGCACGACGGATACGATTTTCTCACTCATGGAACGATGCTTTCGGAAACGCTCGCCGCCTCCTCGGAAATGCGGCGATGATAGCTGGCGAGGTCGGCCTCGATCTTCTCGCGAAGCCCCGTGCGCGCCATGGTATGGGCAAGGTCGATCGCCGCGGCGATCCCCCCGGCGTCGGCGCCGCCATGGCTCTTGATGACGATGCCGTTGAGGCCGAGGAAGACGCCGCCATTGACCTTGCTCGGATCCATCTTGTCGCGCAACCGGTCGAAGGCGCTCTTGGCAAGGATATACCCCGCGCGGGCGAGCCACGTCCGCGACATCGCGGCACGAAGATAGGCGGCGATCTGTCGGGCGGTGCCCTCGGCGGTCTTCAGGGCGATGTTGCCGGTGAATCCCTCGGTGACGACGACGTCCACCGTGCCCTGGCCAAGATCGTCGCCCTCGACGAAGCCGTGATAATCGATCCCCGGCAGCGGCGTCTCCTTCAACAACCGGCCCGCCTCGCGGATCTCGTCCTGGCCCTTCACCTCCTCGACGCCGATGTTGAGGAGGCCGACGGTCGGCCGCTCGATGCCGAAAAGCGTCCGTGCCATGGCGCCGCCCATCATCGAAAAATCGATCAGCTGCTGGGCGTCGGCTCCGATCGTCGCGCCGACGTCGAGCACGATGCTTTCGCCCTTCAGCGTCGGCCAGATCGCCGCGATCGCCGGCCGCTCGATGTTGGCCATGGTGCGCAGGCAGAACTTTGCCATCGCCATCAAGGCGCCGGTGTTGCCGGCCGAGACGGCGACGTCGGCTTCGCCGGTCTTCACGGCGTCGATCGTGCGCCACATCGACGACTTGTAGCGGCCCTGCCGCAGCGCCTGGGACGGCTTGTCGTCCATGCGCACGGAAAGATCGCAATGGTGGAAGACCGATGCCGCCCGCAACTTCGGAAAACGATCCAGCACCGGCTCGACCGCAGCCTGTTCGCCATAGAGGATGAAGCGCGCGTCCGGCCGGCGCTCGAGAGCCAGGGCCGCGCCCGCAATCACCACCTCTGGCCCGTGATCGCCGCCCATGGCGTCGAGCGAAATCGTAATGCCGGATTTTGAGGTCAACGCGTTCTCGCTTCTTTTCGCCGGCGCCCCAGAGCCTGCCGGCGCGGCGCGAAAATATCGAATTCGCGCCCACTTACAACCGGCCATGTGGCCTCAGTCCTCGCCATCGCCCCTGCTCCGGGAGATTTTCGCAAGGGCCGCAAAGGGCGAAATCTCACCGCCATCGTCTTGTTCCGGCGTCGCCTGCTCGACCGGCTGGCCGCCATAGCCTTCGCCGGGGCGACGCGGATAGGGATCGAGCGCCAGCGTCAGGGCTTCGAACAAGCGCTCCCCGAGATCGATCCTGTCTCCCGAAAAGGTCTCCGGCGGGTCGTCGGCCTCGGGATCGACGAAGATTTCGCCGGCCGCGTCGATCGACGGATCGACCGCCCGTCGGCCGCCCCTGACGAAGGTCGCCTCGAACGGCTCGTCGATCGTCTGCTTCACCGGATCCAGCGTGACGACGCTCTTCTGGACGACGACGGCATGGAGCCGTCCGGTGACACGCGCGCCGTCCTTGCGGAAGGGCCGGGCGACGAGATCGGCGCGAAGGGACGCGACGCTTTCGATGCCCAGCGCCGCGGCAACGCGGGCGCATTCGGCCGGGCTGGCCGAAAAATCGATCCGCCCGCCGTCCCGTGAAAGGGCCCCGACCTGAAGCGACAGATCAAGGGGCGACGTCCGGTCCCCGTCCATGGTTCGATCTCCGAAATTCAATTTCCGCAATTGAGGGAGCCCGACAGGATGTCGTCGGTCGAAACCGCTCCCAGCCTATCGCCGGTCTCCTGCATGTAGGTCGCCAGCGCCGCCGCCGCATCGGTGGCGGCATCGTCGCCGATCGCGCGGCCTTTCAGCGCGGTGGCGAGCGCCGCGGCGGGATCTTCGCTGCCGAACGCCCCGTCATAGACCCTGACCCGCTCGTAGAAGACGCCGGCCAGCTTGCGCATGCGCTTGGGCACCGACTGGTCGCCGACGCCGAGTTCGCGGATCGAGGTGTCGACGTCGGTGACGAAGCGGTCGACGACCTCCTGGGCGACCGGCTCGAGCCGCGCCTCGCCGCGGCAACGGCGCAGAAACAGGAAGACATGGATCGCCAGCGCCTCGAAGCGGCCCGAAAACGTATCGGCGATGCCGCAGCGCTCGTAGAGCTTCGGCTGGCGGGTCTCTGCCACCAGGCTCTGGTACAAATCCTCGACGATCGCGCGATTTCGGCGTGCGATCCTCCAACGATGAAACATTGTCGATCCGCGGTTGGTCGCCTGAGCCGAGGCGGTGCCACAGCTTCGGCGCGATTGCAACGGCGCGCGAGGTGGATTACCAACGCCTCGGAGGCGTGTGGCGCGGTTGCCGCCTCGATATGGCCGCGGAAGACGGGCATTCAAGGAAACGATCGTTCGGCTGGACCGGGAGAAGACAAAGCGTGCCCAAGAAGACTCGCCTGACGCTGGCCTTCGCCCTCGGGGCGGCAGCGCTTTCCGTTTCGACCCTGTCGGCCTGCACCACCCAAGAGGTCCTCAACCAGGGCTACATCGTCGACCCGAAATCCCTCGAGCTGGTTCCGCCGGGCTCGTCCAAGGAGCAGGTTCTCCTCGCCCTCGGCTCGCCCTCCACCAAGGCGACCTTCGACAACGAGGTGTTCTACTACATCTCGCAGAAGCGGGTGCGGCCAGTCGCCTTCCTGCAGCCCCGCCTCGTCGATCAGCGCATCCTCGCGGTCTATTTCGACAAGGACAGCCGCGTCGAGCGCATCGCCGACTACGGCCTGAAGGACGGCAGGGTCTTCGATTTCATCTCCCGCACCACGCCGACCGGCGGCAAGGACGCGAACTTCCTCGGCCAGGTCCTCAGCGACACCGTCTCGGACAACGGCGGCCCGACGAGCCTGTTCTAATCTGGAGAGGGGCTTCACGGGGCGGACCGATTTGCCTTGCGCGGTGTCAATCGTCTCTGTCGCGGCCCTACACCCCTCCGCCTGCCGGCATCTCCCCCACAAGGGGGAGATCGATCGCGCGGAAGGCCATCGCCAATCGTCGACGTAAGCGAACGTGGAAGCGCCGACGACGAAGCTGCCGATCTCCCTCCTTGCGGGGGAGATGCCCGGCAGGGCAGCGGGAGGTTCCCCGCCGCTCCGTCTGAGCCTCTTCAAGAACGGTTGACGACACCGCCGGTCATCGGCTGCGGCACACCGGTCGTCAGGGGAAAGCTGATCGGCAGACCGGCGAGGCGGCGCATGGCGAGATGGGCGAAGCACTCCGCCTCGACCGCGTCGCCCCTGAGGCCGACGGCATCCGCATCGACGACGGCGACGCCGGCCCGCGTTTCGATCGCCGCCATGATCGCCGGGTTGCGCCGGCCGCCGCCACAGACGATCAGCCTTTCGGGCCGCACCGGCAACAGGTCGAGCGCCTTGCCGACGGCGCCGGCCGTGAACGCCGTCAGGGTCGCAGCACCGTCCGCGAGCGACAGGCCCCCCGCCATCGCCATCTTGAAGCTGAAGCGATCGAGCGACTTCGGATAGGGCTTGGCGAGCCAGGGATGGTCCAGCAGCCGCGCCAGCCGCGCTTCGTCCACCCTGCCGGCCAGAGCCAGCCGTCCGTCGCGGTCCATCGCGCCGGCGCCGTGAGCCTTGATCCAGTCGTTGATCGGCGCGTTGGCCGGGCCGGTGTCGAAAGCGATCAGCCGCTCGCCGTCGAAGTGGGTGAGATTGGCGACGCCGCCGAGATTGAGGATCGCGGTCTCGGACCCCGCCCCGATCCGTTCCAGCATCGCCCGGTGATAGATCGGCGACAGCGGCGCCCCCTGCCCGCCGGCCGCGACGTCCGCCGAGCGGAAATCGTGGACGACGGTGATGCCGAGCATGCTCGCCATCAGCGCCCCGTCGCCGAGCTGGCGCGTGCGGCCGGGAATGCCGGCTTCGGGCGGGCGATGCAGAACGGTCTGGCCGTGGAAGCCGACGGCCGCGACATCCGCGCGCGGCAGGCCGTTGCGCTCGCAGAACTCCGCCACCGCCTCGGCCTGCGCCTCGCTCAAACGCCGTTCGGCCCGCGCGAAACTCTCCGGCTCGTCACCCTCGAACTGCCAGTCGAGCGCGTCCTTCACCGCTGCTTCGATCAGCGGCGTGACGGCGGCCTCGTAAGGCACCAGTTCGTACGGCCCGAACTCCCCGATCGTCTTGCCGTCGGTGCGGATGGCCGCGACGTCGATGTGGCCGTCGAGCACGGTTCCGGTCATCAGGCCGATCGCCCATCGACTGTCGGTCATGATTGGCTTTCCTTCTTGGCGGCGGGGCCGGCCTGCCGCGATCGAACGTGAGTCCAAAGGCTGGCGCCTGGGCTCCCGTCCCCGATCCTAGAACGGCGACGGCAGCAGGCAAACCACGAAGCCGAGGGCCCCGAGGATCATGCGCTTCGCCGGCCCGGCGGTCGAGATGAGGCCGAAGGAGAGGAACCACAGGCCGGCGGCGATCTGCAGGAAGGCCGCACCCGCCGCGAGCGGCCGGTCGGCGAGATGAATGATCGCCGGGTTGGCGATCATCGCCAGCGGAATGACGTAGAGCCCGACCCCGAGGCGCATGGCCGAGCCGGCGACCTTCAGCCAGTTCTCGCCGGCCATGCCGGCGGCGATGAACACCGCCCCGCAGACCGGCGGCGTGATGGTCGACAGCAGCGCGAACCAGAAGACGAAGAGATGGGCGAGCAGCGGCTCGATGCCGAGGCGCTGCAGGGCCGGTCCGGCGACTGTCACGCAGATGACGTAGGCGGCCGTCGTCGGCACCTCCATGCCGAGCAGGATGCAGGCGAGCGCGGTCAGGAGCAGCGCGGGAACCAGCGATTCGCCGGCGAGCGCCAGGATCGCCGAGGTCACCTTCACGCCGAGGCCGGTCATGCCGAGGACGCCGACGACGATCGACGCGCAGATGATGATGGCGGCGATCACCGCGATCTGGCGCCCGGCCTCCAGCGCCGCCGTCCCCGCGCGTTCGAGGAAGCGGCGAATCGAAAAGGAGAAGGTGGCATCGAAGAACAAGAGCAGCGCCGCCGAAAGGATGGCGAGGCAGGCGGCATATTGCGGCGTCAGCCCCGCCCCGAACATTGCATAGAGAAGAATGCTGAAGGGAACCAGGAAGAACAGCGTGGTGATCAGGACGATGCGCGGCTTCGGCCGATCCGCTTCGGCGACGGATGCGAGATCGTAGCGTCGGGCGAAGAGATCGATGCCGATCCACACCGTCAGGAAGTAGAGGATGGCTGCCGGCAACGCCGCGACGATGATGTCGCCATAGGGCGTGCCGGTGAGTTCGACCATGACGAAGGCGCCGGCCCCCATCAAAGGCGGCATGATCTGCCCGCCGGAGGAGGCGACCGCCTCGACCGCCCCGGCCAGGGCCTTCGGATAGCCGAGCCGCTTCATCGCCGGAATGGTCACCGCGCCGGTCGAGGCGACATTGGCCGAGGCCGAGCCAGAGATCGACCCGAACATCGCCGACGAGAGCACCGAAACCTTGCCCGCACCGCCTCTGAGGCGTCCGGCGGCGGCGGCGGCGAGATTCATGAAACCTTGTCCGGCCTCGCCGGCATTCAGCACCGCGCCGAGAATGACGAAGATCGCGACGATGCCGACAGAAACACCGGTCAACGAGCCCCAGAGGCCACCCTCGGTGATCGTCATCGTGCCGAGGAAGCTCTCGACCGGAAAGCCGGGATGGCCGTATTCGCCGGGAACGTACTGGCCGAACAGTCCGTAGGCGAGGCAGGCGGCGGCGACGAGCGGCAGCGGCCAGCCGATCGCCCGGCGCGCCGCCTCCAGCGCCACGACGACGAGCGAGACGGCAACAGTGATCTGGAACGGCGTGTCGAGATAGCCGTACTGATCGGACAGCGCGTCGGCATTGAGGGCTACGTAGAGGCAGCAGAACTCCCCGACGAGAAGGAAGATCCAGCCGGTCACGAGCTGGAGACGCGACCGACCGATGAAGACGAACAGCCAGGGCAGCGCCAGCGCCATGTGCAGCGGCCGGGCGAAGAGCGCCGGAACGAGGCCGGAAAAGACCAGCGCCAGATGAAAGAAGATGGAGAGGAGCCCGAGGCCCTGCCAAAGGAGGAGCGGGCGCGCCGGCTCCTCGGCTGCGGTGGTCGAAAGGCTCATGGGGATCGTCCGGGGGAAAAGGGTCGGCGGCGGGGAACTCGACCGCGACGCCTCGTTGGGGGCAGACCGCCGGGCCGCGAAGGGGGACGGCGGTGCCCCCTCCGGCAGTCCTCGGCATCTTGCGGCGGAACGCCTGCTCCGCCGATGAGACGTTACTTCAGGGCTGCGGGCACCGAGACGCCGGCTTCCTCGTAATAGCGCAGGGCGCCGGGATGGAGCTTCACCTCGCCCTCGCCGAGAAGCTCCGGATCGACGGCCTTCCACCAGCGTGATTCGCCGGAGAGCTCGGCCTTTTCCTCCCAGAAGGTCTTGGTGAGCAGATAGGCAGTGTCCTCGCTCATCGCCGTCGTGGCGAAGGCGAAGACCGGCAGCGAGGTGGTGACCGTGTCCACGTCGACCCCGGCATAGGTGCCGGCGGGAATCACCTGGCGGCTGCGGCCGGTCTTTTCCACCTGATCGTCGTCGAGGGACAGGAGCGCGATCGATCCGCCGGCGGCCGCCTCGATGACGTTCGGGGCGGGAAACGAGCCGGCGGTGACGAAGCCTTCGATCTGGCCGTTCTTCAACGCGTCGGCGGCATTGCCGAGTTCGGCGTCGGCGACGGTCACCTTGTCCTTCAGGCCGAAGAGATCGAGATACTTCTCGCCCTCGGTGGCGCCGAAGCTGCCCTTGCCGAGAAGGATGGTCTTGCCTTGAAGATCGGCGAGGTTCTTCGCATCGCTGCCGCCGGCGACGACGAAATGCATGGTGAGAGAGGGAATCGGAAACAGCGCGCGGATGTCGGCAAAGCGGGGATTGGGCCGCTTGGCGAAGGGGCCTGTCCCGGCCGCGGCCGATGAAACCAGCCCGGGCGGGGCAGTGAACACGTAGTTCCCCGGTCGCGCCGCCGCTTCCATGACGTTCTGCACCGAGCCCTGACTTTCCTCGACGGTGAGGATCGCCGCCCCGTCCGTGCCGGCCTTCACCGCATTGGCGAGCTCGACGCCCATCTGATAATAGGACGTGCCGCTCTTGGCCGACTTGTAGGCGATGCGCTCCTCGGCATTGGCAGAGGATGCGGCGCCGGCAAGGATGGCGAATACGCCCGCCAGCGCGGTGATCTTGATCTTCTTCACGGATTTCCTCCCCTCGCGCCCGGCCCTTCGCTCGTTCGATCCGCCCGGCGTCGTTTCGCTCGATGCCACCTGTCTCGGCGGCGGCGAGGACCATGTCAATCCTCGCCTTTCCGCGTCGGCAACGACCGCTGCGGCCGAACCCGTCGCGGCGAAGGTCGATCGGCCGGCAGCCCGCGCCGGCAGCCCCGGCCGAGGCGCGGACGAGAAAGATTGCAGATCGATGACGAAAGGGTGCTTGCAATCGGCGCTGCGAGCGGCTACCTAGCCCGCCAACGAGGAAAGCCGATCGGCTCGTTTCTCGCTTCGAGTGCGCCCGTAGCTCAGCTGGATAGAGCACCAGACTACGAATCTGGGGGTCAGAGGTTCGAATCCTTTCGGGCGCACCATTCTTTCAATGACTTAGCAATGCTCCGCAGACCAGACCTGTTGATCAGTCTGCGCAAATCGCCTCCTCGATGTGGAGAGTGGCCTCGTCGCGGCGCGTCGCACGCTAAGGTGCCATTCGGCGAGGCATATTGGTTCTGACTCATATCCGATGCAGTTGAGGAGCGGGCTGGCGATTTCTGAAGGCGGTCGCCTTTGAATCGGCGTGGGGTCTCGAAGCCGATTTGTGCGGTAAACTGCTGATCTCGGTGGAAGGCATGGGTCGCTTCCGCGTGACGGGCGAGCCCGGTCATGTGGGGCCGCATGTCGAAGTCCGCGCGCTCGCCCCCTGCTTGCTTGACCTGATTGTCAGCTGCGCATAATCCTGATGCCGACGGTTCCCCGACCATCGACATGGCGGGGATTAAAAGGGAACACGGTGAGGACGACCCAATCGGGGCCGAAACCGTGGCTGCCCCCGCAACTGTAAGCGGATGCCGATCGTCCCCGCGATGCTCTTTTGGGCATTGCGGCGGGTTCCGGGCCACCGGAGCCATGCCACTGTGACGGGCCCTAAGGGTTTTGCATGGGAAGGCAGACGAAAGGCGCGACCTCCGCGAGCCAGGAGACCTGCCGTCATATGTTCAATCCACTCTCGAGCGGGGATGCTCGAAAAGGATATCCATGACGGTCAATCGACTGCGCTCCGGCGCGAGTGCCTTCTTTCCATCGATGAGCCGGCCACTGGGCTTCAGCCCGGAACGATAGCCCTTTCGCCCTCGCACGATCCTTCCATCATCAGGCAGGGACGGCGTCGCTCGTCGACGCGTCGTTTCCTTGCCGGCTCTTCGAGGTGCGATTCATGTCGTCTTTCCGCCGTCACTGCGGCCTTGCCGCCATCGGCTTCGTTCTTGCTTTTGGCTCGACTGCGGCACGAGCGACCGATTACCCGCTGTCTCTCGACAATTGCGGGATTGCGCTGAGCTTCGAAAAGGCGCCTGAGCGGGTCGTCTCGATCGGCCAGAGCATGACCGAGATCATGTATCTCCTCGGCCTGTCCGACCGGGTCGCCGGCACCGCCCTTTGGGTCGCGCCGGTGCTTCCGCAGTTCGAGGAGGTGAACGAGGAGGTCAAGAGGCTCGCCGACAACGATCCGAGCTTCGAAAGCGTCGTCGCCGAGCGGCCCGATCTCGTCACCACTCAGTTCGAGGGGCAGGTCGGCCCGCATGGCGTCGTCGCGACCCGCGAACAGTTCGCCGATCTCGAGATCCCGGTCTACACCTCGCCTGCCGACTGCGTCGGCAAGGACAATTCGAACGGCGGCGACGGCCTTCGCACGAATCCCTTCTCGATGGACCTCGTCTATGAGGAAGTGAGCGATCTGGCCCGGATCTTCGACGTCGAAGAGCGCGGTGCCGCCCTGATCGCCGATCTGAAGGCACGGGAACAGGCGGCTGAGGAGAAGATCGCCGGGCTCGACGGCGACGTCTCGGCCGTCTTCTGGTTCTCCAGCGCCGATCTCGATATCGACCCCTACGTTGCGGGCCAGAGCGGCGCACCCGGCGCCATGATGAAGACGCTGGGCGTGAAGAACGTCATCGACAGCGAGGAGGAATGGCCGACGGTCGGATGGGAGACCATCGCCCGCGCCAACCCGACCATCATCGTGATCGGAAAGATGGATCGCCGCCGCTTTCCCGCCGACGACATCGCCGTCAAGCAGCAGTTCCTCAAAGAGGATCCGGTCGTCAGCTTGATGACGGCCGTCAGGAAGGGCCGCGTGATCGTAATGGACGCCCAGGCGATGAACCCGACGATCCGGACGATCTCCGGCCTCGAAGTCCTCGCCGATGCTTTGGTCAAGGCAGGCCTCGTCCAGTGACCCCCTTTGCCAGCGCCTCGCTGCGGGGCCTTGCCGTCGGCGCCGTCTGCCTGACGCTTCTCGTCGCCGCGCTCCTCTTCGGCGCGGCGATCGGCGAGACGCGCATCCCCCTGGAGACGGTCGCAAGAACGGTTGCATCGCACCTGCGGGGCGGCGTTCACGGGATCGATCCGATCGATGCCGGCATCGTCTGGAACTACCGCCTGTCGCGGGCGGTGGTGGCGGCCGCCTGCGGGGCGGCGCTCGCCGTCTCCGGCGTCGTCCTGCAATCGCTGCTGCGCAATCCGCTCGCCGACCCCTATCTCCTCGGCATCTCCGCCGGTGCCTCCTATGGCGCCGTCTCGGTCGCCATCCTTGGGCTCGGCGGCGGGTTCCTGTCGCTTTCGGTCGGGGCGCTCGGCGGCGCGCTTCTCGCCTTCGGCTTCGTCGTCGTCCTCGCCTTTCTCTCCGGGCGGGGCCCGACCGCCATCATCCTCGCCGGCATCGCCGGATCGCAGCTCTTCAACGCCCTCACCTCCTTCGTCGTCACCAAGTCGGCGACGGCCGACGAGGCGCGGGGCATCATGTTCTGGCTGCTCGGCAATCTTTCCGGCGTGCGCTGGCCGGACGCCTGGCTGGCGGTTCCGGTGGCGCTCTTCGGACTGACGGTCTGCCTCCTCCATTCGCGAGCCCTCGACGCATTCGCCTTCGGCACCCATGCGGCTGCGGCTCTCGGCATTGCCGTGCGCCGGGTGCAGGTGGTGATGATCGGCACGACGGCGCTGATGACCGCCGTCATGGTGTCGCTCGTCGGCTCGATCGGCTTCGTCGGTCTTGTGATCCCCCATGCCGCCCGGCTGATCGTCGGCGTGCGCCATGGCATCCTCCTGCCGACGGCAGCCCTCGTCGGCGCGGTCTTCCTCATCGGCGCCGACGTCCTGTCGCGCACCATCATCGCCGGCCAGGTCCTGCCGATCGGCGTGATGACGGCGCTGTTCGGCGCGCCCGCCTTCGCCCTCATACTCGTCCATCGCCCGGCGCAAACGGGGGGTGGGCGATGAGCCGGCTTGTCGCAAAGGGTCTGACGCGGCGCGCCGGCGGGCGGGCGATCGTCGACGGCGTGTCGCTCGAGCTCGTCGAGGGCGAGTTCCTCGCGCTCGTCGGACCGAACGGCTCGGGCAAATCGACGCTGATCTCGATGCTGGCGGGGCTGAAGCGGCCGCATGCGGGCGATGTGCGGCTCGGCGGGGCTCGTCTCGACAAGACCCCACGGCGCGACGTCGCCCGCGCCATCGCCGTCGTCGAGCAGCAGGCCGAGACCGGCGAGCGGCTGACGGCACGAGAAGTGGTGGCCCTCGGCCGCACGCCCCATCTCGGGGCCTTGTCCCCCTGGGGCGAAGAGGATGAAGCAGCGGTCGAGGCGGCGCTGGCCGCCGTCGACATGCTGCGCTTTGCCGATCGCGACTGGCACTCGCTGTCCGGCGGCGAACGCCAGCGATTGCACATCGCCCGGGCGCTCGCCCAGGAGCCGGGCATCGTCATTCTCGACGAGCCGACGAACCATCTCGACATCGAGCACCAGCTGGCGATCCTGGCGCTGGTCAAGGCGCGACGGATGACGGTCCTCGCCGCACTCCACGACCTCAACCACGCCGCCCTCTTCGCCGACCGGATCGCCGTCATGGATCAGGGCCGCCTCGTCGCGCTGGGCCGGCCGGGCGAAGTCCTGACGCCGGAGCGCATCGCCACGACCTTCAAGGTCGCGGCGATGATCGAGACGGCAGCGGACGGCGGCTGCCACATCCGCTTCATGCCCCTGCCCCACGGCTCCCAGCCTCCCAGCCGGCTGCCCGAAAGGCACGACAAGCCACGCGTGATCAACCTTCTTCACGGACGAGTCTAGAAGGTTCGCGAAAGGCTCGATTTCACCCGCCGCAATGGGATGGAGGACTCGATCCCCGCTACGCCTTCGATTTTGGTCAGGCGCCCGACGAGAAACGCTTCGAATTCGCGCATCGAGCGAGTGACGACGCGCAGGAGATAGTCGCGATTGCCGGTCATCAGCCAGCAGTCGGACACTTCCGGCAGCCGCTTGATCGCCGTCTCGAACGTCGACAGTGCATGATCGATCTGCCGATCGAGCTTGACCGAGACGAAAACCGCAACCTGAAAACCGAGCGCTTCCTCATCGATCAGGGCCGCGTAGCCCGTGATGATCCCAGCCTGCTCGAGCCGTTTGACCCTCCGCGCGATCGGCGTCGGGCTGAGGCCGATCTTTTCGCTCAACGCCTGAATGGACATGCGGCCATCAGCCAGGAACGCCCGGAGAATCTGGAGGTCGACCGCATCGATTTGAGAGGATTCAGACACGATTGCACCCATTTGCAGCGATTACCAACAATATCACTCTCAGTCATAGCGAAAAAAGCCAGAAACCGCGCGCTCGTCACCACTATGCTGCATCGCGTATGTTTGGGGAGGAAAGCTTGGCTTCGATAGATCTGACGACGATCGAGCGCCGCCTGTTGTGGCTCTCGCATTGGATGATCCACCACGCCAACCACCTTCGGCCGAAGGTGGACGGCATCAAGGTCGGCGGTCATCAGGCGTCATGCGCCTCCATGGTGCAGATCATCACCGCTCTCTACTTCTCGGCTCTGAAGCCGGAGGATCGCGTCGCGGTCAAGCCCCATGCCTCCCCTGTCTTCCATGCCATGCAGTATCTGATGGGGTTGCAGACGCGCGAGGCACTGGAAGCGTTTCGCGGGTTCGGCGGGGCGCAGAGCTACCCCAGCCGCACCAAGGACATCGACGACGTGGATTTCTCCACCGGCTCGGTCGGGCTTGGCGTGGCGATCACCAGCTTCGCCTCGATCGTCCAGGATTACATCACCGCCAAGACCTGGGGCGCCGACGTGCCGCTCGGGCGCATGGTCGCCTTGGTCGGCGACGCCGAACTCGACGAGGGGAACGTCTACGAAGCCTTGCAGGAGGGGTGGAAGAACGACCTTCGCAACTGCTGGTGGATCATCGACTACAATCGCCAATCCCTCGACGGCATCGTGCGTGAAGGCCTGTTCTCACGAATCGAGAAGATTTTCGCCGTCTTCGGCTGGGATGTCGTGCGGATCAAGCACGGCGCCCTGCAGAGAGCTGCGTTCGCGGAGCCGGGTGGCGCCAAGCTGCGCGATTGGATCGATTCGTGCCCGAACCAGGACTATTCCGCCCTGACCTTCATGGGAGGCGCGGTCTGGCGCGGGCGATTGATGAACGATCTCGGCGATCAGGGCGACGTTTCGGCGCTGATCGACCGGCGCAGCGACGACGAACTCGCCGACCTGATGGAAAATCTCGGCGGCAACTGCGTCACGACCATGGCCGAGACGTTCGCCGCGCACGACCATGAACGCCCGACCTGCTTCCTCGCCTACACCATCAAGGGCTGGGGCACGCCGATCGCCGGCCACAAGGACAATCACGGCGGCCTGATGACCAACGCCCAGTTCGACGCCTGGCAGGACCATATGGGCGTTCCGGCGGGGCAGGAGTGGGATCCCTACGCCACGATCGAGGATGTCGAAGCCTTCAAGTCGTCCCTTGGCGAGGTGCCGTTCTTCGCCAAGGGGCGGCGACGGTTCAAGGATGACAAGCTGGCGGTCCCGCCCGTGACTTCGCCGAGCGACAAAAGGATCTCGACGCAAGCCGCCTTCGGCAAGATCCTCGATGATCTGAGCAAGGGTGACAGTGATCTCGCCCGGCGTATCGTCACCACCTCCCCAGACGTGACCGGTACCACCAATCTCGGCGCCTGGGTCAACCGGCGCAAGCTCTTCGCACGGGCGGAGATGGCAGACGCCTTCATCGAGCACAAGATTCCCTCGACGGCCAAGTGGAACTTCGCGCCCGACGGGCAGCATATCGAGCTCGGGATCGCCGAGATGAACCTTTTCCTGCTTCTCGGTGCGGCAGGGCTGTCCCATTCGCTGTTCGGCAGACGGCTGATCCCGATCGGCACGCTTTACGATCCCTTCGTGTGCCGCGGTCTGGATGCCCTGAACTACGCCTGCTATCAGGACGCCCGATTCATCGTCGTCGGCACGCCCTCGGGGGTCACCCTCGCCCCGGAAGGCGGCGCCCATCAGTCGATCGGCACGCCGCTGATCGGCATGAGCCAGGACGGCTTGTCGGCGTTCGAACCGGCCTTCGCCGACGAACTCGCCGTCATCATGGAGTGGGCCTTCGAATATCTGCAACGGGACGGCGATGTCGGTCTGGACGAGCGGACCTGGCTTCGCGACGAGACCGGGGGATCGGTGTATCTGCGGCTGACCACCAATCCCATCGAACAGCCAGGAAAACGGGTCGACGACGATTTCCGCCAAGGTGCCATCGACGGCGCCTACTGGCTGAAGAAGCCGGGACCGAACTGCGAGCTCGTGATCGCCTATCAGGGCGCGGTCGCCCCCGAGGCGATCAGCGCGGCCGGCGTCCTCGGAGAAGGCCGACGCGACATCGGCGTCCTCGCCGTCACCTCCGCCGATCGACTGAATGCCGGATGGCTCGCGGCCCAGCGGGCCAGGACGCGCGGCCAGCGGCAGGCCCTCTCCCATGTCGAGAGGCTGTTCGCGGATTTGCCGCGCCAATGCCACCTCGTCACGGTGATCGATGGACACCCGACAACGCTTTCCTGGCTCGGATCGGTCGCAGGTCATCGCACTCACCCGCTCGGCGTCGAACATTTCGGCCAGACCGGGACAATCGGCGATCTGTATCACCATTTCGCAATCGACGCCGCTGCGATCGTCGCAGCGGTCGACGGACTGACAGCAGGAAAACGGGTCGGCAACGGGCTCATGGCCCACACCGGCGCGTTCTGAGGCGGCAGCGCGAGCGTGGCTCGACGGGTCAAAAGACGTCGACGAGACGTGGGGCCTGGATCGAATTCGCCACTTCGATCAGCTTCGGCGCGATCGTGCGCCGGATCTGGTCCACGGACAGTTTGTGGCTCGAAAGCGAACACTGCACGCATGCCACCGGGCGCCGATCACCATCGAGGATCGGCGCCGCCACGGCGATCTCGTTCAACAAGTTTTGGCTGTCGGTCAGCGCGTAGCCGTCAAGCGCCGCCCGACCGATCTCGGCGGCGAGAAGCCCTCTGTCGACGACCGTTTTGGCGGTGCGCGCCTCGATCCGCCAATTGGCGATGGCGGCTTCTCGCTCGCTATCCGGCAAAGCCGAGATCATCGCCCGCCCACCGGCACTCGTTAGCGCCGAAACGCGCCGGCCAGGGATGGTGGCCCCGATGGAGGTCAGCTGGGTTGGAATTCGGATGATATAGACGATGTCTTGCCCGAAGAGACGCGCGCAATTCACCCGCTCGCCGAGGTCGCGGCTGAGCTCGATCAGTTTCGGCATGGCAAGCGGCACCAGCGCATCCGACCACAGATAGGCGCTGCCGAACTCCAGCATCCTCAGCGTCGGACGATAGCGTTTCGTTTCGCGGTTCTTCCCCAGATAGCCGGTGCGGTGGAGCGTATTGGTCAGGCGTTGAGCCGCACTCTTGTCGAGTCCGGCCAGGCTGGCGATCTCGCCAAGGCTGAGATCCGTTCGCCCCTCACCGAAAACCGCCAGGACCTTCAGGCCTTTCGCCAGAGAGGCGACGAACAGCGTATCCTGCTTGGCGGGCTCGCCGGACCTGCTCATTTCCCAATCAGATTCCGCCATTGAACACTTCCTCGCCAAAACGGCTTGACAGCTGCAGATTATAAAATACGCTGAGTGAAAATAACATACGAAGTATCATAATGTAATATAACCCACAAAGGCAAGGTGTCTCATGTCCCATCTGCGTATTGGTCAAAGGAAACCCACGATGCGTCTGGCGGGCCTTTCGTCGCTGGTCGCCGCGGCCCTTCTGGCCTCGACTTCGGCCTACGCCGGAAAGGCGGATGACACGTTGCACGTCGCCTTCACCAAGGAAGTCGAGAACGTCGATGTCTATTACACCACCGCCCGCGAAGGCTTGATCCTCAGCCATTCGATCTGGGACGGGCTGGTCCATCGAGATCCGGCTTCCGGCGACTATGTGGGAAACCTCGCGACCCAATGGCGCTGGGTCGACGACACCACCCTGGAGTTCGATCTGCGCGAAGGCGTCAAGTTCCACAATGGCGAGCCGTTCGATGCCGACGACGTGGTCGCGACGGTCAATTACGTTGTCGATCCCAAGAATGGCGTAAAGGCCCCAAAGAACGTCAACTGGATGAAGTCGGCCGAGAAGATCGACCAGTACAAGGTCCGCATACACCTCGCCGCACCGTTTCCCGCAGCGCTCGAATTCTTGTCGAGCGTCGTCCCGATGTATCCGAACGAGTACTACGCCAAGGTTGGTTCGACCGGCATGGCGAAGCAGCCGGTCGGCACCGGGCCCTACAAGGTCGAATCCGTCGAGCCCGGCCGTCACTTCGTCCTGAAGAAGAACGAAGACCATTTCGGCGGCCCGAAGGCCGACGCAGCCATCGAGACGGTCGACATCCGGACCATCCCGGAGATCAATACCCAGCTTGCCGAACTTGCGACGGGAGGGCTCGATCTCATCTGGGGCGTTCCAACCGACCAGGCCCAGATGCTCGACGCCCAGGGCGGTTTTAACGTGGTCAACGAAGAGACGATGCGCGTCGGCTACATGACCATGGATGCCGCCAAGCGGACGTCCGGCGATACGCCGATGGCGAACAAGAAGGTTCGCGAGGCGATCAATTACGCCATCGACCGCAAGGGCATCGTCGACGCCCTCGTTCAGGGGTCGTCGGAGGTGATCAACAGCGCCTGTTCGCCGATCCAGTTTGGCTGCGACCAGGATGTGAAGGTCTATGACTACGACCCTGAGAAGGCGAAGAAACTTCTTGAGGAGGCCGGTTATGGCGACGGCTTCTCGATCGAGTTCTATGCGTATCGCGATCGGCCCTACGCCGAGGCCCTGATGAACAATCTGGCCGCCGTGGGCATCAGGACCAACCTCAACTTCCTGCAATACGCGGCCTTGGCCGACAAGGTTCGCCAGGATGGCATTCCCCTCGGGTTCATGACTTGGGGCTCGAACTCCATTGCAGACGTTTCGGCCATCTTGCCCGAATTCTTCGGCGGCGGCGGCCAGGACCAGTCCCGGGACGAAGAGGTCCAGAAGGCGATCGTGAGCGGCGACACGTCGATCGACAAGGACGCCCGCGCGAAGAGCTACTCCAAGGCACTGAACCGGATCGCCGACGAAGCCTACTGGGTGCCCCTGTGGACCTATGGGGCCTACTACGCGATGTCGCAGGACACGAATTTCAAACCGACGTCCGACGAGATCGTCCGCTTCTTCGACGTGACGTGGAACTAGGCCTCGCCTCTACCCGGCGCAGCAGGAGCGAGACTTCTGCGCCGGGGCCCCTCGAGGCGAGGGTGCGCACCGCCGGCCCGCTGCTTTCGCGTGGGCGGGCCGCACGAAACCGCTTTGGCAAACACCACCTCGATCCCTTGGATCGACAGCCTCGATCGGGCGAACCGATATGATGAGATTCGTCTTGAGAAAGATCGTCATGGCCGTTCTGGTCGCACTGACGGTCTCGATCATCAGCTTCAGCCTTCTTTATCTCTCTGGCGATCCGGCCGTCGCCATGGCCGGAGAAAACGCCGACGACGCGGCGATCCAAGCGATCCGTGAAGGCTACGGATTCGATCGGCCGTTCATCGTCCAGTATGGTGACTGGCTGTTCAGCGCCCTGAGGGGCGACTTCGGCGAAAGTTATTATTTCCGGGTGCCGGTGAGCGAAGTCATCGCCGATCGCTTGCAGATCACCATGCTCCTCGGCCTCTTTTCGACCAGCTTCGCCCTGGTGGTCGCCATCCCGCTCGGGGTCGCCGCAGCGCTTTGGCCGAACTCGATCATCGACCGTGCGGCGCTTTTCCTCAGCGTCGTCGGACAGGCCATCCCGAGCTTCTGGTTCGGGCTGATCCTGATCGTCATCTTCGCCATCGACCTGCGGCTTCTGCCGGCGTCGGGCTCGGGGACCTGGGCGGGCTTCGTGCTGCCGACTGTCGTGCTCGGCTACTACGCCACGCCCGCCATCATGCGCCTCACCCGCACCGGCATGCTGGAGGTGCTGTCCGCTGACTACGTCCGCACCGCCCGCGCCAAGGGGCTTCCCGCCCCCAATATCGTCTTCAAGCACGCGTTGCGCAACGCCATCATCCCGGTCGTGAGCCTCGCCGCGGTCCAGATGGGGTTCATGCTCGGTGGGTCCGTGGTGGTGGAATCGGTCTTTGCGCTCCACGGCGCGGGATATCTCGCTTGGGAATCGATTTCCCGGAACGATCTGCCGACGATGCAGGCCTTGGTCCTGATCTTCTCGATGTTCTACATCGCGTTCACCATCCTTGCCGACGTCGTGAATGCCTGGCTCGATCCGCGTCTGAGGGTATCCTGATCATGAGCGCCACGGCTTCCGCGCCCCTCTCCGGCAAAGCCCGTCTCACGCCCCGCCAGCGCTTTTGGCATCGAGCCCGACATCACCGCGGGTTCGTCTTCGGCGCCGTCGTACTGGCGACCATCGTCGCCGTCGCGATCTTTGCGCCGCTGATCGCACCGCACGATCCCTATCTTCAAGTCCTGTCCGATCGGATGCAGCCGCCGGTGTTTCTCGGCGGCACCTGGCATCACCCGCTCGGCACCGATGCCCTCGGTCGGGATTATCTGTCCCGCCTGCTCTACGGCGCCCGCATATCGCTGCTGATCGGCCTCGTCGCCGCGACGATCTCGGCCGTCATCGGCACCACGCTCGGTATTCTTGCCGGCTATTTCGGCGGCCGTGTCGATACGGTCGTGACCTTCCTCATCAATGTGCGCCTCGCCCTTCCGGTGGTGCTGGTGGCGCTCGCCGTGGTTGCGCTTCTCGGCGGCTCGCTCACGGTCGTCGTCTCGGTGCTCGGCCTCCTCTTGTGGGACCGCTTCGCCGTGGTGCTGCGAAGCGCGACGCGGCAGGTGCGGACCATCGAATACGTCGCGGCGGCAGAAGTTCTCGGCGCCAGCCTGCCGCGCATCCTCTACAAGGACATCCTGCCGAACATCGCGAACCATCTGATCGTCATCGCCACCCTGGAAATGGCGCATGCCATCATTCTGGAAGCCGCGCTGTCCTTCCTCGGTCTCGGCGTTCAGCCGCCACTTCCCTCCTGGGGCCTGATGATTTCGGAAGGCAAGGCGATGCTCCTCTTCCAGAGCTGGCTGATCACCATTCCCGGCGTCGCCCTGTTTCTTCTGGTCCTGGCGATCAACATGTTCGGTGACGGCATCCGCGACGTGACCACGCCCGAAGGACGCGACTGATGGCCGACGATCCCAGCAAAAACGATCCGATCCTCTCCATCCGCGACCTGACTGTGGCTCTGCCCGAGGGCGGCGACCGGCCGTACGCCGTCGAAGGGCTCTCTCTCGAGGTTCGGCCGCGCGAGATCGTGTGCATCGTCGGCGAGAGCGGATCGGGAAAGTCGATCACCGCCTTCACGACCATGGGACTGTTGCCCGGCGCACTTCGCCCCACCGGCGGAGAGCTGCGGTTCGAGGGACGTGACCTTCTGGCAATACGGCGCAAGGAGCATGCGGCCCTGCGCGGCAAGAAGATCGCGATGGTGTTTCAGGAGCCGATGTCGGCGTTGAACCCCTGCTACATGGTCGGCGACCAGATCGTGGAAGTCTTCGCAACGCACACGGCGCTGTCCAAAGCCGAGCGGAAAGCGAAAACCCTCGCTCTGATGGACGAGGTGAAACTGCCCGATCCCGAGCGGATCTATCGCAGCTATCCGCACCAGCTCTCGGGGGGACAGCGACAGCGACAGCGCATCGTCATCGCGATCGCGCTCGCCCTCGATCCACGTCTTCTCATCGCCGACGAGCCCACGACGGCGCTCGACGTGACCACGCAGGCTCAGATCCTCCATCTGTTTGGCCAGCTGCGCGAGAACCACGACGCCGGCATCCTGTTCGTCACCCATAACTTCGATGTCGTTGCCGAAATCGCCGACCGCGTCGTGGTGATGGAAAAGGGCAAGATCGTCGAGGAAGGGCCTGTCGGCGACGTCCTGAACCGCCCGCAGCATCCCTATACCCGGCTTCTCATTTCGGCCGTGCCGAAACGCCACCCTTCCCCGCGTGATGAGGTTTCCGGAAAAGCCATCGCCCTCAAGGTGGAGGGGCTGGAGAAGTCGTTCCGGTTGCCCGGCACCATGTTCAGGGAGGGGACGTCCATCAAGGCGGTGGCCCCGGCGAGCTTTGCCGTTCGCGAGAACGAGACGCTCGGCATCGTGGGAGAAAGCGGATCGGGCAAGTCGACGCTCGTTCGCTGCCTCATCCGGCTGATCGAACCCAATCACGGTTCGGTCGAGATCGGCGGCGTGGACGTCGCGCGTCTCGACAAGCGGGCCTTTCGCATTCACCGAAAGGACATCCAGATCATCTTCCAGGATCCCTATGGCTCGCTCAACCCGCGCCGCACGGTGGGTGACCAGTTGATCGAGGGGCCGGTCAATTTCGGGGTGCCGCGCGAAACCGCCATCCAGCGCGCCCGCGAACTGATGCGGATCGTGCGCATGGACGAGGATGCGGTCCAGCGTTACCCGGTGCAGTTCTCCGGCGGCCAGCGCCAGCGCATCTGCATCGCCCGGGCCCTGGCGGTGGAACCCAAGATCCTGATCGCCGACGAAGCCGTCTCGGCCCTCGACGTCTCGGTGCAGAAGGAGGTTCTCAACCTCCTGAACGACATCAAGAAGCGCCTTGGCCTGACGCTTCTCTTCATCACTCACGATCTGCGGGTCGCAGGCGAGGTCTGCGACAACGTCCTCGTCATGGAGAAGGGCGAGATCGTCGAGCGCGGCTCGGTTGCCGAGGTCTTCGGAAATCCGCGCCATACCTATACGCGCGCGCTTCTGGACGCGATGCCCGGCAAGGGCTGGGACGTTCCGGATCTCTCCGCGATCGCAACGAGACCCACGGCATGAACAGCGCCGTGTCACGATGCCAGGCGATCCGAAAGACGGTATGCCGCTCGAAGGGCGACGCCGTCGCCGAAACGAAAGAGCAGATTTCATGAGCCGAACAGCGGCCCTTGCCGAGGCCGAAGCCTATATCGCCGATGGTGGCTTCACCGCCGATCTCGCGACCCTGGTTCGCCGGCAGTCCGTCAGCCAGGATCCGGCCTATTCGGACCAGTTGTGGGCCTATCTGCGGGACGACATGGAGCCACGTCTTCGCGCACTCGGCTTTGAAGCGCGGCTACACGACAATCCGAAATCCGGCGGCGGCCCCATCCTCACCGCGAGCCGGATCGAGGACCGCGACAAGCCAACCGTGCTCATCTACGGCCATGGCGACGTGTGCATGCCGCAGGCGAGTGGTTGGCGCGAGGGCCTTTCCCCCTTCGATCTCGTCACGAAGGGCGAACGCCTCTACGGACGGGGAACGGCCGACAACAAGGGCCAGCATCTGGTCAATCTGAAAGCGCTGGAATTCGTCCTCAGGACCCGGGGCTCGCTGGGCTTCAACGTCAAGATCCTTCTCGAGACCTCCGAAGAGACAGGCTCACGCGGCCTGAAAGCGTTTGCCGAGCAGAATGCCGACCTTCTGTCCGCCGATGTGCTCATCGCCTCGGACGGTCCGCGCCTTGCCGCCGATACGCCGACGATGTTCATGGGCTCGCGCGGCGGCCTCAGCTTCGAGCTCGTCGCCGAGTTTCGCAAGGGCGACGACCACTCGGGCAATTTCGGCGGGCTTCTCGCCGATCCCGCCATCGTGCTCGCCCATGCGCTGGCGACGATCACCGATGCCCGCGGCCAGATCCGCGTTCCCGAATGGCGGCCGACCTCGTTGACGCCGGATGTGCGGGCGGCGCTTCGCGATCTGCCGGTCGGCACAACGGGTCCCGAGATCGACACCGACTGGGGCGAGGAAGACCTGACACCGGCAGAACGGGTTTTCGGTTGGAACTCCTTTGCGGTCCTCGCGATGAAATCCGGCATTCCCGAATCGCCGCAGAACGCCATCGCCGGCAAGGCCGTTGCTCGCTGTCAGCTGCGCTACGTCGTCGGCACCGACCGGGCGGATATTCTTCCGGCCCTTCGCCGGCATCTTGATCACCATGGCTTCGAGCGGATCGAGATCCGACCCGGCCGCGACGACGAGTTCGTCGCCACGCGCTTCGGTCTCGACCACCCGTGGGTTTCCTTCGTCGCCCGATCGATCGAAACGACGACCGGCAAGCGGCCACACATGCTGCCCAATCTCGGCGGCTCGATCCCCAACGACGTCTTTGTCGAGACCCTGTCACTTCCGACGGTCTGGCTGCCCCACTCCTATGCCGGCTGCTCCCAGCACGCCCCGAACGAGCACATGCTTCTGCCGGTCGCGCGGGAGGGCCTCGACATGATGATCGGTCTGTTTTTCGACATCGGCGACGGCGAGAGCGTTCCCCGCAGGGCCGCCGGTCGCTGAGGCGCTCGTCACGAACGGTTCGAAATCGAACGTTGAAAGGCCATGCCATGAACCCCTGCGATCTGACCGCCATGGACGCGCGTCAGGCGATCGCGCGCAAAGACCTTTCGCCGGTCGAATATGCGAATGCGCTCATCCAGCGGACCGAGCAGGTCAACCACGCGGTGAACGCGGTCGTTGCCCATGACTTCGACCAACTGCTGGACGAGTCCCGAAAGGCCGAAGCGCTCGTCACGAAAGGCGGCGACCTCGGCCCGCTGCATGGCCTCGTCTTCGCCGTCAAGGATATGATCGACGTCGCCGGCTTGCCGACGACCTTCGGCTCGCCGCTGTTTGCAAAGAACATGGCGGCGAACGACGATCCGATGGTCGCGGCGATGCGCGCGGCCGGCGCCATGCCGCTCGGCAAGACCAACGTTCCCGAATGGAGCGCCGGCGGCAATACCCGCAACGCCGTCCACGGCGTCACGGCCAACCCATACGACCTGTCGAAGACCTGCGCGGGCTCGTCCGGCGGCTCGGCTGTCGCGCTCGCCTGCGGCATGGCACCGCTCGCGACCGGTTCGGATACCGGCGGCAGCCTGCGAAACCCAGCCGCCTTCTGTTCCGTCGTCGGCTTTCGCCCCTCGCCCGGCGTCGTGCCGGGAGAAAAGCGCGGCATCGCCGCACTGCCGCTGCCGACCCCGGGCCCGATGGCCCGCACCGCAGCCGATGCCGGGCTGATGCTCTCCATTCTCGCCCGCCCGGACCGGCGCGATCCCTACACGGCGGTGATCGCCGGCAGAACTCTCTGGGATCCCTCCGGCTTTGCGAAACTGAAGCGGATGGATCTGGCAAAGCTCAGGATTGCCGTTACCGAGGATTTCGGCTTTGCTCCGACCGAAAGCATCGTGCGATCGACGTTTCGCCGGGCCATTGAGACGCTGTCTCCCGCGTTTCGCCAGATCGATGAAACGACGCCGGACTGCAGCGGTGCCGATCGCATCTTCTCCGTCCTCAGAGCGCTGATGTTCCTCGGCAATCACCATAAGATGGTGATCGAGACCCCGGATCAGGTGGGCCCGAACGTCACCGCCAATGTCGCGGAGGGTCTCGCCCTCGACCCGTTGACGATCAGTGACGCCCTCACCCGGCACGGCGCCTATTACCGGGCGTGGCAGGCATTCTTCGAGACGACCGACTACATCCTCTGCCCGGCCGTCACGGTGAGCCCGCGCCCCTGGACCGAACTCTACCCGGCAGAAATCGACGGTCGGGCGACGTCGAGCTATTATCACTGGCTGGCCATGGCCTACGCCTCGACGCTGGCGGGCCATCCCTCGATCACCATTCCCTGCGGCCGGGACGACAAGGGCATGCCCTTCGGGCTGCAGATCATCGGCCGGCGTCACGACGATCATGGCGTCCTGTCGCTCGCGAGCGAACTCGAAGCCGTCATCGGCGGAACCAGCACGTTGCAGAACCCGCGGCCAAATCTCGCGGCCCTTCAGAGCGCCCCTCCGCTCAAGGAAGCGGAAGGCTTCTGGAATTTCGGCTGAGCGGATCCGAGCGTCGCCGCGGCTCAGCCGTCCTTGTAGTAGTAGCTGTAACCGTTGAGGGCCGGCGCGCCGCCGAGATGGGCGTAGAGGACCTTGGAGCCTTCCGGGAAGAACCCCTTCTTGGCAAGGTCGATCATGCCCTGCATGGATTTTCCCTCATAGACCGGATCGGTCATCATCGCTTCGGTGCGGGCCGCCAGCCGGATCGCATCGTTGGTCGCTTCGCTCGGTACGCCATAGGCCGGATAGGCATAATCGGGATTGATGACGATCTCTGAATCCTCGATCTTGCGTCCCAGCTCGACGAGTTCGGCGGTGTTGTCGACGATCTCACGAACCTGCGCACGGGTCTGATCGGGCGTTCCCGAGGCGTCGATGCCGATCACCCGGTCCGCGCGACCATCGGCGGCAAACCCGACGACCATGCCGCCGAAGGTCGAGCCGGTCACGACGCAGACGACGATATAGTCGAACTTGAAGCCGAGTTCGACTTCCTGGCTGCGCACCTCTTCGGCAAAGCCGACATAGCCGAGCCCGCCATATTTGTGGACGGACGCGCCCGCCGGAATGCCGTAGGGCTTGCCGCCGGCGTCACGAACCGACTGCATCGCATTTTCCCAGCTCTCGCGGATGCCGATGTCGAACTCGTCCTCGACGAGCCGGGAATCGGCGCCCATCAGCCGGGTCAGAAGAATATTGCCGACGCGGTCATAGACCGCATCGTAATGCGGCACCCACTTCTCCTGGACCACCACGCATTTCAGCCCGAGTTTCGCCGCCGTCGCTGCGACCATACGGGTGTGGTTCGACTGGACGCCGCCGATGGAGACCAGCGTGTCGGCGCCGGAAGCCAGGATGTCCGGAACGATATATTCGAGCTTCCTCAGCTTGTTGCCGCCGAAAGCCAAGCCGGAATTGCAGTCGTCACGCTTGGCGTAGACGTCGATCTTGCCGCCAATTGCGGCACTCAGACGCGGCAGATGCTCGATCGCCGTCGTGCCGAAGGTGAGAGGATAGCGCTCGAATTTTCCCAGCATGCCGATACTCCGTTTTGCGATACCGGAACACTAGCATCTCGCACTTGAAACGTGCTTTCGTTTTTCAAGCATAAATGCGCAGTTTGGTGATATTTCTGGCTCGATATGCCGTCTAAATCTCCAGGAAGAACGACTTGTTTGAAAGAATCTCTCACCATGGGAATTGACCGGATCGACCGCAATATCCTGCGCCATCTGCAAAGCGACGGGCGGCTCTCGAACGCCGAGATGGCGACGCTTGTGAATGTCAGCCCCGCAACCTGCCACCGGCGCACCCAGCGCTTGTTCGACGAGGGATGGGTCAAGTCGGTCCGAGCGCAAATCGACCCGGATCGTGTCGGCCTCGGCGCCGTGGTGATGGTCGGCGTGGTTCTCGACCGCTCGACCCCCGAGAGCTTTTCGGCCTTTGAGGAGGCCATCACCAAGCTCCCGGTCGTCCTCGACTGCCATTTGGTCGCCGGCGATTTCGACTATCTCTTGAAAATCCGAGTCCGCGACATGGCGGACTTCAATCGACTTCATGGTGAAACGCTGATCGCCTTGCCGGGCGTGCGACAGACGCGGACGTTCTTCGTCATGAAGGTCGTCAAGGATTCCGATCCTTTGGCGTTTTGAAAAGAGTTTCCGCCGCTGCATGCGAGGATGACGCAGCCTGCAGGGTGTCGCCAAAGCCTTTCAGATGATCGGCAGGACGCATCGCCCTGCGATCCGGCGCATGGACCATAGGCGGCCGCGGGGGCGGGTCGCCGCCGCCGAAGGGGCGACCGTCGCGAGCATAGGCGCAGATCTGCCCGGTCTTGGTCCGCCCGCCTCCCAAATCCAAAACCGGGGCGGCATCCTTCGTGACGTGCCGAAAATCACCGTTCAGAATAGAATGGCGGACCGATCGCCCCGGCAGCCCTCAGATGCTATTGTCAAAGTGATGGCGATTCACAGCCGAAAGCCGATGATCAACCTTCGTCGAGCGATCTGGTGTGGGACCACCTCTGCGAGGATCCGGAGCAGACGATCCAGACTGTGTTTCGGCGTGGAACATTGCGCGCCGATCGACAACTAGCCACGCCCTGATAGGCATCCGCCGACCCAGTGCTGCCTCTCTCAATGATCAACTGAAGACTGAAGTGAGCCGCTTCGGTCGCACCTGCGGTAAGGCGGGGCGATCTGCGGTCACTTTCGGAAAGGATATCCATATGGCTTTGGCGCGCATGACGGCCGAAAGTCGGTCGCTGCTGACCAGACTCGTCCGCGAACCCGCTGAACACCCGGACACCGGCCTCATTCCCGATCTTACGAGGCTCGGCTTCATCGAACGCCGCGACTCGAAGTGGTATGCGACACGCGCGGGAAAAGACTATCTGAAAACGCATCGATGACGCTCCATCCAAACGACTAAGCGTCGAACGGTCCGCGGCTCAACCGGCTCCGGTTGGCTAGCTCCTGCCAGGATCAGGGGGCCGCAACACCTCAGGAGACAGCATGGCCAGAAAACCGAACTTCAACATGGAGCGTCAGGAACGCGACAAAGCCAAGGCCGCTAAGAAGGCCGCAAAACTGGACGCCAGGATCGCGAAGAAGGAAGACGATAGAGCGTCCGGCCCTGATCGAGCAGCAGAGACGGTCGACACCAGGAAGGAGAGAGAATGAGCGACGGCTCAGATTCCCGGAAGAGCGCCGATAGCCATTTCAAACAGCTTCGAGACGACAAGACGACGGAGAAGTCCCAAAAGCTGGAGGCCACTCGGGTGAAAGCGGATGTGGAGAAGACGGCGCGCCTGAAGGCCGCCCGGGTGGCGAAGGCGGCCGAGACGAGCAAAGAAAAGTAGACGCCACCTTCGGAAGGTGGACCGGGCGCCCCACATGAGGCAGCCCGGTCACGGTTGGCGTTCAGGCCATCTGAATGTTGACCGCCTTCGGCCCCTTGCCACGATTGTCGGGCTCGGTGTCGAAAGACACCTTGTCGCCGTCGTTCAGGGACCTGAGGCCGGATCGTTCGAGAGCCGAAGCGTGGACGAAGATGTCACCGCCGCCGCTGTCGGGAGTGATGAAACCGAATCCCTTGTCCGCGTTGAAGAACTTTACTGTGCCTGTCTGGGCCATGTGTTTTCCGATTTTGTCCTGTCCGAACAGACCGTCGTGGCCTGCTCCGGTACCATCGACGGGCAGGAGCAATGACGCAAGTCGGCTTCATCGACTCTGTTCAATCCGGGACGATCGTGAATGCGAAGGCAGCACTCGGTACCGGCGATATCGAGGCGTGAAGACGGGCTCCCGCAAGCGCGTCGGCTTCGGCGCGATCGGCGAGTTCCTCCGGCGGCATGCCGATCGCAGCCTTGAAGGCCTGCGGGTATCGAAGCGCGCGAAGCAATCTCGCGGCCCGACTGGCGTGCCGTAAAGCAGGCACATCCTTTCCCTCCCGCAGCTTGACGCCAGCGGCGGAGAGGAGGATCAGCGCGTGCAGGAAGGTCCGCTGTTCGGGTGCCTCCCGAGAAGCCTGCCACAGGCCTTCCCACGCTTCGTGAGCTTCCCAGTAGTAGCCGAAATTGAAGAGATCGGCGCCCCATCGAAACGCCTCCGACCTCAGCACGGCATCCACACGCACCGCCGCGTCCGGCTCCGCGTCGTAGCTGTGGCCTTGCGGATGCCGCACGGGATGCGGAAATCGCCCGGGAAGATAGGCGTATGGCGGGAACGCGCGGTGAGGCAGAAGTCGCGGGCGGGGTCCGGAACTGACCATCATGGGCGTGAAACTACCGCGGCCTTCAAGGAAGACGAGTCGATGCACGATCAGGGCCAGCGCAATGCCGGTCCAGTTGGTCTCCCCAGACTGATTTCGACGACTGGGCTGCGATTCGGTCTGCGCGGCCTCGTCCTCAAGGATCAATCGGCCCCTTCCAGCGCATCGAGCAGATCGTTTGCGAGCCCCAGCCTCTCGCGCGCGTCGGTGCTTCCTTCTCTGAGGAGCAGCCGGCCGCCCGACCATTCCAGCCCCGGCGGCGGATTCGCGCGTTTCATCGTCTTGAACCGGGCGGGGCGAAAGCCAGCTGCGATCGCCTGCCGGCCGCCGTCGAGTTCGGCAATGTCCGCTCGCTGGCACCGCAGCCGGATTTCCGCCAGCGCGAGGAGGTTCGCCATCTCCGGCGGCAAAGGCCCGAATCGATCGGCAACTTCGTCTTCCAGCTCGGCGAGCGACTGCGCATTGTCGGCCGCTGCGAAGCGGGCATAGAGGTCGATCCGGGCCTCGTCCTCGGGAATGTAGCTCGCCGGGATGCGCCCGGAGATCCCGAGCCGGATGGCCGGTCGCCACTCGTCCTCGAGCGCCGCGCCCTCCGCCGCCTTTACCGCCCGGTCCAGGAGATGGCGATAGAGGCTTATGCCGATGAGGCGAATGTGCCCGGCCTGTTCCTCGCCGAGCAGGTCGCCGGCGCCGCGCAGGTCGAGATCGCGTCCGCTGATGTCGAAGCCGGCGCCGATTTGGTGCAGCTTCTCGATGGCGGAAAGGCGCTGCTGCGCCTCCTCGCCGACCGCCTGCTCCGGATCCGTGAGCAAGAGGACGGTGCCGCGCCGCGCGCCGCGCCCGACCCGCCCGCGCAGCTGATGCAGTTGGGCGAGACCGAAATAATCCGCGTGCCAGACGATCATGGTGTTGGCGTTCGGCACGTCGAGGCCGCTCTCGATGATGTTCGTCGCCAAAAGGACGTCGCCTTCGCCATCGGCAAAGCCCAGCATGACGGCATCGATGTCGCCGGCGCACATCTCGCCGTGGGCGGTCACCAGCTCCAGTTCCGGCGCGAGGGCGCGGAGCCGCTCGGCCATCGGCGCCAGATCCTCGATCCGCGGGCAGACCACGAAGCTCTGGCCGCCGCGCAGCTTCTCGCGACGGAGCGCGCTCTGCACCGCGGCTTCGTCGAAGGCGGCAACGGCCGTGCGGACGGACTGGCGTGCGACCGGCGGCGTCTCGATGACGCTCAGATCCTGCAGGCCGACGAGGCTCGCCTGCAGCGTGCGCGGGATCGGCGTCGCGGTGAGGGTCAGCACGTGCGCCGTCTCGGCGAGGCTTTTCAGCCGGCTCTTCACCCGCGCGCCGAAATGCTGTTCCTCATCCAGGACGACGAGGCCGAGATCGGCGAAGCCGACGTCCTTGGCCGCGACCGCATGCGTACCGACGACGATCCGGACAGCGCCGGACTTCAGCCCTTCCTTCACTGCCCGGGCGTCGGCCGGCTTCACCATGCGCGACAATTCGGCGACCGCAATGCCAGTCCCGGCGAATCGGCGGATGAGCGTGCGCAGATGCTGGCGCACGAGCACCGTCGTCGGCGCGACGAAGGCCACCTGCTTGCCGGCAAAGACGGTGGCAGCCGCCGCGCGCAGCGCGACTTCGGTCTTGCCGTAGCCGACATCGGCGCAGATCAGTCGGTCCATGCGCCGGCCGGAGGACAGATCCGCCAGGACGGCATCGATCGCATCCGCCTGGCCGGGGGTGAGAACATGGGCGAAGCGGGCGGCGAAGCGCTCGAAGCGAACCGTCTCCGGGACGAGCTTCGGCGCCTTGCGGGCGTGCCTTTCGCGGACCGCCTCGACCAGCTTTTCCGCAGTCGTCCGGATCGCCTCGTCGAGCCTGGCGCGTCGCTTCGCCCAGCGCTCACCCTTCAGCCGATCGAGCGTCACGGCACCCGCATCGCCGCCATAGCTCCACAGCGCCTCGATCTCGGTGACCGGAACCATCAGCGTCGCACCGCCCTCGTAACGCAGCCGCAGGGCGTCGTGGGTCGCTCCCTCCGGCAGCGCGATCTCCTCGATGCCCTCCAGCAGACCGAGGCCGTGGTCGCGGTGGATCACCGGCTCGCCGATCCGGAACATCGGGCCGGCGGCCGCATCGCGGTGCATGGCGACCTCAGGCCGCGAGACCTTCGCTCGACTGCCGAGGAGGTCGGCCGCCGCGATGACGGCAACGTCGCCGCCCGCCGTCTGAAAGCCATGGTCGAGCGGCAAAGCGAGGCTGAGAAGACTGCCGGGGTCGGAAGCCGTCGCCTCGCGCCAATCCGCGACCGGCCGAGATGCCTGGCCGAGCAGACGCTCAGCCCGCCGACGGAAACTGTCGAGACCCGGCTTCGGCCCGGCGAGAACGATGCGACCGCCGGCCGTCAGCCGATCCTCGACGAAGCGCCGGAAGGCGCGCTCGGCGTTCCGACCGGTGCAAAATCGCGGTACGCCTCGATCATCGGCCGGAGCGGCTGCTGTGGAGGACGCGCCGACGGTTGCGATCGTGCGGGCGGCCAGGGCCGCGTCCCAATCCGCCTGCCGCAGGAAGACATGATCGGGAGCGGCGGGGGGCCACCGATTGCCAGCGCCTCGGCGGAAGGCCATTTCGCTCTCGTGGCCATCACGGACCCCGTCGAGAAAGTCGGTGCCGCGCTCGCCGGCTCCCGCCTCGCAGACGAGCCGCGCATCGCCAGCGTAATCGAAGACGCTCGCAAGCTCCGGATAGAACAGCGGCAGCCAGTGCTCCCGCCCGGACGGCAGGTCCGTCCCCTCGGGCAGATCCGCAGCATCCGCCTGATCGGACAGGACGATCTCCGATGCCGGATCGACGTCCAGGCATTCGATCTCCACGATGGAGCGTTGCGTCGCCGGATCGTAGGAATGGATGGCGGTGATCCGGCCATCCTCGTGCTCGATCCGGCAAGGAAAGGCCGCCGCAGCCGGGAAGATCTCGATGACGCGGCCGCGTAAAGCGGCCTCGCCGGGCTCGTCGACGCGCTCGTCGAGGACGTATCCGATGCGGCGAAGGGCAGCCTCGGCGGCTTCGGGCACGACCGTCTCGCCGACCCGGAACGCCAGATGCGCCTTCCGCCAGATCTGCGGCGGGGGGACGCGCCGGAGCAGGGCGTCCGGTGTCATGACGACGAGAGCCGGCCGTGACGCGGGATCTGTCAGCCAACGGAGCACCGCCATCCGCTGTCCCATGCTGGCGCGGGACGGAGAGGCGCGGTCGTAAGCCGGGCAGTCCCAGGCGGGCAGCGAGGCGATCGCCAGTCGTGGCGCCAGCGCACGCAGCAGCGCTTCGAGCGCCCGGGCTCGGCCCGCGTCGCGCGCCACGTAGAAGAGCGGCGCCCGCGCGGCTTCCTCGATGAGCTGCAACAGGTCGGCGGCAATGGCCCCCAGCGGCTCCAGGGCGGCGAACAGCCGGTCTTCGGCCGCAAAGCCCGCGGCGGGCGCATCGTTCATGTCATGGCTCGGTCGGTGGTCGAAGGGCGTCTCTGCGGACGGGTGCTCCGCGCCGCCGGTTTGTTCGGCGGCAGGGGGCGGTTTTCAGCCAGTCCTGCGCAGCGGCGATCAGCGGGAGGATGTCTCGCCGGCGGCGTCGAGCTCGAGGAACCGGCGGGTCAGCGTGGGAATGTTGTCGCGCACCCAGGTCGCCATCGCCTCCTCTTCGGCGAGCGACTCCTTCAGAAGCGTGATGGTGCCGGCATGCGTCGTCGCCTCGGCCATGGTGATCACACCGATGTAGCTCGCTGCCTCGAAATTCTCGAAGGCGAGGTTGGCGAAGCTGTTCTTCAGCACCTCGTCGCCCGCGATGACATGGCCGAGCGCCGCCAGATTGCCGCTCAGGGACAGCGCCGCGTCCTTCAGGCTGGAATGGGACTCGCCGAGCGAGGCGAGGATCTCCTCGACGCGACGGATCTGCGTCTCGGTCTCGCCGCGGTGCACCCGCAGCCGCTCGGATAGGTCGGGATAGCTCTTGAGGCGGTCGAGTTGGCGGTCGATGAGGGCAAGCGCCTGATTCTCGACCGCATGGACGTCGCGCAGCCCCACGATGAAGTGGGTGGTGGCGCTTTCGCTCAGTATGGTTGCCATGTGAGCTCCTCGTTCGACAATGTGCTGACGGGCCGTGGTTCGCATGCCGGCGACAAGAACAACAATCGGCGCAGGAAGCGTTCCGTGCGCACTCTCGTTCCGGCCGCACGAGGAGAATCGTCAGCCTGCCACGAATTTGGCGGCGACAAAAGCAGCGTATGTCGACGGCAGCCTGCAAACCCGAAGAGAGAGAGAGAGCGCAGTCCTAGCTGCAATCGAGAGCCCCCGGCCCTTCGGCAGGCACGTGACAGGCACAGGCGACAGCACCGTCATAAATCCGCGGCGCCTCCATCATGTCCCCGGAAATCGAGTATGCCCACGATCCGCCTCGGATCATCGGCCGCGACGAGAAGATTGGGCGGATTGAAGCCGTTGGGGACGATCGAGGGCCTGCCCCGGCCGGAACGTCGCGGCCATCCAGCCCTGCTTGATCAGGTCTTATGTCTGCTGGTGGAGCCAGTGATCTTCGAGCTTGTCCACGCGGCCTCCTGAAGCCGCTGATATCACATCCGGGCGGAGGTCATCAGCAGGTTGAGGAGGCCGATGCGGTTCGAGCCGGCGTCAGGCGCCTATGAATTCGCCGAGACGATCAAGGCGTGCCCTCTCCTCCCGCCGCGCGGCCAGCGCCCCCTCCATGTCGATGGATTCGAAGCGCACCGGCTGGTGGGGCTGGAGCTGGCCGATCAGGTCCATGTCCGCCGAGATCACCGTGCCGACCATGAAATAGCCGCCCCCCGATACCGCGTCACGATGCAGCACGATCGGCTCGGTGCCGCCGGGCACCTGGATCGAGCCGTAGGGATAACAGCTGTCGACGATGTTCGACGGATCGGACCCGGCGCCGAAGGGCGGTTTGCGGGGAACGAAGTCGAGCGCCCGCCCGCCCTTGAAGCGATAGCCGATGCGATCGGCCTCCGGCGCGACCGTCCAGGTGTCCTCGAAGAACGAACCCTGAGACTCTTCGGTGATCCGGTGCCAGTAGAGGCCGGGCATGGCTCTCAACAGGGTCCCGGAAGCCGGAGCGGCGCGCCGGACGTCCTCGGGAATGGTGACACCCAGCTTCGACGGCCCCGTCGGAGCACCGATCTTGACCTGATCCCCAGACTGAAGCGCCCTTCCCTCGAAGCCGCCGAGACCGCCAAGCGCATAGGTCGAGCGGGAGCCATGGACCTCCGGCACGTCGACGCCGCCGGCAATGGCGATATAGGCGCGTGCGCCGGCCTTCAGATAGCCGAAGGAGAGCTCCTGCCCCGCGAAAATCTGAAAGGCCGTCCACAGCGGCTGCTCGGCGCCGTCGAGCTTCGGCGGCATCGTCGCGCCGGTGACCGCGACGACCGCGTCGGCGGAAAATTTCAGCACGGGACCGAGGAACACCGCCTCGAGACCGGCCGCGCCGTCGGGGTTGCCGACGAGACGGTTGGCGGCAATCAGGGCGAAGCGATCCATCGCGCCGGAGATCGGCAGGCCGAGATGGTAGTAGCCCGGCCGACCCAGATCCTGCACGGTCGTGGCAAGGCCCGGCTTGACGACTTCGAACATCGCAGCATCAGCCATCGAGCGCCTCCAGCAGCTTGGCGTTGTTGCCTTCGGGATCGGCGTTGAAGGCATCCAGCGAGAATTGGACGGAGGCGATCTTCGGCTCGTAACGCCCGGCTTCGACCTCGGCGAGTGTCGCGTCATAGGTCTCGCGGTCGATCGGCTTGAAGCGGATGATATCGCCGGGCCGGAACAGGAACAGATCCTTCAGATAGCTGCGCTCGCCCTTCGGATCGAAGATCGGCATCGGCGTGATGCCGAACATCTGATAGCCGCCTGCTCCGCGCACGGAATAGACGCAGCCGAAGCAGCCACCGTAGCCGACCGTCTGCTTCGGCGTATCGGTGCGCGGACGGAGGTATTTCGGCACCTCGATCTGCCGGGCGCGCTCGACCAGCTGATAGGTGAAGGGCAATCCGGCGACGAAGCCAACCATCGAGACGAACCAGGGTGCGCCGGAATGAGCCTCGATGAATTTTTCGACGCTGTCATAGCCGTTGATCCGCGCCGCATATTCCAGATCCGTACCGTCTGGATCCTGATGACGCTCGCGAAAGCGCATCAGGGTCTCGTGGGTCCACGGGTCGTTGTAGAGGACGGGCATCTCGATGATGCGCGTGTCGATCGTCTTCTCGGCGTTCTCGGCCGCAACCTCGAACGTCTTCAGCCGCTCCATGAGCACGTCGGGCGCAATCACGTCCGGATCGAACTTCACCTGGAAGGAGGCGTTGGCGGGGCAGATCTCGGTGATGCCGTCGATTTTCGCGTTGCGGACCGCCGTCGTCATCGACAGGCTCTTGAAGAATGCCTCGAGCGACATTTCCTCGTCCACCTCGACGAAGATGTGCTCGTCGCCGCCGAAAGAATAACGCGTCTTCATCGGCTCTCTTTCCCTGCTTCGGATTGCCCTGCTTCGGTTCGTTCGGCGGCGAGCGGATGGCCCTTGAGCCACGCCTCCAGCCAGTTCGTGTGAAACGTCCCTCTGCGGACGTCGTCGGCCCTGGTCAGCGCCAGATGGAGGGGCACCGTCGTCGGCAGGCCCTCGATCTTGAGTTCGCCCAGCGCCCGCGCCATCCGCGCGATCGCCGCCACGCGGGTCTCGGCATGGGCGATCAGCTTGCCGAGCAGCGAATCGTAGAACGGCGGCACCTGATAGCCGGGATAGAGCATGGTATCGAAGCGCACGCCCATGCCGCCAGGAACTTCGAGCCCGCTGACCGTGCCGGGATGCGGCCGAAAGTCGGCGGATGGATCCTCGGCGTTGATCCGCGCCTCGACGGCGTGGCCGCGCAGCCGGATGTCCTTTTGCGACAGGCCGAGCTTCTCGCCGCCCGCGATGCGGATCATCCAGGCGACGAGATCGATGCCGGTGACCATTTCCGTTACCGGGTGCTCGACCTGGATGCGGGTGTTCATCTCGATGAAGAAGAACTCGCCCGTCGTCTCGTCGAAGAGATATTCGAGGGTGCCGGCGCCGCGATAGTTCACCCGCTCGGCGAGCTTCACTGCCGACATGCAAAGGGCTTCGCGCTGTGCATCCGAAAGGCAGGCGGCAGGCGCCTCCTCCCAGACCTTCTGGCGGCGGCGCTGCAGCGAGCACTCGCGCTCGTACAGATGGATCGCCCGCTCGCCGTCGCCGAGGACCTGCACTTCGACGTGACGGGCGCGGCGAACGAAGCGTTCCAGATAGAGCCCGCCGTCGCCGAAGGCGGCTTTCGCCTCGGCGCTGGCCTGGGGAATGAGTGCCGCGAGCTCGCCGGCGTTCTCGGTGATGCGGATGCCCCGCCCGCCGCCGCCGGCGGCGGCCTTGATCATGACGGGATAGCCGACCGCCTCGGCCGCCGCCTGGGCTTCGGCGACATCCTTCACGGTCCCGTCCGATCCAGGCACCGTCGGAACGCCGGCGAGCTGCGCCTCGCGCCGAGCCACTGCCTTGTCGCCCATCCTGGCGATGGTTTCAGGCTTCGGACCGACGAAGATCATGCCAGCCGCCTCGACCTTCTGGGCGAAGGCAGCGTTTTCGGAGAGGAAGCCGTAACCCGGATGCACCGCGTCGCAGCCGGTTTCGAGCGCGGCGGCGATCAGCGCATCACCGTTGAGATAGGATTTCGAGGCATGTGGCGGGCCGATCTTCGCCGTCTCGTCCGCAAGCCGCGCCGCCAACATGGTCTCGTCGGCAGCGCTCACCGCCTGAACGGTGGCGATGCCGAGTTCCTTCGCCGCGCGGAGGATCCTCACGGCGATTTCGCCGCGATTGGCGACAAAGATCTTTTGCATCGCCATCGATCAGGCTTCGAGATCGTACAGTGGCTGGCCGGCCATCACCGCATCCTCGTTCTCGACGTGAAAGGCAACGAGCGTTCCCGCGGCCTCGGCGACGACCGGAGTGAAGGACTTCATCACCTCGATTAGCCCGAGGGTATCGCCGATCGCCACCGGGTCGCCCTCTTTTTTGAAGACCGGCTCCTCTGGTGAGGGCGAGCGGTAGAAGGTTCCGGGGATCGGGGCCTCGATGGTGGTCTTGGTCATGGCATCGCCCGCCTGTCGCTTGAGAAAAACTCCGCCGAGCCTTGCAAAACTTCGCCCCGGCGTAAAATTGCAAAACAGAAAGCTCCATATCAAGAAATCAGATACCCCTGCCAGGCGCGTCCGGCGGCGGATGGGGATTTTGGGAAGGCCTACCGGCTGGGCATCCCGTGCCATTCCACCGGGGCCGTCGCGTCAAGAAGTCCCCATTGAGGAGAGTCCGCCTCTTGTCGATATCGCTGAAGCAGATCCGCTATTTCGTCGCGGCGGCCGAGAGCGGGCGGATCAGCCGCGCAGCCGTCGAACTGAACGTGTCCCAGTCGGCCGTGACGACCGCGATCCAGCAACTGGAGGGCCTGCTGGGCGCCCTGCTGCTCGAGCGCACGCCGCAGGGCGTGAGGGTGACGATCGAGGGCGGACGCTTCCTGCCCCAGGCCAAGCAGATCCTCTCTTCCGTCGCCGAGGCGATCCGCAGCCCGCACATGACCGGCGACCAGATCGCCGGCCGGGTGCGGGTCGGTGTGACCTATACCGTCGCGGGCTATTTCCTGCCGCCGCATCTGATCCGGTTCTACGCCAGTTTTCCGGGTGTGACGCTGGAACTTTTCGAGGCACCCCGGACGGTGCTCGAACAGGCGATCGTCGACGGCGCGCTCGACGTCGCGGTCATGTTGGTCTCCAATCTCGACAACCGAAAGGACATCGCCAGCGAAATCCTCAAGCGCTCGCCGCGCCGCCTCTGGCTCGCCCCCGGCCATCCTCTGACCCGCACCGAACGCGTCGCCCTCGCCGACATCGAGCCGCATCCCTATCTCATGCTGACCGTCGACGAGGCGAAGGTCACGTCGATGCGTTACTGGACCGTCGCCGGTCTCGAACCGAAAGTGACCTTCCGCACGGCATCGGTCGAAGCGGTCCGTTCCATGGTCGCGGCCGGCATCGGCGTGACCATCCTGTCCGAAATGGTCTACCGGCCCTGGTCCCTCGACGGCCAGCGCATCGAGACGCGGGTGATCGACGAAGGGGTCCCGAGCATGGATGTCGGCCTCGCCTGGAAGCGGGAGACGGCTTTCGACGCCCCCTGCAACGCCTTCTGCAACTTCATGCGCTATGCGACCGCAAGCAGCGGCAACAGCGAGCAATGACCGCGCCGGCAACGCCATCAATTTTGCCGATGCCAGCCCGCAATTTATTCGATTTGACCCGGCAGCCGGATCACGTCCACGCTCCTAACCACTGCAAAAGCGGCAGTTCGAGCGAAGGACGAGCACCTTGGGCGTCACCATCAATTGCGATATGGGCGAAGGCTTTGGCCTTTATGAATGTGGCGACGATACCGGGCTGATGCCCTTCGTCGACATCGCCAATGTCGCCTGCGGCTTTCACGCGTCGGATCCCTCGGTGATGCGGGCGACGGTGGCGCTCGCCGCCCGCCACGGGGTCGCGGTGGGGGCGCATCCCTCCTTCCCGGATCTTCAGGGGTTCGGGCGCCGCGAGATGAAGATGGACCGGGACGAGCTGGCTGCCTGCCTGATTTACCAGATCGGGGCGCTCAAAGGCTTCCTCGACGAGAAGCGGCTGACACTCAACCACATCAAGCCTCATGGCGCCCTCTACGGGGCTGCCATGCGGCACGAGCACGTCGCAAACGCCATCGCCGACGCGGCGCAGATTTTCGACGTTCCTCTGCTTTGCATGCGCGGCACGCTGCAGGAGGACGTCTATGCCGCACGCGGCGTGCCCTTCCTCGCCGAATATTATGCCGACCTCGACTACGATGCAGCCGGCGGCCTGATCATCACACGCAAGCACGAGGCCAAGGATCCGGAAGAAGCCGCACGGCGGGTCAAGCGGGTGCTGCTCGACAACAAGGCGACCACCATCGAGGGCACGCTGATCGACATGCAGGCGGATACGATCTGCGTTCATTCCGATACGCCGGGGGCAGTCGACCTGGCCCGCGCCGTGCGCCAGGCACTGGATGAGATCGCCTGACTTTCGACCGATCGCGTGACCTTGCCGCAGGCGTCAAGTCCACTGCGACGAGGGGCCGGGACGGCGCCTGCAGCGCATCTGCAAGCGCAACGAAAGGGATGCAGACGCCGCACACGGCACGTTCGACGACGGTCGGAGTGAGGGAAGTGCACACGGGGTTTTCGACCCACGACCTCGCCCCGCCGCAGCGCCGGCTGGCGTGGCAGAAGGCCGTCTCCGACATCTCCTTCCCGCTCGATCTGGCCTTTCACGGCACACGGCTCTTCGGCAGCTCGCTCGATGCCTGGACGCTCGGTGCCGGGTCGATCTCGCGAAACCGCTCGAACGGCATGCTGTATCGCCGCGATCCGCACCACCTCCTCGAAGAACGCCGTGGAAGGCGATTTCCTCCGTCGCGACCAAGACCGGCTTCTGAGCGAAGTCGAAGGGTCGGGCGAAACGCCGCGAAAGTGGGTGCAGCAGGCCGAACCTGATCAGGCCGCTCGTGCTGGACAGGCGAGCGAAACGCGCGATCGCATCAAAGCTCTCGAACGCCAGATCCGCAAACGCCGCCCATCGATCGCACGCAGAACGACGTTCATCAGATCGTTGCCCGATTGTCATCCTGCCTTGTTGTTCGCTCGGTAACCGTCCGCCGTTCCGAGACGAAACGAGGGGTAGACATGATTTCGCGCGCACTCATGGCGATGCTGACGGGCGGGCTTTTGGCGCTGGGAGCGGCAACGCCCGCCGCGGCTGATGCAGACGGACGGCCAGACATCGTCGTTGCCGTCGCCGACAATCCGCCGACACTGGAACCCGCCAAGGAGCTTTCCAACGTCGGCACCCGCATCACCTATTCGGTCTTCGACACGCTGATCCGCAGAGACTTTCTGTCGGAGACGGGCGGCGGCGGGTCCAAACTCGTTCCTTCGCTCGCCACGAGCTGGAAGCGGCTCGATGACAGGACGCTCGAAGTCAAACTGCGTGAAGGCGTGAAATTCCAGAACGGCACCGACTTCACCGCCGACGACGTGGTCTTCACCTTTTCGCCCGAGCGCCTGATCGGCGAGGACTCGCCGCTGCCGCAGGGTCGCGCCTATTTCGGGGTTCTCGATCATGTCGAGAAGATCGACCCCTACACCGTGCGGTTCGTCACCAAGGCGCCGGACCCGCTGCTCGAGCAGCGCCTCGCCTCCTGGGCGTCGTGGATCGTCAACAAGAACGATTGGCTGGAAAAGGCCAAGGGCAAGGCCTTCGCCCAGTTCCCGGTCGGCACCGGCCCCTACATGCTGGAAGACTACCGCGCCGATCAGCATGTGAAGCTCAAGGCGTTCGACGGCTATTGGGGCGGCAAGCCGACCGCCAGAACCGTCACCTTCAAAAAGGTCCCGGAGCCCGCAGCTCGCGTTGCCGGCCTCGTCAGCGGCGAATTCGACATCATCGCCAATGTCGCACCGGACCAGATCGCCCAGATCGACGGCTATGACGACATCGAGACCCGCAGCGTCGTCCTCGCGAACTCTCACGTGCTCGTCTACAACACCGACAATGCCGTCCTGAAGGACAAGCGGGTGCGACAGGCGATGAACCTCGCCATCGACCGCCAGTTGCTCGTCGATGCGCTTTGGGACGGCAAGGCGGTCGTCCCGAACGGCCACCAGTATCCCGAATACGGCGACATGTATCAGGCTGACCGTCCAGGCTTCGAATACAACCCGGACAAGGCCAGGAAGCTTCTGGACGAGGCCGGCTACAAGGGCGAGGAAATCGCCTATTCGACCGAGCCGCAATATTACCTCAACGCCCTTCCCGCGGCCCAGGCGATGCTGGAGATGTGGAAGGCCGTCGGGCTCAACGTGAGGCTCGACGTGCGCGAGGACGTCGACACGATCCCGAACGATCAACTGATGGTCCGCAACTGGTCGAACTCGACCCGCTATCCCGATCCGGTCGGCGGCCTGTGGAACACCTGGGGACCGTTCGGCTCGGCCCAGAAGAGCTGGCAGACTTGGGCTCCCAAGGAGTTCAACAAGGTCGGCCACGAACTCGAGACGACGCTCGATCACGACAAGCGGTTCAAACTCGCCGTCAAGCTGATGGACATCTGGGAGGACGACGCCCCCGGCACCATCCTCTACCAGCCGCTGGAAACCTACGGCGTGCGCAAGTCCCTGAAATGGCAGCCATACACCTTCTACTACATGGATCTGCGGCCGTATAACCTGACGGACGAGGCGAACGGCTCGTGACGGTCGACGTCCTCGAAAGGCAAGGCGTCGGCTCCGCCGGCGCCTTGCCCGCCACTCGCACGCCCCCTGCCGATACTGCCCCCGCCGTCGAGCCGGTCCTCTCGATAGACGGACTGTCCGTCGGCACCGGAAACGTCGACATCGTCATCGACGTCTCGCTGGCGGTCGCGCCCGGCGAGACGCTCTGTCTCGTCGGCGAGAGCGGCTGCGGCAAGAGCCTCACCTGTCTGGCAGCCATGGGGCTTCTCGCCGACCCTGTCCGACTGAAGGCCGGCAGCGTCAGCCTGCAAGGCCGGGAGCTGACCGGGCTTGACGAAAAACACCTGCGCCAGATCCGCGGCCGGGACATGGCGATGATCTTCCAGGATCCTGCCGCTTCGCTCAATCCCGTGCAGCGCGTCGGCCGGCAGGTCGCCGAGGCGCTCGTCGTCCATGAGGGCCTCGGCATGCGCGCGGCGATGCACCGGGCCGTCGAGCTCCTCGACCGGGTCGGCATCGTCAATGCCACCAGCCGCGCCGAAGCCTATCCGCATCAGCTCTCCGGTGGCATGTGCCAACGGGTGATGATCGCCATGGCGCTCGCCTGCCGGCCGCGACTGATCATCGCCGACGAGTCGACGACGGCGCTCGACGTGACCACGCAGGCCCAGATCCTGAAGCTGATGAAGACGCTGCAGCAGGAGACCGGGACGGCGATGATCTTCGTCACCCATGATCTCAGCGTGGTCGCAGAGATCGCCGACCGCGTCGCGGTGATGTATTCCGGCCGCATCGTCGAAACCGGGCTCGTCGACGACATTTTCGACCACCCCGGCCACCCCTACACGCGCGGCCTGATGGACTGCCGCCTGCATGCGCTGTCGGCGACGAGCGAACGGCTCGCGGCGATCGCGGGAACCGTGCCTCGGCCGGCGGCGCGGCCGAGCGGCTGTGCATTCCGAACCCGCTGCCCGAAAGCCGCCGAGCGCTGCGAAACGCTTCCCTTGCCGCGCGGTTTTGCAGCCGGCCAGACAGTTGCCTGCCATTTTTCGGGACCGGCGCAATGACCGTTGCGGCCATCGAACTGCGCGATGTCAGCCGGCACTATCGCGGCAAAGGCAGTTGGTTCCTCAAGGCTGAGCCCGTGCGCGCCGTCGACGGTGTCGACATCGCGCTCAACGAAGGCGAGACCCTCGGCATCGTCGGCGAGAGCGGCAGCGGCAAGTCGACGCTGGGCCGCATTGCCGCCGGCATCGAAGCACCGAGCAGCGGTCACGTGTCGTTTCGTGGTGCGCCCTATGCCCCCATCGGTTCGGCCCTCTGGCGACGCCAGCGCCGCAACGTGCAGGTGGTCTTCCAGAACCCGTCGCAGGCCCTCGATCCGCGACTGTCCATCGCCGCCCAGATCCGCCAGCCGATGACGGCTCACGGCATCGAGGCCGGCGACGACACCGTCGCGGAGATGCTCGCGCGCGTCGGTCTTGCCGGCCTCGGCAACCGATTCCCGCACCAGCTATCCGGCGGTCAGTTGCAGCGGGCGGTCATCGCCAGGGCGCTCGCCTTGTCCCCCGACGTGATCGTCTGCGACGAGGCGGTGAGCGCACTCGACGTCTCCGTGCAGGCGCAGATCCTCAACCTCCTGCAGGATCTGCAGGCCGAGTTCGGCGTCGCCTACCTGTTCATTTCCCACGACCTCGGCGTCGTCCGCCATGTCAGCCATCGCATCGCGGTGATGCGTCACGGGCGGATCGTCGAGACCGGTCCCGCTGCTGTCGTCTTCGCCCAGCCGCAAGATCACTACACACGCTCGCTCATCGCCGCCCTCCCCGCGGCGTCGCCCGCTGCGCGGCGGGCTCGCGATGGCCGCCAAAGCGCTTCACTCTCGAAAGTCCGATGATGCGTGCCATGGTCACACCGACCTCTCTGCCCCTGATCGTTGCCCATCGCGGGTTTTCCGCCGCCCATCGCGAGAATTCGCCCGCCGCCTGGCTTGCCGCGGTCGAAGCGGGTGCCGACCTCGTCGAAGTCGACATCCGCATGACCCGGGACGGCACGCTCGTCTGCTGCCACGACGCCGATCTCCAGCGCTTGGCGGGCCAGCCGGCAGCAATCGCCGAGATCGACGCGGCGGCGCTGGCCGAAATCCGCGTGGCCGGAGTTCCCGCCGCACCGAGCCTCGATGAGTTGTTCGCGGCGCTGCCGGACGGGCTGGCCATTCTGTTCGACGTCAAGGACGAGCGTGCCGATGTGCTTGACCGCCTCGTCGCGGCGGGAGCGGCCTCCGGGCGCCGCGGGCTGACCTTCGGTCTTCATCGACTTGCATCGGTGACGCATGTCAGGGCGCGGACGGATGCCACCATCCTCGGCCTCATCTCCTCCCTCGTAGAAGCGGACGCCTTCTTCGTTGCCGGCGGCACTATCCTGCGGCTGTGGGAAAGCGAAGCGACGGCCGCGCGGATCGGCGAAGTGACCGGTCGCGGCCGGCCGGTCTGGGTCACCACCGGCGAAGGCGAGACAGGCCGCAAGGTCGGCGATTTCGACGCCCGGGAACTGCAGCGGATGATGACCGACGGCGTCACCGGATTTCTCGTCAACGACCCGCTCGCCTCGCGCGAGGCGCTTCTGTCGGCCCTACGGGAGACAGGCGCATGACCGCCGGCTCGACCCTTCTCGTCTGTTTCGATGGCCTGCGCCGTGACCGCGCGAGAGCAGAGCGAATGCCCCACCTCGCCCGGTTCATGGCCGCGGGCGCCGACATGATCAACGCTCGCAGCGTCTTTCCAAGCGAGACCCGGGTCGCCTCGACGAGCACCGTCACCGGCTGTCCGCCCGGCCTGCACGGCCTCGTCGCCAACCAGTTCATCCACCGGCAGGTCGCTCCGGACGGCCTGTTCAACACCGCCAGCCATGAGGCCCTTGCCCGCGCCGATGCGCTCGGCGTCCTTCTCGATCGCGAGAGCCTCGGCCAGCGTCTGGCACGAGCTGGGAAGAGCTTTGCCGTCGTCAGCACCGCGACGCCCGGCGCCACCTATATGATGAGCTACGGCGCGGCGAAGCTCGGCCAGCCGCTCTTCTCGGTCCATGAGGGCGTCGGCACGCCGGCGCTGATGGAAAGAGCCGCCGCCGGCTTCGGCCCGGTACCAGCCGCTGCGACGCCCAACACCAACCGGATCGACTACGCGGCGAGGGTTCTGACGGACATCGTCTATCCCGAGCATCGACCGGATCTTGCGATCTTCTGGATGTCCGATCCCGACATCACCTCCCATGGCTTCGGCATCGATGCCCCGGAGACGATCGCGGCGCAGCGCGGCTGCGACGAGGCTTTCGGGCGCATCCTCGACTTCTGGCAGTCGGGCGACGGCCCCGAGAACATCATCGTCATGTCGGACCACGGCCATATCACCGGCTCGGCCCGGTTCGACATCGCCGCAGCGCTGCCCGACTATGCCGGCCTGATTTCGCCCGGCACATTTTCCGGCCTTTACCTGCCAGATCCGTCGCGGCAGACGATCGCGGCCGCCGTCGAGAGGCTGGCCGCAGAGCCCTTCTGCGGCCTGATCTTCGTCAACATGCCGGGCGATCCCGAGGCAAGCGTCCCGGGCGCGATACCCGCCTCCGTGATGGGCGGCGGTCATTCCCGCTCGGCACCGGTTTCGTTCACGCTGCGCGCGTCGCCTGCTGCGACCGCCGGCGAGCCGGAAACCTGCCTCTTCGCTGGCGGCATAGAGCCTGGCGGCGGGATGCATGGCGGGTTGACACGAGGCGAGCTCTCGACCGTCCTTGCCGGCGCCGGTCCTGCCTTCCGCACCGGTTTCGTCTCGCATACGCCGTGCTGGCTGCCGGACATCGCTCCGACACTTCTCGCCATCCTCGGCCTTCCCGCCGACGGCACCAGCGGCCGCGCGCTGGCCGAGACGCTGACCTGTCGCGACCATCCTGCGCCTGCCGTCACGCGCCGGACCCTGCACGCGTCGATTGGCGATCACCAACAACACGTCGAGCAATGGCTGGTGGACGGGCGGCCGATCACCGATTTCGGCTGGTCCGCCGCGCGGGGCGAGGCTCCGGCATGAACCTCCGCTTCATCTTGACGAAACTCTTTCGGGCATTCCTGACGCTCGTCCTTGCGGTCACCTTCGTATTCGTCGTCCTCAGGATGTCCGGCGATCCGGTAACGCAGATGCTGCCCGACGACGCACCGCCTTCGGTCATTGCCCAGTACCGGGAGATGTGGGGCCTCGATCGGCCGCTGCCGGAGCAGTATGTCCACTACGTCGTGGGGATCCTGCACGGCGATTTCGGCTTCTCGTTCCGCGACGACCGCCCGGCGCTGGACGTCGTTCTGGAGCGCGTGCCCCTGACGCTCGAACTCGGCTTGACCGCGTTCGGCTTGACGCTGATCCTCGGCCTCGGCGCGGGCTTGCTCGCGGCGCTGAACCGCGGCACCGGCGTCGACCATGCGACCATGGCCTTCACCATCTTCGGCCATTCGATGCCGAACTTCTTTCTCGGCATCCTCCTGATCTTGCTGTTCGCGATGACATGGCGGATTCTGCCGAGTTCGGGCACCGGCACTTGGGCGCATCTCGTCCTGCCGGCCGTCACTCTCGGCACCAGCTACGCTGCGACCGTTGCCCGCTTCACCCGCTCCTCGCTGCTGGAGGTTCTGCACCAGCCCTTCATGCGCACGGCGCGGGCAAAGGGTGTACCGTTCAGACGCAGCATTCTCGGCCATGCCCTGCCGAACGCCGGAATACCGATCGTCACCGTGGTCGGCCTCAGGATCGGGGCTCTCGTCGGCGGCGCCGTCGTGGTCGAGCCCGTTTTTGCCTGGCCGGGTATCGGCCAACTTCTGGTCAACGCGGTCGCCGCCCGCGATCTCGCTATCGTCCAGGCCGTCGTTCTCCTCATCGCCTTCACCATGGTCGTCGTGAATTTCCTCGTCGACATCACCTATGGCTGGCTCGATCCCCGCATCGGCGTCGTTCGGGGAGAGGCAAACGCATGAGCCAGGCAACCGCCCCCGCCGTTTCCGACGCCCCGGCCAAGACGTCACATCGTCGCCGGCGACTGCCCGTCGTCATGGCACTGTGCGTCGCCTGGCTCGCACTTGCCTTCATCCTGGCCGTCGGCGCAGACTGGATCGCTCCCTATGGCTATGCCGAGCAGAGCCTGCTTCACCGGCTGAAGCCGCCGTCGTTTCTGGGCGGCGATCCGGCTTACTTCCTGGGCACCGACGGCCTCGGCCGCGACGTCCTCTCGCGCCTGATATTCGCCATGCGCACCAGCATCCTGATCGCCTTTTGCGGCACGCTGATCGGCTCCGCGGTCGGCACCTTTCTCGGATTCGTAGCGGCGCATTTTCGCGGCTGGGTCGAGGAAGCGATCATGCTGATGATCGATTTCCAGGCCTCGATGCCTTTCCTGATCATCGCGCTGGCGATCCTCGCCTTCTTCGGCAACAGCTTCGAACTGTTCCTCTTCGTCGTCGGCTTCTACGGCTGGGAGGTCTATGCCCGGCTGACGCGCGGCCTCGTCCTGCAGGCGAACGCGCAAGGCTATGCCTTCGCGATCCGCACATTGGGCGTCCATCCCATGCGCATCTACATCCGCCACGTCCTGCCGAACATCCTCAGCGTCCTCGTCGTGCAGGTGACGCTGAACTTTCCCGAACTGATCCTGCTCGAGACCTCGCTGAGCTTCCTCGGCCTCGGCGTCCAGCCTCCCCAGACCAGCCTTGGCCTGATGCTCGGCGAAGGCCGCAACTACATCTCCACGGCCTGGTGGATGGCAATTCCGGCAGGCATGGCGATCTTCGTGACGACCCTGTCGGTCAGCCTCCTCGGCGACTGGCTGCGCGACCGCCTCGATCCCACACTGCGATCGGCGGAGCAGTAGAGGGGCGATTACCGCTACGGTGCGACCGACCGCGTCACGCGGCGGTCACGCGCCAGATGACGTCTCCGACATCGTCGGCCATCAGCAGCGATCTGCCGTCCGGGCCGACCGCCACGCCGACGGGACGCCCATAGGCAAGTTTCTCGTCCTTTGACAGGAAGCCGGAGAGGATGTCGCGAGGCGGTCCGTTCGGCGCGCCATTCTCGAACGGGACGAAGATCAGCTTGTAGCCGCTGAGCGTCGCGCGATTCCACGATCCGTGCTGGCCGATCACCATGCCCTCGCCGAACCCCGGCAAGGTGCCGGCCGGCATCCAGCACAGGCCGAGCGATGCCGTGTGGCCGCCGAGAGCATAATCCGGCTGGATGGCACGGGCGACGAGGTCCGGCGCCTGCGGGACGCGATCGTCCACGGTCCTGCCCCAGTAGCAGTAGGGCCAGCCGTAGAACCCACCGTCTTGAACGGACGTGAGGTAGTCGGGCGGCGTTTCGTCGCCGAGCCCGTCGCGCTCGTTGACGACGGTCCAGAGCTTTCCCGTCACCGGCTCGAAGGCCATGCCGACCGGGTTTCGCAGCCCGGAGGCAAAAATCCGCGCCTTTCCGGTGGCAACCTCCAGTTCCCAGATCGCCGCGCGACCCTCTTCGGCCGCCATCCCCTTGTCGCCGATGTTGGACAGCGATCCGACGCCAGCGTAGATCTTCGTCCGGTCCGGCGAGACGATCAGGCTGCGGGTCCAGTGCCCATGCGGCTTGAAGTCGACGAGCTTTTCACCACCGCCCGTGAGGCCCGTATCGCCTGGCTTGTAGTCGAAACGCCGAATGCCGTCGGTGTTGCCGAGGTAGAATTTGTCGCCGACCAGCGCCATGCCGAAGGGCTGGTTCTGGTTTTCCACGAAGACCTCGCGGCGCTCGGCGACGCCGTCCCCATCCGCATCCCGCCAAAGCGTGACACGATTGGCGCTCTTTCCGATCGCCTTGACGCGGCGCATCGTGGCCTGCTGCGCGTGGTCCATGAAGGTGCGCGGCGTCTCCGGCTGTTCCTTCGATTCCGCCACCAGGACGTCGCCGTTCGGCAGGACCTCGATCCAGCGGGGATGATCGAGGTTCGACGCAAAGACATTGACCTGAAGCCCCGGCGCGCAGGTGGGCAGGCGCCCATCCTTCCAGCCTTCTGCGGCGGGAAGTTTGAGGGTCATGATCCCCTGTTTTCGCGCCTCAGGAATCTGGGGTGTCAGCCCGACGGCTTGATGCGACGGAGAACCAAAGCGCCTGACGAAGGCGACAGCGCCGCCCACGACTTCAGTCGCCTTCGAGACAATTCCCATAGTCGACCGCCTTGTGCTGAGGAGCATGTCTTAGAGCACCAACACCTGCAGGGCATTGGCATCGATATGCGGTTTTCACCATGACATGAGGCTACGTCAAGGTGTCTCGGGCTGCGCACCGGCCCGAGCCATCCGAAACCTCGGGCGACCGCGTCGAAGCTCCTTTGTCAGAACGGTTCATAAACCGTCTCGGAGTGCGCCAGCCACGAACATGACCGCTTTCAACGCTATGTGGTTGAAAGGAAATGATTGTAACGGGTCGAGGCGGAACGTCGGCTTTTCGAAATCAGTGCCTTAGAGCTGCTAGTCTCGTTCCGGCTCACCCTGACCGATCACAAATGCCCCGTCAGGTGGACGCTGGCGGTCTGCATTCGGCGCATGCCCAGCCATAGCAGACGACGTGTCCGAACTCGTTGGGAAATCGGGGTCTTCGAAACACCAGCCTTGGATGGCTGTCCCCCCGTTTGTGCGGGTTCAGGCTTTACGCTCGTCAAGACCGCCCATTATCAAGGGCGCAAAGACCCCGGCGGCTTCGACCCTGTCGAGTTTGCCGCGCACCACCGCCGCCGAGAGCGCCTCGCCCGCACCGACGAGGCCGACGCAACGCCGCTCCAACTCCTCTGCCGGCAAGGCGGCATGGGGCTTCAGGACTGCCGCGAACATCTGGACGGAATGGTCGAGCAGTTCCTGAAACACCGCCGCCTTTTCCTCGCTGCCGGCGAGGGCAGCGCCGACGGAATGAAACTCGTCGGTCATGTCGGCAGCACAGTCGATATAGGCAGAGGCGAGCATGGCGGCCGTTTCCTCGAAACTCCGGTTTCCCGTGGCCATGGCGTCGCGGAACGCATTCACCCGCTCCGTGTCGATCCAACGGTAGAGTTCGATGAGCAGGCCCGATCGGGTGCCGAAATGATCGTAGGCGACCGGCTTGGAGACGCCCGCGGACGCGGCGAGATGGCCCAGCGTCAGTCGATCCGCTCCCTCCGTCCTGACGATACGGAGCGCCGTATCAAGCAGTTGACGTCGACGCGCGGTCTTGGACAGCCTGCGCGAACCCGTTTCTCCTGCTTCCTTTCCCCCCGTCCGCTTTCCGATCGCAGCTGGCATTCGGTCGCCCCATTTGCATAACCTACCAAAAGTAGGTTATGCATCCCTCACCTACCTTTCGTAGGTTATATGTCGGGAAAGGAATATTGCCATGTCACCGGATCCGATCCTTCTGATGGGAGGCTACGGCGCGATCGGGCGCCTTGCCGCACGAGAGTTGCGGTCCCGCCATCCAGATCTCCCGCTGCTGATCGGCGGTCGCGATCTCGCCAGGGCCCGAGAAGCGGCCGCCGAGTTGGGAAAGGCGGAGGGCGTCGTTCTCGACCCGACCGCCGGCGATCTCGGCCTCGGCGAGCGCCCGGTTCGCGCCGTCGCCGTCTTCTATTCGGACGATCGCCTTGCCGGACTTAGGTTCGCGTTGGCACGGGGCGTACCGCATCTCGGCATCTCCTCGGGCATCTACGAGATCGCCCCCGAAATCGGCAACTTCATGCTCAAGCCGACGGCGGCACCCGTCGTTCTCGGCTACGAGTGGCTGGTCGGCGCGACGACGGTATCGACACTTCACGCCGCCGAGGCCTTCGGTGAAATCGACGACATCGTCATCGGAGCGCTCGTCGACGAAGAGGACGGCGGAGGCCCTGCCGTGGCCGAGGACTTCGAGCGCCTGCACAGGATGATGCCGGCCGCGCTGACGCGGCAGGGCGGCGCCTATATCTGGCGCAGCGAGGACGATGCCAAGACCGCGTTCCACGCCATCGACGGCACCCGAATGGAAGCGTCCGGCTTCTCGTCCATCGACGTCGTCGGCCTGGCGACCGCGACCGGCGCGCCCAACGTCCAGTTCAACATCGCGACCGGCGTCAGTTCCAGCCGTCGCCGCGGCGAGCCGAAATCGACGGAGATCATCATCGAACTCAGTGGGCGGGATCATGCGGGCCAGACGCTCCGCACCCGTCATGCGGTCTTCCATCCGCAGGGAGCGGCACCGCTGACGGTGCTGGGCGTGTCGATGCTCCTCGAGCGATTGACGGGGCTCGACGGCAATCCGCCGACACCTGCTGGGCTGTATTTTCCGTTCCAGGTGCTCGACCCGGCCGTCTACATGACGCGGCTGGAGGCGGCAGGCGGCGGTGTTCGGACGTTGGAGATGCGTTGATGGGCCAACGTATTGCTTCGCTCGCTTCGGCGCTTTCTCGCCGAGCCCTTCTCGTCGGCGCAGGCGCTGCCGCAGCGGCCTCCATCATGCCGGCTTTCGGGCAGGCGGCTGTCATGCCGCCCGTCCGCTTCATCGAGACCAATGGGATCCGAATGGCCGTCCACGAGGCAGGCTCCGGTCCGGCCGTCGTTCTGCTGCACGGTTTCCCCGGACTGGCCTTCACCTGGCGCCACCAGATCCCGGCTCTGGTTGCAGCCGGTTACCATGTCATCGCTCCCGACCTGCGCGGCTACGGTCTCACCGACGCGCCGCCCCGCGTCGAGGACTACGACATCGCCCATCTGACCGGCGACCTCGTCGGGCTCCTGGACGCTCTCGGGATCGAGAAGGCCGTGTTCATGGGACACGACTGGGGCGGACTGCTGGCGTGGCAGATGCCTCTGCTCCACGAGGAGCGCGTGATGGGCGTCATCGGGGTCAACACGCCGTTCATCCCCCACTGGATGCTCTGGCTCCATCCGGATCTCGTCGATGCCGCCATGCCCGCAGGCCCGACCTTCGTCGCGAACCCGCAGGTCGATCCGATCACGCAGATGCGGAACGTCTACAGCCCGGACATGTACGTCCTTCTCTTCCAGGACGGGCAGGTAGCGGACAGGGCGATGGCACGCGATCCCCGCGGTTCGATCCGGAACGCGTACCGGAAGGACCTGATGTCGTCCGCGGAGTGGGGTTCCATGCCGGCGGAAGTCGCCAACATGGAGTACTATGGAAAGCCCTTTCCGGATCCACTTCCCGGCAGTGACGTTCTCAATGCCGGCGAACTGGACTTCTACGCGCAGCGCTTCGAGCGTACCGGCTTCACGCCCGCCATCAACTGGTATCGCAACCTGTCGTCCAACTGGCAGTCCGGCTTCGAAGTCGACCAGACCGTCCGCGTCCCGTCGATGATGGTCTCGGGCGAGCACGACGTCGTCCTGCGGCCGAGCATGGCGGACGGCATGCATGCTTATGTGAAAGATCTCGAGCGACATGTCGTGCCGGATTGCTGGCACTGGACGCCCGAGGAGCGCCCGGAGCACTTGAACCGCCTGGCCGTTTCCTGGCTGCGACGACGCTTTCCGCCCGGCTGATGGTGCGTTTGCGCCAGCATGGCCGCCGGACTGATGACCGACCAGGAAAAGCGGTGATCGAGCTGTAACATAAGTTAACTGTTCATCATCCCGACCCGTCGTTGTCCAGGGTAGCTCTGTGGTTCTCGGAGCGGCCGTCATGCGTTGCGCGCCGCTCCGATCTCCTCGGAGTCCATCATGCACCCAGTCTCACTCAGGCACGTCTTTTCGGGCGATAGGTCCCCGAATATCGTGAGGAGGCCGCCTCAAAAGCGAGTGGCCGGGGTGGTACGTCAGCGGCATTTGAAGGGTCTGCGGGTTCCAGATTTGACGATCGTGTCCTGGCTCATGCTGTGCCGCCTTGCAGCCGGATGCGTCGGGCCCCTGCGTCCAATAAGAGCAACCTTCCTGGGCCTCGCCTCGCTCGTCATCGGTTGCACCGTGGCCATGGCCGAGGAACGCCCTCCCGCCGTCAGTGTCGTCACGGCGCGCGCGAGTGTCATGACCGACCGCGTCCGCGTCGTCGGCTCGCTGGTGGCGCGCGAGGAGAGCGTCGTGAAGGTGGATCTTGCCGATGTGCCCATCGTCGCCGTCGAGGCAGAGGCGGGCGACATCGTGCAGCGGGGCGACGTGCTGGCCCGGCTCGACGCGACGCTGATCAGCATCGAACGGAGTGCCAACGCTGCCCGTCTGGCCCGCGCCGACGCGGCGATAAAACAGGTGGAAAGCCGGATCGAGGACGCCGCCCTGGCGCATGTCCAGGCCCGTGCGGACATGGAACGCAGCAAGCAGCTGAGCGCCAAGGGCTTCGCCACGGAGGAGACGCTCGAACTGCGCCAGACCACGCTGAAGCGGGCGGCTTCGGCACTGGCACTTGCAGGGCAATCGCTCGGGGTGGCGCAGGCGGATCGCCAGGTGATCGTCGCCGAAGGCCAGGAGATCGCAGCCCGGCTGGCGCGCACGGTGATAACCGCGCCGACCGACGGGCGCATCCTGCGGCGAGCTGCCAAGCTGGGCGCACTCACGTCCGCGAACGCAGAGCCGCTGTTCGTGATTGCCGAGAACGGCGAGATCGAGCTCGATGCGGAAATTCCGGAAGCCGATTTCGCGCGGCTGGCGGTGGGCCAGGCCGCAGGCATCCTGGTGCACGGTCGCGGCACGCCGCTCGAAGGCCGCGTACGCTTGCTGGCGCCGGAGTTGCAAGCGGGCAGCCGTCTCGGCCGCGCCCGCATCAGCCTCCCGCAGGCCGGCAATCTCAGTGTCGGTTCGTTTGCGCGCGGCGAGGTGGACATCGAGCGCCGCGGCGGCGTGTTCCTGCCGGCGACGGCGCTGGACGATCGGGCGGGCAAAGTCACAGCACAGGTCATCGAGGATGGAACCGTCGTGGTCCGTGTCCTGAAAACCGGCCTTCGGACCGCCGGCCTCGTCGAAATCCGTTCGGGGGTAGAGGCGGGCGAGACGGTCGTGCTGCGCGCCGGAAACTTCCTCGCCGAGGGCGACCATGTGACCCCTGTCGACGTGGACTATCCGATGGCGACCGCGTCCGAACGCCCGATCCTGACGTCGGACGCTGCACGATGAACGTCTCCGCCTGGGCGATCCGCAACCCGATCCCGTCCATCCTCCTGTTCGTGGTGCTGACGGCGCTTGGCCTCTACAGCTTCCAGAAGCTGCCGATCACCTTCTTCCCGACGATCGACGTGCCGCTGGTCAGTCTGGCGATCACTGATTCCGGCGTGGCGCCGACCGAGATGGAAACGAGCGTTACGCGTCTCGTCGAGGATGCCATCTCGGCGCTCTCCGGCGTCGACGAACTGAGCTCGACGATCAGCGACGGCGTCTCGACGAGTTCCGTCGAATTCGAACTGGGCGTGCCCATCGACCGGGCGGTGGCGGACGTGCGCGATGCGGTCGCGAAGATCCGCAGCGACCTTCCGGCGACGATCGACGAACCGGTCATCGAACGAGTCGATGTCGAGAGCGAAGTCGTGGTGACATACGCTGTCGCCGACAAGGCCATGACGGCGGAAGGGCTCTCCTGGTTCGTCGACGACGTCGTCATTCGACGGTTGCGCGGCGTACCGGGTGTCGGCCGGATCGACCGGGTCGGCGGCGTGACGCGCGAAATCCAGGTCCAGCTCGATCCCGATCGCCTGCTGGCGCTCGGGATAACCGCAAGCCAGGTCAATACCCAACTATCCGCAACGCATCTGGACCTTTCCGGCGGTCGCAGCGAAGTGGATGGGCGCGAGCGGGCGGTCACGGTGTTGGCGACGACCGACACCGTCGAGGAACTGGCAGGGCTGGCCATCGCGCTTCCCGATGGTGCGACGGCGAGGCTCGGCGAGTTCGCCACCGTCGTCGACGGCTTTACCGAGCCGCGAAGCTTCGCGACGCTGGATGGCGGCGACGTCGTCAGCTTCTCGGTCTACCGGGCCCGCGGGGCGAGCGACGTCAGCGTGGCCGAAGAGGTCGCGGCGGCTTTAGAGCAGCTTTCCGCCGAACACGGCAATGCCCGCTTCACGCGCATCGACGACAGCATCACCCAGACGCTCGGCAATTACCACGCCGCACTGAGCACCCTGGCCGAAGGCGCGATCCTCGCCGTCGTCGTCGTCTTCCTGTTCCTGCGCGACTGGCGTGCGACGCTGATCGCGGCGGTCGCCTTGCCGCTGTCGGCGATCCCGACCTTCTGGGCGATGGACCTCCTCGGCTTCTCGCTGAACATATTGAGCCTTCTGGCGATCACCCTGGTGACCGGCATTCTCGTCGACGACGCCATCGTCGAGATCGAGAACATCGTCCGGCACGGCCAGAGCGGCAAGAAGCCGTACCGGGCCGCCATCGACGCATCGGACGAGATCGGCCTTGCCGTCATGGCCATCTCCGCCACGATCATCGCCGTCTTCGTGCCGGTCGGCTTCATGAGCGGCGTGGTCGGTCAGTACTTCCGCGAGTTCGGCCTCACGGTGGCGATCGCCGTCTTCTTCTCGCTGCTGGTCGCCCGGCTGATCACGCCGCTGATGGCGGCCTATTTGTTGCGCGCGCATCCGGCGAGACAGGCTCCGCCGGGACGCGCCATGCGGGGCTATCTCAGGCTCCTGCGCCTCTCGATGGCATGGCGGTGGGTGACGCTCGGTACGGCGTTCGCGCTGTTCGCCGCGTCGATCTGGTCGGCGCAATTCCTGCCGAGCGAGTTCATTCCGCCGGAGGACAACGGCCGGATGTCGGTTTCGATCGAGCTGCCTCCGGGCGCGACGCTTGCCGAGACGCGGGAAACCGCCGGCCTCATCGCATCGCGCATCGGCGCGATCGACGAGGCGCGGCTGGTCTTCATCCAGGGCGGGGCCAATGCCGCCGGCCTGAGGGAGGTCCGGCGCGCGGCCGTGCGCATCGACTTCGGTCCGGCGGCGGAGCGGGCGCGTTCGACGGATGTGCTCGAACCTATCGTGGCCGACATCCTGCGGACCGTACCGGACATAAGGTTCGAGATTCTCAACGATCGGGGTGGCCGCGACGTGTCCTTCGCCGTCCTCGGCAAGGATGGCGAGGTCGCCGGAGACGCCGCTGCCGCCATTCTCGAGGAGCTGGCGGCCAGCAGCTTTGCCGTTGGAGCAAGCTCCACTGCGGCGGCGGCCCGACCCGAGCTCCAGATCCGGCCGCTGGCGGAGCGGGCGGCGGATGCCGGCATTTCCCCGCAGGTCATCGCCGACACGATCCGCGTTTCCACCGTCGGAGCCAGCGACGGCGACCTGCCGGAATTCGTCGAGGACGGGCGCCGGATCCCGATCCGGCTGCAGCTCGCCGATTGGGCGCGCAATGACATCGACACGCTTCGAGCGTTGCGCATTCCCAGCCTCGAGGGGACAGCGGCCCCGCTAGCGGACGTCGCGACTATCACGCTCGGCACCAGTGTCGCCAATATCGATCGTTTCGACCGCGAGCGGCGCATCGAGATCAGCTTCGACACCCCGGCGGGAATGACCGCGGGAGAGGGTCTCGATGCCATCCAGTCGCTGGCGACGGTGCGGGCGCTGCCGGACGGCGTAAGGCTCCAGCCGACCGGCGATTCCGACGACGAAGGCGATGTCTTCGCCGGCTTTGCCACCGCGATGACCGCCGGGCTCGGCCTGGTGATGATCGTCCTGATCCTGCTGTTCGGCAGCGTGCTGACGCCGCTGACGATCCTCGTCACGCTGCCGCTGTCGGTGGGCGGCGTGGTCGCGGCGCTGATGGCGACGGCGACGCCGATCTCGCTCCCGGTGGTCATCGGCATCCTGATGCTGATGGGGATCGTCACCAAGAACGCCATCATGCTGGTCGACTTCGCGGTCGAGCGCGAAAAGGCGGGAGTGGCGCGGCGCGCGGCGATGGTCGAGGCGGCGGCGGAGCGGGTGCGGCCGATCCTGATGACGACGCTCGCCATGGTCGCCGGCATGATTCCGGCAGCAATGGCGTCCGGCGACGGCGGCGAATTCCGCGCGCCGATGGCGATTGCCGTGATAGGCGGCCTCGTCGCGTCGACCATTCTGTCGCTGGTGGTGGTGCCGACGCTCCACTGCCTCGTCGGCGATGTCGGCGCGTCACTCCATCGGCTATGGTCGCGCCTCGGTCCGGCGGTTGATACCGTCGAGACAACAGAAGAGCTGGAGGGATCGGCCTGATGACCGCCCGGAAGAGTTCGTCCGACCCCTTCGCCCCATCGGGAATGCCATGAGCCAGAGCCCACCGACCAAACGACCCTGCATTCTCATCGTCGAGGACGATTTCGAGATAGCCCGCATGCTGGCGGCGACCCTCGCCGATGCCGGCCTGTCGGTGGAAATCGCCGGCGACGGCGTCGAGATGGATGCGCTGCTGCGGCGATCGGTGTTCGACCTGATCGTGCTCGACGTGATGCTGCCGGGCGAGGACGGTCTCAGCCTATGCCGCCGGCTGCGGGCCGAGCTGACCATTCCGATCATCATGCTGACGGCCCAGGGCGAGGAGATCGACCGCATCGTCGGGCTGGAGATCGGCGCCGACGACTATGTCACCAAGCCGTTCAGCGCCCGGGAGGTCACCGCGCGCATCCGGGCGCTGCTGCGCCGTGCGTCCTATGCGCCGGCCGAGCGCGACAGCCTCAAGCCGCTGCGCTTCGACGGCTGGACCCTCGACCCGCAGCGCCGTCAGGTGCGCGACCCGAGCGGTGCACGCGTCACCATGACAACGGCCGAGTTCGACCTGCTCCTGGTGTTCTGCCGAAATCCGGGAAAGGTGCTTTCGCGGGAGCAACTGCTGGCCAACACCCATGCCGGGCTCGCCGGACCGATCGACCGCAGCATCGACGTGCATGTGCGGCGCCTGCGGCAGAAGATCGAGGTGGATCCGAGCGAGCCCGTCCTGCTGAAGACGGTGCGGCTCGGTGGCTACATGTTCACCGCGACGGTGGAACCGTGACCAAGCTGTTGCGATGGGCGGCCCCCCGCACCATCCGCGGCCAGATCACCGTCGTCATCGTCATTGCGGTCGTGGCAGTTGTCATCACCGGACGGGGCATCGAGAGCCTGCGGAAAAGCGACTATTTCGGCATCCAGGATTTCGACGTCATCATGGAGCGGGCGTCGATGGTCGCGCTCCTGCTGCAACAGGCGGACCCCGTCGAGCGCCGACCTATCCTCAGATTGTCGGCGGCAGCGACCCATCTGAACCTGACGCTCAGCGATAATGCCGCGCTGAAGCCGATGATCGCTGCCTCGCCGCCACCCGGCTGGCTTGAAACGGTCACCCGCTGGCTGTTTCCGCCGGACGTGGAACTGCCGGCCGGCGGGCGCAGATTCGTCATCGACGGGCGCCCGGCGATGTCGCTACCCGTCGACGGCGAAACCGTGCTTCTGGTGCGTGACCTTCCAAGCGCGTTCATAACCGATGATTTCATCAGCCCCCTCAGCTACTACGTCTCCGCATTCGTGACGCTGATGCTGCTTTTTTCCATCTATGCCGTGCGCAGCATGACGGCGCCGCTGGCACGGATCTCGGCGGAGCTGAACCGCTCCGATGGCGTCAGCGAAGATACGGTGTTCGACGAAAGCGGTTCCGAGGAGGTCACCAGCCTCGCGCGCGCGCTCAACGGCATGCGCACCCGCATCAGGGAAATGGTCGACACGCGCACCCGCATGCTGCGCAGCGTCAGCCATGACCTGCGCACGCCTTTGACCCGGCTGCGGCTGCGAACGGAGCGACTGGACGATGGCGAAATGCGCGAGATGATGATCGCCGACATCGACCACATCAACGCGCTGGTCAATGAAACGCTGGACTATCTGAGGACGGATGCCTCCGGTGAAGACGCAGAGCGGACCGATATCGCCAGCCTGATCCAGACCATCCAGGCGAATTTCGCCGATGTCGGCTTCGCTGTGACCTATGAAGGCCCGGATCGTCTTACCGGCGTCTGCAAGCCGAACGGACTGACCCGAGCGGTGACAAATCTCTGTGACAACGCGCTCAAATTCGCGGGTAGCGCCGCAATCACGCTGGCACGGGCCGGCCCGATGATCCGTATCGACGTCGCCGACGACGGGCCGGGCATCGCCGCCAACCAGCGCGCCCGGGTGATCGAGCCCTTCTTCAAGTTGGATCCCGCACGGGGCACCGGCCGCAGTTCCAGCTTCGGCCTCGGCCTGTCCATCGTCACCGATATCGTGCGCGCCCATGGCGGCCGACTGGAGTTCCACGACAACCACCCCCGCGGTCTGATCGCCCGGATATTGCTGCCCGGGCTCTAGCGGCGCCTCGAAGCATGCCGCCCGTCGCTTCCGGTAACATCTCTTCATAAAACGACGCTCACGGCCGCCATCGCAGAGGCTACTGATCTCGGACGAGAACGACATCCATTTCGTTCCTTTCTCGACGAGACGGCGATGACTGACATAGCGACCACAGGCCGCGACCTCGATGCACGCCAGTTGCACCGCACGACGACGATCTGGGTCGTCGGCGCAGCGTCTCGCGGGGTCCCGCCGGCGCGTGATCCTGCCGGCAGCGACTTCCGCAACCCACCACCGGTTTCGACCAATCTCCACTTCCAAGGGGCTGAAATATGAACTTCCGTCTGTGCCTGCTCGCCACGACCGCGCTCGTCTCCGTCTCCGCCGCTGCCCTGGCGGCAGATCCGGGGGAGTACGACCCGATGATTCCAGAAGCACCGGTTGTGGAAGCGCCGTCAGTTGCGTCCGGTGTCGACCTGATCATCGAGCTCGGCATCGGCGGGGATGTCTCGCCGGAATACGAGGGCTCCGACAAATATTCCATCTCGCCATCGCCGATCGTGGGCTTCGGCTACCTTCGGATTCCAGGCCTGTTCGATATCGGCGACACCGGCCCTGAAGAGGGCGGCCTCTCGATCGGCCCCGCCTTCGAGTACAAGGGCGAGCGGAAAGCCGATGACTTCGACGCTCTCCGCGGCCTCAACGATATCGACGCGACCTATGAGGTCGGCATCAGCGTCGGTTACGAATGGGAGTTCGCGGAGATCTACGGCGAGGCGCGCTATGCCTTCGGCGGCGCCGAAGGCGTGGTCGGAGAGGTTGGTGCCAATGCCATCTATCGGCCGACGCCGCAGCTCGTGCTGAAGGCCGGTCCCTTCGCGACCCTGGCTTCTGAGGGTTACACCGAGACCTATTTCGGCGTTACCGCTGCGGAATCGGCGAATACCGGCTTTCGTCTCGACGCCTACGATCCGAAGGGCGGCCTGAAGAGCGTCGGCGTGTCGGGCTCCGCCCGCTACGAGTTCCGGCAGGACTGGTTCCTCAACGCCGATGCCTCCTACAGCCGGCTGGTCGGCGATGCTGCGGACTCCCCGATCGTGAAGGCCGGCGACGAAAACCAGTTCACCTTCGGGCTGGGCATCTCGAAGCGCTTCACGCTTGACTTGTTCTAGGGATAGGGCCGTCGCCATGGCGTCACCGGTATCCGGCGACGATGTCCAGAAAAAGAGTCGGCGATGGGACCAAAGAAGATTTCCGGGCGCACGGAAACGCGCGGATTTCGGCGAGCCGTGCCGAGCCGCGCTGGGATTGCGGAATGGTCGACACGCCCTCGCCGCGCGAGGCGAAGGTCGCGCGAGGCCACGGTTCCGTCGTGGCGCTCGAGCGTGGCCGCCGGCTGATCCCGGCGACGACCTGGCTCGAGAATGTTCGACGTCCGCCCGCACACACGCTTCCGACAGTCCCCGGTCGCTGACCTTCCGACCAGGCGGAAGGCACCGAGCTCCAGCGTTCTCGCACCGGAGGAAGAGACGATCATCGTCGCCGCCCGCACGCACACAGTGTTGCCGCTCGACGACTGCCTCTACGCCCTGCAGGCGACGATCCCCGCCGGACCCGCTCGTTGCTTCACCATATTCATGGCATCGACCCACTGCTGTCCGGTCGAGGAACTGCGTTGACGATCTCAACGCTTTGAATTCACTGTCAAAATTCGGACGAATTGGCAGAGGGGACTTGGGGTTGCCGACCTCAGTGATTTTAATCATTTACATACATCAACCGGACAGCAGTGGCATCGACCACAGGCTGACAAAGCCAAAGCATCCCGGGAGCCGATGGGCAGGTCGAGCGAATGGAACCGTGTGATCGAGGAGGCGGCCGTCAGGCGCTTCCACGATGACGGCCACGGTCGCGTCCGAGCCCGACGCGAAGCGTCGTCGTCGCTCAGAAACTCGTAGCGCCTCAAGACCCTGAAGGGCCTTGAGGCGCTACGAATTCAGCTGCAGATGATGGACTTCAGAGCCAGGACGATCCACGCTCGATCCACGCCCCCACATCCGCGGACCAAACACCTGGAACGCGGCATGAGGCGGAGCGTAGTCCGGCGACCTTCCCTCCACGTCAGCGGCCGAGCCCGATCGGCAAAAAGGCACCGGGGCTCGATCCGGCATCCTTTGGCTGCACCATCACGATACAGCCAAACTGATCTCCGTCTGTGCCCACCGCTGAACGAGAACGCGCCGGATCCTTAGATCCGGCGCGGATGCGTCAGACCTTTATGCCGAACAGTTTTTCCGCATTTCGGTACGCGATCTTTTCCTTGGCCTCGCGTGGCAGATCGACGGCCCGAAACCAGTCGGTTCCGGCCTTCATGTCTGCGAACGGGTAGTCGATTGCAAACATCACCCGATCGACGCTGATATATCTCAGCAGAAGATGGAGGAGCTCATCCTGAAAGAAGGCGCTGGTCGTGTACCAGAAATTGTCACTGAAGTATTGACCGATGGGCTTATTCAACGAATCTTCGGTTACATCACCCATGTCTCCAACGATACGCTGATAGTAAAACGGGAGGCCCTCGCCCATGTGGCCGACTATCATCTGCAGTTTGGGGAATCGATCGAACGCCCCCGTCATGATCAGTCGGAGGCATTGAGTCAGGACTTCCTGGTGCCAGCCATATCCTGAACCGCTGAAAATGTAGTCCTGGTACTCTTCGTTATATTCTGGCCGATTGATGCGGTAGTAAATGTCGAAGACTTCTTGAGGCGGGAAGCCTGGATGCAGATAGATCGGCACACCGAGTGCCTCGGCGCGCGCCAGAACGGGCTCGAAGTCGGGGTGGTCGAGAAATTTGCTGCCGACAAACCCGTTGGTCATGGCTCCCACGAAGCCATCTTCCCGAACCGCGCGTTCCAGCTCTTCTGCCGATGCCTCCGGATCCTGCAGCGGCAAGGTCGCATAGGCCTGGAACCGCCCCGGATAGGCAGCCATCGGGCCATCGGCAATCATCTTGTTGAGACGAACGGCAAAGTCGATGCCTTCCTGACCGGGAAGATCCTGCACGCCTGGCGTATGTGCGGAGAGGATTTGAACGTTGATCCCCGCCGCATTCATCGCAGCGATGCGGCGCGGGCCGATCTCGGCAAGACCAGTCCCCTCGAGATACTCCCTGTGATCATCGTTGATGGTGTTCAGCGCCATCAGTTCGTCGGTGGTATAGGTCTCTTCCGTCGCGATAAATGCCAGGTCCTGGTCTCGCAACGCGATGTCCGCAGTCTCTGCCGCGGCGGCACGTGAGACAATGGCAGGCGCGGACAATCCGGCACCAACACCCAGTGCAGCCGCGCCACGCAGAAAGCTACGGCGTCCCATCGCCAGGCTGTTCACAGGTTTTCCGATCAGTTTCATCTGAGGTTTGCTCCAATATTCTTTTCGTGACGTATGGGCGCGGCTTTCGCTTGGCGAAGACTGCAACTCGGCCCCTAGAAGCCGAGATGGATCCTGCTGCGTCCCGGAGGTCTGGCGACAGATCAATGAGCCTGGTGATTATCCAGCAGATCGCTGCGGACGCAGGGCGCGCCGTGAAGCCGATGCGCCCGGCATCGCAAGCGCATGGTCAGTGTCAGGTCATTCACAGCCAGTTCCCTCCGAGGTTGGATCTGGCGGCACTAATTCGGATTCTGTCGTTGGCTTGTGTTTTCTATTGTTGAGAATTGTTTCTTCGCATGCGGGCGGAGCAAAGCGACCGGGGATACTCTCTCCTGATCCGCGGCGATCCGCGCCGCCGTCAGGCAGAAAATCAGCTTATCTCGCTGGCCGAATATCCCGATTTAAACTTAACAACACTTAACACCCTCCGGCTGGGAAGCCGGCTAGCTCCAGGCGGCAGCGCACCCCGATCACCGATCGCGCGCCGGCCAATTCCGCCTGGAGTCTTGCATGTATTCTTATCCGAGACTGTCGCTTGACGTTGAGACCCACCAGCCATCCGTCTCGATCATCGTCCCTACATTGAACGAGGTGGAGAACATCGACTGGACCTTGCAGGCCATCATCGAGAACATCGGCGAACGCTTCGAGTTTGAAATCATCGTCACAGATGGTGGGTCGACCGATGGTACGCGGGAAAGGGTGGCCTGCTGGGAGAAGCATCGACCCGTTCGCCTCCTTGGAAACATTGGCGGCGGCGGGTTGGCGAAAGATGTCCGCGCCGCGGCGTTGAGTGCCAGATTTCCGATTGTCGTTGTGCTCGATGCGGATGGAAGCCATCCGGCTTCAGCGATTACTTCCCTCGTGGACGCCGTAGCTTCAGGCGAATACGACATAGCGATCGGCAGCCGGTACGTCGCCGGTGGTGCGACGGTCGACTGGCCCTTCACGCGCCAGGCGCTTTCGCGCCTCGGCGCTGCGCTCGCGGCGCCCTTTACCGACATCCAGGATCCGCTGTCGGGCTTTTTCGCCATACGACGGACACGTCTCCTGGCTGCGGGCGCGGATGCGGAAGGATTTAAGATCGCACTGGAGGCGATCGTCGCCGGCGGCGACGGCGTCAGGGTATGCGAGGTCCCGATCTCGTTTTCCGACAGGGTTCATGGAACGTCGAAAATCGGCGCCAGTCAGACGATCGCCTACCTCAACCAGCTGCTGCGGTTTTCCAGAGGCAGCAATTCAGCGGTCGCCATGCATCGCTTTGCGCTGGTCGGCATGGCCGGGTTCCTCCTGGACTTTCTCGTGGTCACGGTTCTGCAGTCTCTCGGCACCAGCATCGCCGTCGCTCATGTCTCCGGCTTCTGCCTCTCGGCCGCGTTCAACTATATCGGCCACTTGAAATGGTCGTTCCACGGTCGTCCTCGGGCGAGATCGCAGTTCGCGCGGTTCGTTCTCGTGTCGGCCATGGCCATTGCCTTGCGCGGCGGCTTCATCGCGGCGGCGACCGATCTCGGTTTTCCCTTCTTCGCCGTGGTGATTGCGGGCATCGCGGGCGGCGGGGTCGTCAGCTACATCGGCAACGAGTTCTATGTGTTCAGAGATGACCGGTTCCTGTCTTCAGCGGCCCGATGGAGACTGGCGGCTCTCGCCATCGCCGTCTACGCCCTGGCCCTCAGGGTCGTCTATCAGGGCAGCATCGACCTCATTCCTCAGGAGGCTTACTACTGGAACTACGCCCAGCATCCCGCATTGGGCTACCTCGACCATCCGCCGATGGTCGCGTGGCTGATATGGCTGGGAACCTCCGTTTTCGGCGATAATGAATTCGGCGTTCGCATCGTGGCAGCCCTCGCCTGGCTGACGACCGCCTGTTTCACGTTTCGGCTGACGAAGAATCTCTTCGGACAGACTGCCGCGTTTCTGGCCCTGATGCTGGTTTCGGTCTTCCCGTTCCATTTCCTCATCGGAATCCTCGCCACGCCTGATGCACCGCTTACGGCCGCCTGGGCGGGAGCATTGTATTTCCTGGAGCGTGCGTTGCGGGCGAAACATCCCAAGGCCTGGCTTGGCGCCGGACTGTGCGTCGGACTGGGAATGCTGTCGAAATACACGATTGCATTGCTGGGCCCTGCGACGCTGGTCTATCTGCTCGTCGATCCGCAGTCTCGACGGTGGCTCCTCACAAGATGGCCGTATCTCTGCGCGGGCGTGGTGGCGCTCGTGTTCACCCCGGTGATTGCATGGAACGCGAACAACGACTGGGCTTCCTTTCACTTCCAGGGAAGCAGGCGATGGTTGCAGGACGACCTGAAATTTTCGACGCCCGCTTTGGTGCTGTGCATAGCGGCGCTGCTGGGCCCGATCGGGATTTCCCTTGCCGGACATGCCGCCAGCCGGATGGTCAGGTTCCCGGCGAGGACTTTTCTGCGGGAAGCCGGCATGTTCGTCATCGTCTTCACGTTGGTGCCGCTTTCGGTTTTCGTCTTCTACAGCCTGTTCCACTCGGTCAAGCTCAACTGGACAGGGCCGGTCTGGCTGGCATTGGTGCCTGCCATGGCCAATGTGGTCGTCAAAGCGATCAAGAAGGGCGACAGACCCCGCTTCATGGGTTCCCTGCAGATCACCACGGCGGTCAGCGTCGTGGCGCTCGCGCTGCTGTTTCACTACGTCGCTCTGGGCCTGCCCTTTATCGGCCATGCCGGCGAGCTGCGCGACTTGCCGGTGGCCTGGGAAGAGTTCGGCGCGGAAGCGGAGCGGATCAAAGCGAGCGTGGAATTCGAAACCGGTCAACCGCCGCTGCTTGTCGGCATGGACCCCTACAACATCGCGAGCGAGCTCGGCTTTTACGGCACAGGGCCGACCGCGTTGGAAAACGTCACAAGTGAGAACCTTTTCGGCCGCAACGGCCTCATGTTCGGCACCTGGTTCTCCGACCGCTCCTCCGACGGACGGGACGTGATCATGATCGGCCTGGAGAAAGCCCAGGTTTCCGATGACCGATTGGACGCATGGTTCGAGACCATCGGCCCGGTCGTGCGGCAGGCGGTGCGAAAGAATGGCGCCGTTGTGGGACGCTTCTTTTACAGGATCGGCTACGGGTTCCGGCATCCCGATTGACGCCCGCTCCCGGCTCATCGGCTCATCGGCTCATGCCGCCGGGTCTCCTTGTCTCGTGCCTGCACGCTGCTGTCGCCTGGCCCCGCCAGTAGGGACGCGAGGGGTTCGCCAGATGGTGCCCCGGCGACACTCAGGACGGTCGCGCAAGACCAATGCAGCACGGATCTTCCATGCCTTCGGCGCTGTTCTCTTCGCGCTCGAGATCCTGATCCTGGCCGCTTCCCGCGGCCAGGCGGCCAGCGGGGCGCGGGCAAATTACGGGCAGCGGTCTGACGAGACGGGCCCGGCGGGCCGGCCGAATCCCTATGAGTTTTTTATATCTTTGCACTTCGGCTCCTCGCGAAACCCTATGCAGGTTGCCTCCATATAGCCCGGAGCATCGGCCACCGGGCGACCGCACCTGGGCGATGCGAAGGCGGCCGACGTGAGTCCCATCGGTCGGCTGATCGTCAGTGCAGCAAGGACGGCGCCTGCCTTGGCGCCTTCCGTCGAAACAGAGATGAGACGATGACCATCGATTATGTGCTGGCCGGCGCAGTGACGGCGCTCGTGACGTTCTATCTGGTCTATGCCCTGCTTCGGCCAGAGCGCTTCTGAGCTTCCGGAAGCGACGTCCAGGCCATGGCGGCACGGACCATAGGCGAATGGCTTCGCCGTTTCCGCAAATCCCTCAATCCACGGTCCCAGATCCTCGATGGGCGCAAACCGCTCCGAGCGTCGGACATCGTCCTCGCCATGGCCGCCGTGATGCTGCTCGCCCTGCTGTCCGCGCGGCTTCTGACGCAGCTTTTCGGGCAGGGCCGAATCGGCGCTCCGTCATCGATAACCACTCGCTGGAGTCACGCATGAGCCAGTCTAAATCTGCGATTATCCTCGATACCCGCATTCTCGTCCCCGCGCTCGGGGGAGCATTCACGAAACTCGATCCCCGGACATTGGCGAAGAACCCGGTGATGTTCGTCGTCGGCGCCGTCTCGGTTCTTACGACGCTGCTGTTCGTCAGGGACCTCGCCGTCGGCGCGGCGGATCTCGGCTTCTCCTTCCAGATCGTCCTGTGGCTCTGGTTCACGCTGCTGTTCGCGAATTTCGCGGAAGCCGTTGCGGAAGGACGCGGCAAGGCCCAGGCCGACTCGCTTCGCCGCTCGCGGACCGAGACGCAGGCCAAGCGGCTGGCCAATGCCGAGACGCGCGAGGTCAAGCTCGTGCCCGGGACGAGCCTGAAGGCCGGCGACATCGTCCTGGTCGAGGCCGGCGACATCATCCCCTCCGACGGCGAGATCATCGAGGGTATCGCGTCGGTCAACGAGGCGGCGATCACCGGCGAATCCGCGCCGGTGATCCGCGAGTCGGGCGGCGACCGCTCGGCGGTCACCGGCGGCACGCAGGTCCTGTCCGACTGGATCAAGGTCCGGATCACGGCGGAGGCCGGTTCCACCTTCATCGACCGGATGATCGCCCTCGTCGAGGGTGCCGAGCGCCAGAAGACGCCGAACGAGATCGCGCTCAACGTGCTTCTGGCTGGCCTCACGCTGATCTTCGTGCTCGCCACCGCGACCATCCCCGCCTTCGCCGCCTATGCCGGCGGGGCCATCCCGGTCATCGTGCTCGTGGCGTTGTTCGTGACGCTCATCCCGACCACCATCGGCGCGCTGCTGTCGGCGATCGGCATCGCCGGCATGGACCGCCTCGTGCGTTTCAACGTGCTGGCCATGTCCGGCCGTGCCGTGGAGGCGGCGGGCGACGTCGACACGCTGCTGCTCGACAAGACCGGGACGATCACCCTCGGCAATCGCCAGGCGACCGAGTTTCGCCCCGTCAAGGGCGTCAGCGAACAGGAACTGGCCGACGCAGCGCAACTGGCCTCGCTCGCCGACGAGACCCCCGAGGGTCGCTCCATCGTCGTGCTCGCCAAGGACAAGTACGGCATCCGCGGCCGGGACATGCAGTCGCTTCACGCCACCTTCGTGCCGTTCACCGCGCAGAGCCGCATGAGCGGCGTCGATCTCGAAGGCTCGTCGATCCGCAAGGGCGCGGTGGATGCGGTCCTCAGGCAGATCGAGCAGGCATCGGCCGCGAACGGGGCCACGCGCGCCAGCGCCGAGAGCAAGCGAGAGCTGGAAACCATCGCCAACGACATCGCGACCACCGGCGGCACGCCGCTGGCCGTCGTCAAGGACGGCCGGCTGCTCGGCGTCGTGCATCTCAAGGACATCGTCAAGGGCGGCATCCGCGAGCGCTTCGCCGAACTTCGCCGCATGGGTATCCGCACGGTGATGATCACCGGCGACAATCCGATGACGGCAGCGGCGATCGCGGCGGAAGCCGGCGTCGACGACTTCCTCGCCGAGGCGACGCCGGAGAACAAGCTGACGCTGATCCGCGAAGAGCAGGCCAAGGGCAAGCTCGTCGCCATGTGCGGCGACGGCACGAACGATGCTCCGGCGCTTGCCCAGGCCGACGTCGGCGTCGCGATGAATACCGGCACGGTCGCCGCCCGCGAGGCCGGCAACATGGTCGACCTGGATTCCGATCCGACCAAGCTCATCGAAATCGTCGAGATCGGCAAGCAGCTGCTGATGACCCGCGGGGCGCTGACCACCTTCTCGATCGCCAACGACGTGGCGAAGTATTTCGCCATCGTTCCGGCGATGTTCATCGTCCTCTACCCGCAACTGAGCGCGCTCAACGTCATGGGGCTGGAGACGCCGCAGAGCGCCATTCTGTCGGCGATCATCTTCAACGCGCTGATCATCATCGCGCTGATCCCGCTGTCGCTGAAAGGCGTCGCCTACAAGGCGATCGGCGCCGACCGGCTGCTGCGCCGCAACCTCTTCATCTACGGGCTCGGCGGCCTGATCGCGCCCTTCATCGGCATCAAGGCGATCGACCTCGCGATCACCGCCGTCGGCCTCGCCTGACCCAGGGAATCCCCATCATGACCGTTCTTTATCTTCTTCTCGGCCTGGCCGTCTTTGGTCTCCTCTTGGTGATGACCAACGCCGTCGACCGGGCCTGACTTTCCAGCGATGTCGGAGACATTTTCGATGCTGATACAATCCATTCTCTTCGTCGTCCTCGTCGTTGGAGGCACGGCGCTCATCTCCTGGCCGCTCGGCCGTTACATGAAATGGGCCATGGATCCCGGCGACCCTTCGTCCGGCCCGGCCGGATGGAAGGACCGCGCGTTCCGGGCCGTCGGCGGTCCCCTGACCGCCCAGGACCAGACTTGGAAGCGCTACATGGTCGCCATGCTGGCCTTCAACGTCGTCATGTTCGTTGTCGTCTACGGCTTCCTCGCCCTGCAGCAGTATCTGCCGCTCAATCCGGACGGCAAGGAAGGGCTCGAAGCCAGCCTGATCTTCAACACGGCGGCTTCGTTCACGACCAACACCAACCTGCAGCATTATTCCGGCGAGGTGTCGCTGAGCTACCTGTCGCAGCTCGGCGGCCTGATGTGGCTGCAGTTCGTCTCGGCCGCCACCGGCATCGCCGCGCTCGCCGCGCTCGCCCGCGGGCTGGCGGGCCGGCCCCTCGGCAACTTCTTCCTCGACGTGCAGCGTGCTTCGTTCCTCGTGCTGCTGCCGCTGGCCTTCGTCGTGGCGATCCTGCTGGTCGTCGGTGGGGTGCCGATGACCTTCGACGGCGCCGCCGTCGCGACGACCCTGGAAGGCGTGCAGCAGACCATCGCACGCGGCCCGGTCGCGGCCTTCGTCGCGATCAAGCAGCTCGGCACCAACGGCGGCGGCTTCTTCGGCCCCAACTCGACGCATCCGCTGGAGAATCCCGGCTTCTGGACCAACATCCTCGAAATGGTCGCGATCATCATCATTCCGATGGCCTGCGTCTGGATGTTCGGCCGGATCATCGGCCGCATGCGTCATGCCGGCGTGATCTTCGCGGTGATGCTGGCCTTCCTGCTGGTCAAGACCACCGGTGCCGTCTGGTTCGAGGCCGCGCCCACCCAGGCCTTCGCCAACCTGCCAATCGAGCAGACGGTCGGCAATCTCGAGGGCAAGGAACTGCGCTTCGGCCCGACGGGCGGCCCGCTCTGGTCGGTGCTGACCAGCTCGACCTCGAACGGCTCCGTCGGCGCCATGCATGACAGCCTCAACCCGATGACCGGGCTGATGCCGATGATCGGCATGTGGCTCAACGCCACCTTCGGCGGCGTCGGCGTCGGCATGGTCAACATGTTCCTCTACATCGTCGTCGGCGTCTTCATCGCCGGCATGATGATCGGCCGCACGCCGGAATATCTCGGCTGGCGCGTCGAGGCGCGAGAGGTCAAGTTCGCGCTGTTCGCACTGCTCGCCCACGGCCTGTTCATCCTGGGAGGCACCGCGCTCTTCTCGGCGACGCCATGGGGAGCGGAGACGCTCAACAATGTCGGGCCGCATGGCTTCAGTGAAATCCTCTACGAGTTCACGTCTGCCAGTGCGAACAACGGCTCGGGTTTCGAGGGACTGGGCGACAACACGGGGCCGTGGAACCTTGCCACCGGCATCGTGATGTTGCTCGCCCGCTTCATCCCGATCATCCTGCCGCTGGCCATCGTCGGCTCGCTGTCGGCCAAGCGCCGCAGCGCGGAATCGAGCGGCACGCTCAGCGTCGAGGGCGGTGTGTTCGCCACGATGCTCGCTGCCACCATCGTCGTCGTCGGCGCGCTCACCTTCTTCCCGGCGGCAACGCTGGGGCCGATCGCCGAACACGTCATCTACATGAACTGAGCTGGAGAACACGACCATGCAGGCTCTTCTAGCAAGCATCCGCATTGCCGCGGCGACCATGCTGATCTGTGTCGCCGGCTACGCCACCGCGGTCTGGGCCGTGGCCCAGGCGGTGGCCCCGGACGGCGCGAACGGCTCGCTGATCACGCGTGCGGACGGCACGATCATCGGCAGTCGCCAGGTGGCACAAGCCTTCACGCAGCCGGGCTATTTCTGGCCGCGCCCTTCGGCGGTGGACTACAACGCCACTGCCGCCGGCGGCAGCAACAAGTCTCCGACCAGCACCGACCTGACAGACAGGGGGCAGGAACTGGTGGAGCGCTACGGCGCGGCGCCGCAGAACCCGCTTCCGGCCGATCTGGCGGCAGCCTCGGGCGCCGGCCTCGACCCGCATATCTCAGAGGCGGGGGCGCTCTATCAGGCGGCCCGGGTTGCCGAGGCGCGGGGTCTGGACCTGGCTCGGGTCGAAGGCCTGATCCGCAACGCCGCCGTCTCGCCGGGCGGCTTCCTCACCGGGGACCGGATCGTCAACGTCCTGGAACTCAATCTGGCGCTCGACGAGATGAGCCGGGCGCAGGTGGGATAGGGCGGACGGCGCTCGCCTTCGTCGCTCCGGCGGGACCACGCGTCTGCCGTGGTCAGGTCGGCCTGACGACCATCCCTGCCTCGGAACCTGTTGCTGCGGGGTTCCGAGGCACCTCGGTGCCGGCCCGTTCCTGCCGGCGGGCCCGATCTCGGGCGGCGCAAGACCCGATGCGTTATATGGGTCGGTCTCGGCGGGAAGATCCTTCCGCTGCACACGGAAGCGGACGATGAGTTCGGATAAAATGTCCTACGACACGAAGCGGCCGTCGCCCGAGGCTCTGCTGGAAAAGGCGCAGCAGGAGACCCGCGGTCGCCTGAAGATCTTCCTGGGCGCATCTCCCGGCGTCGGCAAGACCTACGAGATGCTGATGTCCGGGCGCGCCCGCAAGTCCGACGGCGAGGATGTGGTCATCGGCGTCGTGGAAACCCATGGTCGAGCGGAAACCGAAGCGCTGGTTCAGGGCCTCGAAATCGTTCCACGCAGCCGGATCGAATACAAGGGCCGGGTGCTCGAGGAAATGGACCTTGATGCCGTGCTGGAACGTCGGCCGTCGCTGGTTCTGGTGGATGAGCTGGCGCACACCAATGCGCCCGGCAGTCGACACCCCAAGCGATATTTCGATGTCCTCGAACTCCTCGACCGAGGCATCGACGTCTACACCACCCTCAACATTCAGCACCTGGAAAGCCTCAACGACGTGGTCACCCAGATCACGCGCATCCGCGTCCGCGAGACCCTTCCCGATTCCATCGTCGACAAAGCCGACGACGTCGAAATCATCGACATCACCCCCGACGATCTCATCCGGCGGCTGAACGAAGGAAAGGTCTATGTCCCAAAGACCGCCAAACGCGCCATCGAGAACTATTTCTCCCCCCGCAACCTGACCGCGTTGCGCGAATTGGCGTTGCGCAGGACGGCTCAGCGTGTCGACCAGCAATTGCTGACCCAGATGCGCCAGAGCGCGATCGAGGGGCCTTGGCCAGCCGGCGAACGCATTCTCGTCTGCATCAGCGAAGATCCCCGGTCGGCGGGGCTCGTACGCTACGGCAAGCGCCTCGCCGATCGCCTGCACGCCACGTGGTTGGCGCTGTATGTCGAAGGGCGGCGTGCACAGGACATTGGCGAGGACGAGCGCGACCGCGTGGCCGAAGCGCTGCGGCTGGCTCAGAGCCTCGAAGGCGAGGCCGTCACCATTCCCGGCGGCGACGGGAGGATTTCCGCCGACGTCGTGGCTTATGCGCGTGCAAACAACATCACGCACATCGTCATCGGCAAGAGCAGCCGGTCGCGATGGTTCGAAATCCTGCACGGGTCGGTGGTGCATGAGCTCGTTCGCAGTGCGGGCGACATCAGCGTCCATGTGGTGGCGGGCAGCCAGCACACCGATGTCAGGGCGTCCAGAGCGTCGGTCGAGACGGCCGCCCCGCGTCGGCGCCCGGACTGGGCTGCCTTTGCCAAGTCGACCGCCGTCGTCGCCGCCGCGATCGGGACGGGCATGCTGCTCTGGCCGTGGGTCGGCGTCGAGCACATCGCGTTGATCTTCCTGACCGGGATCGTGGCGGTTGCCGTCTGGTTCGGTCTCCTGCCCTCGCTCTATGCCAGCGTCATATCGGCGGCCTGCTATAATTTCTTCTTCACCGACCCGTATCATACCTTCCTGATCTCGCGGCCGCGCGAGATCGTGTCCGTCGTCTTCTTCACGATCGTCGCCATCATCGTCTCGAACGTCGCCGCCCGGGCGCGCGCGCAGACGGTCGCTGCCAAGGCGAGGGCCCGCACGACCGAGTCCCTCTATTCCTTCAGCCGCAAGCTGGCTGGGGCCGGGACGCTCGACGACGTCCTGTGGGCCTCTGCGCATCAGATGGCGTCGATGCTGAAGCTGCGCGTGGTGATCCTTCTGCCCGAGGGGGAAACCATAACCGTCCGTGCGGGCTATCCCCCGGACGACACCCTGGTCGATGCCGACATCGCCGCTGCCCGCTGGGCCTGGGAGCACAACCGTCCCGCGGGCCGGGGCGCCGACACGCTTCCAGGTGCCCGGCGCCTCTATCTGCCGCTCATAACCGGCAAGACCCCCGTCGGCATCGTCGGGCTCGACAGCGACAAGGAAGGGCCGCTGCTCAATCCGGAGCAGCAGAGATTGCTCGATGCCCTGGCGGACCAGGCGGCCGTCGCCATCGAGCGGATCCAGCTCGTGGCCGATGTGGACAGGGCGCGGCTGGCGGCCGAGGCGGACAAGCTGCGCTCGGCGCTGCTTGCGTCGATCTCCCACGATCTGAAGACGCCGCTTGCGGCAATCATGGGCGCCGCGGGCACGCTGCGGGAATATTCGCAGGCCCTGCCGCAGGCCGATCGAGCCGACATGCTGTCGACCATCGTGGACGAAGCGGAACGGCTGAACCGCTTCATCGTCAATCTCCTCGACATGTCGCGGCTCGAGACGGGAGCCATGGAGCCGAATGCGTCCCTGCAATATCTGGACGACATGGTGGGATCCACACTGCGGCGTGCGAACAAGATCCTGTCGCATCACATGACCCGCATCGACATCCCGGCCAGCCTGCCGATGATCAGGGTCGATCCCGTCCTGTTCGATCAGGTGTTGTTCAATCTCCTCGACAATGCGTCGAAATACGCGCCGCCGGACACCACGATCCGCATACGCGCCTGGGAGGACGGCCGCTGGGCGATGATCCAGATCCTGGACGAGGGCCCGGGTATTCCGCCCGACGATCTGGACAAGATCTTCGACAGTTTCTACCGCGTTCGCAAACGCGACCACGTGCTCGCCGGAACGGGCCTCGGCCTGTCCATCTGCAAAGGGTTCGTCGAGGCGATGGGCGGAACGATCATCGCCGGCAACAGGACCGATCGCAGCGGCGCAGTCTTCACGATCCGCATGCCGATCCCCGCCGATCTGCCGAGAATGGGAGAGATGGATGACGAATCCGAGCGTGAAAATCCTCGTCGTCGATGACGAGCCCCCCATCCGGAAATTGCTGCGCGTCGGGCTCACCGCCGAAGGCTATGCCATCGTGGATGCGACCAACGCTGCCGGCGCCATGGCCAGGCTCGAGGCCGAAAAGCCCGACCTGATCCTTCTCGACCTGGGGCTGCCCGACATGCAGGGCCACGATCTCCTGGCGAAATGGCGTCACGACCTGATCGAGTTGCCGATCATCATCCTGTCGAGCCGAACCGACGAAGCCGGTATCGTGAAAGCCCTTGAACTCGGCGCCGACGACTATGTGACCAAGCCGTTCGGAACGAAGGAACTGGTTGCGCGCATACGCGTCGCCCTGCGGCACCGGCTCCAGCAGCAAGGCGAGCGTCCGATCTTTCAGACCGGCGCGCTGTCCGTCGACCTCGTGAAGCGCATCGTCAAGGTCGCCGGCAAGGAGGTGAAGCTGTCGCCCAAGGAATACGACATCCTGCGGGTGTTCGTGCAGCACGCCGGCAAGGTCATTACGCATCAGCACCTGCTCAAGGAGGTGTGGGGCGGCTCGACCGACGTGCAGTATCTGCGTGTCTACGTGCGCCAGCTTCGCCAGAAGCTCGAGCTCGGCTCCAACGACCCGCAATACATCACCACGGAAACGGGGGTCGGCTATCGGCTGCGCGAAGCCGAATGAGGGTGCCTGCCGAGTGCAGCAGCCTCAATCGCCATAGCAAAAGACGTGAGTGGATGCATGCATATCTCTGAAGTCATCAAGCGCACCGATGTGCTTCTTGGCGTATCGGCCTCGTCGAAGCCGAAACTCCTGCAATTCCTGGCGCAGACGACAGCCAAGGCACTGGATGTTGGTGAGGATGAGATTCTGAACGCCCTCGCCTGTCGGGAAGAGTTGGGTTCGACCGGCATCGGTGAGGGGATTGCGCTCCCCCATGCACAGGTGAGGTGCGTCGTTGCCCCCTTCGTGCTTCTCGTGCGTCTGGTGAGGCCGATCGAATTCGAAGCCATCGACGACCGGCCAGTCGACCTCATTTGCCTGATCCTGACGCCTCCGGCGAACAACTCCTCCCACTTGCAACTTCTCTCCAACGCTGCGCGGCAGTTGCGCTGTCCGAATGTCATCATGAGCGTCCGATCGGCCTCCGACCCCGACCAAGTCTACGAGGCGCTGACAGTCTCTCGGGAGTAGACGGTTCGTGTCATGAAGGTAGCCCGAGCCCCCAGATGGCGAAGAGGATTGGAAGGAAATGACAGGCGCCGTGGAAGACGATGTTTCCCTATGCGTCCAGACCGGCCGCCGTGATGGTGAGGCCGACGCCGGCGGCCTTCGGCGACAGCACCAGGAGATCGAAGCCGGGCGGACCGGCCTGGAAGGCGTCGACGATGACAAGCCGCTTCTCGCCCGGTACCTTGCCGTTGATGATGCCCGGCTCCCGCTTCAAGCCGAACCCAAGGCGTCGGTCGTCTCGCCCAGCACGCCCGCCTGGAGATGCCGCTCGGTCTCCTCGATCCAGTTGCGCGGCAACGCCGTCGGGCCGATGACGAAAATGGGCCGATGGGACGCACCTTCGATCTGTCGCAAGGCGATGTGCGTCTTGCGAATCCAGGCCAGAAAGACCGGGGAGTGGACGGCCTGCCAAGCCGCAAAGATCGAGCCAGCAGGGATTGCCCCGGAATGGCACCGGCCAGTCGCTGCATTCGCGCGACGATAGGCGAAGTCGGCATCTTTCGATCACTCGGCAGAGCAGCGCGGCTCTGGCAACGTCATTCCCGCCGAAGAGAAACCCGTTTCTCGTCTACCCCAGCACCGACGCCAGCAGGCGCCGTTCCAAATGACCCGGGACATTTGGAAAAAAGCATGCGTTTGCCATCATCCGTCGGGCTGGAGGGCTGTCTCGTCCAAGGATCTGGCAGGATGCGGCCGAAATGGCCGCCCGGCAGGTGATGCAACCCGATGTCGCGAAGCTCATGGTCGGACATCTGCCGCAAGCGTTCCTCGTCGCGGCGGATCCGCAGACGCTCCCTGTGCGCATTCAGGAAACGCCACGCCCAAGCCACGAGGTGCCGCCCCAGCCGCACCACCGGGTGGCGCTTCGCGCCGTCGGTGTCGGCGCCCCGCCACCGCGGCCCGCTGCAGGCACGCCAGACCGTTTGAACGAAATCCCCTTGTCCATCTTTCCGATCCTCGACTTTCAAACGCCGCACAACCTTCGAACGGCTGCGGGACGGGTTGCTTCGGACCGAGTTTTCGGGGGCTCGCGTTGCGTTCCTGTTTCGAACCCGGCTGGGATGTTTACAACCGCAATGCGGATGTCGCGGAGGGCCGCCGCCGGATTCCCGGGCGCCAGCGTCGGCGTCCTGGTAGGGCCGGCCCCGCCGCGGACACGCCCTCGCCCCACGACGACATCCGCTTCTGCGCCGCGCCGGCGACCGGCGCAGCACTCGCACGCGACGGAGGCTTGCCGTTCGCCCCGCCTCGCGCCCTCTGCAAGAAGTGAGCTTCGATTGAAACGTCAAATGCGTGCGTCGAAGCGGAGATGTAACGCGGCTCTTTCAAGTCTCGCGTCATTCAGACACGAGACAGAAAGACTGGCATGCTCATCCCTGAGAAACGTCTGCCCGCCGCTCCGGACGCCGGCCCTGAATGGCGTGAGGTCACGCCCGGCGAGCGGTTCATCATCCGCGTCCCTGCCGCCGCGACGCGGGGGATCTACACGATGCTCGAGATCCTCGCCGAACCTCGTAACGGCGTCCCCATGCATGTCCACGCGAACGAGGAGGAACACTTCGTCATTCTCGAAGGCACCGTTAATTTCGTCCGTGGTGACGACATATCAGAATTGTCGGCGGGAGATTCCGTGACGGTGACGAGGGGGACGCCCCACGCATGGTGCAATCTCTCGGACGGCCCGGTTCGGGTGCTGATCATCTTCTCGCCCGGCCATCTCGGGCGGACGTTCAGGCTCATCGGGTCGTTGCAGGGCAATGATCTGGCGGCCGTGCTGGAGTCGAACGAAAGCGATGGCTCCACGGTTCTCGGCCCGCCGCCTTTCGAGAACATCTATTCAGTCTTGACACCTCGGGCGAGGCCGTAGGGGAGCCTCAGCGCAGGGCGGGCTGATGGCCTCGGTGCAGTGTCCCCAGGCCCGTCGCTTTCGGCCCACTCGCGTCGCTCCAGCGCCGCGGGCCCTCCCCTTTTCGCCGACGCTTCCCACTGGAAACAAAGGATACCCTGAAATGCGTGCTTCCATCGCTGGTCGCTCGATCGTGACCGTCGTCGCCGTTCTCCTGCTTCTCGACGGCTCGCTTCAGCTTGCCTCGGCGCCGATGATCGCCGAAGCCATGACGCATGCCGGATACACGGCCGACAGCGGACCGCGCGTCGCGGTCTTCACACTGACCTGCGCGTTCCTTTTGCTCATCCCTCGCTTGGCGCCGCTCGGCGCGGTGCTGTCCACCGGCTTTCTGGGAGGCGCGATCGCCACCCACTTCCGCATCGACGGCTTCGGCTCGCCGCTGCAGTTGATCTGTCTCGCTCTCGGGATGGTCATGTGGCTCGGAATGGCCCTCGCCGATCCTCGCCTCCGCTCCTTCCTGCCGGCGGGCCTCGGCCGTCGTTCGCCGGCCGGATGGGCCGCCGGCGACCGAACGCGGTATCGATGAATGTGGGCGTCGAAGCAAAGCGCCGCCGCCTGCCGACAGGGAATCCTCCATGTCGGCAGGCGGCTTGCCGTGGAGGCGAGTCGATGCCTGCGCACCGGGCGGCAAGCGGCCCGAGGACGCATCAGACCGTCGGCACGGTTCCTCCGTCGATCACGTACTCCGTTCCGGTGATCGCGGCGGCTCTCGGCGAGACGAGGAAGGCGACGAGATCGGCGACCTCCCGGGGCTTGGCCGGACGACCGAAAGGAATGCCGCCGAGGCTGTCCATGATGATCCGCTTGCCCCCCTCGTAGTCGGTCCCGGCCTGCTCGGCGAGACGCTCCGCAAGCCGAACGGCCGCAGCAGTCTCCACCCAGCCGGGCGAGACGCGCACCACGCGCACGCCATCCGGCGCAACCTGCTTCGACAGCGCCTTGCTGTAGGTGGCGAGAGCGGCCTTGGCGGCAGCGTAGGCGGTAGTCGATTCCGGCAGGGGCAACTCGTGCTGGATGGACGTCACATGGATCACGACACCGGAGCCGCGCGCGATCATTCCAGGCACGAGAGCCCGGTCGATGCGCACGGCCGCCATCAGGTTCTGGTTGATTTCGTTCATCCAGATTTCGTCATCGAGCGCCGCGAAGCCGCCCCCGGGAGCGCCGGATCCGCCCAGCACGTTCACGAGGATGTCGACGCCCCCGAGTTCGGCCTCAGCAAAGCGGGCGAAGGCGTTGCAGCCCTCGAGCGACATCAGGTCCGCCGCCACGAATCGGACCGCCTCCGGCAGCGTGCCGGGTCTGGACCGGGCGCCCGTCACGACGCTGGCACCGGCATCGAGCAGAGCCGCAACGACGGCCTCGCCCACACCCTTCGTTCCCCCCGTGACGACGGCGCGGCGACCGCCGAGGTCGATCCAACCGCCACCCATCACCCGATCTCCAGCGCGGCGATGCGGCCATCGCGCAGTGCGAAGCGATGGGTCAGCGTCAGGGGGCTACCGGGGAACGATCCCGTCACCTCGGTCGGAACGACGAGAACGTCGTCAAGCCGTTCGACCGCAAGGGGCCGCGCCGTGAACGGCGTGCGTTCCATGGTCTCGACACGCCAGTCGCGGATCGCCGGGATGCCCCGGTGGCGCCTTGCCTCGTCGTGGACGACGGCGTCGTCCGTGAAAACGGCACCGAGTTCTGCTACCGTGGCATCCGGAGCGAGGTCGAAGTAGATGGCGAGTGGCTCGGGCATGTTCAGCATGTCGTTTCCTTCGATGTTGTCGTGCTGTTGCAAAGAGATCTGACGAAATGTCGCAATTAACAAGTACGCACGAAAAAGTTGGGTACTTACCTGGAAGTAAGCCCTCCACCCATACGGCGTTTACGGCCGCGTCCGGCATCGAGAACGCCGTGCGGATGCTGGAGGGGCGCTGGAAGCTGGTGATCCTGTTCAATCTCTTCGGCGGCCGGCTCATGCGCTTCTCGGATCTGGAGCGAGCGATCCCCGACATCTCGCAGAAGATGCTGATCCAGCAGCTCCGCCAGATGGAGGCCGACGGGATCGTCACCCGCCTCGTGCACCATCAGGTCCCGCCGAAGGTCGAATACGGGCTGACGGCATGGGGCCAGTCGCTCTGCCCGGCGCTCGACGCGCTCCTGACATGGGCGGAAGCCCGGCCGGCAAGCCCCGACGCTCAGTGAGGGACCGCCTCAGCCGCGGCGAGGCCCGCCCCGCAGCCGCCGTCTGGCAAGGCCGAGCTGGGTCACGGCGACCATGGCGGCGCCCAACGCCCAGCCGGACATTTCGCAAACGGCTCGTCGTGCCGTGCCGGGGCGGCTCCGCCTCGTTCGAGCGGCGACCGCCTCGATCCTGGGCGGGATTCGACGCTACCGCACGACCTCGACGTCGGCGTTAAACAGGTATCCGACGCCGCGCTCCGTCCGGATGAGCTGCGGGTTGCTCGGGTCGGTCTCCAGCTTGCGCCGCAGCCGCAGGATCAAGACGTCGATGCTGCGGTCGAAGACTTCCTCGTCGTGCAGCCGCGTCGCAGCGATCAGCTGTTCCCGGCTCAGGATCTGTTGCGGCGACCGCAGGAAGGCGGTCAGAAGGTTGAACTCGCCGGCCGTCAGCTTGACCAGCGTCTGATGCGGAGACGTCAGGCGGCGCATGCGCACGCTGAGCTCGAAGCCGGCGAACCTGTAGCGGATCCGCTGCTGGATCTCCCGCGAGCGCCCGTCGGCGCGCTCCGAGCGTCGCAGGACGGCTCTCGCCCGAGCCATCAGCTCCCGCAGGCTGAAGGGCTTGGTGACGTAGTCGTCGGCCCCCAGTTCCAGCGCGACCACCCGGTCCGGCTCGTCCCGGCGCTGCCCGGTGATGATGATGACCGGCACCTGGCTGTCGGACGAGATGCCTCGCATCAGGTCGAGCCCGTTCTCCTTGGCGAGCTGCAGGTCGAGGATGATGAGATCGGCCGGGCGCGCGTTGAGCACGCGCTTCAGGGCCGAACCGTCGGGTGCGGTGCTGACCTCGTAGCCGTTATGGGCGAAATAGGTGCCGATGAGGTCCCGCATGGCGGGATCGTCATCGACGACGAGGATGTGACTGCCGTTCATGAATCTGCCTCGTTGCCGCGCGTCATGGTCGACGTGCCGCCAGTTGAAGTGGTGGGTTCTCCGGGACGGAATTTCGCTGGATCTCATGCGAAAGCGCCATGGCAAGGGCCTCCATGCGCAGCGGCTTCTCGAGCCTCACCACGGATGCATGGCCCCATTCGCCGCGGCCGGCACTGGAGCCGCGCTCGGCGATGACGAGAACGGGCAGCCCCGCATAAGGACCCGGCGGACCATCCCTGAGGTGCGGCAAGGCGGGGTCTACGACCGCTTCGTCGAGCAGCGCGAGATCGAACCGGTCGCCGTCCCGGGCAACGGCATCGAGTGCCACTTGCGTCTGGCCGAACCCGACTGCCTCGTAGCCGAGATGCGCCAGCATCTCCTCCAGCAGCGTCCGCCGCTGCCGGTCGGGGTCGAGGACGAGGATCGTCTCGCCGTTACCTCTGGGGATGTCCCGGCTGAGCGCCGCCGCATCCTCCTCCTCGATGGGCAGGAGGTCGCTGCGGGGGAAATAGGCTTCGATGCTGCTTCCCTTGCCGACCTTGCTTCTGACGTCGAGCGTACCCTTGTGCGCCGTCACGATGCCGTGGACCGCCGATAGCCCCAGCCCAGTCCCTTCTCCCACCGCCTTCGTGGTGAAGAACGGCTCGAACATGCGGTGGAGGGTCTCGGTTGTGCGAGTTCTTCAGGAGCAACTGCTGGACAGCATCCTCCGCCGTCCCAGTTGGATCGGAACGTCGAGGCGCGTCTTCCTCGATCACATCCCATCAAGGACCAGACACGCCTCATGCCCGACTTCGGATCGCTCGGCCTCGCCGGCAATCTCATCATTTTCGCCCTCGCTGCCGCCGCAATCGGCTATGCCGGCGTCAAGCTGTCCGGCGTCGCCGACGAACTTGCCGACCGCACCGGTCTCGGCGAAATCGTCGCGGGCGCGCTCTTCGTCGGCGCCGCCACGTCGCTGCCGGGAGCGATCACCTCGGTGTCCACCGCCTATCAGGGGTTTCCGGAACTTGCGATCGGCAACGCGCTCGGCGGGCTGACCGCGCAGACCCTCTTCATCGCCATCGCCGACCTGTTCTATCGCCGCGCCAATCTCGAGCATGCCGCGGCCTCTCCCGTCGCCATGGTCCAAGGCATTCTTCTCAACGCGATGATCTGCATCGCGCTTCTGGGTTCGGTCACGACGGGCATCGCGTTCTTCGGCACGCATCCGGTCTCGATCCTCCTGCCGATCGTCTACATCATCGGGCTCTTCATGCTGCGGCGGATCCGCACCGAGGACATGTGGCGCGCGACGCAAACCGACGAAACGCGCGAGGAGGAGTCCGATCCGGCGGACAGCGACGACGAGCGCAGCGACAAGACGCTGTGGATCCGGTTCGTCATCTATGGCGCCATCACGGCGTTCGCCGGCTATGCGATCGGCGAGGCCTCGATCGCCATCGTCGGCCTGACCGGCGTCTCGCAGACCCTGTTCGGCACGACCTTCACCGCCATCGCCAATTCGCTGCCGGAACTCGTCACGGCGATCGCGGCGGTGCGCATCGGTGCCGTCAGCCTCGCCGTCGGCAACATCATCGGCGGCAACGCCTTCGAGGTGCTGTTCCTGTCGCTGGCCGATTTCGTCACGCCGGAATCGATCTATCGCGCGGTCACGCCCGACGATCAGGCGACCGCGCTCTTCGCCATGCTGATGGTCACGGTCATCCTGCTCGGCATGATGAAGCGGGAGAAGCGCGGCTTCCTGAACATCGGTTTCGAATCGACGATCGTCTTCGTGCTCTACGCCCTGTCGGTTCTCGTGATCGCCCTGTGACGAGCGAGACCGTCGACCTCGACGACATCTCCGTTGCGGTCTGCGATTCGCCCGCCCACCCGGGATGCCGGAACGTGCCGCTCATGCTGCTGCACGGAGCGGTCCAGACGCGGACCATCTGGCAGGACCAGTTCGAGGCCCTGGCCGGCACGCGGCGTCTGGTGGCGGTCGATCTGCGTGGTCATGGCGAGACCATGCTGGGGTCACGTCGCATGAGCGTGGAACAGATGGCCGCCGATGCACTCGCTATCCTCGACGCGTTGCAGATCCGGCAGGCGGCGATATGCGGCGTGTCGCTCGGCGGCATGGTCGCCCTCGAACTGGCGGAGCGGACCCCCGACAGGATCGCGTCCCTCATCCTCGCCAACACACCCACATCCCTCACCTCGACCCGGTGGCTTCGCAGTCTGGTCGATCGCGTCGACCCGCAGGATCTCCTGCCCTTCGCCTTCCGCCTCTTCGGCCGAAAGCGCGCCGCCCGGCTCGGCCTGGCTCTGGCGTCGCGGCTGGTGGGGCCTCATTGGGTCGGCACGACGGCTCGCCGGCATTTCATCGACGGCTTCGCACGCATGTCCCCGAAGGCCATCGTCGCCACCTACCGGGCGATCGTCGAGGCGCGTCCCGTCGATGCTGCCTCCATCCGCTGTCCGATCCTGCTCATCGAAGGCAATGCGGACGCGACCTCGGTCAACGCCCAGATGGACGAACTCGGGGCGCAGACGCCCCACGCCCGGATCGAGACCATGCCGGCCGGACATGTCGCATCCCTCGACGATCCCGCTGCGTTCAACCGTCTCCTCTTGCGCTTCCTCGATCGGCACGACCCGCCCTGTGTCCGAACGGCTGCGGCCATTTGGTCGTCTCCAGCCGATCCCGGTCGGCCCTGATTTCATCGCCCATGCGTTCGGCCGTCCCCGGCTCGACCAGGCCGAGTTCCTCCGCCTTGTGAGCGGCAGCGTCGAGCGCCGGAGCCCAGACGATCGGCACCCCGGCAAAGGCGATCTCGTCGATCGCCTTCTGGACGCCCGCCCTGAAGCCCTTGGGCGTGACGTCCCGCAGGAACACCGCCCGGATGCGGCCGGGATGGTTTGCGACGGCCTCCGAATAGATCGCGGCGTCGCTTTGTCTTCAAGCTGTTCCTCACTCCGGTCTTCCATGTCGCCATCCGCTCGATCTTCGGCAGGAAGTGAGGCCATCACCTCGCAGCTTGACGGAATGTGATGTCGCAATCGCCTTGACCGCAAGGATACGAATGGGGTGAGCCGACACATGCCGGTGAAGGACTGCTTCCGGGGGCTTGAGGCGATAATCTCCAAAGGCGGCAGCTGTGGCGCATGGAAAGTGCAGGCTAGTTCGCACGATCTTTCGTTGGCGAGAAAGATCATTCGATTGCAGGACGCGAAGGTTGGAGAAAGCGGCAAAAACCTTGGGGGTAGTTGGCCGGCGCGTCGCCGACCCGAAAAGGACCCCTGCCATGATCTTCAAACGTCTTGCCCAAGCGCTCGCCCTTCTCGCCGCCATGCCGCATGGATCGCTGCATGCGACCCCCGTATTCGACGACGCGGTGCCGGCATGGGCCAAGTCGCGGCCGCTGAAACTCGATCCGGCCAGGTTCCGGCCTGTCTCGATCCTGCCGATGGCGGTCAGGAACAAGGGATGCACCTTCTACGAGCACCGCAATGGTGGCGGCGAGGCGTGGCGCAAGACCGTGAGCTGGCTCGCCTACAGCAACAGCTCGACCGACACCTATGCCCAGTACGTCACCACGGTCGGTTCCTGGTGGAACGACAGGATCTCGTCCATTCGCTGCGATGAGAGCGCCAGCGTGCGGTGCTCGGCCGAAGTCTGGCGCGACGTCAATCGCGGCGGCGGCGACGCGATCTTCTGGGGCTCGCAAGGCATGGTCAATCTCGACAAATACGGCTGGAACGACATCGTCTCCTCCTACATGGTCTTCTGCGACCGCTTGAAATGACGCGCCGGGCCCCGGCTGGCGGCAAGCTGCAGGCCGGGGCGACCAGCGAATCAAGATTTGGATTGGCGCTGGCGCCGGGTGGCGATGTCCTATCGCTTCACCAGTGGTCCCGCCGCCTCGCTGATCGTCTGGACGACACGCCCATCAAAGACGCCACCGGAAAGCCGCACCCAGCGCTGGTCGTGGTCCTTGTCGACCTTTGCAATCCCAATCACTGCATCGGACATCGTCTCCTGCCCGAGATTGCGATCGATCACGACGACGACGAAGGGATCGGGCGACGAATGTCCGGCGCGTTCCGGAAATGACCACAGCAGGCCGTCCGCTCCCTGTGCCGCGATGCCTGCGGCGATCGCAAGTTCCAGCGCTTGCGCGGCGGGCGCGATCTCATCCGTGACGGTGTCGTCATGCACGGTCGAAACGACGGACGGATATGGCGTCGGCGGTAAGGCCGCAGCGGTCTGCGGGTCGCTCCAGTCTGCCAGGTCGTCGATCGGGTCGAGCGACAGGCAGGCGCACGGCAGGCAGTTCCGTCCGGCCGCTTCCTCGTCCGCGATCTCGCGGCGCGAGGCCGTCAGCAGCATGGCAGAGAGCTTCGCCGTCGGTTGCGTGACGAAGCGCCATGCGACGTGGGGGCCCACGCCGAACGCCTCGGCGTCCGCGACATTCTCGGCCTCGTAGGAATCGATCGCGTCCAGGCGGATCGCAGGCCCGAGATTGTAGCGCTGGAGGTCGATGAACGAGACCTCGACACGATCGATCGTCTGTTGCCCGTAACGAAGGACGTAGCGCGCGCGCTGCAGCGGCTGTTCTTCGAGATCGACGAGAAGAAGCGCCTGCTCGATCGCCGAGAGGTCGGCGCCCGGTTCGACCCTGCCGCCACTTTCGCCCAGCAGCGTCATCAGAGCCTGGTCCAGTTCGGCAGGATCGATGGAGGCGTAGCCGTCGCGCATGACATAGGCCGTCGCGGCGCCATCGACGGAGAGCGGCTTTGCCGGCGCGTCGGTCGCGCCCGCGAGCACGAGGAGAACGGCAGGGAAGACATGCAGGATCGAGGCGCGGGACATGAGCTTTTCCTATGGACGAAGGCGTCTCTTCGGGCTGCGCAAGGGTGCCATTGCTAAGGCCGCGCGGCATCCACCAATTGGGGGATGATTGCCGCGTCGATGAGGATCATAGTCGAGGCATGAATGCCTCCGTCCTCCAACCGAGATGCGCCATGTCTCTTCCTGGTCGTCGCCGAAGTCTGTCTCGTGCCCTCGCCTGTCTGATCGCAGCCGTCTCCACTGGACCGGCCATCGCCGATCCGCTGGACGACCATCTCCTCAGGCAATTGTCCTGCATCGATCCGCCCTCACCGCTCGCCGGCTTGATCGCGCTCGAAAATCAGGGGCGCTTCGACGCCTCGCAGGGGGAGCGGCGCGACAGCGCGACCTGCTGGAGCCTGAAGCCGGCGCTCGAACTCGGCGACGTCGCCTTCGACCATATCTGCGCCGCCACCGAGGATCCGCTGCTCATCGCGCAGTTTCCCGCCTTCTTCTGGCGCGGACGCGGAACCTCGCCGGGCGAGACGCTCGTCCTGACCACGAAGGAGCCTGTCGCACGGATGAAGGAATGGGCCGCCGCCCATCTCAGCAACGATGGAATCCCCGTTTCGATCGGCGCCGATGCCTGGGTCGACGGCGAGACGGAGGTGGAATGCCGCAAGACCCTCTCATGGCCGTGAGGCGGTCGCCATGCAGGCCTTTCGACCCTTCCTTTGTATCCCTACGCCCTCACCCGCAATGCCGACAAGGACAAGACCCATGAAATGGCTGCTCGACTGTAGCATCGCGCCACGCCAAGAGGACGACCCCCATGCGCAGACTCGTCGACCATGAGCCTCGCGCTGGCCTGAGAGCCTCCGGCAAGGCCGTTCTCACTGTTTGTCTGGTCGCTGCCGCCGCTTTGCCGGCGCCCTCGACCTTCGCCCAGAGAAAAATTGCCGATCCTCACATGAGCGTCTGGAGCGTGTCCGGTCACTTCACCTTGAACGTCCACGGGACGCTCGAGGATGGAACCGTCTGCCCGCCCTCCGCAAACCGGCTGACGGTCAGCATCGACGGCCCAAGTGGGCGAACCTATGCCCACGGCTTCAGCGTCGACGACGAAAGCCATCCCGCGGCGGCAGAAGTCCTCGGCAGGCGCGGCTTCTGCTCGATCCCTTTCGACGGCGAGATCACCTATCGCTGGCATCATATCAAGCACGCCGTGATCAGGGCGACGATGGTAGGAATGCCAGAGCCCGCTCCGTGAATGCTTGGATAGGGCGGCGTGAAAAACTAGGCTGGGAGCGGCGCCGGTCGGGCTCCCGCGCAATAATATGATTGGTGATCTTCGAATAAATTTCCTGTTTCATGGGTGACGCCTTTCGCCTCAAGGGTTGATGTCCCGGCGCTAAGGCTTCCCCCCTTCCGGAGGGATCTTCCTTTCGTGCCTGAACCCCTGCACAGCGCGAGCGACCCGAAAAACCAAACGCAAAGAGGCGCGCGTCAGCGCAGCCATATTCGGGGCGTTCGATGAAATTCCGGGGATGGGTCAACGGTCTTCTCGGGAACCGTCAGGCGGGCTTGGTGCGAAAAGCGCGCCTTGGCCCGCCTTACGGCGGAAGGCCGTTGACCCGCGGCCGTAGGCGTCCTCCGAATTTCATGTAAGCTGGAAAGCGGGGTTCCAAGCGCGTGACGACGCGCGCTCAGGCAATAAGCCGGGCACCGCTGAAGGCGGAGTCCGTCCTTTGATCTCTGCCAGTGATCGTCACCCGGATGGGCCGAAACCGTCCCCGGCGGGTTCGGTGGACGCGGCCCGCCGCCGGAATAGAGCGCGGTGCGCCAGAGGGCGCGCGGCAGCCAAATTTGCGGACAGCCGTTAAGCGTGCCCGCTCAAAGATTTACGCGGTCGGAGCGAAATCACAAAACTGGCAACGCACGGAATCTTTCCCTCCCAGTCGTTGAAGTGGGGTAAGGTCGTCAGTCCCGTATAGGACGGGTGCGGCCAAGTGGAGTTCGCATGCCCCGGCACCTGTTTGGCCAATCCGGAACGGCAACGGATCTTCCGCCTCACATGGCGGAAGCGATGGAACGTGTTCTGGTCGCAAGCCGGCTCCATCTTGGGATGGATATTGCGTTCATCACCGAGTTTCTCGGAAAGGACCGCATCTTTCGAGGTGTCAGCTCGGCGGAGCCGTCGCCGCTCCGGGCGGGGACCGTCATGCCGATGGCGGCCCGCTACTGCGCTCACGTCATCGCGGGTGGGCTTCCGGAGCTGATACCGGATACAGGACTTGTCCCGCTGTGCCAGGCACTGCCTGAAACCAAATCACTGCCGATCGGCGCGCATCTCAGCGTACCGATCCGCCTTGAAAGCGGGCGGTTATTCGGGACATTCTGTTGCCTTAGCCATACGCCGAGGCCATCTCTGAATGCCAGAGATCTCGAACTGATGCGCATATTTGCAAGTCTGATCGCGTCCGCCCTCGACAATCATCTCGTTGCGGAGCTCGAGCGCGACGCACAATTCGGGGAGCTGCAAGCGGCGATCGAGGCGGGCGATCGCTGCATCGTCTTTCAACCCATCGTGCGAATTTCCGATCTCTCAGTTGTGGGCGTGGAAGCTCTGTCCCGCTTCTGGACGGAGCCGCGCCGGGGACCCGATGTCTGGTTCGAAACCGCCAGCGCGATCGGCCAGGGCCCGAGCCTCGAGCTGCTAGCGGTGCGGAAAGCTTTGCAGGCTGCAGCCAGCCTCCCTGACCATCTCTCCGTGAACGTCAATATTTCGCCAAGCACGATGACTTGCGGCGATGTCGCCGATGCGCTTGGCGGATTTGACCCGCGGCGGATCGTCATCGAGCTGACCGAACATGTTCCGATCGCAGATTATGCCCCCATTCTTCGGGCTCTCCGGCCGCTCCGAAAGAAAGGCATTCGGATTGCCATCGACGATGCGGGGGCAGGCTATTCGAGCCTGCGGCACGTCCTGGTGCTGAAGCCCGACATCATCAAACTCGACACCAGCATGATCCGCACCATCAGTGGCGATCGCACGCGCCAGGCAATGGTCATGGCGCTCGCCCAATTTGCCCTGAAAACGAGAATCCGGCTCGTAGCAGAAGGCGTCGAAACGCAGGCGGAATTCGAGACGCTTCGCAAACTCAAAGTCACGCACGGCCAAGGCTATTACTTTGCCGTTCCGATGGATGTGCAGCATCTTCAGACATTTTGTGCGCAGAGGTTGAAGTACGGATCGGCCTCATAAGCAGGAGCGATTTTTTTGAGTGCCGGGTTGTTCATCGCCGCGAGAAATCGCCGCTTTGGAAGCGGCGCGTGATCATCATTGCAGCAGACTTTCTAAGTCTCTGAGATAAAAGCATTTACCTCCTCATGCTACCGATGGCGTGCTGAGAGGGGGACAGCCATGGTCGCGACGATCGTGACAAGACATCTGCCGATTCTGTTCGTGCTTCCGGTCCTGCTGATCCTGATCGCCACGGGCGGCCTCGTGGCTGCCACCGTCTACTGGTCCGCGAGCGAAACGGATATCGCCTCCCTCAACCGGGAAACGCGGCTGGTTCGGCGGCTCCTCGATGAGAGAATTGCCCGGATCACCAGAGATCAGCTCACCTCGACGACATGGAACGAGGCGCTCAAACGGCTCTCGGTCCCTGTCGACGCCGACTGGCTCGATGATAATCTCGGCGTGTGGATGCATGATTACTTCGGCATCGACCGCGTCTTCATTCTCGACGGCGCCGACCGCTCGCTTTACGCCATGATCGACGGCAGACGCAGGACGCCCGACGCGTATTTCTCGCATGCGTCGCTCATGGAGCCGATCGTGACGGAGATGCGCGAGTTCATGACGTCACCGGCAGCTGCCAGCTCGGGATCGATTTTCTTTCGCAGATACATCCTTCTCGAGAACCGCCCCGCTGTTGTCAGCGTCGCCCCCATTCTCCCGGAATCTGCTGATGAAGGCTCGCTTACGGGGAGCGCGCCGGTTCACATCGCGATCAAGTTTCTCGACCTGGCTTTCCTCGCGGAACTGGGGGAGGATTTAATGATCCTTAAGCCGCGTTTCTCTTGGACAGGCACGTTAGGCCGGCATGAGGCTTCCTTTCCACTGAGTTCGGCACGGGGTGATCTCGGACATCTCGTTTGGACCGTGCAGCAGCCAGGTACGGACATTGTTTCCCAGCTTGCGCCGACGCTGATGATCGCGGGCGGGACGATCCTGCTCCTGGCCGGGCTGCTTCTGCTGCATCTCTACCGGACGACGCTCAGACTTCTTCGCTCGCAGGCCCACATCGCGCATATGGCGCATCATGATCCGCTCACCGATCTCGCCAATCGCTTTTCATTCGAAGCAGGCCTCGAGGAGCGGGCGCGGGAGTTCGAGCGGACCGGCCGCAGCTTTGCCGTCCTCTATCTCGACCTCGACCGCTTCAAGGCGGTGAACGACACGCTCGGGCACCAGGCCGGAGACGAGTTGATCCGCCAAGTCGCCGACCGGCTGCAGACCACGGTTCAACAAACCGATCTCGTCGCCCGCCTCGGCGGAGACGAATTCGCGGTCTTGCGTGATTTTGTTCCGGAGCGTTCCGATGTGGAGCGGCTTGCCAAGACTATTCTCGAAGCGATCGGCCATCCCTTTGTTCTGATGCAGCGGCCCGTCGCCATCGGCATTTCGATCGGCGCCGCCATCGCGGCAAAGGGAGCAGCCAACCAGACCGACCTTGTCCGCCGCGCGGATGTCGCCCTCTACCGGGTAAAGAATTCGGGCCGAAGCGGCTTCCTCCTCTTCGAGGAGCGGATGACCCGCGAAAGCGATGAGATTGGCCCGGCCATCGCCTGATGTCAGGGCTGATGATCTGCGGGGGGTCGAGGTCGAGCGAACTGGCGACAACCGCGCGGCCCGGCTTCTGATGAACAGACCGGCTCATCGTGCAACAGGCCGAAACCAAGCCTCGTTAGTTAGCCGCCAATCTATTTTCATTGGCGACACCCATCTCTGCCCTTCTAAAAAGAGCAGTGAGCGACCGGCGTCCAAACGCGCCAGCCGAAAGATCCTGTCATGCTGATGAGCCTCGGACTTGAACGATGTCTGACATGGCCGCGGCCTGACGAATTTGGGGCAGTGTCGGGGTCCTGCCGGGGGGCGCGCCAATAGCTGCAAAAGCAGCGATCCCATGATTGCTCTGCTGTGAGTTTTGCCGCTCCAGCGAGGACGGAAAGACAGCGCGCAGCGCGAGTGCTGAACGAGCGCAGGGGAGCTAAACGTGATGATCGTCGAAGGCACGTATAGCTGGCTGCTGGTCGTTCTCTCCGTCTGTATCGCGACAGTGGCCGCCTATACCGCTCTCGATCTCGCAGGCCGTGTGCGCAGTGCGGCAGGATGGGTCCGGGTCGGCTGGATCGCGACGGCAGCGATCGCCATGGGTGGCGGCATCTGGTCGATGCACTTCGTTGCCATGCTCGCCTACAGAATGCCGATGGAGGTCGGTTACGACCTCACTCTCACGGCGCTGTCGCTCGCCTTGCCGATCATCGTGACGGGCATCGGATTCATGCTTCTCTGCGATCGTGCGGTGGGCTGGTCCGTTCTTGTCGCGGGCGGCTTCATCATGGGATGCGGCATCGCGACAATGCACTACCTCGGCATGCATGCCATGCAAATGCAGGCGTCGATCGCCTATGATCTGCGATTGGTCGCGGCATCGGTGGCCATCGCCATCGCGGCTTCCATAGCCGCGCTTTGGCTCGCATTTACCGGAACGGTCTCCTCCCGAAAGCTTGCGGCTTCCGGTGCCATGGGCCTCGCGATCTCCGGAATGCACTATACGGGAATGGCGGCCGCGACGATCACGATGGATGCCGATGCTGCCGAAATGGTGAGTGCCCCGGCGCTCGATCCCATGACGCTCGCATCCGCCGTTGCCGCCCTGACCTTCCTGATCCTGTTCCTGGCTCTGCTCGCGTCGATCGTCGATCAGCGCTTCGCCCTCGCGAGTGCACGCGAAGCAGCCGCTGTGCAGAGAAGTCAGGAACGCTTCGTCACCCTTTATCGGCGCACACCTCTTCCACTGCACGCCCTCAATGAGAACGGCTGCATCGAACATGTCAGCGACGTATGGCTCGAGGTGCTCGGCTATGAGTTGGATGAGGTCGTCGGCCGCCCCTTGACCGACTTCATGACGGAAGCCTCCGCACGCCGGCGCGTGGAGGTGGACTGGCCTGCCTTGCTGGCCTCCAGGAAGGTTCGTGGCGTCGAATACCAGTTCGTCACAAAAGACGGGCGGCAGTTGGACTGCCTGCTATCGGCGCATATCGAGCGTGACGCCGACGGCCGGTTCGTCCAGGCATTGTGCGGAC
>NZ_JAAAMG010000012.1 GCF_010500815.1 Jiella pacifica
ACACTCAGGCGATGATGCGCAACCTTGGTGGCCGCATCACGCGGCCCTGCGGACTTCCTTGATGGTGACGGTCCCATGGTTCGGTCCTCCTTCCCAAAAATAGCATGGAAAGAAGATTAAGAGGACAGTTGAGCCGAGCGCAGCGAGGTTCAAACCTTGAGAATGGCCAGAGAGGGGTTTCACCGGTTCGGCTGTCGTGGCGGCGGCGGGTGGGCGCTGCGGGGCCTCTTGCAAAGTTTGCGGCGGCGGTGGCGGAGAGACCCCTCTCTGGCGATTTCTATCGTTTAGTCGCTTCGCGCCTAAGCCGATGAAATCGCTTTCTCTCCCGCAAGGGGAGAGAGGGGCAGCGGCGTCACCCCTCCAGCCCGATCGCCTGGGCCGTCGCGATGGCCGCCATGTTGACCACGCCGCGCGAGGTGACCGAGGGCGTCAGCACGTGGGCCGGCGAAGCGGCGCCGAGGAGGATGGGGCCGACATGCAGCGCGTCGGTCATCTGCTTGACGACGTTGAGGGTGATGTTGGCCGCGTCGAGGGTCGGGAAGATCAGGAGATTGGCTTCCCCCGTCAGCGTCGAGTCCGGCATGTTGCGCTTGCGGATGGCTTCCGACAGCGCAGAGTCGCCATGCATCTCGCCGTCGATCTCGAGATCCGGCATCGCCGCCTTCACCAGCTTCAGCGCCTTGCGCAGCTTGACCGTGTCCTCGGTGTCGTCGGTGCCGAAATTGGAGTGGGAGACGAAGGCGGCCTTCGGGTCGATGCCGAAGCGGCGCAGTTCGGCGGCGGCGAGGCGGGTCATCTCGGCGAGTTCCTCGGTGTTCGGATCGCGCTGGACATAGGTGTCGAGGAAGAACTTCGTCGCCCCTTGGGTGATCAACAGGCTCATGGCCGCGAGCTTCTTCACGTCCCGCCGCATGCCGATGACCTGGCTGATGTCGCGGACATGATGGGGGAAGCGGCCCTCCAGCCCGCAGATCAGCGAGTCGGCCTCGCCGCGCGAGACCGCGACCGCGCCGATGACGGTGGTGTTGGTGCGCACCACCGTGCGGGCGGTGTCGGGGCTGACGCCCTTGCGCCCGACCCTTTGGAAATAGTGGTCGACATAGTCGCGGTAACGCGGGTCGTCCTCGGGGTTGATCACCTCGAAGTCCTTGCCCGGGCGGATCTTGAGGCCGTAGCGTTCGAGCCGGGTTTCGAGGACGGCCGGACGGCCGATCAGGATCGGCACGCAGACCTCGTCCTCCATCAGCACCTGCGCGGCCCGCAGCACCCGCTCGTCCTCGCCATCGGCGAAGATCACCCGCTTGGCCGAGTTCCGGGCGATCTGGAAGATCGGCTTCATGATCATGCCGGAGCGGAAGACGAAGCGGCTCAGCTTTTCGACATAGGCCTGCATGTCCTCGATCGGCCGCGAGGCGACGCCGTCCTTTTCGGCGGCCCGCGCGACGGCCGGCGCGATCTTCAGGATCAGCCGCGGATCGAAGGGGGAGGGGATCAGATAGTCCGGCCCGAAGACCGGCGTCTCGGAGCCATAGGCCTTCGCCGCGACTTCCGAGACCTCTTCGCGGGCGAGCTCGGCGATGGCGTCGGTCGCCGCCTGCTTCATGCCCTCCGTGATGCCCGTCGCGCCGCAGTCGAGCGCGCCGCGGAAAATGAAGGGGAAGCACAGGACGTTGTTGACCTGGTTGGGGAAATCCGACCGGCCGGTGCAGATCATCGCGTCGGGGCGAACCTCTCTGGCGAGGTCCGGCATGATCTCGGGCACGGGATTGGCGAGCGCCAGGATCAGCGGCTTGTCGGCCATCTTCTTCAGATAGTCGGGCTTCAGGACGCCCGCCGCCGAGAGGCCGAGGAAGATGTCGGCGCCGTCCAGCGCCTCTTCCAGCGTCCGCATCTCGGTGTCGCGGGCATAGACGTCCTTCCAGCGGTCCATGGTGACGGTCCGGCCCTTGTAGACGAGGCCGTCCTTGTCGGTGACGAGGATGTTTTCGAGCTTCGCACCGAGGGAGACGAGGAGATTGAGGCAGGCGAGCGCTGCGGCGCCGGCGCCCGAGGCGACGATCTTTACCTCTTCGAGCTTCTTGCCGCCGAGGCGGAGCGCGTTGCGAACCGCGGCCGCGGCGATGATCGCCGTGCCGTGCTGGTCGTCGTGGAAGACCGGGATCGCCATTTCCTCGCGCAGCCGCGCCTCGATCTCGAAGCACTCCGGCGACTTGATGTCTTCCAGGTTGATGCCGCCGAAGGTCGGCTCCAGTGCCGCGACCACCTTGCAGAAATGGTCGATCTCGTAGGCGTCGACCTCAATGTCGAAGACGTCGATGTCGGCGAACTTCTTGAACAGGACCGCCTTGCCCTCCATCACCGGCTTGGAGGCGAGCGGCCCGATATTGCCGAGGCCGAGGACGGCGGTGCCGTTGGAGATCACCGCGACGAGATTGGCGCGGCTGGTGTAGTCCGCCGCGAGCGACGGATCCCGGGCGATTTCGAGGCAGGGAGCGGCGACGCCGGGCGAATAGGCCAGCGCCAGGTCGCGCTGATTGCCGAGCGGCTTGGTGGCCTGGATGGCGAGCTTGCCGGGTTTCGGATAGCGGTGGAAGAACAGCGCCTGCTCGTCCAGATCGCTCTTCTTGGGATCGCCTTCCGGGGATTGGTTGGTGCTCATCTCAGCCTCGGTGGTCTGTCGCGCGATGGGCCCGCGCCGCTCTCTGCCGCCCTCTTAGCCCCTCCTTCGACCGTCCGGCAAACCGCAATTGGCAAGCGGCGCCAATCGTGTCGCTCCGGTTTCCGGCCTCCCGCGTCACACGCCTGCAATGCGAATCAGCCATTGCTGACCAAACGGAGAGGCGGACAGACGTTGCGCGAGGCGGCAATCATGACGGACGAAGCAGCAACGCGGCATTTCCGGACGTTGTTCATTTCCGACATTCACCTCGGCGCCAAGTCGGCCCAGGCGGAAATGCTGATCGATTTCCTGCGCTTCCACGATGCGGAGAAGATCTATCTCGTCGGTGACATCGTCGATGGCTGGCGGCTGAAGCGATCCTGGAACTGGCCGCAGAGCCACAACGACGTCGTCCAGAAGCTTCTGCGCAAGGCCCGCAAGGGCGCGACGGTGATCTACATCCCCGGCAATCACGACGAATTCCTGCGCGATTTCACCGGCAGGCATTTCGGCGGCGTCGAGGTGAAACTCAACGACGTCCATGTCACCGCAGACGGCCGGCGGTTTCTCGTCATGCATGGCGACGAGTTCGACGTCGTGGTGCGCAACGCAAGGATCATCGCCTATCTCGGCGACTGGGCCTACGACGCGGCGATCGCCGTCAATCTGGTCTTCAACAAGATCCGCCGGCGGCTGGGCTTTCCCTACTGGTCGTTCTCGTCCTGGGCGAAGCTGAAGGTGAAGAACGCCGTCAACTTCATCGGCGCGTTCGAATCCGCGCTGGCCGAGGAAGCCAACCGGATGGGCTGCGACGGCGTCATCTGCGGCCACATCCATCACGCCCAACTGGCCGACTACGCGGACATCGCCTATATCAACACGGGCGACTGGGTCGAAAGCTGCACCGCAGTCGCCGAGCGCCACGACGGTTCCTTCGAGCTCATTCGCTGGAGCGAAGTCGTCAGGGCGCGCGCCCATGCGAAAGCGGCCCAGCCGCGCATCGTCTCGGAGCAGCGACCGGTGGTCCGCCCGACGGAGGCAGCCTGAATGCAGCGAATCCTGATCGTCACCGACGCCTGGCACCCACAGGTGAACGGCGTGGTCCGAACGATCGCCAGCCTCGTCGGCGAACTCTCGGACCGTGGCTTCGACGTCAAGGTCGTGACGCCGCAGGACTTCCGCACCATTCCCTGCCCGACCTATCCGGAGATCCGGCTGGCGCTGACGGGCACCGACGCCATGGCGCGGCTGATGGACGCCTTCCGGCCGGACGCGGTCCACATCGCGACGGAAGGCCCGCTCGGATTTGCCGCCCGCCGGGTCTGCCTGCGGCGCGGCCTCGGCTTCACGACGAGCCTCCACACCCGCTTTCCCGAGTATCTGCGCAAGCGCGCGCCGATCCCCGAGCGCTGGACCTACAACGTGCTGCGATGGTTCCACAATGCAGCGAGCTACTGCCTCGTGCCGACGGAATCGATGCGCCGCCAACTGGAGCCGATGGGCTTCAACAATCTCGTCACCTGGACCCGCGGCATCGATCGCCACATCTTCCGGCCGAGCGAGCCGATCCGTCTCGATCTGCCGCGGCCGATCTTCCTGACCGTGTCGCGGCTTGCGCCGGAGAAGAACGTCGAAGGTTTCCTCGACCTCGACCTGCCCGGCTCGAAGCTCGTGGTCGGCGACGGCCCGTCGATGGCGGGTCTCCTCGCCCGCTATCCGGAGGTCCATTTCGCCGGCCTGCAGACCGGCGACGCTTTGGCGCGCTACTATTCCTCGGCCGACGTCTTCGTCTTTCCCTCCAAGACCGACACCTTCGGCAACGTCATCATCGAGGCGCTCGCCTGCGGCGTGCCCATCGCTGCCTTTCCCGAGCCCGGCCCGAACGACGTCATCGCCGATTCCGGCGCCGGCGCGATTTCGAGGGACCTGCGCGAGGCGTGCCTCGCGGCCCTTTCGATCGATCGGGAGACGGCATTCCGGCGGTCCTTCGCCTATAATTGGGAAGCCTGCGCCGAGATCTTCCTCGATCACACCTTCGGTGCGGCGGGTATCCCGCACCGGCGCGATCCGCTCGCCGCCTGAACGACCGCTCCCGGGCGACCGGGTGGCGGCGCGGCGGCGGATCGGTCAGGCGTCCAGCATGGACCGCAGCAGCGCGTGGTCGGCGACGACCTGCCGCGAATAGGCCCGGGACGTCTCGATCAAGACATCACCGGAATCCTCGATCCGCGCGGCAATCGCCGTTTCGAAGGCGTTGGAGCGATGGTCGGTGCGGCAATGGGCAAGGGCGAGGGCTTGGCCGCAGGCCTCGACATACTGGCGTAGCCGCTTGCCCGGCGCGTCGGCGAGGCAGATCTCCTCGGGATCGAGACTGTAGCGGGCATGGTGGCGCGAGCGGACCAGCCATTGCGAGCCGTTCCAGGCGACCTCGTCGAGCAGGAGATCCGGCTCGCGCTGCATCAGCCGCTGCAGGTCGACGGTGAGGTGGGCGGGCGACAGCCGGTTGCGCGGGTCGATGTCGGCAAAGTGTCGGAGCGGGGCGGCGGGACGCTGCTGCTTGACTTCGACGATGTGGCACATCGGCAATTCCGCAAAGGTCGAGGCGCCGGTCGGCCCGACCAGCAGATAGTAGCGCTCGACATTGACCGAGCCGGTCCCGGCGCCGAGGCGTTCGACGATGTCGAGGATCTCGTCGTCGACATAGGGGCGGAACTCGGAGCGGATGCTCGCTGCGCTGGACGCGTCGAGGCGGCGGTAGCGGCCGGGACGATCGCGAAAGCGCAGCCCGTCCTCCGCCACGGCGACGGCCTTGCCGAGGGTGCTCTTGGTCTGAAAGTTCTTGCCACCGATCGATCGCTTGCGGGCCTTCTTCAAGCCCTTGTGCAGCACGTGATCCTTCGGGAAGCCTGATTTCACCGTGCGCCGCCGTGCCGGATCCTCGGCGACCGCCTCCGCCATTTCGCGGTAAGCCTCCAGGAAGGCGCGGGCCGCCGTCTCCTGCTCTTCTTCGGACGGGGCCTTCAGGCCGGAGAGATCGTCGATCTCGCTGGTCTCGTATCGGCCGTCGAGAATGCCATGGGCGAAGTCCGAGGCGAGGAAGATGCTGGCCAGAAAGCGCGTCAGATCCCAGGCGGCGTGGCCGATGCACGCATCGTCGAAATCGTTCGGCACGAAAACGACGAGATTGCCGTGGGACCCCTTTTCGGTGACGAAGCCGAAATTTGCCATGTGGCAGTCGCCGACGACGGCGGTCGGCTTGACCCACTCGGTAATGCCGGCGGGCAAAAGGAGAACGCCCTCCTTCAGGTCGGTGTAGAAGATCTGGGCGGAACCGCGATAGAAGTGAAACGGGTTCGACGCCATCTTGCGATGCTTGCGTCCCGGCGTGTCCCGGCCGGGGCGGACGCCGTCCACCCGTTCCAACTCGTCGGCGATCAGTCTCGCACGTCGTTCATCGGTGTGTTCCATCGCCTGGAGGTAGGCTGCATCTGCCCTGGCGGCAAGGAGAGGATGCGGCGCCTGGTCCGGGGCGGCAGCGATGGTCAGCCCCTCTCAAGCGAAGCTTCCCATATTGCGGTCGCATCGCCGCCAAAGCGAGCCGATCGGGCGGCGCTGATCGGTGGATTGCGGGGCACGGCGCGGCGCGGCATGCGGCAGCGAGCGGGCTATCCGCGACGCCAGTTCGCACGGCAGAAGACGGGAGGAGACTGATGACAGGCGCGTTCAAACGGATCGTGCTGGGTTTGCTGGTGGCGGTTCTGGCCGTCGCGGCAGGCATCGTCGCCGCTGGCGCCCAGGCCGAAGCGCCGCGTGGCTGGGCCGCGGGGCCGGAAGAAGACGCGGTGATCGAGATCGGCCAGCGCTTCGACTGCGCCGGTCCCGGTTGCCCGGAAGACCTTTCCTGCCTCTATGCGCTGACGCCGACGCGCCCACCGGGCTCCTGGCCGATCGACACCGCCTTCATGCTCGACAAGGAACGCATGCCCTGGGCGGACGTCGAGGGGTGGCTGTTCGAGAAGGCCAAGGCCCTGCGGCCGAACCTCGCCTACGACCCGCTGGTGCGCCCCAGCAACTTCACGGCGCGCACGGAACCAAAGGCCGTCGAACTGCAGGGCGGGGAGTACGTGGTCCGCGACTATCGCTTCCTGGCCAAGCGCGGGAGCCTCGATCTCACCACCTATATGTGGAGCGTCAAGGGGCGCCTTCGGATCACTTTCTGCCTTCGTCCGGCAGCAGAGGCCTCCCTGCGCCCGACAGCGCCGGCGGTCGAGGCGCTGCTCGCCGATCTGCGGCGGAAGGATGCGCAGGAGGGCAGCCAGTAGGCAGCGGATCGCCTGTCACCCAGGGCTCTCCGGTCAGCCCGTCGCCTGTTCCCTGCGAACGAGCCGCATGGCGGTCGCGGCCTTTTCCTCTGCCGACGACGCGGCTGTCGGATCGTTCGGCGGGCCGGGGCTGCGGCCGCATTCCCCACGGACGTCGCCGCAGTTCCAATCGGAAGAGCGAGCAGGTTTCCCGCGCCCCGTGACCGATCACGTCTTTCTGTAGCAACTCTCCGCCCCTTCTCTCGTTCGCCGTGACAGGCCAAGTGCAGAAGGGACGAGATGCAGATGCGGTGGATGAAGCTCAAACTCGTGATCGTGGCGGCCGGACTCGCGCCGATCCTCGGCGGGTGCGTCGGAACGGAGGGGACGGCAGTGCGTGAGCGGGCCTCCCTCGCAGATCGCGATACGCCATCCAGCGGTCTCGTGCCCGGCCAGTTGCCGGATTGAACCGCACTGTGCGCCAACGCCCTTCGCGTGTTTCATCGCGTTTGGCGCGGAACGCGGAGCAAAGAGAAGGAGCCACGACATGATCTGGAAGATTGCAGGACTGGCGGCCGCCTTGGGCGCTTCGATGCTGCCGCAGACGTCCTCGGTCCTTGCCCAGGACTATGGATCCCGTGCCGACCGGCCGGGCATCATCCTTTCGAACCGTGAGCGACGCGTCGCCTATCCCGTGCGCCTGCCCGACGGGCGGGTTGTCCAACGGGCCGGAAGCGGCGGCATCCCCTGGCTCTTCGGCCTCGGGGACGTCTATGGCCAGCCTTCGGCCGCGCCACTTGTCAACGGCGCGACGCCCTCCGTCCTCGCATCGACGCCGTCGGGGGGAATCGTGCCGGGACAGGAACCGCGTTGACGACGCGAAATGCTCGCGGCCGCGGCCTGGTGCAGGCGTTTAGTCGCTCTTCTCGGCTGCGATTGCTCGGCCATGCCACGGTGCAGGGCGCAGGAGATCGCGAAGGATGCGGCGTGCCGGCGAGGTGGGCGGCGCGCCTCGTCGCCGCTTTCGCGGGGCGAAGATGGCCGAGGCCGCGCCTTTCATCCGCCCCGGCCGGGCTGAGCCAAGCGACTTAGGCCGCGGCCACCGTTCCGCCGGAGTTGGGTGCTGGTGATGGGCCAGCACTTCTCCAGGGTGCCGTTGCCTTCGTCCTCAAACCAGGAATTTCCCGCCTTGAACCGTCGCATTCCCCTCGCCGCCGCCCTGGCGCTTCTCGTTCTCGTTTCCGCCTGTGCTTCCAAGCCGGTCAACGATCCCGGTCGAAAATGGGCCAAGCAGGCCGAGATGGTCGACAATTCGCTTTTTCAGTGAGGCTTTTCGGCCTGGCGGTTGAAGACCTTCGCCCGGCCATGCGAGACAGAGCAACCAGAAAGGCCCCTTGCCACAGCCTGATGGGAAATACGCTTTGTCCGACCTCTCGCTCCGCCCCAACACGCCATTCGATCTCCGGCCGCTCGAGCGGCTCCTGGCCGAGAAGGCCGATCTGGCATTGGTCAATCCGAGCGCCAAGCATCCGTTCGATCCCCTGGAATGGCAAGAGAAATGGCTGAACGAGCCGGACGACATGTCGTTCTACCTGGTCGACGCGTCCGGTCGGGAGGTCGGCTTCTTCGCACTGCGGATCGGCATCGGACCCGAGGTGCGCCACCTCGTCTACGTCTTCGTCGAAGAGGCTGCGCGCGGCGGTGCCGGCAAGCAACTCGCGGCCCATGCGGAAGCGGCGGCGAAGCAGCTTGGCGCGATATCCGTCACGCTCAAGGTCGAACTCGACAATGAGCCGGCGCTGGCCCTCTACGAGGCCGCCGGATACGAGGAACTCGGCCGCTCCAACGGCATGGCGACCATGCACCGGGACCTGGATTGAGACGACGAGCGGGCGCTATCGAGCTTTCGAGGTCAGTCGACACCGCGGCGGAACAGACCGGATGCTGAGAGGCATCGGAGAAGGTCCCCGAAATTGAGTCTCGGATCCGCACGGCGATTCTCGTGGAGCCTCCGGCTTTGGCACCGAGCATCGCGGTCGCTTCGATGGGCGGACGCGTCGGTGCCCTTGCCCATCCGTCCCATTCAGGCGGCCGCGGCGAGCCGTTCGCCCGCCACCCGGTAGGAGATCGCCTCGGCAAGATGGACGCGCTGGACGCTGCCGGCCTGATCGAGATCGGCGAGGGTGCGGGCCACCTTGAGAATGCGGTGATAGGCTCTCGCCGAGAACTTCATCTGTTCGGCCGCGTCATGAAGAAGCTGGGTCCCCGGCCGGTCGACCGAGGCAACGTCCTCGATCATGCTGGCCGAACAATGGGCGTTCAACGTTTCGGCCGGCAGGCCGAGGGCGGAAAATCGCTCGGCCTGTCGCTGGCGAGCCGCGACGACGCGGGCAAGCACCGCCGAGGACGGCTCGGCCGGGGCGGGTCGGATCAGGTCCGACGCCGTCACAGCGGGAACCTCCACCCGCAGATCGATCCGGTCGAGCAAGGGGCCGGAGATGCGCGACTGGTATTCCCCTGCGCAGCGCGCGCCGCGGGGACAGAGGTAGCCCGGCTCACCGGCCATGCCGCAGCGACAGGGGTTCATCGCCGCAATCAGCTGGAATTTGGCGGGATATGTGACGCGGTGATTGGCCCGGGCGATGACGCTCTCGCCGCCTTCCAGCGGTTGGCGGAGGGAATCGAGCACGATCGGCGAAAATTCCGGCAATTCGTCGAGAAACAGAACGCCGCGATGGGCGAGCGAGACTTCGCCCGGCCGCGCACGCAACCCACCGCCGACCATCGCCGCCATCGAGGCCGAATGATGCGGGCTGCGGAACGGCCGGCGGTCGGAAAGCTTGCCGCCGCTCAACTCGCCGGCGATCGAGGCGATCATCGACACCTCCAGGAGTTCGCGCGGCGCAAGGGGCGGCAGGATGGAGGGAAGCCGCTGGGCGAGCATCGACTTGCCCGAACCGGGAGGGCCGACCATCAACAGGTTGTGGCCGCCGGCCGCGGCGATCTCGAGCGCCCGCTTGGCGACGATCTGGCCCTTGATCTCCGCCATGTCCGCCAGATTGGCCGGCGCCGAACGGATCGCCGGCTCGGGACGCGCGATCACCTGGGTGCCGCGGAAGTGATTGGCGATCTGGATCAGGCTGCGGGCGGCGACGATCGGCATCTCGGCGCTCGCCCAGGCCGCTTCGGGCCCGCATTCGGCCGGACAGATCAGCCCCATTTCGAGCGTGTTGGCGCGCATCGCCGCCGGCAGCACGCCGGCCACCGGCGTAATCATCCCGTCGAGCGAGAGTTCGCCGAGAACGCAGTAACCGGCCAGCGTGTCGGACGGGACCGCACCGAGCGCCACCATCAGCCCGAGGGCGATCGGCAGGTCGTAATGACTGCCCTCCTTCGGCAGGTCCGCCGGCGCGAGATTGACCGTCACCTTCTTCGGCGGCATCGACAGGCCGGAGGCGTGGAGGGCCGCCTGCACCCGCTCCCGGCTTTCGGCCACCGCCTTGTCCGGCAGGCCGACGATCTGGATCCCGACCTTGCCCGGCGCCACCATGACCTGGACGTCGACCGGCACCGCCTCGATGCCGTGGAAGGCGACCGTCTTGACGCGGGATACCATGGGCCTGCCTCCTATGACGATCGGATCGCCGACGTTCAGAGGTTGTCGTCACTGAAGATGCATCTCACCATATCATTCAGGATAAAACAAGAACTTTCGACGAACAAAAAGCGCTTGTCGTGCGGCTTTCTCCATGCCACGGTCGAACGATCGGCATTGGCCTTGAAGGGAACGAAGAGGAAGGCAGGTAGAGGATCGACGCGGCCCCGGCCCGGAACGGCGGGTCGAGCCAAGTAGACCCGGGTGCGAGCGTATCGGGCGTTCGCAGGGAAGCTTTCTGCAGGTGCCGGATCGGCATGTTGCCATCGTAAGGAGCCTGCGCATGGCGGGAGAGGACGGGCGCACCCCGGCGCAAGCGCTTTGGATCGTCGGGGAGAACCGGGCCGAGCGGCGTGCCGAGGCGTCTCTGCCCGCCGGGCCGGGCGAGGTGACGGTCGCTTCCGCTTTCGGGGCGATCAGCCGGGGCACGGAGGCCCTCGTTGCCGCCGGCGCCGTGCCGCGGAGCGAATGGGAGCGGATGCGCGCGCCGTTCCAGGAGGGGGCGTTCCCCTTCCCGGTAAAGTATGGCTACGCCACGGTCGGGCGGATCGTCGGCGGAGATGTCGCGCGGCACGGCGCGTGGGTGTTCTGTCTGCATCCCCATCAGGATCGCTTCGTCGTCCCCGGTGAAGCGGCGGTGCCGGTGCCGGCGGATGTGCCCGTAGCCCGCGCGGTCCTGGCGGCCAACATGGAAACCGCGCTCAACGTCGTCTGGGACGCCGGCATCCTGCCGGGCGACAAGGTGGCGGTGATCGGTGGCGGGGTCGTCGGGCTTCTCGTCGCCTATCTCGCGGGATCGATCCCCGGCACGGAGACGACGGCGGTCGACGTCAATGCGGAGCGGGCGGCCGTTGCCGCGGCGCTCGGGATCGTCTTTGCGGCGCCCGGCGACGCGCCGGTGGAATGCGACGTGGTGGTGCACGCTTCTGCAAGCGAGGCGGGGCTTGCCAGCGCCATCGCCGCCGCCGGCTTCGAGGCGCGGATCGTCGAGGCCAGTTGGTATGGCGAAAGGACGCCGAAGATCCCCCTTGGCGGTGCCTTCCACAGCCGGCGCCTGTCGCTCGTCGCCTCGCAGGTCGGCAGCGTTCCGGCGAGCCGGGCCGGGCGTTGGACCAACCGGCGGCGGCTCGAGACGGCGCTCCGCCTGCTCGCCGATCCGCGGCTCGACGCGTTGTTCTCGGCCGAGACGGGTTTCGCGGAACTCGCTGTGCGCTATGTCGACATTCTCGCAGATCCGGCAACTCTCTGCCATCGGATCCGCTACGACTGACGAAGACCGACGAGAGGAATGCCGATGTATGCCGTCGAGGTCCGCGACCACATGATGATCGCCCACAGTCTGCCGCGGCCGGTCTTCGGGCCCGCGCAGAAGATGCACGGCGCGACCTTCGTGGTCGACGCGGCGTTTTTTGCCGAAGAACTCGACGAAGACGGTCTCGCGGTCGACATCGGCCTGGCGAGTGCGCTGCTAAAGGCGGTGCTCGAACCGCTGAACTATCAGAATCTCGACGAGCTCGCGGTGTTTCACGGCAAGATCACCACCACGGAATTCCTCGCTAGATATCTGTTCGACCGGCTGGCCGAAGAGATCGCGGCTGGCGCCTTGGGGGTGGGCGGCGGGCGCATCTGCCGCCTGAAGGTCAGCCTGGAGGAATCCCACGTCGCGCGCGGCTGGTACGAGGGTGCGCTGTGAGCCGACGCCGGCTGGTCTTCGCGATCCCCGGGGATCTCGCGACGCCGAGCGGCGGTTATGGCTATGACCGGCGGCTGATGGCCGAGTTGCGCCGGCTCGGCTGGGACGTCGAGCATCTGCGTCTGCCGGAGGGGTTTCCACGCCCGAGTCCCGCCGAACTCGCTCAGACCGAGGCGGCATTCGCCGGGATCCCGGATGGCGGTCTCGTCCTCGTCGACGGCTTGGCCTTCGGCGCCATGCCGCAGGTCGCCGAGAGGCAGGCGCGGCGGCTGCGGCTTGCAGCGCTCGTCCATCATCCGCTGTTCCTCGAAACCGGCCTCGATGCGGCGGCGCGCGATGCGTTGGAAGCGAGCGAGCGACGAGCGCTCGGCGCGGCCGAGGCGGTCGTCGTGACGAGCCCGGCGACGGCCGAGGCCGTGTCGTCTTCATTCGCCGTGCCGGCCGAACGGCTGACGGTCGCCCTGCCGGGGACGGACAAGCCGGATGCCTCGCCGCGGCCGCTCGACAGGCGGAGCGAGGAACCGCCGACGATCCTGTCGATCGGCACGCTCATTCCCCGCAAGGACCACGCGACGCTGGTTGCGAGCCTCGCAAAGATCGCCGATCTTGCCTGGCGGTGCCGGATCGTCGGCAGCATGAGCGCCGATCCCGACACCGCGGAAGCCTTGCGCCGGCAGATCGAAACGCTCGGCCTCTCCGGGCGGATCGAGCTCACCGGTGCCATGGCCGATGTCGCCGCCGAGTATCCGAAGGCCGATCTCTTCGTCCTCGCCAGCCGCTACGAGGGCTACGGCATGGTTTTCGCCGAGGCGCTGGCCCATGGCCTGCCGATCGTCTTCTGCTCGGCGGGCGCGCCGCGCGACTTCATCCCTGAGGCCGCAGGGCGGCGCTTCGAGCCGGGGGATGCCGAAGGGCTTGCCGCGTCCCTCCGCTCGCTCCTCGGCGACGGCGAGGCACGGACCCGTGCCGCGCAGGCGGCACGTTCGGCGGGGCAGGCGTTGCCCGGCTGGGACGAGACGGCACGGATCGTCGCGGATGCACTGTCGCGCCTGGAGGTGGCGCGATGAGCGGATTTCAGCCGTCCTGGCTCGCCTTGCGGGAGCCGGCCGATCGTCGCGCCCGCGATGCGGGGCTGATGCACAAGGCGGCCGAATGGCTCGCAAAATCGGGTTCGGTGCACGTCGTCGTTGATCTCGGCTGCGGTGCCGGCTCGACGCTCGCGGCGATGGACCCCATCCTGCGCGCCGCCGGCTGCAACGCCCACTGGCGCCTGGTCGACGACGACCCGGCCCTGCTTGCCCTTGCGGCGGAACGGGCGGCGAGGCTCGGCGCCGATGCAAAGACATGCCGTGCCGATCTTTCCGACGCCGCCGGGGCTGCGATCGGAAACGCCCGGCTGGTGACGGCCTCGGCCCTGTTCGACCTCGCCTCGCGCGACTTCGTCGTGGCACTCGCAGACGCAATCGCGGGCGCCGGCGCCGCCCTTTATGCCGGCCTCAGCTACGACGGCTCGACGACGTTCCAGCCGTCCCACCCCCTCGACGGCATCGTCGTCGCGGGGTTCAACCGCCATCAGTTGCGGCCGAAGGGGCTTGGCACCGGTCCCTCGCTCGGCCCGGGCGCCGCGCGGATGCTGGCCAAGGAGATGCAGGCGCGGGGCTACGGCGTCGAACTCGCCGAGAGCCCGTGGCTGCTTGGTCCCGACGATCGTGCGCTTGCCGTCGAGCACGTCACGGGCATGGCGGAGGCGGTCGGCGAACTTGCCGTCCTCGATCCGGCGGAGCTCGACGCGTGGAAGACGTTTCGGCTCGAAACCGCCGGCGATGGCCGCGCGATGGTCGGCCACCTCGATCTCCTGGCGCTTCCCGGTTCCGCTGACGACTGACCGGTTCGCCTCAGAGCATGCGATGCAAGGTGGCGTCGCGGCGGACGACGTGGTGGTGCAGGACGCCGGCGAAATGCAGGCAGAACAGCACGAGGATCGACCAGCCGAGGAAGACGTGGACGCTCATCAGGTTCGGCGCGAGATCGGATTTGCCGATCGGGCTCCAGACGGTGACGAGGCCGAACCAGTCGAGCGGGAAGCCGAAGGCGTTGGTGGCGAGGAAGCCGAAGATCGGCTGCAGGAGGAGCGCGCCGTAAAGCAGCCAGTGGACGATGGCGGCGACGCGCTTCTGCAGGAGGGGCATCTCGACCTCGGGCGGCGGCGGAACGATCAGCCGCACTGCGAGCCGCGCCAGCATCATCCAGAGGATCACGAAGCCGAAGGATTCGTGGACGAGGTAAAAGCCCATCTTCGCCTCGTCCTTGACGAAGTGGATGACGAAGCCGACCGGCCAGACGACGAGGACGAGGAGCGCGACGAGCCAATGCAAGACACGCGCCACCGGCCGGTATCGCGGAACGTCGGTAACATGACTTTCGGTCAGGCTCGACATGGGACAACCTCCATCGACGCGTCGTGCCCGCCAATAGCGGCAATTGCCGCAGCGGCAAAGCCCTGATGACCTCAGCGTGATCGCGGCATCGCCGAGGTTGCGAGCGAAACCGACTTGATCTGGGCATGCAGCCGGTCGCCGGGGGCGAGGGAGAGCCGGGCCGCGGATCTTCGGGTGACCTTTGCCATGAAGGTCAGGTCCGGCGCTCCGTCGACGGCGAGGAGGATGGCGAGGTCGGCGCGGCCGCCCGGCTCGATGGCGAGAATCTCGACACGCAGGATGTTGAGGATGGTCGAAACGGCGAGCGGAGCACGGGCGAGGCTGACGTCGCTGGCGACGATTCTCAGCCGGCGTTCGAGCCCGATCTCCTCCGGCCCGCTGCCGTCGACGAAGACCCGCTGGCCGCCGAGATCGAGTTCGGCGAGCCCGTCCTCTTCGGAAAAGCTCACCACCCGCGCCGGCAGGACGGCCGCCGCGCGCGGATCGCGCACGAGGCCGAGGCCGATGTCGGTCAAAGCGGCGTTGAGCGGGCCGCTCGCCCGAACGTGTCCGTCTGCGATGACGACGATCCGATCGGCAAGGCGCTCGATCTCCGCAAGGTCGTGGCTGACATAGAGGATCGGCAGGTCGAGGCTGGCCGCGAGCCGTTCGAGGAAGGGAAGGATCTCGTCCTTTGCCCGGTGATCGAGGCCGGAAAGCGGCTCGTCCATCAACAAAAGCCGCGGTCGCGACAGGATCGCGCGGCCGATCGCGACGCGCTGTCGCTCGCCGCCGGAAAGGTCGGCGATGGCCCGGGACATCAGCCTGTCGAGGGACAGAAGGTCGATCACCTGCCGGCGCATCGCGGCATCGACGCCGCCGGTGCTGCGCCGCGCCCCATAGACCAGATTGCAGTCCACCGTCAGATGCGAAAACAGGCTCGCCTCCTGGAAGACGTAGCCGAGCGCGCGGCGGTGGGTCGGCAGGAAGTGCGATCCGTCCTGCCAGGTCTGGCCGGCGACGAGAACCCGGCCATCAAGGCGGGTGAGGCCGGCGATCGCCCTGAGGATCGAGGTCTTGCCGGAACCCGACGGGCCGAAGAGCGCCGTGACCCCGCGGGCGGGCGCGGCGAAGGCGGCATCGATGGTGAAGTCGCCGCGCCGGCCCGCCAGCGCGACGTCGAGACCGCCCGGCTCTGCGTCCGCCGAAAGGCTCTTGCCCCTCGTCATGGGCGGATCTCCCCGAGCCGGCGGCCGATCCGCGACATCGCCAGGATCACCAGGAAGGAGAAGACCAGCATGCCGCCGGCGACGATATGGGCGTCGGCGAAGCGCAGCTGCTCGACATAGTCGAAGATCGCGATGGACAGGACCCGCGTCTCGCCGGAAATGTTGCCGCCGATCATCAGGACCACCCCGAATTCGCCGACGGTATGGGCGAAGCCCAGCACCGTGCCGGTGAGAAAACCGGAGCGGGCGAGCGGAATGGCGACGGTGAAGAAGCGATCGAGCGGCGAGGCCCGCAGCGTCGCCGCGACCTCGAGGGGCCGGTCGCCGACCATCTCGAAGGCATTGCGGATCGGCTGGACGACGAAGGGCAGGGAATAGACGACGGAGCCGATGACGAGGCCTTGAAACGAGAAGGCGAGGGACCGCAGACCGAACAGGCCACCGAGCCCGGATGGGCCGAGGCCGATCAACAAATAGAAGCCCAGCACAGTCGGCGGCATGACCAGCGGCAAGGCGACGATGGTGCCGACCATGTCGGAGAAGAGCGAGCGGGAGCGGGCGAGCCACCAGGCAAGCGGCGTTCCGAGGACGAGCAGCACCAGCGTCGTGACGGTGGCGAGTTCCAGGGTTAGTGTCAGCGCGGAGAAGATGTCGCCCGTGTCGATCATCGAGGCCGTTTCATCCACCGGCCGCGTAGCCGTATTTCTCGATGATCTTCCCGGCCTCCGGACCCTTGAGGAAGTCGAGGAACGCCTTGGCTGCGGCGCTGGATGCCCCGGTGTTCAGGAGGACGGCATCCTGGCGGATGGGGGCATGGTCCTCGGGCGGAACGACCCAGCGGGAGCCGCCCTTCGTCGTGGCGATCTGCGACAATGCGACGAAGCCGAGTTCGGCATTGCCCGTCGCCACGAACTGGAAGGTCTGGGCGATGCTGTTGCCCTGCACGATGCGGCTGGCGAGATCGTCGTAGACGCCGAGATTCCGCATGGTCTCGACCGCCGCCGCGCCATAGGGCGCCGTCTTCGGATTGGCGATGGCGATCTTGTCGAAGCCGCCGGCCGTCAGGGCGTCGGGGCCGGTGACGAGGTTCGGATCGGCGCTGTAGAGGACCAGCGTTCCGATCGCATAGGTGAAGACGCTACCCTCCACCGCCAAGCCTTCCGTCACGGCGCGGCGCGGTCGCTCGTCGTCGGCCGCGAGCAGCACTTCGTAAGGGGCGCCCTGGCCGATCTGGGCGTAGAGCGCGCCCGTCGAGCCGAAGCTGAGTTCCGCCGTGTCGCCGGTCTTCTCGGCAAAGGCCGCGGCGATCGCCTTGGCCGGTTCGGTGAAGTTGGCGGCAACCGCCACGACGGTCGTCGCCGCTGCTGCATGGCCGGCGGATGCGAGGAAGCCGAGGGCGGCGGCGAGAGCCAGCAGTGGGAGGGGGCGTTGCATGGGAGATCTCCGATATGTTTCTCAGAACATATCGCTTCGTCGCGTCGGTCAAGTGCCGGCCACTATTTTCTACCGGCTTCGTCGAGTGGGCTTTCGGAGACCGCATCGGGCGTCGCCAAAAGAGCTCGCAGCGCCGTGATCTCGCCGGCGACGGCGGCCTCGGCGCGGCTCTCCACCCGCCGATAGCTCGCGAGCACGGCTTCTCCGGCCGGCGTCAGACAGGCGCCGCCGCCGCTGCTGCCGCCCCGCGCGGAGGCGACGAGCGGCTCGCGGAAGCCGCGGTTCATCTCCTCCACCAAGCTCCAGGCGCGCTTGTAGCTCATCTTGAGGCGGCGGCCGGCGGCGGCGATGGAGCCCGTCTCGGCGATGGTTTCGAGCAGCCGCGCCTTGCCCGGCCCGATGCTGCAGTCCGGGCTGAGGCGCAGCCGCAGATGGGCGACGGCGGGAAGGCTCACCGGTTCGCCAGCGCCGCTTCGATCTCGGCCCTGGACGGCATGGCCGTCTGGGCCCCGACCTTCCGGCAGGCGAGCGAGGCGCCGACCGCGGCGCGCCGCGCCGCCTCCGCGACCGACAGTCCCTCGGCAAGGCCGCTGGCGAAGACGCCGACGAAGGTGTCGCCCGCCCCGGTGGTGTCGACGACATCGACCGGCAGCGCCGCAACATGCGTCGTCTCGCCGCTGCCGTCGGCGATCAGCACGCCTTCGGCGCCAAGCGTGGCGATCACGGTGATGGCGAAGCGCCGCGCCAGCTGATCGGCCGTCGCGGCAGGAGTATCGCCCAAAGACCGCGAAATATTGGCGGCGGAAGAAAGTTCGCTCTCGTTGACGATCAGAACGGTGCTGGCGGCAAGAATTTCGGCAAGTTCATCTTGCCTCAGATCGGCCGGCACCGGCGCGAGATTGACCACGACGCGCCCGCCCGCCGCGGTCATCCGCCTCGCGGCCGCCAGGTTTTCGCCGCGGCGGATCTCCATCTGCAGGACGAGAACCGCCGCCTTTCGAAACAGCGAGGGGTCGACGGCGGCGGCACCCGCTTCGAGATTGGCGCCGCTCGCGACGGTGATGGCGTTCTCGCCCTCGTCGTCGATGGCGATGAAGGCGCAGCCGGTGCGCTCGCCGGCGGTGGCGAGATTGGTCGTGTCGATGCCCTCGTCGTCGAGGCTGCGCCGCGCGCCGCGCCCCAGATCGTCATCTCCGACCGCGCCGGCAATGGCGACGGGAAGGGCCGAGGAACGCCGGGCTGCGACCGCCTGGTTCGCCCCCTTGCCGCCATAGAGCTGTTCGTAGCGCGCCGAAAGCACGGTCTCCCCCGGCCGGGCGATGGCGGGGACCCGGCAGACGAGATCGACGTTCACGGAGCCGAAAACGAAGACGACCGGCCGCTCAATTCCTGTCTCGGGCATCGTTCCTGCCATCCTCTGCTGCATCCTGCAGCGACCGTTTCTCCATCATTCTTCTGCCGGTCACAAGTGGCCGAGCAAGGCTCGCACAGGCCGGAAGGCTTTCTGTCGTCATGCGCATTTCGAACGGCCGACCGGTCCGGCCCGGTCGGAAGGCGTGGCCGTACCGGGCGACAGGGATGAACTTCCGAGTATTACGTAAGTGACCTTGATGTTCTTGCAGGTTGCCGGTGCGCGTCCCATCCACCTTCAAACATCCGGGGGCGCGATAAAGAATTGATTAGGAGCTTGTCGCTAGTTTGGCGTCGACAGTCACGGGTGCTGAGCAGTCGAAGCACGCGACGGTCAAGGGGATCGAGGACAAACGCCCATCTTCCCACGCTGACGCAATCGTTCGCTGCGCCGATCCTGATCATGATGGTCGTGGGCGCTCCGATCCGGTGGAGCATCGGCGCGGTGGAATCCGTCGTCCTCGTCAAGGACCAGCGGATCGCCGTCACGCCGCATGTCGTGGTCGTCGGTCATGCCGAGTGAATCAGGCTGTTAGGGCAGAGTTTCGATGAATTTTTCGATCACCAAGAAATTGTGGGCACTGATCGCAGTGGCAGCCTTCGTCAGCGGCCTTGCGATGTCGCTGCAGCTCTATTCGCTGCACCAGACCATCTGGAAGGACCGCAAGGCCCTGATCGTCTCCCAGGTGGACAGCGCGATCTCCATGCTCTCGGGCTTCCAGGCGCGGGTCGAGACGGGCGAATTGTCGCTGCAGCAGGCCCAGGACCGAGCGCGCGAGGCAGCCCTTCCGATCCGCTTCGGCGAGAACGACTATCTGTTCTTCATGGACGGCGACGGCAAGCGCGTCATGCATCCCGATCCGAAGCTGATGGGCACGGATGCCTTCACCTCGAAGGACCCGACCGGCCGCTACTATAACCGGGAAATGGTCGAGAACGCCCACAAGGGCGGTGGCTTCACGCCGTATTATCGCCCCCGTCTCCAGGGCTCGGACGAACTGGCGCAGAAGCTCTCCTATGCGCAGCTTTTCGCGCCGTGGGATTGGACGATTGCGGCGGGGCTCTACGTCGACGATCTCCAGACGCAGTTCATGGACGAGGTCTACAGGGCACTTCTTTGGGCGGGCCTTCTCTTCGTCGTGCTGATCGCCTGCGCCGTTCCGCTCGCCCGCTCCATCTCGCAGCCGATCAATGCCATGACCGCGGCCATGCGCCGCCTCGCCTCCGGCGACAAGTCGGTGGAGGTTCCTGCCACGGGCCGGCACGACGAGATCGGCGAAATGGCCGGCGCGGTGCAGATCTTCAAGGAACAGGCGATCGCACGCGATCGGCTGGAGAGGGAAGCCGAAGCTGCCCGAATCTCCGAAGCTGCCGCCAAGCAGCGCCAGGCCGATCTTGAAAGCGCCAAGGCGGAAGATCTCAGATCCTTCATGGGCGTCGTCGACGCCGGTTTCGACCGGCTCTCCTCGGGCGACCTGACGGTGCGGATGACGGGCACCGTGGCGCCGGAATTCGAGCCGATTCGTGCGAAGTTCAATGCCTCGGTCGAGGAGCTGGAAGCCGCGATCGCTCGGGTCATCGGCACCGTCGGCACGATCCGCACGGGCCTCTCCGAGATCACCGTCGCCTCCAACGATCTTGCCCAGCGCACCGAGCAGCAGGCGGCGAATCTCGAGGAGACCGTCGCGGCGCTGAGCCAGGTGTCGAGCGCGGTCAATCAGACGGCCGACGGAGCAAGCGAAGCGCGCAAGAGCGCCGAGTCGGCCCGCAAGAAAGCCGAGCGCGGTGGTGAGATCGTCGCCGAGGCGGTTTCGGCGATGAATGCGATCGAGGGTTCGTCCCAGCAGATTTCGCAGATCATCGGGGTGATCGACGAGATCGCCTTCCAGACCAATCTCCTCGCCTTGAATGCCGGCGTCGAAGCCGCCCGGGCCGGCGAGGCCGGCAAGGGCTTTGCCGTGGTCGCCCAGGAAGTGCGGGCGCTGGCCCAGCGTTCGGCCGAAGCCGCCAAGGAGATCAAGGGTCTGATCACCGCGTCCTCCGAGCAGGTGGAAAAGGGTGTCGAACTGGTGTCGGCGTCGGGCAAGTCGCTGGACGAGATCGTCGCCGAGGTGGCCGGCATGGCCGAGGTAGTCGCCAGGATCGCCGAATCGGCCCGTGAACAGGCGACGAGCCTGCGCGAGGTCTCCGGCGCCGCCGACCAGATGGACAAGGTGACCCAGCAGAACGCCGCGATGGTCGAACAGTCGACCGCGGCCGCCCAGACGCTCTCGACGGAGACCGACGGCCTCGCCGAGGCGGTGGCGCGGTTCAGGACGACCGGCGGCAAGAGCGCCGCTGCGATGACGGCCAGACCTCACGCCGCCGCGCCGAAGGCGCACAGGCCGGTCGCCAAGGCCGCGCCGCGCGCCGTGCCGCAGATGAAGTCGACGGGAACGGGCGGCGCCGCACGGGCTCACGATACCAACGCATCGGCTCAAAGCTGGGAGGAATTCTGATGGCCCGCAAGTCGACCAAGACGAGCTCTGCCGAAGGCACGGTCTACGCCTTGCCGGAAGTGCTCGACCTCAAGGCGGCGACCCCGCTCGCCGAGAAACTGATGTCGCTGCGCGGGCAGAACATCGTCCTTGACGCCTCCAAGGTGGAGCGCCTCGGCACCCAGTGCGTGCAGATCCTCATCGCTGCCGCTGCCACCTGGAAAGACGAGATGGCGGCCTTCAGCATCGCCGAACCATCCGATTCGTTCACCTCCGGCCTGCAGGTCCTGGGCCTCACGCCCCAGGCCATTCTCGAGAAGGAAGTAGCTCAATGAAACGCACCATTCTCACCATCGACGACTCGCGCACGATGCGCGAGATGTTGAAGGTCACGCTGGCGTCGTCCGGTTTCACGGTCGTCCAGGCCGAGGATGGCCAGCACGGCATCGAAGTGCTCGAGGGCATGGAGATCGAGCCGGACGTCATCATCACCGACATCAACATGCCTCGCAAGGACGGCTTCCAGTTCATCGAGGAAGTCCGCGCCGATGCCAGCCGCCGCGCCATTCCGATCCTCGTCCTGACGACCGAGAGCGACGCGGAGAAGAAGCAGCGTGCCCGGCTCGCCGGTGCGACGGGCTGGATCGTCAAACCGTTCGATCCGACCAAGCTGGTGGACGCGATCAACCGCGTCGCCGCCTGACGACGATCGGCCGGAAGGCGCAGGGCTCGAGGAAACATGCCGGCTTCGACGCGCCGGATCGAGGGTGGAAAGAGATAGACCATGGACGCAATGGCCGAAATCCGGCAAACCTTCTTCGAGGAATGCGCCGAGCAGTTGGCGGAACTCGAAGCAGGACTTCTGGCGATCGAGAACGGCGAGGCGGATTCCGACACCGTCAATGCCGTGTTCCGCGCCGTTCACTCGATCAAGGGCGGGGCAGGCGCGTTCTGCCTCGACGATCTGGTCCATTTTGCCCATGTCTTCGAGACGACCCTCGACGAGATGCGTACCGGCCGTCTCGACTCCTCCGAGAAGGTCGTCAAGATCATGCTACGGTCGGCCGATGCCCTGGCCGATCTCGTGACTGCGGCACGTGACGGCGGCACCGCCGACGCCGAACGCAATGCGGGGCTGATCGACGAACTGAAGGGACTCGTCGCCCTCGCCAAGGGGGAGGAGCCGCCGGCACCGACGGCCGCCGCCAGTGGTGGCTCCACCGACGGTCCGGTCTATGACGACGGCATGGGCGACTTCGACTTCACGCCCGTCGCGGTCGATATCAGCGACCTCATGGGCATCGGTGGCGACAACAAGTTCCGCATCGTCTTCAAGCCGTCGCCGCGCATGTATGCCAAGGCGAATGAGGCCAACCGGGTCTTGCGCGACGTCTACGCCCTCGGCGAGGCGAAGGTTTCCTGCAATACCTCCGAGGTGCCGCTTCTGACGGCGATCGATCCCGAGGGGGCCTATCTCACCTTCACGATCGAACTGTCGACTGCCGAGCCGGAGGAGAAGGTCCGCGAGGTCTTCGAGTTCGTCGAGTTCGACTGCGACCTTTCGATCGAGGCCGTCCTGGACGAGCCGGACGGAGACATCGAAGCCGACGACCCCGACATCGCAGAAATCCTCGCCCGCATCAGGGCGGCACCGGACGGCGAGCCGGCTCCCGAACCGGCGCACGAGCCCGACGAAGAGGCTCCGGTTGCGGCCAAGGCAAGCCAGCCCGAGCCGGAGCATGCGAAGGCCGCTCCCAAGCCGGCCGCTCCGCCCGCTCCGAGCGCACCCGCCGCAGCCAAGGCCGATGCCGGTGGTGACGGCAAGGGTGGCGCCAGCGCCGGCGGCGCCGCACAGACGATCCGCGTCGACCTCGAGCGCGTCGACCGGCTGATCGACCTCGTCGGCGAGCTGGTGATCCACCAGGTCATGCTGTCCCAGCGCGCTTATCAGGCCGGCCTCGCCAGGGCCTCGGACGTCGCTGTCGGCTTCGACGAGCTGGAGCAGCTCACCCGCGAGATCCAGGACTCGGTCATGGCGATCCGCGCGCAGCCGGTGAAGTCGGTGTTCCAGCGCCTGCCGCGCCTCGTCCGCGAAGTCGCCGACATCTCCGGCAAGCAGGTGCGTCTCGTCACGGAAGGCGAGTGGACGGAAGTCGACAAGACCGTCATCGAACGGCTCGCCGATCCGCTCACCCACATGATCCGCAACGCCATCGACCACGGCCTCGAAAAGCCCGCCGACCGCCTCGCGGCCGGCAAGCCCGAGGAGGGCGTCGTCCGCGTCGCGGCGATGCACCGCTCCGGCCGCATCGTGATCGAGATCTCCGACGACGGCGCGGGCATCAACCGCAAGCGCGTCAAGGAGACCGCCATCAAGAAAGGACTCGTCCCGGCCGAGGCGAATCTGTCCGACGAGGAGACCGACAATCTGATCTTCCTGCCGGGCTTCTCGACTGCCGACAAGATCTCCTCGCTGTCCGGCCGCGGCGTCGGCATGGACGTCGTCAAGCGCTCGATCCAGGCGCTCGGGGGCCGGGTGTCGATCACCTCGCGGCCCGGCAAGGGCTCGACCTTCACCATGAGCCTGCCGCTGACGCTGGCGGTCCTCGACGGGATGATCGTCTCCGTCGGTGATCAGACCGTGGTGGTGCCGTTGACGGCGATCATCGAGACGCTGCAGCCGAAGGCGAGCGAGGTGAAGAGCTTTGGCGGCGATGCCCGGCTGGTGCAGGTCCGCGACACCTTCATGCCGCTGGTCGACGTCGCTCGCGAGCTCGGCTATTCGCACGATCTGGCAAGCGCCACGGGTGGCGTCGCCATCCTGGTCGAGGCCGAAAACGGTGCGCGCTCGGCGCTTCTCGTCGACGGCATCCAGGGTCAGCGCCAGGTGGTGATCAAGAGCCTCGAAGCCAATTACGGCCGGGTTCCCGGAATTGCCGCGGCGACGATCCTCGGCGACGGACGGGTGGCTCTCATCCTCGACGTCGACGCAGTGGTCGCGACGTCGCGCGTCGAAGGCAATTTCTTCAACAGTGGCATGAAGCACGCAGCGGAGTAAGCAGGATGACGACCGTTTCGCCACCTCTCAACGACAATCGGAACGACCCGCGGTCGGCGCGCGAACTCATCGCCTTCTGCATCGGCGAGCAGGAATTCTGCGTCGACATCATGTCGGTCCGCGAAATCCGCGGCTGGACGCAGGCAACGCCCCTGCCGCATGCACCGTCCTACGTGAACGGTGTCATCAACCTGCGCGGCGCGGTGCTGCCGATCGTCGATCTCGCAGCCCGGCTGGGATTTCCGCGTACCGTGCCGACGGCGCGCAGCGTCATCATCGTCGTCAGGGTCGAACTGCAGCTGTTCGGTCTCCTGGTCGACGCGGTGTCGGACATACTGACCATCACCGACGAGCTGCTGCAGCCGACGCCCGATCTCGCATCCGATCTCGCCAAGACCTTCGTCAGGGGGGTCATGGCGATCGAGGGCCGGATGATCTCGCTGATCGCGACGGACAACGTCCTGCCGCAGTTCCAGTCGGCTGCCTGAGACGATGCCAATGCGGCGTCCCGCCCGGGGCGTGCGCGAACCAATACGGGCAGCGATACGGCTGCGCCCACCCAGGAGTACAGGTCGGTGACGGCAACGCGTGAGTCCATAACGCACGTTTCCAAGCGAGCGGGCGCGGGCGCCGCGACGCTGGGCAACGGTGAGTTCCCGATGACGGAGCGCGATTTCGCGACCATCGCGAAGCTGCTCTACGAGGACGCCGGCATCTATCTTGCCGACACCAAGGCGACCTTCGTCTACTCCCGTCTATCCAAGCGTCTGCGCGCCCTCGGGCTGGAGAGCTTCAAGGACTATTGCGCCCTCGTCGAGGCCGGAGCCGGGACCGAGGAGCGAATGACGATGCTCGCCTCGCTCACCACCAACGTGACGCATTTCTTCCGCGAGATGCATCACTTTGATCAGTTGCGCGACGTCCTTCTGCCGCCACTCCTCGCCGAAGCCAAGCGTGGCGGCCGCGTCAGGATCTGGTCGGCCGGTTGTTCGATCGGCCACGAACCCTACTCGATCGCCATGACGATCCTGTCGCTGATGCCGAACGCGGCGGAGTACGACGTGCGGATCCTGGCGAGCGACATCGATCCGAACGTCGTGGCGACGGGGCGGGCAGGGGTGTACGGGGCGAGCGCCCTCGAGAGCGTTCCCGCCGAGCTGCGCCGCAAGTGGTTCCGGCCGAGCGTTGGCGAAGGCGGCGGCCGCGGCGTGGCGGCGACGGAAATGCTCTACGAGGTGGCCGACCCGCTGCGCGATCTCGTGGCCTTCCGCGAGCTCAACCTCAACGGCGAATGGCCGATGCGCGGAATGTTCGACGCGATCTTCTGCCGGAACGTGACGATCTACTTCGACCAGCCCACCCGGGAACGGGTCTGGAAGCGGTTCGCCGACCGACTTCTGCCGAACGGCGTCCTGTTCATCGGGCATTCGGAACGCGTCACCGGACCGGCTCTCGAGGCCGTGGAGTTTCACGGCAACACGTCCTACCGCAAGATTCGGTGACGGCATGCCGGGCCATGCCGAAGTTCCGTGCAAGTCCGGCACCGTGTCTCATGCGGCGCGACGACTGCTCGGAAAGAGGCCCCACGCACTGAACCGCCATCCGATGGTCCGCGTCCGGGTCTCGGAGCAGGGAGAGATCTGAGAAATGTGCGCAGCCAGCGTTCTCGTCGTCGACGACTCGGTCACCATGCGGGCCTTGATCAAGCATGCCTTGAGCCGTGACCCTGACATCGTCGTCGTGGGCGAGGCGGCGAACCCGTACGAAGCCCGTGACAAGATGAAGCAGCTCGATCCGGACGTCGTCACCCTCGACGTCGAGATGCCGAACATGAACGGCATCGAGTTCCTGGAAAAGATCATGACGCTGCGGCCGACGCCGGTCATCATGGTGTCGAACCTGACGGCACCCGGCGCCGCCGCGACGCTGGCGGCGCTGGAGATCGGCGCGTTCGACTGCATCGCCAAGCCGAGCGCCCGCGAGAGCATGTTCAGCGAGCTGCCCGGATTGATCAAGGAGGCGGCGAAAGCGAAGTCGGGGATGGCGAAGCGCCGCAAGGGCTCTGTCACGCCGCATCATTCCGGCTCCGATCCGGCCAGGGATCGGCGCGTGCAATTGCCGCACCTCGTCGCCATCGGCTCGTCGACGGGCGGCGTCGAGGCGCTGATGCAGGTTCTGTCGGAATTTCCCGCCGACTGCCCGCCGACGGTGATCGTCCAGCACTTGCCGGCCGCCTTTACCGGCTCCTTCGCCGCCAGGCTCGACAGGGTTTCTCGGGCACGCGTCAGCGAGGCGAAGGGGGGCGAGCCACTGCTGCCCGGCCATGTCTATCTGGCGCCGGGCGGCATGCGCCACATGATCGTCAAGCAGGGAGCGCGGGCGACGGTGGCGCTCGTCGAGAGCGACACGGTCTCGGGCCATCGCCCTTCGGTCGACGTGCTGTTCGCCTCGATCGCCAAGAATTTCAGCGGCCCGACCTGCGGAGTGATCCTGACGGGCATGGGCCGGGACGGTGCGCAAGGGCTTCTTCAAATGCGCAAGTCCGGAGCCCAGACGTTTGGCCAGGACGAGGAAAGTTCGCTCGTCTACGGCATGCCCCGCGTTGCTCACGAAATTGGTGCCGTGGAACGTCAACTGCCGCTCGGACGCATTGCGAGGCAGATATTCAATGGTGGGTAAACTCTTACAGATCAAGGATTTTATGACCGGAGGAGAGACTTCTTTCATCAAATTCGCGTCTACTCGGCCTCGGAAGGAATAGCGTCATGAGCATCGCAGATCACCTCAAAGTCCTGATCGTCGACGATCACCGAACCAGTCGCATGCTGATCCGCGACGCGTTGGAGCAACTCGGCATCAAACAGATCGTCTTCGCCTGCGACGGCGAGGAAGCGTTGAAGGCGATGATGCAGACGCCTTGTCACATCATCATTTCCGACTTCAACATGCCAAAACTCGACGGAATCCAACTGCTCAAGGCGATCCGCTCGTATGGCGCGACGAAGAAGACGCCTTTCATCATCCTCACCAGCAAGGGTGACCGCGAACTGGTCATGAAGGCGGCACAGCTCGGCGTGAACAATTTTCTCGCCAAGCCGATCACCGTGCCGGTCCTGAAGAAGACCATCGAGGCGGTCGTGGGGCGGCTTCAATGATCACGGCAGGTCGGCAGAATCGCATTCACATCATGCAGGGCGAGGCCAAGGTCGAGCGCGGGGAGGATACCATCCTGACCACGCTGCTGGGCTCCTGCGTGGCGGCCTGCATCCGCGATCCCGATGCCGGCGTCGGCGGGATGAACCACTTTCTTCTGCCGGGAAGTGGCGGATCGGAGGCCGGGCGGGCCGAGAGCTTCGGGCTCTATCTCATGGAAGTCCTGGTCAACGGCCTTTTGAACCGGGGTGCGCGGCGCGGACATCTCGAGGCGAAGCTGTTCGGCGGCGCGCGAACCGTCGACGGTCTGTCCGACGTCGGCGCCAAGAACGCCGCCTTCGCCGAACGCTTCCTGCAGATGGAGAACATCCGCTATCTCGGCGGATCGCTCGGTGGCACACGCGGCCGCAGGATCGAATACTGGCCACACTCGGGCCGGGCGCGTCAGATCTTCTTCGAAGAGACGTCGATGCCAAAGATCCCGGTGGCAGCTCCGGTCAGGGCGCCGCAATCGATCGGCGACGTCGACCTGTTCTAACCGACACCGTCGGCGGCACAGAGGTCTTCGTGTCCGTCTTCAAGAAAACAGCCGGTTGGCCGGACAAGTCGAGAGTGCCAATGACTTCCCTTCCCGTCTCCAGCCTGTTGCAGATCCTGGCCGAGGAACTGCGCTCGCTCGCCGTTACAGCCGAAGAGATGCACCACCTCGTCTGTCACGAACATCTCTCGCGCGATCCCAGCTACATCCGGGCCGTGCAGAAGATTGATCATACGACCCAGGTGCTCGACAATCTCTCGAATTTCGTCTCGGCCGTCGGCGAGCAGACGGGCGAGGGCTGGTCTATCACCATCGGCCCGGCGCTCGAGACGATCCGGCTCTCGGAACTGAAGCAACGGCTCCACAAGGCGGAAATCGACGACGTGGCCGCCAACGATGACGACGGCGATCTCGAACTGTTCGGTTGACCTTCGTTCGCCAGGCGGTTTTCCGAGGACCGCCGGGCGAAACTGGCCTGCCGAACGGCGCCTGGCCGAGGGGCGCCGACGGATGCCGTACGAACGACGAAGCCCGCGGCAGGAGCGTGCCGCGGGCTTCGTCGTCCGGCGGGACCGGCAGGGCTGCGGCTATTCCGCCGCCTCGCGCCCGCGCAGCTTCGTGACGTTCTCGGCTCCGGTCTCGTCGAGCTGCCGCAGACGGTCCTCCTCGGCGCTCATATAGCCGCGGGTGATCGGCAGGGCGTCGAGGTGCTTGGTGAACTGCAGCTGGAATACCACGAGATTCTGCCAGCGGAAGGCCGATTCGGACGCCGCGAGGTAGAATTCCCACATCCGGCAGAAGCGCTCGTCGTAGAGCGCCTTGGCCTCCTCGCGCCGCGCCAGGAAACGCTCCCGCCAGTGCTTCAGCGTTTCGGCATAGTGGATCCTTAGGACCTCGACGTCGCTGACGATCAGGCCGCTGCGCTCGGCTGCCGCCATCACCTCGGAAAGCGCGGGTATGTACCCCCCCGGGAAGATGTACTTCTGGATGAAGGAATTGGTGTTGCCGGGCCGATCGTAGCGGCCGATCGTGTGCAGCAGCATCACGCCGTCGTCCTTCAGGATCTTCGAGCAGTGCGAGAAATAGGCGTCGTAGAAGCCGACGCCGACATGCTCGAACATGCCGACCGAGACGATCCGGTCGAACGGGCCTTCCGTCTTGCGATAGTCCTGCAGGCGGAACTCGGCGCGATCGGCAAGGCCGGCCTCCTCGGCCCGTTGCCGGGCGATCGCCAGCTGCTCGTCGGACAAGGTCACGCCGACGACGTTTGCCGACAGGTTGCGGGCGAGGTAAAGGCCCATGCCACCCCAGCCGCAGCCGATGTCCAGGACCCGCAGGTCGTCGCGGTCGAGGCGCAACTTGGCGGCGATGTGTCGCTTCTTGGCGATCTGGGCCTCCTCCAGCGTCGCGTCCGGGCGCTCGAAATAGGCGCAGGAATACTGCCGGTCCTCGTCGAGGAACAGGTCGTACAATTGGCTCGACAGATCGTAGTGATGCTTGACGTTGGAGCGGGCTCGCCTGGGGGTGTTGTACTGGACGATCCCACGGGCGACGCGGCGCATCCGTTCGATCGCCCGCATCCAGGGTCGGCTGGTGACGTGGTTGCCGGCGTTACGGAAGATCAGGGCGAGGACGTCGTACATCGTGCCTTCGACGACGTCCGTGCCTCCGTTCATGTAGACTTCGCCGAACTTGAGGCTCGGATTGAGCGCCACCGCCCGCTCCGCCGCACGCGTGTTGAAGCGCACGACGAGCGGCTCCCCGGTGCCATCGCCCCAGGTCTCGAGCTTTCCATCGGCGTCGATGACGCTGAAGGTGCCGGTGTGGATAAGTGTGTCGAGATAGTATTTGAGAATGCGGTTCATTGGCGCCGATCTCCTGGCAAGAGCCGTCGGAGCATCGAGTGGCCTGCAGTCCGCCGGCTACCGTCTTGACGACGGCGCGCCCTAACCCACGGTTGCTCGCAAACGAAGCGTTCACCGACTGCCGAGCCCCCCGCTCGCGGTCTTCCCCGCCCGTTTCGATGTCCCCGCGGATTGCGTTCAGATGGTCGCTCGAGGCTCCAGAGACCGCGGCGGCTGGACTCTGCCGTCGGGTACTGGTTGCTCGTTCAACTTACATCGGGAATCCTAAGCCCATCAGCGAATATGAAAAGAGCCCCATTGGTATGGGGCTCGTATTTTTGACATCAAATCGTCATCAGGCGGCTGGCGTTTACGCAGCCGGCTCGTCTACCTCGGTCTCACCCTCGACGTCGGCCTCGTTCTCGTCTTCCTCCGCCTCGTCCTCCAGGGCGTAGTCGGGCTGGTCCGAACCGTAGATCGCGTCGGCCGAGCTCAGATCTTCGCCGCGTGCCTGCCGTTCGGCTTCGTCCGGCGAGCGGGCGATGTTCAGCTGGACCTCGACCGTCACTTCCGGATGCAGGCTCACCTCGACGGTGTGCAGGCCGATCGCCTTGATCGGCTGGTTGAGCTCGACCTGGTTGCGGCCGACCTTGAAGCCGTCATTGGCAAGGATCTCGGCGATGTCGCGCGTCGAGACCGAACCGTAGAGCTGCCCGGTTTCGCCGGCCGAGCGGACGACGATGAAGGACCGGCCGTTGAGCGTCTCGGCAACGCCGCGCGCCTCGGTCTTGCGCTCTTCGTTGCGCTGGATCAGCTGGGCCTTCTGGGCCTCGAAACGGGTACGATTGGCCTCGTTGGCGCGCAGCGCCCGGCCGGTCGGCAGGAGGTAGTTGCGCGCATAGCCATCGCGGACGCGGACCGTGTCGCCCATCTGGCCGAGTCTTGCGATGCGCTCGAGGAGAATGACCTGCATGTCTGTCTTCCTTTTTCTTTCTTGGTTTCGGACTTGTCTTCGAATTTCCGGCTCAGGCCGGGAAGGGGGCGCGCTTCCGGCTCAGGCCGGGGAGGCGGGGCGCATCCGCTTGATCGTGTCGTAGATGCCGAGGCAGGTGAACACGAACAGCGGGAACGAAAGGATCATGATCGCCGCATAGGAGACGAACAAAAGCAGACCGCGGTTCGAGCGACCGCGGGTGCGGGCATGCAGCTGGCCGAGGCCGACCAGGGTGAAGGCCATGCCGAAGGCGCCGCAGGCAACCAGCGCGATCTGTTCCACCGGGCCGGAGACGAAGCTCGCCGCAAGGCCTGCCGCGAAGACGAAGAGGGCGGCGGGCGGCAGATGGAGCGCCGTCGGCAGGTCGTCCTTCGGCCGCGGCAGCCGGTCGGAGATGCGGGTGAGCCAGGCGGCGAGGTAGAGACCGAGGCCGAGCACCAGCGTCAACACTGCCGGCTGGACCAGGGGGATGAGCGAAAGCAGGAGCGTCGCGATGGCTTCGAACTCGGCGTCGTCGATCTGGCCGGCATTGCCGCTCTCGCGCAGCGTGTCGACGATTTCAGGCTTCAGCGCCGCGACGTCGTAGCCGAAATACCAGCCGAGCCCAATGCAGGCGAGGGCGGCCATGGCCGCGATCGCGAAAAGGATGCGCTCCACAGGGAACCACATGAGCTGCGGCCGTTCGCCCACCGGTCCGGGGCCGCGTTCTGCGGGGCCGTCTTCGGCGACCGGCCGCGCCAGACCCGCGAGGTGGCCGGCGATCGCCGCCGGCAGGCTCATCGCGGCGAACAGAAGGACGCCGCCCGACACGAGGCCGGAAATCGCGGCGACGAGGCCGGCCGAGACCACGGCCGCGAGGAAGCCGGCGACGCTGCCCCAGCCGAGACTGGCGATGAAGATCGGGATCGGCGCGGCGAGCGCCAGTGTGACGGCGGAACCGGACTGGACGACGAGCCCGACGAAGAGCAGCGCGCTGGCCGCTCCTGCCGCAATGGCTATGAGGAGATTCGAGGGTTTCATCGTCCGGTCGCTGTCCTGCGTGTCTCGCAGTTAGAGGCCATTTCGGGCCCCAACTCGATCGCCGCCGGCGCCTTGCGCCGCAGCCATCTTCATGAAGATCGCGCCCGGGTCGGCCCCGAGCGCGATTGGGTGTTGTCTTGCCCTTTCGGGCGCCAGGGCGTGTCTCCGCGAGGGATGACGCCCGGTGGTCGGCCTACTTGATCACGTAGGGCAGAAGGCCGAGGAAACGGGCGCGCTTGATGGCCTTGGCCAGGGCGCGCTGGTTCTTCTGGGACACCGCGGTGATGCGCGAGGGCACGATCTTGCCGCGCTCGGAGATGTAGCGCTGCAGGAGACGGACGTCCTTGTAGTCGATCTTCGGCGAATCGGAGTTCGAGAACGGATCGGACTTGCGGCGGCGATGGAACGGCCGGCGAGTCGGCAGCTGTGCAATATCGACCATTTGAACTTACTCCGAATCGTTATCGCGTGGGCGGCGGGGACGATCGTCGTCGCGGTCCCGGCGCGGGCCCCGGTCACCACGATCGCCGCGGTCACCCCTGTCGCCGCGATCGCGGTCGCCGCCGCGGCGAGGCCGGTCGTCGCGCTTCTGCATCATCGCGGAGGGACCTTCCTCATGCGCGTCGACGCGGATGGTCAGGTACCGGAGCACGTCCTCGTTGAAGCGCATCAGGCGCTCCAATTCATCGACGGCCGCGGAAGGCGCGTCGATGTTGAGCAGCGTGTAATACGCCTTGCGATTCTTCTTGATGCGGTAGGTGAGGGTCTTCAGACCCCAGTTCTCGACCTTGACGACCTTGCCGCCATTGGTTTCCAGAATGCCCCGGAACGTCTCCACCAGCTGATCGACCTGCTGGTTCGAGATGTCCTGGCGCGATAGGAATACGTGCTCGTAAAGAGCCATTCGCGTAACGCCTTTCCAACTTCGTCCATGTTGAGCCCGATCCAGCGGCTAAGCCTCTGCGACTTCCCTGGTCGGCCGCAAGGCCGCTTCGGAAAGGCGATGTCGAGAGCGGTCGAGAGCGGAGACACGGGAAGCAGGCGACATTCCAGCGCCATGAAGCCAGCGAACCGGCAGCCTTCCGTTCAGCCCCCAGCTGAAAAACCGGGCTTTGACGAAGGCGGGCGATACACCGTGCCCGCGGAAAACGCAAGGGCCCGATGGATCACGAGAGGGATCACGCCGGCTTGACGGATCGCATTGCCGGTGCGGGCGTATTGGTAAGGCGGGCTCGTCGCCACCGGTATCATGCCTGTCGACGGACCGCAGAGACCGTAAAGGGAGACACGATCCATGCGAAGCTCGTTCATCTCGCGCACCATCGCCGCGCTCGCCGTCGGCACCGGCCTGTCGCTCGCCGTCCCCGTCACCGCCGTCGCCCATCATGGCTGGGCCTGGACGGAGGAACAGGAGAGCCGGCTCGAAGGGACGATCACTGAGGTGTCCCTCGGCAATCCGCACGCGCATATCGAGGTGGAGACCGACGATGGCGTCTGGGAGGTCGATCTCGCTCCACCTTATGCCACCCAGCGTGCCGGCTTCGTCGAGGGAGTCGCCAAGCCCGGCGACCGGGCGAGCTTCACCGGCCATCGCTCCAAGGACGCCGGCGAGCGACGCTTCAAGGCCGAGACCGTCACCGTGGGCGACAAGACCTACGACGTCTATCCCAGCAGGCAGAAGAGCATGAAGCCGGGCACCTGATCGGCACGGCATGACAGGGCGGCGACATGCTGGAAGACTTTCTCGGCCTGATCGCCAATTCCTGGCCGGCGCAGGCGCTGAAGACCTCGCGAAGCCTCTATCCGCTGGTCAATGCGGCGCACATCCTGGCGTTTGCGACGCTCTATGGTTCCATAGCCACGCTCGACCTTGCCGTCCTGACCAAGGCGAGAGGCGAATATCTCGCGCCGCTCGCCCGCCTGGTGCCGCGCGTTGCGGGAGCAGCGCTTTGCGCCGCGATCGCTACCGGGCTGATCCTCTTTTCCGTCCAGCCCTTCGACTATGCCGAGAACCCGGCATTCCGGGCGAAGCTCCTCATGGTCGTCGCGGGGCTGCTCCATGCCGGTGCATTGCATGCGACCCCTGGCTTTCGGGAGCTGCAGGCCACCGGCACGGCCTCCGCAACGCTCGCCATATCGGCAGCTATCTCCCTGGCAATCTGGACCGCGGCGATCGTAGCAGGCCGCTTCATCGCCTTCATGGGGTGAGCTCGTCACCTCAATCTTCCGTTCCGGTATCATGCTGGTGCGGGGCGGTCCGATGGTCCTATGATGGACGATGAACGAGCGCCGGACGTGAGGAGTGAAGCGATGCTCGTAGGTCGGTCCAGCGCGCCAGGGCGGCTCTTGCTTCACCTGATCCTGGCGGGCTTGTTCATGGCAGTCATTGCCGGACCCGTTTCGGCCACGGCGGCGCCGGAAGCCGGGCGGGGCCTCGTGGATACCGTCATTCTCGACGAACCGGGGCTGGTTGCGGTCCTGTCGGGGCGAGACCTCGAGGGCGTCTATGCCGACGCCACACCCTGGGCGGAATCCTACTACCTCGACGGGACCCTCTCCTATCGCGACCGGCTGGGTCTCTGGGCGGGGGATTGGAGTGCCTCGAACGGGCGCTTCTGCACGTTCTATCGCAACCAGGGCATCAATGGCGGCTGCTTCCTGGTGGCGAAGCGCGGAACCAACTGCTTCGATTTCTATGCCCTCGATACCGCCCTGCGGCCAGGGGCGACGAGCGAGGAGATCTTTGCCGGGCGGAACTGGACGGCCCGAGGCTGGTATGTCGAAGCGGAATCCAGTTGTCCGGCCGACGATCGGCAGATCGTCGATATCGACAAAGGCGCCCGCGCCAGAACCTGAAAACGATTCGGGCAAAATCGAACTCTGGAACGAAGAAAGGCGGCCGATCATCCGATCGACCGCCTTCCGATGCAATGCATGGAACGGATCGCCGCGTCAGACGCGGCGCGGCTCTCGCTGCGGCGGATCATTGCGGGACTGCTTGTCCCGGCCGAGGAATTTCTTGGCGACCCAGCCGACCACGATCGTCTTCAGGATACTCCTGATCATCTTTCATCTCCCGTAAGATTTTCCTGGATCGATAACGCCGCAGATGTCGATGAGTTGCGTGTCGGCGACGAATTCGGGACCGTCGGCGGGTTTCGTCCGCCCGTTCCGGATGATGCCATTCCTCTTGACGTTGCGGAGAGCCGGTTCAGTTAGCCGTCCACGATCAACGCAGAGGGTCATCGAGATTTGACGTCGACAACGAGAGACGAACGCGGAGCGGGTCCGGGCGACGGCCGAAGGCAGAGCGATGGCACCGGCGTGAAGACCGGGCCGCTGGGGCCGTTTCCCCATGTGAGCCACCCGGTCTTCCTGACCTCCGCTGCGCTCATCATCAGCTTTCTGGTCTTCGGCGCCGGATTTCCGGAAACCGCGAACACCGTCTTCCAAGGCGCCCAGACGGCCATTGCCGATTATTTCGGCTGGTTCCTCATCCTCGTCACCAATCTCGCACTCGTCCTGACGGTCTATCTGGCCTTTTCCCGCTACGGGGACATCCGGCTCGGCGCCCAGACCGAGACGCCGCAATACGGGCTGATGTCCTGGATCGCGATGCTGTTTTCCGCCGGCATCGGCATCGGCCTTCTCTACTGGGCCGTCGCCGAGCCGCTGTTCCACTTCTTCGCGCCGCCGATGGGAGAAGCCGAAAGCGTCGAGGCGGCGAAGCAGGCGATGGTGCTCGCCTTCTTCGACTGGGGCCTGCACGGCTGGGCGATCTATTGCATCGTCGCGCTGTCGCTCGCCTATTTCCACTATCGCAAGGGCCTGCCGCTCTCGATCCGCTCGGTGCTCTATCCGCTGATCGGCGAGCGCATCTACGGGCCGTGGGGCCACGCGGTCGACATTCTCGCCGTCTTCGGCACGATGTTCGGTGTCGTCACGTCGCTCGGCCTCGGGGTGATGCAGATCAATTCCGGGCTCGAGACCTTTCTCGGCGTCCCGGACAGCATCTACGTCCAATTGGGCCTGATCGCGCTGATCACCGCCTTCGCGACGGTCTCGGTGATGCTCGGGCTCGACGGCGGCATCAAGCGCATCTCCAACTTCAACATCTATCTGAGCTTCGCGCTTCTCGCCTTCTTCGTTATCGTCGGACCGACGCTCTACATCTTCGACAGCTTCATCGAGAACGTCGGCAACTACATCGGCAGCCTCGTCAAGTTCAGCTTTTGGGTGGAGGCCTATTCGGGGACCAACTGGCAGGTCGACTGGACGCTGTTCTACTGGGCATGGTGGATCTCCTGGTCGCCCTTCGTCGGCATCTTCATCGCCCGCATCTCCCGCGGCCGGACGATCCGCGAGTTCCTGCTCGGCGTCCTTTTGATCCCCACCACGATCCTGTTCTTCTGGTTCACCGCCTTCGGCGGCACCGCCATCAAGTTGGAACTCGACGGCAATCCCGGCCTGATCGAGGCGACCAAGGCAGATTATGGCGACGCGATCTTCAAGCTGATCGAGTTCTTCCCCGGCACGCCTTTGATCGGCGGCCTCATCATCGTGATGATCGTCGTGTGGTTCGTCACCTCGTCGGACAGCGCCAGTTTCGTCATCGACATGCTGACCGCCGGCGGCCACGCCGATCCGCCGCGCATCCAGCGGCTGTTCTGGGCGATCACCGAAGGTGCGATCGCAGCCATGCTCCTGGTCGCGGGCGGTCTCAAGGCGCTGCAGGCGGCGGCCGTCGTCGCCGGCTTCCCCTTCGCCTTCGTGCTGCTGGTCATGATGTACTCGCTCCTGCGCGGCCTCGGACGCGACAAGCTGGTGCTCTACAGGGCCGACCAGTGGTTCCAGACGGAGAAGGAAACCGACGTCAACACGCCGGATCCGTATCGGGACGAGCATGCGCTGAAGGGCCCGCCCGGGCTGGCGAGCGGCGGGTGAGTGCCAACTTTCCTGTGAATGCCAAGTGACATGGAGAAGAGCGGTGGCGGATTTCCCGCCGCCGCTTTTTTCGTGATACAAAAATTACATGAGGATCGTGGGGGACGAGCCGAAGCGCCGCCAACCTTGCCAAGCACGGGCTGGATTTTCGATCGCTGACGACGGAGTTCTTCGAGGCCGCCGCTGTTGCAGTCAGCCGTAACGGGCGATTTCTGGCGATCGGCCGCTCGAGCCCACTTCAGCTGCCGCCGTCGTATTCAGCCGCTTGGCTCCGAAGCCGTTTCCGACATCGGCATGCGGCCTGCCTCATCAGGCGAAAGGAGGTTCCATGACGAATTCGAGCGATAAGGTCTTCGATCCCGAACACGCCGCTGCCAACCGCTACACGAAATCCGACTGGGACGAGGTGTCCGACAATCCGGAATGGACCGTGGAGGATTTCGCCGGTGCCGAACCCCTCGCCGCAACGTTTCCCACGCTCGACGCGAGCATCAAGCGCAGTCGGGGCCGGCCGAAGAGTGAGAAGCCGCGCCAGCAGATCTCCCTGCGGCTCGATCCGGATGTGATCGCCAGGTTCAAGGCGACGGGGGAAGGGTGGCAGTCCAGGATCAACGAGATCCTGACAAAGGCCGAGGTCTAGACGCTCAACCCGAGGCGGCCGCTTTTTGCGACCCCGATCGCCCGCCCCGCCGCCACGCCCGACGACCACGCCCACTGGAAATTATACCCGCCGAGCCAGCCTGTGACGTCGACGGCCTCTCCGATGGCGTAGAGGCCGGGGACCTTGCGCGCTTCCATCGTCTTCGACGACAGCTCCGCCGTGTCGATGCCGCCGGCGGTCACTTCCGCTTTCGCATAGCCTTCGGTGCCGGTGGGGCGGAAGGTCAGGCGGGTCAGGGTCTCGGCCGCCGCGTCCAGCGCCTTGTCGGAGAGGTTGCCGAGTTCGGCGGTGAGGCCGATGCGGGCGGCGAGGGCCTCGGCCAGGCGGTTCGGCAGATGTTCGGCGAGGGCTGCCTTGAGATGGGCGCGGGGCATTCTGCGCTTGGCCGCGCGCAGATGATCGGTGGCATCGGTGAGAACCGTGAGGGCGATCGTCTCCCCCGGTGACCAGTAGGACGATATCTGCAGGATCGCTGGGCCGGAGAGCCCCTTGTGGGTGAACAGCGCGGCCTCGGCGAAGGCGACGTCCCGCACCTTGGCCACCACCGGGCAGGCGACGCCGGAGATCTCCTTGAACAGCCGCTCCTCGCCGCCGAGGGTGAGGGGCACCAGCGCCGGGCGGGGCGTGACGACGCTCAGGCCGAACTGTTCGGCGATGGCGTAGGCCCGGCCGGTGGCGCCCATCTTGGGGATCGACGGCCCGCCGGTGGCGACGACGAGGTTCGGCGCCGAGTCGCCGCCGACCGTGAAGCGGCCGTCCCGATGGCCGATCTCGCCGATCTGGGCGGACAGGCGGATTTCGACGCCGCCGCGCCGGCATTCGGCGAGAAGCATGTCGACGATCTGCCGGGCGGAGCCGTCGCAGAACAGCTGGCCGAGAGTCTTTTCGTGGAAGGCGATGCCATGGGCTTCGACGAGGGCGAGGAAGTCGAACTGGCTGTAGCGCTTGAGCGCGGATTTCACGAAATGCGGGTTTTCGGAGAGGAAGCACTTTGGCTCCGTCCCCAGATTGGTGAAGTTGCAGCGCCCGCCGCCGGAGATCAGGATCTTCTTGCCCGCCTCGCTCGCATGATCGACGACGAGGACGCGGGCATCCGCCTGGCCGGCCGTCGCCGCGGCAAGCAGGCCCGCGCCGCCGGCCCCGAGAATGATCGCGTCATAGGTCATGGGGGGCTTTTATGGCAGAGGCGCGCCGGCCGAAAGCCTGCCTGCCCCGCTTATGCGCCTCGTGACGAAAGTGCGACAGCGATGACGTTCAACCCGCGAGCTTTGCCCGAAACCGCTCCGCCACCGCGTCGCCCATGCGGCTCGTGCCGACCTCCGTGCAGCCCGGCGCCATGACGTCGCCGGTGCGGATGCCGGCTTCCAACGTCTCGGCGATGGCAGCCTCCAGCGCGTCGGCCTCGCGGACCATTTCGAAGGAATAGCGAAGACCCATGGCGAGCGAGGCGATCATCGCCAGCGGGTTGGCCTTGCCGGTGCCGGCGATGTCCGGCGCCGAGCCGTGGACCGGCTCGTAGAGCGCCTTGCGCTTGCCGGTCTTGGCGTCCACTGCGCCGAGCGAGGCCGAGGGCAGCATGCCGAGCGAGCCGGTGAGCATCGCCGCGATATCGGAGAGCATGTCGCCGAAGAGATTGTCGGTGACGATGACGTCGAACTGTTTCGGCGCCTTGACGAGCTTCATGCCGCCGGCGTCGGCGAGCTCGTGCTCGAGCGTCATCTCGGGATATTCCTCCCGGTGCACCCGCGTGACCACCTCGTTCCAGAAGACGCCGGATTTCATCACGTTGCGCTTCTCCATCGAGGTGACCTTGCCACGCCGCGTCTTGGCGAGGTCGAAGGCGGCCCTGGCGATGCGCTCGATCTCGTAGGTGTCGTAGACCTGCGTGTCGATCGCCCGCTTCTGGCCGTTGGGAAGGTCGATGATCTCCTTGGGCTCGCCGAAATAGACGCCGCCGGTGAGCTCGCGCAGGATCAGGATGTCGAGGCCCTCGATGATCTCGCGCTTCAGCGATGACGCGTCGGCGAGCGCGGGATAGCAGATGGCAGGGCGCAGATTGGCGAAGAGCTCCATCTCCTTGCGCAGCCGCAGGAGGCCCGCCTCCGGGCGCTTGTCGTAGGAAACGCCGTCCCATTTCGGACCGCCGACGGCGCCGAAGAGCGTCGCATCGGCCGCCTGCGCGAGCGCCATCGTGGCGTCGGACAGCGGCGCGCCCTCCGCGTCGTAGGCCGATCCGCCGACGAGGGCGGTCTCGGTCTCGAAGCCGGAACCCGCGACGTCGTTGAGGACGGCGATCTGCTTTTCGACCTCGGCCATGATTTCGGTGCCGATGCCGTCGCCGGGCAGGAGCAGGAGCGTCTTCGATGCCATGGTGGTCTCGATCGTTCTGGTTTGACGGGTAAAGGCATATGAGCGGCACTGGGATAGAATTTGCGCGTCGCCTTTGCAACAATCGCGGCTGGCGCAACCAATTCAATTAACGCGCCCGGTGGAGGGATTGTCTCGACCGGCGCAGCCTGACCGCCGGCGCGTCTGCCTTGGCGCGGCAAGACAATCGCGAAATCGCCTGTTGCTGATTGAACGCGCCGGCTCAGGACGACAAGAAGGCGGCGTGCAGGCCTCGAAAACTCCTTCAAATGACCACAATCGGTAAAGCTACGCTTAACCGTATCGGCGTCATATCGGGTCAAGTTCAAACCGTTCGTCGAGCCAGAGCGTCGTCGCCTTTCACCGGGTACTCGGACGCCGGCGGGAGCTTTTGCGTTGTCCTTCTTCATTCCGCCGCGTATCGCCGACAATCTCACCGTCACGCTGGTTCTGATCGCGGCGCTGTTTGCATGCCGAATGATCGGCGACGCGCTGATCGGGCGCCGGTCGGACCCGGTCCTGGTGCGGCGGCACCGCTTCAAGTTGCGGGCGATCTGCAACGTCGTCCTGGCGATCGGCATTCTGGCGATCTGGCTGTCCGAGATCCAGGACATGATGCTGTCGCTGACGGCCGTGCTCGTCGCCGTCGTCGTCGCGACCAAGGAACTGATCATGTGCGCGGCGGGCTCGATGCTGCGCTTCGGGGGCCATCTGTTCAAGGTCGGTGATCGCATCGAGATCGGCGGCATTCATGGCGAGGTGATCGATCACGGCCTGTTCTCGACGACGATCACCGAGCTGCCGTCACGCAATCTCGGCGCGTCCGGAACGGGGCGGACGGTGATGCTGCCGAATTCGATCCTGCTCACCGGCGCCGTCAAGGTCGAGGCGCAGCCGCGCCACTACGCGCCGCATCGGTTCACCCTGACCCTCGAACAGGCGTATCTGCCGGGGCGCGTCATCGCGGCGATCGAGGCGGCGGCGCAGGACGCTCTCTCGCCGGACCGGGAACTGGCGTCCCGCTTCCATCAGTTCGCCGCGCGCAAGGCCGGCTTCGATACGGCCGGGCCGGAGACCGAGGTCAGCGTCGCCACCAGCGAACTCGGCAAGCTGCAGTTCCACGTGATGATCTACTGCCTCGCCAAGGATGCGCGGGCGCTGGAACAGGCGATCACCCTTTCGGTGCTGGACGAACTCGGCATCGGCGCGCAGGGCGCGCAGCCGAGGACCGGCGGCGCCGAAGCGGCGCTGTCGGAACTCGCCCGCCAGCTGCGCGAAACGCCGCCGAAGGAGCGCCGCGACTCCGCCAAGGCCGCGTGAGCCTGCGAACGCTGGAAACCGGGATGGAGCGTTTCGTCCGGCTCAGACGAGTGGTCGGATCGCTCGGCAAAGCTCCGCCGGACGAGGCAGGGTGGTGTGAACCTCGAACGCGGCTTTGACTCTCTGGAACGTCTCTGCCGGAAACGGCGCGACCTTCGGCGCCACGCCGCGCTGGTCGATCGACAGGCTCAGATTCTCCAGCGTCGCCGCGAGCCAGCCGTCGGTGTGGTGCATCTCCTGGAACATGTGCAGGCGCTTCTCGTCGAGCCCGACGATCATCGTCGAGACGATCACCCTGGCGCCCGGCGGCACTTCCTTCAGATAGCGCACATGCGCCTCGGCCGTGTAGGTGGTGAAGCCGGTTCGCTCGCGGTAGCGCTCGCCGAGACCGATCGCGTCGAACAGGTCGTCGATGCCGCGATCGAACAGCACGTGGTAGTAGGCGAGGTTGAGGTGGCCGTTGTAGTCGATCCAGCCGGGTTCGAGCGACAACTCGCGGGAGCGGAACGGCGCGGCGATCGTATCGTCCATGGTGTCGACCTTTTCGTCTGACGGATCCGTTCCGGCGAGTTCGCGCCGGTATTGGCAGATGTCAATCGCCATGCCGGCAGATCCTCCCCGGCCGACGAGGGGCGGGCTTTGCCCGAACGGCTCGCCATGGCAGAAGGGCGGGACGCGGCAATCGCGGGTCAGACCTTCATCGCGCTCGGCAAGGCATTGATGTTTCTGCCGGTCACGGCGCATGGTGGTCGGCGAGGAAAGACGATTCCGTCCGTCGGTGCCGATCGACGGCGGCAAGGGGAGACGCGCCATGGCGCTCAAGGACATTCTGGCCGAACGACCGGCCGTTCGAACCGGCATCGCGGCCACCGTCGCCAGCTTGAAAGAGGCCTTCGGCGAGCGCGTCGTCACCGGCGAGGACGTGCGCCGCGCCCATGCCCACACCACCACCTATCTGCCCAACCAGGCGCCGGACGCCGTGGTCTTTGCCACGACCGAGGCCGAGGTCCAAAAGGTGGTGCGGATCTGCGCGGCGAACGCCACGCCGATCATCCCCTTCGGCACGGGCTCGTCGCTCGAGGGCCACGTCAACGCGCCGCAGGGCGGCGTGTCGCTCGACCTGTCGCGCATGGACCGCGTCCTCGCCGTCCATGCAGAGGATCTCGACTGCGTCATCGAGCCGGGCGTGACGCGGGAGGGGCTCAACGCCCACTTGCGCGACACCGGCCTGTTCTTCCCGATCGATCCCGGCGCCAATGCCAGCCTCGGCGGCATGGCGGCGACGCGGGCCTCGGGCACCAATGCCGTGCGATACGGCACGATGCGCGACAACGTCGTCTCCCTCAACGCGGTGATGGCGGACGGGCGGATCATCCGCACCGCGCGGCGGGCGAAAAAGACCTCTGCCGGCTACGACATGACCCGGCTTCTCGTCGGCTCCGAGGGAACGCTCGGTGTCATCACCCAGCTGACCCTGAAGCTCTACGGCATCCCCGAGGACGTGCTCGCCGGCGTCTGCCCGTTTCCCACGGTCCGCGACGCGGTGAACACGGTGATCCAGACGGTGCAGACCGGCATTCCCGTCGCCCGGATCGAGCTTCTCGACGCCCAGTCGATGGAAGCGGCGATCGCCTATGCCAAGCTCGATCTGAAGCCGCAGCCTTCGTTGTTCGTCGAGTTCCACGGCTCGCCCGCCTCCGTCGCCGAGCAGGCCGAGACCTTCTCCATGATCGCCGCGGACCATGGCGGCGGCGCGCTCGAAGCCTCCAACCGGCCGGAGGAACGAAGCCGGCTGTGGAAGGCTCGGCACGACATGTACTGGGCCTCGATGCTGCTGCGGCCCGGCAGCCGGGCGATCGCCACGGATGTCTGCGTGCCGGTCTCGCGGCTGGCGGACTGCATCGGCGACACCCAGGCCGACATCGAGGCGAGCGGCCTGATCGGCCCGATCATCGGCCATGTCGGCGACGGCAACTTCCACGTCACCCTGCTGCTCGACATGGAGGACGGCCGCGAGATCGACGCGGCGGAAGCCTTCATGGCGCGGCTCGCGGCCCGGGCGGTGGAGATGGACGGCACCTGCACCGGCGAGCATGGCATCGGCCAGGGCAAGCGCGGCTATCTGCGCGCCGAGCTCGGCGAGACGGTGGATTTCATGAAGATGATCAAGGCGGCCCTCGATCCGAAGGACATCATGAACCCTGGCAAAATCTTCATGCTGTGACGCAACAATTGCCCCTCGACATTCCGTATCTGTTCTGGCCTATCCTCCGGGGTCGCCATTCTGCAGGACATGTCCGACGGACGACGCATCGCCCATCAGTCGACCGGAGCATGGCCGAGGGGGGAGCGGCCGAGCCACGGCGGCACATGATGAAGGCCGGTCGTCCTGCGTATCTTCGTAGCGGTCTCGAGCGACGATAGGGAGAAAGGCAACTGGTCAGAGCATTCGTCCTGTTCGGTGGACTGCTCGTTCTGGTGCTGCTCGCGGCGCTGGTTGCGCCTTACTTCGTCGACTGGACGGCCTATCGCGCCGATTTCGAGCGCGAAGCCTCGCAAATTCTCGGTCGCAAGGTCATCGTCAAGGGCTCGGCCTCGGCGCGGCTGCTGCCGTTTCCCTCGGTGACCTTCAACGACGTCGAGGTCGAGGACGAGGACGGTTCCTCGCTGATGACGGTCGAGCGTTTTCGCATGGACGCCGAACTCGCCCCCTATCTCTCCGGCGAGATCTACATCTATTCCATGACCCTCGACCGGCCGCGGGTGCGGCTGCCGCTGCGCCCGGACGATACGATCGGGTGGGTGGCGGACGACCCGAAGATCCCGACCGGGGCGAGGGTCGTTCTGCAGAACGTCGCCGTCAATGACGGTATGGTGGTGATCGAGGACGAGGCGCGGGGGCGCACGAAGACCCTCCTCGACATCGATGCGACACTGTCCGCAGAATCGCTCGCCGGCCCGGTGGTCGGCAGCGGCTCGTTCAGTGTGGACGGCGACGTCGTCACCTTCGATGTCTCGACCGGCATCCCCGGCGAGGACGGCGCGATGCCGGTGCGCCTCACCGCCAGCAACCGAACCCTCGACGCGCAGATCGTTCTCGACGGCAGCGCCAGCGCCTCCGGCGCCGTGCCGCAATTTGCCGGCAGCGTCAGCCTGATCCGCCCGGCGCCGGCGCCGCTGGATACGGCGGATGCTGCAAGCCCGTTCGAGTCCCTCGGCGCAGGCGACGAAGACGCCGCGCCGGCTGATGAGAAGCCCGCAGTTGCCCCGCTCCGCGTCAGCGGCGCCATCACCCTGACCCCCGAAAAGGCGGCGGTCACGGACATGCGGGTCGAGGCGGGCGGCGGGCCGCAGCCCTATGTCCTCACGGGCAGCGGCAGCCTGGACTATGGCGACGAGTCCCGGTTCGACGTCGCCCTGAAGGGCGAGCAGGTCAATGTCGACGCGCTTGGCGGCAACGGCGCGGCGGGCGGCGCAGTGCCGGACTGGTCCTTGCGGGGCGCCGAACCGCCTGCCGAAGCGCCGGAGCAGAGCCTGGCGCGGCGCGTCGAGGCGATGCGCGCCGTCCTCGCCGAGGTGCCGCGCCCGAAGATCGACGGGACGGTCGAGATCTCGCTGCCCGTTGTGACGGCCGGGGACACGACGATCCGCGACGTCGCCGTCGTGGCACGGCCGCGTCCGGCCGGCTGGAGGCTCGACAGCTTCGTCGCGGAAGTTCCCGGCCGCACGCGCATCGAGGCCTCCGGCGACCTCGGTATCGACCGGGCGCTCACCTTCGAAGGCGATCTGCTGGTCGCCTCGCAGCAGCCTTCGGGCTTTTCGGACTGGCTGTCCGGCAACGTCGATCCGGCCGTCCGGGCGCTGCCCCGCGCAGGGTTTTCCGCCAGGACGACGCTGACGGCCAGCCGCCAGGTCTTCGACGCGCTCGAGATCGACGTCGGCGGCAACCCGATCAAGGGCCGGATCGCCCGGGAGGAGGCGGAGGGCGCGACCACGTTGAGCGCCGATCTGACCGGCGGAACCGTCGATCTCGACGCCGTCCTCGCGCTCTCCCGGCTGTTCACCGGCCGCGAGCACTCGCTTGCCGAGGCCGATCGCTTCGATTTGGCGCTGAAGGCCGGACCGATCACCTATGCCGGTGCGAGCGCCGACGCGGTCGATGCCGATCTCCGCTTCGACGGCGATTCCCTGGCGGTCGATCGCCTGCGGATCGACGGCCTCGCCGGGGCACGGCTGACCTCCTCGGGCAGTCTGACCGATCTTTCCGGCGGCGACGCCAAGGGCAAGCTCGACGTCTCGCTCGAATCCGAGGAGCCGCAGCGCTTCTTCGCCTTCCTGCAACGGATCTTCCCGGGCATTCCGCTGATCGAGGTGCTGGCGCCGCGCGCCGCCAAGCTGGCGCCGCTCAAGCTCTCCGGCGAGGTCGAGGCGACCGAAGGTCAGCCCGGCAAGAAGCCGACACTGCTCGTCCGGCTCGACGGCACGGCGGACGGCACCAATATCGACCTCGAATCGGCGGTCGAGAACGGCATCTATGCCGCCGTCGAAAGCGGCCGCTTCGGCCTCGATCTGCGGCTGGAAAACGATCGGCCGACGGTTCTGCTGGGCCAGTTGGGGATCGCGGCGGCAGAGGCTGCGCCGCCGTCGCCGCTCGAAGTCGAGCTGTCGGTTTCGGCCGCCGAGACCGGTCCGGTCGTCGCCAGCGCGACGATGCGCGCGCCGGGCAGCGAAGTCAGCCTCGACGGCAGCGTCGACGTGACGCCGGAGGGCGTCAACGGGGTGGATCTCGCCTTCTACGTCGACAGCGAGGACGCCGGGCCGTGGCTGAGGACGCTGGCGATCGATCTCGGCCAGTCCTTCGACGCGGTTCCGGTGCAGCTGAATGCCGGCGTCATCTTCGGCCAGGGAGCATGGCAGATCGCCGGGCTCAACGGCAAGGTCGCCGGCGTCGACGTTTCGGGCGATCTGGTCGAGCCGGCCGGCAAGCCGCTCGGCGGCAAGCTCCAGCTGTCGGAACTGTCGCTTCCCTGGCTCGCCAATCTCGTCTACGGGCGGTCGCCGCTTGGAGCTTCGGGCGAGGTTTCCTGGTCGTCGGACGCGTTCACGCCGGGCCTCCTGCCGAAGCTCGACGTGGCCGTCGACCTGTCGGCCGGCCGGCTGGAACTGGCGGGCGGGCTGGCACTGTCGAACGTTTCTACCAGCCTCGACCTCACGCCGACATCCGCTTCGCTGAAGAACATCCGCGCCGAATTCAATGGGGCCGAGACCGCCGGTAGCCTCGTCATGCGCAATGCCGACGGGCTCGCCGGCTTCTCCCTGGCGGCTTATGCCGACGGCATCGATCTCTCGGCGCTTGCTCCGGCGGTGTCCGGCGGCGAGGGGCCGGCCCGGCTCGATGGCGAAATCCGGCTGGATTCGAGCGGCCAGTCCTATCGGGCGCTGATTGCGGCATTGTCGGGTGCCGGCGAACTGACCCTGACCAATGGCAGGCTTCCCGGCGTGCCGGAGGCGATCATGCAGCCGCTTCTGGCAGCCGCGGACGCACCCGACTTCAAGCCGCAGGCGGAAACGGCGCAGACCTTCCGATCGCTCAGCCAGGCGAGGTCCTTCGACATTCCCCAGGCGACCGCCGAATTCGCGGTGACGGGCGGGACGCTCAAGCTTGCGCCGGTCGAACTCGCAGGCGAAGACTCCCGCCTGACCATCGATGCCAGTCTCGATCTCGCCAGCCTCGATCTCGGCGGCAATCTGAGGCTGGCTCTCGATGCGGGGCTCGACCGTGTCGAGGGGACGGAACCGCTGGTGACCTATTCCCTGGAGGGCTCGATCGCGGCGCCGAGACTTGATCTCGATGCCGCGGCGCTGACGAACTATCTGTCGGTGCGGGCGCTGGAGCGCGAGCAGGCGCGGGTCGAAGCGATGCAGGAGAGCCTGGAAGAAAAGCTGCGGCTGCGCCGCGAGGCCCGGTTCTACCGCTGGCGCAAGACCGTCGCCGAGAATCGCGCCGCGGAGGCCGAAGCGCACCGCAAGGCGGCCGAGGAGGAAGAGGCGCGGGCCATCCAGGAAGAGGAAGCCCGGCGCGAGGCGGCGGAAGAACGGGCGGCGCGCGAGGCTGCGGCGAAGGCGGCCGCTGAAACCGAAGCCAAGCCTGCGGCTCCCGCGCGACGCCAGGCGGCGCCGAAGCCAAAACCGCCGGCGAGCGCCGGCACCTCGAATCGCGATGTCCCGTCGGCGCTGACCTTCGACCGGCCTTTGCCGAATGCGAGCAACGCCGACAAGCCGGATTTCCAGTCGCTGCCGGGCGTCACCAATCCTCTGGATTTCTGATCGCGCCGGATGTCCGGCTCGGGAGCCCCGGGCCCGGCGCGGCGCGGGCGAGCGCGTCTTCCAGCACGTGAAGCCGGATGGCCGAGGAGAGATTGGCGGCGGGATCGCGCTCGGCATCGATGCGGGCGATCAGCCGGGCCAGGGCCACGCCCTCTCTGGCCGCGATCTCACGCAGGCACTGCCAGAACCGGTCCTCGATGCTGATCGACGTCGGATGGCCGCTGATCGAGACCGATCGCTTGACAATGGCCACCGTTCTCAGGCGCCCGGCTTTTCGGGCCGATCGATCCTGGCGCCGTCGAGCACAGCCTCGCTGCGGCGGCGCTCGGCCGCCTCGCGCGTCCGTTCGAGCTTGCCGCGTCCGAACCGGCTGCGGTTCTCTTCGGCGAGGCGCTCCTTCTCGTCGCGCGAGCGCTGCTTGCGGGCCTGCCGCAGATTGACGAGATCGCCCATCTGAGGGGCGCTCAGGTCTTCTTGCGGAAGGCGTCGAGGGAGACGACTTCGGCGTCCTTGCGGTCCGCCTCGTCCCCGTCGTCCTCGCCGGCGGATTTCTCCGCCTTGGCCGCGTCCTTGCCCTTGCGGGCGGCGGGACCCGGGATCGCCGAGGGCGTCATCAACTGCGTCGGCGCGGAAGCTGGCTCCTGCGGCTCCGTCTGGCCGTTGGCCGCGACCGCGCCCTGCACGTCGAATTCCAGCTCGAAATTCACCGCGGGATCGTAGAAGCCACGGATCGCGCTGAACGGCACGAGCAGCCGCTCCGGAATGTCGGAGAAGGACAGACCGACCTCGAAGGACGCTTCCGTGACCTGCAGGTCCCAGAACTGATGCTGGACCACGATGGTCATCAACTCGGGATATTTCTCCCGCAGGCGCGACGAGATTCGCACCCCCGGAGCCGAGGTCAGGAACGTGATGAAGAAATGATGTTCTCCGGGCAGACCCGTCTTGGCCACCTCGCTGAGAACCTTGCGGATGACGCCGCGAAGCGCCTCCTGCGCAAGAACGTCGTAACGAATAAGATCCTGGCCCATTCCGGCGTTCCGATCCCCTCAGTCCCCTTTCCGAGCACGGATTTCTTCCGCATGCCGGACCATAAAAAGTGGAGGCTTCTGTTGCCAGGCGCCTCCGAGCCCCGCCTAGAAGTGCGAACCCCCAGGACTTGAATTGAAGCTATCGCACAGCTTACGCTGCGAGACGTGCTTCCGCATAGTTGTCGTTGGCAACTATTGATACGGCCCGATAACGGCGGAACCATGCCGAGCAAAAATTCGCTCTTTACACCCTCGTCGATCCTATTTCGCCCCCGCCACATGCCAGCCTGAATCGCCAAGCTGGCATGTGGTGGAGGCGCCGGGTACCGCCCCCGGGTCCGAAAGGCTTATTCCAACGAACGTTTATCGCCATAGCCGGACGAATGCCCGGCGAGCCGAATATAAGGATATTACGTCCCTGTGAAAAGAGGAGGATCGGCCTCGATGCCGCGCGGATGCGAAAGGAAGGGTGGCCGGGCGAAGAATTCGGGGAAACTTGGCCCGCCGGAGTCGACTCCGGAGCGAGATTTCGCCACTTCCTGAGGTGTGGGACGGTGAAATGCCGACGAATGGCAGCCGTCCCACCCGATCTCGTCCGGACCGTGTGGCCGGTTAACCTCGTCCCGCCATGGGGAGACGATGCGCCAGTATCTCGACCTTCTCGATCGCGTCCTCACCGAAGGCGTGGAAAAGAGCGACCGCACCGGCACCGGGACGCGTTCGGTCTTCGGCCATCAGATGCGATTCGATCTTTCCGCCGGGTTTCCGCTGCTGACCACCAAGAAGCTGCACATTCGCTCGATCGTCCATGAGCTCCTGTGGTTCCTGAAGGGCGAGACCAACATCGCCTATCTGAAGGAGAACGGGGTCCGCATCTGGGACGAATGGGCCGACAAGGACGGCGAACTCGGCCCGGTCTATGGGGCACAGTGGCGTTCCTGGCCGGACTATCACGGCGGCCATATCGACCAGATCGCCAACCTTCTCGCCGCGATAAAGAAGACGCCCGATTCGCGCCGGCTGATCGTCTCGGCCTGGAACCCGGCGCTGGTCGACGAGATGGCCCTGCCGCCCTGCCATTGCCTGTTCCAGTTCTACGTCGCCGACGGCCGGCTGTCCTGCCTGCTCTACCAGCGTTCGGCCGACGTATTCCTGGGCGTGCCGTTCAACATCGCCTCCTATGCGCTGCTCACCGCGATGGTCGCGCAGGTGAGCGGGCTGAAGCCCGGGGATTTCGTTCACACGCTGGGTGACGCTCATCTCTACAGCAACCATCTCGACCAGGCCCGGCTGCAGCTTTCCCGCGAGCCGCTGCCGCTGCCGCGCCTGAAACTCAATCCCGAGATCGGCGATCTCTTCGCCTTCCGATTCGAGGACATCGAGATCGAGGGATACGAGGCCCATCCGCACATCGCGGCGAGGGTTGCGGTGTGAGCGGCTCCATCCCCCTCGTCGCCGTCGTCGCGATGGCCGAGAACCGCGTCATCGGACGAAACGGTTCGATGCCCTGGTCGATCCCGAGCGATCTCAAGCGCTATCGCCGCCTGACCATGGGCAAGCCGATGATCATGGGCCGTAAGACCCTGCAGTCGATCGGCCGCGTCCTCGACGGCCGCGACACGATCGTCCTGACCCGACAGGACCATGCGCCGTTCGAAGGGGCGCGTCTTGCCGCGACGCCCCAGGCGGCGCTCGAAATCGCGGCGTCATGTGCGGCATCACGTGGCGCGGACGAAATCGTGATCGCAGGCGGCGAGGAAATCTATCGCCTTTTCTTCGACAAGCTCGAAAGGCTCTATGTCTCCGAGGTGGCGGCCGCACCGGAAGGCGACGCACGCTTCCCGACGATCGATCCGGCGACCTTCGAGCCCGTCCACAGCGAGGGGCCGGTTAGGCACGGGCGAGACAGCGCGGCGACGCGCTTCACCATCTATCGTCGGATCGCCGCCACACGCTGAAGCTGCGCAGCCAGCGGCCGGGCGCTCATGGAATCGTAACGTTGCGACCATTGCCGGGGCCGAAAACACCGTCGATGCGTTGAAAGCAGATTTTGCAGTACTTATAAGGGCTGAGCACGCGTCACGCGCGGGTTTCGAGGAGATCGATACCCGATTTTCCCGTTACGTTGAAAGGATATCGATGCCCTGGAGCAATCAGACCGGCAACGGGGGCTGGAAAGGCGGCGGAACCGGTGGTCCTTGGGGCCAGCGTCCGCAGGGACCGCGGCCCACGGGCGGCGGTGCGAATTCGCCGGATCTGGAGGACATCCTGCGTCGCGGTCAGGATCGCTTGCGCCGGGCGATGCCCGGGGGCGGCGGCGGCGGCGGTAAGTCCGCCTTCGGCTGGGTGCTCCTGGTTCTCGTCGTCGGTGGTGTGTTGTGGTTGTTCAAGAGCGTCTACACCGTCCAGCCGGACGAGGTCGGCGTCGAGATGCTGTTCGGCAAGCCGAAGGCCGAGCTCTCCGAGCCGGGCCTGCACTTTCTCCTCTGGCCGTTCGAAACGGTCGATACCGTGCCCGTGGTCGAAAGCCAGATCACCCTCGGTTCGGGCCAACGGGGCGATAATTCGGGGTTGATGCTCTCCGGCGATCAGAACATCGTCGACGTGCAGTTCGCGGTTCTCTATCAGGTCGACGACCCGAAGAACTTCCTGTTCAACGTCGACGATCCCATCTCGATGGTGCAGCAGGTCTCCGAGAGCGCGATCCGTGAAGTGGTCGGTCGCCGGCCGGTTCAGGACGTCTTCCGCGACGATCGCGCCGGAATCGCCGACGAGGTCCGCCAGATCACCCAGGACACGCTGAACACCTATCAGGCGGGTATCCGGATCAACGCCATCTCGATCGAGGACGCCGCGCCGCCCTCGCAGGTCGCGGACGCGTTCGACGAGGTGCAGCGCGCAGAGCAGGACGAGGACCGCTTCGTCGAAGAGGCCAATCTCTACCGCAACAAGCAGCTCGGCCAGGCACGCGGAGAAGCGGCGCAGATCCGCGAGGATGCTGCCGCCTACAAGAGCCGGGTGACCCAGGAAGCGACCGGTGAGGCCCAGCGCTTCTTCTCGGTGCTCGAAGAATACCGCAAGGCGCCCGACGTCACCCGCAAGCGGCTCTTCCTGGAGACGATGGAAGGCGTGTTGAAGGACTCCTCGAAGATCATACTGGATCAGAACGCTCCGGGCGGCGGGCAGGGGGTCGTTCCCTATCTGCCGCTCAACGAGATCACCCGCAACAGCTCCCCCCGCACGGGCGGGACCGTCGAGAGGGGCACGAACAACTGATGGCCAACCGTTTTTATGCCGTTCTGATCGTTCTGGCCGTCGGCGCGCTCCTCTTGTGGAACTCGGTCTTCGTCGTCAACGAGAGGGAGCAGGCGATCGTCCTTCGCTTCGGCGAGATCCGCCGCGTCGTCGACGAGCCCGGCCTCTACTTCAAGTCGCCCTTCTCCTTCATCGGGGCGGACAACGTGCAGATGCTGCCGGATCGATTGCTGCGTTTCGATCTCGAGGACATCCGCGTCCAGGTCTCGGGCGGCAAGTTCTACGAAGTCGACGCGTTCCTGGTCTACAACATCTCCGACGCCGCGAAATTCCGCCAGACCGTGTCGGGATCGATGCTGCAGGCCGAGCAGCGCCTGCGCACCCGCCTCGATGCGGCGCTGCGCCGGGTCTACGGCCTGCGCGGCTTCGAGGCGGCGCTGTCTGACGAGCGCGGCGAGATGATGCGCCAGGTGCGCGACGAGATCCGCCAGGACGCGGCCAGCCTCGGCGTGACGATCGACGACGTCAGGATCCGGCGCACCGATCTCACGCAGGAAGTCTCGCAGCAGACCTATGAGCGCATGAAGGCCGAACGTCTCGCCGAGGCCGAGCGGCTGAGGGCAAGGGGTCAGGTCGCCGCGCGCGAGATCAGGGCCGCTGCCGACCGCGAAGTGACGGAGACGGTTGCGACCGCCCGCAAGGAGTCCGAGATCATCAAGGGTCAGGGCGAGGCCGAGCGCAGCGGCATCTTCGCCAACGTATATCAGAACGACCCGGAATTCTTCGACTTCTATCGATCCATGCAGGCCTATCGCACGTCGCTGGAGAATTCCGGCACGACGATGGTTCTATCCCCGGATTCGGAGTTCTTCCGCTATTTCAACGGTGAAGGCGGACGAGGCGGGATTCAGAACTCGCCGCGGGCAGCACCCAGCGAGAGGGAAGACGCTTCGCCGCAAAGCTCGGCGCCGGAAAGCCCCACCCCGCCGGACGACCAGTCGAGCGCGGTTCAGCCTTCGGGCGGAACGACACCTGCGGGGGTCGTGTCGCCTTCCGGCGGCGCCAGCGGCGATGGTGCCGAACAGGGGACGGCGGCGCCGGCGGGCGCCGACGATGCCGCCTCTGCCTCGGCTGCGACGCCGGCTCTGCCGGCGGCGGATGCGGGAACGACCGCGCCGTCCGATCCGTCAGACACGGATGCGGCATCTCCGCAAGAACTCGCCGAGCCCGCGACTGCCGGCGATCCGCAAGGGGCCGCCCCGACCACCGTTCAGTAGCGTACGGCCCGGCGATGACCGATTTCTTCGATGCCCTCGGTCTCCTTCTGGTGATCGAGGGCATCGTCTATTGCCTGTTTCCGGGCTTTGCCAAGCGCATGGCCAAGTCGGCGCTCGAGGTTTCGGCCGAAAGGCTGCGCTATGGCGGGCTCGTCGTCGCCTGTCTCGGCGTGGGGGTCGTCTGGATCGCCCGACATTGACGGGAAAGCTCTGCCCGGCATTGCGGATGCGAGTGACGCCCGACGTGGGATGACGATGTCGGGTGCGAAGCTCCCGCTTCGATCACCATTTCTCCAACTGTCGCCCGTCCCCTTGATTAAGTCGAAATTCTCCGGTCCGCTCGCAGTCGTGAAGTGCGACCCGTCCGGTTCCCCGACGTGACGCCAGACTTTTGAGGCCCCCGCGATGACTTCGATGCGCGTTCAAGCTCTTCTTCCCGTTCTGTTGGCGGTGCTCCTTTCGAGTGTGGCGCCGCCTCGCATGGCGGGCGCCCAGACGCCGGGCGGGGCAGAGCCGGCTCAGGCAGCGCCCGAAGCACCGGCGGCGCCGGAGCCTCCGGCCGGCAACGAGGAGCGCGTGCCGGCGCTCCCGGTTCCGCCCACCGACAACGGGGCCACCGAGAGGGCTCCCGCCAACGGCAATGCGCTGCCCGGCGCATCGACGACCGCTCCGCAGACGCAGGACGAAGCCTCGCGGCCGACCCGGTATGGCCCATTGTCGGTGGCCGATCTGGCCGACCTGCTGCTCGATGCCGTCGTCAACGTCTCGACCTCGCAAGGGGTGGATCGGCCGGGGCGCGGCGTTCCGCCGCTCCAGGCGCCGGAAGGCTCGCCGCTGCAGGATTTCTTCGACGATCTCCTGCGCAACCGCGAGGGGCCGGGCGAAAGGAGCGTCCAGTCGCTCGGCTCGGGCTTCGTCATCGATCCGACCGGCATCATCGTCACCAACAACCACGTCATCGGCGACGCCGATACGATCACCGTGAACTTCCCCAATGGCGACCAGCTCGACGCCGAACTGATCGGCAAGGATGCCAAGACCGACATCGCCGTCTTGAAAGTCGATGCGGGCAAGCCGCTACCCTTCGTCAAGCTGGGTGATTCGGAAGACCTTCGGATCGGCGACTGGGTGATGGCGATCGGCAATCCCTTCGGCCTCGGCGGCTCGGTCTCGATCGGCATCGTCTCGGCCAGGGGACGCAACATCAATGCCGGCCCCTACGACAACTTCATCCAGACCGATGCGGCGATCAACCGCGGCAATTCCGGCGGCCCGCTGTTCGACATGTTCGGCAACGTGGTCGGCATCAACACGGCGATCATCTCGCCCACCGGCGGCTCGATCGGCATCGGCTTCTCGATCCCCTCCAATCTCGCCGTCAACGTCATCGACCAGCTGCGCGAATATGGCGAGACGCGCCGGGGCTGGCTCGGCATCCGCCTGCAGGCGCTGAACGAGGACATCGCCAAGGGGCTCGGCGTCGAGCAGAGCGACGGTGCCGTCGTCATGGGCATCGTCCCCGGCGGGCCGTCGGACAATGGCAGCCTGAAGGTCGGCGACGTCATCGTTTCCTTCGACGGGCGCAAGGTCGAGGGCTCCAACGATCTGCCGCGCATGGTCGCCGAGACGAAGGTCGGCAAGAAGGTTCAGATCGGCATCCTGCGCAAGGAGTCGGTGTCGGCCGCTGCCGAGCCGGAGACTGTCGAAATCACGCTCGGACGGCTCGAGGACGGCGAGAAGATGATGGCCGAGACCGACACCACCCAGTCGCCAGACGCGGCGCAACCGGCAGAGGATACCGGGGCTGTCGAGACGCTCGGCCTGACGCTCGGCGACGTCGACGCGGAAGCACGCAAGAAGTTCGACCTTGCGGAGGATGCCTCCGGAGCCGTGGTGACGGCGGTGTCGGCGAATTCGGCTGCGGCGGAAAAGGGCGTCGAGGCCGGCATGCTCATCACCGAGGTCGCGCAGGAGCCCGTGGCGAGCGCTGCCGAGGTGAAGGAAAAGATCGACGAGCTGAAGGAGGAAGGTCGGCGCAACGCGCTGCTGCTTCTGACCGCATCGAACGGCGACGTCCGCTTCGTGGTGGTGCCGATCGACTGAAAAACCGCGGGGCATCGAATGCCCCGCGGTTCCTTGTTCTGGCGGTGCGTCGTGCCCTGGCGTGACGTGGAAGATCGCGATGGATCAACGGGCAGGAGCTGCGCCGCTCCTGCCCGTTGCCGTCAGTCGAAGCGGGTCGTCGTGCCCTGGGCGGGGCCGCGGTTGGCGGGCGGCGTCGCCGCGCCGGCTGCAGGCGCTGCGCCGTCCGCCCCGCCGTTCGTCGAACCCTCCGCCGGCGCTGCAGGAGTCCCCACATCGGCCGGCTCCTCTTTGCCCGGAGTGTCGTCCGCCGGCGGCGGGTTGCTGGGCGGCTGTCCGGCGGAGGGTGCGTTCGCGGTCCCCTCGGTGCCGTTCTGCTCCTCGCTCGGCTGCATCGTCGTGCCGGGATCGAGCTGCGAGGGCTCGGCGCCCCGGGGTGCGGCATCGCCCGTCGGCTCAGGGGAGGGCGCATTGGCGTCCTGGTCCTGGGGGACGGGCCGGACCGTGCCGCTGACATCCTCGCCGCCGGTGTTCGCCGGCTCTTCCTGCGACCGGTACTCGACCCCGTCGCCGCTACCGCCCGGCGCCACCGACTGGCCGATCGCCTCCTCGGAGACCGGGGCAGGGGCGGGGGCCGGCTGGGCGGCGTCCTGGTCGGGACCGGTGACCGCCGTCGGCTTCGCCTCGCCGATCAGGATGGCCTCCTTCGGGGCGGGATCGGGCGCCTTGCCGTCCTCGGTCAGGCCGACGAGATAGTGCTCGAGCAGATTGTAGCCGCCGAGCGGCTTGTTGTTGCCGATGTGGCAGGTGCCGCACTCGGCCTTGGCGGGATCGCCGAGCGGGCCCTTGCGGTTGTCCGGGAAGACTGAGGCGAGCGGCTGGATGTAGTTGGAGTTGATGTCCCGGGTCATGCGGATGCCCCAATAGGCGATCCAGCGAAAGGGCGTCGACTGCGACCAGTCCCGGAAGGCCCGGGAATTGTGGCAGTAGGTGCAGTTGACGCCGAGCGAGTTCGAGACCTGCATCATGAAGAGGTACATGTCCTCGGCGTCCTGTTCGAGGGCCACCTCCGCTCTGCCTGTGCGCGACACCAGCGGGTCGGATGACTGGATCCTGGCGCTGGCATGCTCCTCCTTCAGATATTTGGTGAAGGGCACGTCCGGGAAGAACTGCCGGATGGTCTTCGCTTCGAGGTGCCAGGGCCGCGGCTTGCCCATGAACTGGTCGCCACCCGGCCGGTTCTGGTCGTACCAGGTGCGGGGCGGGACGTTCTGGCCGCGGTGGCAGGTGTAGCAGGTGACGCCCGAGGGCGCGACGTGCTCCGGCCAGTTGGTGTTGATGTGACGCACCATCTGCAGCATCGTGCGGGCGACCTTCTTAGTATAGAGGGCGTCGCTGGCGAAGCCTTCCTCGGATTCCAGATTGTGGCAGTATTCGCAGCCCTGTTCCGGCGACACCCATTCGGTGATCGCCAGCATCAGCCGGGTGAATTCCGCATCGGTGAGGCCGCCCAGCACCTGGACGTTCTGATAGACTTCACTGGCCTGCGGGCTGCCCTCGTTGTCGGCGGGCTCGAGCGCCACCGGCCTGGCGTTGTAGGGCAACTGCCGGCTGGCGGCCTTGAACTGCACCATCTCGATGGCCGCCGGTCCCGTTTCGATCGATTCGATCGGCGGGAAAACCCAGGGCGGCACCGTGAGGCCGACCAGAACCAGCGCGAGGGATATGACCCCGACGACGATCGGGCTGTAACGGACGTGCTTCGTGCTCATTGCAGGACACTCCGCGTGGCTTCGTCGGGGATCGGGAAGGACGGATAGACCGAGGGGTAGCTCGGCGCGATGCCGTGCTTGACGCCCCACAGGTACCAGTTGTCGACCACGGTGCCGGTGAGGAGCACGCCGATCGCGCCGGTGAAGGTGGTCAGAACCGCGAACCACCACGCCCAGCGGTGGATTGATTCGAAGGTGGCGTTGAAGCCCATGGTCCAGCGCCAGAAGAGGGCGCCGCGCTCGGCGGCCGTGCCGCGGTCGACGATCTCCTCGGCCTCGCGCTCGCCGCCGAAGCGCGAGACGGCCAGGATGGTCGCGCCGTGCATGGCGAAGAGCATCGTCGAGCCGTAGAGGAAGACGATCGAGAGCATGTGGAACGGGTTGTAGTACCAGTTGCCGTAGAGCACCGAGACCGACGCCGTCCAGTTGAGATGCGTGATGATGCCGAAGGGCACGGCCTCCGACCACGATCCCATCAGGATCGGTCGGAACAGGCCGAGGGAGAGGTAGAGGAAAATCGCCGAGGCGAAGGCCCAGCTCGTATGGGTGCCCATGCCGAGCGCCCGGGCCCTCGTATAGCTCCTCACCCACCACAAGAGGATCGAGGTGGTGAGGAAGAAGCCGGCGAGGATCCACCAGCCGCCGTCGCCGAGCGGCACCAGCGGGTTGAGGCCGTATTTCGCCGGCGGCGGATCGAGCGACAGGAAGGCGAGGTTGCGCACGAACGCGTACGGATCCCAGTCGACCGAGGCCCACATGTTGAGGCCGATGATCTCGATGGCGATGAAGCCGAAGGCGAGAGAGGCCGCGCCCGACCAGCCGAGATAGAGCGGCCCGACCTGCGGATCGCCGATCTTGCCGAGCCAATAGGAGAAGGTCTTGGACTGGATGCGCTCGTCCGAGGAGTGCTTCAGCGGCACGCCGGGGTCGAACGGTCCGCGGACCTGGATGCGATTGTAGATGCTGGAATAGGATCCCATCGTCCCGCCTCCCTCAGTAAGCAACGTTGCCGATGGCGGCCGGGGTCTTCAGGTAGAAGTCGAAGAAGTACGGCCACCCTCTGTCCCAGAAGGGACCGGAGATGATGATGCAGACAGCGCTCCAGAAGCCGGCGTTCAGCGCGAAGAACAGCCCGAGCCGGTGGATGCCGTAAGGCCCGATCGAATAACAGATGAAATCGCGGAAATAGGCGTTCTCGTGCTCGCCATACTTCACCACCTCGCCCTCTCCGGGATTGACGGCGCCGAGAATGACGCCGGCATGCAAGCCGAGAAACATCGTGGTGGTGAAGAAGAACGTCACCGCCAACATGTGCGCGGGATTGTAGTGAAAGTGCAGAAACTGGTAGCCGACGTTCGAGACCCAGTCGAGATGTGACATGATCCCGTAGGGGAATCCGTGACCCCAGGCGCCGAGCAGCAGTGGCCTGATCACCACCAGCGAGACATAGGCGAGGATCGCGAAGGAATAGGCGATCGGGACATGCCAGCCGATGCCGAGCTTTCGGCAGATCTCGAACTCGCGCAGTGCCCAGGAGGCAAAGGCGCCAACGGCGCACATGGTGACGAGCTGCCAGGTGCCGCCTTCGTCGAGCGGCGCCAGCCCGAGGCCGTATTTGATCGACGGCGGGTTCACCGAGAAGGCGAAGATGTTCGTCTCGTTGCCCTGGCTGATGTCGTAGAAGATCAGCAGCGAGCCCAGGAGGGCGAAGAAGATCGCGGTGACGCCGAAGAAGCCGACATAGAAGGGCCCGACCCAGAAATCGAAGAGATCGCCGCCGACGAGCGTGCCTCCCCGCACACGATATTTGCGTTCGAACGACAGCATCGCCATGGCGAGATTCCCATCCCTGTCAAACCCGGGTCGTTTTCCGGGACGGCGCGGAACGCCGTCCCGAGGTGTCGTCGAATTCGCCTCAGCCGTGCTGCGTGAGGGGCGTTTCGATCTGGCTGGTCTGAGCCGCGCCGCCGGGCGGGGTCGGATTGGCCAGCCAGTTGAAACGGGCCGTCGAGAGCAGGATGAAGTGAATGAGGAGCGCCAGCACCAGAAGGAAGGTGAAGAGCCCGATGAGCGCTCTGCGCGGGTCGAAGAGAAGCCACATTCTCCACATGGTTCTATCTCCTTAGCTGAGCATCGTGAGGAGCGATTGGGCCGTGTCGAGGCTCGCCTGGCTCACCTCGGGGGTCTGCAGCCAGGGCCGCCAGATCCAGACGAGAATGTGCGCGACGACCGCGATGCCCAAGAAGACGAAGAACGAGGTCATGAAGAGTCCGTTGAACTCCTGTGCCTCCCGCTCCGTCATGCCGGAGAGCGTTCCCGCCTCCCGGCCCGTCATATGGTCTGCCATTTCCTTTCTCCTTGTTTCCTTTATCTCCGGGCGGGCCGCGCCGATGACACGGTTCGCCGCCGAAGCTTCTGGTCCTCGCCGCTGCTAGCGCATGAAGGCGTAGGGGAGGACGGAATTGGCCGCGGCCCTGGCGTCGCGAAACACCGCGAGAACACCGCCGTTACCGAACGGCGTGGGTCGCAGGCGGGCCGGCAGGAGCCGCGAGACGAGCGAGACCGCGAAGAAGATCGGGAAGGTCACCGCGTAGACGATCCGGTATTCCTGCTTGTCGGCGCGAAAATGCGAGAGGCCGTGGCGTTCGACGAGGCTCATGTGAGAGATCTCCCTGGCTGTCCTTGCGATCGGCGGATGAATGCGGGGCATCGGGTCATGCGACGGGTTCTCCCGCCGGAGCCGAGGCCGCCACATGGCGGAATTCGACGGTGCCGGAGCCTTCGCGCCGGGCGGCGGCTTCGGCTGCGTCGCGCAGGCGCCGCGCCGCAGAGATCCGCACCAGGACCGGTTCGCGCTCGAGCGCATCCTGCATCAGTTGATTGGCGGCGCCCGACCAGGCGAGTTCTTCCTCTCGCGCCCGGAGGCCCTTGGCCGGGGTGGCGACGACGCGGTCCATCTCCGTGCCGAGGGGCAGGATGTGGAAGAGCGCGTCGAACAGGGCGTTGCAGACTTCCTGGACGAGATAGGTGGCGCCGGAATAGCCCATGAAGGGCGTGCCGGTGTGCCGCCGGATCGCTGCGCCGGGGAACGAAGCGGGAATGAAGGTGCCGCGCCCGCCGGTCTCGGCGAGGTACATGCGTTCGTTGTAGCTGCCGAAGAGGACGAGGGGCGGGGTTTCCTTCACCATCCGCCGGACCTCGTCGTTCAGCGTCTTCTTGCCGGACAGTCGCGGCACCGCAAAACGGCAGGGCAGGCCCATCTCGTCCTCGAGAAAATGCCGGATGCCTCGGGCGTAGGTCTCGTTGGCGACAATGGCGAAGCTCGCCGTGCCGAAGAAGTCCTGGGTCACGGAGCGCCATAGATCCCACAGCGGCTTGATCGTCGTGTGCTTCTCGCGGGTGATGAAGGGTTCGGGGTCGAGCCCCAGCATCTCGCCGAGCTTCCTCAGGAAGGCGGTGGTCGAATGCAGCCCGATCGGCGCCTGCAGATAGGGGCGCTCCAGGGCCTCGCAGAGCTGGCGGCCATATTCGCGGTAAAGGCAGACATTCGCGTCGGCGGCGGTCAGCTTCGGGATGTCGCGCAGATGCGCGCCGAGCGGGAAGACGAGGTTCACCTCGGCGCCGATGCCCTCGATCAGCCGGCGGATCTCGGCGAGGTCGGAGGGCATGTTGAACATGCCATAGGCCGGGCCGATGATGTTGACCTTCGGCTTCTCGCCTTCCTTGCGCTCACGCGGGGCGGGGATCTTTCCCTTCTTGGGCCCGTATTCGGTGAGCAGCCACTTCAGCGCCCGGTCGGCGCATTGCCACTGGTCCTCGTCGATGGTGCGCGGCAGGAAGCGCTTGAGGTTGGTGCCCTCCGGCGTCACGCCGCCGCCGATCATCTCGGCGATCGACCCGGTGACCACCACTGAAGGCTGGGTCGGATCGAGCGTCGCATGGGCGCGCTTCATCGCCCCTTCGGTGCCGGTCTGGCCGAGATTGTCTTCCGACAGGCCGGTGACGACGATCGGTAATTCGTGCGGCGGCAGGGCGTCGGTGTAGTGCAGCACCGAGGTGACCGGCAGGTTCTCGCAGCCGACCGGGCCGTCGACGATGACCTGCAGGCCCTTCACCGCGGAAAAGACGTAGACGGCGCCCCAGTAGCCGCCGGCCCTGTCGTGATCGAGGACGAGCATCACACGTCCCCCATCCCGGCGTCGTAGGTCGCCGTCTTCTTGCCGTTGATCTGCAGGTCGGCGCGGATCTTCGCCGGCTTGGGCTTCTGCGGAACGTCCTCCCAGATGCCGGAAGCGTAACCCTCGCCGACGCCTTCGAAGAAGGCCTTCATCGTGTCGAAGCGCGATTTCGAGGCGATCGCGCCGTTGATCACCTCGGCGAGCGACCCGGCCCCGGCCGGGCCCATCAGCGGGCGCGACGAGATGAGATTGGTGAAATAGAGGGCCGGCGTGCCGGACTGCTTGGCCTTCTGGACCACCGGCGTCGTGCCGATGGCGAGATCCGGCGAAAACTCATGGAAGGCCGCGAGATCGTCTTCCAACGAGGCGCGGAATTTCACGTGAACGCCCTTGGCTTCCAGCCATTCCCAGTCGGCGGCCGACCAAGGCGTCTTCGGGCAGGCGGTGCCGACGTAGCGGACATCGGCGCCGCTCTCGACGAGGAGCCTTGCGACCAGGAGTTCGGAGCCCTCGTAGCCGGAGAGGGTGATCCGGCCGGACACGGGTGAGCCGGCGAGCGCGCCCCGGATCGCCGGGAGGATGGCGTTCTGGGCTGCCGCAATGCGCTCGGCCGAGACGGCGGCGGCCTCGCCGATCCGGGACAGCCAGTCCGCCGTGCCTTCCACCCCGACAGGGGCGGAGCCCACCACAGGCCGGCCGGCCGTCTCGAATTCACGAATGGATGCCGTGTAGAAAGGATGGATCGCGGCGGCGACGGCGCAATCGAGCGCCGCATAGAGCTCGCGCCATTCGCGCGTCGGCACCACGGGGCCGGCGGCAAGGCCCATCGGTTCCAGGAGGCGTCCGATCACCATCGGATCGGCGGGAAACATCTCGCCGAGAAGCGCCACGGAAGGCTTGTCGCTGCGCGGTGCGCGCGGCGCCGCGACGGGGCCGGCCTCGGCCTCGGACCTCGCATAGGCGAGCATGGCGCCGGCGAGGATGTCCTTCGCCTCGGCGTGGGTCGGTACACCGAAACCAGGAACGTCGATGCCGATGATGCGGACGCCGTCGATCTCCTTAGGCAGAAGCCGCAGGGGAACGCCCGAGGCGGTCGGGACGCAGAGATTGGTGACGACGATGGCGTCGTAGAGGGCGGGATCGGCCAGTTGATGGACGGCCTCGCGGATGTCCTCGAACAGTTTGCCGGTGACCAGCGTCTCGGAATTGAACGGCACGTAGCCGACGGTGCGGCGGGCGCCATAGAAATGTGCGGTGAAGGTCAGGCCGTAGACACAACAGGCCGAGCCGGAGAGCACCGTCGCAGTGCGCCGCATCCGGAGGCCGACGCGCAGCGAGCCGAATGCCGGGCACATGGACTGCGGCTGGTCGTGCGGGCCGGCCGGATAGTCCCTGGCGTAGCGGTCGAGGATCTCGCTCTTTCCGGCCTTTGCCGCCGCCGCGCGCATCTCGGCCTTGCCGGCGTGGCAGGAGGCGTCGCCTTCGCGAGGCGTCGCGGCAGTCTCGATGGTCGTCTCCGGCACATGGGCGCCGTCGCCGTCGTCGCGCTTCAGGTCTGTGTCGGAATAATCCATGACCCTCACGCCTCGTCGTAGACGACTTCGAGGGAGGGGCGCTGGACCACCGGGCGGCCCATCATGTCGGCGAGGCTCGCCGGCTGGAGCGTGAACTCGCGGCCGGTCTCTTCGTCGGAGAACAGGCCGAGGAGGCCGTCCTGATCGAGCGGCGTCGGGTGGAGCGGCGGGGCTTCACCGACATTGGTGGCGAGCTGCTCGAACAGCGGCGCCCAGCGCCCGCCGGGCTGGCCGACGATCTGGTAGTTGGCGCTCTTCCTGCGGATGTCCTCGTCGGCGGGGATCGCGGCGAGAACCGGAATGCCGACGGATTTGGCGAAGGCCGCGGCCTCGCCGGTGCCATCGTCCTTGTTCACCACCATGCCGGCGACGCCGACATTGCCGCCGAGCTTGCGGAAATATTCCACCGCCGAGCAGACGTTGTTGGCGACGTAGAGCGACTGGAGGTCGTTCGAGCCGACGACGATGACCTTCTGGCACATGTCCCGGGCGATCGGCAGGCCGAAGCCGCCGCAGACGACGTCGCCGAGGAAGTCGAGGAGAACGTAGTCGAAGCCCCAGTCGTGGAAGCCGAGCTTTTCCAGGAGTTCGAAGCCGTGGATGATTCCCCGGCCGCCGCAGCCGCGGCCGACTTCCGGTCCGCCGAGCTCCATGGCGAAGACGCCGTCGCGCCGGAAGCAGACGTCGGAAATGTCGACTTCCTCGCCGGCGGCCTTCTTGGCCGACGAGGTCTGGATGATGGTCGGGCAGGCCTTGCCGCCGAACAAGAGCGAGGTGGTGTCGGACTTCGGGTCGCAGCCGATGAGCAGGACCCGCTTGCCCTGGCTCGCCATCATGTAGGAGAGGTTGGCGAGGGTGAAGGACTTGCCGATCCCGCCCTTGCCGTAGATCGCGATGATCTGCGTTTCCTTCGTCACCTTGCCGGTGGCGACGGAGGACGGCTCGATGGCAGCCTCGGCCCGCAGCCGTTCGGCCATGGCGCCGGCGGGCCCGCTCGCGCCCTCGACATGTCGTAGCGCGTTGCTCACATCTCTCTCCAATCCAGGATCATCTTCAGGCAGTCGGCATCTTCGAACGCCGTGCGATAGGCAGCTTCCGCCTCGACCGGTCGGCCCGCATGGGTCACCAGGCCGTGCAGAGAAAGGCGACCGGCGGCGACGAGCGCCAGCACCGCCTCCATGTCCTCCGGCCGCCATTCGGCGGCGATCTTCATGCGCGCCTCGCGCATGAAGGCGGGCGGGAAGGCGAAGGAGACGGGCTCTTTGTAGAAGCCGGCGAGGACGATCTCGCCGCCGCGGCCGAGCCGCGGAACGAGACGGTCGAGAACTTGCGAATCCCCCGAAACGTCGAGGATCTGGCGATAATCGGCCCGCTCCTCGTCCGACGGATCGATGACGGCGTAGCCGATGGCGCCGGCGCGGCGGGCCTTCGAGGTTTCCCAGACGACGGCCTGACCGCCGAGCGAGACGACCATCCGTGCGGCAAGCCGGCCGAGTGCGCCATGGCCGACGACGAGTTCCGGCAGGTCGCGGCCGGAGGCGCGCACCGCATGGTGGGCCGTCGCCGCCAGGGCAAGGAGGGTTGCCTCGTCGCCGAGATCGTCGCCGATCGAAACGAGACGCCCCTCGGGCAACTGGACGTGAGAGGCCGAGGCGCCGAACAGGCCCCTGGCCCCGTCGAAACCATTCGAGCCCGGGACGAAGACCTTGTCGCCGACCTTCAGCCGGCGCGCGTCCCTTGCCTCGACCACCCGGCCGACGGCTTCGTAGCCTGGAACGAGCGGATAGCCCATGCCGGGGAAGGCCGGCATTTCACCAGACCACAGGAGCCGCTCGGTGCCGGTGGAAATGCCCGAGGCTTCGATCGCGACGACCACCTCTCCGGCCTTGCGCGGTGCCAGACCCAGCCGCCGCATGCCGAGCTTGCGGGGATGGTCGAAGACGATGGCGTCGGATTGCGTGACCACGGGGGGCTCCTGGATTGAGTGTCAGTTTAAATTGACAGTTCAAGCTGTCAAGTAAATATGACATTGCGGCGCGGAATCTCGGCGACGACGATGCTGGTCGCCAGTGGCAGCGCCGTGGGGACTTCGCGGGCGCGGGTCAGCCCCGCGGCATTCATCAACCGGCCGATCTCGTCGGGAGTGCGCGGTCTGCCGCGTCCCATGGCGAGCAGGTAGAAGCCGAAATAGACGTCCGCGACCGGAGCCGAGTCGCCGACGCCGGCCATCGGCTCGGCGACCATCACGACGCCGCCGGGCTCGAGGCTTTCGCGCGCCCGGGTGAGCAGCTTCACCGCCTCGGCGTCGTCGTGGTCGTGCAGGATGCGCACGAGGGTGATCAGGTCGAAGCGGCCCTCGGGATAGGGGTCGTTGAAGAAGTCGCCGGAATGGACGTGGATGCGTCGCCCGAATCTCGTGTCGCGGATTCGCTTCGCGGCGATCTCGGCCACCGCCGGGAGGTCCATCAGGTGAAGCTCGGCCTCCGGATGATGCTCCGCCACCTTGCGCAGGAACCGCCCGTCGCCGCCGCCGAGATCGAGGATGCGGCGGGCCCAGGAGACGTCGTAGGAGCCGAGGACTTCCTCGGCCACGAAGTCCTGGCTGGCGGCCATGAGATCGGTATAGGCGGCGACGTCGGCGTCTTCGGGCGGTGTTCCGCCCGGTGCCGCCGCATAGGGCCAAAGCTTCGACAGGCGGGTTGGTGCGGCTGTGCCCTTCAGGAGCGCGACCGGGTCGGACAGGTCCTGATAGACGTCGCGGTGGTGCCGGATCATCGCTTCGATGCCGGGATTGGCGACGAGTGCCGCGCCGAGCGGGCCGAGCCCGTAGGCGATCTCGTCCTCGCTGTCGTCGATCTCGACCAGATCGAGGGCAGCGAGCGCGCGCAGCAGCCGCTCGGCCGCCTCCGGCTTCAGGCCCGTCGCCGCTGCGATATCGGCGAGCGCCCTCGGGCCGCGCGACAAGTGTTGGAAGACGTTCAGCTCGACGGCCGCGGCAAGCACCTGCGAGTAGACGAAGCCGGCGACGAGATCGAACAGTCGCCGCGAGCTTCGGCGCGCGAAGGGGCGGGTCAGCCAGAACTTCGCGGAACTTCGGTGGAAGGCGCGATCTGCGAGCTTGCGATTGCGGAAGCTCTTCCAGCCCTCGCGGCTCGGCCTGAAGAAGCGGCGGATTTCCCGTATCGGATCTGCCCAGCCGGAGGGCCTCTTGGAGGCAGGAGAGGCAGGCTCGATTTCCGTGGTCGACATGGCCGTCAATCCTTCTAGACAGGTTTAACTGTCAATTTTATTGGACAACCAGATGCGCGCCGTGTCAATCTCCTCCGAAAGGTTCCGAGGGATGATCCAATGCACGTCGCCATCGTTGGCGCCGGGATCGGCGGCCTCGCCGCAGCCGTGAGGCTCGCCTCCTCGGGGGTCGCCGTCACGGTCGTCGAAGCCGCCGGACAGCCGGGCGGAAAATTGCGCGAGACGGAGATCGCCGGCCGGATGGTCGACGTCGGTCCGACCGTCTTCACCCTGCGGGACGTCTTCGACGACGTCTTCGCCTGCGCCGGCGAACGGCTGGACGACCATCTGACGCTGCATCGCTGCGAGACGATTGCCCGGCACGTCTTCGCGGACGGCGCCGTGCTCGATCTCTTCGCCGACGCGGAACGCTCGCAAGCGGCGATCACGGCCCTGTCCGGCGAGCGATCGGCCGGCGAATACGAGAGCTTCTGCGCCCGGGCGAAAAGCGTCTGCGAGACGCTGTCGCCGATCTTCATGCGCGCCGAGCGCCCGTCGGGGCCGCTCGGCCTCGTCGCCCGGGCCGGCCCGAAAGGCTTGCCGGCGATCATGCGGATCGGCGCGGAGACGACGCTTTGGAAGTCGCTGTCGGCGCAGTTCTCCGATCCGCGTCTCGCCCAGCTCTTCGGCCGCTACGCCACCTACAACGGCTCCTCGCCCTTCCTCGCCCCGGCGACGCTGATGCTGATCGCCCATGTCGAGAAGTCCGGCGTCTGGCTGGTCGAAGGCGGCATGATGCGACTTGCCGAGAGCCTCGCCGGCCTCGCCGAACGATCCGGCGCGAGCCTGCGCTACGGCGTCCCCGTCGCCTCGATCGCCGTGCGGGGCGGGGCGGTCGGCGGCGTGACGCTGGCGGGCGGCGAGACGATCGCCGCCGACGTCGTCCTCGCTAATTGCGACGCCGGGGCCCTTGCCGCCGGACTGTTGGGCAAAGCCGTGCAAACCGCCGTCGATCCGCCGCTGGAGCGCGAGGACCGCTCGCTGTCGGCGCTGACCGTCGCGCTGGAGGCGCCGACGGACGGGATGGAGTTGCTGCGGCACAACGTCTTCTTCTCGGCCGACTATGCCCGCGAATTCGATGAGATCCTGACCCGGCGCCGGCTGCCCTCCGACCCCACCGTCTATGTCTGCGCCAGCGACCGGGACGATTGCGGTCGGCTTTCGAGCGAGTCGGCAAGGCGCGGCCGCGAACGGCTTTTCCTGATCATCAACGCGCCGGCCGACGGCGACGAAACGGACTTCGGCAAAGAGGAGGTCGAGCGATGCGTGACGGCGGCATTTTCGAGACTTCGCGCCTCCGGCTTGCGGGTGGAGGGGCCGGATTTTCGACAGATCAGGCTTTCGACGCCCTCCGATTTCGCGAGACGTTTTCCGGCGACGGGCGGAGCGCTCTACGGGCGGGCCTCGCATGGGTCGACGGCTTCGTTCCGCAGGCCCGGCGCCAGAACGAAGCTCGCGGGCCTCTATCTCTGCGGCGGCAGCGCCCATCCGGGGGCCGGCCTGCCGATGGCGGCGCTCTCCGGCAAGATCGCGGCGGAGGCTATCCTGGCGGACCGCGCTTCGACCAGCAGGTCCCGCCGGGAGGCTATGCCTGGTGGTATGTGGACGCGCTTTCGTCAGATGGTCGGCATGCTCTAACGCTGATCGGCTTCGTCGGCAGCGTGTTTTCGCCCTATTACCGCTTCTCCGGTCGCGGCCGGCCGGAAGATCACGTCGCGCTGAACGTCGCGCTGACGGGGGCGGGCTCGAAGCGGTGGACGATGACCGAACGCAGGACCAAGGCGCTGCACCGCGACGCCGGAACCCTGTCCATCGGCCCGAGCGCCATGCGCTGGGACGGCAGCGGCCTCACCGTCACCATCGACGAGATCTCGCCGCTGATCCCGAGGCGCGTGAAGGGAACCGTGCGGCTCTATCCGGACGCCGTGGTCAACCACCCGGTGGCGCTGGATTGCGAAGCCCGCCACTGCTGGTGGCCGATCGCCCCTTGCGCGCGTGTCGAGGTGGAACTCGACGAGCCGTCGCTCTCCTGGTCCGGCAGCGGTTATTTCGACTTCAACACCGGCGAGGTCCCCCTGGAGGAGAGCTTCCACCGCTGGAACTGGTGCCGCGCCTCGGTGCCGGAAGGGACGGTCGTCCTCTACGACCTGCTCGACCGCGACGACCAGTCCTGCTCGCTGGCGATCAAGTTCGATCCGCGGCATGGCGTGACGGACTTCGAGCCGCCGCCGCCGGCACGGCTGAAGAAGAGCTTCTGGGGCATGCGCCGCTCGACCCGCTGCGAGCGCGGCGCCTCGGCCAAGGTGATCGAGACGCTGGAGGACTCGCCCTTCTACACCCGCTCGGTCGTCGGAACGCGGCTGCTCGGGCGGGAGGTGACGGCGATCCACGAAAGCGTCGATCTCGGCCGCTTCGCCAATCCGCTCGTCCAGATGATGCTGCCCTACCGGATGCCGCGCCGGTTCGTCTGATCGTCACGCCTCTCGATCGCCCGGCGTCGCCGTCGTTGCCAAGGCTGGTCGGCGAGCAGGAGCGAGCGCCCGGACGGAGGGCAGCCCGAGCGGTGCGCTCCGTCCATCCGCAGCTGGATCCGCCTCATGCGCAGATCCCTGCAGCAAAGCGAGGGCGTCGCGCAGGCCGGCTACCGTGCCGACATCGACATAGGCGGTGCCGGTCTTTACCCCGGCCGCATGGCCGCCGGCAGCGATATAGGCGTTGACGAGCGTGCCGAAATACTCGTCGATACGGCCGCGTTCGAGCCACAGGGCATGCAATGCGTGAAACACCGCACCCGGCATCTTGAAGGCCCCCCAGACCCAGTTGGTGGTGGCGTCCGGACGCTTGACCTGGACCTCCCGCACATGGCCGGCCGCATCGGTTTCGACCGCGTCGAAGACGGTCGAGTCCGCGACGGGAAACAGCAGAAACGACAGCCGGTCGTCCGGCAGGTCGCAAAATCCGTTCTGCGGCATCCAGAGCGAGTCGGGCAGGCCGACCAGAACTCTCTCTTCCGGCGCGACGACGGGAGCGGCGTGGAAGATCGCGTCGCAAAGCCCGGCCGGTTGCGGCTGGACGACATAGGCGATCGGCACGCCGTCATGGCTGCCGCCGTAATACTTCAGGATGTCGGACTTGCCCGGGCCGATGACGAAACAGAGCTTGCTCGCCCCGCCGGTGATCATCCGCTCGACCAGATACTCGCTGATCGCACAGGGGCGCTCGACGCCGCCGTCGAGCCGGCTTCCCACCGGGATGAGCTCCTTGGAGAAGGCCAGTGGCTGAATGCGGCTGCCGCGCCCTGCCGCCGGAATGATCCCCCACATACCGCGCTCCCGGTCGGTCAAGCGCGGTGCTGCAAGGGGCCGGGCTGGAAGGAAAGCGTCGGCACGCTCGGGCCGGGATGGCGCATGGGCAGGGTCTTCCTTGGCGCGGGCACGGACGCCCGTCGGATTGGCGTCAAGATGTAATCCAGGGTAGCACGCCTGCCGTGGGAATTCACGACGGTTCCACGTGTCGCGAGGACATCGCCAGAGCACGGGCGAGCACGGCTGCGACCTGCGCCGGTGCCTCCTCGTGGGCGAGATGGCCGAGGCCGGGAAGCGTCTCGACCGCGGCGCCGCGAACCATCCGTTCCACCCGCCGGGAAACCTCCGGCGGGATCGCCCGGTCCCTGGTGCCGGCCACCAGCGTCAGGGGCACGGCGAGGCGTGGCAGGTCGCGGCGCAGCCCTTCCAGATCCCAGTTCGCCATCATCGACAGGGCGCCCTCGCAATGGGCGGGCGAGGCGAACAGACGCTCGTAATAGGCGACGCCTTCGGGCGATATCGTCGAGCCGGTGCTTTCCATGAGCTGCGCGACGGCGCGGGTGTTGCGGGCCCGCCAGGAGAAGAAGCGCGGCGCCACCGGGTTGAGGAAGAGGAGCTTGGCGAGCCGCGGAAAGAGATGGGCCGCGACGCCCGGAAAGGGCAGCAGCGCGCCGTTGAGCGAGACGATCCGTTGCGGCGCGATCTGGCCGTCGAGGGCCATGCGCAGAAGGATCGCCGCACCGGCCGAATGGCCGCCGGCAAAGGCAGGCGCGACGTCGAGCGCCTTCAGCATTGCGGTGATCGCCATGCCCATGCCGGTGATCGAGACGCGGCGCCAGCGGGGGGCAGCCGTGAAGCCGTGGCCCGGAAGGTCCGGCACGACGACGCGGTAGCGATCGGCGAGGAGGGGCGCGAGGTCGCGGAAGGAATGGGTCGAGGCGCCGGTGCCGTGCAGGAGAAGCAGCGCCGGGGCGTCGTCATGGCCGAAGATCTGGACGTGGAACCGCGTGCCCCCCGCCTCGACGAAGCGACTCTTGTCGCGGTGCGGCCAGTCGCGCCCGTCGCGGGCAAAGTCGAGCGGCGCGCTCACGGCCGGCGTGTCCGGGCCGCATCGCCGCCCCGCGGCGCGGCGGCGACGGCCTCGGACAAGGCCCGCGAATCGGCGCGCGGCAGGGCGAGATAGGTCGCGCCCATGTCTGCGGCGATCTGCCGCGCCTCGGCGCTCGGCCGCTGCGAAAGGTCGATGACGAGGGCGGCGATGCCGCAGGCGCGTACCGCCCTGGCCGCCTCCTTGGCATTGGCCATCGCCTGCGGCCGGCCGGCGGCGCCGTCCCGTCCGATATTCGCCCTGCCGTCGGTCAAGAGCGCCATCAGCGGCGTGCGCCCCTCCTTTGCCGAAGACCTGGCGAGATCGAGCGCGGCGAGGATACCGCTGGCAAGCGGCGTTCCGCCGCCGGCTGGCAGTGCGGCGAGCGAGCGCTTGGCCCTGGTCAGGGACTTCGTCTCCGTGAGGAGCACGTCGGCGCGCGTGCCGCGGAAGGCAACGAGGGCGACGCGGTCCCGCCTGACGTAGCATTCCGCAAGGATGCGCTCGACGGCGCCCTTGGCCTCGGCGAGCCGGGCGAGCGCCGCCGAGCCGGAGGCGTCGACGCAGAAGATCGTCGCCGTCTCGGCCTTGCCGCGATGGCGGCGGACACGGATGTCGGACATGCGCATCTCGAGAAGCCGCGGCGGTGCGCCCGGCGCCCGCTCGGCCCGGCGGATCGCCTGCCAGGGCGCGGCGGTCCGCAGCGTCGCGAGAAGGTCGAGCCGGTCGCGGCGCGGATCGCCCTGCCGCGTTCCGACCACCCGGCCGCGCCGGGCGCGCTTGGCGAAGCTGCCGCTGCGGCCGGCCCCGGCTCGGGCGAGCGGCGGCCGCATCATGGCGGCGAGGGAAGCGAGGAGGTCGGCAGGAAGGCTCGCCGCCGCCGTCTCGACCGTCATGTCCTGGCTTGGCTGGATCTCGGAATCGTCGCGCGGCGCCTCGGGCTCCGGCGCGGGATCGTCGGGGGAAGACGGCTGCTCGTCATCGTGATCGCCGTCGTCGTCCGGCTCGTCGTGGGCATCGTCCTGCGCCTCAGGCATCGGCGGCATGGTGACCGCGCGGGGCAGGAGCACCATCCGGATCGCCGTCTCGACATCGCCGGACGAGGGACTGAGCCGCCCGCCGAGCGCTGCGGCGGCGCAGGCCGTGCGGATCGCCAGATGCGGCGCCCGCAGGGAGACGATGCCGAAGGCCATCGCCGCCTGGCAGATGGTCTCGATCGTTCCGTCGTTCGGCCGGACCGAAGCAAGGAAGTTCCGCGCCGAGGCGATTGCTTCGGCATCAAGGCCGCCGTCCGCCGCGCCGCGCGGATCGGCGCCCTCGAGCGAAATCCACAGGCCGAGCCGTTCGCAGAGGTTTTCGGGCGGCGCCTCGTCCGGCTCCATGCCCTCATCGAGCGCGACGAGGCCGATTCGCGCCGGTATCTCCCGGGAAACGCCATCCCGTTCGATCGAAATGTGGCGGCGATCGAGGGCGAGCGAAACGAGGCCGGCGGCTTCCTGCGTCATCCGCTCGGCCATGGCGGCGACCAGGACGCCGCCGTCGGTATCGGCGATCAGGCCGTTTTCCAGGACCGGCTGGCCGGTGTGGAGCGACGCGGCCAGATCGAGGCCGCCGAGGAGCGCCGCCTCGGAGATGCCGGCCGGCATCTTGCGAACCGGAATGTCGTCCGAAAGGAGCGCATGCAGGACTTGGAGTGCCGCGGCGCGTACCGGCCCGGCACGGGCGGCGAGCCGCAGTCCGATCCGGGGATCGACGGCGAAGACGGCAATGGCCGAAAGCGCCTCGCGCCAAAGGGCGGCGCCGGCCGTGGCGGTCTCGCTTCGGGCGGAAAGGGCCGAATCGTTCGCCGCGGCGGGGCGGAGCGGGGCCATATCCGCCGGGCCGCGTCAGGCGGCCGCGAGTTCGCCGACGGCGCGCTCGACGCGGGTCGTCGAGCCCGCCTCGTCGAGCGGGTCGCGGCGCAGGCGGTGGGACAGAGCGAGCGGGGCGAGCGCTGCCAGATGGCTCCAGCCGACGACGGCATCGCCGGAAAGCGCGGCGAGGGCCCTGGCGGCGCGCATCAGCGTCAGCTCGCCGCGCAGCCCGTCGGTGCCGAGGCGGATCGACAGCTGCGCCGCCTTCTCCAGCGTCGCGTCGGGGACGGCGACGCCGCGAAGGCGCCGGCGCGCGGCCAGGATTGCGTCCCGCACCTCGGCGTTGGCAGCCTCGTATTCGGCGGCAAAGCCGGCCGGATCGCGCTCGAAGGCGTCGCGCCGCTTGACCACCTGGATGCGGGTCGCAAGGTCCTGGGGCGTCCTCACCTCGACCGACAGGCCGAAGCGATCGAGAAGCTGCGGCCGCAATTCGCCCTCTTCCGGATTGCCGCTGCCGATCAGCACGAAGCGGGCGGGATGGCGGACGGACAAGCCCTCGCGCTCGACGACGTTTTCCCCCGACGCCGCGACGTCGAGGAGGAGATCGACCAGGTGGTCCTCCAGGAGGTTGATCTCGTCGATATAGAGAAAGCCGCGATGGGCCTTCGCCAAGAGCCCCGGCTCGAACCGCTTCTCGCCGGCCGACAGCGCCCGTTCGAGATCGAGAGAACCGGCGATCCGGTCCTCCGTCGCGCCGAGCGGCAGGTCGACCACCGGCACCCGCATCGCCTCGGTCTTTTGCGGGATCTGCGATTCGGCCCGCGACCGGCAGAGTTCGCAGCCCTCGTCCGGCCGGGCGGGATCGCAGTGATAGGGACAGTCCGCCGTCTCGATGTCGGGCAGGACGGCGGCGAGCGCGCGGACGGCGGTCGACTTGCCGGTGCCGCGATCGCCGAAGACGAGAACCCCGCCGATCGACGGATCCACCGCCGCGATCGACAGAGCGAGCTTCATCTGGTCCTGGCCGACGATGGCGGCGAAGGGAAACATGATCCTCATGGCCTCAAGGCTAACGGCTTTCCGGCCTCATGAGAAGCCGAGTCGGCACGAAATGACGGAAGAAGTGTCAAATAAATTGGACAGACCTCTGAGTGGCCTGAAAACGGCGATGTTGTACGGGGCCCGCGACTGTGGTCGAAGGCCAACCGAACGAAAACGAGCAGGATAGAGCAGCCATGACGGTTCATTTCATCGGCGCGGGGCCCGGTGCGCCCGACCTCATCACCGTCCGGGGCCTCAAGCTGATCGAGCGCTGCCCGGTCTGCCTGTATGCCGGCTCGCTGGTGCCGCAGGAGGTGGTGAAGGCTGCGCCCGAGAGCGCCCGGGTGATCGACACCGCGCCGATGACCCTCGACGAGATCATCGCCGAGATCGAGGCGGCCCATGAGCGGGGCGAGGACGTCGCCCGCGTCCATTCGGGCGATCCCTCGCTCTACGGCGCGATCGCCGAGCAGATCCGCCGGCTCGAGGCGCTTCAAATTCCCTACGACATCACCCCCGGCGTCCCGGCCTTCGCCGCGGCGGCGGCGGCGCTGAAGCTCGAACTGACCATTCCGGAAGTCTGCCAGACGGTGATCCTCACCCGCACGGCGATGAAATCGTCGTCCATGCCGTCGGGAGAGGAGCTTTCGACGCTGGGGCAAAGCGGCGCGACGCTGGCGATCCATCTGTCGGTGCGCAACATCCCGCACATCCAGCGCGAGCTGACGCCGCTGGACGCCTATGGCGCGGACTGCCCGGCGATCATCGCCTACCGCGTCGGCTGGGAGGACGAGGCGTTCATCCATTCGACGCTCGGGGACCTCCACCGCGCCGCCCGCGAGGCCAAGCTGACTCGGACGGCGCTGATCTTCGTCGGGCGGGCCTTGGGGGCGAAGGGATTCATCGATTCGAAGCTGTACGATGCCGGGCACGTGCATGTGCTGCGGCCGAAGCGGAAGGCTTGAGGCTGGGTAGGGGGCGTTCTGCAGGGATGCGCTGCGGCGGCGCGGCGGTTCATCCCGTCGATGCTGCGGCTGGTACCCCTGTACATCGCTTGAGAGTAGGCTGCAGAGCAGCCCAGCCGGCCTGTTCCCGCCAGAGCCAAACGCTCAGCCGAGCGCCGACACCACATCCTCCACCGTCTCACAAACTGCCCCCTCCGGCGTCTGTGGCCTTGCGATCATCACCACCGGCAGCCCCATCTCCCGCGCTGCCTCGACCTTGGCGTAGGACGCCGCGCCGCCGGCATTGCGGGTGACGAGATGGGTGACGTCGTGTTCGCGCATCAGCGCCGCCTCGGCGCGCCGGTCGGAGGAGGGACGCGCAAGGACCAGCGTCCAGCTTTCGGGAAGTGCCGGTTCGGGCGGCTCGATCATTCGGGCGAGGGGGCGGATGTCGCTGCGCCGCGTGAAGGGCGACAGATGCTGGCGGCCGAGGGCGAGGAACGGCCGGGCGCCGGCGGGCAGGGCGCGGCAGGCCTCGGCGAGACATGAAACCTTCGTCCAGCGGTCTCCCTCGACCAACTGCCATGCGGGTCGCAGCATCTTCAGCCGGCGGACGCCTGCGATATCAGCCGCCTTGGCCGCATTGCGGGCGATGCCGGCGGCGAAGGGGTGGGTGGCATCGAGCAGAACGCCGACACTCTCGGCCGCAAGGAACACGGCAAGGCCTTCCGCGCCGCCGAAGCCGCCGATACGGGTCTCGGCGTGGTCCGGGACTTGCGGCTCGCGCGTGCGGCCGGCCAGCGACAGGATGATGCGGCGCTCCGGCCAACGCTGCCGCAGGGCGCGGACGAGCGCGTTGGCGTCCGCCGTCCCGCCGAGGACGAGAATGGTCGCCTGCGGCGTCGGCCGGTCATTTGCGGCGCCATCCGCCACGGCCGGGCCGTCAGGCGTCACGCCCGCCGTGTCGACATCGGCCTTAGGCGGCGCTGAAGCGCTAAACCCTGGCAACGAGGCCTCCCTTGCGGTCCGAAACGACGATCTCGACCGAAACGCCAGAATTGCCCAGCCGTTCGAGGCTGACGGCTTTCGCCCGCCGGGCGATCTCGCCGGCCAGATCGAGCTCGGCGGCGGCCGTCATGTCCAGCACTTCCTTGGCCGTATTGGCCGAAAGGATCTGCGGTTCGAGCCGTTCGGCCGCCGCCGGATCGAGCCCGGCGAGGGCCTCGCAGAGAAAGGCGAAATCCACCTGGCTGCGGCCGGAATGAAGGTCCATCGCGCCTTGCGCGAGCTTGGTCAGCTTGGCGAAGCCGCCCGAAATCGTCAGCTTTTCCACCGGATGGGCCTTCAGATACTTGATCAGGCCGCCGGCAAAGTCGCCCATGTCGAGAAAGGCGATCTCGGGAAGGCTTGGATAGAGCCGGCGGGCGAGGTCCTCGCTGGCCGAGCCGGTCGAGCCGACGACATGGGCGAGCCCCGCCGCGCGGGCGACGTCGACGCCGCGATGGATGGAGTGGATCCAGGCCGAGCAGGAAAACGGATGGACGATGCCGGTGGTGCCGAGGATCGACAGGCCCCCGAGAATGCCGAGGCGCGGGTTCCATGTCTTTAGCGCCAGTTCCTCGCCGTTCGTGACGGAAATCTCGACGACGACGTCCGCCGGCCGTCCATGCGCCGCGCAGAGCGCTTCGACCACCTCCGTCATCATCCGGCGCGGGACCGGGTTGATCGCCGCCTCGCCGGGCGCGATCGGCAGGCCGGCCCGCGTGACGGTCCCGACGCCGGGGCCCGCCACGAAGACGACGCCTGAGCCCGCAGGCCCGAAGCGGACGGTGGCGATGATTTCGGCAAGATGGGTGACGTCCGGATCGTCGCCGGCGTCTTTGACGATGGCGGCCATGGCGCGTTCGGGGGCAGGGTCGGGTCGGAGTTCCTGCCGGTTCAGGGCAAAGCTCGGCGTCTCGCCCTTCGGCAGGCGGATTTCCACCGGGTCCGGGAAGTCGCCGGTCAAAAGCGCCGTCAGCGCCGCCCTGGTCGCGGCGGTGGCGCATGCGCCGGTCGTCCAGCCGCGGCGCAGTGGCCGGCCTTCCGGCTTGTTGGTGTCATTCGCCTCTAACCCCATTGCGCGCTTATAGCCGAGTTCCCTAAAGCTGCCACCGGCGCCCGAAGAGCTTCGGCGCGTCTTTCGGGATCGCCCGCCCTCGACGGGCCGCTTGACGGAGAAACGCTTGGCCGGGCTGATGATCGCCGCGCCGTCCTCCGGGGCCGGCAAGACGACCGTGACGCTGGCGCTGATCGCCGCGCTGCGGGCGGCCGGCCATGAGGTCGCTTCGGCCAAGGCCGGGCCGGACTATATCGATCCGGCCTTTCACGCGGCGGCGAGCGGGCGCGAATGCGTCAATCTCGATCCCTTCGCCATGCGGCCGGCCTTGATCGGGAAGCTTGCGGCGGGGCAGCGGCGCGGGGCCGACCTGTTCGTCACGGAAGCGATGATGGGCCTTTTCGACGGCGCCGCCGACGGCACCGGCTCGGCCGCCGATCTCGCGACGATGGTCGGCGCGCAGATCGTCCTCGTCGTCGATTGCGCCCGCCAGTCCCACTCGGTAGCGGCCTTGGTCTCGGGCTTTCATCACTTCCGCCCCGACACCAGGATTTCCGGCCTGATTCTGAACCGCGTCGGCTCGGACCGGCATCAGCGGATGCTGACCGATGCGCTTCGCCCGCTCGGCATCCCCGTCCTTGCCGCCCTGCCGCGCCGCGACGACCTGGCGCTTCCCGAGCGCCATCTCGGCCTCGTCCAGGCCGGCGAGCACGGGGACATTGCGGCATTCTTCGACCGGGCGGCGCGATGGATGGGCGAAAATGCCGATCTCGAAGCCTTGGCGATGCTGGCAAAGTCGGATCGAGCCGGGATCGGCGGCACGGTCGAAGCCCATCCGCCAGGCGCGGTTCCCGGCGAACCGCCCGGTGCGACGCCCCTGCCGCCGCTCGGCCAGAGGATCGCCGTGGCCCGCGACGAGTCCTTCGCCTTTGCGTATCCGCATATGCTTTCGGGCTGGCGGGAGGCGGGGGCGGAGGTGTCGTTCTTCTCCCCGCTTTCGAACGAAGCGCCGGCGGAGGATTGCGACGCCGTGTTCCTGCCGGGCGGCTATCCTGAACTCCATGCCGGCCGGCTGGCGGCGGCCGAGCGTTTTCGCGCCGGCGTGAAGCGCGCGGCGGGCGCCGGCGCGCTGATCTATGGCGAGTGCGGCGGCTACATGGCCCTCGGCGAGGGGCTGACCGATGCGGAAGGACTGCGGCACGAAATGCTCAGGCTCCTGCCGCTCGAAACCAGTTTTGCCGAAAGGCGGCGGCATCTCGGCTATCGCCGCCTGACGCCGCTCGAAGGATCACCCTTCGGCGAAGGAGAGCTGGTGGGCCACGAATTCCACTATGCGACGACCGTGTCGGAGCGGCGCGATCGAGCCGCTCCGCTTTTCGCCGTCCGCGACGCCGCGGGCGTCGATCTCGGCTGCACGGGGCTTGCCGCCGGCCGCGTCATGGGCTCCTTCTGCCACGTGATCGACCGGCGATGACGGAAGACGGCGCCTATGTCCATGGCGGCGGTCTCGACGCCGCCATCGCCCGCTTCGGCGGCAGCCGGGCCGACTGGCTCGACCTGTCGACCGGCATCAATCCGTCGCCCGTCGCGCTTCCAGAGCTTGATCCGGAAGTCTGGGCCCGGCTGCCCGATGCCGGGCTTCAGGCACGATGCATCGAAGAGGCCCGCGGCGCTTATGGCGCGCCGGAGGAGGCCGGCATCGTCGCGGCGCCGGGCAGCCAGGCGCTGATCTCGCTGCTGCCCTTCCTGCTGCCGAGGGGCGAAGTCGCGATCCTCGAGCCGACCTATGGCGAGCACCGCGCGAGCTTCGAGGCGGGCGGCCACCGTGTCAGCGGAGTGGAAACGATCGCGGACCTGACGGACGGGGCGCAAGTCGTCGTCGTCGTCAACCCCAACAATCCCGACGGGCGGCGGACGGAGCGCCCGGCGCTCGTCGCCCTTCTCGGCGAGATGCGGCGGCGCGGCGGGCTGCTGGTCGTCGACGAGGCCTTCGCCGACGCGGCGTCCGACCTATCAATCGCCGACATGGCAGGAGAGCCGGGCCTGTTGATCCACCGCTCCTTCGGCAAGTTCTACGGCCTCGCCGGCGTCCGGCTCGGCTTTGCGCTGACGACCCCGGCGCTCGCCGGGAACCTCGCCCGGCGCCTCGGCCCCTGGGCGGTCAGCGGCCCGGCGCTCGCCATCGGCGCGGCGGTGCTGTCGAGCGAGACGGTGCGGGAAAGGATCGCCGGGGAGGTGCAGGCCCAGGCGCAGCTTCGAAACCGGGTGCTGGCCGAGGCGCGCTTCAACCTCGTCGGCGAGACGCCACTCTTCGCGACCGTCGAGACCTCTGGCGCTGGCGCCGTCTTCGAAGCCCTCTGCCGGCGTCAGATCCTCACCCGGCCGTTCGCCTATCGGCCAAACTGGCTGCGCTTCGGCAACCCGAAGGACGAAACCGAGGCGGCAAGGCTAGCTGGCGCGCTTGCCGACACCGCGCGGGAGAGGCGCCCGTGATCGCGCGGCTCGCCATCCTCCTCGCGGCCCTGGTGCTCGACCGGCTGGTCGGCGATCCGCCCTGGCTTTGGCGGGCCGTCAAACACCCCATCGCGGTGATCGGCGAGGCAATCGACGCGCTCGATAAGCGCCTCAACCGGCCGGACTTCACGGGCGAGACCCGCCGGCGCGCGGGCTTCCTCACCCTCGGCCTGTTGCTGCTGGCAGCGCTGATCCTCGGCGGCTTCGTCTCGGCATTGTGCGAGGCCTTCGGCTTTCTCGGCATGCTCGTCGAGGCGGTGTTCGTCGCGGTCTTCCTCGCCCACAAGAGCCTCGTCGATCACGTGCGCGCCGTCGGAACCGCGCTTCGGCAGGGGGGGCTGGCGGAAGGACGGAGGGCGGTGGCGATGATCGTCGGGCGTGATCCGAACCAGCTCGACCAGCCGGGTATTATTCGGGCGGCGATCGAGAGCCTGGCCGAAAACGCCTCGGACGGCGTCGTCGCCCCGGCCTTCTGGTATCTGGCCTTCGGCCTGCCCGGGCTCCTCGCCTACAAGGTCGTCAATACCGCCGATTCGATGATCGGCCACATGGACGAGCGCTATCGCGACTTCGGCTTTGCCTCGGCCAGGCTCGACGACTGGATGAATTTCTTGCCCGCACGGGGGACGGCGCTGCTGTTCGCCATGGCGGCGCAGCTGGGCAGGTGGGGGCAGACGGCCCGCGGCGACGCGGGCGGCACGGCAGCCGGCCCCCGACCCACCATCAGGGGCACCTTCTCGCAGGTGATGACGATCACCCGGCGGGACGCGAAGCTGCATCGTTCGCCCAATGCCGGCTGGCCGGAAACGGCGATGGCGGCAGCTCTCGGCCTCTCCCTCGGCGGCCCGCGCCGCTACCGCGACCTCATCGTCGACGCGCCGCAGCTGAACCCGGAGGGCCGCCGCAGCGCTGATCTCGACGACCTCGCCCGCGCGATCACGCTGTTCGAGCGGGCGATGGGGATCATGCTGGCGGTGATCGTCCTGGCGCTCGTGGTGGCGCTGCCGGCATAGCGCTTTATCAGCGGACCGGCAGCCGCTCGCTTCAGCCCGTTCGTGGGCCCCACAGGATGACGGCCGCACCAACAAGGCAAATTGCGCCGCCAGCAACGTCCCAGCGGTCGGGCCGGGTGCCCTCGACGAGCCACAGCCAGGCGAGGGATGCGACGATGTAGACGCCGCCATAGGCGGCGAAGGCGCGCCCGGCCTGTTCGCTCGGGGCGAGCGTCAACAAATAGGCGAACAGGCAGAGCGAGGCGATGGCCGGCGCCAGCCAGAAGACCGACTTTCCGAGACGCAACCAGGCCCAGAAGCCGAAGCATCCGGCGATTTCGGCGAGCGCGGCTGCGATATAGGCGAAAGCGGTCATTGCGCCCGTTTGGCACTTGGCACGAAGGGGCGCAATGCCGGCGTTCGGGCTCCTCTCTGCGGTCGGCGGCCGGTTTGGTCGCCCACGGATGATCGTATCGCCGGATCCCGCCGCTCGTTCGTTTCAAAGGGCACCGCGGTGCCGTGGTGATCCTGCGAAGCTGCGGCCGCGCCTCAGCGTGGCAGCGAAGCGGCGATCGCCTTGCCGATGTCCGCGATCGCGGCGCTGCGCGCCTCCATCGAGGCTTCCGTCCCGGTCAGATAGATCGCCGCGACGATCGGCCGGCGCTCGGGCGGCCAGGCGACGGCGACGATCGAGCGAGAGCCGTGTCCGCCCGCGCCGGTCCTGTCGGCGACCTTCCAACTTTTCGGGAATCCGGCCCGCAGCAACGGATCGCCGACCTTGTTGCCGACGAGCCAGCGCTCCAGCTGCCGGCGCGACTTCGGCGAGAGAGCGTCGCCGAGGACCAGCTTCTCGAGGCTCCGTGCGGCGGCCTCCGGGGTCGTCGTGTCGCGGGGATCGCCGGGGGTCGCCTCGTTCAGCGTCGGCTCGGTCCTGTCGAGGCGCGTCTCCGCGTCGCCGATCTGCCGCATGAAGCGGGTCACGCCGTCCGGCCCGCCGAGACTTTCGATGACGAGATTGCCAGCGGTGTTGTCGCTCATCGTCATGGCGGCGTCGCAGACCTCGCCGAGCGTCATGCCGGTCTCGATACGGGTCTCCGTGACGGGCGAATAGGTGACGAGATCGTCGGCGGTGAAGGTGATCTGCTGGTCGAGCGCAGCCTCGCCCGCATCGACGCCGCCGAGAACGGCGGCGCAGGCGAAGGCCTTGAACGTGCTGTTGAGCGGAAACCGCTCCTGCGCCCGGACGGACCATGTCTTGCCGGACCGGGTGTCGACGATCATCGCGCCGACGCGGGCGCCGAGCTCGCTTTCGGCTTTTGCGATCGCGGTGGTAACGAGGTCGTCCTGCTGGCCCGATTGGGCATGGGCAAGAGGGGCGACGGTGAAAGCGAGAAGAGCGCCGATGGCCGACAGGAGCCTTGGACGCAGGATCGACGAGAACATGGATGTCACCCTGACGATGATCGGAGGAATTGCCCGGCGTCCATCGCAGCGGAGACAATCGCGAGCAAGGCGATTTCTCTCACGTGGAAAATCCGGCATTTGAAGCAAAATCTTAAGGAATCGATGGGGCGCCGGTCTTGGCGAGTGGCGGGTGATTGTCCAGGAGAAGCTCCGGCTGTGTCCGGCATTCGACCGCCCGTTGCCAGCCGTTTGAAGGGGCTGCCGCGGTCGGTGCTAAGTCGATTGCTGCGCCGTCCACGCCCCGTCCCGCCATTCACGGACCTTCACGGCGATCTTCCCGTCGGCGATGGTAATCGCGTTATAGGCGTTCGGTTCGCCGCGCAGCCGTGTCGAGATGGCGCTCGCCGCCTGGGCGACGATGAGCGGCGCCTTCTCCGCCCGTCGCTCGCCCGACGTCGTCGGCTTCCAATCGCGCACCTCTCCCGGCAGGGCGTGCTTGCGCTGGTAGGTCAAATGGAAATGGCCGGAGAGGACGAGCCGGACGCCGAGCTCGGCGAAGGTCTGGAGCGCGAGATCGGCGCGCTTGACCGTCTTCATCGCGAAGGGCGTCTCGGGCAGCATCAGCGGGTGATGGGCGACGACGACGCGAATGGCGGCGGGGTGGCTCGCGGCAAAGCGTTCCTCCAGGCCGCCGATCTGATCGCGGCTGAGGGAGCCATGCGCCCAGTTCAATCCGAGGCGCATGCGCCGCGAGGTCTTCAGGCCGGCGATGGCGACGCCGTTCATCTCGACGAAGGGCTCGAGTTCCTCGCTGATGAAGCGGCGGTAGAGACCGTAAGGGTCGACGAGGCGGCGGGCGATGTTCCTGGCCGGCACATCGTGATTGCCGGGGATGCAAAAGGTCGGCAGGCCGAGCTCCTGCAGGAATTCCTCAGCCTGACGGAATTCTGACTTGGTGCCGTCCTGGGTGAAATCGCCGCTGACAATAACGAGATCGGGAGCAAGCCGCTTCACGTCGGCGGCAAGGTCTTCGGCCGCCTTCGAATCATGACGGCCGAAATGGAGGTCGGAAAGATGGGCGAGGAGCATCAGGCCGCGACCTCGCTCGTGGCGCGTGTCGCGCTCGCCGCTTCGATCGCCAGCGGCGCGAGGACCCTGAGGGCGCCCGGATGGATCTCGAAGCGCAGGGGCGAACCCAGCTTCATCACCTCGCCGTCGATCATCACCCGCACGCGCTTGTCGTGCCGCGTCCTGACGTCGACGCGCATTGCTTCGCGTTCGCTCAGCGCCTCGTCCTTGCGCCAGCGACCGATCATCATTCCCGTCGACAGCCGCAGGACGTCGCTGAGCGTCAGATGCTTCAGCGCGTAGACCGTCAGATGCCCGCGGTCGAGCCGGGCGCGCGAGAAGAACCGGCCGAGCCCTTCATCGTAGGCGTTGTTGGCGATAGCGAGCGCCCGCACCTTGATCTCTTCCTGCGGTCCGTCGTCGAGGCGAAGCGAAAGTCGGTGATGGGGCGGCTTCGCCAACCGGCTGAGGAAATAGCGCAGGAAGCGTGCGATCGATTTCAGATCGCGATGGCTGCGGAGTTCCTCCCGCTTGGCGGCGACGGCAGGGGCGAAGCCGATCACCACCTTGTGGAGGAAGATCCGTCCGTTCACCATGCCGACGTCGATCTGCCGCGGCTGCATCAAGCCGATGGCGGCGATGGCTTCGTCTAGATCGAGCGGGATCTCGAGGTCGCGGGCAAGCAGGTTGGCGGTGCCGAGCGGCAGGACCGCGAGGGTCTTGCCGGTCCTTGCTTCCGCCTCGATGATCGCCGTGGCCAGCGCCGTCGCGGTGCCGTCGCCGCCAGCCGAGACCACGATCTCCGCGTCGCTCTCGATGGCGCGCCGGATGCGCTCCTCGAAGGGGCTCCCGCGGTCCGCATCGATGGTGACGGAAGCGGCGCCGATCGCCTTCAGCCCGGACTCGATCGCCGCGCAGATCGTCTCGCCGCCATCCTCCGCGCTGCCGGCCTTGGCATTGAGGACGACGTGAAAGCTGCGCGGCGACACGCCTGCAGCTGCGTCTCCCGGCATGGCGGGAAGGTGGGTGGTATCCAAGCGGATCCTCGCGAGCCGTGACGATGCTTCAGACAACGCCGCTAGACCTGAGGCGTTGCACTGCGATGACGGCTTCGGCCGGTTTGTTTTCGAGGCCGCTCAGTCGGCCACGGCAAGGAAGAAGCGCAGCATCTCGCGGCTGGCATCCGGGCCGGCCGGCAGGGTGTAGGTGCCCTCCGCGCTGCCGCCGGACCAGGCATGGCCGGCGCCGTGGATGCGCCAGCTTTCCAGCCGCTCGCGGCCGTCCGCTTCACGGTGGACGGTGCGAGTATAGGCGACGCCGCCGGGCGAGACGCCCTCGCTCGTCACCGCCGTCGAGCGAGTGCCCGCCCGTGCCTGCTCGATCACGCCCTCGCCATTGACCGGCGCGACGGTGGTGTCGCGGTCGCCGTGGAAGACGATGGTCGGCACGACCTTGTCGCCGGCCTCGACCGGGGCGCCGCCGCGCATGGCGGCAAAGGCCGAGCCCATGTCCCTGGCGGCGCCGCAGGCAAGGCCGGAATGGACGCCGACGGCTGCGAACAGCTCCGGATAGCGCTGGCCCATGATCGCCGCCGCGGCGCCGCCCGCCGACAGGCCCGCGACGAAGACGCGGTCCGGATCGATGCCATGTTCGGCGGCGATCTCACGGGTGATCCCGGCGATCAGCGCCGGCTCGCCGCCGTCTCGACGCTGGTCGCGCGGCTCGTACCAGTTCCAGCATCGTTGCGCGTTGGCGCGCTGGGTCTGCTCGGGATAGGCGACGAGGAAGCCGAACTCCTCGGCGAGCGCGTTCATCCGGGTGCCGGCGGCGAAATCGTCCGGCGACTGGGTGCAGCCGTGCAGCATGACAACGAGCGGCGCGGGCGAACCCTCGTGGCGGGCTGGGACGTAGAGCTTGTAGTCGCGGCTGCCCGCCGGCCCTTGATGCGAGCGCGTCTCGAAGCGCGCGCCGTCCGGCACGGGGAGCGAGGGGGCGGACTGCCCGAGACCGGTCAGGCCACCGAGATCCGGCATGGCGTTGCCGATCAGGTCGGACCAGAGATTCTTGCCCCGGGGCAAGCCGGAGATGGCTGCCGCCGGATCCGGCTTCGCCGGTTCGGCCGGATGCGCCGCAGGGGCGGACGAAGCGGGTTGACGCCGCGCCGTGCCGGCCGGGCGCCTGGTCGCGGGTTCGCCGGCGGCCGACCATGTGCCGCCGGCGCCGCTCTGCGGCCGCTCGAGATCGAGAGTGGCGCGATGCCGCGACGGGTGGTCGGAATTCCGGGGGACGGGTTCGGAGCCCGGCGCTTCTTCCCTGCTCTCAGGACCGGTCCTCTCCCCCGCAGCGCCGCCACGCAGCAGCCGCATCGCCTCCTTCAGCCGGCCTTCGCGGGTCAACCGGGTCACTTCCTGCATGTCGACGTTGGGGAAGGCGTTCATGATGATGGTCCGATGTTGAGAAGAATTGCCACGACGCGGGGACGGGCGGCTCTTCGCTGGAAAGGAAAGGGGGGCCTCGCGGAAGTCAACGGATGCGATCCCTCAGCGCGGCCTTGACGGTGGCCGGCGCCTGAAGCGCTCCGAGGACTTCGAGCGAGGCGATTGTTTCGATGGCGAGTTCCGGCGAGACGTCGTCGGCGATCACGGCGAGGCCGAGTACCTGGATGGCGAGACGTTTGCCGGCGGCCCTGGCGGTTTCGAGATCGGCGCGGCTGTAGCGCCGGACACCGAGTTCGATGGCGCGGCGCTCGACGGTCTTGCGCATCGCGTCGTCGTGCCGCGACAACTGGTTGCGGATGGCAGTCCGGATGAAATCGGTGCGATTGGCGTAGAAGCCCTCCTGCACCATCAGGTCGATCTGGCCGAGGTCGACATGGCCGAGATTGATGGTGATCTTCTCGCTGTCGACAATCCTGGTCTTGGGCTCGTGCGGCACGATCATCTCCTCACCATCCGTTTGGATGGTATATGGATGGCTATGCTGCGGTGCACAAGAGATCCTTTGCACAAAGGGCCTGGCACTCCCTTTGGTTGCTCGCTCGTTAGCTGCCTACCGAGAACCCCAGGAGAACCGCCATCTCGCAAAGCTGCTGGGCCGCGCCGAGGCAGTCGCCGGTCTGGCCGCCGATCCGGCGACGGATGAAGCGGCGGAAGAGAGCGAGGGTGACGGCGGCAAGGGCCGCAGCGGCGAGCGTCGGGACGAGGCCGGCGAGCGGCGAAGCGAAGCAAAGCGCGATCGCTGTGCCGATGAGAAGCGACGTCCAACCGTTCTGCCGCGACGGCCGGCCGGCCCGGGCGGCGAGCCCAGTTTGCGTCGCCGGCATGGTAAGCGCCCAAAAGGCCGCCATCGCCCCGCGGCTCGCGGCGGCGGCTGCAAGGATGGCGGCAGCGGCGAGCAGCGGACGGGTGGCGCAAAGCTCGGCCAGGAGCGCCGCGCGCAAGGCCAGCGAAAGCACCAGCGCGATTGCTCCGTAGCTGCCGACGCGGCTGTCGTGCATGATCTCGAGGGCGCGATCCTTCGGCTGATGGCCGAACAGCCCGTCGGCGACGTCGGCGAGCCCGTCCTCGTGCAGTGCTCCTGTCATCGCGACGAGGCTGGCGAGGGCGAGGAGGCCGCTGACCAGGGGCGACAGGCCGAGAGCGGGAAGGACGACGAGGAGGATCGCTGCGGGCGTCGCAACGATGAGGCCGACTAGCGGAAAGGCATAAGCGTCGTCGCCGAGCTGGTAGCGCCGTGCTTGCCTCGCTCCGCGGTCGCCGATGCCCGGCGCGTCGATCGACGCATTTTCGGGGGATCGGGCGTTCGCCGGGCCGCCCTGGCTCTCGAAGACCCGGCTGGAAATGCTAAGCCGCGTGAGAAAGGCGGCGGCCCTGAGCGTCGCCTCGAAGAGTGCCCTCGGCTGATGCAACTTGCGTCCCCCGTTCCCGGCGTTCTGCCCGGCTTCGCTTTTCCGGGCGGGCGATCGGCGATATGGACGGCCGTCCGCCGGCACCGGCTGAACACCAAGGAGCATGCGATGTCCACCACTGGTCTTCCCTTCGACGACATCCGCGATCTCGTCCGCACCATGCCGGGACCGGATGGCGCGGCGGTCCATGCGGCGCGCCACCGGGAGGAGGAGTTGACCAAGCCGGCCGGCTCGCTCGGCCGGCTCGAGGAACTGGCGCAGTGGCTCGCAGCCTGGCAGGGGGGCGCGCCCCATGTCGATCGGCCGCTGGTGGCGGTCTTCGCCGGCAATCACGGCGTGACAAGGAAGGGCGTCTCGGCCTTTCCGCCGGAGGTGACGGCGCAGATGGTGGCGAACTTCGCGGCCGGCGGGGCGGCGATCAACCAGATCTGCGCGACCTACGATCTGTCTCTCAAGGTCTACGATCTGGCGCTGGAGATTCCCACCGAGGACTTCACCGAAGACGCCGCGATGGACGAGCGGACCTGCGCCGCGACCATGGCCTTCGGCATGGAAGTGCTGATGGACAAGCCGGATCTCCTGTGCATCGGCGAGATGGGCATCGGCAACACGACGGTCGCCGCGGCGATCTTTGCCGCGCTGTTCGGCGGGACGGGCGCAGACTGGGCCGGCGCCGGAACGGGAATGGGCGGGGACGCGCTGGCGCGCAAAGCGGCGGTGATCGATTGGGGCCTCGCCTTCCACAAGGGGCATCTGTCCGATCCGCTCGAAGTGCTGCGGCGGCTGGGCGGCCGCGAGATCGCCGCGATGGCCGGGGCGATCCTCGGGGCGCGGCACCAGAAGGTTCCGGTGATCGTCGACGGCTTCGTCGCCACGGCCGCTGCCGCGGTGCTCCACAAGCTCGATCCGCGGTCGCTCGACCACTGCCTGTTCGGCCACGTCTCGGCCGAGCAGGGGCACATGAAGGCGCTCGAAAAGATGGGCAAGGTGCCGTTGCTGGCGCTGGGCATGCGGCTCGGCGAAGGCACAGGCGCGGCGCTCGCCGCCGGCATCGTCAGGGCCGCCGCCCGCTGCCACCGCGACATGGCGACCTTCGCACAGGCCGCCGTGTCGAACCGGGATTGAGGGCGGGGCCCGAGGGCGAGGCGGACCGCGCGAATTCCGGGTGGCTCGCCGTCATGGCTTCGGCGAGTATGTTGCGGTGCAGGATCGGCAGGTCTGGTCGACGTATGACGAGGTGACACGATGAAAGCGGTGGTGATCGGAGCCGGGGCGATCGGCGGCTATCTGGCGGCGATGCTGGACGAGGCAGGCCACGACGTGTCGCTCTGCGTGCGGACGCCCTTCGACGAACTGACGCTGGAGGAGGACGGCGAGGTCCGCAAGGTCGCGGCCAAGATCGTCGCCGAACCGGGCGAACTGAACGATGGCGCCGGCCCCGTCGATCTCGTGGTCGTCGCCACCAAGGCGCAGGACACCGGCAGCGCCCGGCCCTGGCTCGAGGCTCTCGTCGGCCCGCAGACGCTCGTCCTCATGGCGCAGAATGGTGTCGAGCACGAGGAGCGCGTGGCGGCGTTCGAGCTTTCCGGCTCGGTCGTCCCCTCGATCGTCTACATCGCCGCCGAGCGGGTCGCGCCGGGGCGGGTGGTCCACCACTACAGCAGCCGGATGGTGCTTCCGGACGACGCAGCCGGCCGACGGGTCGCCGGGTATTTCTCCGGAACGAAGCTGACCGTCGAGATCGAGCCGGAATTTCTCACCGCCGCCTGGCGAAAGCTTCTTTCCAATGTCGTCGCCAATCCGGTCACCGCGCTGACGCTGCGCCGCATGGGCGTGTTTCGGGACGAGGCGATCCGGCAATTGGCGATAACCCTTCTGGCGGAAGCGATCGCGGTGGGCCGCGCGGCAGGGGCGAAGTTCGGCGACGACGAGCACGAGCGCCTCTTGAACCAGTATGCCCGTGCCAATCCGGACAGCGGTTCGTCCATGCTCTACGACCGGCTGGCCGGCCGGCCCCTGGAGCATGAGTATCTGACCGGGGCGGTGGTGCGCGCCGGCGAGCGCCACGGCGTCGCGACGCCGCTCAACGCGGCCATCCTGGCGCTCTTGTCGGCCGTCGACCGGACGCCGATCGGACGCTCCTGACGCTCGTTCGAAAGCATGCGCGCGAGGAGCCGGGAGCGGCGTGCCGTGCGGCCTTCCCGGGGAACCTTAGCCGGGTGGGGCGGTTGCGTAAGCAGGGGCGTCGTCGGGCAGACCTGGCTATGCCGACGGTGCCCACCGGTCTCGATCCCCGCGAACCGATCGTGCGAACCACCGCGAACCATGGAGCCTTGCTTGAATCCCTTCTTTCCGCTGCCCTCGCCACGGCACTTCTCGCCGGAACCGCCGGCCACGCTTTCGCGCAGGACGCCAATACGGCCGCGCCCGCAGCCTCCGGACAGTCCGCCAACGGAACGGCGCAGGTCGACGCGCAAGCGGCAAGCGGTGTGCTTGCGGTGATCGACAGGGACGAGGTCCCGGTGCCGCAGCTGAACCTGATGGTCGATCAGGTCGACGACATGGATGTCGTAGGGCCGAACGGCGAGGCCGTAGGTGAGGTGGACGACGTGCTCGGCGACGCCAACGGCAATGCCAAGGCGATCTCCGTCGAGGTCGGCGGTTTCCTCGGCATCGGCGAGAAGACGATTATCCTGATGCTCGACGACGTCTCGCTCGACATGGGGCGGATCAAGACCGCGCTGACCAAGGAGCAGATCGAAAAGCTCCCGTCTTTCGGCGGCTGAGTGGGCGGGGGCGGACGATTGTCGCGATCGGCGGGCGATGGACCGATGTCGGTTGCCTCGCCGCCGCCGGTGAGGCGTAGCGGGTGATGATCGCCCGCAGTCTGCTGTCTGGTGCTGGTGATCGCACGGCAATGCAACTTTTGATTTACATCATCATTCCCCACCGCTAGATTCTGAAGGATACCAACTTCAGATCATGCCCTGAACGTCGATCTCGGGGACGCGCTGCGGTCCTCCGCCAGGACGTCCTTCGAGGAGCTTCCCGTCATCGAAGTGCGGGCGAAAGCGACGTTGCCGGGTGGTGGAGGATTGCCATGTCGATCGTCATTTCCCGTCGCGCGGCGTTGCGCGCCATGACGGCGCTGGCCGGCGCCGCGGCGGCTTGGCCTGCCATCCGGCCCGGGCGCGCCGTCGCGGCCTCCGCATTGCCGGTCAAGCCGGATCTTCCACAAGGTTTCGGCAACGGCAGGTCGGTCGCGATCATCGGCGCCGGCGTCGCCGGGCTGACCGCCGCCCGCATGTTGGCGAAGGCCGGCTTCCGGGTCCAGGTCTTCGAGGCCGACGATCGCTATGGCGGCCGCAGCCTGACGGCCCGGCCGAGCAACGAGGACTACAAGGATTGGTGGTTCGCAAAGTACAATCCGGACAAGCTGTTTCCGGCCATGTACGCCGACCGCTATCAGGAGGTGCCGCAAAGCCCGGCGCCGGAGCTGCAGGTCTGCGAGTTCATGGACGACGCCTGGGCCGCGGACAAGGACGGCGGCGATCCCGTCGAACTGTTCCTCAACGCCGGGCCGGGGCGCATCCCGTCCAACCACGTCAATCTCATCGCGCTGTGCAAGGAGATCGGCGTCGCGCTGGAGCCCTACATCTTCCAGTCGATGTCCAACCTCATGCAGAGCCCGGACTTTGCCGGCGGCAAGCCGGTTTCCTTCGCCCAGATCACCTACAGCCTCTACGGCGAGATGGGCGAGATGATGTACAAGGTTGCCCGCGAGGGGGCGGCTCTCAAGGGCGACCCGGCGCTCGTCAACGACACGCGGCTGCAGAATCTCTATCGGGTCTTCGGCGCCTTGACCACGGACGGCCGCTTCGAGACGACGACGCGCCTCGGCTTCAGCGAGATTCCCGGCGGCTGGCGCGACGGCGGCACGATCCGTCCGCCGGTCGATCTCGAAGCCATTCTCAATTCCGGCTTCATCGGCGATGCCGACGCCAATCCCGAACTGTCGCCGGGGTCCTACCTGTTCAACGGGTTCAACATCGACTGGCAGCCCTCGCTGATGCAGCCGGTCGGCGGCATGGACCGGATCTGGCAGCAACTCCTCCTGCAGAGCGTGCCGGCGACCGCGCTTTGGCCGGAGGGTCGCGCCGCGGAGGATCCGAAGGTCGGCGATCTCGTCCAGCTTGCCGCTCCCGTCATCGGCATCGACCCGCAGGCGGACGGCGTCGTCGTTTCCTATCAAGTGGAGGGGCAGGGGACGCAGGAAGAGCGCTTCGACTTCTGCATCTCGACCGCTGCGCCGTCGCTCCTGCGCAATCTTCTGCCGGGCAACAACCAGCTCCCCGCCGCCTTCAACCGCGGCCTGGAGGCGTTCTCGCAGACCGGCCACTGGGAAAACGATCCGACCCCCGATCTCTGGACCCCGGCGATCAAGGTCGGCTGGCAGGGAAAGTCGCGGTTCTGGGAGACGGGCGACCAGATCTATGGCGGGATTTCCTGGACGACCGACATCATCGGCCAGATCTGGTATCCCTCCGAGGACTTCAACGCCCATACGGGCATCCTGACCGGCGCCTACAACCGCGGCGAACGGGCCGTGGACTATGCCAGGCAGGACAACGCCGCCCGTCTGGCGACGGCCCGCCAGGGGCTCGGTCTGCTGCATCCCGGCCAGGAGGAAGCCGTCGGCAACGGCCTATCGATCGCCTGGCAATACATGCCCCATCAGGTCGGCGGCTGGGCCTCCGACACCGCCTCCACCAGCCCCGACGTCTATCAGGACATCACCACCTTCGACCCGAACGGCCGCTTTTTTTGCGCCGGCGACACCTGGAGCTATTGGCCGGGTTGGCAGGAGGGCTCGGTGACCTCGGCCTATTGCGCGGTCTACGCGATTGCGCGGAGTATGGACGCGGCGACCTATGCGGACTGCGCGTGTTTCGGGGAGGGGTGAGGGGGCGGTGCCCCAGAGGCAAAAGTTCTCCCCAACCGAGCGTGAACTCGAGCGTGCTTCCGTACATTCCATCAGTTGGAACTGTCAGACAAAGACCATCTTACCACGGTACATATCGAACGGGGTAACATTCACATGAACTGATGGTTGATCTAAAATCGCTGCTACGTTAAGCGGAGACGCTGCAGCGCAGGGTTATATTCAAAATATCAAGATTGGACGTCTTCAATACCGTTGGCATAATTGTAACTATAATTGGAGTTATCGTAACAATTATTTGCACTGCAATCGCTGTGAATGAAGCTCGGAAAGCGAAAGACTATAGCGAAAAGCTGAAGAACGCGGTAAAACGTATCTCGTTGCTGACTGCGGCTGAGCGGTTGCGCCTTGTCCAAGACCATATAGAACAACTTCCTCACCGCATGCGAGATTTTCGAGGCAAAAATCCAGATCTATCAATCTCAAAAATCAGGCTTGAAATTGGTCGTGCGATCAGTTCGCTGCAAAGAGAAGGTCCAGGTTCTATCGCTCGCAAATACTTGGCGGAAGCGCAAGAGGAGCTTAATCAGTATGAGGATTCCGCTGATCGCGTGGCCGCGAAGACCCCGGATTATAATTTCGATGCTGATGCAAAGCGTAACATGAGGCTTGCTGTTCAAGAAGCTGTCTCGGAGCTTGTTTCTGCTACTAATAAGCTGGAGGAATAATGAATAACCACGAGATTGAGGATGCGATCCGGAAGCTTCGCTACCAAATCAAAATCCTTGGGGAGGCGATCGATTTTCGCCAAAAACCGATCGAGTCGCTAATTCTAGAAATGGATTGGGACGAGGGAGACATTAGTAAAGTGCATGATGTCTTCGAAAAGTGGGATAACGCCCTACATAAGAAGGTGAAGCTCACGTCTGGAGCATTTGAAAATGACTTCAAAGCGCTAAATATAGACTATCAAACGCTGAAGTCGGTAATTCTAGCTTTTTATAGGAACGGTCAATGGATGGAGGTTTGCAAAGCATACGTGGATAGCTTCAATGGTTCTCCGCCTCTGGAGTACCATCGCATCATGCGCGGGGAGATGGACTGACCAATTCGCGACAGTGGCCGTTCCACTTGTGGTTCGAGGCACCCTCACCCGAACAACCCCCGCTCGGCCGTCACAAGCTCGCGGATGAACTCAGCAGTGACCGCGATCCGCCGGACGTCCCTCGCGCTCTCGTGATAGACCAGCCAGTAGCTGCGCCGGATCGTCGCCTCGGGCAGGATGCGGACGAGTTCGGCCCGGCGGCTCGCCATGAAATCGTGGAGGATGCCGATGCCGGCGCCGGCGGCGACGGCTTCGGTCTGGCCGGTGGCGCTGGAGATTTCGGCGGCCGACGGCCATTCGGCGAGGAGATCGGCATAATAGGCGAGCTGCGGCGAATAGAGGAGGTCTTCCACCGCCCCAACCAGCCGGTGACCGGCGAGCGCCGCGAGGCTGTCCGGAGCGCCGTGCTCGGCGAGGTAGCTTTTCGAGGCGTAGAGGCCGAGGCGGTAGTCGCAGAGCTTCGAGGCGACGAGGCGGCCCGCCGCCGGCCGTTCGACCGTGATGGCGATGTCGGCCTCGCGCCGCGACAGCGAGAAGGTGCGGGGGACCGGCACGAGCTGCACCGTCAGATCGGCGTGGCGCTCGGCGAGCTTCCACAGGCGCGGCGCCAGGAACGCCGTGCCGAAGCCGTCCGGCGCGCCGACCCGCACCGTGCCGGACAGCTGGACGTCGCTGCCGCCGACCTCGGCGCGGCCGGCGGTCATCGCCGCTTCCATCGCCTCGGCATGGCCGCGAAACACTCGTCCTGCTTCGGTCAGCGCGCAGCCGCCGGGCGAGCGATCGAAGAGTTTGGCGCCGATCGCTTCCTCCAGCACGGTCAGCCGGCGGCCGACCGTCGCGTGGTTGAGGTCGAGCCGCCGCGCGGCGGCGAGGATCTGCCCGGCCCTTGTGACGGATAGAAAGATGCGGACGTCGTCCCAGTTCATGCGATGAAACCCGGTCGAATCGATCAGGGCTATAAAATCCGCACAATGGATGGGCGCCGCAAGGGCTTTCTATGCCGATCAGTGTGCGCGAATATCGCTTCAGTCACGATGGCGCCCGCCATGTCGGGGGCAGTCACATCAGGGGAGGTGCATCCATGTACGACATCGGTCATTTCATCGGCGGCAAACGGGTCGCCGGCAAGAGCGGCCGCAGCGCCGAGATCTTCAATCCGGCGACGGGCGAAGTGCAAGGGTCCGTCGCTCTCGCCAGCAACGAGGAGCTTCGCGCCGCCGTCGAGAACGCCAAGGCGGCGCAGCCGGCCTGGGCCGCGACCAACCCGCAGCGTCGCGCCCGTGTGATGATGAAGTTCGTCGACCTCCTCAACCGCGACATGGACAAGCTCGCCGAGGCGCTGTCGAAGGAGCACGGCAAGACCTTCCCCGATGCCAAGGGCGACGTGCAGCGCGGCCTCGAAGTCGCCGAATTCTGCATCGCTGCGCCGCAGATGCTGAAGGGCGAGTTTTCCGAAGGCGCCGGCCCCGGCATCGACATCTATTCGATCCGGCAACCCCTGGGAGTCGTCGCCGGCATCACGCCGTTCAACTTTCCGGCGATGATCCCGATGTGGAAGTTCTGCCCGGCGATCGCCGCCGGCAACGCCTTCATCCTGAAGCCGTCCGAGCGCGACCCGTCAGTCCCGATGATGCTGGCGGAACTGATGATGGAGGCGGGCCTGCCGGCCGGCATCCTCAACGTCGTCAACGGCGACAAGGGCGCCGTCGACGCCATCCTCGACGATCCGGACATCGAAGCAGTCGGCTTCGTCGGCTCGACGGCCATCGCCAAATACATCTACGGCCGCGGCTGCTCCAACGGCAAGCGCGTCCAGGCCTTCGGCGGCGCCAAGAACCACATGATCATCATGCCCGACGCGGACATGGACAAGGCGGTCGACGCCCTCATCGGCGCGGGCTACGGCGCAGCCGGCGAACGCTGCATGGCCGTCTCCGTCGCGGTTCCGGTCGGCGAAGAGACCGCCGATCGTCTCATCGAAAAGCTGATCCCCAAGGTCGAGGCGCTGAAGATCGGCCCCTGGACCGCCGGCAACGACGTCGACTTCGGCCCCCTCGTCACCCGCGAGGCGCAGAAGCGTGTCCTCGGCCTGGTCGACCGGGGCGTCGAGGAAGGCGCGAAGCTCGTCGTCGACGGACGGAACTTCAAGATGCAGGGCTATGAGGACGGCTTCTTCGTCGGCGCCTGCCTGTTCGACGGCGTGACCAAGGACATGGACATCTACAAGACCGAGATCTTCGGTCCCGTCCTTTCCGTCGCCCGCGCCAAGGACTACGAGGACGCCCTCGACCTGCCGATGAGCCATGAATACGGCAACGGCGTCGCGATCTTTACCCGCGACGGCGACGCCGCGCGCGATTTTGCCAGCCGCATCAACATCGGCATGGTCGGCGTCAACGTGCCGATCCCGGTGCCGCTCGCCTATTACACCTTCGGCGGCTGGAAGGCCTCGGGCTTCGGCGACCTCAACCAGCACGGCGCCGACGGCTTCCGCTTCTATACCCGCACGAAGACCGTCACGAGCCGTTGGCCGTCCGGCATCAAGGACGGCGCCGAGTTCTCCATCCCGACGATGAAATAGGGCGACCTGCGCTCAGCCGACCGTCCCGAACGTGCGGGCGAGCCTGCGCCGAGGGAGCTTCGCTGAGACAAGCAACTGCAAGAATTCAAAGAGGGGCGGCCGCAAGGCCGCCCCTCTTTGCATGACAGCCATGTCGCGGCCTGCGTCCTCTTGACGAGCGATCCCCGGAGGATCGCAATCAAACCGTTGATAACGAACGAAAAATAGATGTCCATCGCCATAGCCAGGCGGCGCTTTTCCCTGGCTTTCAACCCGTCCGCGATCTCTTCCGCCCGCTCTGATTGCCGTTTCGTGACAATAGGATGACAAGAATTCGTGACTGTTTCAATGCCGACGGACCGTTCATGATCATGCCATTTCATGCGGTGCGACAGAGCTTACATGAGTTCTCGACGAACGAGGGATGGTCGATGCCTTCCGGTACTGGCGATCCTCCGTCGAAGCATTTCGCAAGGAGTATGAAAATGCGCAGCAATATTATCGCGACTTCGATTTTCGCAGCAGCCGTCACGCTGAGCGCCGCCGCAACGGCTCAGACGGTTCCGGGGTCGGATTATTTCCGGACGCGGGCCAACGAAGCCGCGCGGGCCGACGTCGCGGCCGGCGGCGTCTATGGAGGCACCGAGCGGGGTGCGAAGGCTTATGGCTTCTCCGCCAACCAGCGCGTCCCGGGTTCCGACTATGACCGGACCCGCGCCAATGAAGCGGCCCGCGACTCGGTTCGCGACAACGACCTTCGCGGCTCGGCCGTTTCGGTCGGAACGCTTTCGCAGACCCGCGTTCCGGGGTCGGACTACGGTCGCACGATCCGCAACGAACAGATCCGCGACAGCATCCGCTGAGGACGTAGAGGCCGGACTGCGCAAGCCCCGGCCATGACATGCCGAAGGGCGGCCCCGGTGAACGGAGCCGCCCTTTTTAGCGTCGGATGAATGATGGGTCGCCGCGTTGGTGCCAGCCGGATCCTACTGGAACAGGGCCAGTGCGTTCAGCAACGTCATGACGATCCCCCAGGCGAGGGGAATGCCAACGAAGGCCCAGGCGAGGGCGAGTTTGACGTTGGTCGAATTGCTCGTTTCGTTTGCCATTGTCGCGTCTCCGTCAGGCTCGGCTCGGGGCCGGCTCGGCTTCCATGTGATGGCGCTCGTCCACCGGCTTCATCATGAAGTTGAGCACGAAGCCGACCGCCAGGAGCCCCGCCATGATGTACATGGTGACGGTGTAGGCGTCGGCCTTGGGTACGCCGGAGTCGATCTGGTACTGGCGGATGTAGTTGACCAGCACCGGACCGACGATGCCGGCCGCCGACCATGCGGTCAGCAGACGGCCGTGGATCGCCCCGACATACTGGTTGCCGAAGACGTCCTTGAGATAGGCCGGGATGGTTGCGAAGCCGCCGCCATACATCGACAGGATGATGCCGTAGAACAGGACGAACAGGACGATCGAGCCCATCTGACCGGTGGTCGGTACCAGCGCGTAGAGGACGATGCCGAGCGCGAAGAACACCATGTAGGTGTTCCGGCGGCCGATATAGTCCGAGGTCGACGCCCAGAAGAAGCGGCCGCCCATGTTGAAGAGGCTGAGAAGGCCGACGAAACCCGCGGCCGCGCCGGCGGTGATGAGGCCCGGGAACATCTCCTGGCTCATCAGCGAGGCCTGGCCGAGAACGCCGATGCCCGCCGTCACGTTGAGGAAGAGAACGCCCCAGAGCAGCCAGAACTGCCGCGTCTTCAGCGCCTCGTCGACATGGACGTTGGCGGTGGTGATCAGGCCCTTCGACTGCCTGGGCGCCACGTAGCCCTGCGGCAGCCACCCCTTCGGCGGAACGCGCACGATCGTCGCGCCGACCATCATGTAGACGAAATAGACGATGCCGAGGACGACGAAGGCGAAGGCGACGCCGCCGATGCCCATCAGCCAGACCGAGAGCGGCGAGGCGATGAAGGCGCCGCCGCCGAAGCCCATGATCGCCATGCCGGTGGCCATGCCCGGCTTGTCCGGGAACCAGCTCATCAGCGTTTTGACCGGCGAGATGTAGCCGAGGCCGAGGCCGCAGCCGCCGAGGACGCCGTAGCCGAAATAGACCAGCAAGAGCTGATGCCAGGCAACGCCGAGGGATGCCACGAGGAAGCCGCCGCCGAACAGCGCCGCCGCCGCCGCCATGGTCTTGCGCGGGCCGACCTTCTCGACCCAGGTGCCGCCGAAGGCCGCGGCGAGGCCGAGGAAGAGGATGGCGATCGAGAAGATCCAGCCAAGCGAGGCGATCGACCAGTCATCCGCCCCCGGCACCTTGGTTCCATCGGCGCCCACCGTGGCGTGAAGCAGGCTGAGCGGCTTGTTGAACACCGAGAAGGCGTAGACCTCACCGATGCACAAATGGACGCAGAGCGCTGCCGGCGGCACCAGCCACCGGTTGAAGCCTGGTTCGGCAACGGTATGCTCACGCGAAAGCCACCCGCCTTTCGACGTGGCCGCGTCATGATATTTCATGTATTTTCCCTCTTCCGACGATGATCATGTCGGGTGACGACTTTAGCGAGATTTCACAAGATCTCAACATGCTGTGACATCTCGACGTCATTGTCGTAAGGGGACGGCGAAAGGCGCCCGAACACCAGCAGACGACTAAAGTGTTGCTGTGCATCGGCGAGAAATCACTCAGTGGAGTCAAAGGGCGGGCTTCAGCCGCTCGCCTCCCGCCGCCGAACCGGCTATGCGCTTGCCGGCATCGCCGGCAGACGGCTCGGCGCTGATCGGTCGTTCCGCACGGGTCGGATCGACGGCGCGTCCCACCTTCGGGCCGAGCGCCACCTTCTGGGCGACGGCCCACCAATCGAGAAACTTCGCCAAGGCGAACTGAATGGCGATGCCTGCGGCAATCAGCAGCGTGTCGGTCAGGAAATGCGGCGTCTGGTCGTATTTGATCACCTGGCCGGTGAGCGACAGCACCGTTCCGAGCGCGAAGACGGGAAGCGAGTGGCGTCCCAGCATGGCGAAGGGATTGTCCCGTGTCACCGTCGAGAAGGGCGAGGTCCTCGCAGCATTGGCGAAGAGGTAGATGATGGCGAGGGTGTGGAGGAGGCGCGGCAGGCTGACATAGGTCTTGTCGAAGCCCGTCAGCATGACCGGGAAAGGCAAGGTGCCCCACCACGACCACAGGTCGAAGCGGATGGTCAAAAAGGCGATCATGCAATAGCCGGCGGCCAGCGCCATCAGCCATGGACGAAACGGTACCGATTGGCCGCTTTCGATGCGCCGGAAGCCGCAATAGAGCCCGATCGCGAAGATCAACTGCCAGGAGAAGGGGTTGAAGAACCAGCCGCCGGGCAGGGGATAGTTCGGCGGGTCGATGCCGAAGACGGCGGCGAGCAGCCACAGTGTCGCCGACACCCCGAGCATCAGGTTGAGGCCCATGCGCGCCAGGGCCAGCAGTGCCGGCAGCATGAACAGGATGACGGCATACATCGGCAGGATGTTCACATAGCCGAGCTGATGCGTCATCGTCGCAAAGCCGATCATCGTCTCGATCGGCGCGGAGATGAACTGTGCAAGTCCGATTCGCGACAGGAGTTCACCGCGGCCGAGTGCGAGGGCGCCCCAGGAGAAGATGCCGAGGGCCAGGGTTCCCAGCATGAGCTGAACGAGGGCGAGGACACCGGCCCGCCGCCAGGCCTTCAGCGTCGCCACCAGCCGGTGACCGGCAAAGAACAGACGCCCATAGGCATAGGCGGACGCGAAGCCGGCCAGGAAGACGAACAGTTCCGCGGCGTCGGAGAAGCCGAAATTGCGGGAGGTGAAGTTCTCGTAGAGATTGCCGGGAATGTGGTTGATGAAAATCATCACCAGAGCGATCCCCCGCCAGAAGTCGACACGATGATCCCGGCTGGCCGAAATCTGAGGGTGGGCGGGGGTGTTCATCTTCGGTGTCGCAAAACTCAGATGGGATCGGGAAGGCCCTCGGATCGTTCCATGGCGGCCGTCTCGGGACGTTGATTGGCGGGGAGGGCAGCCAGGCGTTGGCGCCATTGCGCGCTCGCGCGGATGACCGGTTCGGGATGAGCCTCGAAGGGCGTGACGAAGAGACCGAGACGCTTCAAGGCGTCTCCGAGGGTAGGATTGCCGGTGAGGCTGATCATCAGCGGTGCCGTCACGAGCGGGATCGCGATCGGCAAGGTCCATAGCATCAAGTCGGGCGCGTAGGTATAGGTGGCGTAAAGCACCACCGCGCCGGCCAGGACCATCCACCATGACGCGCGGAACGCGGCCGAGACCGGCATGTGGCCGTCCTCGCGGTCGGTCGAGGGCCAGCCTGCATCCGCGCCGACCAGGATCTCGTAGACAGCCTTCGACTGGAACATCATCATGATCGGCGCGAGAATGCTGGTCAGGACCAGTTCGACCGTGGCGCCGGCGAGGACGAGGCCGGTTCCACCGAATTCCTTGCGCCGTTCGGTGAAGGCCGAACCGAAGGCGATCAGCGTCTTCGGCAGAAGCAGAAGGACGAAGATGCCGAACAGCAGCAGCAGTGCCTTGGTGGTCTCCGGCTGAGGAAACACCGGAAAGAGAGACCCGGCCGGGAAATAGTTCGGCTCTGGCGCCAATACGGGGTCTAGCAGGCTGACGATCAGGAACATCAGCCAGATCGGAGAGGCGAGATAGGCCATGATGCCGGCAACGAGGGAAATCCGGCTCCAGATCCTCAGCCCCGGTGCGGGCAGCAGCCGGGCATGCTGGAGATTGCCCTGGCACCAGCGCCGGTCGCGCTTGGCATATTCGATGATGTTTGAGGGGGCTTCCTCGAACGAGCCTTCGAGGTCGGGATCGACCCGGACCTTGTAGCCGGCCCGCGCCAGGAGCGCCGCCTCGACATAATCGTGGCTGAGGATATGGCCGCCGAAGGGCGGCTTGCCGGGCAGGGTCGGCAGGCCGCAACTGGCGGCGAAGGCCCTGACGCGGATGATCGCATTGTGGCCCCAGAAAGGCCCTTCGCGCCCCTGCAGGGCAGCGATGCCCCTGGAGAAGATCGGCGAGAACAGCGCCGCGGAGAACTGCAGCGCTCGGCCGAATGGCGTCCGCCGTCCGATGATCAGCGGCTGGCTCTGCAAGAGGGCAAGTTCCGGGTCTTCGTCCATCCGGCCGACCATCTCGACGATGGTCTCTCCCCGCATCAGGCTGTCGGCGTCGAGGATGAGCATGTAGTCGTAGGCGCCGCCGTTGTTGGTCACGAAATCGGCGATGTTGCCGGCCTTGCGGCCGATATTCTGTTCGCGATGGCGATAATAGAGGCGACCGGCGGCGGACAACTCAGCGACGAGGTCGTCATAAACGCGGCGTTCGAGGGCGACGTTGTCGGCTTTAGTGGAATCAGAGAGGATGTAGAAGTCGAACCTATCGAACTCAGGCGAACGACGCAGTTCCTCGAACATTGCAGCGACGCGGGCGAAGACGGCGGTCACGTCCTCGTTGTAGACCGGCATCAGAACGGCGGTCCGGCTGTCGGGCGATGCGGGGCGGTTTTCCGGACGCGGCAACCGATCCGGCGTGAAAATCCCAGCCAAGGCTGTGTTGAAGCCCCAGGATAGCCACATGCAGCAAAGCAGCAAAAGCCCGATCTGCACGAAATGCAGATAGGTCGTGCCATTGACGGTGACGACGACGAAGAACAACCAAGCCGCGAGCGCTGCAAGGGCCATCGCTGCGAGCACGAACACCACTCGTCTCAAAGCAACCAATGCCATCTCAGCTACCGCCGTTCACGGCATGAACGCCATTCCGCCTCGCGGTTCGATTCTGTCATCCGTGTCCGTTCCCGAGTTGTTCGAACCGAGCGAGTGATCAATGCTCCCCCGGCCGGCTCTTGACGCCGGCAGCGCCTGCGGACTCTCAGTTCGCAAGCCGATCCGATTTCACGACGCCTTCGAGCGTTCCACCCGCTTTGTCCGGCTGTGTGGACGCGCTTCGTTCAACGATCGAATATGCATATAGCTCCCGGCCGCGTTACGGCCAGGAGCTGAACTCAAGCGCGAAGTGACGGTCGAGGGGCCATACCGGCCCCATCCAACCTAGCCGCGATTCCAGGAAAATCGGATCGAGGGCAGGCCGAAACCGCGGCGCTGCGGATCACGGGTGAGAGACTGCGTTGGCATTGCCAAGCGGACCGATGGTGCCGGAACCTGGATTGTCCGCAGGAAAGAAATCGCCTCGCGGTCGCCGTCCAAGGCTGCGTTCAGGAGATGATCGGCATCGCCTTCCGCCCGGCTTCGCGACGCGAGCCGGCTTTTGACCGCATCGATCACCACGTCGTCGGAAAGATCGGCCCGGCCGATGATCGCGCCGAAGTTCATGTCGCTGGGTACGGTATGATCGGTTGGGAGATGCGTCATGTCGTACTCGTCCATTGATATAGCCACGTTTCGCTTACAATGCGCTGCAGCATGGAAAGTTTCACACGAAGTTCGACCGGTTGGGAATCTTCGCGTTCGATTTCAAGGGACAGCCGCCACCCGCCGTCCGGTAGACGCGAGACGCTGCTGTCGAGAAGGCGGGCATTCGACGGAACGTCGATCTGCGGGTCGATTTTTGCGTCGTCGGGCAGATTATGGATCGTGCCGCCGGTAAAGTTGATGGCAAAGCGCCGGCTGCTCGGATTGTCCTTGGCATCGGCCGCATTGCCGCCGACACCGACATAGGTACCGGACACCCGTGCCATCAAGGTCGGATCCTGAGTGCCCAGGCCCCATCGCATGCGGTAGCTGAATTCCATCGGCTGACCGGCCGCGGCCTTGGTTTCCGGCACCCAGAAGGCCACGATGTTGTCGTTGACTTCCGAATCTGTCGGGATTTCGACGAGTTCGACTGTCCCATTGCCCCAGTCGCCGATCGTCTCGATCAACAGGGACGGGCGCAGATCGTAGCGGGCCTCGGTGTCCTGGTAGTTCAAGAAGTTGCGATCGCGCTGCAGCAGGCCGAACGCCTTCGGGCTGCTTTCCTGAATGTAGGACAGAGCCAGAGTCTGCGGGTTTTTCAGCGGACGCCAGATCTCCTCGCCGGTCGCACGGATGATGTAGAGCCCGTCGCTGTCGTGCACTTCCGGCCGGAAGTCCTCGTGATCGGCGTGGTCGTTCTCGCCGAAGAAATACATCGACGTCAAAGGCGCGATGCCGAGACGGGTGATGTCCGTGCGCGGATAGAGCCGGCAGGTGGTCTCGATCGTCGTCGTCTGGCCGGGGGTGATGACGAACAGATACGCCCCGGCAAGGCTCGGACTGTGCAACTCCGCCATGATGCGGATCGCGCCGTCCGATGGACGTGGCTGATCGATGTAGAAGGCCGAGAAGCGTGGAAACTCCTCGGTTTCGGAGGTCGCAGTGTTGATCGCCAGGCCACGGGCGGAAAGCCCGTAGCGTGAACCGGCGCCGAGCGCTCGGAAGTAGCTCGCGCCCAGGAAGGTGACGAGTTCGTCGAAATAATCCGGTCGCTGCAGCGGCGCGTGGATTCGGAATCCCGCAACCCCGTCGACCTTCAACGACTGGAACGCACTCGGATCGAGCGGCGGGCGATATTCGAAGTCGGAGGCGTCGAAGACGTGCTGGCGGTAGATGCCGTCGTTGCCGATGAAAATCCGGGTTGTGTCCTTGAACACCCAGCCGGGATAAAAGGCCTGAAGGTGGAATTCGCCGGGCTCGGCGCGCCAGAGCGCCTGTTCGGGCCGAAAGCGGATCGCACGATGCTGATCGTAGCTGAGATTGGCCACCACGTCGGGAAGCGTCGCATCCGGCGCCACATAGGCCTCCGCCGCCCGCTTCTCCATCGCGGCGGACAAAGTATCGAAGGTGAAGGGTTGTTCCTGCGTCCCCACCGCTGGCTCTTCGCCGTCGGACGAGGCTTGCGAAGCCTCTTGAGCCGCCGCCTTGCCGGCATTCCAGAGCGAGAACGGCAAGGCTACGCTGCAGGCTGCGGCGACGCCCAGCTTGAGCGTCGACCGACGCGAGGTGATACGCGGACTTTTCACGGCAAACATCTGATTTTGGAGTTCATTTGCGGTCGAAGTGCAAGCTCAGGATACCCATAAACGTGGCGATTGGATAGCGGCATTGCGATGCAGCATCAACTTTCCTCGCACGGTCCTATGCTTGCCTGCGCGTTTGAGCCGGACCATGCGCCGACGATGATGAACCGTCGATGAACCGGTAGCGCGAAATGCTGCGATAGGTCTCGCCGGGAAGGAGCAAAGCAGACGGAAAACTTGGCCGATTCGGCGCATCCGGCCAGACCTGCGGCTCCAGCGCCAGCCCGCCAAAGGCCTCGATGGGCCGCCCGTCGGCTGCGATCTGCCGGCCGTCGAACTTGTGGCCGTCATAGACCTGCATCCCCGGCTCTGTGGTCGCCAGTTCGAGCGCCCAGCCGCTCTGGGGGGCTTCGAGCCGGACCGCCGGGCGCAGGGTCGTGCTGCGCTGCGAGGCGAGGCAGAAATTGTGATCGAGCCCTGTCGGCCGCTCGGACAAAAGGGGCGCGTTGCGGAAATCGAACGTGGATCCGCCGACCTGCGTGATCTCGCCGGTCGGCAGTGTCGTCTCGCCGATGGGCAGGTAGTGGTCCGCAAAGACCGTCAGGCGATGGCCGAGAACGTCGCCAGCGCCATTCAGGTTGAAGTAGAGATGCGATGTAAGATTGGCGACCGTGGGCTGGTCGGAGGTCGCCTCATAGGCGATTTCCATTTCGTCGCCGGCAACAACCGTGAAGATTGCCTTTGCGTCGAGCCTGCCGGGAAAGCCCTGGTCGCCATCCTCCGACGTCAGTGCCAGGACGAGTTGCGAGGCCGTGCGGTGAACCGGGGCCCAGGGCCGTGTCGAAAATCCCGCCGGGCCGCCATGCAGTTGGTTCGGTCCGTCGTTGACCGGCAGCGCATGGGCGCGTCCGTCCAGTTCAAAGCGGCCATCGGCGATTCGATTGGCGAAGCGGCCGATGCTGGCGCCGACGAAAGACTGGTTGGCGGCTCCGTAGGCCTCTTTCGGAAGCGACAGCACCATCGAATGAGCAGCGCCGCGAGGCCTGATGCTGGCGATCGAAGCGCCGAGCGCCAAGATTTCGACGGCCATGCCGTCATTCTCGATCGTGAAGACGTCTTCTTCGTTCAAATGCCTGCTTGTCCGTTCCGCGATGGATGACGAGGCTAGATAGGTCGCTCGTCATCAAATCGAAAGTGAGGCAACGAGCGATCGACATATTTCGGGGGACGGCGGCTCTCCCGAACAGCGGTTGAGAGTCAGCGCAGTCGGCGCAGCCTCTGGGTGAGGATGTCGCCGGCGCGATAGAGGGAATCGTCGAGTTTCGCGATATCGTCCGGCGTCAGCGCCGTCGTGAGGTCTGCCTCCAGCTTCAGCCAGATCTCCCGCACCTGGCGCTGGGCCTCCAGGCCGGCGGGCGTCAGATGCACCATGGTCCGCCGGGCGTCGCGGGCATTGGCCGAGCGGGAGACCAGCCCCCGCTCGATCAACCTGTCGAGCATCTTGGAGACCGTCGACGGCCGGACCGCCAGCAATTCGGCGAGCGTCGAGACGTTGACCGGGTTCTCGGCTTCCAGCCGGTCGAGCAACTGGTCCTGGCCAGGATGCAGATCGATTTCCGCGAGCAAGATCGTCAGGAAGGCCCGCGTCGATTTGGCGATCGACAGGAGCGAGGGAACGAGAACAGGCGGTGACTTGGTGAGCATGCTGGGACTTTTCGCGATCGTCATGATGAAAATCTAATCCCTGCATATGGAGCCAATGTTGGCTGGCAATCATTTAAATGCTTTAGGAATTCCAACTCGGTTTTCCAGCAAACATAGGCTGTCGTGCCGGAGACGGCGGAGCAGACACCCTTTCTGCCATATGAACATGCATCTGAGATGCATGCCGGCGAGAACGATGTTGGCTCGCGAGAGGAGAATATGGCGGAAATCTCGCAAGACTATACCGGGAGAGGCAAGCGGGCTTCCATTCCACCGGCGGCCGCCCATAGAAACGACGATCGAATCTGAGGGAGCAGGACTTTGGCGGATGTGAGAGTGATTTGCGCCATCGGCCGGAGCGGACAGCTCGGCCTGGGCGGCGGCATGCCGTGGGAGGGGCGAACGGAGCGGGCCTTCGTCGAGGACGTCGAGCGCTTCTTCGAGATCACCCGCGGCCACGTGCTGATCGCCGGCCCGAAGACCGTCGCCTCCTTTCCGGACTTTGCCCATGACGAACGGACGATCGTCACGATTCGTTCGCAGGACGAGCCGGAAGAGGTGCTGTCGCGGTTTGCCGGCCGGGTCGTCTATATCGGCGGCGGGCCGGCGGTGTGGACGGCCTATGCCGGTTTCGTCCGGCATTGGGACATCAACACCGTTCCCTATGACGGGGAGGCGGACACCTGGTTCGACCCGGCCTGGCTGCTCGCCGGAGGGTCGGTGCGCCGGAGCTGATCAGCCGCGTGGTTGCAGCGCATCGAGCGACGCTCCGCACTCGCGCGGATCGCGGCCGCATTCCGCGGCGATGGCCTCGCTGAGCTTCGCTGCCAACACAGCGACGACCTCGCTCCGCGGCAGGGCCGCTCCGTCGAGCGCGGTGACCGGCGCGATCAGCCGCAGACTGTTGGCGACGAAGAGCGAACGGTCCGCCGCCATCGCCGGCGTGATCGGCGCCGCCTCGACCGTCAGTCCGAGAGCGTCAGCGTGTTCCAGGATCCACTTGCGTGTGATGCCGGCGAGAACACCCTCACCGAGGCTCGGCGTCGAAAGCTTCGTTCCGTCGGCGACGAAAACATTGGCGAGGCCCGTCGAGGCGAGTCTCCCGGCGGTATTGAGAAACAAGGCGTCGTCCGCGCCCTTCGCCTTGGCCTCGTCGGTGGCCATGACGGCGTCGAGATAGGCGAGCGATTTCAGCCGCGCGGCCGGCGAGGTCTCGTTGCGCCGGATCTTGGTGGTGACGAGCGAGACGGGCCGGAACATCATCGCCGGGACGAGAGGCGCGAAGCTGCCGAAGACGGTCGGATGCGGCGCGGCCGGCAGGCCGAGGCCACGCGGCGCCGGGCCGCGGGTGACGGTGAGGCGGATCGACCCTTCGCAGCAACGGGCCGCCAGCGCCGCCATGGCCTCTTCGAGCCGGGCGGTCGAGACCGGAAGCTTCAGGGCGGCGCAGGCGGCAGCCAGCCGCTGCAGGTGATCGGCCCCACGAAACACGCGCCCGCCGAGGACGAGGGCGGTGTCGAAGACGCCGTCGGCGAGAAGCAGCCCGCGATCGTTCGCGGCGATGGCGCCCGCGGCGGGCCGGAAGGCGCCGTTCAGCCAGATGTCGTCAGTTGTCGCGGTCATGAAACCGCCGCGCCAAGGCGAGGAAGTTGGCGATCATTTCGTCGCCGCCCTCGGTGAGGATCGATTCGGGGTGGAACTGGACGCCCCAGGTCGGGTGGGCGCGGTGCGACAGCGCCATGATCTCGCCCTCGGCAGAGCGCGCGTCGACGGCAAGCTCATCCAGCATCGCCGGCGTTTCCTCGACGATGAGCGAGTGGTAGCGGCCGACCGTCGATCCCGGGGAAAGCCCTTCGAACAGGCTGGAGCGATCATGGGCGATGGTGGAGCCCCGCCCATGCATCGGCCGGATCGCCCGCGTCACCCGGCCGCCGAAAACCTCGCCGATCACCTGATGGCCGAGGCAGATGCCGAGGATCGGCACCTTCCCCGAGAGCCGTCGGACGAGTTCGCTCGATATGCCCGCATCTTTTGGCGCGCAGGGGCCGGGCGAGAGGACGATCGCGTCCGGAAGATCGGCGGCGATGGTATCGACGCTCACCGCGTCGTTGCGGACCACCGTCGTCTCCGCCCCCTGTCGCACGAAATAGCGCGCGACGTTGAAGACGAAGCTGTCGTAATTGTCGATGACGAGGACCTTCATCGCCGATCCTCCTTGGAAGCCGCCTCGAACGCCGCGAAGACCCGCGTCGCCTTGGTGAAGGTCTCCTCGTATTCGGCCGAAGGGTCGGAGAGGACGGTGATGCCGCCGCCGGCGGCAAGCTTCGCCTCGCCCTTCTCGAAGCTGACGGTGCGAATCGCGATGTTGAGGTCCATCGACCCGTCGAAGCCGAGATAGCCGAGAGAGCCGCAATAGGCGCCGCGGGCGGTCTTCTCGATCTCGGTGATGATCTCCATCGCCCGGATCTTTGGTGCGCCGGTGATCGAGCCGCCCGGAAAGGCGGCGGCGATCAGGTCCGTCGCGTCCCTGCCCCCGGCCAGCTTGCCGGTGACGACCGAGACCAGATGATGGACGGCGGCGTAGCTTTCGAGCCCGCACAACACGGGAACCTCGACGGAATCGGCCTCGCAGACCCGGGCGATGTCGTTTCTGAGGAGGTCGACGATCATGACGTTCTCGGCCCGGTCCTTCTCCGAGGCGAGGAGTTCGGCCGAGAGCCTTTCATCTTCCGCGCGGTCGTCGGATCGCTTGGCGGTGCCCTTGATCGGCCGCGCTTCCACCCTGTCGCCGGACAGAGACAGGAAGCGCTCCGGCGAGGAGGAGGCGACCTGTAGGTCGCCGAGGTCGAAGAAGGCGCCGAAGGGGGCGGCGTTGGTGCGCCGCAGCCTGAGATAGAGAGCGAAGGGATCGAAGCCCTCCGGAAGCTTCGACCGGAAGGTCTGGGCGATGTTGGCCTGGAAGATGTCGCCGTCGAGGATGTATTCGCGCACCCGTTCGATGCCGGCGCGATATTGGGGCGCGAAGACGTTCGACCGCCAGTCGAAGCCGCGAGGGAAAGGCGCCTCCGCCACGGGGCTTTCGAGGGGCGCCGAAAGTCGCTCCTCGAAAAGCTCGAGCCGGTGGGCGGCCCGCGCGGCCCGCGCGGCCTCGCCGCGTTCCGGATGGCCAGTGGAGACGAGGAAGGCGCGCCGCTCCACGAGATCGAAGGCGACGACCGCATCGTAGAGACCGAGGCGGATGGTCGGCTTGCCGGGATCGAAATCGGCGGGCTTCGTCAGGCGCTCCAGATGATGGGCGAAATCATAGGCGATCATCCCCATCGCCCCGCCCTGAAACGGCGGAAGCTGCGGCATCGTCGCCGTCGGATGACGCGCCAGAACCGCTTTCAGCGCCTGCAGCGGCGGGCCGGGCAGGCGCTCGCCGTCCAGCATCGCACCCTTCGCATCGACGGTGAAGATGGCGAAGGGGGCGGCCGCGACATAGGAGTAGCGGCCGAGTGCTTCGTGCTGCATCGCGCTGTCGAGAAAGGCGAGCGATCCCAGCGGCCGCAGCTTCTCTGCGGCGACTTCGGGCGGCTGAAAGGGAATCTCGCGGCTTTGCATGGCACCGAATTGGACAGGATTTGCCGCGCTCGTCAAACTGCCCCGATCCTTGCGGCAGCCCGGCCGAACCTGCCGCCGCCCCAGCATCCACGCCGCACGGGGGGACACATCTGATTGATCACATTTGGCTTTTGCCGCCCTCGCTGCAGATTGTCGACAATGATGGTTGGCACCTTCCCGAAAACGGAGTTTCCCATGCGCGTTCTCGTTCTCGTTCTCGTTCTCGTTTTCGCGGCGGCCCTGCCGCTCGCCGGCTGCAACGCTTCTGCCCCCTATCCGAATGGCTCGCCCTTCGTCGGCGCCCGCGTCTCGGCCAATCCCTACCGCCAGGGCACACCGGAATTTTGCCGCCAGTACGCCCGCCAGACTGCCGCGAACACCTATGAAGGCCGCATCGATCGCGGCGAGGACGGCTTCGGCGTCCGCGCCCTGACACGCCAGAGCGCGGCTCGCGACGGCGAACGGGCCTATCGCCGCTGCCTTCGACGGGGGCGATAAGCGGACGCCTCGCAACGCCGGCCGGGGGTGATCGTGCCGGCCGAGTTGCCCTTAGGGCAGGTCGGCGGTATGGACGAACGGAACTGTCGTCTGCGAGGCTGCCATGCGTTCGCCATTCGTCGCTTTCCTGATTGTCGCGGGCGTTCTCCTCGGACCGCCCCCGGCCGAGGCCCAATATGCGCAAGGCTGGCAGGCCTCGATCGAACGTTGGCTCTACGGGCTCGAAAGCCGCACCGCGACGGCCGCCTGCATCGACAGGCTGAAGAACCGGGCGATCACCTTCATCGGCATCGCCGAGGACGAGCCGCGCATCGGCTCAGGCCGGCGGCGCGACCTCAACAGCCTGATCGTCGATGCGATCCCCGGCAAATATACGCCGCGGCTCGGCCGGGCCTACCGACAGATGGTCGAGGGCATCCTGCCGCAGCGGGCGGGGGCGGTCGGCAGCGCCGAGGCGCTGCAGAATTTCTTCGGCTCCGACATGTTCCTGACCGTCGAGCCGGAGCGGCGACTGCCGGAAATCCTGCGGCTCTATCTCGGCCTCACCATCCTGGATCCCGAGACCGGCCAGATCTGCGCCACCGAGACCGGGCCGACCCTGACCCTCGATCTCAACCGCCTCGGCACTGCCGAACTCGCCGACACCTTTTCGAGCCGCGAATTCTACGACGTCGACGGGGCGCTGCGCGAGGCGTCGCTGAAGGCCATCGCCCGGCTGCAGCAGCATCAGCTCCTCAAGGACCCGACGGTGCCGCTCGCCTACCGCGTCACCGCCGATGCCGACGGCGCGGACTGCCGGCTTTCCGATTCCATCGACGATACCTTCAACAGCGCCTATACCGAGCTTTCCGGCGACCGGCAGAGACGCATCAACGAGACGATCGGCGCGACGTCCTGGCCGCTTTTGCGGCGGCTCCCGCCAGAAAATGCCGCCGCTGCCCAGCCGCCGATCGAGGGCGTATTCCTCCAGATCGACGTCGCGCCGGCGCCGGACGACCGACTCGGGGCCGGCGAGGACGGCACGACGAATTCGGCCGTCCTGAAGCTCGACGTCTCCGTGCAGCATTCCAACGGCGCCAATGTCGGGCGCTACGGCTACCGGGTGGTGGTTCCGCGCAGCGAGGTGGCGAACTGCCTGCCGAAGCTGGCGGAGGCTGTGGTGGCGCCCGAGCCCTTGCCGGAAGAGATCGTGCCGCCTGTCCCTGAACCCGATCCCGCGGCGGCCTGCGCAGCCGGCCTCGATGCGGCCCGGGCGGGCGGCTCGGTCGCGATGATCCGGGCGTTCGTCGCGGCAAATTCCGCCTGCGCCGAGGAGCGCCGGCTGGCCGACCTCCTTCTCGATTCGATCGCCGCGAGCTGCGCGGCGGAGGCGGACACCCTTTCGCCGGCACAGGCGACGGCGCGGCTCGACGTGTGCCTCGCCGAGTTTTCCGGCAGCGTTCGCCACGAGATCGGCCTGAAGGCGGCGCGCGACCGCGCGACCTTGCGCGAACGCAGCGCCGCTGCCGAAGCCGAGCGTCAGAAGCGGGAAGCCGCGTTGCGCGACCAGCTCGAAGCCGACTACCGAGCTCGCCTCGAGGAAATCGAATCGCGGCTCGAACGGGAGCGGCGCGAGCGAGAGGCCGCCGAGATCCGCGCCGCCGAGGCGCGCGCCGAAGCCGAGCGCCAAGCCGCCGAAGCCCGTGCCGAAGCCGATCACCGCGCCGACGAAGCCCGTGCCGAGGCCGAAAGACGCGCTGCCGAGGCGCGGGCCAATGCCTCGCGCGGCTCGTCGATCGCCGACGACCTCCGCCGCTGCGTCGTCGCCGATCCCTCGCCGACGCCGCTGAACGTCCGGGCCTCGCCCGGCAATACCGGCAAGGTGATCGGCACGCTGAAGGACGGCCACGTCGTCTTCGTCCTGCGCGAATATCCGGGCGGGAAGCCCTGGGCCTATGTCGCCGACACGGTCGGCGGCGGAACGCGCGAACTCGGCTGGGTGTACCGGCCCTACATACGCTGCTAGGCATCGGGTCCGGAATTTCCGGATTTCACGCCTGGAGGAGCAGCCGTCTTGAGCCAACCGCAGTCGTCCCGTTTCGTCGCGATCGGGGAATGCATGGTGGAACTGTCCGTCGCCGGCGACGGGCTCTATCGCCGGGGTTTTGCCGGCGACACCTTCAACACGGCCTGGCACTTCGCCCGCCAGGCGCCGGCGGGATGGCTGGCAGCCTATCTGACGGGGCTCGGCACGGACGAGATGTCGGAGGAAATGCTCGGCTTCTTCATGGCGAGCGGCATCGAGACGGATGCCGTGCGGCGCATCGAGGGGGCTTCGCCCGGCCTCTACATGATCCACCTGAAGGACGGTGAGCGATCGTTTTCCTACTGGCGGGAGATGGCTGCGGCGAGGCGGCTGGCGGCCGACGAGGACCACTTGGCAGAGGTCTTCGAGAGGGGCGACGCCTTTTACTTTTCCGGCATCACGCTGGCGATTCTGCCGCCGGACGGCCGCGACCGGCTGATCCGCCATCTGGCCGTGGCCAAGGCGAGCGGCAAGATGGTCGCCTTCGATCCGAACGTCCGGCCGCGGCTTTGGCCCGACATGGCCACGGCGCGGCGGGCGGTCGAGGCGGCGGCGCGGGTCTCCACCCACTGCCTGCCGAGCTTCGACGACGAGCGTGCGACCTTCGGTGACGAGACGTCGCGGGAGACGGCCGCCCGCTATCGCTCCGTCGGCGTCGCCGAGGTCGTCGTCAAGGACGGTGCCAGCGCCGCGCTGGTTTCCTGGGACGGCGGCCGCGAGCAGGTGCCCGCCGTTCCGCCGGCCGAGATCGTCGACACGACCGGCGCCGGCGACAGCTTCAACGCCGCCTATCTCGCCGCAAGGCTGCGCGGCGCCGGCCCCGTCGCGGCCACGATCGCGGGGCATCGGCTGGCCTCGCGTGTGGTCGGCGGGCATGGGGCGCTGGTGGAGTAGGGGCCCGACCCGCCCGCACCGGATGGATGCGGACGGCTCCGGCCATTGGCATCCCGACTACTCCGCCGGCTCCATCACGTCCGCCTTCCCGAACTCCCTGACGTCCACGAACCGCCCGGCGATCGCCGCCGCTGCCGCCATCGCCGGCGAGACCAAGTGGGTGCGGCCCTTGTGGCCCTGGCGGCCTTCGAAGTTGCGGTTCGAAGTGGAGGCGCAGCGCTCGTAGGGGGCGAGGCGGTCATCGTTCATGCCGAGGCACATGGAGCAGCCGGCCTCGCGCCATTCGAAGCCGGCGTCCTTGAAGATCCGGTCGAGGCCTTCGGCTTCCGCCTGCAGCTTGACGAGGCCGGAGCCGGGCACGATCATTGCCGAGACGGTGCTCGCCACCTTGCGGCCCTCGACGATCTTGGCGGCGGCGCGCAGATCCTCGATGCGGCCGTTGGTGCAGGAGCCGAGGAACACCCGGTCGATGGTGATGTCGGTCATCTTGGTGCCCGGCGTCAGGCCCATGTATTCGAGCGCCCGCTGCTTCGACTTGCGCTTGTTCTCGTCCGGGATTTCGGCCGGATCGGGCACGGTGCCGTCGATGGTGGTGACGTCCTCGGGCGAGGAGCCCCAGGTGACGATGGGCGGCAAAGCGCGGGCGTCGAGCCTGACCACCTTGTCGTAATGGGCGCCGGGATCGGAGACCAGCGTCTTCCAGTAGGCGACGGCCTTGTCGAACTCTTCGCCCTTCGGCGCGCGGGGCTTGTCCTTGATGTAGGCGAAGGTGGTCTCGTCCGGGGCGATGAGACCTGCCCTGGCGCCCGCCTCGATCGACATGTTGCAGACGGTCATGCGGCCTTCCATCGACAATTGCCGGATCGCCTCGCCGGCATATTCGATGACGTAGCCGGTGCCGCCCGCCGTGCCGATCTGGCCGATGATGGCGAGGATGATGTCCTTGGCGGTGATGCCCTCCGGGATCGGCCCGTCCACCTCGACGAGCATGTTCTTGCCCTTCGCCTGGATCAGCGTCTGGGTGGCGAGCACGTGCTCGACCTCCGACGTGCCGATGCCGTGGGCGAGCGCCCCGAAGGCGCCGTGGGTGGAGGTGTGGCTGTCGCCGCAGACGATGGTCATGCCGGGCAGGGTGAAGCCCTGCTCGGGGCCGATGATGTGGACGATGCCCTGGCGGCTGTCGGCGGCGTCGAAATACTCGACGCCGAAGTCGGCGGCGTTCTTCGCCAGCGCCTCGACCTGGATGCGGCTTTCCTCGTTCTTGATGCCGTTCACCCGGTCCGGCGTCGTCGGCACGTTGTGGTCGACGACGGCCAGCGTGCGCCCCGGCTGATGCACCTTGCGGCCGGCGAGGCGCAAGCCCTCGAAGGCCTGCGGGCTGGTCACCTCGTGGACGAGATGGCGGTCGATGTAGATCAGCGACGAACCGCCTTCCTGGTTCTCGATCAGATGGGCGTCCCAGATCTTGTCGTAGATCGTGCGGGGCTTTTCGCTGGCTTCAGTCATGGGGTCTCTCCCGGAGGGCGGCGGGTCGTCCGTTCGAAAGGGCGACGGCCGCAACGCATTGGTTCGGATCGATGATGGCGAAACGGCCGCGCTCTGCGGCAGCCGGGCGCTATCTGCCGCCGGCGACCGTCAACCGGTAGAAGAACCGGCCGGGCAGGCGCACATGATCGGAGAGCTTGGCGAAGCCCTCGCTGGTCGGCAGCCTGACGCGCCCTCTGGCGCGCGACCATGCTCGCAACAATCCGTTCATGGCGGGGAAAATAACAACTCGCCCCCGCCATGACAATCGAATGGTTCCAGAGCGGCCGCCGCGAGCGCCCCTCGCCGGACGGAAAGGTTGCGTCCGAGCCGGGCGAGACGCCGGTTGAACAACCTTCGATTTGCAGTTATCCATTTATTTCTACTTTTTGGTGCATTCGGAGCAGCGCTCGCCCGATGTCGTGGTACAGCAAGGTCGCCTGGACGGAAGGGCTATTCCTGCGGCAGCACCATCTGCAGCAGCACGACCGCTATCTCGAGAAGCTGATCGAATGCCGCGTCCGGCATCTGTCGCCCTACCCTTGGGGCTTTGCCGAGATCGAGATCGACGGCGACCTCGCCCAGCAGTCGAAATTCGCCCTGCGCAAGGCGGCCGGCATCATGCCCGACGGCACCCCCTTCGACATGCCGGGCGTCAGCCCGCTGCCCCAGCCGGTCGAGGTCGCGGCGGAAGCCGGCAATCTCTTCGCCTGGCTGACAATGCCGGCGGCGATCGCGCTTGGGCGCGAGCTCGACATGGCGGAGGCGAGCAGCGCCAGCCGCTATGTCACCGGCACCTTCAAGACCATCGATTCGGTGTCGGCCATGCCGCTGGAGGAGGCGATCGAGGTCGCCCATCCGCGGCTTGCGCTCGACATTCGCGAGACGCCGCGGCCGGGCTTTCACTGCCTGAAGGTGGCGCGGATCGTCGAGGTGCGGGACCGCACCATCGTCTTCGACCAGAGCTTCGCTCCGCCGGTTCTCGTCCTCGATGCCAGCCGGGTGGTGGCGGGCTTTGCCGAGCGGGTGATCGGCTGGGTCGACAACCATCTGGCGACGCTCGCCCGCTTCGCCGCCGATCCGTCCTCGCGCGGCGGCCTGCAGAACATCGACTATCTCCGGCTGCAGATGCTGAACCGGGTCATCGGTGGGCTGAAGCATCTTGCCGCCTCGCGCTACACCCATCCGATCGAACTCTACCGCGAGCTCCTGTCGATCGCCGGCGAACTCTCCACGTTTTCGCCCGAGCGCCGCGCCAGGACCTATCGGCCCTACGACCAGGACGACCTCAGGGCGAGTTTCGAGCCGGTGCTCGACGACATCCAGCGGCTGCTCAACATCGATATCGGCCGGCCGATCCGCCTCGATCTCGAAGAGCGCGACAAGAATCAGTTCGTCGCCCCGATCAAGAACCGCAATCTCTTCCGCGACGCGGTCTTCGTCCTGGAAGTCTCGGCCGCCCGGCCGCAGGGGCAGATCCGGGCCCGCTTCCCAGACCTCTGCAAGATCGGCCCGACCACCTGCATGGAGGAGATCGTCCACATGCACCTGCCGGGCATCCAGCTGATCGAGATGCCGACGCCGCCGCGGCAGATCCAGACCTTTTCCGACCGGGTCTATTTCCGGCTCGACAAGCAGTCACCGCACTGGCCGGAATTCTCGGTGGCGCCCGGCATCGGCATCCAGGTCTCGGCCGACTGGCCTGAGCTTTCGATGGAACTCTGGGCGATCCAGGAGGGCTATCGATGACGGGCTCTGGCGACGGCTGGGGCGACCGCACGGTCATCCGTCCCAATCCCGGTGGCATGCGCCAGAATGGCCAGCAGCCAGCGAACCCGTCGTCGAGACAAGATTGGGCGCAGCCCGTGCGGAAGGCGGATGGCGGCTGGGTCGGGTCGCCGGGCGAGGCCCGCCCGCCCGCTTGGGCGCGGGGCGGCGAGGCGCCGGGCGGCTGGCAGGCGCCGCGCGCCGGCCAGGAAACCCACGACTTCTTTCCCGAGGATCGGCCGAAACAGGAAGACCGGCCCCCGGAACGAAAGATCCCGCTCGCCGCGGTGATCGGGGCGCGCGAGGGCGAGCGGATGGCAAGTGCCAATCCGCTGCTCGATGCCGCAGCGCCGCTGCTCATTCTGATTGGCCGCCTGAGACTCGGCGTCGTCGAGATGGAGGCGGCGCCTTTGATGAACCACGTCATCTCCGAGATCGAGGGCTTCGCCAGGAAGGCCGTCGCGGCGGGCTATTCCACCGACGATGCGCGGCGCGGGCAATACGCCCTTTCGGCCACCGCCGACGACATCGTCCAGAACCTGCCGAGCCGCGAGCGGGCGGAATGGCTGCGCTATCCGATGCTGGCGCGATTCTTCGGCGTGCGCGATTCCGGTGTCGAGTTCTTCGAGGTGCTGCGCGACATTCTCGCCAATCCGGCGGCGGAATACGACCTCCTCGAACTCTACCATGCCTGCCTGTCGCTCGGCTTCGAGGGCAAGTACCGCACCGGCCACGGCGGCGACGCCGGGCTCTCCAACGAGCGCCGGCAGGTCTACGAGGCCCTGCGGCGGGTCAGGGCGAGGGCCGACGACGACATTTCGCCGCGCTGGCGCGGTCAGGCGATCGGCGCGCGGGCGCTGCGGGCAGCCATCCCGGTCTGGGTCGTCGCCTCGCTCGCGGCGGTGTCGCTGGTCGCCCTGTTCTTCACCCTGCGGATCCTGCTCGCCGGGGAGGCCGAGGCGGTCGCCGGCGAACTGGCGGAGATGAACCTGAAACCGTTGCCGACGCTCGTTCGGCCCGCCAGCGCCGAGATCGTCCAGCCGCCACCGCCGCAGACGACGCAGCTCGAACGGATCCGCGAGGCGCTGGCCGGCGAGATCGGCAAGGGCGGCCTCGACGTCGTTCCGGTCGGCGACAGCATCACCATAAGGGTCGACAATTCGCTCCTGTTCGACAGCGGCAGCGCCGACGTCACGCCCGCCTTCCAGACGCTCGCCGCCGACATCGCCGGGGCGCTCGACGACGAGCCCGGGCAGATCTTCGTCACCGGCCACACCGACAACGTCAAGCTGAGCGGCTTCGGCCGCTTCAAGTCGAACCAGGACCTGTCGCTCGCGCGGGCGAAATCCGTCGAGGCGATCCTCGCCGAGGGCCTTTCCGACAAAGCGCGGATCGTCGTCGAGGGCCGCGGCGCCGACGTGCCGATCGGCGACAACGCGACCAAGGAGGGCCGGGCGCGCAATCGCCGGGTGGAGATCGCCATCCCGCGGGAGGAGACCCTTTGATGCCGACGAAGAGCGTGTGATCTGCCGATGAACCGACTTCTCTTGCCCGTCCTCGTCGTCCTCGGTCTTGTGGCCTTCGCGGCCGTCGTCTGGCTTGCGGGGCCCTTCATCGCATTTGCCGATGTCAGGCCGCTGGGGTCCGGCTGGGTGCGCTTCGCGGTGATCGCCGTCGTCGCGCTGGCGGTCGGCCTCGTCTACGGTATCCGCTCCTTCAGGCGTCGCCGGCGGGAGAAGGCATTGGAGGCGGCGCTGATCGCCGAGAACGGCGAGGCGGAGATCCTCGGCGACGGCGCCGTCCTCTCCGACCGCATGGACGACGCCCTTGCCGTCCTGAAGAAGTCGAGCGGCAAGAGCACCTATCTCTACGAACTGCCCTGGTACCTGATCATCGGTCCGCCCGGCTCCGGCAAGACCACCGCGCTGGTCAATTCCGGCCTCGAATTTCCGCTCGCCGGGCCCGGCGGCCCCGCTGCCATCGCCGGGGCGGGGGGCACCCGCTACTGCGATTTCTGGTTCACGGAAGATGCCGTGCTGATCGACACGGCCGGCCGCTACACGACGCAGGATTCCGACGCCAAGGCCGATGCGAAGAGCTGGCTCGCTTTCCTCGCCCTCCTCAAGGCAAGCCGGCCGCGCCAGCCGATCAACGGCGTCATCGTCGCGATCAGCCTGGAAGATTTAATGACCCTGCCAGCGGCGGAAACGGAAGCGTTCGCGACCCGGATCCGCGACCGGCTGACGGAGCTTCACCGCGAACTGAAGGTCGATTTTCCGGTCTATGCGCTGTTCACCAAGGCCGACCTCGTCGCCGGCTTTTCCGACTATTTCGGCAGCTTCACCCGGGCGCGGCGGCAGAAGGTCTGGGGGGCGACGGTGCAGAGCGGCCGGCGCGATGCATCCCTCCTCGACAAGGTGCCGGAAGAGTTCGACGCGCTGGTCCGGCGGCTGACGGAGGAACTCACCGACCGGCTGCACGAGGAGCCGGACCGGCATTCGCGCATCGCCATCTACGGCTTTCCCGCCCAGTTCGCGATGCTGCGCGAGGCGGTCCTCGGCATGCTCGGCCGCATCTTCGAGCCGACGCGCTACCGGGCGAAGGCGAGCCTCAGGGGCTTCTACTTCACCTCCGGCACCCAGGAGGGAACGCCGATCGACCAGCTGCTCGGGGCGATGGCGGGGATGGGGACCGGCGGCTCGAACGGTCGCCGCTCCGCCGGCGGCCTGATGTCCGGCATGGGTCGCAGCTTCTTCCTGCATGATCTGTTGAAGAAAGTGATCTTCGCCGAGGCCGGCCTCGTCTCCCACGACCGGGCGGCGGTGATGCGCGGCCTTGCGGTGCGCTACGGCGCCTTTGCCGCGATCGGTCTCGTGGCGTTCGTTTTCGCCGCGCTGTGGGGGCTCAGCTACGTCTCCAACCAGAGCCTGATCGCCGCGACCCGAGCGGACGTCCACAGATACAACGAGGCGGCGGGCCCCGATCTCGAAGCGAGCGAGATCGCCGACGCCGAGGTGGCGGGGCCCGCCGCCGCCCTCGACATCCTGCGAACGATGGAAGTCGGCTACGACAATCGCGACCGGCCGGTTCCCCTTGTCGAGGGCTTCGGCCTCGCCGTCAGGCCCGAACTCGTCTCGGCGGCAGGGATCGGCTACCAGGCCGGCCTCGACAGGATGCTGAAGTCGCGCATCCTTATCGACGTCGAAAATCATCTCGCCGGCCTCGTCGCCGCCAACCAGCCGATGCCGACCTTCGACGCTTTGAAGGTCTATCTGATGCTGAGCGGCGAGGCGGCGAAGGTCGACGCCGCCTTTGTCGGCGACTGGCTGCGCCGCAATCTTTGGCAGGATGCATTCGTCGGGAACGATGGCCCGCACCTTATCGAAGCGCTCGACCGGCATGTCGCGGCGATGCTGTCGTTTTCCAGGCGCAGGGAGGCCGACTACGGCCTCAACGCCGACCTCGTCGACGACGCCCGCAAGACGCTCGCCCGCATGACCATCGCCGATCAGGTCTATGCCACGATCCAGTCCGGTGAAGCGGGCGCGATCGCCGCCTATCCAGACTTCGTCCTGGCCGACCGCATTCCCCAGGATGCCGATCTCGTCCTGCGCACCCGCGACGGGACGCCGGTGGAAAACGTCCGGATTGCGATGCTCTACACATATTCCGGTTTCCACGAGGTGTTCCTCGACCGCCTGTCGCGGGCAGCGCAGCGTTTCGAGGACAATCGCTGGGTGCTCGGCGACTATGGCGACCAGACGGCGATCGAGAACCAGCTGGCCAATCTCGGGCCGGAGCTTCTGGAGCGCTATGGCCGCGATTTCGTCGCCGCCTGGGAGGGCATGCTCGATAATCTCGAACTCCAGCCGATGGCCGCCGACAAGCCTTTCTACCGGGCGCTCGGCGCCCTCGGCGCGCCGACCTCGCCCCTCGTCGTCCTGGTCGAGGAGGTGGCCCGCGAGACCGAACTGACCAAAAGCGAGGCGGAGGAGCAGTCCGGTACGGTCGCCGACAAGAGCGACGCGTCGATGGCGGCGGATTTGGCGAGCGCGGTGAAGACGCGGATCAGCGATCGCCTCAGCGGGCTGTCGCGCATCGGCCTCGACATCGCGGTGCGCAAATCCCAGAGCCGGCTGGGCGCCTTCGCCGGCCAGGGCGGCGGCGCCAATCCGGTCGAGCTTCTCTCCGGCCGCAACGTCGAGGCGCGTTTCCGCCCCTATCACCAGCTCGTCGACGGCGCGCGCGGCACCCGGCCGGTCGACGCCCTGCGCCAGAACTTCGCCGAGGTCCACAAGACCCTCGTCACCATGGAACAGAATCCTGCTTCGGTCGGCCAGGGCGAGGCGGCGATGCAGGGCTATGTCGGCACGCTGCGCTCGACCATCTCGCGGCTGCCGGAGCCGGTCGCCCGGATGGTCCAGTCCGCCGTCAACGACATAGAGGGCGGGGCGGTCGACGCCTCGAAGGCCGAGCTCGCACAGGATCTCCAGGGGCGCGTCACCCGCGATTGCCGGCGCATCGTCGACGGGCGCTATCCCTTCGACCGATCGAGTTCCAGCGACGTGTCGATCGCCGAGTTCTCGCGGCTGTTTTCGCCGGACGGCATCATCGACCGCTTCTTCCAGCAGAAGCTCGCCCCCTATGCCGATCTCAGCGGCAAGAGCTGGCGCTGGCGCGACGACACGCCACTCGGCCGCTCGTTGTCTCCGGCGACGCTGGCCGATTTCCAGCGCGCCGCGACGATCCGCGACGCGTTCTTTCCGCAAGGCGGCGGCGACCCGAAAGTAACGTTGCGGGTCGAGCAGACGACGCTCGACGGCGATGCGCAATATGCCATGCTCACGATCAACGATCAGGTCCTCTCGGCCTCGCCGCAGGGCTCGTCTTTGAGCCAGTCCCGAACCTTCGAGTGGCCTGAGGAAAGCAGCGGCAACGCGGCGGTGCATCTGATGCCGCCGGCGCCCGGCCGGGACCACAAGCTCGAACGGGATGGTCCCTGGGCCGTGTTGCGCCTGATTTCCGCCGGCTCGCCGCAAAAGCGCGGCGACGTGATCCAGCTGCGCTATCCGATCGGCGGGCGATCGGTCAGCTATCAGGTGAAGATCGACACGGCGCTGAACCCCTTCTATCTCCCGGCGCTGACGGAGTTCCGATGTCCGGCGGAGCTTTGAACGACTGGGCGCCGAGCGCCGCTGAGTCGCGCATCGATAAAGGGCAGCGAGAGGATGCTGCCGGTCGCGCCGAAGCCGGCCCGGCCGCGGCGACGGCGGCGGTCGAGGATGCCGGCGCCCTCTTCGCCCTCTACGGCAAGCTTCCACAGCGGCGCGATTTCGTCACCCATGCCATGCCGCAGGCGCTGCTTGCGCCGTTCGAGACGTTTCTCTCTGCTGGAATGGGGCAGGCGCGGCAGGATCTCGGCGAGGCCTTCCCGGAAGACTATCTGGTGATGCCGGCCTGGCGGTTCTGGATCGGGCCGGCCTGCTTCGGCCATGCGGCGCTCGGCGCGCTCGTTCCCTCGGTCGACGGGGTGGGGCGGCATTTTCCGCTGGCGATCCTCGCCGTCGCGCCGGAGGGAAGGGGCTTCGAACACCCGATGGTCGACCCGGCCGAACAGGTGCTCCAGGCGATCGAGGCGCGGTTGATGGCGGCGCTTGGCGCCGAGACGGGGGCGCCCTTCGACGGGGCGGCGATCGCCGCCGGTCTCGAACCGCCGGCGCTGCTGCCAGCCGTCGTCGGTACGGGCGGGTTGCCGGGTGCAGGACCGGGAGAGCCGTCGGGCGGGGACGGGGCTGTTGCCCTCGAGGCTTTCCTGCAAGGCGCCCGTCTGGAAGACCATCGCCGGCTCGCGGCCGGCCTGTCCTATTTCTGGACGGCGGGGCATGGCGGGGTAAGGCCGGCGCTGTTCGTTCGGACGGGCCTGCCGGCGTCGGCCGATTTCGCCGCCATGGTCGCTGGTGTCGCGCCGCAGGAACTTCGGCCGGGCGAGGCGGAGTTGCCGTCGTGACGCGGCAGACGTTCCGCTTCGACGTTTTCGGGGCAAGCCATGTCGGCCGGGTGCGCGAGCTCAACGAGGACCGCTTTCTCGTCGATGCGGCGACTGGCGTCTTTGCCGTCGCCGATGGCATGGGCGGCCATCACGGCGGCGAATTGGCGAGCGCCGCGATCGTCGAACGCCTGGCGACGGTCGGCATCGCCACGACGGCCGCCGACCTCAGGGCCCGGGTCGAGGCCCGGCTGATCGCCGCCAACGAGGCGATTCGGTCGCACGGCGCGGCGGCCGGCGCGACGGTCGGGTCGACCGTCGTCGTGCTCCTCGTCTTCGGCGACCGCTTCGCCTGCCTGTGGGCCGGCGACAGCCGCCTCTACCGGCTGTCGCGCGGCATACTGTCGAAGGTAACCCGCGACCATTCCAAGGTTCAGGAACTCGTCGACGCCGGCCTGATCTCGCCCGGGGAGGCGGCGACTTGGCCGGAACGCAACGTCATCACCCGTGCCGTCGGCGTCTCGCCCCGGCTCGATCTTGAGAGGGTCTCCGAGACAGCGAGGATCGGCGACGTCTTCCTTCTCTGCAGCGACGGGCTGACCGGCCATCTCGGCGACGACGAGATCGCCGCTCTGCTGGCCGGCTCCGACGCGAGAGCGGCCGCCGAGGCGCTGATCGCGGCGGCGCTGGAGCGCGGTGGCGGCGACAACGTCACGGTCGTCGTCCTGCGCTGCCTTTCAGCCTCTTCCTGGCCGGGAAGCGATCATGGCTGACGAAACCCTCTTCAGCCCCGGCGAGCGCGGCTCGGCGCCGCGAACCGAGGCCCACCGGCCGGCCGCGCGGCTCGAACCCGGCACCGAACTCAACGACACCTATGTCGTCGAAGCGCTGCTCGCCACCGGCGGCATGGGCGAGGTCTATCGCGGCCGCAACCTGGCGACCGGCGAGACGGTGGCCATCAAGGTGATCCTGCCGGAGTTTGCCGGCGATCCGACCTTCATGCGGCTGTTCCTGCGGGAGGCCGAGACGCTGGCGCGGCTTAACCACGACGCCATCGTGCGCTCGCATGTCATGACGATCGATCGGCGGCTCAACCGGGCCTATTTTGCCATGGAATTCGTCGAGGGCAGGTCGCTGAAGGAGATCGCGTCCCAGGCCCCGCTGAAGCCGGAGGCGGTGCGGCTGCTCCTCCTGCGGCTCGCCTCGGGCCTCGACGTCGCCCACCGGGCCGGCATCGTCCACCGCGACCTCTCGCCCGACAACGTCATCCTGCCGGAGGGCGACGTCGAGCGGGCGAAGCTGATCGACTTCGGTATCGCCAAATCCGCCCGGCCGGGCGACAATACGATCCTCGGCGACAGCTTCGCCGGCAAGGACAACTTCGTCTCGCCCGAACAGCTCGGGGACTTCGGGGGTGACGTCACCGGCCGATCGGACGTCTACAGCCTCGCCCTCGTCGCCGTGGCGGCCCTGCGTGGCCGCCCGCTCGACATGGGCGGCAGCGACTTCGACCGGCTCGACAAGCGCCGCCGCGTGCCTGATCTCGCGGACGTGCCGCCGCCCCTGCGCGGCCTTCTCGACCGCATGCTCCAGCCCGACCCGGAAAGCCGGCCGGACGGCATGGCCGAGGTCTGCGTCGCGCTGATCGACATGGAGGGCGAGCTTTCGGGTGAGGGTCCGGTGGCTCGCGGCTGGCATCCCGGCCGCTCGCGGGGCGGCGCGATGGGCGTCGCGCCGCAGCATGCCGGACTTGGCGCCGAGGAGACACCGGCCGGCAAAGGGAGGGCCGCCGCCTCCCGCCCCACCGACCGCGCCTCGCGTGGCCCTGGAAGCCGAGGCGGGCGGTGGATGATCGTCGTGGCCTGCACGCTGTCGGCGTTCGCGATCCTTGCCGTGGGGGTCGGCTGGCTTTGGCCGGATGTCGTATTCTCACCGTCGAGCGAAGTCGCTGACGGTGGCGCGCCGGCCGATCTCGTGGCGGAGCGGATTGGCACGGCGCCGGACGAGGCAGCGGACGCCGACACCCCCGCGCCGACCCAGCGTCCTCTCGACGACGCCGCAGACCGGCCGCAACCGCGGCCGCTGCAAGCCGAATCCGCCGAACCCGCGGCGACCGCCGAAGGCGATCGGCAGGCAATGCTCGGCGATCCCGCGCGGCCGGACGGCGACGGGTTAGGACAACCGGCACGGCCCGCGCCGCTGGAGCCCAGCCAGAAGCCCGACGCGCCGGATCATGACGGGGAGCGCCAGCCCGATCCTTCGCTGCCCGACGAGATCGGGCCGTTGCAGGACAGCGGCGAAGCCCTGGACGACACCGCCCGCTTCGTCGACTTCATCCAGCGCTTCGACGGCGGCAGCTGCTTCTACGCGATACCGGCCGACGTCGCCGACACCGCCGTCAGGATCGAGGCCTATGGCGGCGACGTCGTCCCGGCCGAGCGGCTGCTGCGGCAATTTCAGGTCCGCTTCGGCATTGAGCCGGACATCGGCTTTCGCCCTGTGACCGAGCGCCAGTGCGCCGCCCTCGACTTTGCCGCCGAGCGGCGGACGGAGGGGGGCGATCGGGCCGCCATCGCGCTTCGAGAGGACATCGTCGCCAGCGGCGAGACCGTCCGGGCGCGGATCGAAGGTCTCGGCGCGAGTGAACTCGTCGTCCTCTTCGTCGACGGCCGCGGCTTCGTCCAGGATGCGAGCGCCGCGGCCAGGCGGCGGGGCGATACGGCCGAACTCGGTCTCGTCGCCCATCTCGACGGCGATGCGCCGGAGCAGCATTTGATGCTGGCGATGACGTCGACGATCGCCCTCGGCCCTCTCCTGCCGAAGTTGCCGGCCCAGGCGGCATCGGTGTTCGCCCGGCTGGACGAGCGGCTGAAGCAGAAGGCGATCGGTGTTTCGGTCAATCTCAAGTCGCTGCGGATCGGCCGCTGAAGCCGATGCCGGACTCTCGCCCCGCCGCGCGCGGCAAGGCCGGATTGTCTACGGTCATTGACCTTGACGGCAAACGGTCGGTGGTCTTTTTGGATACAAATTGCGATTGCCCGCCCTATCTAAAGGACGACGAAAATCAAACGTAATCGCCAAGCCATTTTGGATCGAACCGGCCCGAGACCGATGAAACGCCCCCCCGCGATCGACCCGACAACCCATGCTCTTTTTCTCGACTTCGACGGCACGCTCGTCGAACTTGTCGACGATCCGAACGAGGTCGCCCTGGCGGCCGATCGGATCGAACGCCTCGCCGAGATGACCGATCGGCTCTCCGGCGCGCTCGCGGTCGTCAGCGGCCGCAGGATCGCCGATCTCGACCGGTTTCTCGCGCCGCTCGCCTTTGCCGCCGCCGGTGTCCACGGGCTGGAGCGCCGCCGCCGGCCTGAGGGCGAGATCGAATTTCTGATGCAGCCCGAGGCGTTGGATCCGGTGCGCGACGCAGTGGCGCCGACGCTCGAGGCCAATCAGCGGCTGCGGCTCGAGGACAAGGGCACCGCCCTCGTTCTTCACTATCGCACCGCACCGGATCTCGCCGAGGCCGCCAAGTCGGTGATGCGCCAAGCCGTTGCCGGGCGCGACGACCTCGTCGTCATGGAAGGCGACAACATCGTCGAGGTTCATCCCGCCGGCATGGACAAGGGTAAGGCTCTTGCCGACTTCATGGCTGCGGCGCCCTTCGTGGGCAGGATTCCGGTCTATCTCGGCGACGACACGACGGACGAATTTGCGTTGAAGATCGTCACCGACATGCGAGGCATTGCGATCAAGGTCGGCGGAAAGGAGAGCGTTGCGGAGTATCGCCTCGCCGACGTCGCCGACGTTCATCATTGGCTGGACGTCTGCGGAATTTGACGAACGAACGATCGGCCGGGTGCGCCCGGCCGGCAGGACGAGGAGGAAGGGAGACAATGGCTGAGGGGCGTCGCCGTCTTGTTGCGGTATCGAACCGGGTCGGACCGCTGAACGACGAAGGCAAGGCGGGTGGGCTGGCGGTTGGCCTGTCGGACGCGCTGAGGCGGCGCGGCGGGCTTTGGTTCGGCTGGAGCGGCAACACTTCGTCGGAGGGAACCTTCAGCGAGGCGGTGACCGAGATCGAGGGCGAAGTCGCTCTCATGACCATCGACATGAATGAGGAAGAGCTCGACGGCTTCTACTATGGCTACGCCAACCGCTCGCTTTGGCCGCTCCTGCACTATCGGCTCGACCTCGCCGAGTTCGACCGTCAGTCCGATCGGATCTATCGCTCGGTGAACCAGCGCTTCGCCGCACGGCTGGCGCCGCTTCTGGAAGAGGACGACCTCGTCTGGATCCACGACTACCATTTCTTCTACATGGGGTCGGAGCTGCGCCAATGCGGTTTCAAGGGCAAGATCGGCTTCTTCCTGCATATCCCCTTCTGCCCGCCGGAAATCTTCACCGCCCTGCCGGCCAGCCATGACATCGTCCGGGCGATGCTGGCCTATGACGTGATCGGTTTCCAGACCGACACCGACCGGCGCAACTTCGCCAATTTCTGCGTCCGCGAACTCGGCGGCGAGAAGCTGCCGGGCCACCGCATCAAGGTCGGCGACCGGATCGTCGTCGCCGACAGCTTCCCGATCGGCATCGACGCTCCCGGCTATGCGCGCTTCGCAGTCTCGCCGGAAGCCGGCGAGCACGAGGAGATGGTGCGCGGGATCGCCGGCGACCGGCTGCAGATCATCGGCGTCGACCGGATGGATTATTCCAAGGGTCTCGTCGAGCGCTTCCGCGGCTTCGAGCGTCTGCTGGAGGAATATCCGGAAAATCGCGGCACCGTGCAGTTCCTGCAGGTCGCGCCGCTGTCGCGCTCGGAGCTCGATGCGTATGTCGAACTTCGCCGCGAACTCGAGGAGCTCGCCGGCCACGTCAACGGCCGCTTCGCCACCCTCGACTGGACGCCGCTGCAGATCATGACGCGAGGCTTCACCCGGCGGGCGCTCGCCGGCATCTACCGGGCGGCGCGTGTCTGCCTCGTCACGCCGCTGCGTGACGGGATGAACCTCGTCGCCAAGGAATACGTCGCCGCGCAGGACCCGGACGATCCCGGCGTGCTCGTGCTGTCGCGCTTTGCCGGTGCGCGTTCGGAGCTTCAGGACGCGCTGGTGGTCAATCCCTATTCGACCGACGACATGGCGAGAGCTCTGCAGCGGGCGCTGACCATGCCCTTCGACGAGCGGAAACGCCGCTGGGAGAAAATGCGCGAGGCCGTGTTCCACGGCACCTCCGCCCATTGGTGCGACGGCTTCCTGCGTCGGCTGGAGGCGGCGGGAGGCGACGATGACGGCCCGGCCGCCGAGGCGGCCGCCGAGGCGCATCCTTCCTGACCGAACGCTCGGTGACGTCCTGGACGGGCCTTGCGGAGAACCGCGGGTTGCCTCGAAAGCGGTCACGATCGGCCAAGGCCGGCGAGCGGGGTGGCGTCGTCAGGCCCGCCCGCTTCGAGCCCTCATGCCGTGCGCCCGCGAATCGCCCATAGAACTGCGATGAGGCCGAGGGTGAGGACGCCGGCGGAGGCTGCGAGCGGCAGCGTGTAGTCGGCTTCCGCCGAAACCAGCATGCCGGCGGCGTAGGGGCCGACCATCTGGCCGAGCCCGAATCCGGCCGTGAGCACCGCAAAGCCGCGGCCGCCGAGCCCGTTTCGGCCGAGCGGCAAGGTCAACAGGGTGATGGCGATGAAGGTGCCGCCGAAGAGGATCGCTCCGACCAGCGCGGCGGCGGGCGCGCCGCTGATGACCGGCAACATGACGCCGGCGATCTGCGCCACATAGGCCGCGGCCAGGGCGGCCGCGAAGCCGATCTTCTCGGCGATCCTCGACCAGAACAGGCAACTCGGCAGGATTGCGAGGCCGGTGACGATCCACACCCAGTCGCCCAGCGCCTCGATGCCGGGGCGGGTCTTGATCAGCGCGACGATGAAGGTCGCGAAGACCGAATAGCCGAGGCCCTGCAGCGTATAGCCGACGAACAGCGGCCAGAAGGGCAGGGCGCGCGGGATCCGCCGTTTCGGATCGGCCTTGCGGATCGAGGCCGGCAGATCGCGCTCGCGCACCAGCATCAGCGGTATCGGCAGGAGCAGCGCCGTGATGGCGCCGATCAGCACCCAGAGCGTCGACGATGCGATCGTGTCGACGAGAAGGTGAACGACGAGGCCCGAAGCAGCGACCCCGGCGCCGACGCCGCCGAACACCCAGGCGAGGCGCCCTTCCTCCCCGACCTTCGCGAGCCGTTCGGCGATGATCCCGGCAGCCGAGATCATCGCGAAGGCGCTGGCGAGACCCGACAGGAGGCGCAGGATCAGCCAGAGCGTGACGTCGTCGGTCAGGCCCATGAGGATGGTCGTCGCGACGCTCGCCGCGAGGCCCCCCTGAAAGGCGAGGCGGCGTGATGTTCCCCGCGAGGCGAGGGCGGCGAGCATCGAACCGGCGAAATAGCCGGCGAAGTTGGCGCTGGCGATCAGCCCGGCGACATCCGGCCCGAAGCCGTACTGGCGTTGCATCAGCGGCAGCAGCGGCGTGTAGAGGAAGCGCCCGACGCCCATGACGATGGCGAGCGTGAGGCTCCCTCCGAGGAGAAGTCTGGTCGTCGGATGCATGGGCGATCGGCAAGAGGGGGAGGAAACGCGGATCGAATCCGCAGCGATGGAGTCGGCTCGACGCTGATCTAAAGGACGCAGCCCCGGCGGCCATAGCCGCCAGGACGAAATTACTCCATGGGACCGATCTCACAGCGCATGGAGGGGACGGCGCGGCCGGGCGTTCCGCTCCGCCGTTCCTTGCATGCTCATGCAGTGTCGTCGCGCGGGCCTCAGGTCACCGTCGGCGGCGCACCATGGACCTGCGCCGGAACCTTGATCGGCTCGTCGTGCGTGGTCGATTCCGCCTTGGCACCAGCGGCCTTTTCGCGGTCGAGCCGCCGCTTGCGCTTGGCGAGGATGTTGAGGAACTCGACCAGCGCCGAGAACGCCATCGCCGCGTAGATGTAGCCCTTCGGCACGTGGAAGCCGAGGCCGTCGGCGATCAGCGTCGTGCCGATCATCAACAGGAAGCCGAGGGCGAGCATGACGATCGTCGGGTTCTGCTCGATGAAGCGCGACAGCGGACCGGAGGCGAGCAGCATCACCATCACCGCGGCGACGACGGCGATGACCATGATGCCGATCTCGTCGGTCATGCCGACGGCGGTGATGATCGAATCGACCGAAAAGACCAGGTCGAGGAGCAGGATCTGGAAGATCACCGCGCCCATGGTGACGGTCGCCGCCTGGGAGACGATGGTGTCCTTGTGATCCTCCGGATCGACCGAGTGGTGGATTTCCTTGGTCGCCTTCCAGACGAGGAAGAGCCCGCCGGCGATGAGGATGAGGTCGCGCCACGAGAAGCCGTGGCCGAACAGTTCGAAGATCGGCTCGGTCAGCTGGACGATGATCGCCACCGTCGACAGCAGGGCGAGCCGGAGGATCAGGGCGAGACCGATGCCGGCACGCCGGGCCGTCGCGCGGCGGTTCTCCGGCAGCTTGTTCGACAGGATCGAGATGAAGATGAGGTTGTCGATCCCCAGGACGATCTCCATCACCACCAGGGTGAAGAGCGCCACGTAAGCGGTGGGATCGGCGAGGAAATCGAACATGTCGGCCATCGGGGCTCCAGGGCACGAGGTGGTCGAACGTCAAACTGCCGGGAGAGGCGGCGGCCTTTCCTGGCGTGATCGGCTCAAATTGTACGGTCGCCCGCGATCACTGCATCCGGGCAAGCAGCAGATGTGGCGGCAGGCGGCAAATGAAAGTCCGCTGTCACCAAAAATCCGGGCGGCATTCCTCGAGCCGCGGGCCGATCCGCACCGCCGAGACCTTTTCGGCGAGGCCGGTTCGGTCGGAAATTTCGACGGCCAGCCCACAAATCGTCGCCGGTCCTTGCGCCGCCTCGAAGCGGCCGCGCGGCACCTTGGTGACGAAGCGGTTGAGCGGTTCCTCCTTCTCCATTCCGAGGGAGGAATCGTAGTCGCCGCACATACCGGCATCGGACTGATACGCCGTGCCGCCCGAAAGGATCTGATGGTCGGCCGTCGGCACGTGAGTGTGGGTGCCGACGACGACGCTGACCCGACCGTCGAGGAAGTGGCCCATCGACTGCTTCTCCGAGGTGGCCTCGGCATGGAAGTCGATGACGATCGCATCGGCCTGTTCGCCGAGCGGGCAGGAGGCGACGAGTTGATCGGCCGCGGCAAACGGGTCGTCGAGATCAGGCGACATGAACACCCGGCCCATGATGTTGGAAACGAGGACGCGCGCGCCGTTCTTCGCGTCGAACAGCCCCGATCCATTGCCCGGAGCGCCCCTCGGATAGTTCAACGGGCGCAGGAAGCGCGGCTCGCGCGGAGCAAATTCCAGCGCCTCGCGCTGATCCCAGACGTGATTGCCGGTGGTCATCACGTCGGCGCCGGCCGACAGCGTCTGATTGAGGATCTCCTCGGTGATGCCGAAACCGCCAGCGGCGTTTTCGCCGTTCACCACCACGAAATCGAGCCGGTAGTCGGCGACGAGGCCAGGGAGGGCGGAAAACACCGCATTGCGGCCGGAGCGGCCGACCATGTCACCGAGAAAGAGAAACCGCATCAGCCGGATTTGTCACGCTTTGCCACGTCGAGCTTCTCGATAGCGCGTTTGACCGCCGGGCGCGACCCCACACGCTCGGTCCATGCCATCAGGGCGGACAGATCTCTCGCGCCGGCGTCCTTCAACCCGGAGAGCCCCGAGCGCACCCAGCCGAAATTGATGATGTCGGCGATCGAATAGTCGCCGGCGAGCCACTCGCGATCCTTCAGACGGTCGTCGAGAACGCCGAGGAGGCGCAGCGATTCTTTCCTGTAGCGCTCCACCGCATAGGGGATCCTTTCCGGCGCGGCAGCATCGAAATGGTGCCATTGGCCGAGCATCGGTCCTGTGCCGCCGACCTGGAAGAAGGTCCATTGCAGCGTCTCGTGGCGGGCGGGGCCGGCGGCGGGCAGGAACTTGCCGGTCTTCTCCGCAAGATAGACGAGGATCGCGCCGGACTCGAAGACGGTATGGCCTTGGCCTCCCTCATCGTCGACGAGCGCCGGGATCTTGCCGTTGGGGTTGATGGCGAGGAAGTCCGGGGTCTTCTGCTCTCCGGCGGAGATGTCGATCATGCGCAGGCGATAATCGAGCCCGCATTCCTCGAGCATCAGGACCGGCTTTTCTCCGTTCGGCGTTTGCCAAGTGTAAAGGTCGATCATGAAAAATCCTCGGTCGGACGTCATGGGCTTGGGCGGGAATGCGGGCAAGAGTTAGGTCGCTTCGCCTCGGCGAAAAGGAAGGGGGCGCCGCAGCGCATCCGAGCGACACGATCTGGGGGATATCGAAATGACTGCCATGCATCGTCGATCTTTCGAGGCGCAGCTGCCGATTCGCGCGGCTCTGGCGCTGCTCGTCTCGCTGATGCTGACCCTCGGCCTCTCGGGCTGTGCGGGCGGCCTCGGCAGCGTCGACGTCGCCTCGACCCGCAACGTTCCCGTCGACCGGCAACTGGCGCTCTCCTCGATCAACGGCTTCCGGGCCGAGAACGGCCTGCCGGCCCTGCGCTTCGATCCGCTGCTCGATCAAGTGGCGGAACGCCAGGCGCGGGCGATGGCGGCGCGCGGCGATCTTTCCCACAGTGTCGACGGCACTCTGCCCGACCGGGTCAGGGCCTATGGCTACGACGTCTATGCCGCGGCAGAGAACCTCGCATGGAACTATCGCTCGGTTCCGGCTGTCATCACCGGCTGGAAGAACTCCGCCGGTCACCGCAAGAACCTGCTCAACCCGCGGGTTCGTGATGTCGGCTTTGCGGCCGCGGCCGGCCCGAAGGGGGAGCCATATTGGGCGCTGATTCTCGGCGCGGCGGAGTGATTTCGCCGGCGAGCCGCTTGCCGGACGCTCGCGTCCGACGCATCGCCCCTACGGCTGGATGATCTCGCGCTCGGTCACGACGAGGTCGAGTGGCACGTCGTGGGCATCCATCGGCACGGCCTCGACCTCCTGGCAGGCAAACGCCATCCCGACCAGCAGGGGCGACAGCCCCTTGTCGCGCAGGGTCGCGATCGCCCGGTCGTAATAGCCGCGGCCATAACCGACCCGGCCACGCCGGCGGTCGAAGGCCGCGAGCGGAACCAGCATCAGCTCCGGATCGAGGACCGCCGCGTCATTTCCAGGCGCGTAGGTGCCGAAGCCCTGCGGTTCCAGTGGTGCGCCGCGGACGAGCTCGCGGAACTGAAGCGCGCCGTCCACGATCGCCGGAACGCAGAGCCGCGCCCGGCGGTCGGCGAAGGTCATCATCAGCGGGCGAATGTCGATCTCTGAGCGGATCGGCAGAAAGCCGGAAACCACGGCGGGCGCGACCGAGACGGCGGCCGTGGCCCGGTCGCAGACCGCAAGCGAGGCTTCGATGCGCTCCGAGTCGGCCATCGTATCGCGACGGGCGAGGGCGTTGCGGCGGATCGTCGCCTTGCGCTCTTTGCTGTCTGAAACCATCGTCGACGAGATATTCCGGATTCGTTCGGGGCAAAAGCGCTGGCACCCTTGCCCTACCTGGCGAAAAGGGCGGCGGCAGAAAGGGTGAGACGGCGAGCCACCCGGCCGATGGAGAAGTCGAACCCGGGAACCTACAACGTAGGTGGGCGCCATATGCCCCAGCCCACGGGCCGAGGCAGGGACAGCTCCCTTGGGAATGACTAAGGCCCCGAGGAAATGTTACCCCTGTCGAACCGCGCAGCCCGCCTGGAACCAGATATAGGCCGCCAGGATTCCCGGCGAAAGGGCCGGGCGGAGAAAATCGCTCGGCGCCGTCGTACCTTCTATACGGTGCGGAGGAGTCAGGCGATCTGAGGTATTGTCCACCACGGGGCCGGATGCGGGCGGGCGGATACCTGCCGAAGCCACAGCGCGATCAACCTGGGGATCCGATCGTATTGCCTTTCGGGCGCTTGATCCGGAGGCTGTCCCGCCACAATTTGGGGCCGAGACGGCTGGCAATGGCAAGCCCAAGAGGATGAAATCATGGATCATAGCAGCTTCCCCGTCACCCGCACCGATGCCGAATGGCGCGCGATGCTGACCCCGGAGCAGTACGAGGTGATGCGCGGCCATGGCACCGAGCGTCCCGGCAGTTGCGCCTTGCTGCACGAAAAGCGCGCCGGGGCCTTTTCCTGCGCCGGCTGCGGCCAGCCGCTGTTCGTCGCGACCCGCAAATTCGAAAGTGGCACCGGTTGGCCGAGCTTCGACACGCCGGTCGAAGGTGCCGTGGAGGAGACCGTCGACCGCAGCTACGGGATGGTCCGCACCGAGGTCCACTGCAGCCAGTGCGGCAGCCATCTCGGTCATGTCTTCCCCGACGGACCGCCGCCGAGCGGCCTGCGCTACTGCATCAATGGCGTCGCGCTGAATTTCGAGCCCGAGTGAGCCCATCTCCCGACGCCTTGCAAGCCTCCGTCGAGCGGCTCGACCGGGGCTTTTCGTCCAACGGAAACATTCGTCGCCCGCGATGAAGCGCCTCTCCGGTTCGTGGTGGGGCAAGTGACGGCGCCTTGCGCGGGAGGGATTCGTCGATGCGGTTCTATGCGTTCATGCAGTGGGTCGGCTGGCCCCGCTCGTATCGCGGCAAGATTCTGGCCATCTGCTTCGTCGGAACGCACGTCCCGCTGATCGCGCTGATCGCCTGGCTCATCGGAAAGGGACGGATCGAGGACAATCTCGCCGAGATCCTGGTGGTGCTCGTCGCGACGCTCGTCGGCACCGCCGGGGCGCTGCTGGGCCTGGCGGCGATGCTCTCGCCGATCCTGCGTGCGACCGAGGCGTTGGACGCCTATGCCGGGATGCGTCGGCGCCCCGATCTTCCCACGATTCACGGCGACGCGGCAGGCCGGCTGATGGCGAGCGTCCAGACGACGATCATGCAGCTCGACCGGACGATCGAGACGCTGGAAAGCCTCTCCGTCACCGACCCGCTGACCGGGCTCTACAACCGCCGCTGGCTCGACGACCGTGGCGAACGCATGGTCTCGGAGGCTCGACGCGAGAAGCGCCCCCTGTCGCTCCTCGTCATCGACGTCGATCGCTTCAAGACCTTCAATGACGAACACGGACATGCCGTCGGCGACCAGGTCCTGATCCTCGTCGCCGATGCGATCCGGGAGGGCTCGGGGTCGGGCGGCCACGGGGTGCGGCTCGGTGGCGACGAGTTCTGCGTCCTCCTGCCGGAAGCCGACCGGGAGGCCGCGGCGGCGGCGGGGAGGCGCATCCGTCTCGCCACCGAACTCGGCGTCGAGAGCTTCATCGCCGCTTCCGCCGAGGTGACGCTCAGCATGGGACTGGCGACGCTCGGCCCCGGCGACCGGACGTTCGACGGCTTGTTCGCGAGGGCGGACGAGCAACTCCTGACGTCGAAGCGGAAGGGCCGAAACCGCCTGTCGGCAAGCTGAGCTCGCTCGGCGGGACGTGGTGGCGGAGAGGACCGGCGGATGTCCGCGCCCGCTTGGGCCCTCGCATCGCGATCGTCGCCGATGAGCCCGCACAGCCCGACGGATGTGACGACGTCGGGCTAGCGTCGTTGACGCCGCCCTCGGGATCGCCTCTGGCTTCGGTCGGCACCAGATTGTATGTGCGCCGAAGACGTTCAGACGCACGGCACTGGGGCGAACCGATGCCAGACTATTTCGCCTTTTACGGGACGCTGATGGACGGCGCCGCCGATGCCGACACGCCCATCACCGAGGGATTGGTGCAAAAGGTCGGACCGTGCAGACTTGCCGGCACCCCGCGCGATCACGGCGCTTATCCCGGCTATTTTCCGGAGCAGCCGGCCGCCGCCGCGGTCGATGGTGTGGCTGGTGGCCTCGTCGTCGCCGAGCTGCACGAGATTCTGCGGCCGGAGGCCTTCGCGGTCTTCGACGCCTGGGAGAACTACGATCCGGCCGACGAGGCCGGATCGATGTATGTCCGCCGGAAGCTGCCGCTGGCCGAACCCGCCGGCACCGTCGCCTGGGTCTATGTCTCGCAGCTGCCGGCGGGCGACCCCGCCGTGCCGGGCGGCGACTGGCGGGCCCATCGCCCCCGATCTTCCTGCTGACCCGGGCGGGGCACCGCCGCGGCTGAAAGCCGCCGCGTTAGGATGGTGCCTACGCCTGCAACTGCCGGCTCGCCTCGGTGCCCAGCGCCCGGAACACCGTGTCGACGATGGCCTTGGCGTCGAGGCCGGCCTCGCGGATCATGCCCTCCGGCGAGGCGTGGTTGACGAAGCGGTCGGGCATCGCCATCGGGCGCACCTTCAGCCCACCGTCCAGGAGGCCGTTCATCGCCAGGAACTGCATCACCTGGGAGCCGAAACCGCCGACCGCGCCTTCCTCGATGGTCACCAGAACTTCATGCTCGCGGGCAAGGCGGGCGATGAGGGCCGTATCGATAGGCTTGGCGAAGCGGGCGTCGACGACGGTGGTGGAAAGGCCGAAACCGTCGAGTTCCCGCGCCGCTGTCAAGGCGTCGGCGAGCCGCGTGCCGAGGGACAGGATGGCCACCTTGGTGCCTTCCTTGATCACCCGGCCCTTGCCGATGTCGAGGATCTCGCCCCGCTCCGGCATCTCCGCGCCGACGCCGTTGCCGCGCGGATAGCGGAAGGCGATCGGCCCCTCGTCATAGGCGGCGGCAGTGCGCACCATGTGCTTGAGCTCCGCCTCGTCGCCGGCGGCCATCACCACCATGCCGGGCAGGGAGGTGAGGAAGGCGACGTCAAAGGAGCCGGCATGGGTCGGCCCATCGGCGCCGACGAAGCCGGCCCGGTCGATGGCGAAGCGCACCGGCAGATGCTGGATTGCGACGTCGTGGACCACCTGGTCGTAGCCGCGCTGCAGAAAGGTCGAATAGATCGCCGCAAACGGCCGGTAGCCTTCCGAGGCAAGTCCGGCGCAGAAGGTGACGGCATGCTGCTCGGCGATGCCGACGTCGAAAGTGCGGTCCGGAAAGCGGGCGCCGAACTTGTCGAGGCCGGTGCCGGCGGGCATCGCGGCGTTGACCGCGACGATCCTGTCGTCCTCCTCGGCCTCGCGGATCAGGCTGTCGGCGAAGACGCCGGTGTAGCTCGGGGCGTTGCCCTTCGACTTCGACTGGGCGCCAGTGATGACGTCGAATTTGGAGACGCCGTGATACTTGTCGTCGGAGCTTTCGGCCGGGGCGTATCCCTTGCCCTTCTTGGTGACGACATGGACGAGGATCGGACCGCTCTCGGAGTCGCGGACGTTCTTCAGGACCGGCAGGAGGTGGTCGAGATCGTGGCCGTCGATCGGTCCGACATAGTAGAAGCCGAGTTCCTCGAACAAAGTGCCGCCGGTGAAGAAGGCCCGGGTATATTCCTCGGTGCGGCGGGCGCCCTCGCGGAAGGGGGCGGGCAGATGCTTGCTGAAGCTCTTGGCCCGGTCGCGCAGCGAACGGTAGGTCTTCCCGGAGACGAGCCGGGCGAGATACGAACTCATCGCGCCCGTCGGCGGGGCGATCGACATGTCGTTGTCGTTGAGGATGACGATCAGCCGCGCATCGAGGGCGCCGGCATTGTTCATCGCCTCATAGGCCATGCCGGCGCTCATCGCGCCGTCGCCGATCACCGCGACGACGTTGTTCGTTCCGCCGGAAAGATCGCGGGCGACGGCCATGCCGAGGCCGGCGGAGATCGAGGTCGAGGAGTGCCCGGCGCCGAAGGGGTCGTATTCGCTCTCGGTGCGCTTGGCGAAGCCGGACAGTCCGTTTTCCTGGCGGATGGTGTTCATCCGCTCGCGCCGGCCGGTGAGGATCTTGTGGGGATAGGCCTGATGGCCGACATCCCAGATCAGCCGGTCGCGAGGGGTATCGAAGACGTAGTGGAGCGCGACGGTCAGTTCGACGACGCCGAGCCCGGCGCCGAGATGGCCACCCGTCTTGGAGATCTGGTCGATGAGATCGGCACGCAGTTCGTCGGCGAGTTGCGGGAGTCGTTCCTCTTCGATGCCGCGCAGATCCTCCGGATACCGGATCCGATCGAGCAGCGGCGTATTCGACGTTTCTGCCACCTCAAAACCTTTCAACGACACTGACGCTCCGACCGACGGACGCTTTGACCATTCCCGCCGCCATGCCGCGATTCCAGAGCGAGGCATGACGACCCGACTGCTTTAGATCGTTCACAAACTGCGCCCTTCAAGCGCAGAACCGCAAGCCCGGCCAAGCAATTCGCTCGAATGACGGGCCGAAGCCGGGCAGCCGACAGCCATGGCCGTGCAGCGTCTTGCCGGTTGGCGAGAGCGGCGGGCCGCTTCCCACCACGGGTTCCGAGGCGGCGGACGAGGGTTCAGCCCGGATCGAGCGGCTCGGTGCCGACGGGCTTGCCGGCGCGATTGAGCTTGATCTTCTCGACCTTGTCCTCGGCGGCGGACAGAAGCCGCTCGCAATGGTTCTTCAGCTTTTCGCCCCGCTCGTAGATGCGGATCGAGATGTCGAGCGGTACGTCGCCACGTTCGAGATCGGTGACGATCCGCTCGAGCGCCGCGATCGCATCCTCGAAGCTCATACGCTTGATGTCGGAATCGTCCGCCGGCAGCGGCGTCTCAGCGGTGTCCGCCATGGTCGGTGCCTTTCGTCATTGGTGTTTCCGGCCGCTGCGAAAGAGCGCCGGGCGGGCGTCGTCGGCTCAGCCGGTCATCAGCCGCCGCACGTGGGCGGCCGCGGAAAAGGCGAGGCCCTGGAGGTCGTAGCCGCCTTCGAGGAGGCTGACCAGCCGCCCGCCGGAATGCCGGTCGGCCACGTCGAGGAGCTGGGCGGTCGCCCAGTCGAAGTCGGCCTCGGTCAGGTTGATGTTGGCGAGCGGATCGCGCCAGTGGGCGTCGAACCCGGCCGAGATGATGACGAGATCCGGCTCGAAGCCTTCGAGCTCCGGCAGGATGCGCTCGCGCATCGCCTCCTTGAAGGCGTCGCCGCCGTCGCCGGCCAGGAGCGGTGCGTTGACGATGTTGCCTTCACCTCGCTCCGTCTTCGCCCCGGTGCCGGGATAGAGCGGCATCTCGTGGGTGGAGGCGTACATCACCGAGGCGTCCGACCAGAAGATGTCCTGGGTGCCGTTGCCGTGATGGACGTCCCAGTCGATGATGGCGACCCGCTCCAGCCCGTGCACGGCCTGGGCGTGGCGGGCGGCGATGGCGGCGTTGTTGAACAGGCAGAAGCCCATGGCGGTGGCCCGCTCGGCGTGGTGCCCGGGGGGCCGCGAGGCGACGAAGGCGTTCTTCGCCGCGCCCGAGATCACGTCGTCGACGGCAGCGGTCGCAGCGCCCACCCCATGCATGGCGGCGGCGAAGCTCTTCGGGCTGACGAGCGTGTCGGATTCGATCCGGCTGAGCCCCTCCTCGGGGATCGTCAGGGCCACCTTGCGGACGTAGTCCTCCGGATGACAGCGATAGATCGCCTCGAGCGCGCCCTCCGGCGCCTCGACGCGGTCGAGCAGGTGGAACGTCTCGGCTTCCAGCGCTGCGGCGATGGCCTTCATCCGGTCCGGACGTTCCGGGTGGCCGGGGCCGGTCAGGTGCTCGGCGAAGATCTCGTGAAAATAGAGCCGCGTGTTCATCTTACCGAGCTAGCGCCCTCCAGGCCAAACTTCAAATGGTCCGGCCTCTGCCAGGCGAGCGGCGTCAAACACGCGCCACTCCGACCTGCCCGCGATCGCGCAGGTAATGATCGGCGATCACGCAGGCGACCATCGCCTCGCCGACCGGCACCGCCCTGATCCCAACGCAGGGATCGTGCCGGCCCTTGGTCATGACGTCGACGGCGTTGCCGTCGGCGTCCACCGACTGGCGCGGGGTCAGGATCGAGGAGGTCGGCTTGACGGCGAAGCGGGCAACCACCGGCTGTCCGGTGGAGATGCCGCCGAGGATGCCGCCGGCATGGTTCGACAGATAGTCCGGCCGGCCTTTCTCGCCGGGGCGCATCTCGTCGGCATTGTCTTCGCCGGAAAGAGCGGCGGCGGCGAAACCGTCGCCGATCTCGACGCCCTTGACTGCATTGATCGACATGAGACCCCCGGCGATGTCGGCGTCGAGCTTGCCGTAGATCGGTGCGCCGAGGCCGGCGGGAACGCCGTCGGCGACGATCTCGACCACTGCGCCGACCGAGGAGCCGCGCTTGCGAACGCCGTCGAGATACTCGGCCCAGCGAATGGCCGTCTCGGCGTCGGGGCAGAAGAACGGGTTGTTCGAAGTCTCGGCCCAGTCCCAACGGGCCCGGTCGATCCAGATGTCGCCGATGGCGACGAGGGCGCCGCGCACAACGAGGCCCGGCACGACCTTGCGGGCAATGGCGCCGGCAGCGACCCGCATCGCCGTCTCGCGCGCCGAGGATCGGCCGCCGCCGCGATAGTCTCTTATGCCGTATTTGACGTCGTAGGTGACGTCGGCATGGCCGGGCCGATAGCGCCGGGCGATGTCGGAGTAGTCCTTGGAACGCTGGTCGGTGTTCTCGATCTGCAGCGCGATCGGCGTCCCCGTCGAGATATATTCGCCCTCTGTCTCGCCGGGCATGACGCCGGAGAGAACGCGCACCGCGTCCGCCTCCTGGCGCTGGGTGGTGTAGCGCGACTGGCCGGGACGCCGGCGATCGAGCTCGGCCTGGATCTCGGCGAGGGTGAAGCGGACGTTCGGCGGCGTGCCGTCGATGGTGCAGCCGATCGCCGGCCCGTGGCTCTCGCCCCAGGTGGTGACGCGGAAGAGGTGGCCGAAGCTGTTGTGCGACATGGACGCTCGGGGCAGGGGGCGATGGCGGGGCAGCGGAAAAGGTTCGCATTTTTCTCTACGCGCAAAGCACCATCCGGTGCAAACGGCGAAAGCGAATGCGGGCGGGATCGGCCGCGGCAGGGGGGGCGGAAGAGCCGGGAATAGCGGCCGGGGTCTGGCCCGCGCGATTAACGAAAGGCTTACCATGCAGGCAAATCTTTCGAAACAATTCTACATGTCCCGGTACGAGTTTGGACACAATCGGAGGCGAGATTTCACCTCGGCCGACGATGGTCCGAAACCCCGGCGCGGGGAGTGCTTTCGAGACGAGGCACGCCGGCGCACTGCCGAGAGGCAGACGGGGTTCCAGCGAGGAGAAAGTCATGACGAGACGTATTCTGGCACTTTTCGCAAGTTCCTTCCTGACCGTCGCAATGTCGATACCGGCGATGGCGGAAGAGACCGACGGCGTCATCGAGTCGATCGATCCGGAGCATGCGCAGCTGCGCCTAAGCGACGGTCAGGTCTACAATCTGCCGCCGGACTTCAACTACGACGCCATCGCCCAGGGCATGGCCGTGGTCCTCATCTACGACGCCGACGCCGAGCGCCCGAAACTTCGGGCGATCTGACCGTCATCCGCTCTCCGCTTCGCGGCCCGACTTTCGGGGTGATCTGAGCCTCGCCTTGAGCCTTCGCACCGCGAAATCGATGAAGCTGCGGGTCTTCAGCGGCAGGACCTGCCGGGGCAGGTGGATGAGGCTGACCGGTAGCGGCTCGGACTCGAAGGCTTCGAGCACGATCTCGAGCCGGCCGTCTTCGACTGCGCCGGCGGCCTGATAGGACAGCACCCGCGTCAGGCCGACCCCCTGTGCCGCGGCGTCCAGGGCGGCCTCGGCGGTGTTCACCGACAGGCGCGAGCGGATGGCGACGCTGCGCAGGCCCGGTGGCCCGACAAAGCTCCACGACGTCGCCGTGCCGGCGACGTCGAAGGTGACGCAGGCGTGCCGCGCCAGATCGGCGGGCACCTTCGGCCTGCCTTGTGCAGCCAGATAGGCTGGGCTGGCGCAGACGACGTGGGTGACGGAGCCGACCCGCAGGGCGATCGTCGCGCTGTCCGGCAAGACGCCGATGCGCAGGGCGAGGTCGATGTGGTCGTCGAGCAGTTGCGCATTGCGGTCGGAAAGCAGCAGCCGCACGCTGATGTCGGGATAGGCGGCAAGAAATTCGCTGACGATCGGCACCATGTGGAGCCGACCGAAGACGATGGGGGCTGCGAGGACGAGTTCGCCCCGCGGCGCGACGTACTCGCCCGCCGCCTTGCGGTCGGCGTCATCGATCTCCGCCAGGATCCGCCTGCAGGCAGCGACATAGTCCGCACCGGATGCGGTCAGGGAAAGCCGCCGTGTCGACCGCGTCAGAAGGCGCGTCCCGCCGAGATGAGCTTCCAGCTCCGCCAGCTTGCGGCTGACCGTGGGAAGGGGAACGCCGAGGCGCCGGCCGGCCGCCGTGAAGCTTCCCGTCTCGACGACCGCGACGAGGATCGTCATCGCCTCGAGGCGATCCATGATTGTCTCATCCAATGAGATAATGCTTCTCAAAGCTACCGCATTATATCTGCCATCAAAAGCCGCTATCTTTTTCTTCGATAGCAGCCTGCAGCCGAACCCCGCCAAGGCTGCCTGAGCCGCAAACCCTTCCGGGAAAGGATCGGTCATGGCCTATGGATTTCTCGACATCGCCGCGACTCCCAGCGTGAAGGCCGCCCAGGCGGAAAACGGCAGCCTCGAGCTGTGGTCGAAGGCCGGGGCGAACCGGACCTTCGACCGCTTCACCGAAGCTGAGTCGGCATTTATCGCGAGCCGCGACAGCTTCTACATGGCGACCGTCTCCGAGACGGGGTGGCCCTACGTGCAGCATCGTGGTGGGCCGGCCGGGTTCCTCAAGGTGCTGGACGAGACGACCCTCGGCTTCGCCGACTTCAGCGGCAACCGGCAGTATATCAGCCTCGGAAACCTCAAGGCCGACGACCGCGTTTCGCTGTTCCTGATGGATTATCCCCGCCGCGCTCGGCTGAAGATCTTCGCCCGCGCCGAGGTCAGGGACCTCGCGTCGGATGGCGATCTCACCGAGAGGCTCGCCCTTCCCGCCTACAATGCCAAGGTCGAGAGGGCGATGCTGTTCCACCTGGAGGCGTTCGACTGGAACTGCCCTCAGCACATCACGCCGCGCTTCACCGAGGCGGAGGTCTCGCAGGCCGTCGCTCCGGTCCGCATGCGGCTGGCGCAACTCGAAGCCGAGAACGAGGCGCTGAAGGCGAGACTTGCCGCCTTGAAGGGCAACGGTGAAGACTGAGCGCCCGTCGCCTTCTTCCAAGGGGGGCTCTTTCCCCGCGGGTGGGCTCTCGCTGCAGGGGCGAGGCGCTGCGTCCGGGCGCTAGCTAGAGAACACCCGAATAGCGCTTGGCGATGGCCGACAGCGTCGTCTCGCGCCAGCGGGTGTCCCGTTCCGCATGTGGCGTGACGATGTCGTGTATGCCGCGGATCCGTGCCGGCCGCTCGGTCAGGAAGATGATCCTGTCCGACAGTTGCACGGCCTCGCGGAGATTGTGGGTGACCATCAGGGCGGTGGTCGGGCGCGCCGACCACACGTCGATCAACAGCTTGCGGAGCCGCGTCGCGGTCTGCTCGTCGAGCGAGACGAAGGGCTCGTCGAGGACGAGCAGCGACGGGCGGATGGCAAAGGCCCGCGCCAGGGCGACGCGGCGGGCGAGACCGAGCGACAGCTCGGACGGATAGCGCGAGCGCATCTCGTCGAGGCCGAGGATCGAGAACAGCTGGTCGAGGTCGCGGCCGGCATCCTCATCGGGAAGCGCGAGGCGGACATTCTCTTCGACGCTGCGCCAGGGTAGCAGCCGCGGCTCCTGGAACACCGCCGCCACCCGGCCGGCGCCGCCCTCCGGCAGCCTCAGCCGCCCCTCGAAATCCGGATCGAGCCCGAGGATGATCCTCAGCGTCGTCGTCTTGCCGCAGCCGGACGGGCCGATCAGCGTCGCAAAGCTCGCCGGCGCGACCTTAAAGGCGATCTCCTCGATCGCCCGCACGTCGCCGCCGTCGGCACCGCGAAAGGTCTTGCCGCGGATCTCAACCTCGAGCGCGCTTGGGCCGCCAGCGGGTGGAGTGGGCTTCGAAAGGTTGGACAAGGAGGAACTCGATGATGAGCATGACGGCGACGAAGGCGAGCGTATAGGCGAGGATCGCGGCGACGTCGAAGAGCTGGAAATAGAGGTTGATCTGGAATCCGACACCGTTCGAGCGGCCGAGCAGCTCGACGACGAGGGCGATCTTCCAGATGAGCGAGATGCCGGAGCGCGAGGCTGCGGCGAAATAGGGCTGAAGCTGCGGCAGCACGACGTGGCGGAGCGTCTTGGTCCAGCCGAAGCGATAGACCTTGGCCATCTCCTCGAGGTCCCGGTCGAGCGCCCTTGCGCCTTCGCGCAGCGTGACGACGACATTGGGGATTTTGTTGACCGCAATCGCGCCGATCGCCGCCGCCTCGTTGAGGCCGAACCAGATATAGGCGAGGACGATGACGACGAGCGCCGGGATATTGAGGAAGAGGATCAGCCAAGGGTCGAAGAAGCGGTTCGCCTCGCGGTTCATGCCGAGGAGAATGCCGATCGCCGAGCCGACCACCATGGCGATGACGAAGGCGCCGGCGACCCGCATCAGCGTCATGGCGAGGTGAAAGAACAACTCGCCCGTCCGTGCGTCGCGCCAGAACGCCTCGACGACCGCCGGCGGCGCCGGCAGGACGCGGCTGTCGGCGACGATCGCCGCGACCCACCAGATCGCCAGAAGCCCGGCCAGCGAGGCGACCGTGACGATGCCTGGGCCGAGGCGCGAGGCGATGCTGCGTTCCGCCGCGACCGGGTGGTCCAGCTCAAGAGCCATTCTTGCCGTCGTCGAAATAGGTGCCGGGGGCGAGCTCCTTCGCCGGCCCGACCAGCCGCTCCCCACCGATTTCGGCGAGCAGCCCGTAGAGCTTTGCCGTGTCCGCCTTCTCCTCGGACGCCGGGCGCGACGGGATACCCTCGCGGTAACGCTCGCGCAGCGTCGTGAAGGTCTTCTCGTCCTCGGCCTTCATCAGCGGCTTCAGCTCTTCCCAGGCCGCGTCCGAGGTGGTGAGCAGTGCCTTCGTCGCCTTGTCGGCGGCGATGAAGCCGGCGATCGCCTCCGGGTTCTTCTCGGCGAACTCGTCGCGGAAGACCCAGCCGATCGAGGCGACCGGGCCGGCGGTGCCCATCTCCATCGCCGCGTCGGTGCCCGAGACCAGCGTGCGAAACCCTTCGGCCTCCAGCCGGGCCGCATAGTGCCAGAAGTTCAGGACGGCATCGAGCTCGCCCTGCCGGGCCTTTTCGGTGAGGAGCGGCGGAGCGCCGTAGACGATGGAGTTTTCGGCGCCGAGATCGACGCCGTGCTTCCGCTTCGCCAGCGCCTGGATGAGCAGCCAGTTCTTGTCGAGCGGGCCGCCGGCGACGCCGATCGTCTTGCCCTTCAGGTCGCTGAGCCTTTGCACCCGGCTGTCGCCGGCGACCATCAGCGATCCGACCGAGGTGGAATAGGGCACGAAGGTGTAGTCCGCGCCCGATGCCCTGAGACGGGACACCCAGAGCCAGTCGGAGACGATCATGTCGACGCTGCCGGCCTGCAGCGCGACGGCCGACGCGTCCTCCCCGGCAAAGGGGACGAGTTCGACGTCGACGCCCGCCTTCTCGTCGAGGCCGGCGCGGGTCATCGCGTCGAGTTCCCAGTTCACCGTGCCGAACTTCAGGATACCGACGCGGATCGTCGGCGTCGCCTCGCTCTCAGCGTGAGCATTCGGGGCGAGTTGAACGGCGAAAAGCAGCGCGAACACAGCCGCGACGGCGCGCATGAGCCGCATGACGATCCTCCCAAAATCGACGATGCCCAAAGCGATCATACGGATTTCAATGGCAGAATGCGATGGTCCGTCGTCCCGAAACCGCGCGAGCGGATCACGACCGCGCATCGATCGCGTCGGTGATCTCGTCGGCCATCTTCAGGAGGCGGACGATCACCGGAACCACAAGGGTGAGGGGCGAAGGCCGGCGGCCCCGCGCCAGCTGCGCCTCGCGCACCTCGCCGGCGATCTGGCCGATCGCGGGGATGAAGCGGATGGCGAGCGAGATGGCGAGGCTGATCTTGGCGACGTCGAGGCCGAGCCGCGAAAGCGGCGAAAGGCCGCGCTCGATCGCGGCGACGAGATCGCTCGTCCGGGTGGTCAACGTCACCAGGCCGGCGGCAAGGACGAGGGCGGCAAAGCGCAGGACGACGAGGACGGCTTCGGCAGGCGTCGCGAGCCAGAGCTGGGCGAGAAAGAGGATCGCGAGGACGAATGCGATCGGCCGAAGTTGGGCCCAGAGGATGCGCGGCCCAAAGCCGGCGAGGCCGTAGAGCGCCAGGACCATCAGGACGCCGAGCGCGGCGAGCCAGAGCGAGGAAATCGCCAGGAGCAGCGTGCCGCCGAGAATGAGGGCGAGGAGCTTGCGGCCCGGCCCGGCGCGATGCAGCCGGCTGTCGCCGGCGCGGTAGAGGCCGACGATCATCCGACGAGCCGCCGATAGGCGTGGATCGCCTCGGCCGGCGGGGCGTCGGCGACGACGCCGCCCTCCTCGAAGACGACGACCCGGTCGAAGTTCTCGAGCAGTCGCAGATCGTGGGTGACGAGGACGACGCGCTGGTCGAGCGCCTCGACGGCGGCCATGATCGTCCGCGTGTTGCGCCGGTCGAGGAGGGTCGTCGGCTCGTCGAGCACCAGCCAGTCGGGCTCGAGGATCATCACGCCCGCCAGCGCCACCATCTGCCGTTCGCCGCCGGAGAGTTCATGGACGAGGCGGTCGCCGAAACCGTCGAGGGAGAAGCGCTTGAGGGTCGCCTCGACCCTTGCGGTGATCTCGGCCTTCGGCAGCTTTCGCCCCTTCAGACCGAAGGCGAGATCCTCGCCGACCGTCGGATAGATCACCTGGTTGTCCGGGTTCTGGAACAGGAAGCCGACCTTGCGGCGGACGGCCCCGGCGTCCTTGCGGGTATCGAGCCCGTCGACGGCAACGCTTCCCCGGCTCGGCAGGAGGAGGCCGTTGAGGAGCCGGGCGAAGCTGCTCTTGCCGGAGCCGTTGGCGCCGATCACGCCGATGCGGCGCTCGCTCAATGTCAGATCGATGCCGGACAGGACGGTGCGTTCGCCGCGATCGAGGCGAACGCCCGTGAGGGAAATCACCGGTTGCCCGTCAGGGCCGGCCATGCGCCGGGCGGATCATCGGATAGGCACGCTTCACCATGAGGATCGCCGCCGCCGCGAGCCCGGCCTTGACGAGATCGCCGGGAATGAAGGCGGCCGAGCCGGTGGCGGCCGTCGCGAGCGGCACGCCGCCGACGAGGGAGATCCAAGGAATGCCGATGCCGTAGAGGACGACGATCCCTCCCACCGTTGCCGCGAGGAAGGCGGTGACGAAGTTGAGCGAGGTCCAGAACCGCTCGACCAGATATCCGGTGACGGCGGCGGCGGCGATCCAGCCGAAGATGAACCCGGCGGTCGGCCCGGCAAAGATGCCGAGACCGCCGCGTCCGCCCGACAACAGCGGCAGGCCGACGGCGACGAGGAGGACGAAGAGCAGCATCGACAGGGCGCCGCGCTTTGCCCCGAGGATGCCGCCGGCCAGCATCGGCCCCATCGACTGGGCGGTGATCGGCACGGCGATCGCCGGGATCATCAGCGGCGGGAAGGCGCCGAGCGCCGCCATCAGGGCAGCGAACAGCGCGACGAGGACGATGTCGCGGGTGGACATGACTCATTCCTTTCGGGACGCGAAACACCGGCCCAATCATCGCACCGCGACGCAAAAATCAATGGGTGAAGGTCCGCCCAGTGGTGCGGCCGCTGGATCGGGCCCTCGCGCGGTACGTTAGGCGGCGTCGCCCTGCTGCGGCGAGGGCCGCCGGTCGGCCGGCGGCGGCTTGCCGGCGGTGCGCCGCCGCCAGCGGCCGGCCCGGTTTCCGGCGAGGATCCAATAGACGAGGGAAAAGGTGAGGGAGGCGACGAGGATCGCCGTCTGGACGCTCATATGCGGCACGTTCGGGCCATAGGCGGTGAAGAGAACGGCGATGCCGCCGAGCAGCCCCGCGACTATGTGGAGGAGCAGCGAGGAGAGGCCCAGCACTTCAGTCGCCACCATGAAGAACAGCCAGGGCAGAAACGCCACGGCGCCGATCTGGACCGTCTGGGCGCCGAAATAGAAGGCCACCTCGCCGATGAAGATCGGATCGAGCGCATCGGGCGTGTTCATCTGCACGAACGGCCATAGCATCGCGAAGGCCGCCGCGAGGCATGCCGCGACATAAGCGAGCGGAACGACGAACAGAAATCTCAGGACCGTGCCCATCGGCGCGAACTCTCTCCAGGCCACACGGAATCGTCATCGAATCCCGATGCGGCGACTGTAACCCCTCCTGCCGCGCCATCGAACCCGGGTCGAGAGCAATATCTCAAGGAGAGATCCATGCTGGCCGGATGGTTCGCCGCCGTTTCGATCGCGACGCGCGCCATCGCGCCGGCCGCCGCCGGGCCTCGGCACGTGGTGGAGTTGTTCACCAGCCAGGGCTGCTCCTCCTGCCCGCCCGCCGACGCCCTGTTGCGGCAGCTTTCCGGCGACGGGGAGGTCCTCGCGCTCGGCTTTCACGTCGACTACTGGGACCGCCTCGGCTGGAAGGACACGCTCGGCTCGTCCGCCCATTCCCTTCGCCAGCGCGACTATGCGGTGCGTCGCGGCGATGGCCGGGTCTATACGCCGCAGGCGGTGGTCGACGGCGGCGGCCATGCGGTCGGCTCGAACGCGGGCGCGGTCTCCGGCCTGATGGGTGCGCCGCTGCCGGTCGCGGTCTGCCTCGACCGCAAGGCCGGGACGGTCAGCATCGGGGGCGGTCGGGGCAGCGCGACGCTTTGGCGGGTGGACTACACCCGCGCGTCTGCGGTGCCGATCGCCCGCGGCGAGAACCGTGGCCGGACGGTCACCTACGTCAACGCCGTGCGCGGACTGACGCCGCTCGGCCGCTGGACCGGCAAACCGGCGCGATTCGCCCTCGGCGCCTGCGCGTCGGCCGAGGGCGCCGACGCCTGCGCCGTCATCCTGCAGGCCGGTAACGAGGATCAGCCGGGGGCAATCTTGGGCGCGGCGGACTGAGAGGGCATCAGGGCGCGGTGACTGAGGTCTGCGTAGCAGCCGCTCCGGCGACTTGCGTGGAGCGCTGAGGGCAGATGTCAGCCGGATCGGGCGGTCGGCAGCGATCACCTCATGGCTCGAACAGGCCGGGCAGGTTGCCGGCCCGTGCGGGACCCGGACGATGCGAACCTCATCGTCCAATTCCCGAAAGAAGATCAGGTAGCGATCGTGCACGGTCGCCCGCAGGCCGGGAGCTAGGTCGTTCCCGAAAACTCGTCGGACGCAGAGCGGCCTGGGCCGCCTTCCGCTCCAGTTCCGCGACGAAGCTCATCGCCCGGTCGGGATTCTCCTCGGCGATGTACAGCGCGATGTCGCGACGGTCGGCCAGGGCCTCCGGGGAATATCCGAGCCGTTTCACCGCGGACCCGCGCGCCGCGCCTCGATGGCGGCGCGAAGTTCGGCATAGACCTCTTCGGCCGGAATACTCGCGCCGCTCGCGTCGCCGGCCCGGATCGCCTCGCGCAGCGCCATTAGTTCCCGCCGCTAGCCATCGCGAGATCTGGTCCATTCGCGCAGGGCTTCGCGCACCACCTCGCTGGTCGAGGCATACTCACCTTCCCGGACGGCCGCCTTGACGGCCGCGGCCATCTCGGCGGGCACGCCTCTTGAATGCCGAGAGCTATGAAGGGCGTTTGGAATGAAAGCGAATTGCGGATTCTGCTTCAGGTTCCAAATCAACCCGCGCAGACCCCGAAACCCGCCCGAGCCTCATCCCGCAACTGCCTCGCGGGCTGCGGGGCTGGCGGGGCCGGCGGCAGACGCATGGCACCATCTCCGGATGAAGCGCCCTTCATACCTCGATCACCCGCATGCCGACGCCCTTCGCCGAGCGAAATTCCAGGTCATGACGCCCCGGGCCGAGTGCTTCTATGGGGAGCGGCAGCCCCATTCCGCCACCGCCTCGCGTTCCGACTTGCGGATGCACTCGCTCTCCGACTCCGGCTGCCGCAAGTGGCGAAGATGTCGCGGTCACGCGTCTGGCGGGCCGTCGGCGAACCCAAGCGGATGGCGGTTCGGTTCAAGCAGGCCGGCGGTGGAGCGACGCCCCCTCAGCCGCCATTGCGGTCGAGCCACGCCTTCATCTGGGCAATCTCGGCCTCCTGGGCCTTGATGATCGTCTCGGCCAGCGCCCGGGCCTCCGGGTCCTTGCCGTATTGCAGCTCGACCTCGGCCATGGCGACGGCGCCTTCGTGATGGGCGAGCATGCCGCGCATGAAGTCGATGTCGGGATTGCCGGTCATCGGGGTCGCCATGCCGGCTTCCATGTCGCCCATCGCCTTCATGAAGGCGCGGGTCGACGGCGTGTCTGCCGCGCCGTCCGCCGTCGTTCCATGCATGCCGTGCGCGCCGTCCATGCCAGGCATCTCGGCCATGCCAGGCTTGGCGTGGTCCATCATGCCCGGCTCGGCGGGCTCCGGCGAGGTCTGCGCCATGGCGAGGCCCGTCGTCCCGAGCATGAAGGCAGCAGCCAGCGTTGCGATTCTGGTCATCCGTCTCGTCTCCCAACAAAAGGCCGTCGGGTCCCGATAAGGGCCCCGAATCGTTGCGGAAGAGAGATGAGGCTTCCAGCTACTGGAGGGTCAATGCCGCCCCAGGCACGATCGGGCACGATCGCGTTATCCGGCGGCGAGTTCGGTGACGCGCGCCGCCTCGAGGCTGTCGCGGTCCTTCTTGCGCATGCGTTCCGACTCCGACTTCAACTGGCCGCAGGCGGCGAAGATGTCGCGGCCGCGCGGGGTTCGGATGGGGGAGGCGTAGCCGGCCTGGTTGACAGCGTCGGCGAAGCGCTCGATCTGGTCCCAGTCCGAGCAGTCGTAGGCGCTGCCCGGCCACGGGTTGAACGGGATCAGGTTGATCTTCGCCGGAATGCCCTTGAGGATCTGCACCAGCGCCTTTGCGTCGGCGAGACTGTCGTTGACGCCCTTCAGCATGACGTATTCGAAGGTGATGCGCCGGGCGTTCGAGAGGCCCGGATAGGCGCGGCAGGCCGCGAGCAGATCCTTCAGCGGATACTTCTTGTTGATCGGCACCAACTCGTCGCGCAGTTCGTCGCGCACCGCATGGAGCGAAATCGCCAGCATGACGCCCATCTCGGCGCCGGCCTTTTCGATCATCGGGACGACGCCGGAGGTCGAGAGCGTGATCCGCCGCTTCGACAGGGCAAGGCCCTCGCCGTCGGATACGACGGCCAGCGCCGCCTTGACGGCGTCGAAATTATACAGCGGCTCGCCCATGCCCATCATCACGACGTTCGAGACGAGGCGGCCCTCCGAGGGCACGATGGCGCCGGCGGGTGTCGCGGCCTCGGGAAAGTCGCCGAGCCTATCTCTGGCCAGGAGCACCTGGCCGACGATCTCGTCGGCGGTGAGGTTGCGGACGAGGCGCTGGGTGCCGGTGTGGCAGAAGGTGCAGGTAAGGGTGCAGCCGACCTGGGAGGAGACGCAGAGCGTGCCGCGGCCTTCCTCCGGAATGTAGACCGTCTCGATCTCGACCGGGCGCCCGGCGCCCTTGGCCGGAAAGCGCAGCACCCATTTGCGCGTGCCGTCGACCGACACCTGCTCGGTGACGATCTCCGGCCGGGCGATGGTGAAGGCGGCGGCGAGCTTCTCACGCAGATCCTTGGAGACGTTCGCCATCTGGGAGAAATCGGCGACGCCGCGCACATAGAGCCACTGCCAGAGCTGGGCGACCCGCATCTTGATCTGCCGCCGCTCGACGCCGACCGAGACGAGCGCCTCGCCGAGCTCCTCGCGCGACAGGCCGATCAGCGAGGGCTTTTCCTCGCCGGGCGCGGCGCCCGGCACGGCAGAGGAAGCGGCTTTCGAGGCGATCGCCCGCTCGGCCAGGAGGTTCTCGGCCTGTACGTTTTCGGCAAGTCCGGTGCGCGCCTGCGGCGCTTTCAGATCGATCGAAACGGCCATGAGGGTCCTTCGCGGAAATGTCTCGACGTCGACCGTTCGCGGCCGTCGTTCTCTGGCGTCGCCGCAAGCGGCGCGCTTATGTGTCGGATTACCGAGACACATGCCCGTTTGGAGCCGATACTTCAAGGTCTGCCGGTTTTGCTTCTGCCGTCCGTTTCAACTCTCGTCGTTCGGAATGTTGAGAATGTGGCCGCAAGCCTTGCAGTGGACGGCGTCCGTGTCGTGCCGCTGGAGGCCGCACTGGGGGCAGGTAAAATGCACCTTGGCAGGCTTGAAGATTGCCTGGGCGAGTTGCACGAACAGGCTGATCCCGATGATCATCACCACGATCGAGGTCAGCTTCCCCCAAGAGCCGTCGAGGGTGATGTCGCCGTAGCCGGTCGTCGTCACCGAGGCGACGGTGAAGTAGAGCGCGTCGAGATAGCCCTCGAGCCCGTCGTTGCGGAAGAACGTCGTGTAGATGAAGCCGGTCGCCAGGAACAGAAAGGTGACGAGGTTGACCACTGCCCGCGCCGGCAGCTCCCACTCGTCGAGGCCCTTACGGCGCAGGGGCTGCCAGAGACGGCCGGTCTTCGACAGGGACCACAGCCGGACGATCCGCAGGAAGCCGAAATTGATCAGCGTTTCCGGCAACAGGAGGGTGATCAAGATGAACAGGTCGAGGAGGACGACCGGCTGTTTCAGCCTGTGCCATGGCCGGCGGGAGGCGAGCATGCGCGCACCGATGTCGATCGCCAGCACGGCTGCAACGCTGTAATCGACATAGAGAAACGCCTCGGTGTTCTTCAGGACCGGCTGGGCGATGAACAGGGCGATGATGGCAAGATCGACGATCAGGGCGGCCGCCTGGAAGCGCAGCGCCGCACGGCTGTCGCCGTGATAGAGGCGGCGAAGCGTGGCTCTCAGGCGCGCGAACGGCCGTTCGTAGGGTGGTACGGCGTCGATCGGCGGCGTCGATCCGGGCATGGTCTTCCTTTGCAGGCTCGGCAGCGGCAGATAGGGCAGATGTCGGTGCCGGCCGATCCGTCTCCATATCAGCGGCCGGAAACGCTGGCGCGCCCAACCGTGCAATGGACCGGAAATTTTACCGCCGAGCCACAGGAGCGACGAAAATTGCGGTAACCGATTGAACCGGGCGTCCGCAACGCCGCTTAAATCCGTCCGGCCCGTCTCGGGGACGTTTGCGCGCGCCAACCAATGGGAGTTCATCGATGAGCGAGACGCGTATGCCGCGAATTTCGATCACTTACTGCACCCAGTGCCAATGGCTCCTGAGGGCGGCGTGGATGGCCCAGGAACTGCTCTCGACCTTCGGGCCAGACCTCGGCGAGGTGGCGCTCGTTCCCGGCACAGGCGGTGTCTTCGAGATCCGCTACCAGGACGCGGCGGGCGAGGCGATGATCTGGGATCGCAAGGCCGACGGCGGCTTTCCGGAGGCCAAGCTTCTGAAGCAGCGCGTGCGCGACCGGCTCGATCCCGGCCGCGATCTCGGGCACAGCGATCGGAAGTGAGGGGCGGGAATACGTCGCCGTGACAGCCGAAAGGCGGACGTGCGAGGCGCACTGCGTCCGTTCGCGCCGGACGAGCTTTCGCCACGCGCCGTGCGTATCGTGGGATTCCGTTGGCTTTTCGCCACGATTCGCGCGCGCTGCGCGAGCCGCCACGTTATCGACGACGTCGGATCACGCCGTGGTGGTCGTCTCGCACATCCAGGCAGTCGGTGAATGATTCAGCTGACGAACGGCATGCCATTCGGGGGGAATGTGTCGCCGGACGCTGGGACTGGACCCGCGGCCGTCCTTCAGTCTCTGACAAATCAATCAGTTATCCGCAACGAAGGAAGTTGAGCGATTCCTTGGGACGCGAGTGGTCGGATCCATTCGATTTCGAATAATCCCCTTATGGCGAGCGCGACCTCTCGCGTGAATGGTGATCCCCCGAGAGCAGTGTGAAATACGGTTTTCGACGCAAGACAGCACCTCACCGACCGTCCCGCAGGGGCGGCCGGTGAGTAAATGACTCGTCAACCAGGTGACCGATGCCAGGCACCGGCCTTCACCAGGCGAGTCTCGTTCAGAGTGGCGGCAATGGCGTCAGCCCAAATGCAGCCTCAGCTGTGAGGCATCAAGACCGGAGCGGTCGGCACTTGCCAGGATGATGCGGTGCGTCGCCATGGGTCGATCGATCGGGGTCAGGTTGACCGGGAAGATCAGTGGCATGACGATGCCGCCGATCGTGGCGACGACTTTGGCCATCGTTGCGGCGCATTGCAGCGTCTGCGCGATCTTCGCGAGGCGCTTCATGATCGAGCCCTTCGGGAATGGCGGCTCGTGACCGGGTCTGCATGCGGACATGTGACCTTCTCCTTTTCGACCTTCATTCAGTTGATCCTGGGCGCCTTGCGGATAAGGTCGATCCGCCATGTTCATCGGTGCACCAGGGCTGCGGGTGATCCCGCGACCTGCGCCTTCCGTCGTGGCACCGACGCGAAGACGCTGGGGCAAGGTCTTCGAGGTTGACGGCAGTCTGCACTACCCCCTGAAAAAAAACTCAGTTGCCTGAAACCCTTGTTCCGTAGGCATTGTCTGGCATTAGGTGGCCCCATTTCACGGGGGTGGTCGGATTTTCTGAGCGGCGAAGCTCTGGCATTCGAGGGCCGTAGCCGAGCTGCATACGGGAAAGGCAAAATGACTTGTGGGCGTCCTCGTCAACGCAGTGCGCGTCGACATTGGCACCCGCGGTGTTCCGACTTCGAGGCGTGGAAATTGCCCAAGCTGACGCCGAGTTGCTTCCCACCCATCCGTGTCATCGCCGACGCTCGATCGACTACACAGCCAGGTGCATGCAACGGCGCCATCGGCGCCGCCCCCTACGCTGCGAGGCGGCGTGACTGAATTTCCGGGCGCGGCGGTATGGAATGGGTTATCTTTTAGGAGAGTGATACTCTCAGAGGCGCAGGCGACGACCGAAATGAAAGAAAGCTCCCCATCGCTAACGGCCCGTCGCGGCTATATCACATGACCCGATCGCCAATTCGCTTTAACGGTCTTGTCCGCCAAGGGCCGATAACCATACCCGAACGGGACAAGCGAATAATTCTGGCGATGATAGATGCTGGTTTGAAAGACCAGCAAATCCTCGCATTCTTCAGTCAGCCGGGGCGGGACTTCAATCACAATCGTATTTCAAGGCTAAGGAAAGCTCCTCGCAACAGCGGACTGCAACCCGCGAGCACAGTTGAGTTACAGTCCTTCCTGGACAGATGGGCGGCCTCATCGAATCTGCAGAATTTGTTTTCAAAGCTGACTTTCAATAGAGATCTTTCCAGGCAATGGCGCGTTGAATACCGGTTCCACCCCGTCGGGCAAGGAATGCTGCATTCCGGAAATTTGCGCAATGGTCATCGTAAGTCAATCAATTGGATATATGACTGCGGAAGCGTTACATCTAATAAATTAGTCGAGGATGCGCTTGATAATATTTACGAACATATCAAGGAGAAGCCTGGGGAAAAACCCTTAATCGACATTGTAGCGCTATCTCATTTCGACAAGGATCATGTCTCAGGTATCGTATATCTTCTTAGAATTTTTCGAGTTGATATCATTATTCTTCCCTTTATGCCGCTATGGCAACGACTTTGGATCGCTGCTGCGGATAAATTCGATGTCGAATTCCTGAGATTCTTGTTAGACCCAGCTGAGTTTCTTCGGAATGCAGCCGGCGGAGATCAGCCTCGGATTGTATTCGTGCCGCCAAGCGATGATACACCACCACCCCCGATCGATCCGCTGCCTGACCCCGACCCCGGTCCTGATCCGGACGGCGACGAACGCGAACGTCGTTTTCCCGAGAAAGCCGACGGGCGTCCCCTGAGAATTCGCGTGGAAACAGAGCACCGCCCCGATCTGTTGAGTGGCGAAATTCCCGGCTCTAGACGCGTGGAGACGCCCGCAGCTGAATTTCTCAGGAGAGGGTCTGTGCTAGATGTTGAGGGCTTTTGGGAGTTCGTTCCTTACAACGACGCCAATCAAGCGCAAAAGTGTCCGCCATCCTTTCCTGCCAGTGTCGAACCTCTTATTGCGGCCTTGCAGGATGCCACCACCTCGGCCGAAACGAAAAAGGCGTTTGGTGCTTTAAAACGTCACTACGACAAGACATTCGGCAAGAAAAATCGGAACATCATATCGATGTTTCTATACGGTGGCCCGGCAACGAAACCGGTGGACGCGAATTTTTCTCCAGAATTCTTTTTTGAGAGTACCGGTGGTTGGGCAAAATATCGCGATTACACGCGGGTTTCGACGGATCATTTTGCGGTGCTTTTAACTGGTGACGGTTCGCTTAATTCATCGCCTCGCCGAACTGCCTTTAAAAATTACTTTTCGCCTCATGGTCGCCTCTCCAAGGCGGCGATATTCCAAGTCATGCACCACGGCGCCTCAGGTAATTCCTCGCCCGAGGTCGCAGAGATGGTCGCTCCACGTGCTAGTATTTTTTGTTCCGACCCTACAAAAGGGAAGAAGCATCCTCATGCCGATGTTGTTCGACAATTCTGGGAGTACAATTGCGTCCAAGTTGATGCACGTCGCGGTTGGATGTTGTATGGAACATTTGAATTCTAGGTGCCGCTCTGACAGCGGCCCACGTGATTGTTGATGCAAGGAGCGTGCCGCGATCGGGCACACCAGCAGCGATCCCGCGTCTGGCTTGTCTGCGGGGCACCGGAATTACAGGTTCTGGTTCCGTCAGGTCGTAAGGGAAGAGTCGTCAGTTGGCTTTCGTCTCTGACCCCTTAGGCGATCTTGGTTCGGTGAGCGAGGCGCCTCATTTTAACCGGCAGCGCTGCTGGCCCATCGTCGTCCACTCCAGCAGAGGCCGGCGATCTCGTCTCGAAGGAAGACGATTGCCGACAGGTCTTCGGAACCTCTAATCCGCCCCTTCCACTCTATCCGGCGTTCTTGTAGGAAGCGCACTACGACGGACAAGGGGATATGACGCCGGCGGGCGATCTCCTCGATCCCGATGTGCTCCGGCTCGGCGCACTCGACGAGTTCGCAGCCCGAGAGAAGCCAATTCCGCAGATCCTCCAGCTTACGGCGATCGTAGAGGCGTCGTGCTCCGGACGGTCGTTCGTCGTCCGCCAGCAGATCGTCGTATGAACGGATGAATGTCGGTCCGATGCCCAGAAGGTCCGCAGCTCGGGAGATCTCGAGAGCTTCAGCGTCGTCTGGTGTCCAGTCCCGCCCTCGCATGCTGAGGGCGAGGAGCCGGTCGCGATCGGGTAGTCGTTCGGCGGGGAAGGTGACCTTGTCGGGCTTGAGGTCCCGCGTATCGGCCGCGATGATGCCGGCGCGCTCTAGGTAGGTCCGCAAACCTGGCGCCGGGATGCCGACTTCCTTCGACGCGCTCGCGATCGAATGCACCAACCGGCGCGGTGGGCTGCGATGGAAGAAGTGGCCGCTCTGCGTCATCGGCAGCTTGCGGAAGGCGACCTCGACGGCGGCGTCCTTCACGGCGTCGTAGGCAGGATCCGCGCTGACGTTCAGCGCCTGGCCGAGGGCACCGAGGATCGACTGCAGGCCGAAGTTCCGTGTCCGGTCGCGGCGGGCCTCCTCGATCAGGCCGTCGACCCAGGCCAGAAAGCCGGGACGGCCGGCCTGGAGAATTCCGAAGCCGTGGTCCGCGACTGTCTGATCTGCGTCGTTCAGGGCGGTCGGATTCCGCTTCGTCTGCCCCGGCCAAAGATCCGCATGTCCGACCAGCTCGCACATTCGCGCCACGGCGTACCATGGCATCACGTCGAGGAATGCGTTCGACGCCGGCATTTCGCCAGACAGTCGATCTCGGAGATAGTGCTGTCGTTGGGACAACGGGAGATTTCGAAGTTCCGGCCGGTCCCTGACATATTCAAGGCAGGACGCCGCGACGCCGGTGAGATTGGCAGTGATCCTGGGCGCCGTCAGAGGGATGGTGACGAACGCGACCCCATGCGTCGGGCAGTACGTGAACCGGCCGATGCGCCATTCGAGGCGTTCGGGGACCCGCTCTTCTGGCTCAAGCCAATCCGGACCGTCGAGATCCTCTTCGACGCACCGCGGGCAGATCCGATAATCCTTCGCGATCAGGTCGTTATGGTTGAGGATTTCGCCGCGAAGGCCGTAGCGCTGCTCGCCGAGCGGGACGATGGCGTTCGCGGCAAAGCGATCCGGGTCGACGTCACCGAGATATGCCACCAGATCGACGGCCTCCGCCCGAGCGGAGGTGACGTCGGTCCGGCGGACGCCGACGAAGCTGCAGAGTGCCGCGATCGTCGTGAAGCCGTTGGCCGAGGCCAACCGCGAGAGATAGCTGTGGACTGTCTCGTCGCGGTGAAACCTCGGGCGCAAGGGGAAGCGAATCCTCACGGCTTGCGCGGCTTTCGATTGTCGCGAGGCTTGATCGTCGCCTTGAGGATGTCGTCCTCGGCGATGAAGTCCTCGTCCGACTCCTCGACCCACTGCGGGATCACCTGGGCCGCTTCCAGGGTCGTCAGGAACGTGTTCCGATCGTCGGCGACCAGCGTCGCCTTGCGGAGCGCGTCCGCCAGATGGGTGACGTCGAGCGACCGGCTGCCGTTGCGCAGCGCGTCGCGGATCGCAAGCTGGACCAGCTTCTCGCAACGACCGAACTCCAGACCCCCAGCATAAATCACCCGGGCGTAGAATTCCTCGGTGTCCTCGAAGCCCTTCCGCAGCCGCGCCGCTTCCAGCTTTGCGGAGACCAGTTCCCGGACCAGCGCTTCGTCCCGGTGGGCGAAGAGGCGCGGGATCTCCACGAAGGTATTGCGTCGCATGAACTGGTTGTCAGTGCAGACGAACCTCTTGAAGACCGGGATGCCGACGAAGAAGAACGAGACCGGCCAGGGATCGTACTGGGTGATCGCCTTGAACGCGTCCCGGATCGTCATGACGTCCTCGGCCTTCGTGTGTCGCAGGGCGTGCTGAGCGTCGTCCACGATGATGAGGCTGGTCTTCGACCGAGGCAGGTGGTTCTGGACCAGCTGCCAGGCGTAGTTCGACTCCATCTTGGTGTCGGTCTCGAGGCCGATGGCCCGCAGGATCGCGATCGCCGCCTGCCCGCTGGTGAAGGGCTGCGGCGCGCCGAACTTGATGATCGGACGCAACGTCCGGTTCTCGAGTTCGATCGGGGCGAGGGCGTCCGTCTTCTCCAGCATCCTCGCGACCAGCCGCGACTTGCCGGCGCCCGACGCACCGGTCAGCGTGAGATATTCGCCGGGTCCGGGAGCTGCGCCGTTCACCTGGCTGAGGGCGTTGTCGACGAGGTCCCTGAACGCCTCCCGGACGGGGGCGTCCCGCTCGGTGTCGCCGATGTAGACGTTCTTCGCGGCAGCCAGCCGCTCCCGGTAGTCGTCCGGATATTCGCTCAGCCGGTCGGAGATGCCTCCGAGGGCGTCGCTCACCAGCCTCTTGGCGGAGGCGTCTTCATTTCTCTCTTCGTTCCAGCGTGCCATGTTACTCACTCTCTCCAAGGTGCGCTCGTGCGCGGTGCCCGACGGGATGTCGGCGCATTCGGTTGATCGATTGCCGTCGGCGTTTCAGCCGGCGGTGTGTGTGCTTCCTCTCGAGGACGCTCGCGTCGGGGGAGCGAAACCGCTTCCGACTTGATTTCCCGGAACTTCCCGTCCGTGCGCTTCCGGTAGTCGGCGAAGGCGCGGCGGACATTTCGGCGGAGATCTTCGAGTCCCTTCTCGAAGGCCTCTTCGATGACGATGCCGTTGCGGCGGCGGGCAGCGTTCGCCATCGCCTCGATGTCGCCCAGGGCTTCGTCGAGGATGCGCTGGTTTTCGACCAGATCGTCGACGTTGAAAGCGGGCAGCCCGCGAGCGACGAGCTGCGCGAAGTTCATTGCCAGGGTGTCCGTCGAGACGACGAACTTCGGACGGTTGATCACCTCCGCCTCGATCCAGTCGCCCGGGCCGCGCTCGACGGCGATCGTGTTCAGGTCGTCCGGATCGAGAGCGATCCGGACCCGGCGCCCCTCCCGCTCCATCCACATCGCGTGCAGTGGCTCCGACTGATAGAAGGTGCCGAAGAGACGGACTCCCCTGGCGCTCATCGAACGCGTCACATGAAGGCCGAAGACGATCCGCGTCTTCCTCTCGTCAACGAACGGCTTCACGCCGGTCGCGTGCATCAGCCGGTTCCATTCCTGGGCCGGCGATAGTCCTTCCAAAGCCCCATGCGGCGTCCGGTGATAGACGTCGCACACGTGGCGGATCAGGGCCTGTTCCAGCTCGTGGACGGTCAGCTCCGCGAGCTTCTCGGCGTCGTGCTCTCCCTTCTGCGTCGGATTGGAGAACGTCCGACCGATGAAGTTCGAGGCGAAGCGGGTCTCCAAGGTCCCGAAGAACCGTTCGATCTGACCGCGCATTGTGGCCATGCCTGCCGGCGGCCGCGCATGCGAGATGTCGAGCGACCCAACGATGGTCTGGAACTCATCGGACAGAAACTGCGAACCCTTGTCGGTGACGAGCAAGGCCGGCGTTCCCCGCGTCGGCCACTCCGTCTTCGCGCCGGCCAGATTCCGGAGAGGCTCCTTGTCTTCCATCATCATCCGAAGGCCGCGGATTGCGGTGGCGGAGGAGAGAGGCTGGTTCGAAACGTGAAGCGAGACGATGCACCGGGTAGCGCAGTCGATCGCCGCGGTCAGCCAACAGCGCGTCCGCCCGATCGCCTTACGGGCATCCTCGCTCAGCTGTTCCCAGTCGCCCGTCTCCATGAGGATCGCCTGAATGGAGATCTTCCATTCGTCCATTTCGACACGTTCGAACGGCATCGTGGCGACGACGCCTTCGTGGACGGGAGCGAAGTGCTTGCGCGCATAGGCAAGGCCCCTGCGCCCAGCCACCTTCTCGAAATCGGGAATGGCGTGGATCGCCCTCTCCAGCGCCTTGCGCGACGGGATCTCGTAATCGCGCTTGTACTTCGAGTTGTAGCGTCTGAGCATGCGCCCGAGAAGAGAATGCAGCTGCGTCATCGTCGGGCGGATCGGCGTGCAGTACCGGGCCGCGACCCTGTTGATCAGGCGCACGACCACCGGATCGAGCCGACGCTGGCGATTGCCGCCACGGGCGTAGCCATCGTAGAGCGACATCGTCTCCCGGTCGCCGTACTCGTAGGCCAAGACCCACCTCTTCAACTGCGAGGCGGACGGGTTCGAGAATCCCGAAAGCGGCCGAGCGCCCGGCTTTCGCCGGCGGTCCTCCGCTTCTTCGATTTCAGCGGCTTGTCTGGACTTCTCGATCATGGCGATCGCCGCGGCGTAGCCGTCGGGGCTCGTCTTCTTCGCCTCGCCCCGTTCGTAGAGCGCGATGAAGTCCTGAACCCAGCGCAGCTTGTGCATGACCAAGGCGCGCTTCTCCGGCGGAAGCTCGCTGAGCGCCTGGTATCGGCGGACCCGCGATCTGGTGGCAGAGACCGAGTGGTAGCCGAGATCGATGCGGATCTCGCCGGCATGAAGGCGCCGCTCGAACTCGAGATGTTCGATCGCGACGGTCTCGCGTCGGTCGAGATCGATGAGGATCTGCGCGATCTCGACCGTCTCGACAAAGCGGTGCGGCACGCCGTCGACCAGGATGCGGTCGTCCTCGCAGAGCCGGTAACGGGTCACCTCGTAAAAAGGCGACGTCAGGGAAGAAAGGCGGTCATCGGGGGACTCCAGGAACGTTGGGTAGGGAGGAGGGGAGACTACGCGGCACGGATGTGCGCCGCGTAGTCGAGGAAGAGGCCGTCTCGGACGGTGACCCGGCGCTTCCAGTAGAGGCGGGCCACCGCGTAGAGCGTGCGGTGATCGAGGGCAGTGCGTTCATCGACCTCGGCGACCGTGAACTCTCGGTCTTCAGATGCGAGGCAGGCCAGGACGGCCGCCTCGGCATCGTCGTCGACGAACTGGCGAGCGGTCAGTACAAGGCGGGCTCGCTGGACCTGCCAGACCTTTCTGCAATCCTCGTCGACGATGTGGAGGGTCGCTTCCGCGAGCCGCTCGTCGTCTTCGTGGAGACGCTTCAGGATCTCGACCGTCACCGCGTACTTCGAAGAAAGGCGGCTCTTGACCGCGTACAGACACCACTCGCCGTTCGGTCCGATGGTCTCGGCGTCGAAGTAGTGCTTGCGCCGGTTTCCCAGTCCGTCGAAGTAGAAGTACGGGCCAAGCTGAGCGCCCATGTCCGTCGTCTCGATGTCGGCCGACAGGATCGTATGCGCCGCAAGTTCCGCACCGCTCTCGAACGGGGTGGAGCCGCCCTTTACGAGGGCGGAGACGCCGCAAACAGCATGGGAAGAAGCGCGAGCCGGACGGCGTGCCACAGGTCGCGTCTTCTCCGGACGATGATCGGAGATCTCAATTTGTGCGACCTCCGTCCTTCGGTGCGGACGGCGGCCTCCGCGGCGACGACGTCCGACGCCTTCGCGACCAGCGAGGAAAATCCGAACGGACTGCGGGAATTCTTGTCGAGCATTTGAATGGAATCGAACATGAAAATGACCCCTGAAACGGCGGGCAACGACAAGGCCTCTCCGTTCGCCGGACGCGTTCAAGCGTTCACAAGCGTTTCGGAGACCTTTTGGCCTGGCGGAGTCGGCTGACGGGGCGCGGCTGCAGCGGTCCAGGGAACTCAGGCTTAAGAGGTGGAGACCTCACATGAGCTTTAGAAAGCCGTGCGCGCAGAAGAGCCGATTATGTGTTTGCCGGCGATTGCCACGTAGGATCAAGTTATTTTGCAATACTCCGGCGCCATCGTCGTCTCCACGACGTGGACACGGGCTTGGGAGCCGTGCCGAAGCAAGGTGATTAGGATCCTCCTAAATTATTTCGGATCCGTTAACGTGTGAGAAGATTGCGCAGACCAGAATTCTGCAAGCGCGATGCGACCCAGAACCCGACGCTCCATCGCGAGTTCGGCAAGCGTTTCGATGGCCTGACGATCGCGCATCGCAGCGAGAAGGGCATCCGCATAGGCGATCCGCAGCCGACGCTCGACCACGGCCTCGTCGATCTTCTCCACCAGGCCAAGGCGGGTTCCAAGCCCGTATCTGCCCTCGATCATCGCCACCAGCTGAGTCGCCTGTCCGAGATCCGACATGTGTGGGCCACCTGCACCAGCCGAGACCGATCCGAGAACCACTTCCTCGGCCGCTCGGCCGCCCGGCCGGCAAGGCCGATCGCCAACTGCGCGTGGAGGTCCTCGAGAAGAAATTCAGAGACAGGAACGTCGTGAACGACTTCGCCCCCGTTTGCGGCAACGATGGAGAGGCCGCGCGGGACCTGCCCCTGGCGGAGAATGGCCACGGCATGACCCGCTTCATGGACTGCGACACGGCGGCGAAGCCCGACCGGTCGATCATCAGCAGGAAGCGCGACCTTCAAAAGGTCGTCGCCGGACGGTCGGCGGCTCTCGCTTCGCGCCAGTTGTCGAACGTCTCTTGCGATGCGCGCCGCGTCGGCGCCGCTCGTCGACCCCGCCAGCGTCACGGCGGCCGGCTGGATCTCGTCTTCGGCGATCATCGGAAGGTGGTGCGCGAGGATCTTCGCGAGATCGTCTTCATTTGGCAGTCCGATATGGAAACGCCGGTCCAGGCGTCCGGAACGGACCAATGCCGGATCGAGATTGCGATCGTCGTTGCAAGCCGCCAGGACGATGACGCCTTCGCGGCGGCCGGTGCCGTCCAGGCATTCGAGAAGATTGTTCACGATCGTCCGCCACCAGTCGTCGTGCCGCGCCGCGGCCCCACGAGCGGGAATCGTGTCGATCTCGTCAATGAAGACGATGCAGGGCGACTGCGCCGCGGCTTCCGAGAACGTCTTTCGGATGGATCTGGTCACATCGCCGAGGTGGCCTTCTCCCGTGCCCTGCCACGCCGAGTACGACGTCGGGATGAAGGCGACGCCGCACGACCGGGCAAGCGCCGAGGCAAGCAGCGTCTTGCCGGTGCCAGGTGGCCCGACGAAGAGAGCGCCGGCGTCGACGTCGATCCACGATCGCGTACCCGCCCGATATTCTCGCAGGGCATCGACGAGCCGCAGGCCCCAGACGCGGGCCGGCCCATAGCCGTAGAGGCTCTCAAGCATCGGCACGGACGATTCCGTCTCTGGACGGCGATGCGCCGCGACGATCAGGCGGACCGCTTCCTCTGCGGTCGACGACCGCCCGATCGCGAGATCCAGCCACTGGGGATCGATGTCGGAAACACCGAGGTCGGCCGGCCAAGAGGCATTGGAAACCGGGAAAGCCGAGGCGACGGCTCTCGCAATGTCTGCAACGTCGATCCGGGTGAGGTCGGCGGTCATGTCGGCGATCGCCGCGACCGCGGGATCGAGGTCTTCTCCGGCGACGAGGCCGACGATGGTGATGCCCGACGAGAGCATCGACATGACAAGCTCAGTCCGTTCGCGCTGGCCCTTTCGTTGCCACGACCGGTTCGCGATCTCGTCCGCCGGCACATAGTGGGGCCGCGAAAAGACGATTTCCTCGGTCCGGACCGCGTCCTCGAGTGCTGCGACGATCGCGTCGTAGGCGGCGCGGCGCCAGCCATGCGCGGCGACGTGAACGACGACGAGAGCGGGCTTTGCCGCCTCCAGGCGCTGCTTCAGACCGTCAGGGACGAGCGTCCGCACCCGGTCGAAGATCATCCTGGTCGACGGCGACATCAGCTTCAATCGCTCGTCGACCGCCTCCGCAATGGCGTCGGCGACCGCGTCATTCATCGCCATGTCGATCTCGGGGTTCACGGCGAACGGCTCGACCGAGGACTTTCTAAGCCGGGCGAGCTTCCTGATCTTCGATGTCATCGGACGATCTCCACTCGGCTATCCGGCGCGAGCCGGCGTTCCCGCCAGTCGATCCGAACAACCCGTTGCAGGACCAGTGCGATGACCGCACCGACCGGATCGGGGGATTCACGCATGCCGGAGGCGGCGTCGACGAGCGTCGCCGATCCAACATCCTCAAGGTAGGCCAGCAGCCTGATGCGGTCGCCGAGGGGCACGATGCGCCGGGCGTAGCGAAGCATCTCGCGTGCGTTGGGGAGTGCCGGCTCGGTGCGAATCTCCGCCTCGCAGATGGCGCTCCAGGCGGTGCGATCGTCGGCCGACGTCAAGCCGATACGACCCGCGTCGAGATAGATCTCCGATCCGCAGGCGTAGCGGACGAGAAAGTCCGGGACGTGCCGGACGAGAACGCCGTCGGCGTCGCAGAAGTCCAGCGCCCTCGGCAGGCATTGCCAGGCTTCCACCTCGTCGTCGAGGTCGACAAGCAGGCCTAGGTCGCGGGCGAGCGTCGAGCGGAAGATCGGAATGCCAATGCAGCGCATGGTCCCGGCCGGCGCATAGTGGCGTCGGGAAGCCTTGCGGCGGATCGCGGCGAGATTGCCCTCGGCATGAAGAGGCACATCGCTCCCTTCCGGGAGACGCAGGATCGATGGGGATGTCATGGAGGTCGCTCCGGTGCCGCAAAATAGCGGCGAACGCTGTCAGCGCCGGAGGACGGAAGGACCGTCTAGCTCCGGCGGGCGGAAGAAGCCGCAGGTTTTGCGGCAGACAGCGTTATGAGCGACAGGTTCGTCATGGCGCGAACATATGACGAACGAACTAGCGCTGGCAAGAGGAGCAGCAGAGTTCTTCGGGAAGGGTTAACGACCGTCCGATACGACGAGAAGGCCGAGCGCCGTATTAGCCTGCCGCTTCCACGTCAAAGCGTAGGACCCGCTACCGATCTGGCTCGACGTCATCAATCGGGTGGCCATTAGCGCGTTCCCCAGGAAGCCGGCGCGCCGTGCGAATTGACCAAAGCCATATTTCCACCTCAGCCAACTTACGCCCGTCCTGAACGTCGTACCTGGCGCGCAATACGGTCTTGGCCCGGATTTCGTGACGAGTCCACTTCCAGTCGAGCAGCAAGTCGGTCGCGCCGCCCGTGGCGACCGTCGGCAGCCCAGCGGCGCCCTCTTCAGCGTGACGGTCCTTCCCGCAACGCCCTCTATACGGGTACCCATACCACGGCCAAGTTGCTGCATGCTACGTTCAGGCGTCACCGAATCGCAAGGAGGGCTCATGGCGGACGATCAAGCAGAAGGCATGTCGCTAGAGGACCGCAAGGACCTCGTTCGCCAGTCCGAGCGTACTATCGATAATCTGAAGCGAATACTCGCTTTCGTGTTCTCTCTGAGCTTCGGTTTGGCGGCAAGCCGGATCTTTGAGCGACTAGGCCCCACACTCACGGACCCGACACAACCGTTCCCGACAATCGGCGTGCTACTCGTGCACTTGGAAATGACCAGCGTGTTCGCGGTCACTGCAGCGCTGTTCTTTCACCAAGGGGCAAAATTCCTAGATATCCGATACGCAAAAGAGCCAATATCTACCCCGACTCCCGCCGGTTTCGCCTTCGACTTCGGCGTTCAGATGCTGACAATGGTCCCGTTCTACGCGATGGCCTTCTCATTCGGAAAAGACGTTATTGCCTCTTCGGGTTATTACTGGCTTTTCATGTCATACGTCACTCTTATAGTCTTGGGATTAGTGCTTCTTATCATAAGCTCTATTCCACGTGTGAGGCATACAATACCCCAGGAAGAATTAAAGCGTGAGCTTACGACGAGAATATATTGGTTCGTGATGAACAGTTTTTTTTTGATGCTACTGGCAATTACGTTTTTTGCAAGCAGTTCACCCAATGACTCTTGCCCGGTGGGTCTTCAGGGAGGCCCAAGCCTATTCCTCTACGCGTTCGGGGCCATCGTTCTAGTGCGTGACTGGATGGATTATAGTCGGACTTGGCCCTACATTTATCCCACGCCAGCAAATCAAATTGACAAACTAAAAAAATGGCCAATGAACAACATTGAACGGGGCAACGCTTTCAAATGGATAAGCTTCGGCGCGTTGTTTTTGATCGCATCAGCGACTTTTATAATTCTAGGCCGCATATACGACTATCACCACTGGACAATTATATGCTAGCCGATAAATCTAATATGAAGCGGTGGCCTGGATGGAATCTCCCTCGGCAGCGGCTTCCTCGAAAGCGTTGTCGTTGAATCCAAGTTCTGAGGCCATCTCAGCTACAAGAACGGCAAAGTCCTCGATTTGGCTTACTTGGGTTTTGGAAAGTGTCACATCCTGATCTTTGAGATCATCGCGGATAGGTATGATTGTCTTTATCTCGGCGAGGACCTGATCCTTCCGACTGCCGCGGTTCGTCTTCGCATTCATCAACTGCTTGAACGACCGCCAATTTCCCGACTTTTCAATGATCTCCACGATCTGCTCTAGGCCGACATGATCCCAGCGGTCGGACATGCCCTTGTCCTTTGTCACCGCCTCGTTGCAATGGGATTGAACCTCAGGAGGAACGCCCTGGAACCACCACTCCTCATCATGAGCCTGATATAGGCTCTCGAGGTTCCGTTTTACGACCACCAGCAGTGTCTTCGTGTACTTCGCAATCTTCGACCGCGCTTCCGTTGTCCCCTCGTGATCACGTTCGTTGATGAAGTCGACTATGAGCTGTGGCTTGTAATCGAGGGCGCTCTGCTCGCATAAAGCGATCTCAAGAAGGCGGGAGTTCTGATCGATCCCGCCCGCGCCACTCCTTGAGCGAAAGCTGCTGGTCCGCTCACGGCCGCCGCTCTCCACGTAAGCAACCGCAAAGCGAATAAACGGCGCGAGCGTGCTAACAATGCGCTGGGCGGGCTCGTTCTTTGCGTCGAAGCCGCGGCTCGTTGCGAGGTATTGCAATACGGAGGATGCCAAGCGAACAATCGTCCGGTAACCCGTATTGGTGAACCAGAAACCACCATCAGCATCCCGCTTCGCCCAGTTGTCGGGGGCAGCCGTCCGGGCCGTATTCAGCAACCCAATCATCACCTCCGTCGCCTTCGCAACGTTCGCTTCGGCATCATCCTTTCCCACAGACAGCGGCCCACAGACAAACTGATAGTCATCCCCATTTTTGGTTGCAGACGCGATCAGATTGTGTTTTCGCAGGCCTTCCGCAACATTCACCAGCGTGATGATTCTGTCAGGATTTTTCTTATCCATCTCAGACTTTATCGAGCCATGAAACGGCGAACGCGGATCTAACTCAAGTCGTTGGCCAACATGCGTACAAATAGCCGACACTTTGTCGCGTGCATCGTCTTGATCGAGTCCGATGCTAGCGCGTATCTCTGCTGCCAAGCTTGGTGAAACCCGCTTCTGCTTTGTATTTATGTCGACAAAAATCTCTATTTCTTCTTCGATCGATAGTCCGTCGTATGCCAAAATTGAGACAGCAGATTTGTCGTTACCGTAGTCCGTATCGGCGTAGGTGTAACCATACAGACGATGCTGCCCATCGATTATCATCAGGCATCCATAGAGCCCCGGCAGCGTCAGCTTTCCGTATTCGACGTCGCCGTGCTTCTCGATCGGTTCGAAGCGAACATGCTTCTTCGTTCGAAAATTACAGACGATGTTGGTAGGAAAAGATCCATTGTCTGAAATGAATTTGCCTATATCCTCAAGACGCTTCGAATTGACCATCCTTTGGTAGCTTTTGAGGTCATTTGTGCTGGTGCGTGCGCGGTGGCTGATAGAAGAGATCTTCAGAATGTCAAAAGGTGACGCCATGAAATGGTAGGCTGCACGGCCTCCCACGCGTATCCGGCTGGCGAAGACCTTGTTCTCCAGCATAGGTGTTTTCTTGTTTGCAAAGTATCGCGCGTTAAGTTGATAACGTGCACCACCTCTCAGAAGCTTAACTAGTTCTTCAAAGTATTCGATATCTTCATCTCGTAATATACCTATACCTTCCGCCCTTGCTCTCTCTATATCCGGAGCCGGCCATTCAAAGCCACGAGTTGCGATAAGGAACTTTATCTGAATTGATTTGCCGTCCACAAGATCTTTCTGCACCTGAGAACGTATTCGGTTGCGAATAGTGACAAACTTTTGAATAATATGCGTTACAGATTTTCGACCTGGTGACGCCTTATGAGTGCATTCGATAAAATAAATTGTTTCGTCGTCCTTTGCGACGATGTCCACTTGGCGATCCTTCTCATCATGAATGTCGTTGATGAAAAAATGCCTGTCACTATTCATGCACGTAAACTGCATTCTATAAAACAGCATCCAGACGTCGTCTTCGAGTTGGACGTCCGATGCCTTGGCGCGGAACATCCGCGTCCTTCGCTTGTACTGCTTCTCAACATGCCAGCCCTGCGCGACCTCATGTTGGGTGAGCTTCTTCAGGATTTCTTCATCGATGTGAGTGGGAGGGTTCGGGTGATACTCTTTTCTGCCTGCCCGCCTTCGAGCCGCATTATCCAGAGCTTCCTTCTCCACCAGTCCCGAAAGCGAGTATCGAATTGCCACCGTAGTACCACCAGTGTCTGGCCATTATCGCTCATCGTACAGCGATCGACCGGGTTAGGCCTTCAAATGCGCTCGCTGGGAGCCAATAGGCGCATTCAGCTTGCTACGCTTTGCAGCGCTTCCAACAGTTTGCGGGCTTGGTCGCGATTCGTGACTATGCTGCGAACGAGGCTAGAGACCTCATCAAGCGCAATAACACCGCCGTCGCTGTCAGAAGGTACTTGGTCCAAGAGATGGGAGACGCGCGAGAGCGCCGCTTCGCACAACTCTCGCGCCTCGAGGTGGTCGACGTTCTTCAAGCGCCCTCGCGCTCTCTCGATGGAGCCCCTAAATCGCGATATCTCGCCTTTCGACGGTAGAGATGACTCAGCTAGCTTCTTCTCTATTTCTTCGACCAGATTTTGGATCATGAGGAGGATGTTTCGGGAGATCGACGAGGTCCGACAGCGATGCGACAGCTCGATCGCTTTCGGCCCCAGCTGCGCCAGGAGATTGTAGGCGTGGTGATTGAGTTCGAAGTGGTCCCTTCGGCCGTTCGGCTGAATGCGGCGGTCGAGGATGTGGATCTCACCGACACACCAGCCGTTGAACCGTGTCTCCTTGAAGACTTCGTCGAACACGCCTTCCCCTCCAATTTGAACGTCGCCAATCCTTGCACGAAGGCGGCCGATACCGAGGCTCGGAGGTATGCTGCGAGCGTATTGATGGTGCGCTACCCATCCGACGGCGGCAACCTCGCCGTCTATGTTAGCGAATTCGAAAAACTCGACCTCATCCAGCTTCAATTCAAAAAGGTTGCCTGGGAACGTCGTGACGTTCGCGTAGGGGCGCAGCACACGCTCGCCTTGGATGGACAGATCCACAATCCCAACGTCGACCCCGTGATCAGCTAGTCTTCCGCGGATCTTGGCACCGAGCGAAAAACGCTCCGAGAAATCGACTGGCGCCACCTGTCCGAGATAGTCGCGGATAGTCGCTTCGTTCAGCAGAATGTCTCCCCGGTGTCGGGCAACTTCAACCATCGTGACCTCGAAGAAGTGGGAGGGATCCTCCCCTCTTGCGGGCTGTTCTAAAAACCTGACGCTGCTCGTGATTACCGAGTGAAGGTCACCCTCGAAACTATCGTCACTCAATCTCTGGCGGAGACGCTTGCAGTCCCACTCGACTACGGAAACGGTATCCTCTCCCGCTGCTCGCGTGCGAAAGTGCAGGGCCTTGCAGTATGCGATGCCGGACAACCTGCCGATACCTCGGAAACCACGCGCCCCCGTGCCACGCTTCGCCGAGCCGCCGATCGCGAGCAATAGCGAAGCTGCGTCTGTCGCCTTTATCCCGATGCCGTTATCAACGATCCGAACCGATCGAGCGCCATGATCGATATTGATCGCAACCGATCCTTCCCCGACTTTGATCAAGCCTTCTTTGATTCCCAATTCGATGGCGTCGGCGGAATTCTGTACGTACTCCCGATAGATTGTGATTGGCGAGAGGTACATTCCGGACGTGACCAGTTCGACGATATCCTTGCCGACGCGGACGACTGACGGGTCCAGCCTCTGGGGGGCATTAACGCTCACGGCTAGTGCTTGACTCATCGAGAACTCCTACGCTGCTTGCCGGCCAGACGGCTTCATCGTGACGGTTTCGTCTAGGCCTGAATCCTCGACGATCTCCTCGTTCGTAAGCCGCAAGTCGAACGTCGCCTCGCCGCCTCGACGAGCCTTCTGGAGAGACCGAATGTCACGCTCGACGTCCTTGGAGAGTGGAATGTGGTATCGTGCGACCCTGGCAATGTTAAGCGGCAGGTCACCGAGGCCGTCTCGGTATTCGGATGGATTGCGATCCGATAGAAAGGCAAGCAGCTCGTCGCGCTCGCTCTGTGAAAGCGTGGCGCGGGCTACCAAGTAGTCCTCATATTCGCCCCGTCCTTCATGCCGCTCATAAAACGACCGGTTGAATATCATGTGGTGAGGAAGGGATAGGATGTCGACGAACTCTTCGGGCGTCGAGCCGAAGGCGAGTCGATAGAATTCTGGCTCGCCGGATACGACGCCATGCGTCGCCTGGAGAATGATCTGGAAAGACCTCAGGAAATATCGGGACCACTTCGCGCCGACATGCGACCTGTCCGGTAGATTTGTTGGCTGATATCGCATTGGGAACGAGTAGATCCGAATTCCCAACTCCTCGTTCAGCCGGACGTTCAGATACATGCGCTCGAACAGATCCGCCGGGCCGTCATGGAAATTGTAGAGCATGTAGTTCGAGAGGTCGTTGAGCCCAAACTCATGGGCATATCGAACCGACTTCTCATAAGGTTTCTTCAGGCCGAGATGGTCAAACGCGATCCGCAGCGGGCTAAGGCAGATGCTTGACAGTTCACGGAGATACATCGGATCCTTGCTCAGTATACGAGCGTCGACACCCTGGTTGAAATCGACGCGGCGCAGCGAGGCGGTCCGCTCATGATCACGTTTTAACTTTGCCCCAGGCGTGAAACCGAGGTCGCGGATCTCCGCAATGATTTCCTTGAACCGCGTCGAAGCGACCACGTTGTTGTCCATGAGAATGAGGTCGCGCTTCGGACCGTAGATGGCGTCCACATCGTTGACGAACTGCACTAGCGGCGTAGCATCCCGCTGGGCGCCTTCGAGCTTCGGAACGCCGCAGAAGTGGCAGGTTCGGATGCAGCCGCGGGAGGCATAGGCGAAATAGGCGTCGCGGACCGGATACTGATACTCAATCTGATCGAGGATGCTGTAATCGGGGACAAGGTCCTCGATCGGCTTGCTGGTTATGTCGCCAGCATAAAAGTCGCCGTCGTCTTCATCGAGTTGGAGTGCCTGCGCCGGGGCGCTGTTGAGAAGCCCTCTGATGAACCGAATACCACGCCACTTTGGCTCGGCCAGAAACCGTTCGTGCATCAAGGAAGCGGCAATTCCGCCGACGAAGATGCGCTGGGTCTGACCGGCGACAAGTTCAATCGCGGCGTCGATCGTTTCCGAAATCACTTTGTATTCAAACGAAAACAGGGTCGTGATGTAAAGGCGATCCCACGCGGTACGGCTGAGTTCCTTTGTTATCCCTTTCGTAAAAACGACATTATCCCGTTTGCCGTTAGGGCCATGATATTGAGCGATTTTCATCAAACCCAAAGGCGGGTATTTGTTTTTATAGGGCGGCTCAATCAGCAAGATGTTTTTGTTCGGCATGTTCCCTCAACCCTCGGTTCACTCTAGCGAGTTGAAGGGCCCCCGTCGACACCCGCCCCGTGAGAACCCTTCAGTTCTCGATCGGAGATCATGTCTAGAAGCACATGAAATCACAGAGAGTGATTCGCTCAAACCCAATCGCTGCGCTGACCGGCATAATCGCGCCGACGGTCATGGACGGTGCAATGGGGGTATTGCCCTACGAGCCTATGTCGAGCGAAAGCTTATTTGGGCACAGATGGTCGTTCTTGGCGACATGAGCCTCGGGGGAAACGTCGTCCCGGTTCAGAACTTCGTGGAATCGCTTCAGATGGCCTTCGACGCTGGTGCGAACAGGATACTCGTCCCCATGGCGAGCGCTGCCGACATCTCGACGATCCCGCCAGAACTGTTCACGAAATTCCAGGCGTCGCTCTATTCGTATCCCACCGATGCCGTGTTCAAAGCGCTCGGGTTGGATTGAGGTCGGCCATGAACAAAACACAGGCCTTCGAGTCGTATGGAGCGGTGTTCAAGAGCGTTCGGTGGAGTTGGTCGGCGAAGGCGCCAGACGACAGCTTGGTCGTACTGACGTTTTGGAAGGACAGGCTGGTCTTCGACAAGGCGTCGAAATCGTTCAGCTACGAAGGAATGGGTTGTGATTCAGAAGATGTCGCGAATCGGGCCGGAAACGTCGAGCGACGCGAGAACATTCGAATCGCGCTCGAAAAGCTTGATGGCGTCGTCCGCGTTGTCGTCACCGTCGCGGAGGACGTGGCTGCTCGCCCGCGGAAGATCGCGAGCGTGTATCCCCTCCCTAACGTCCAGATGAAGATCACCGAATTCAACGATAAGACCGGAGAATTCAGGGCTCGCAGCGTGCCTGGGGCTTCCAGCAGCCCCTGAGAGAGATTGACTCGCTCCGGCCAAGCGATTCGATAAAATTGCGCGAGAGTGCGAACTATGGGTGAGAAAGCACAAACTATGCTTCCCACCACAGAATGGTACGCCCAAGGGGAATCGAACCCCTCTCTCCACCGTGAAAGGGTGGCGTCCTAACCGATAGACGATGGGCGCAGCGAGGCGCTGTATACGGATGATTCTCTCAGTTCGCAAGCGACCCGGGTGGATTTTTCCGGGCGCAGGAAAGGCCTTCCGGATCGGGCCTGATGCATCGCCGTCCGGGCGCGGATGCGATCGCCCGACCCGGTCGAGGCCTCGTCGGGGCGATCGCGGCCGGCACGATCGGTCGCCCCACCGAGGCACCGATTCCTGGCCTGCGCGAACATGTCGCGCGGCGCCCCGGCGCATCGCTGACGCCGGCTGTTCCCCCGACTTCGTGGCGGGCGGTTATTTTGCCGGTGAAGCCGCGTCGCCCTCGGCTTTCGCCGCATCGTCGCCGCCGGAGCCTTTGTCGGTCGGAGGCCGCCGGTCGCGATTCTGCCATGGAAAGGCGATCCCCGGCTTGTCGGCGCGGGCGATCGGCCCCTCCTGCGAGCGGTCGGTCTCGCGGCCCCAGAGCTTGCCCTTGCGCCCCTCGGCGATGCGCTCGAAGAAGGCGAAGAGCGCCGGGACGATCAGGATGCCGATGAAGGTCGCGGCCACCATGCCGCCGATGGCCGCCCAGCCGATGGCGTTGCGCGCTGCGGCACCTGCGCCCGACGCGGTGACCAGCGGAATGAGGCCGAGGACGAAGGCCAGCGCCGTCATCATCACCGCCCGGTAGCGCTGCCGGCCGCCGAGGATCGCCGCCTCGGTGATCTCCATGCCGTCCCGCTCCCGCCGCTCCTTGGAGAACTCGACGATCAGGATGGCGTTCTTCGCCGCCAGCCCGATCAGCATCACCATGCCGATCTGCGAATAGACGTTGGACGATTGGCCGAAGAGGAGGAGGGCGGTCGTCGCGCCGGCCGCCGCGACGCCGATCGACAGCATCACCGCCAGCGGCTGCAGCCAACTCTCATACTGGGCGACGAGGAAGAGATAGGCGAAGACGAAGGCCAGCCCGAATACCAGATAGGTGACGGAGCCGGCTTGCCGCTCCTGATAGGACGTGCCCGAAAAGGCGTAGCTGTAGCCCTCCGGCAGCGTCTGTTCGGCGACCTCCTGCAGCGCTGTCAGCGCCGCACCGGAGGAATAGCCCGCCGCCGCGTTGCCGCTGATCTCCGGGGCGGTGAAAAGGTTGTAGCGCGGCAGCGTATACGGGCCGAAGGTCGTCGAGACGTTCACCACGGTGTCGAGCGGCACCATCTCGCCTTGCGCGTTCTTGGCGTGGAGATTGGCGATGTCGGCGGGCGAGGCCCTGGCCGGCGCGTCGGCCTGGATGCGCACCTGATAGACCCGGCCCTGGTAGAGGAACTGATTGACGTAGTTCTCGCCCATCGCCGAGCCGATGGTGGCGTAGATGTCGGAGACCGACAGGCCGAGCGTCTCGGCGCGGTCGCGGTCGATGGAGACGTAGAGGCGCGGCACGTCGGCCGAGAAGGTCGTGCGCGCGCCGGAAATTTCCGGCCGCTGGTTGGCGGCGCTGACGAAAGAGCGCGCCACCGCCGCGACTTCCGCCGGATCCTGGCCCTTTTGCGCCAGGATCTCGAAGGTGAAGCCGCCGACCGAGCCGAGGCCCGGAATCGGCGGTGGCGGGAAGGCGGCGACCGTGACGCCGGGGATCTGCGAGAACTGGGCGCTCAACTTGCCGAGTGTCTGGAAGACGCTGTCGCGCTCGCCCCAGGGCTTCAGCGTGATGATGCCGAGGCCGCCCGACGAGATCTGCGCCGAGTTGAGGATCGAGAAGCCCGGGATCAGCACGTAGGCCTGGACCCCTTCGGTCCGCTTGATGATGTCGCCGATCTCCAGCATCGCCTCGGTGGTCCGCTGCAGCGATGCGCCCGAGGGCAGCGACACGTCGAACAGGATGGCGCCCTGGTCCTCGGCGGGAAGCAGTGTCGAGGAGAGGCTCGTATAGCTCAGCCCCGCGATGCCGAGCGCGACCAAGAGACCGAGAAGCGCCAGTGCGACGCGCCGGACGAGGAAGCCGACGACGCCGGCATAGCCGTTGCGCGCCTTGTCGAGGCCCCAGTTGAAGGCCCGCAGAGGAGCCCAGGCCCTTGAGGGCGGGCGCATCAGGATGGCGCAGAGCGCCGGCGTCAGAGTCAGCGCGACGAGGGACGACAGGAGGATCGAGACCGACAGGGCGATGCCGAACTGGCGGTAGAGCTGGCCGGTGAGCCCAGGCAGGAAGGTCGTCGGCACGAACACCGCAAGCAGCACCAGCGTCGTCGAGATGATCGGCCCGGTGATCTCGCCCATCGCGACATGCGTCGCCTCGACCCGGCCGATGCCGCGCTCGGTCATGTTGCGCTGGACGTTCTCGACCACCAGGATCGCGTCGTCGACGACGAGGCCGATCGCCAGGATCAGCGCGAGCAGCGTGATGACGTTGATGGTGAAGCCGATGACCAGGAGGATGGCGAAAGTGCCGATCAGGGAGACCGGGATCGCCAGGGCCGGGATCAGCGTCGATCGCCAGTCCTGCAGGAAGACGAAGACGACGACGACGATGATCAGCGCCGTGATGGCGAGGGTGAAGACGATCTCCTCGATCGTCGCCGAAACGAAGGTCGTGGAATCGTAGATGACCTGGTACTGCAGACCCTCGGGAAAGCTCGATTTCAATTGTTCGAGCTCGGCCTTCACCGCCGAGACCGTCTCGATGGCATTGGCGCCGGGCGACTGGTTGACCTGGATCGTCTGGCCGGCATTGTCGCCGACGAAGGTGTTGACCGCGTAGCTCTGCGCGCCGAGCTCGACCCGCGCGACGTCGCGCACCCGCACGATGGCGCCGTTGTCGCCGGTCTTGACGACGATGTTGACGAACTGGTCGGGTGAGGAGAGCTGTCCCTGCGATGTGATCGTATAGACCATGGCTTGGCCGTCCGGCGCGGGCGAGGCGCCGATCTGGCCGGTCGAGGCCGGCAGGTTCTCCGCCTGGATCGCAGCGGAGATGTCGGCGGCCGACACGTTGAGCGCCGCCATCTTCTGCGGGTCCGTCCAGATCCGCATCGCGTAGTCCGAGGGGCCGAGGACCTGGGCGTCGCCGACGCCCTCGATGCGCTGGATCGCCGGCACGACGTTGGTGGAGAGGAAGGCGCCGGACTGGATCGGGTCGAGATCGGGATTGGTCGAATAGAAGGCGACCGCCAGGAGGAAGTTCGGCGAGCGGGTGCGCACGGTGACGCCTTGGCGGGTCACCGCCTCGGGCAGCTGCGAGGTCGCAAGCTGCACCCGGTTGGAAACGTTCACCTGGGCGATGTCGGGATCGGTGCCGATGTCGAAGGTGATCGACAGCGAGTAGTTGCCGGAATCCGTCGAGGTCGAGGACATGTAGGTCATGTTCTCGACGCCGTTGATGGCACGCTCGAGCGGCGCGCCGACGGCTTCGGCGAGGACCGTCGAGTCGGCGCCCGGATAGCTTGCCGAGACGCTGACGGTGGGCGGCGTGATGTTCGGATACTGCTGGATCGGCAGGGTGAAGATCGCCAGCAGTCCCGCAAGGACGATGACGACCGAGACCACGACAGCGAGCCGCGGCCGGCGGATGAACAGGTCGGAGATCACTCTGTCGACCCTCCGCCGCCGGGGCCGCCCCCGGCCGCGCCGCCGGCGCCCGTCCCATCGCTTCCCGACGTGTCGCCGCCGCCCTGAGGCGCGCCGCCTGGACTGCCAGCGGCCGGTTGCGCCTCTCCCGCCTCGGCCGGTGCCGCCGCGGCTTGGGCATTGCCGTTGCCGGCCTGCGCCGTCGCCGGCCGCGGCGAGACCTTTTGACCCTCCTTCAGCGTCGCCGCACCGCGCACCACGACGTCCTCGCCCCCCGTCAGCCCGCCGGTCACCGCGACTTCGCCGGGATCGAGTGTGCCCTCGGAGCCAGCATCCGCCGCGACGGTGATCATCCGGCGTTCGATCGTGTCGTCGTCCTTCACGATCAGAACGGAGCGGCCTTCGCGGGACAACTGGACCGCGGCCTGCGGGATCACCGGCAGCCGCGGCGGGTCCTTCTCAGTCGTCACCAGCGTGACGTTCTGGTTCGGCAGGAGATAGCCTTCGGGATTGGGAAAGCTGATCCGCGTCTCCACCGTGCCGGTGTTGGCGCTGACCGTGTTGTCGACGAAGTCGAAAGAGCCGGTCGGCTGATATGTCGAGCCGTTCGGCAGGACCAGCGACAGGACGAAGTCTTCCGCCTCCTGCGCGGAGGAGGCGACCGCGTCTCCGGCTCCGCCCACCTCCTCGGCGCCGGGGGGCGGGCCGGACGAACCCGTCGCGGCCGAGCCCTCGGCGGAGGGCGCCTCGGGCCCTTGCGAACCCGCCGCGCCGGCATCGACCGGCTCTGCCGTATCGGGCGAGGTGGCCGCTGCCTGCCTGCCTGCGGGGCCGTCCGACTGCGAAGCGTCGCCGGTGGCATCGCCGCCGGCGCTCGTCCGATCTTCCGAGCCGCCGGCCTCGCCTGCAGGCCGTGTTTCGACCGGCGTCGGCTCGGAATTGCCGATCCCGAGCTTCTTCCAGGTGATCAGCTGCCCCTCGCCGATCGGGAAGACGCCCCAGATCGGATCCATCTGGATGAGATTGGCGAGGGCGCCGCTGCCGGTCGATACGAAATTGCCGGCGGTGATCAGCGGCGCCGAGATCGTCCCGTCGATCGGCGCGACGATCCGGGTGTAGCTGAGGTTCAACTCGGCCTGCTGCACGGCCGCCTCGGCCTGGAGCTGGGTGGCCTGAGCGGATTCGAACGTCGCCTGCGCATCGTCGAGAGTCGACTGGCTGACGGTGCCGCTTTGTGCCAGCTCCTTGCTGCGCGCCAGGTTCCGCTGGGCCTGGTTCAGCTGCGCCTGCGCGCCCGACAGCTGCGCCCGGGCCGAGGCGAGCGCCGCATCGTACTGGGCGGTCTCGATCTGGAAGAGGAGATCGCCCTTCCGGACGCTCTCGCCGCCCTTGAAGGCGACGCTGTCGAGATAGCCTTCGACGCGGGCCTGGATCGTCACCTGCTGGATCGCCGCGATCCGGCCGATGAATTCGAACCGGTCGCCGACGGGCTTCACCGCCGCCGTCTGGGTGATCACGGCGGGGGGCGGCTGGTTGCCGTCGCCTTGGGCCCCGCCTTCACCCCCGCCGCCGGATCCCTCGCCATCGTCGCTGGAGCCGAGGAAGGACAGAAAGTCCGGCAGCTCGATCTTGCCGATCAATGGCAGATCGAGCGTCGACGGAGCGCTGTCCTTTCCTCCCTGAGCGGCTTGCCCGGATTGCGCCTGCGCCGGGCTGGCCGCCAAGCAGAAGACGCTCAGTGTCGCGACGGCGAAAGCCGCGGACGTCAGCCGACCGCGCGCGATGTCTCTTGTCATCCAGAAATCCAAGGTCTCGCCTGTCGACGTCTCGATCTGTTGCGATTTCGCCATGCCGGGCGGATATGTGGCCAGGCAGATATATCGCGATGACGCCAGAACCCAACCCGGCGAAACCTGCTGGGGCGTGAGACGGTCGGGGTGGGGGCAGCGACGAATTGAAGCGGGCGCTTGCCGTCAAGCGGTGCGAGGCGTCGATCCGGGCCGAACGGTCGGTGCTCGCTGCTCCTCTTGCTGCCGACTCGCCGTATGAGATCATGGGAATGGCAGGCTTGGGGATGCCGTCCACCCCGCAACGGCTCCGCGACCTCGAGCCCGGCGATCGCCGGCATGCGCGTCGGGCGTTTAATCTGCAACACAGCCTGCAGCCTTGAAGTAGTTCCAGCATTCGTCGGGTGTGAAGAGGGCGCAGATGTCGCCGACGGCCCGCCAGAGTTGGTCCAGAGTGCGGGCGGCCGCCT